>NZ_JZUE01000012.1 GCF_000969605.1 Aquincola tertiaricarbonis | reverse complement strand
AGAAAGAACCTCTTGACGGTTCACACCTAGCCTTGCGTGTTCCCCGAATGCTCCCACAGTTACATGATGATTCCTGCTTCCTGCGGTGGTGCCCCCGCGGCCATTCCGCACCGCAAGGAGATCCGCGCCTGGATGGCGCCGATCGCCTCGCGCAGCACCCCGCTGGCCCTGGCCCTGACCCTCGCCGACCTGCTGTTCTTCCTGCTGTCACTCGGCATCGCCGTGCTGGCCTCGCATCCCGCGGTGCAGCTGCTGGCCGGCTGCGTCACCGGCTTCGTGATCGCGCGGCTGTTCATCCTGGGCCATGACGCCTGCCACCAGGCCTTCACGCCGCACCGCCGGCTCAACCGCTGGCTGGGGCGCCTGGTGTTCCTGCCCTCGCTGACGCCCTACAGCCTGTGGGAGGTGGGGCACAACGTGGTGCACCACGGCTACACCAACCTGAAGGGCTTCGACTTCGTCTGGGAGCCGCGCACGCTGGCCGAATACCAGGCGCTGCCCCGCTGGCGCCGCGTGCTGGAGCGGGTGTACCGCAGCGGCTGGGCGCCGTGGCTGTACTACCTGGTGGAGATCTGGTGGGCGCGCCTGCTGTTTCCCAGCCGGCGCCACATGCCCACGCGGCGTGCCGTGTTCACCGCTGACGGCCTGCTGGTCTGTGCCTTTGCCGCGCTGTGGGTGGCTGCGCTGGTGGCCGCTGCGGATGCCACCGGGCAGTCGGCCTGGTGGCTGGTGTCGGTGGGCTTCGTGCTGCCCTTCGTGGTGTGGAACGGCTTCATCGGCTTCGTGGTGTACGTGCACCACACCCACCAGGGCGTGGCCTGGCACCAGGACAAGAAGCGCTGGGCCGTGGCGCAGCCCTTCGTGTCGACCACGGTGCACCTCACCTTCCGCTCGGCCATGGGCAGCGCGCTGCACCACATCATGGAGCACACCGCCCACCATGTGGACATGAGCGTGCCGCTGTACCGCCTGAAGCGTGCGCAGTGGCTGCTGGAGCAGCGCATGCCCGGGCGCATCGTGGTGCAGCCCTTCTCGTGGCGCTGGTACGTGCGCACCGCCCGCGCCTGCAAGCTCTACGACTATGAGCGGCAGTGCTGGACCGACTGGCACGGCCGCGCCACCAGCCCCCCAGTGGCGGCCTGACGCGGCCTCAGCGCCCGGCGCGCTGCAGCACCTGCCGCACCTTGCGCGCCAGCGCCTCGGCGGTGTAGGGCTTGCTCAGCAGGTCCACGCCGGCGTCCAGCCGGCCGTTGTGCACGATGGCGTTCTCGGTATAGCCCGAGGTGAACAGCACCGCGATGCCGGGCAGCCGCTCGCGTGCCTTGCGCGCCAGCTCCGGGCTGCGCAGCGGGCCGGGCATCACCACGTCGGTGAACAGCAGGTCGATCGGCGTGCCGCTCTCGATGACGCCCAGCGCACTGGCCGCGTCGCGCGCCTTCAGCACCCGGTAGCCCAGGTCGCCCAGCATCGAGACCACGGTCTCGCGCACCTCGTCGTCGTCCTCCACCACCAGCACCGTCTCGCTGCCGCCCTGGGGCCCGCTGTCCATCCGGTCCACCGGGCGGTCCTCGGCGCGCAGCGCCCGCGGCAGGTACAGGCGCACCGTGGTGCCTTCGCCCAGCTCGCTGTAGATCTTGACGTGGCCGCCGGACTGCTTGACGAAGCCATAGACCATGGACAGGCCCAGGCCCGTGCCCTTGCCCTCGGGCTTGGTGCTGAAGAAGGGCTCGAACACCCGCTCCAGCAGCTCGGGCGCGATGCCGCTGCCGGTGTCGCTCACCGCCACCATCACGTACTGGCCGGGCTGCAGGTCCTCGTGGACGCGGGCGTAGTCGTCGTCCAGCATCGCATTGCCGGCCTCGATGGTCAGGCGGCCCGGGCCGTCCATCGCGTCGCGGCCGTTGATGGCCAGGTTGAGGATGGCGTTCTCCAGCTGGCCGGGGTCGACGAAGGTGTTCCACAGGCCGCCGGAGCTCACCGTTTCCAGCTCCACCTCCTCGCCCAGCGCGCGGCGCAGCATGTCGTCCATCTCGCGCACCAGTCGGCCGACGTTCACCACCTTGGGCTCCAGCGGCTGACGGCGGCCGAAGGCCAGCAGCTGCGAGGCCAGCTTGGAGCCGCGGGCCACGCCGGCCAGGGCCTTCTTCACCCGCTCCTGCGCGCGCGCATCGTCGCCCACGTGGCGTGACAGCAGCTGCAGGTTGCCGCTGACCACCTGCAGCAGGTTGTTGAAGTCGTGCGCCACGCCGCCGGTGAGCGCACCCAGCGCCTCCATGCGCTGGGCCTGCCGCAGTGCGGCCTGGGCCGCCTCGCGCTCGGCCGATTCGCGGCGCAGCTGGTCCAGCGCCTGGGCCAGCTCGGCGGTGCGCTCGGCCACGTGCTGCTCCAGCGTTTCGTTCAGGCGCTGCAAAGCTTCCTCCGCCTGGCGCTGGTGCGTGACGTCGTAGCCGTCCACGAAGATGCCGCTCACCCGGCCTTCGTTGTCGGCCAGCGGCTGGTACACCAGGTGCACGAAGCGCTGCTCGGTGGGTGCGCCCGGCTCCCGCTGCAACTGCACCGCCACGTTGCGCCCGGCATAGGGCCGGCCGCTGCGATACACCTCGTCCAGGATCTCGAAGAGGCCCTGGCCTGCGACCTCGGGCAGGGCCTCGCGCACCGTCAGGCCCAGCAGCTTCCGGTGCCCGACCAGGCTGGCATAGGCATGGTTGACCAGCGCGAAGCGGTGCTCCGGCCCCTGCAGCAGGCACATGAAGCTGGGCGCCTGCTCGAACATGCGCTGCAGGCGGTCGCGTTCCTCGGTCAGCCGGGCATTGGCCTCGCGAAGCGCCTCGGCGGCCTGCTGGCGCAGCAGCGCGGCCTCGGCCAGTGCGGCCATGCGGGCCTGCTCGGCCTCGAAGGCCTCGGCATTGGCCAGGCTGGAGGCGATCTGCCCGGCCACCAGTTGCAGGAAGCCCAGGTAGTCCGCGTCACCGAGGCGGAAGGGATTGAGGCCCACCACCATCGCGCCCATCGGCCGCTCGGTACCCTGGCCGATCAGCGGCACCACCGCCACCTGGGACGGCGCCTGGCCATGCAGGCCGGCGGGCAGGGCCTGCAGCACCGCTGGCGGCAGCAGGCCGGCCAACGGCAGCAGCCGGGCGCCTTCGCCCTGCCACAGCGGCTGCAGCGGCCAGTGCGCGGCATCGGTGGCCGCATGCCCGGCCGGCAGGCCGCCGCAGCACAGCGGCTCAGCGGCGGCCTGCTGCGGCTGCGCCGCGGTGTCGAAGCGGTAGGCGATGTAGAAGGGCAGGTCCACCTCGCTGCCGGCCAGGGCCGTTTCAGTGGCGCGCAGCACCGCGTGGCGGGTGCCGGCCACCGACAGGCCCGAAGCCAGGTCGCGCAGCGTGGCCAGCCGGCGCTCGCTGATCACGCGGTCGGTCTCCTCGGTCACCGCGCAGAACACGCCTTCCACCCGGCCGCCATCGCCATGCAGCGGGCTGTACGAGAAGGTGTGGAAAGTCTCCTCCGCATAACCGTGACGGTTGACCACCAGCCGCAGCGCGCGGTCCCAGGTGGATTCGCCCTGCTCGTACACCCGTTGCAGGCGCGGCGCCACGTCCTGCCAGATCTCGGGCCACAGCGCCTGCGTGGGCATGGCCAGCGAACGCGGATGCTTGGCGCCCAGCGTGGGCCGGTACGCATCGTTGTAGAGGAAGGCCACCTCCGGTCCCCAGCCCAGCCACATCTCGAAGCGCGAGGTGAGCAGCAGCCGCACCGCCACCTTCAGCGCATGCGGCCAGCCCGATACCGGGCCCAGCGTGCTGGCCGACCAGTCGTGCGCGCGCATCAGCTGCGCCATCTCGCCCTCACCGGGGAACACGTCGGCAAGGGCGTCGCTGGGCAGGTGAGCGGTCATCGGGTCCATCGGGGTGCTGCTGCGGGAACGGCGGCCCGGCAACTGGCGGACCCGTGCGCACTGTCGCATGCCGCGGGTACAGGGTTTGCCGCAATGCTGGCGCTACCTGTCGAGGATCTGGAACCATGGTGAGTGCAAGCGTTCGTCGGCCCGCGGCCACAGGCTTCGTGTTTTCGTTGATCGGCCTGGGCTTGCTGGGGGGCGGCGCCTGGCTGGCCGCCCTGGGCGGCAGCTGGTACTACGTGCTGGCCGGCGTGGCCATGCTGGCCACCGGCCTGCTGCTGTGGCGCGGCAGCGCGGCGGCGCTGCTGGTGTATGCGCTGTTCGTGCTGGGCACCATCGCCTGGGCGCTGTGGGAGGTGGGGCTGGACTGGTGGCCGCTGGCCGCGCGGGGCGACGTGGTGTTCCTGCTCGGCCTGTGGCTGCTCACGCCGTGGGTGGCCCGCGGCCTGGGCCTGGACGAGGGTGGCCGCCGCGGCGGTGTGGGCTGGAGCGGCCCGCGGGCCGGGCTGGGCCTGCTGCTGGCGCTGTTCCTGGTGCTGGCGGTGGTGTCCTGGTTCGTCGACAAGCACCGCATCGAAGGCACCGCGCCGCCGCCGCTGACCAGCAACCCGGCCATCCCCTCCGCAGTGCCGGAAGGCGAGTGGCATGCCTATGGCCGCACCGGCGCCGGCCAGCGCTATTCGCCGCTGTCGCAGATCACGCCGCAGAACGTGGACCAGCTGGAAGTGGCCTGGCACTACCGCACCGGCGACGTGCGCGGCCGCCCCGGCGACCCCGAGGAAACCACCTTCGAGGTGACGCCGCTGAAGGTGGGCAACCGCCTCTTCCTGTGCACGCCGCACCAGTCGGTGGTGGCCCTGGATGCCACCACCGGCCAGCAGCTGTGGCGCTATGAGCCGCAGATCCAGGGCGCCGGCGCCCTGGCGCTGCAACACCTGACCTGCCGCGGCCTCTCGTACCACGCACCGCGCACCGCGGGCACCGCGGCGCCGGATGCGTCGGTGGCCACCGCCGCCAGCGCGCCGGCCACGCCGCCGCCCGACGCGCCTTGCCGCAACAAGCTGTTCATGCCCACGGCCGATGGCCGCGTCATCGCGCTGGACCCGGGCACCGGCGCGCGCTGCCAGACCTTCGGCGTGGATGGCCAGATCGACCTGTGGACGCAGATGCCCAACGTGAAGCCGGGCGCGTACTACAGCACCTCGCCGGTGGTGGTGACGGAGCGGCTGCTGATCGTCGGCGGCACGGTGCTGGACAACGTCTCCACCCAGGAAGCCTCCGGCGTGATCCGCGCCTACGACATCGACACCGGCGCGCTGGTGTGGAACTGGGATTCCGGCAACCCCGAGGCCACCGAGCCCCTGCCGCCGGGCCAGACCTACACGCCCAATTCGCCCAACAGCTGGAGCATCTCCAGCGTGGACGAGGCGCTGGGCCTGGTCTACGTCCCGCTGGGCAACCAGCCGCCCGACCAGTGGGGCGGCCAGCGCAGCGAGGCGGTGGAGAAGTATTCGTCCTCCGTGGTGGCACTGGAGCTGGCCAGCGGCAAGGTGCGCTGGGTGTTCCAGACGGTGCACCACGACCTGTGGGACTACGACGTGCCCGCCCAGCCCACGCTGGTGGACCTGACCATCGACAACCGGCTGGTGCCGGCGCTGGTGCAGCCCACCAAGCAGGGCGAGCTCTTCGTGCTGGACCGCCGCACCGGCCAGCCGGTGCATGCGGTGACCGAGGATGCGGTGCCGCAGGGCGCGGCCGAAGGCGACCGCACCGCACCCACGCAGCCGCGCTCGGCGCTCTCGTTCAACCCGCCGCCGCTGCGCGAGCGCGACATGTGGGGCGCCACGATGTTCGACCAGCTGGCCTGCCGCATCGCCTTCAAGCGGCTGCGCTACGAAGGCCGCTACACGCCGCCTTCCACCCAGGGCACGCTGGTGTACCCGGGCAACTTCGGCGTCTTCAACTGGGGCGGGGTGTCGGTCGATCCGCAGCGGCAGATCGTGTTCGCCACGCCCACCTACCTGGCCTTCGTCAGCCAGCTGGTGCCGCGCCAGGACGACAGCACGATGTACGTGCAGGGCAAGGACAAGCCCAACGACAGCCTGCCCGCGCTCAACGAGAACTTCGGCGCGCCCTTCGCCGTCAAGCTCAGCGCCTTCACCTCCCAGCTCGGCCTGCCCTGCCAGGCGCCGCCCTGGGGCTACGTGGCGGGTGCCGACCTGGTGAGCGGCCAGACCATCTGGATGCACAAGAACGGCACCGTGCGCGACAGCTCGCCGCTGCCGCTGCCCTTCCGCATGGGCGTGCCCAACCTGGGCGGGCCCATCACCACCGCGGGCGGCGTGGCCTTCCTGTCGGGCACGCTGGACTACTACGTGCGCGCCTACGACATCACCAACGGCAAGCAGCTGTGGCAGCACCGCCTGCCCGCCGGTGGCCAGGCCACGCCCATGACCTACCTGGGCGCCGATGGCCGCCAGTACCTGGTGGTGGCCGCCGGCGGGCATGGCTCGCTGGGCACCCGCACCGGCGACAGCGTGATCGCCTATGCCTTGCCCCGCTAACCCAAGGAAGCTGCTTTGAGCCTGACCATCACCCCCTTGCGCTACCAACCCGGCTTCGAGGCCGCCGAGCCCGACGAGGCCCAGACCGACGACGCCCTGCGCGACACCATGCTGGCCATCAGCCAGAAGGTGGCGCAGGACGAAGGCCATGCCCACCGCAGCGTGCATGCCAAGAGCCACGGCCTGCTGCAGGGCACGCTGACCGTGCAGCCCGGCCTGCCGCCCGAGCTGGCGCAGGGCCTGTGCGCGCAGCCGGGCACTTACGCCGCCGTGATGCGCCTGTCGTCCACCCCGGGCGACCTGCTGGACGACAGCGTCAGCACGCCCCGCGGCATGGCGGTCAAGGTCGTCGGCGTGCCGGGTGAACGGCTGCCTGGCAGCGAGGACGACGGCACCCAGGACCTGCTGATGGTCAACGGCCCGGTGTTCAGCGCGCCCACCGCGGCCAAGTTCCTGAAGACCCTGAAGCTGCTGGCCGCCACCACCGACAAGGCGCCGAATGCCAAGAAGGTGCTGTCGGCCGCGCTGCGCGGGCTGGAGTCGCTGATCGAGAAGGCCGGCGGCGAAAGCGGCACGCTCAAGGCCCTGGGCGGCCACCCGGCCACGCACATCCTGGGCGAGACCTTCTTCACCCAGGTGCCGATGCTGTGGGGACCCTACATGGCCAAGCTGTCGCTGGCGCCGGTGTCGCCCGAGCTGCAGGCGCTGGGCGGCCAGCCGATCGAGCTGAAGGGCCTGCCCGATGCGCTGCGCGGCGTGGTGCGCGAGCACTTCGGCCGCCATGGCGGCACCTGGGCGCTGCGGGTGCAGCTGTGCACCGATCTCGAGGCCATGCCCATCGAGGACGCCACCGTGGAGTGGCCGGAAAGCCGGAGCCCGTGGCACACCGTGGCCCTGCTGGAGGTGCCGCCGCAGAACAGCTGGAGCGGCCCGCGCTCCGAAGCCATCGACGACGGCATGTCCTTCAGCCCCTGGCACGGCCTGGCCGCGCACCGGCCCATCGGCTCCATCATGCGGGTGCGCAAGGCGTCCTACGAGGCCGCGGCCCAGTTCCGCGCCAGGCTCAACGGCGTGAGCGTGGCCGAGCCGAAAGGCGTGGAGGGCTTGCCGCGCTGAGCGGGGGGCTCAGGCCGCCAGCAGCGCCGCGTCGGTCGACAGCGCGTCCATGCAGTGGAAGGGCAACGAGAAGCCCCGCACCGCATCCTCGATGGCCACGGCGCGCAGCACTGGCGGCTTGCCCTTGACGCTGCCGAAGATGGTGGCGAAGGCCACGTCGGCCGCATCGCGGCCCACGCCGATGCGAATCAGGCCCATGGGGATCGCGGTGCCCGACGGATCGAAGATGTACCAGCGGTGGCCGAGGTACACCTCCACGTAGGCATGGAAGTCCGGCGGGCCCAGCGTGGGGTCGGCGCCGAAGTCGGTGCCGGTGGTCATGCGCGCCGGGATGCTCAGCGCACGGCACAGCGCGATCATCAGGTGCGCGAAGTCGCGGCAGACGCCCACCTGGTCGGTCAGCGTGTCCAGCGCCGAGGTGCTGGAGTTGCTGGTGTTGGACGTGAAGGCCACATGGTTGCGCACCCAGTCGCGGATGGCCTGCACCCGACGGTAGCCCTGCGGCAGGTGGCCGAACTGCGAGATGGCGAAGCGCCCCAGCCGGTCCGACGGGCAGTAGCGGCTGGGGTAGATGTAGCTGATGACCTCCAGCGGCAGGTCGGCCACCGGGATCTCCGGCACGCCCCATGGATCGCTGCGGTGGTGGGTGAGGGTCACCAGCGACGAATAGCGCAGGGTCAGCTCGCCGGGCTGGGCGCGCAGCCGCAGGTAGCGGCCCTGGGTGCGCGGGTCCACGTCCAGCCGCGGCGTGATGGGCTGGCTGAGGGTGAGCACCTCTTCGGCCACGCCCTGCGCGGGCGTGAGCGCCGGATGGAAGTTCAGGACGAAGTCCGCGCCCGGGCGCTCCACCTGATAGGAAAGCTCGACGTTCAGCTGGATGTGGATCATGGCGGCCTCGGTAGGGATAGGGCCCGGCCAACATCCGCCGAACTTGTCTAGACGTGTATGGTAGGCGGAAGGTGTAGTATCGGGGCCACAGACAGGCAAGACCTTCCATCCGTAGGTCTCCTCGCCCGCCCTCCGCTCCCTTGGAGGCACGGGCCGATGCTCGCACCGCTCATCGATTCTCTTGTCGTCTCTGCGAAAGCCGCCCCGCGGGCTGGCGTCTGCACACGATCACCACCGCGCTGGCGGCCGACGGGCGCACCCGTCGCTGCTGGCGGGTTGGCCCGTTGTGCTGTTTGGATTCACCCTGTTAACGGAGCGCCCATGGCCAAGGAAGAACTCATTGAAATGCGCGGCGTCGTCGCCGAAGTGCTGCCCGACTCGCGCTACCGCGTCACGCTGGACAACGGCCATCAACTCGTGGCTTACACCGCCGGCAAGATGCGCAAGCACCACATCCGCGTGCTGGCCGGCGACCGCGTGTCGCTGGAGCTGTCGCCCTACGACCTGAGCAAGGGTCGCATCAGCTTCCGCCACCTGGACGACCGCGGCGGCGCACCCCGGCGCTGAGCCACCCCGGGCCTACCGCCACACGGTGGGCACCAGCGTGGCCTGCACGATCCCGCGGATCGCATGGGCCACCGCGCGTATCGCGGCCGAAGCCGGCTGGCGGCTGGACATCGCCAGCGTCAGCACCCGCGGCACCGTCGGCCGCACGATGGCGGCACTGCTCAGTCGCCCGGCGGCCAGTTCCTCGTGCACCAGCTGGTAGGGCAGCACGCTGTAGAGCCCGCCGCGGAACACCAGGTCCTTCATGGTCAGCATGGAGTCGGCCTCCACTTCCACCCGCAGCTGCACGCCGGCACGGCGGCAGATCTGGTCGAGCGCGCTGCGCAGGCCGTTGGGCCGTGAGGCCAGCACCAGCGGCAGGGCCGCCATCTGGCGGAATCCCATGGGCGGCGCGTCGGGCGCAAAGGCGTCCGGCGGGCCGATCACCAGGCTGTTGACCACGCACAGCCGCTCCTCGCCCGGCGGGTCCATGCGGCCGAAGCGGTTGATCACCGCCAGGTCCAGGTCGCCGCTGGCCAGGCGCTCGTCCAGCGCATGCGAGAAACCATCGACGAACTGCAGCCGGATGCGAGGATGGTGCTGCGCCACGTGCCGGTAGAGCATGCCCACCAGCGGCTGCGCGGCCGCCGGCACCATGCCCACCCGCACCACGCCGCCCGGCTGGCCGCCCACCTCGGCGGCCTCGGCCGCGGCCCGCTGCATGTCGGCCAGCGCGGCGCGCAGGCGCGGCGCCAGGTGCTGCCCCGCCTCGGTCATCGACACGCCGCGGCCGGTGCGCTCGAACAGCCGCACGCCCAGTTCCGCTTCCAGCGCCGCGATGTGCCGGCTGAGGACTGACTGCGCCACCTCCAGCTGCGTGGCGGCGCGGGAGATGTTGCCGCTTTGCGCCACCGCCAGGAAAGCTTCGATGCGATGCAGGTTCATGCTCTGAAAGCATAGCTGAAATACCCTGCGATATCTTTTTGGCAAGGCCGACGCTGCCTACAGTGGGCCCATGCCTTCCCACCCGAACCCCCTGCCGCCGGCCGCCGATGCGCTCGACCGCCTGCAACCTGCCCGTGCCGCCTGGCTGCGGCGCCTGCTGCCCGACGGCGTGCCACGGCTGTGGTGTCCGCTGCTCACGCCCTACACCGCATCCGGCGCCATCGACGCCGAACGGCTGCGCGCGCATCTGCGCTTCCTCCAGCCGCATGTGAAGGGCCTGCTGGTGCCGGGCTCCACCGGCGACGGCTGGCAGCTCTCGGACACCGAAGCCCGCGCGCTGCTGGACCTGCTGGCCGACGAGGCGAAGCCGCGGGGCCTGCAGCTGCTGGTGGGCGTGCTCAAGACCACCACGGCCGGGGTGCTGGCCGCGCTGCAGCAGCACATGGCCTGGCTGCGCCGGCGGGCGCCCGACGCAGCCGCCGGCGATGCCGACGTGCTGCGCGCCAGCGGCGTGTGCGGCTTCACCGTGTGCCCGCCCCAGGGCGAGCACCTGACGCAGCCCGAGCTGCTGGCGGCGCTGGATGCGGTGCTGGCCACGGGCCTGCCCATCGCGCTGTACCAGCTGCCGCAGGTCACCGGCAACGAGATGGCGCCGCAGACCGTGGCGGCGCTGGCCGACCGCCATGCCAACCTGCTGATGCTCAAGGACACCAGCGGCGCCGACCGGGTGGCGGCAGCGGGCTTCCGCCAGGCCTTCCTGGTGCGCGGCGCCGAAGGCGGCTACAGCCGGCACTTGGCGCTGGCCGGTGGCGACTACGACGGCTTCCTGCTCAGCACCGCCAACGTCTTCGGGCCGCAGCTGGCCGAACTGATCGGCCATGTGCAGGCCGGCCGCCAGCCCGAGGCCGACGCCTTGTCCGCCCGCATCGAGGCGGTGGCCGATGCAGTGTTCGGCGCCGCCGCCGCGCTGCCCTACGGCAATGCCTTCACCAATGCCAACAAGGCACTGGACCACTACATGGCCCACGGGCCCGAGGCCGGCCGCATCGCCGGCCCGCGGCTGCACTCCGGCCAGCAGCTGCCGGCCGGACTGATCGAGCAGGCCGGCCAGGCACTGCGCACCCATGGGCTGATGCCGCAGCGCGGCTACCTGGCCTGAACCTGTCCAGACAAGCAAGAAGGAGACGAGACCGATGGCATCCCCCGCACACCGCATCCGCGACATCCAGGCCTTTGCCGTGTCCTTTCCCATCGCGCCCGAGAACTCGGTGCAGCTGGGCATGGGCCGCGCGGTGAAGAAAGACGCCGTGGTGGTCAAGGTCACCACCGACAGCGGCCTGGTCGGCTGGGGCGAATCGCACCACGGCAAGGCCCACACCGCGGTGGCACAGCTGGTCAACACCACGCTGCGGCAGCTGGCCGTGGGCATGGACGCCACCGACGTGGTGGGCGTGTGGGACCGCATCTACTGGAAGCAGCTGGCCAGCCACGGCGTGGGCGCCGGCTGCGCCATGGCGATGAGCGGCATCGACCTGGCGCTGTGGGACATCCGCGGCAAGGCCGTGGGCTGGCCGCTGTACAAGCTGCTGGGCGGATCGGCCAAGCCGGTGCCGGCCTACGCGGGCGGCGTGTCGCTGGGCTTCCAGGACCCCGCCGCGCTGGTGGACGAGGCGCTGCCCCACATCGAGGCCGGCTACAAGGCCATCAAGCTGCGCGTGGGCGACAGCCCGGCGCGCGACCTGCAGCGGGTGAAGGCGGTGCGGGAGGCGGTGGGCGACGAGGTCACCATCCTGGTGGACGCCAACACCGGCTACGACCTGAACGACGCCCGCCAGGCCATGCCCGGCTTCGACGCGCTGGGCGTGGCCTGGCTGGAGGAACCCTTCGCGCCGCACGACCACCGCAGCTACAAGCTGGCGCGTGGCTACGGCCGGGTGCCGCTGGCCGCGGGCGAGAACCACTTCACCCGCTACGAGTTCAGCCGCGTGATCGAGGATGGCGACATCACCATCCTGCAGCCCGACCTGTCGAAGGCCGGCGGCATCACCGAACTGCTGCGCATCGCGGCCATGGCCTCGGCCTACAAGCTGCCGATCAATCCGCACACCTGCATGACCGGCATCAACATGGCGGCGTCCATCCACTTCCTGGCGGCCATCGACAACGGCGGCTACTTCGAGGGCGACGTGTCGAAGAACAACCTCTACCGCGACAGCCTGGTGAGCCGGCCCTTCCAGATCAACCGCGACGGCTGCGTGCGCCCGCTGGAGGCGCCGGGCATCGGCGTGGAGGTGGACGAAGCCTTCCTCTCGGCCTACCCGCCGGTGGAGGGCCCCGGCTACATCTGAAGCACCCCCCGACGGCCGCCGCCAGATGCGGCCGCGACACCCCCGCACCACCGGAGACAAGCACATGCCCCAAGCGACCTCGTTCCCCGCCCGGCGCCGCATCGGCCTGCTGGCCCTGATGATCGCCGCGGCCACCGGCGCCGCCACGCTGCCCGCCGCGGCCCAGGGCCCGGCCACTGCCGCGGCGTACCCCGCCAGGCCCATCCGCATCATCGTGCCGTACCCGCCGGGCGGCTTCAACGACACGCTGGCGCGTACCGTGGGCGCCAAGCTGCAGGCCGCCTGGGGCCAGACGGTGACGGTGGAGAACAAGCCCGGCGGCGGCACCCTCATCGGCACCGATGCGGCGGCCAAGTCGGCGCCCGACGGCTACACGCTCTTCGTCACGCCGTTTGCGTTCGCGGTCAACCAGGCCATCTTCAAGAAGCTGCCCTACGACCCGGTGAAGGACTTCGCGCCCATCACGCTGGCGGCCAGCACGCCCAACCTGCTGGTGGTGAATGCGGCGCTGCCGGTGAACAGCGTGGCCGAGCTGCTGGCCCTGGCCAAGGCCAAGCCGGGCACCATCAACTACGCCTCCACCGGCACCGGTTCGTCCAACCACCTGTCGATGGAGAAGTTCAAGCAGATGGCCGGCGTGGACATCACCCACGTGCCCTACAAGGGCAGCGGCCCGGCCGTCACCGACCTGATCGGCGGCCAGGTGGGCGTGATGTTCGACAACATCCCCAACGTCATCCAGCATGTGAAGGCCGGCAAGCTCAAGGCGCTGGCCGTGAGCACGCCCAAGCCCACGCCGCATGCGCCTGGCGTGCCCACCGTGGCCGAAGCCGGCGTCCCGGGCTACGAGGTGGACGTGTGGTTCGGCTTTGCCGCGCCGGCCGGCGTGCCGCAGCCCATCCTGGACAAGCTGAACACCGAGATCGTCAAGGCCCTGCACAGCCCCGACGTGAAGGAGAAGTTCGCAGCCCAAGGCGTGGATGCCATCGGCAGCAGCGCACCGCAGTTCGCGGCCTACCTGAAGGACCAGATGGCCAAGTGGAGCAAGGTGGTGCAGGACGCCGGGGTGACGCCCGAATGACGGCGCCGGCGGCTGCAGGCGAACCCGGGCGCCGCCCGCTGGTGCTGCTCACGGGCCCGCTGCACGCACCGGCCCGCCAGCGCATCGAAGCGGTGGCCGAGGTGCGGCTGGTGCCGGACACCCAGCCCGACACCCTCCGGCGCCTGGTGCGCGACGCCGACGTGCTGGTGGTGCGATCCAACCTGCCCGCCGACCTGCTGGACCATGCGCCCCGGCTGCGCGCCATCGTGCGCCCGGGCGTGGGCGTGGACATGATCCCGGTGGCCGCGGCCACGGCCCGTGGCATTCCGGTGGCCAACGTGCCCGGCAGCAACCGGCAGGCGGTGGCCGAGCATGTGATCACCGCGCTAGGCGTGCTGCTGCGCCGGCAGCACCGCATGGATGCGCTGCTGCACAGCGAAGGCTGGGCCGCCAGCCGCGCGCTGGCCGACGGCGCGGGCGAACTGGCGCGGCAGACCATCGGCATCGTGGGCGTGGGCAGCATCGGCCTGCGCGTGGCCGAGATCGCGCACCACGGCTACCGCATGCAGGTGCTGGGGCACCAGCGGCGCCTGGAGGGGCTGCCGGCATTCGTCGAAGGCTGCGCGCTGGACGAGCTGCTGGCGCGCAGCCGCTTCGTGGTGCTGACCTGCCCGCTGACCGAGGCCACGCGCGGGCTGCTCGATGCGCGGCGCATCGGCCTGCTGCGGCGGGATGCGCTGCTGGTCAACGTGTCGCGCGGCGCCATCGTGGACGAGGCCGCGCTGGTGGACGCGCTGCGCGGGCAGCGCATCGCGGGGGCGGCGCTGGACGTGTTCGTGCAGCAGCCCCTGCCTGAAGGGCATGCCTTGTTGACGCTGCCGAATGTGCTGCTGACGCCGCATGCCGCCGGGCTCACGGAGGAGAGCATGGCGGCGATGAGCGACGGCGCGGCGGACGAGGTGGTGAGGGTGCTGCGCGGGGAGGGCGTGCGCAACGGCGTGAACCTGTCAGTCGACGGAGCTCATGGCCGGGCTTGAAGGCATCGACGGATCGGACGCGGACGACGCCTCCTCCCCATGACGCTCAGGCTCCGTGGTGCGCAGGATCTCGTTCAGCACCGACGTGGCGTAATTGCCCGCGGGCAGCGAGAACGCCAGCACGAGCTGGTCGGCCTGCGGCCATTCCCACGCCAGGTCCACCGGGCTTGCCACCAGGGCGCGGCGTTCCTGGTCCAGGCCGGCGTGTTCCATGCCGTTGCACAAGGTGGCGTGACGTTCGGCCACACCGTTTTCCAGCGCCTGCGCCTGGTCGGTGGTGGCCACGCGGCCCCGACCCCACAGCGGCCCGGTGGGCCGGCCCGCCTCGTCCATCACGTCGCCGGGCAGGGTCTGGCCCCACAGGCCTTGCTGGATCCGCAGCGCCAGCACTTCGTTGAAGACGAAGGAGCGCACCGCCGACAGGTAGATGCCCTTCTTCTTCGGATGGCGCACGCGGATCTCGCGCGCCAGCATGGCCCGGCCCTGCTCGACGTTGCCGCCGTCATGGCCAAAGCGCTGGGCGCCGAAGTAGTTGGGCACGCCCTGCGAGGCCACGGCCTTCAGGTTGGCCTCGATGGCCTCGCGGTCGCCGGCCACGTCGCGCAGCACGATGCGGAACCGGTTGCCCTGCAGGTCGCCGGGGCGCAGCTTCTTCACATGGCGGCTCTGGCCCAGCACCTTGAATTCCGGATGCTGCAGCCGCGTGAGGTCGGGCATCTCGCCCTTGGGCAGGTAGAGGCTGAACCACTGGCGGGTGATGGCGTAGCGATCCTTGAGGCCGGCATAGCCCACGTCGCGTTCCTGCACGCCGGCGGCCTCGGCCAGCTGCTGGGCGACGAAGGCGGTGTTGGCGCCGTTCTTCTCCACTTCCAGCCAGAGGTGTTCGCCCGTACCGGACGGCGGCTGCAGCGGCAGCTCGGTCACGCTGAAGTCCTCGTTGAGGCGCTTGAGCGTGGCGCTGGCGCCGCTGGCGGGATAGGCGTTGGGCCAGGGCGGCAAGGTCGTGTAGTGGGGGTCGGTCATGAGCGGGCTGACGGCACCAGCCGTGAAGCGGGTGATTCTCGGTCACCCGCCGGGCACGCCCTCGGGCTCCACCCGCCGCAGCCCGATCGTGAACACGCAGCCCACGCCGGGCATGTTGTCCACCGTCAGCGTGCCGCCCATCGCCTGCACGTCCTGCCGGGCGATCGACAGGCCCAGGCCCAGGCCCGAGCGGTCCTTGCCGAGCTGCGCGAACGAGCGGAACAGCGTCGTGCGGTAGTTCGGCGGCAGGCCGCCGCAATGGTCCTCGACCGCGATGCGCACCTGGCCATCGGCCGCCTGCACCCGCAGGTGCACCGTGGTGTGCGCATGGGTGAACTTGAAGGCGTTGCCCAGCAGGTTGACCAGGGCGCCGTGCGCCAGCGTGCGGTTGGCCTCCACCTGCAGCGCAGGGTCCACCGGCTCCACCACCAGCACCGCGCCGCGCGCATCCGCGTCGAGCTGTGCGCCATGCTGCACATCGGCGATGAAGTCGGCCACCGAGAAGATGGTGGTCGGCACCGGCAGCTGCCCGCCGGCCCGCACGTCGGTCAGCGAGGTCTCCAGCAGCTGCCGCATGAAGGCCAGGCTGCGCTTGAGCACCGCACCGGTGGCGCCCGAGACGGGCAGGCTGCCCTGCTGCATCGCGGTGACCGCCAGGCTGGCGGCATGCAAGGCATTGCGCAGCTCATGCACCAGGAAGCCGAAGCGTTCATTCGCCTCCACGGCCGATGCATGCACCTGCAGGGCGTCGCGCTGCAGGCTGAAGGCGGTCACCGCATCGGCGATGGCGTTGTCCAGGCAGCGGTTGAGTGTCTTGAACTCGGGGATCGAGAACGGCGCATCCCGCTCGAAGGCCAGCTCGGTGATGGCCTGGCACAGGTCGCCGTAGTCATGCACCACCTGGTTCACGCTGTAGCCCAGGCCCAGCAGGGCCTTGCCATGCGCCGTCGCGCTGACGCCGATCTCCGTCGTCGCAGGGGAGGTGCCGCCCGATCCGCCGGAAATGCGCAGGCTTTCGCCGCCTTCCTGCGCATCCTCGGCCACCAGCGTCTGGCGCAGCTGTTCCAGGAACAGCGGGACGCCGTTCTGCAGTTGATGGTCCGAGGCCTTGCGCCCCGGTCGGGCTGCCACCTTGGCCTTGCACCTCGCCACCAGTTCGTCGCGGTTGTTCGCGAGGAAGTCGTGCATCATCGTCGTGGCCCCCTTCAGCACATGCCGATTCCCGACAGAGGTCAGGTTCGGGCTACCCGGACGATGCCGCTGCGCGGGCCGAAAGGTCTGTGCGTCGGAGTTATGCCCCGCGCCAGACCGCCGCCCGCTTTTCACCGAAGGACTGTACGCCTTCCTGGAAGTCAGCACTGCCGTAACAGGTCCTCACCAGATCATCCCCCTGCGGCAAGCCGGCGAGATTGATGCGGCGCAACCCTTCCTTGGTGACCGCCTGCGTCACCGGCGCCAGCGCCAGCAGGCGGTCGCAGAGCTTGCCGGCTTCGGCCTGAAGGTCTTCACTTGCACACAGCGCCTGCAGCCAGCCACAGGCCAGCGCCTCGTCGGCGTTGATCAACTCCGCCAGCACCAGCATCCGCCTCACCCGCTGCAAGCCCCATCCCGCCTGCAGCCTCGCGAGGTTCGCGATCGACAAGGTGTTGCCCAAGGTCCGCGCAATCGGCACCCCGAAGCGCGACTTCGGGCTGGCGATGCGGAAGTCGCAGGCATTGGCGATCGCCAGCCCGCCGCCCACCGCCCAGCCGTCGATCACGGCCAGCGTGGGCATGGGCAGGGCTTCGATCAGGGCGATGCCGTCGTCGATCTGCCGCTCGTAGGCCACGCCGTCGTCGCCGGTGCGGAAGTCGGCGAACTGGCTGATGTCGGTGCCGGCCACGAAGGCTTCGCCGCCGGCGCCGCGCATCACCACCACGCGCGCCGTGCGCTCCGTGGCCAGCTGCCGGCAATGCTGCGCAAGCTGCTGGTACATCGCCCAGGTCATCGCATTGCGGGCTTCGGGCCGGTCGAAGGTGAGGGTCGCGATGCGGCCCTCACGGGCCAGCGTGACCTGGCCCGTCATGGCTTGCGGGCGCTTGCGGCCGCGCCGAAGGCACCGCCAGCGGCCAGGGCCTCGCGCTCGTCGTCGCCGATGCCGTATTCGGCCAGCACCTCGGCGGTATGTTCGCCCAGCCGCGGCGGGTGGCGGCGCACCTGCTGCGGCGTGCCCATCATCTTCACCGCGAAGCCGATGTTGGGCACCTTGCCTTCCACCGGATGGTCGATCTCCATGCGCATCTTGCGGTGGCGGCCGTGCTCGCTCTCGAAGGCCTGCGGGTAGCTCAGGATCGGTCCGGCCGGAATGCCGGTGGCCAGCAGCCGTTCGATCCAGTGGTCGGCCGTGTCCTGCGCAAAGCTCTGCTCCAGCGCCTCGATCAGCACCACCCGGTTGGCGAGCCGCAATGACACGGTGGCAAAGCGTTCGTCGGCCAGCAGGTCGGGGCGCTCGATCACCTTGCACAGGGTCTGCCACAGCTTCTGGTTGGTCGCACCCATCACGAACCAGCCGTCGGCCGCCTTCACCGCCTGGTAGGGCGCGCTCATGCGGTTGGCGGTGCCCAGCGGCTCGGGCTCGCGGCCGGTGCCCCAGTATTCGCTGATGTCCCATACCGAGAACGCCATGGCCGAGTCGAACAGGCTGGCGTCGATGTACTGGCCCTGCCCGGTGTTCTTCGCGCCGATGTAGGCGGCCAGCAGGCCGTAGGTGGCAAACAGCGCGCAGCCGATGTCGGCCACCGGCACGCCGGCCTTCACCGGCGGGCTGCCGGGGTAGCCGGTCACGCTCATCACGCCCGACATGGCCTGCGCCATCAGGTCGAAACCCGGCCGCGCGGCCCACGGCCCGGTCTGGCCGAAGCCCGAGATGCTCACATAGACAAGTGCGGGGTTGAGCTTGCTCAGCGTCTCGTAGTCGGTGCCTAGCCGCTTCATCACGCCGGGGCGGTAGTTCTCCACCAGGATGTCGGCCTCCTTGACCATGCGGTACAGCACCTCGCGGCCGCTCTCGCTCTTCAGGTCCAGCGTCACGCTGCGCTTGTTGCGGTTCATGTTGAGGAAGCCCATGCTGTCGGGCCCCTTCATCCTGAAGCCCATCGCGCCGCGGGTCTGGTCGCCGCCTTCGGGCGGCTCGATCTTCACCACGTCGGCGCCCAGGTCGGCCAGCAGCATGCAGGCATAGGGGCCGGCCATCACCTGGCTCACGTCCAGCACGCGCACGCCGGCCAGCGGCAGGGGGCGTTGCGCCACGGCGGTGTCTTGCGTCGTCTGTTGTTGCGTCATCTGCTTGCTTCCTTCAGCTCTCGACCTTGACGTTCGCGTCCTTCACCACCTTGGCCCACTTGCTGAACTCGGTGTCGATGAAGCTGGCGAACTTCTGGCTGCTGCCGCCCGCGTCCTCGGCGCCGAATTCGTCCAGCTTGGCCGCGATGTCGGGCTGGTTGATCACGCGGTTCACGTCCTCGTTCATGCGCTGCACCATCTCGGCCGGCAGGCCCTTGGGGCCCACGAGGCCATACCAGGAGGCGGCGTCCAGGCCCGGGAAGCCCGATTCGTGCAGCGTGGGCACGCTGGGATGGCTCTTGGCGCGGGTGAGCCGCGTCTGGGCAATGGCGATGGCCTTGCCCTGCTTGATGAAGGGCGTGGCCGCGGTCATGGTGTCGAAGGCATAGTCGATCTGGCCGCCCAGCAGGTCGACGATCAACGCGCCCGAGCCCTTGTAGGGCACGTGCACCGCCTGCAGCTTGCCCTGCAGCTTGAACATCTCCAGCGCCAGGTGCTGGGCCGAGCCGATGCCCGACGAGCCGAACGACACCTGCCCCGGCTTGCTGCGGCACAGGGCGACGATCTCGGGGATGCTGCGCACCGACTGCTTGTCGCTGCAGGTCAGCATGTTGGGCGTGACGCCCACCAGCGCGATGGGCGAGAAGTCGCGCCGCGCGTCGTAGCGCACATTGGGCAGCAGGGCCGGCGCAATGGCATGGCTGTTGACGTGGGCCATCAGCAGCGTGCTGCCGTCGGCGGGCTGCTTGGCCACGTAGTCGGCGGCGATCACGCCGGTGGCGCCGGGCTTGTTCTCCACGTTCACCGTGGTGTTCCACAGCGCGCCCAGCTTCTGGCCGATCACGCGGGCCAGCACGTCGGTGCCGCCGCCGGGCGCGAAGCCCACCACGATGCGCACCGGCCCGGCCGGCAGCGGCCCTGCGGCCCGCAGCCAGGCCGGGCTGCCCAGGGCGGCCGCGGCGGCGGCCATCGTGAAGGTTCTTCTTTGCATCGCGGGTCTCCTGCTTGGGGTGCAGGGACTATTGGCGAAGGCCGCCCGCGCGGCCATCGCTCATTCAGCGACGCTGCATTCGCGGTTGGCGTATGCGGATGTCGGCCAGCACGCCCACCACGCCCTGCGCGGCGCGCGACAGCGCGGCCAGCGGCCGGTGGCACAGCACGAACTGCCGCCGTGCCCAGTCGCCTTCGATCGGCACCCGCGCGAAGCGCGCGCCGCCGGCCACGCTGCGCGCCACGGCCTGCGGCATCACGCCGACGCCCAGGCCCTGCGCCACCAGCGCCGCGATGCTGTCGAAGCCGCCCACCCGCATGCGCATCCGCAGGATGCGACCGGCCTCGTCGGCCAGGCGTTCCAGCGCGATGCTGATGGCCGAGCCTTCGCCCAGGCTGATGAGATCGCAGCCCAGGATGTCGTCGATGCCCACCGCGCCGCGCCCGGCCAGCGCATGGCCGCGCGGCGTCACCAGCACCAGCCGGTCGCTGCGGTAGGGCAGGGAGGGCAGGTCGATGGCGCCCAGGCTGGCTTCATAGATGCCCACGTCGGCCAGGCCGCGCTTGAGCGCCTGCTGCACGATCTGGCTGTTCATCTCCTGAAGGTCGATGCGCACGCCGGGGCAGGCGAGGGCGCAGCGCTCGATGTCGGCCGGCATGAACTGGATGACGGCCGACTTGGGCGCCGCGATGCGCACCACGCCCTGGTCGCCGCCCAAGTAGGAGGCCGCGTCGTCCTGCATGCGGCTGACGGTGTGGGTGATGCTGCGTGCATGGGCCAGCATCGCGCGCCCGGCATCGGTGAGTGCCATGCCGTGCGGCCGGCGCTCGAACAGCGGCAGGCCGAACTGCGCCTCCAGCTCCTGGATGCGGCGTGAAGCCGCGGCCGGCGCGATGTGCACCCGCCCGGCCGCGCGCGTCACGCCGCCCAGTTCGGCCGTGGCGATGAAGAGCTGCAGCGTGGTGAGGTCGAAGTGCAGCCGCTGGGTCATGCGGGCGGACGCTGTGCGTGGCTGGGGCAGGGCCGCCGATTGTCATCGCACGGCTGGCCCGCCCCGCAGCGCCTGCCGGCGGCGCTACTTGGTCTTGCCGCTGTCGCTGCCGCCCACGCCGGCGCTGCCGCTGCCCAGGCTGCTGGCGCTGCCACCGCCCGAGCTGCCCTGGCCGCCGGCCGACGAATGCTCGCTGCCGCCGCCATCGGCCCCGGTGCGCGAGCCGGTGAGCGAGGCGCTGCTGCCGGAGCCGCTGCCGGAGCCGGTGCCCATGCCGCTGGTCAAGCCGGTGCTGCTGCCGGCGCTGGTGTTGCTGCCGCCTGCCTTGCGGTTGCCGCGCCACTGGTTGAACTCTTCGGAGAACTTCTTGTAGCGGTCCTCGCGCCACGCGCGGTAGTCGTCGTCCAGGTTGCGCATCTGCTCGTTGCGCCACTGGTGGTAGTCGGGGTCGAAGTGGTGCTGCTCATGCCCGCCCTGGCCGCCCTGGCCGCCCTGGCCGCCGTAACCCTGGGAGCCATAACCGCCCTGCGACGCATAACCGCCCGGCATGCCCTGCTGGCCCTGGCCATAGCCGCCCTGGCCTTGCCCGTAGTGGCTTTGCACACCGGATTCCCGGCCACCGCCCTGGCCGCCGCCGTAGCCGCCCTCCGCGCCGCCGCCATAGCCACCCTGGTTGCCACCCGGCGCGCCCATGCCGCCGCCGTAGCCGCCTTGCGCGCCTTGGCCGCCGCCCTGGCCGCCGTAGCCGTAACCCTGGTCGCCCGAAGGCGACGATGCGGATTGCCGCTGCAGGCCCAGGTCGTGGTCCTGGCCGCTGAAGCCGCCGCGCGAGCCGTAGCCGGCCTCGCCGCTGCGCTGCTGGCCGTACTGGTTGCCGCCGCCGGCCTGGCCCCCTTGGCCGCCTTGCTGGCCGCCGCCGAAGTCCCATGCATGCTGCTGGCCGCCGCGCTGCAGGCGCTGGTCGTCGCCCCAGCCGCCGCCTTGCTGGCCGCCGTGGCTGCCGCCCTGCTGTTCATGCTGCGAATGTTGCGGCCCCTGCTGGCCCTGCCAGCGCCGCGGATCGTCGTGCTGCGTCATCTCCGTGTCCTTTCAAATGGGAGTTGAAGGCACCAGGAGCGGGCAAGGCATGTGCCGCCAGGCTTGCGGCAAAGCCGACAGCCCGCTCGATCCGCCGGCGGGCTGGAGCTTCATCCATGCCTTCAGAAGCAGGCAAATATTTGCCATGCGCAGGTGGTGCATGCCGATGGGCAGCGGGGTCCGTCGCGCCTAGAGTGACGTGCACATATGAGGAGTACCGCAGCACGCATGGGGCCTGGCGTCACAGGCCCGATCCATCATCCATGAGAGCGCTGATCGTCGATGATCATCCGGTGGTTCGCCGGGGCTTGCGCAGGGTGCTGGAACTGGAGTGGGACGACGCCCACGTGATCGAGGCAGACACCCTGGCGCAGGCCTTGCGCGCCTTCGATGAGTCGCGCCCGGACATCGTGGTGCTGGACGCCAACCTGCCCGATGCCCACGGCACCGATGCGCTGGCGCGCATGCGCCGCGTGAGCGGCGAGGTGCCGATCCTGATGCTCAGCCGCAGCCGCGAAGCCACCCATGCGCAGCGCCTGCTGCAGCTGGGCGCGGCCGGTTGCGTGAGCAAGGACCGCACCGGCGAAGAACTGATCCCGGCCATCACCCGCGTGATGGGCCATGGCCGCTGGCTGCCGCCGGAGCTGGCCGACCGCCTGCTGGCCACCCGCCCCGACGGCGAGCCCGCCCACCTGCCGCATGCGCTGCTCACGCCACAGGAGATGCGGGTGATGGTGCTGTTCGGCGCGGGCCTGAAGCCGCCGCAGGTGGCCGAGCGCCTGCAGCTCACGCAGAAGACGGTGGCCAACTACCGCATGCGGGTGCTGGCCAAGATGGGCTGGCAAGGCCATGCCGAGCTGGTGCGCTACTGCCAGCAGCATGGGCTGACCGACGGCGGCTGAGCCGTTTGGCGGCAGGGCAGGCAAGGTCTTTGCCTCCGAGGCTGAAGGGGGCAGGCCCCACCGGGGCCGCACGACAGCATGCGAGGAACGACGTCTTTCAGGAGTGCGGTGTATGCGGGCTTCACGCTGGCCATCGTGGCGGCCCTGGCCCTGGGCGTGCTCACCTGGTATGCCGCGTGGCAGAGCCAGGCCGCCAGCGACTACGTGCGCGACACCCGGCAGGTGATGCAGACCCTCACCGCCACCGAGGCCAGCTTCAATCGCGCCGAGGCCGCCCAGCGCGGCTACATCAACCTGCGCCGCCAGTCCTTCGTGGACGAGCGCGACGACGCCATCGAGGCACTGACCAACCACCTGGCCACGCTCTCGCGCTGGCGCCAGGGCGGGCCCGAGCAGCAGCGCCGCATCCAGAACCTGCGCGCTGCCTTCGACGACCGGCTGCAGGCCTACCGCGAGGTGCAGGCGCTGTACGACGCCGGCAAGCCGGTGGTGCTGGAAGACCGGCTGGTGGCCTCGCAGCGGCTGCTGGGCCGCATCCGCAGCCAGCTGGCCGAGATCGAGGGCGAGCTGCAGGCCGACCTGGCGGCGCACGAGGCCGAGGCCGAGCGGCAGTCGGCCATCTCACGGCTGCTGTTCCTGGTGTTCGGCGCGGCGCTGGTGGCGCTGCTGCTGCTGATGTTCTGGCGCGTGCGGGCCGACCTGCTGGGCCGCGCGGAGGCGGAGGCCGATGCCGCGCGCGAGCGGGCACTGAACGGCCTGCATGCGCGTGCGCTCACGCTGTTCAATGCCAAGCCCGACCGCAAGGCGGTGCTGGAGGGCACGCTGGCGCTGCTGGCCGAAAGCGATGGCGGGCTGTTCCCGGTGTCGGCCTTTTATTCGCTGGAGGAATGGGGCTCGCTGCGGCTGGTGGCCGCGCACGGCACGCCGTCGGACACCAAGGCCCTGCTGGATGCGCACGACGGCCCGCTGGGCCGCGCCGCGCTCGGCGGCGAGCCGGTGCTGCTGCAGGGGCTGGACGCGGCCCATGGCCTGCGCATCGAGACCGGCCTGGCGGTGCTCAAGCCCGCCGCGCTGCTGATGGCGCCGGTGGGCTACCAGGGCCGGCGCTTCGGCGTGATGGTGCTGGGCTCGTCCCGCGCGCTGCAGGAGCGCGACCGCCAGTTCGTCGAACGGCTGGCCGCGCAGCTGGGTGTCGCCCTGAACAACCTGTCGCAGCTGGACGGGCTCAACCTGCTGGCCAGCGAGCTGCGGGAGCGCGGCGAGGACATCCAGCGCAAGAACGAGCAGCTGGAGCTGGCCAGCCGGCTCAAGAGCGAGTTCGTGGCCAGCATGTCGCATGAGCTGCGCACGCCGCTGAATGCGGTGATCGGCTTCTCCGAGATCCTGCGCGACGGCCTGGTGGGCCCGCTGGCGCCGCAGCAGCGCCAGTACGTCAACGACATCTACGAGAGCGGCCGCCACCTGCTCTCGCTCATCAACGACATCCTGGACCTGTCGAAGATCGAGGCCGGGCAGATGAACCTCTCGCTCAGCGCGGAGCGGCCCGCGCAGCTGGCCGCCAGCGGCCTGTCGGTGGTGCGCGAGCGGGCCGCGGCGCGCCGGGTGGAGCTGGTGGGCCAGGTGCCCGACGACCTGGGCTTGGTGGTGCTGGACAGCCGGCGCACGCTGCAGATCGTGTTCAACCTGCTGTCCAACGCCGTCAAGTTCACGCCCGAGGGCGGGCAGGTCACGCTGTCGATGGCGCGGGTGCCCCGCGCGCAGGCAATGTCGCGCGCGGCCAGCGAGCACAGCCGGCTGTTTCCGCCGGCCGGCGCCGTCACGCCCGACTTCCTGGAGATCCGCGTGGCCGACACCGGCATCGGCATCGAGCCGGGCGCGCTGCGCGAGCTGTTCCAGCCGTTCAAGCAGGTGGATTCGTCGCTGTCCAAGCGCTACGAAGGCACCGGCCTGGGCCTGACGATGACGCAGCGACTGGTGGAGCTGCACGGCGGCGGGCTGGAGCTGTACAGCCGGCCGGGCGAGGGCTCGGTGTTCACCGTGTGGCTGCCCTGGCGGCCGCCCGAGGTGATGGCCGGCGGCGCGGCGGAGGCCGCCGCCCTGCCGCCGCCTGCGGCCGGCCTGCCGGCCCCGCCGCCGGCCGCGGTGCCCGGCCCGGCAACGCCGCCGGCGCCCGGTGCCAACGGCTCGGCCCGCATCCTGGTGATCGAGGACGACACCACCGCCGCGCGGGTACTGCGGCTGCAGCTGGAGTCGCACGGCTACCAGGTCAAGGTGGTGCCCGATGCCGAGACCGGCCTGGGCGAGGCCACCGCCTGGCGGCCCGATGCCATCGTGCTGGACGTGATCCTGCCGGGCATGGACGGCTGGGACATGCTCACCCGGCTGAAGGAGGCCGCGGCCACGCAGCGCATTCCGGTGGTGATCGTCTCCATCACCGACGAGCCCAGGCGCGGCTTCGCGCTGGGCGCCTCGCAGGTGTTGGTCAAGCCGGTGGAGCGCGAGGACCTGCTGGCCGCGCTGTCGTCCATGGGCATCGCGGTGAGCAGCGAGCCCGGGCGCGTGCTGGTGGTGGACGACGACCCCAAGGCCGTGACGCTGGTCAGCACGCACCTGGAGGCCGCGGGCTTCAGGCCGGTGTGCGCCTTCAGCGGCGAGGAGGCGCTGGCCATCGTGCGCCGCCAGCGGCCCGACCTCATCATCCTGGACCTGATGATGCCGCGCATGACCGGCTTCGACGTGCTGGACGCGCTGGCGCGGCAGCCCGAGACCGCCGGCATCGCGATCCTGGTGCTGACCGCCAAGCTGGTGACCGACGAGGACCGCGCCGTGCTGCGCGGCCGCGTGCAGACCATCCTGGAGAAGGCGGAGTACCAGCCCAACCAACTGGTGGCCGAGGTGCGCCGCGCGCTGCATCGCCAGCGCGTGGAGCCCGGCCACCGACCGACCAACGACCGCTGAAGGACGTTCGCCCATGGCAAGAATCCTGGTGATCGAAGACAACCAGCACAACCTGCAGCTGGCGCGCGTGGTGCTGGAGCATGCGGCCCACCAGGTGAGCACTGCCTCCGATGCGCAGCAGGGCCTGCAGCTGGCCCGGGCCGAGCGCCCGGACCTGGTGCTGATGGACATCCAGATGCCCGGCATGGACGGCCTGGACGCCACCCGTGCGCTGCGCCGCGACCCGGCCACGGCCCACCTGCGGGTGCTGGCCCTCACCGGCCTGGCGATGAACGGCGACGAGGAGCGCATCCTGGCCGCGGGCTGCGACGGCTACATCACCAAGCCCTACGAATACCGCGCGCTGCTGGAGAAGGTGGCCCAGCTGCTGGCGCGACCGGCGCGCGGCGGCGGCTAGCGTGGGCTGGTGGCTGCGCTTCAAGGCCTGGGCCCGGCGCTTCAAGCGCGACGGCCTCACGCTGTGGTTCGCGGTGCGCCATCCCGGCACGCCGCTGTTCGTCAAGCTGCTGGCCGCGCTGGTCGCGGCCTATGCCTTCAGCCCCATCGACCTGATCCCCGACTTCATCCCGGTGCTGGGCTTGCTGGACGAGATGGTGCTGCTGCCCGGCCTCATCTGGCTGGCGCTGCGGCTGATGCCGGCCGACGTGCTGGCCACCTGCCGCGCGCAGGCCCAGGCCTGGATGGACGCGGCCCGCGGCCGCATCGCCAGCTGGGGCGGCGCGGTGCTGGTGGTGGCGCTGTGGCTGGCCGGCGCGGCGGGCCTGTGGTGGCTGCTCAGCCAGCGATCGTGAGGCCGTGCGCCTGTGCGTACTCGCGCCGCAGGTGGTTGTGCACCGCGGTGGCGGCGATGGCGCCCTGGCCGTTGGCCACCGCGATCTGGTCCAGGCCCGAGACCACGTCGCCGATGGCGTAGAGGCCCGGCACGCTGGTGCGGCAGTGGGCGTCGATCTGCACGCCGCCGCATTCGTCGGTGTCCACGTCCAGCGCATAGGCCAGCTCGGCCCGCGGCTTCACCCCCAGGGCGGCGTACATCACCTCGAACTCCGGCGCGTCGCCGTTGTCCAGCTGCAGCCGCAGGCGCTGCGGCCCCAGGGGCTGCACGCACTGCGGCGTGGCGTCGATGTGCTTGACGCCGGCCCGGTGCAGTGGCCCGGCCTCGGCCGCGCCGATCTGCTGCACCAGGGTCACGTCGTCGCTGTAGTGGCGGATGAACAGCGCCTCGCGGGCGCCATGCAGGCCTTCGCCGATCACCACGATGCGCCTGCCGGTGTATTCATAGCCGTCGCAGATGGGGCACTGGCGCAGCAGCGCCTCGGCCCGCAGGCCGTCACAGCCGGGCAGGGCGGGCACGTTGTCCACCACGCCGGTGGCCAGCACCACCGAATGCGCATCGATCTCGCCCAGGCTCGTGCTGGCGGTGAAGCCCTGCGCATGCGGGCGCAGGTGGGTCACCTCGCCCTCGGCGACCTCGCCCTGCACGCCGGCCAGGTGCTGGCGCATGCGCTGCAGCAGCTCGGGGCCGCCGATGCCCTCCGGAAAGCCCGGTACGTTGTGCGAACGCGGAATCCAGCGGGCGCGGCTGCGGCCGGCATCCACCACCATCACCTTGCGGTGGAAGCGGCGCAGGTAGATGGCCGCGGTGAGCCCGGCGGGCCCGGCGCCCACGATCAGGCAATCGATCATGCGGCCTTTCGGGCGGGGGTCTTGCGGGCGGTCTTGGCGGGCGCCTTCTTGGAGGACGCGGCGGTACTGGCGGTCTTGGCAGCGGCCTTCTTCGCGGCGGCCTTGGCGGCCGGCTTGCGGGCCGGCGGGGCCTCGGATTCTTCGTCGGCGTCGTCCTGGGCAGCGGCAGTCGGCCTGGCGCCCGGCTTGCGGCTGGCCAGGCTGCGGCGCAGCAGGTCGCTCAGGTCCACCACGTTGGAGCTGGCGGGTGCCTCGTCTGGGTTCTCCAGCGGGGCCACCTGGGCCGTCTCGCCAGCTTCCACCTTCTTGGCGGCCAGCGCATGGATGGCGTCGCTGAAGCGGTCCTCGTACTGGTTGGGGTCCCAGTCGGTCACCATCTCGCTGATGAGCTGCTGCGCCATCGCCAGCTCGGCGTCCTTCAGGCCCACGGCCTTCTTGCCGGCGGCCGGCAGCTTCAGCTCGTCGCGCGAGCGCACCTGCTTGGCCCAGCGCAGCGTGTTCAGCAGCAGCGCGTCGCCATCGGGGATCAGCGCGGCCAGGCTTTCCTTGGTGTGCATCACCACGCGGGCCACGGCGATCACGCCGGCATCGATCATGGCCTCGCGCAGCAGGGCATACACCTTCTCGCCCTTGCCGATGGGTGCCAGCAGGTAGGGCTTCTCGAGGTAGGTGAAGGGAATCTCGTCGGCCTTGACGAAGTGCTCGATCTCGATGACCTGCGTGCTCTTCGGGTAGGCGGCGTTGATCTCTTCCTCGCTCAGGATCACGTAGTCGCCGGTGTCCTGCTTCAGGCCCTTGACGATGTTCTCCTTGTCGATGTCCTTGCCGGTGCGCTTGTTGATGCGCTTGTAGCCCACCGGATCCATGCTGCGCTTGTCCAGCCAGTCGAAGCTGATGCCGGTGTCCTGCGCGCCGGGGTACAGGGCCACCGGCACGTACACCAGGCCGAAGCTGATGGCGCCTTTCCAGATCACGCGGGGCATGGGGTCTTCTCCGTTTTTCCTCAGTCCGATGCTGCATCGGCACAGCCGTGCAGCAGGCGAGGCGGCGCCGCGATGCGGCGTGAGGCACTTCCTACAGATCGCCTGTCACGCCTTCGCTTCGATAAGCGCTGCTTCAAACTGAAAGGGTTCCGCATGTATATGCAGCTTCTGTCACCTGGCCGCAGAATGCGCGCCCTGCGCCACCGTGCGCCATCGCCCTGCCTGGAGCCTGCTTGAGCACTGCCACTTCCCTGTCCACCACCACCCGCCTGCTGCACTGGCTGGTGGCCCTGCTGATGATCGGCCTGCTGTGCGTGGGCTTTGCCATGGCCACCTTCGAGATCTATGCGCTGTATCCGCTGCACAAGGCGGTCGGCATGCTGGCGCTGCTGCTCATCGTGCCGCGTGCCGTGCTGCGGCTGCTGCAGGGTTGGCCGGCGCCGGTGCGCCACTATCCAGCGTGGGAGCATGGCCTGGCGGTGCTGATGCACTGGGTGCTGCTGCTGGGCACGCTGCTCATGCCGCTGTCGGGCCTGGTGATGTCGGCCGCCGGCGGCCATGGCGTCGATGTGTTCGGCTTCGAGTTGTTTGCGGCCCAGCCCGATCCGGCCCGGCCCGGTGAGGTGCTGCCCTTGAATGCCACCGCAGCCGGCATCGGCCACACGCTGCACTGGCTGGCAGGTTATGCGGTGGCCGCAGCGGTGGTGCTGCATGTGGCCGGCGCTCTAGCACCATGTGCTGGACAAGGACCGCACGCTGCTGCGCATGCTGGGCCGCTAGGAGGCGTTAACGCACAGCTCCCCCGAGCCCCTCCGAGAGGGAGCTCCAGCGTGTTTGACCGCACCCTTCAGCTTCCCTCCAGGAGGGAGGCTCCAGTCAGTTCGACGCGGCCTGCGCCGCTGCTCAGCGTGCGCCAAGCACCGCCATGTCCAGCGCCATCAAAACAGCGTCAGCTGTTCATTGGCCGGCAGCGCGCCGTCGTCATCGCCGCCGAAGGCCGGCCATTGCGCATGCTGCGCGTGCGCCAGGCCCGGGTGGCCATGTGAATGCACCCGGTTGCCGCCGGCGGTGCGCGCCATCTCGCGCCGACGGCCGGCCAGGCCGATCATCTGCTGGCCGGTCCAGTCGCCCTGGCTGGGCCCGCAGGCCACGCCGATGCTCACCGTCAGGCGCCGCTGGTGCGACATGAAGCCGAGCTCGATGGCGCGGCGCAGCCCCTCGGCGCGTGCATGCGCCTGCTCGATGCCGGTGTGGCGCAGCATCACCCCGAACTGGTCGCCCATCAGCCGCGCCAGCACCGCCTGAGGGCCTAGCGCCAGGCGCAGCACCTTGCCGATGAGGTCCAGCGAGGCGTCGGCCGCGTCGTCGCCCTCTCGCTCGCGCAGCTCGTCGAACTCGTCCGCATCCACCACCAGCACCGAGAGGCGGTCGCCGGTGAGCTGCGCATCGGTGGCCGCCAGCTCCAGCGCCAGGAAAAAGCTGGGCGCGCTGGGCAGCCGCGTGATCGGGTCCAGCGCCTTCATGCCGCGGCCGTCATTCCGGGTCGCAGTCGGCACAGGCGGCAATCAGGTCGTCGCCCGTCTCGGCGTCGAAGCCCAGGTCGATCAGCTTGCTGCCGCGGCAGGCGGCGCACGGCGCATCGGAAGGCGTGCTCACGCCGCGCCAGGCGGCATGCTGCCAGCGGCTGGCACTGCGCGCGGCTGCGGCCGCCTGCGGCGTGGCGGCATCGCCATACCAGCGGCCCTGGGCCCAGCAGCTGTAAGGGCCGGCGGGATAACGGCGCTGGTACGGCCCTTCCCGTGCGGGCGGGTCATGACCGTCGAACCAGGGTGTGGCCTGCAGGGGCTGCATGGAAAAGGGGGTGCTTCGGAAGTGACGCCAGTGGAGCGCGGGGCAAACCGCGTGCCGCACCCGCGCCGCCCACCTGCAGCTTGTAAGCGCAGCCGCGGGTACGCCGGTTGCCGACCTGGGACTTGAGCGCCGCATACGTGGCGCTACCACCCAGGAGTGCCGCACGTTGTTGAGCGACCAGGACATCTATCTGTTTGGCGAGGGCACCCATGCGCGGCTCTACGACAAGCTGGGCTGCCAGTGGCGCGATGGTGCGGCAGAGTTTGCCGTGTGGGCGCCCAATGCCCAGGCCGTCTCGGTCATCGGTGAGTGGAATGGCTGGAACGCCGAGGCCGACCGCCTGACGCCGCGGCCCGATGGCAGCGGCATCTGGGAAGGCCGCACCACGCATGCGCAGCGCGGGCAGGTCTACAAGTACCGCGTGGAGTCGCGCCACAACGGCTACCGCGCCGACAAGGCCGACCCCTACGGCATCTATGCCGAGGTGGCGCCGAACAACGGCTCGCGCATCTGGAGCCTGGAGTACGACTGGGGCGATGCCGACTGGATGGCCCAGCGCGCCAAGCGCAATGCGCTGGATGCGCCGGTGTCGATCTACGAGATGCATGCCGGCAGCTGGAAGCGCACCGACGGCAGCCTGATGAACTACCGCGAGCTGGCCCATGCGCTGGCCGACCACGTGGAGGCCTGCGGCTTCACCCATGTGGAGTTGATGCCGGTGACCGAGCATCCGTTTTACGGCAGCTGGGGCTACCAGACCACCGGCTATTTCGCGGCCACCTCGCGCTACGGCACGCCGCAGGACCTGATGTACCTGGTGGACCACCTGCACCAGTGCGGCATCGGCGTCATCCTGGACTGGGTGCCCTCGCACTTCCCGACCGACGAGCACGGCCTGCAGTACTTCGACGGCATCCACCTGTACGAGCATGCCGACCCGCGCCAGGGCTTCCACCCGGAGTGGAACAGCAGCATCTTCAACTATGGCCGCGGCGAGGTCAGCAGCTTCCTCATCAGCTCGGCCCTGTTCTGGCTGGACAAGTACCACCTGGACGGCCTGCGCGTGGATGCGGTGGCCTCCATGCTGTATCTGGACTACGCCCGCAAGCACGGCGAATGGGTGCCCAACCGCTACGGCGGCCGCGAGAACCTGGAAGCCATCCACTTCCTGCAGAAGCTCAACGAGGCGGTGTACCGCGAGCACCCCGACACCCTGACCATCGCCGAGGAAAGCACGGCCTGGCCGCGTGTCTCGCGCCCGGCCTCCACCGGCGGCCTGGGCTTCGAGATGAAGTGGAACATGGGCTGGATGCACGACACCTTGTCGTTCATGCAGAAGGACCCGCTGTACCGCCAGTACCACCTCGGGCAGCTCACCTTCAGCCTGGTGTATGCCTTCAACGAGAACTTCGTGCTGCCGCTCTCGCACGACGAGGTGGTCTACGGCAAGAAGTCGCTGATCGACAAGATGCCGGGCGATGCCTGGCAGCAGTTCGCCAACCTGCGTGCGCTGTACGGCCTGATGTGGGCCCACCCTGGCAAGAAGCTGCTGTTCATGGGCAGCGAGTTCGCGCAGCGCCGCGAATGGGCGCATGAAGGCCAGCTGGAATGGGACCAGGCCGCCGAGCCGGCGCATGAAGGCATCCGCCGAACCGTGGCGCAGCTCAACCGCGTGATGCGCGAGCAGCCGGCGCTGCACGAGCTGGACTTCACCCACGAGGGCTTCGAGTGGATCGAGCCCAACGACGCGGACAACACCGTCATCAGCTTCCTGCGCAAGCCGCGCGGCGGCGGCGCGCCGGTGCTGGTGGTGTGCAACTTCACGCCGCTGCCGCGCGAGAACTACGTGGTGGGCGTGCCGCAGGGCGGCTACTGGCGCGAGATCTTCAACAGCGACGCGGCGGAGTACGGCGGCGCCGGCTGGGGCAACTGGGGCGGCCGCGGCGCGGAGCCCACGCCTTCGCATGGGCGCAGCCACCAGCTGCGGCTGACGCTGCCGCCGCTGTCCACCGTGATGTTCAAGCCGGAGCCGGCACCGGCAGTGGAAGGGGAAGTTCTTGGCCAGTAAGTCGACGAAGACCAGCACCGCCGTGGCCGTGGTGGCACCGCCCATCCAGCCCATCGGCATGCCGCCGGACAGCGGCCAGGCCCGCGCAGTGGTGGATGCGGTGCTGCCGGTGGTGGATGGCGGCCGCTTCGCGGTCAAGCGCGTGGTGGGCGAGCCGCTGGCGGTGGAAGCCCACGTCATCACCGACGGCCATGACCAGCTGCGCGTGATGCTGCAGTGGCAGGCCGAAGGCGGCGCGCTGCACGAGACCGAGATGCAGCACCTGGTCAACGACGTGTGGCAGGCCAGCTTCACGCCGCAGGCCATCGGCCGCGGCTTCTACCGCGTTGAAGCCTGGGTGGACCATTTCCACTCCTGGCGGCATGAGCTGCTGCGCCGGGTGGACGACGAGGACATCCGCATCGCCGCGCTGGTGGGTGCGGAGCTGCTGGAGCAGGCCGCGCAGCGCGCGGGCGCCGGTGCCGGCGAAGGCCCGGCCGGCGATGGCCGGCACCTGGCCGAGTGGGCCGCCCAGCTGCGCCAGGGCGCGGCCACGCAACCCTTCGACGGACCGCAGCTCAAGGCCCTGGCGCTGGACGAGCTGCTGGCCCGCGTGGCCGACCGCCACCCCGACCGCAGCCTGGCCGTGCGCAGTGCCGACCTGCCGCTGCAGGTGGACCGCGAGCGCGCGCGCTTCTCCACCTGGTATGAGCTGTTCCCGCGCTCGGCCGGCACCGAGCCCGGTCGGCACGGCACGTTCGCCGACGTGGAAGCCCGGCTGCCCTATGTGGCGGAGATGGGCTTCGACGTGCTGTATTTCCCGCCCATCCATCCCATCGGCCGCGACAAGCGCAAGGGCCGCAACAACGCGCTGGACGCGCAGCCGGGCGACGTGGGCAGCCCCTGGGCCATCGGCGCGGCCGAGGGTGGGCACGAGAGCATCCTGCCCGAGCTGGGCACGCTGGAGGACTTCCGCCGCCTGGTGGGCAAGGCGCGCGAGCACGGCATCGAGATTGCGCTGGACATCGCCTTCCAGTGCGCGCCCGACCACCCCTGGGTCAAGTCGCATCCGCAGTGGTTCCGCTGGCGGCCCGACGGCACGGTGCAGTACGCCGAGAACCCGCCCAAGAAGTACCAGGACATCTATCCCTTCAACTTCGAGACCGAGGACTGGCGCGGCCTGTGGTCGGCGCTGAAGGGCGTGTTCGACCACTGGATCGCGCAGGGCGTGCACATCTTCCGTGTGGACAACCCGCACACCAAGGCCTTCCCGTTCTGGGAGTGGTGCGTCACCGAGATCAAGCGCGAGCATCCGCAGGTGCTGTTCCTGGCCGAGGCCTTCACCCGGCCCAAGGTGATGCACCGGCTGGCCAAGCTGGGCTACTCGCAGTCGTACACCTACTTCACCTGGCGCAACACCAAGCAGGAGCTGACCGAGTACTTCACCGAGCTGTCGCAGGGCCCGGGCAAGGACTACTTCCGCCCCAATGCCTGGCCCAACACGCCCGACATCCTCAACGAGCACCTGCACGGCGGCGGCCGGCCCATCTTTGCGTTGCGGCTGGTGCTGGCGGCCACGCTGGCCTCCAGCTACGGCATCTACGGCCCGGCCTACGAGCTGATGGAGAACGCGCCGCGCAGCCCGGGCAGCGAGGAATACCTCGACTCCGAGAAGTACCAGCTGCGCCACTGGGACCTTCAGCGGCCGGACAGCCTGCGCCAGCTCATCGCGCAGGTGAACCACATCCGCCGCCGCAACCCGGCGCTGCAGCAGTTGCAGAACCTGCGCTTCTGCCATACCGACAACGAGCAGCTCCTCGCCTACACCAAGCGCGACGCCGCCTCGGGCAACACGGTGCTGGTGGTGGCCAACCTGGACACCCGCAACCGGCAATCGGGCTGGGTGTCGCTGGACCTGGCCGCGCTGGGGCTGGAGCCCGACGCGCGCTTCCACCTGCACGACCTGCTGAGCAACCAGCGCTTCGTCTGGCAGGGCGCCCACAACTTCGTGATCCTCGACCCGGGCCAGGCGCCGGCGCACGTGTTCCGCGTGACGCAGCAGCTGCAGGGCGAGCAGGACTTCGACCACGGTCTTTGAACGCCCGCCACACATGAACGCACCGCACACACCGCATCTCGAAGAAGCCGAGCAGGGCGCGACCACGCCCGTGACGGACGAGGCCCTCTGGTACAAGGACGCGGTCATTTACCAGCTCAACGTCAAGGCGTTCTTCGACACCAACGACGACGGCATGGGTGACTTCAAGGGCGTCACCGCCAAGCTGGACTACGTGAAGGACCTGGGGGTCAACACGATCTGGCTGATGCCGTTCTACCCCTCGCCGCTGCGCGACGACGGCTACGACATCAGCCAGTACGAGGACGTGCATCCGCAGTACGGCACGCTGGACGACTTCAAGGTGATGCTGGACGAGGCCCACAAGCGCGGCCTGAAGGTGATCACCGAGCTGGTGATCAACCACACCTCGGACACGCACCCGTGGTTCCAGGCCGCGCGCAAGGCGCCGGCCGGATCGCCCGAGCGCAACTTCTACGTGTGGAGCGACACCGACACCAAGTACAGCGGCACGCGCATCATCTTCACCGACACCGAGACCAGCAACTGGACCTGGGACCCGGTGGCCAAGGCCTACTACTGGCACCGCTTCTTCAGCCATCAGCCCGACCTCAACTTCGACAACCCGCTGGTGCTGGAGGCCATCTTCCGCACCATGCGCTTCTGGCTGGACATGGGCGTGGACGGCTTCCGGCTGGACGCCATCCCGTACCTGGTGGAGCGCGACGGCACCAACAACGAGAACCTGCCCGAGACGCATGCGGTCATCAAGCAGCTGCGCGCGGCCATCGACGCCAGCTACAAGAACCGCTTCCTGCTGGCCGAGGCCAACCAGTGGCCGGAGGACGTGCGCGAGTACTTTGGCGATGGCGACGAGTGCCATGCGGCCTACCACTTCCCGCTGATGCCGCGCATGTACATGGCCATCGCGCAGGAGGACCGCTTCCCGCTGACCGAGATCATGGCGCAGACGCCGGAGATCCCGGCCAGCTGCCAGTGGGCCATCTTCCTGCGCAACCACGACGAGCTGACGCTGGAGATGGTGACCAGCAAGGAACGCGACTACATGTACAGCACGTACGCGTCCGATCCGCGTGCGCGCATCAACCTGGGCATCCGCCGCCGGCTGGCACCGCTGCTGGACAACGACATCGACCGCATCAAGCTGATGAACAGCCTGCTGCTGTCGATGCCTGGCTCGCCGATCATCTACTACGGTGATGAGATCGGCATGGGCGACAACGTGTTCGTGGGCGACCGCAACGGCGTGCGCACGCCGATGCAATGGAGCCCCGACCGCAATGCCGGCTTCAGCCGTGCCGACCCGCAGCGCATGTACCTGCAGCCCATCATGGATGCCAGCTACGGCTATGCGGCGGTGAACGTGGAGGCGCAGTCGCGCGACCCCAGCTCGCTGCTGAACTGGATGCGCCGCATGCTGGCCGTGCGTGGCACCAGCCATGCCTTCGGCCGCGGCAACCTCACCTTCCTCAAGCCGGGCAACCGCAAGCTGCTGGCCTACCTGCGCACCTTCGGCGACGAGGTCATCCTGTGCGTGGCCAACCTGGCCCGCACCGCGCAGCCGGTGGAGCTGGACCTGTCGGCCTACAAGGGCCGGGTGCCGGTGGAGCTGCTGGGCAGCACGCCGTTCCCGCCCATCGGCGAGCTGCCGTACCTGCTGACCATCGCGGCCCACGGCTTCTACTGGTTCCGCCTGTCGGCCGACGTGCAGGTGCCCAAGTGGCACGAGGAGCACCTGCCGATCGAGGACCGACCGGTGCTGGTGCTGTTCGACGGCTGGAACAGCCTGTTCCGCGACCATGTGGTGCCCTGGCGCATCGGCATGGCGGTGAAGACCCGCCAGCAGTTCGAGACCGACACGCTGCCGCGCTACATCGAGACCCAGCGCTGGTTCGCCGGCAAGGGCCAGACGGTGGAGCAGGCCCGTGTGACCGACTCCGCCATGTGGGAGCGCGGCGAGGGCAGCTTCCTGCTGCAGCTGGTGACGCTGGACGGCCTGCAGGAGCCGCAGAGCTACTTCCTGCCGCTGTCCATCGCCTGGGAGGACGACGACGAGGCCCGCATGCGCACGCTGGCGGTCAGCGCGGTGGCGCGGGTGCGGCAGCAGGCCTTCGTGGGCGTGATGGCCGATGCCTTCGCCGACGAGCATTTCTGCCGCGGCGTGGTGTCCGCCATCGGCGAGCGGCTGGTGCTGCCCAGCGAGGGTGGCGAGCTGCGCTTCGTGCCCACCGCGGCCTTCGAGGGCGTGGCCGGCAGCGACCACGACACGCTGGAGGTGAGCCGGCCGCAGGCGCAGAGCAGCAACACCATCGTCACGCTGGGCGAGCGGCTGTTCCTCAAGGGCTACCGCCGGCTGCGCCCGGGCGTGAACCCGGAGTACGAGATCGGCCGCTTCCTTACCGACGTGGCGGAGTTCCGCCACTGCGTGCCGGTGGCCGGCGTGCTGGAGCATGTGGCCGCGGGCGGCGAGCGCACCACGCTGGCGCTGGTGCAGTCCTACGTCAGCAACCAGGGCGACGGCTGGGCCTACACGCTGGGCTACCTGCAGCGCTTCTTCGAGCTGCAGCGCAGCACCGCCGAGCCGATGCCGGCGGACGTGCATGCCGCCTTCCACGAGCTGGTGCAGACCCTGGGCCGCCGCACCGCGCAGCTGCACCAGGCGCTGGGGCTGCGCACCGGCGACGCGGCCTTCGACCCCGAGCCGATGACGGCCGCCGACGTGGCCGACGCGGTGCGCCAGACTGCGGCGCAAGCCCGCAGCGTGCTGGGCCTGCTGGAGGAACACCTGCCGCAGCTGCAGGGCCGTGCGCTGGAGGATGCGCAGGCCCTGCTGCAGCGGCGCGAGGCCCTGCTGCAGCGCATCCAGGCCACCGCCGACGTGGGCGAGCGCGGGCAGAAGATCCGCATCCACGGCGACTACCACCTGGCCCAGGTGCTGCTGGTGAAGAACGACTTCGTGATCGTCGACTTCGAAGGCGAGCCGGGCCGCGGCTTCGAGGAGCGGCGTGCCAAGCAGTCGCCGCTGCGCGACGTGGCCGGCATGCTGCGCTCGTTCAGCTATGCCAGCGAAAGCGGGCTGCGCGCGGCGATGCAGGTGCCGGGCGAATCGGCGCAGCTGCCGGAGCTGGCCACGCAGTGGGAGGCCGGCGCCCGCGCCGCCTTCCTGCAGGCCTATGCCGAGGTGGGCGCGCCCGGCGCCGCCGGCACCACGCTGGACCCGGCGCAAGGGCTGTTGTCGCTCTACGTGCTGGACAAGGCCCTCTACGAGCTGCGCTACGAGCTGGGCAACCGGCCGGACTGGGTCGGCATCCCGCTGCGCGGCATCCTCGACCAACTGAATCAACAGGACCGCTGACATGGAACGGGTAGACGTGATGCTGGAGCCGCTGCGGGCCTTCCTGCTGCAGATCGGCGCATTCATACCGCGGCTGCTGATCGCCGCCGGCGTGCTGATCATCGGCGTGCTGGTGGCCAAGGCGGCCCGGCTGGTGGTGCGCAAGACGCTGCGCGCCATCAACTTCCATATCGTCACCAAGCGGGCCGGCATCGACGGCCTGCTGCAGAAGGGCGGCAGCGACACCGACACCACCGACCTGCTGGCCTGGCTGGCCTACTGGGTGGTGATCCTGGCGGCGCTGATCGTGGCCTTCAACGGCCTGGGCCTGACGCAGGTGACCGAGCTGCTGGGCCGGGTGATGGTGTTCGTGCCCAAGGTGATCGTGGGCCTGCTGATCCTGGCCTTCGGCGCCTATTTCGCGCGCTTCGTGGCCAATGCGGTGGCTACCTACTGCCACAGCGTGGGCGTGCGCGATGCCGACCTGCTGGGCGGCCTGGCGCGCTACGCGATCCTCATCTTCGTGCTGATGATCGCGCTGGACCACCTGGACATCGGCGGCGCCATCGTGCGCTACAGCTTCCTCATCATCCTGGGCGGCCTGGTGCTGGCGCTGGCGCTGGCCTTCGGCCTGGGCGGCCGGGCCTGGGCCGCGGCGCACCTGGAGCGCTGGTGGCCGTCGCAGGGTGCGGACAGCCTGCCGGCCAGGGGCAGCCGGTCCTCGGCCGGCCCGGCGCAGGTCACGCCCTTCAACCCCGGCGGCGGGGCCGCACCGGGTGGCGGACTGGGCGGCGGCCTGGGCACCGGCACCGGCGGACCCGGCAGCCCGGGTGGCCCGGGCAGCCCCGGACGCGGCGGCGCCAAGCGCGACGTGAGCGGCCTGTAGCGGAACGGGCGGGGCCGGCCGGTTCAGGGCTTGCGGCCCTGCACCGCGTTGGCCGTGGCCTTCAGCACGATGGGTCCGTCGCCGGCGATGCCGGCCTGCCGGCGCGCGCCTTCGCTCACCCGCTGCAAATCGGCCGGCGGCAGGGTCGCGAACAGGTCGCGCAGCCGCGGGCTGGCCTGGGCGCTGCGCCAGTAGTCGTCGAAGCTGTCGAAACGGCGGCTGACCTCGAAGCGGCGGCTGTGCACCGCCACCAGCCCGGCCTGGCGCCACAGGTCTTCGGAGGCGGGCAGGGCCGCGGCCCAGGCGCTGGGCGGCTGCTGCGTGGCATGGCCTTCAGCCTGTACCGCATCGAGGATGGGCTGCAGCGGGAAGCCGCCGCCGGCCAGGTCCCAGTGGTAGGCGGCCACCGTGCCGCCGGGCCGCACCACCCGCGCCATCTCGCGCACGCCGCGCGCCGGATCGGGCAGGAAGAACAGCACCAGCGCCATCACGGCGGCATCCACGCTGTCGTCGTCCAGCGGCAGGGCCTGTGCATCGCCTTGCAGGAAGCGAACGGCCGCGGTGGCCGGGCGCTGGCGCGCGAAGGCCAGCTGCGCCGCCGAGGGGTCGATGCCGACCACCGATGCCGGCCTGCCATGCAGCACCAGCGACTCGGTGAAGGCGCCGTTGCCGCAGCCCGCATCGAGCCAGTCCAGGCCGTGCGGCAGCGCCAGCCAGTCGAGGAAGGGTTGCGCCACCTGTGCGCTCCAGCGCCCCATCATCAGCTCGTAGGCCGCGCCGTCGTTGAAGACCAGGCCGCCCGAAGCAGGCGCGGCATCCGGTGTGCGGGACATGGTCACCTCCGGGGGATGGCCGGGCCGGCCAGGCTGCGTTCTGGCGAGCTTACGGCGATTGGGTGGCCGGCCGCGCTCAGACCCGCACCGCCCCCGCCTCCCGCACCGCCGCCACCGTCGGCCAGCCGTTGACGGCCATCAGCAGGTCGGCCTCGGCCAGCAGGCAGCGCAGCACGTGGGCCGCGCCGTCGGCGCCATCCAGCGCCAGGCCGTAGGCATAGGGCCGGCCCACGCCCACCATGCGGGCGCCCAGGGCCAGGGCCTTCACCACGTCGGTGCCCGATCGCACGCCGGAGTCGAACAGCACCGGCACGCTGCCCGCGGCCTGCACCACTGCCGGCAGCATGTCGATGGCCGCGATGCCGCCGTTGGCCTGCCGGCCGCCGTGGTTGCTGCAGTAGATGGCGTCGGCGCCGGCATCCACCGCGCGACGTGCATCGTCGGGGTGGCAGATGCCCTTGAGCACGATGGGCAGCTTGGTCAGGCTCTTCAGCCAGGGCATGTCGGCCCAGGTGAGCACGCGGCCGAAGGTCTTGGCCCAGGCGCGCACCGCGGCGGCCGGGTCTTCCTGCGGCGGCTTGTCCAGCAGCTGGCGGAAGGCGGGGTCGCTGAAGTAATTGCTCAGCACATGGCCGCGCAGCTGCGGGAAGTTGGCGGTGTTCAGGTCGCGCGGCCGCCAGCCGGTCACCCAGGTGTCCAGCGTCACCACGATGGCGCGGTAGCCTGCGGCCTCGGCCCGCCGCACCAGGCTGGCGGCCAGGGCTTCGTCCTTCGGCGTGTAGAGCTGGAAGAAGCCGGGCTGCTCGCCCAGCGTCTGCGCCACGGCCTCCAGCGGATCGTTGGTCAGCGTGCTCAGGCACAGCGGCACACCGGTGGCCACGCTGGCGCGGGCCGCAGCCAGGTCGCCATGCTGGTCCTGCGTGCACAGGCCGGTGACGCCAATGGGCGCCATGAACAGCGGCGTGGGATACCGCTGGCCGAACAGTTCGACGGACAGGTCGCGCGCCGCGCTGTCCACCATCATGCGCGGCACCATGCCCCAGTGGCCGAAGGCCTCCGCATTGCGGCGCTGGGTGAGTTCATCGCCGCAGCCGCCCTGCACGTAGTTGAGCAGCGAAGGTGTCATCGCGGCCGTGGCTCGTGCCTCCAGCGTGGCGAAGTCGGTGGGCACCTTGGGCAGCATGCCGGCCAGGCCGGCGCCGTAGATGGCGTTCTGGAAGTCTCCGTAGTGGGGCATGCGTACTCCTTGTTCTCATGCGCCGCCCCATCCTAATGGGGGGCTGGCCCCGGCCCGGGCGCAGGGCTTGCCGCATCGGGCGCACGGGCATGTGCCCGTTACAGCACGTGACGCTTGATGCACCCGCCGGGCAAACCGAATGCTGCCTGGCGCGTTCATACAGGCATTACTCATGAATCGAGGAGTTGCCATGTCCACCGACGCCCTGCCCGAGACCACCCCAGTGCGCTCCCACCGCCGCCGCTCCAGTGACCGCACCGTGGTGGCCATCGTGGGCGGTGCGCTGCTCATCGCCACCCTGGCCGCCGGTGCCGGTTGGGCCTTGCGCGGCGCTTCGCAGCCCGAGCTGGTGGCCGGCAGCAGCCAGGTCATGTCGCCGCCGGCGGCGATGAACACCGCGCCGGACGACCGGCCGCAGCCAATGGTGCCGCCGTCGCCGCCCAGCCTGGCGCAGCAGCCCGAGGACAAGCCCGCGCCGGTGCGCACCGAGCGTGCGCCGGTGGCCCGCCAGAGCGCGCCGGCGCCGGTGGTGGCCCAGGCACCGCAGCCGGTGGAGCGCGTGGCGCCCGCGGTGTGCGAGACCTGCGGCGTGGTGCAGAGCGTGCGCGCCGTGCAGCGCAAGGGCGACGCGCAAGGCGTGGGTGCGGTGGCCGGCGGCGTGCTGGGCGCGGTGCTGGGCAACCAGGTGGGCGGCGGCAATGGCCGCACCGCGATGACGGTGCTGGGCGCCGTGGGCGGCGGCGTGGCCGGCAACGAGGTGGAAAAGCGCATGCGGGCCGAGACGGTGTACGAAGTGCGCGTGCGCATGGACAACGGCGGCACCCGCACCATCACCCAGCGCACGGCGCCGGCCGAGGGCGCACGGGTGCGGGTGGACGGGGACGGCGTTCGCCCCATCAACTGATCGGCGTACGGCGCGGCGCGGGCTGCGCCCACGCGCGGCGCCGGAGTCTTCCGACAGGCCCGGTGCGAGGCCGTGGTTAGCCTGAGGTTCCATTCAAGAACCTTAGGAAACACCTGACCATGCCAACGCCTGACACACACGGCCAACCCAATCCGCTGGTGAATGCGGTCTCCAATGCCGTGGCCGCGCTGCGAGCCGACGACGACATGCTTGACCTGGCCGAGGCGCATGAGTCGCTGCAGCCCAAGGCCATCGAGAAGCTGAGCGTAGCCGAGGCCCGCCAGCAACCCACCATCGCCGATGCGGTGCGCACGCTGCTGCAGCGGGAAGGCCGTTCGGCCGCGCCCGAGCTGTTGGTGCCGGGCGTGCGCACCACCGACATCCAGGTGGACGGCGCCGCCGGCCCGCTGCCGGCCACGGTCTACACGCCCGAGGGCGGCGGCCCGCTGCCGGTGGTGCTGTACTTCCATGGCGGCGGCTGGGTCATCGCCGACCGCCATGTGTACGACGGCGGCGCACGTGGCCTGAGCGCTCAGGCCGGCGCCATCGTGGTGTCGGTGGACTACCGGCAGGCACCGGAGCACCGCTTTCCCGCGGCCTGGGACGACGCGCTGGCCGCCTGGCGCTGGCTCACGCTGAATGCCGGGCAGCTCGGCGGCGATCCCGCGCGCCTGGCCCTGGCCGGCGAGAGTGCCGGCGGCAACCTGGCGGTGGCCACCGCGGTGGCCGCACGCGATGCAGGACTGCCGGCGCCGCGGCATGTGCTGTCGGTGTATCCGGTGGCGCAGACCAGCCTGAACACCGAGTCGTACATCGAGAACGCGATCGCCAAGCCGCTGAACCGCGCGATGGTGAAGTGGTTCGTCGACCACCTGGTCAACAAAGAGAGCGAACTGCAGGACACCCGCCTGCAGCTGATCGACGCCGACCTGACCCGGCTGCCGCCGGTGACGATCATCAATGCCCGGTTGGACCCGCTGCGCAGCGACGGCGCCAAGCTGGAAGACGCGCTGCGCGCCGCTGGCAATGCGGTGGAGCGGCGCGAATACGAAGGCGTGGCGCACGAATTCTTCGGCGCCGCCGCGGTGCTGCACAAGGCCCGCGAAGCACAGGCCTATGCGGGCGAGCGCCTGCGTCAGGCCTGGGCTGGCGGTGCGGGCGTGGCGGCGGCGGTAGGGGGCTGAGCGACTGGTGGTGGCGGAGGTACGCGGCTTGCCGTCGCTGGCCGCACGGGCGCCCCTGTCCGCTGAAAGGCCAACCGATGAAGCCATTTCTTGCCACCACCTTCGTGGTGCTGTCCGCCAGCAGCTTTGCCGCGCAGGCGGGTGACGTGTACCTGGGTGCCGGCCTGCCGGGCATCACGCTGGGCTATGCCCACCCGCTGGACGAGCGGTTCACGCTGCGTGCGGACGTGACGACGCTGGGCCGCATCGACTACGACCGCAGCGACGACGGCGTGGACTACGACGGCCGGGTGAAGGTGGACCGCCTGGCCTTCTTCGGCGACTGGTACGTGCACCGCAACTTCCGCCTCACCGCCGGGCTGACCGTCAACGATGCCCGCGCCCGCCTCACCGGCCGCGCCGACGGCACCACCATCACCATCGGCGACCGCCAGTACGTGGCCGGCCCCGACGACCGGCTGGACGTGCGGGTGAAGTACCCCACCGTCATGCCCTACCTGGGCATCGGCTTCGGCCGCCCGCCCCAGGCGGTGGGCGGCTGGGGCTTCATGGTCGACCTGGGCCTGGCCTTCGGCAAGCCCAAGGTGACCGGCGGCGTCAGCGGGCCGCTGTTGAGCGCCACGGTGCCGCGGGAGGACGTCGAGCGCGAGCTCGACGACATCCGCGACGACGTGGAACGCCTGCGCGGCATTCCACAGATCGGCGTCAGCGTGGTCTACCGCTTCTGATCGCCGCGGCGACGGCGCCAGCCGATGCCGCCAAGCACCGCTGCGCCGGCCAGCAGCATCGCGGCCGAGCCGGGCTCGGGCACCGCGGCCACCGCCGAGGTCAGCTGGTAGGCGCCGCCTGCGCTGCCGAAGGCCAGGCCCGTCACCAGGTAGTAGTAGCGGCCCTGGCCCACGGTGGCCTGCATGCTCAGCTCGCCGGTGGTGCCGTCGAAGTTGCTCATGGTGCCGCCCACCAGGTCCTCGTCGCCGCTTTCCGGCGTGCCGTCGGGGTCGGCATACAGGCCGTAGCTGCCGCCGATGATCGAGTACACCGCATTGCCGCCGAGCATCAGCTCGTTGGCCACCGCGGTGCTGGCAATCTGCCAGCTGCCGGCGTCCAGGCTGAAGGAATACGTGTCCACGAAGAAGCTGCCTTCGGGGCCGGGGTTGTGCTGGGCCAGGCGGGCCGGGCCGTGGGTGCCCCAGTCGAGCGCCAGGTCCACCGCCTGCGCGGTGGTGGCGCCCAGGGCCGCCGCGGCGGCAAGGGCGACCGTGGCCAGGCGGCGGGTGGCTTGTCTAGACAGGTTCATGAAGTCTCCTCGTTGAATAGGGATGCCGGTGGTCAGGGAATCTGCGATTGCGCGGCCTCGCGCTGCAGCTTCAGGCCGTCCGCCGGCGTGAGGAAGCGGTCGCGCACCAGGCGGTTGACGCTGCCCTTGACCTGGTTCACGTAGTCGCCATGGCTGGTGTAGAGCTGGTTCAGCCGCGCTTCGTCGAACGGGATCTCGTGGCCCGCGATGAAGCAGAAGCTGGCACCGGTGGAGGCGCCGTTCCAGGTGCTGGTGGGCACGTCCACGTATGGGCTGCGCAGGCCGCCCGTCACGTTGCCGAACACGTCCAGCACCGGCTTGCCCTCGGCCACGGTGATGGGCTCGGCCTTGGGCGGCGGCAGGCCGCGGCGCAGCCACAGGTCCATGTTCTGGAACACCGCGTTGAAGTGGATGCTGGACGGGAAGCGGCTGCGTGGCCCTTCGTTGCACGACATCGGTGGCACGGTGCGGCCGGCCTTGACGATGTCCTCCGGCTTGGCGGCGCTGTACAGCTCGTCGGGCGTGGCGTGGCCCATGCCGGCGGCCTCGTAGTGGCGGAACTGGTCGCCCGGCGCGTCGCTGTCGGGGCGGCGGGAGGCGATGCCCGTCAGGTAGTCCGACTGCGACATGATGTGGATGATGGGCACGCCCACGTTGTTGAACTGCCGGCGCCGGTCGGGTACCGGCGGCGCCGGGTTGCACTGGTTGATGGGGTACAGCCCCGCGAAGGCACCGCCGGCCACGGCCACGATGTAGGCGTCGTACAGCGGGCGGCCGCCGTTGCGCGCCGTCTCGCGCGGGTGGATGCCGTTGATGTAGTTGTAGAGGTAGCCGCCGGTCTGCGAATAGCCGAAGCCGATCAGGTGCTTAAGCTGGAAGCCGGCCGCCGCACGCAGCGGGTTGCTGTTGTCCTGGCTCTTCAGCCAGGCGCCGGTCTGGCTGATGATGTCCCAGGCCAGGCCGTTCTCGGTAGTGCGCGACGAATCGGCGGGCACCGTGGCGCAGTTGCGCGGGTCGTCCAGCGGCAGCGGGTTGGCGAAGTTCAGTGCGCCGTAGCGCACCGGGTCGAAGTTCTTCAACGCCACCACCGACACCGGCTTGACCGTCACGCCCACCCACACGTCGCCATTGCGCACGAAGTGCTCGCCCGACAGGCCCCAGCCGATGTTCAGGTCGAACAGGTTGCTGGGGTTCAGCGGCTCCACGATCACGTTGCCGCTGAACTTCTTCGGGCTGATGGGCCGGCGCACCAGCACGCGGGTGGTGTAGGGCGCATCGGCCGTGCGCACCACGGCCGGCCCGGGGGCGGGCCATTCGTACACGTTGGCCTGGCCGCTGATCAGGTACTCCTCCTCCACGTAGCCCAGCTTGGCCAGGTCCTGCGGCCGCAGCGTGTGCGCGGCGCCGCCGAAGGGATGGGATTGCGCCGTGCTGGCGATGGGGCCGGTGACGCTGGGCACCGGCGTGGCCGCCTGTGCGGACGCGGCGGCCAAGGCGGTGAGCAATGCGGCGGCCGCGGTGGCCGTGGCCGCCCGCGCTGGCCGAGCTGAGGGAGTGGGTCCTGGCATCTTCGTCTCCGTTCGTTGTTGTTACTACTGCTTTCGAAACCCGCCAAACGAACGTTCGTTTTCATTCGTTTTGGGGGTCGATGGTTTGTAGTCACCAACGACACGGACCGCAAGGCCGTGTTTTCCTGGGTGCACTGTCGCGCGGGCGACGCTGTGCCTTTGCGCCGGATCGGTTGACAGACCAGCGCGCGGGCCGCGCTTTATCGCCGCAGGGGGCGTGCCTACAGTGCCGTCACCGCGCCGCCCGCGCGACGAGAGCGATGACATGAGCGAGAACACCTCCATGCCGCATCAGCCGGCGCCCTTGCAGGACGTGCTGGACCTGCTGCAAGCCGGCCAGTGGGTGAAGGCCCACGACATGGTGCAGCGCGACGCGTCGGACCTGGCGGCCTGGCTGCACGGCATCCTGCACGTGCAGGAAGGCGACCTGGAAGACGCCGAGCACTGGTACGGCCGGGCCGGCCGCAAGTTCCGCGAGCGCGGATCGCTGGCGCAGGAACTGGCCTTGTTCGAATCCTGTCTGGCGACCACCCGCCAGCCCCTGCATGGAGACCTTTGAAATGCGTTCACCTCATCAGATCGTGGGGGACCACTATGCCGCTTCAGCCCGGGGCGATGTCGCCGCCATGATGGCGGAGGTGGCGTCCGACGTGCAGTGGACCGAGATGGCCGGCTTTCCGTGTGCGGGCACCCATGTCGGGCCGGACCAGGTGGTGGAGCAGGTGTTCCGGGTGCTGGGCCGTGATTGGGAGGACTACCGCTTCGAGCTCGAAACCCTGCTCGACGCCGGCCCGCATGTCGTCGGCGTGGGCCGCTACCGCGGCCGGCATCGCGCCACCGGCAAGATGCTGGACGCCCGCGTGGCGCATGTGTGGGAGGTGCGTGGCGGCCTGGTGCGCCGCTTCGAGCAGTTCACCGACACGCTGCTGGGGGCGCAGGCCATGGCCTGAGCGAGGCGCCGTCGGCGCCGCCCGGGCAGTCAGGTTCTCAGCCCTTCGCCACCGTGCCGGCGGGCGAGGCCGCGGCCGTGGCCGCGCCTTGCGTGGTGTGCACCTGCCGCTCCATGGGCGTGTCCTCGGCCACCAGCTGCGCCACCGACGACGTGGGCCGCACCTGGCCGCGGCGCGAGCCGAACTCGTGCGAGTACACCCAGGTCAGCTCCGCGCCCATCAGGAAGATCTGCGCCGAGTAGTACACCCACACCAGCAGCACCACGATGGAGCTGGCCGCGCCGAAGCCGGACACCACGCCGCTCTTGCCGATGTACAGGCCGATCAGCAGCTTGCCGACGGAGAACAGCAGCGCGGTGATGGCCGCGCCGACCCACACGTCATGCCACTGGATGCGCACCCGCGGCATGAACTTGTAGATCATCGCGAAGGCCACCGTCACCACGCCGAAGCTGATGACGAAGTTGATGATCTGGCCGATGGCCTCGTAGCCGGCCGGCGCCGTCCAAGAGCCCCAGGCCGAGACCGCGGCGTTGATGGCCAGCGACACCAGCAGCAGGAACCCGATCGCCAGCACCATGCCGAAGGACAGCACCCGCGCGCGGATCAGCGACCACACGCCGCTGCTCTGCGGCCGGGCCGGCGCGCGCCAGATGCGGTCCAGGTCGTTCTGCAGCTCGGCGAACACGGTGGTGGCGCCGATGCCCAGCACCACCATGCCGATCAGGGTGCCCAGGATGCCCTTGGAGGGCTGGCTCATGCTCTGCACCAGGCCTTCGACGGCGGCGGCGCCGTCGTTGCCCATCATCCCGCGCAGCTGTTCGAAGATCTGGCCGCGCGCGGCCTCGGCATCGAACACCAGGCTCACGATGGCCAGCACGATGAGCAGCAGCGGCGCCACCGAGAACAGCGTGTAGTAGGCCAGCGCGGCGCCCATGCTGGAGGCGTTGTCGTCCACCCAGGCGTTGACCGAGTCCTTGACCAGCTTGACCACCCGGCTCGTCAGCGAGGCGGGCTTGTCGACCGGCGGCGGCACCTGCGCGCCGGCTTCCTGTGCGCTGGGGCTGGCGCGGCCGGCGGCCACCCGCATGGGATCGGTGATCGGTGGACTGTGCAGGGTGTGGGACGTGGGGGCCATGGTGCTTCCTCGCGGGGGCGAACGGGTCTGGCCCGATCATCCGTGTGCACCGCGGCGCAGCAAGGGTGCGCCGCCCCGTCCGCTTGTGGGCATCGGCCGACAAGCGGCTGCTGGTGCTACACCGCGAAGCGCCAGCCGCGTGCCTCGGGCCAGGCCGGGGGCGGCTCGGTGGCGGGCTGCTGCAGCACCCGCTGCAGGATGCGCGACTCATGCTGCGCGAAGGCTGCATCGCCATGCCGGCGCGGGCGCGGCAGCGTGATGCGCTGGTCCAGCGTCACATGCTGGTCCTCGATCAGCAGCACCCGGTCGGCCAGGGCCACCGCTTCCGCCACGTCGTGCGTGACCAGCAGCGCGGTGAAGCCGTGGCGCAGCCACAGCGATTCGATCAGCCGGTGCATCTCGATGCGGGTGAGCGCATCCAGCGCGCCCAGCGGTTCGTCCAGCAGCAGCAGCCGCGGCGCATGCACCAGCGCACGGGCCAGGGCCACGCGCTGGCGCTGGCCGCCGGACAGCACCGCCGGCCATTCATGCGCCCGGTCGGCCAGCCCCACCTGGGCCAGAGCCTCCAGCGCGCGGTCGCGGGCATCGGGGCCGGCCAGGCCCAGCGAGATGTTGTCCAGCACCCGCTTCCAGGGCAGCAGCCGCGCATCCTGGAACATGATGCGGATGGCGGCCTGGTGCGCGGCCAGCGGGCCCGCACCGGCCGCCTCGGCCGCCTGCGCCGTGATGAGCCCGCTGCTGGGCTGCTCCAGCTGCGCCAGCATGCGCAGCAGCGTGCTCTTGCCGCAGCCGCTGCGGCCGACAATGGCCACGAACTCGCCGGGGCGGATGTCCAGGTCGATCTGCGCCAGCACGCTGCGCTCGCCATAGCGCTTGGCCACGCCGCGCAGGGCCACGGCCAGGCCTCGGTCGGGTGCAGGCGTGCCGCGTCGCAGCGGCTGCGCATCGGCTGGCGCCGTGGCCGGCGGCCGGCGCGGCAGGCCGGCATCCAGCGCGGCCGTGCCTTCGACGTCGAACAGGAAGGGATGCATCATCGTGGTCGTCCGCATGGTGGGGGTTCAGGCGCTCTGGTAGCCGGGGTGCCAGCGCAGCCACCAGCGCTCCAGGCCCTTGGCCAGCAGGTCGGCCAGCTTGCCCAGCAGCGCATACAGCAGGATGCCCACCAGCACCACGTCGGTCTGCAGGAACTCGCGGGCGTTCATCGTCAGGTAGCCGATGCCGGCCTGGGCCGAGATGGTCTCGGCCACGATCAGCAGCACCCAGGTCAGGCCCAGGCTGAAGCGCACGCCCACCAGGATGGAGGGCAGCGCGCCGGGCAGGATCACCTGTCTATACAACTGCCAGCCGCCCAGGCCGTAGCTGCGCGCCATCTCGATCAGGCCCTTGTCCACCGAGCGGATGCCGTGGAAGGTGTTGAGGTAGATGGGGAAGAACACGCCCAGCGCCACCAGGAACAGCTTGGCCGTCTCGTCGATGCCGAACCACAGGATCACCAGCGGAATGAGCGCCAGCGCCGGGATGTTGCGCACCATCTGCAGCGTGCTGTCCAGCAGCGTCTCGGCGGCCTTGAAGCTGCCGGTGAACAGGCCCAGCAGCAGCCCCAGCCCGCCGCCGATGGCGAAGCCGGCCGCGGCGCGGCGGGTGCTCACCGCCACATGCGTCCACAGCTCGCCCGAGGCGGCCAGCGTCCAGAAGGCCTTGACCACCGCCAGCGGCTCGGGCAGCACCCGGGTGGACAGCCAGCCCAGCGACGAGGCGGCCTGCCAGCCCAGGATCACCAGCACCGGCACCAGCCAGGGCGCCAGGCGGCGCAGGGATTGGCGTGCGTTGTCCATCATCAGCTCGCAGACACCGCGCGCGGCACGATGCCGTTGGCCACGATCTCGCCGAAGGGCCCGGTGAGCTGCGGCTGCACCAGCTTGTCGCGCACCTTCAGCGGCAGCAGCGGGAACACCAGTTCGGCGAAGCGGTAGGCCTCCTCCAGGTGCGGATAGCCCGACATGACGAAGTACTCCAGGCCCAGCTCCGCGTATTCGTTGATGAGGTTCGCCACCTGCTGCGGATTGCCCACCAGCGCGGTGCCGGCGCCGCCGCGCACCAGGCCCACGCCGGCCCACAGGTGCGGATGCACCTCCAGGCCCTTGCGGATGTCGTGCGGATCGAAGCGGCCGCCATGCAACGCAGCCATGCGGCGCTGGCCCTCGCTGTCCATGCTGGCGAACTTCTTCTGCGCCGCGGCCACGGTGGCCGGGTCCAGGTGCTTGACCAGGTCTCGCGCGGCGGCCCAGGCTTCTTCCTCCGTCTCGCGCACGATCACATGCAGCCGGATGCCGTAGCTCAGCGTGCGGCCGTGGCGGGCGGCGCGCTCGCGGATGTCGGCCACCTTGGCCGCCACGGCGGCCGGCGGCTCCCCCCAGGTGAGGTAGGTGTCCAGCTGGCGCGCGGCCAGTTCGTGCGCCTCGGGCGACGAGCCGCCGAAGAACAGCGGCGGGTACGGCGCCTGCACCGGCGGGTAGAGGATCTTGGCGCCCTTGACCCGCAGGTGCCTGCCTTCATGGTCGTAGGGCGTGCCGTCATGGCTGCGGCTGAGCACCTCGCGCCAGATGGTGAGGAACTCGCTGGACAGCTCATAGCGCTCGGCATGCGGCAGGAACAGGCCGTCGCCTTCCAGCTCCTCCGCATCGCCGCCGGTCACCAGGTTGAGCAGCAGCCGGCCGCCCGACAGGCGGTCGAAGGTGGCGGCGATGCGGGCCTGCTGCACCGGCGTCATCAGCCCCGGGCGCAGTGCCACCAGGAACTTGAGCCGGCGCGTGGCGTCGATCAGGCTGGAAGCCACCGTCCACGGGTCTTCGCAGGAGCGGCCGGTGGGGATGAGCACGCCTTCGTAGCCCAGCGTGTCGGCGGCCACCGCCACCTGCTTGAAGTAGTTGAAGTCGGCCTGCCGGCCGCCCTGGGCGGTGCCCAGGTAGCGGCTGTCGCCATGGGTGGGGATGAACCAGAGGATCTTGAGTGTCATGGGGTTGCTTTCTCAGCGGGCAGCCAGCGTGGCGCCGCCGGGCTGCCAGACGATGTCGGCCACGCGGATGCGCTGCGGGATCAGGCCCAGCTCGGCGAAGGCATCGGCCACCTTCTGCTGCTCGGCCACCACGGCCGGCGTGAGCGGTGCCACCGGCGCCGGGTTGCGCCGCTCGATCACGCGGTGCACCGTGGCCAGGCCCAGGCCGGAGAAGTCGGCAAAGCGCTGCGCCGCCTCCTTCTTGTTGGCATGCAGCCAGCGGTCGGTTTCGGTCAGCGCCGCGAACAGTGCCTTGAGCACCGGCTCGCGCTGCGTCAGCGGTTGCGAGGCGAGGAAGAAGCTGTGGTTGGCCGTCAGGCCCTGGCTGGTGGCCAGCACCTGCACGTTGCCGCCGATCTCGGCCGCGGCGTAGTACGGGTCCCAGATGGCCCAGGCATCCACCGCGCCCTTCTCGAAGGCCGCGCGGGCATCCGCAGGCGGCAGGTACACCGGCTGGATGTCACGCCACTGCAGGCCGCCGCGGCGCACCGCCTGCACCAGCAGGTAATGCGCGCTGGAGCCCTTCTGCAGCGCGACGCGCCGGCCCTTCAGGTCGGCCAGCGTCTTCAGGCCGGCGGCGGGGCGGGCCAGCAGCGCGCTGGTCAGCGGCTTGGGCGGCTCCGCGCCCACGTACCACAGCGGCTTGCCGGCGGCCTGCGCGAACACCGGCGGCGAATCGCCCACGCCGCCAAAGTCCACGCTGCCCACGGCCAGCGCTTCCAGCAGCTGCGGGCCGGCCGGGAACTCGATCCAGCTCACCGGCACGCCGGGCAGGTGCTTGTCCAGCAGGCCCAGGCTCTTCAGCAGCACCAGGTTGATCGAGCCCTTCTGGAAGCCGATGCGCAGCGGCGCGGCCTGGGCCAGCGCGGGCAGGCCGGCGCCCAGCAGCAGGCCGGTGGCCACCAGCTGGCGGCGGGTGAGGGTGTGTCGGGTCATCGTGTGCTCCAGGGTGGGCCGGCTCAGTTGGCGGCGGCCGGCAGCGCATCGGTGATGCGCAGCGGCTTGGGAATCAGCTTCAGCGCATGGAACACGTCGGCGATCTTCTGCTGCTCGGCCGCCACCGCGGGCGTCACCGGCAGCACGCCGAACTGGTTGCGCTGCAGCGCGCGTTCCACCACCGGCACGTCCAGGCCCTGGATGGGCGCGATCAGCTGCGCGGCGCGGGCGGTGTTGGCCTTCAGCCAGCGGCCCTGTTCCACGCTGTCGTCGAACAGCACGCGGATGACCTGCGGCTTCTTCTGCGCATAGCTGCGCTCCGCCAGGTAGTACGCATAGTTGTTCACCAGGCCGCGGCCATCGGCCAGCACGCGGGCACCGGTCTGCTGCTCCACCGCCGCCAGGAAGGGATCCCAGATCACCCAGGCATCCACCGCGCCCTTCTCGAAGGCGGCGCGGGCGTCGGCCGGCGGCAGGAACACGGGCTGGATGTCGGTGTAGGCCAGGCCCGCCTTCTCCAGCGCGCGCACCAGCAGGTAGTGCACGTTGCTGCCCTTGTTGAGCGCCACCTTCTTGCCGCGCAGGTCGGCCACGCTGCGGATGGCCGAGTCCTTGGGCACCACGATGGCCTCGGCCTCCGGCGCGGCGGGGTCGTTGCCCACGTACACGAAGCTGGCGCCGGCAGCCTGGGCGAAGATCGGCGGCGCCTCGCCCACGTAGCCCACGTCGATGGAGCCGACGTTCAGGCCTTCCAGCAGCTGCGGGCCGGCCGGGAATTCCACCCACTTCACGCCCACGCCCAGCGGCGCCAGCTTCTTCTCCAGCGTGCCCTGGGCTTTCTGCAGGGTAAGCAGGCTGGCCGATTTCTGGAAGCCGATGCGCAGCAGTTCCTGCGGCTGCGCCGCGGCGCTGCCCATCGTGAAGGCGAGCGCGGCGGCCAGGGCCAGGCGGTGGATGTGGCGTCGTTGCACGGTCATGGCGGGCTTGTCTAGACAGGTGGAGGGATCAGGCCGCTTCGCGCAGCAGGGCCTGCGCCGGCGCGCGGCTGGCCAGCAGCGCCTGCGCCTGCTGCACGGCTTCGGCAATGCGGGCCTGCAGCCCGGCGCCGGTGAGCACGTAGCCGTCGAAGTCGGCCTCGGCGGCATACACCGCCGACGGCACCGTGAGTGCGCGGAAGAAGCCGAACAGCGGCCGCAGCTGGTGGTCCACCACCAGCGCATGGCGGTCGCTGCCGCCGTTGGCCGCCAGCAGCACCGGCCGGCCCACCAGGGCGTCGGGCGCCAGCAGGTCGAACAGGTGCTTGAACAGGCCGGTGTACGAGCCCTTGTAGACCGGCGTCACCGCCACCAGCAGGTCGGCCGTCTCGATGGCGCGCAGCGCCGCCGCGGCCTCGTCCGGCAGGCCCTTGGGCGACAGCGCGGGCCCGATCTGCGGCGCCAGCTTCCAGACCTCGACCACCTGCAGGGTGACGGGCAGCGCCGCGGCCAGCGCGTCGCCGATGGCCTGGGCCAGCACCTTGGTGCGGGAGACGTCACCGGTGTTGCCGACGACGATGGTGATGCGGTGGGGTGTGCTCATGGGCCGCAAGGCTAGGCAGCTTGCGGCGTCGGGCCAACGAAGGTTTGTGCAGGTCGATCCTTGCGCAGCGTGTTTAGCACGCCGGCAGCGCATCCAGTGGCGGACGCGCACTGCCACTTTTAGCAGCCCGAATATCGCGGCCCCGCGCCGTGCGGCCCCTAGAGTTGTCGTTGGGAGGCGGCTGATGAACGAGCACGACGAGGTGGTGGTGAAGATCCGCTGGGCCGATGTGGATGCCTACGGGCACTTGCGGCACAGCGCCTATGCGGACTGGGCCACCTTCGCCCGGTCGGAGTGGTTCGAGCGCGTGGGCCTGGGGCCGGCGCTGTTCACGCGCGAGGGCGTCGCGCCCATCACGCTGGAAGAGACCTCCACCTTCCTGAAGGAAGTGCGGCTGAGCGAGGCGCTGCGGCTTTCCATGCAGTTGCTGGCGGCGAGTGCCGACGGCAGCCGCTTCGTGCACGAGGTGACCTTCCAGCGCGGTGCGGCCCTGGTCGCCCGCTACCGCATGATCGGCGCCTGGTTTGACCTGAAAGCGCGCCGCATCGTGCCGCCACCGGCCAGAATTGCCGACGGCTGCGCGCAGCTGGCGCGGGCCCAGCCGCTGGCGGTGCTGCCGTAGCGCGGTGCGCATGGAGCGCATCTGGGTCGCCGCGTTGCTGGCGGGCAACTTCGTGGTGGCCACCTGTGCCGTGATGTTGATGGCACTGATCCCGGCGCTGGCCGATGCGCTGCAGGTGGACGCGGCGGCCGTGGGCCAGCTGGTCACCTTGTCGGGCGCGGTGATGTGCGTGGTGGCGCCGCTGGCGCCCTGGCTGGGCAGGCGCATCGGCCAGCGCAGGCTGCTGGTGGCAGCGCTGGTGATGCAGGGGCTGGGCTTGCTTTGGTCGGCCTCGCAATCGAGCCTGCCGGCGCTGATGGCCAGCCGCGCGCTGCAGGTGGTGGGCCCGGCGGTGTTTACCGCCCAGGCCGCGGCCTGGGTAGCTCTGCAGGTGCCGGCCGAGCGCCTGGGTAGCACCACCGCGCGCATCTACCTGGGCTGGCCGCTGGCGCTGGTGCTGGGCATGCCGGCCGCTGCCTGGTTTGGCGGCACCTGGGGTGCGCATGCGGTGTTCGCGGCCCTGGGCCTGGCCAGCCTGCTGGTGGCGGCGGGCGTGGGGTGGGTCTTGCCCGTGGCATCGGCCGCACAGACCAGGCGCAGCGCGGGCCCGGCCGACGCAGCCGTGTCCGGTGCGGGCTGGTGCCTGTGGACCACCGCCTTCGCCTCCGCTGCACAGCTGATGCTGCTGACCTACTTCGCCAGTTTCTGCCGCGAGGTGCTGCAGGCCGGGCCGGCTGCGGTGGCGCTGGCGCTCGGCGCCCTGGGGCTGCTGGGCACGCTGGGCGTGGGCTGCGTCGGGCGGCTGGTGGACCGCCTGGGCGCGGCGCGGGCGGTGATGGGCTGCCTGGTTTTGATGGCGGCTTCGATGCTGGCCTGGCCGATGGCCCGCAACCTGCCCCTGGCCGTGCTGGTACTTACGCCGTGGGCGCTGGCGGCCTTTGCACTCAATGCCGCGCAGCAGGCCCGGCTGCTGGCGCTGGACCCGACGCGGGGCCCGCGCCACGTGGGCCTGAACACCGCCTTCGTCTACCTGGGTCAGGGCATGGGCGCCGCGGTGGGCGGTGCATGGGTGCTGCGCTTCGGCTATGCAGGCCTGGGTCTGGGCGCGCTGGTGCTGCTGGCCGCGGCCGCGGCCTGCTCATGGCGCAGTGGCCGTCTTCAGCGGCCCGCCCGGTGCAAGGCCGCGTAGTCAGACATCCGCCGGCCGTACGCAGGCCGCCGGGGCCGTGGGCACGCCGGCGGGCGTTTGCGCGGTGGCGGGCACCACCAGCGTCACGCGGAAGGCCAGGTGGTGCAGGCGGCCGAAGTGGGCATCGGGCTCGGTGCTGCCGGCTGCCGAGCGGCCGCGTTCGATGCGGGAGCGGATGATGCGCAGTTCGCCGCTGCCTGCGGGCAGCGACTGCAGCTGGCGCAGTGCCTGCCGGGTCTGCTCGAAGTCGTCGTCGGGCAGCGGCCACAGCAGGCGGTGCAGCAGCTGGCCGGCGCGGGGTGCGTCCTGCGGCCGCAGCAGGAAGGCGAAGCGGCGGCGCCCGTAAGCCACCACGTCTTGCGCCGGCGTGCCGTACGAGGTATCCATCATCGTGACGTGCTGGCCTCGCAACGGCAGCGTCATCATGGAGATGTAGTCCAGCTCGTCGCCCGCACGCGGGCGGGCGGGGCGGATGCCGAACTGCCAGCCCGTGTCTTCATCGGGCGCCAGCCGGAACACCAGCCCGCCGCCGATAGGCCGCTGCCAGGCTTGCCCGGCATGCACCTCGCCTTGCAGCGTGAAGCGCTTGCAGGCAGGCGCGGGTGGCGCCGCGGCGGAAGCCGCCGTCAGCAAGGCCAGCAACAGGCCGGGCAAGCGCTGGAGGGTGGGCAGTGGCAGGCGCATCGGAAGATGCTACTTCGCCCTGGCGACGGTTACGCGCTGCACGCATGTGAAGCTGCAAATCCCTTCGTTGTCCGACTAAGGGTGGCGGCCTACCCTGCCTTTCATCGCGCTGCAGCCTGCAGCCTTGAAGGGAAGCCCCATGAGCATCAACGCCATCAATGTGCGCAACCAGTTCCGCGGCAAAGTCCGCGAGGTGATCGAAGGCCCGGTCGTGTCCGAGGTGGACGTGGAGACCGCCGGCGGCCTCATCGTCACCTCGGTCATCACCACCCGCTCGGTGAAGGAGCTGGGCATCGTGCCCGGCAAGGAAGTAATCGCGCTGGTGAAGTCGACCGAGGTGTCGATCGCCACGCTGTAGGCCGCGCGATGGTGCCCGCCTTCGTGAGCCGCCATCCCCGCTCGGCGCCGCGGCTGCTGATCGTGCCGGGCCTGCACGACAGCGGCCCGGCCCACTGGCAGAGCTGGCTGCAGCAGGCCGACCGCCGCGCGGTGCGGGTGGTGCAGCGCGACTGGACACGGCCCGACCTGGACCGCTGGGCCTCGCGCATCGACAGCACGCTGGAGCGTGCCGGCCCGGGGCCGTGGATCGCGGTGGCGCACAGCTTCGGCTGCCTGGCGGTGGCCCGGCACCTGGCGCTGCAGCCGGCATCGCCCATCGCCGCGGCCCTGCTGGTGGCGCCGGCCGACCCCGACAAGTTTGGCGTGGCCGCGCTGCTGCCCACGCAACCGCTGGCCGTGCCCAGCACCCTGCTGATCAGCGAGACCGACCCCTGGATGACGGCCGCCAACGCCCGTCGCTGGGCGCAGCGCTGGGGCAGCCACACCATCAACCTCGGCAATGCCGGGCACATCAATACGGAAGCAGGCTTCGGCCCGCTGCCGCTGGCCCGGCGCTGGATCACCACCATGAGCCAGCGCCTGGAACGCACCCAGCGCGCCGACCGTGCGGCTTTTGCCGAATGGTCGTTCGCGCTGTGAACCCCCATCGCGAAAGGAACCGACATGCCCTCGCTCCGCCTCGGCGACACCGCCCCCGACTTCGAACAAGCCTCCTCCGCCGGCACCATCCGCTTCCATGAATGGCTGGGCGACAGCTGGGGCGTGCTGTTCTCGCACCCGGCCGACTTCACGCCGGTGTGCACCACCGAGCTGGGCCTCACAGCCAAGCTGAAGGACGAGTTCGCCAAGCGCAACGTGAAGGTGATCGCGCTGTCGGTGGACCCGGTGGACAAGCACGGCGAATGGATCCAGGACATCAACCGCACGCAGAACACGCAGGTCAACTTCCCCATCATCGCGGACGCCGACCGCAAGGTCAGCGAGCTGTACGACCTGATCCACCCCAACGCCAGCACCACGGCCACGGTGCGTTCGCTGTTCGTGATCGACCCGGCGAAGAAGGTGCGGCTGGTCATCACCTACCCGGCCAGCACCGGCCGCAACTTCGACGAGATCCTGCGGGTAATCGATTCGCTGCAGCTGACCGACCACCACAGCGTGGCCACGCCCGGCAACTGGAAGCAGGGCGAGGACGTGGTGATCGTGCCTTCGCTGCAGGACTCGGAGGTGATCGCGAAGAAGTTCCCGCGGGGCTACACCGCGGTGACGCCCTACCTGCGGCTGACGCCGCAGCCGGGCACGCAGCCCGGCCAGCCGGCTTCAACCGCCTGACTCTTCCAGCGCCCGCCGCGTGGCGGGCCGCTGGCCAATCCGCTCCCGGTGGGCCAGCAGCAGCGGGAAGGCCTGCACGTCCACGCCATCCCCTTCCAGCCAGCTGCTGAGGGTGTAGAGGTAGGCATCGGCCACGCTGTACTGCGCGCCCATCACGAAGGGGCCCTGCGCCGCAGTGGCGGCCAGCGTCGATTCCAGCTGCTGCGCGCAGGCGGTCATGGTCTGCGGCACCTTGGCCTTCATCGCCTCGATGGCGGCGGCATCGTCGGCCCAGCGCGCGCCACGGCGCTTGTGCGCATGGGCCACGTGCACGGTGGAGGCCAGGTAGCTGTTGAAGGACTGCAGCCGCGCCAGCGCGAAGGCATCGTCCAGCGGTGCCAGGCCGGCCTGCGGAAAGCTCTGCGCCACGAACAGCAGCAGCGCCGGCGTCTCGGTGAGCACGCCCTGCGGCGTCTTCAATGCCGGCACCCGGCCCTTGGGATTGATGGCCAGGTAGTCCGGGCTCTGCTGCTGTTGGGCACCGAAGTCCAGCGTGACCAGCTGGAACGGCGCCTGCGCCTCGTGCAGCGCGATGTGCACCGCCAGCGCGCAGGTGCCGGGCGCGCTGTAGTAGGTCCAGCCGTCATCGGCGGTGGGCAGGGCATGGCTCATCTCGTGTACTCCTCGGTTGAGATCAGGCGGGCTGGAACGGCGTGCGGATGTCCGACAGGAATTGTCGCGCCCGCGGGTGCGTGGGCCGCTGGAAGAATTCGTCGGGCGTCGCCCGCTCCAGCACGCGGCCGGCGTCCATGAACAGCACGCGGTCGGCCACCTCGCGCGCGAAGCCCATCTCGTGCGTCACGCACACCATGGTCATGCCGTCGCGGGCCAGGCCGCGCATCACCTGCAGCACCTCGCCCACCATCTCCGGGTCCAGCGCGCTGGTGGGCTCGTCGAACAGCATCAGCGGCGGCCGCATCGCCAGCGCACGGGCAATGGCCACGCGCTGCTGCTGGCCGCCCGACAGCTCGCCCGGATAGGCCTGCGCCTTGTGCGCCAGCCCCACGCGGTCCAGCAGATCCAGGGCCTGCTGGCGCGCCTCGGCGGCCGACAGCCCGCGCAGCCGCGTGGGCGCCAGCGTGCAGTTCTGCAGCGCGGTGAGGTGCGGGAACAGGTTGAACTGCTGGAACACGAAGCCGATGCGCGAGCGCAGCGCATCCACCCGCAGGCCGGGCTGGTGGATGTCCTGGCCATCCACCTCGATGCGGCCGCTGTGGATGGGCTCCAGCCGGTTGACGGTGCGGATCAGCGTGGACTTGCCCGAGCCCGAGGGTCCGCACACCACCACCACTTCGCCGCGGCGGATGTGCTCGTCGACGTCCACCAGCGCGTGGTAGCTGCCGTAGTGCTTGTTGACTTGGGTGAACCGGATCATGTGGCGGGCGTGGGGGCAGGGACAGGGGCGGGGGAGCGGGGTCGCTGCGACAGCCGCCGTTCCAGCCGCAAGGCCAGACGCGACAGGCCGAAGCACAGCACGAAGTAGGTCAGGCCCAGCACCAGGTACATCTCGGCCGGACGGGTGAACACCTGGGTGTTGATCTGCGTGGTGATGAAGGCCACCTCGTTCAGGCCGATGATGTAGCCCAGCGAGGTTTCCTTGATGGTGGAGACGAACTGGTTCACCAGCGAAGGCAGCATGTGGCGCACGGCCTGCGGCAGCACCACCAGCGCCATGGTGCGCACGTAGCCCAGGCCCAGCGAGCGCGCGGCCTCGGTCTGGCCGCGCGGCACCGCCTGGATGCCGGCGCGCACGATCTCGGCCAGGTAGACGCCGTCGAACAGCACCAGCGCCAGCAGCATGGTGGTGAACTGGTCGGTCTTGTGGCCGGTGATGCTGGGCAGGAAGAAGTAGGCCCAGAACAGCACCATCAGCAGCGGCACGCCGCGCACCACCGACACCAGGCCGGTGACCGGCCAGCGCAGCCAGGCCCAGGGGCTGAGCCTGGCCAGGCCCAGCAGCACGCCCAGCGGCAGCGCGAGCACCAGGGCCAGCGAGGCCAGCAGCACCGTGAGCGCCAACCCGCCCAACGGGCCGTTGGGGTACTGGCCCACCAGGAAGTACAGCCAATAGGTCTGGATGATCTCGATCATGCGGGGCGCACCGGATAACGCCTTTGATACAGGGCAGCCAGCGCGGTGATGGCCAGCGACACCGACAGGTAGGCCGCGGTGGCGAACAGGAAGGCCTCCGCGCTGCGGAAGCTGGCGGTCTCCACCCGGGCGGCCTGGTACATCAGCTCGGCCGTGCCGATGGCGGTGGCGATGCTCGTGTTCTTCCAGAGGTTGAGGGTCTGCGACACGAGCGGCGGCACCGTCACGCGCAGCGCCTGCGGCAGCACCACCAGCCGCATGGTGGCCAGGAAGCCGAAGCCCAGCGCGCGGCCGGCCTCGAACTGCACTGCCGGCACCGCACGCAGGCCGCTGCGGATGTCCTCGGCCATGTAGGCCGCGGTGTAGAGCGTCAGCGCCATCACCGCGCTGGTGGCTTCCACGTTGCCGTCGTACAGCCACTGGCGGGCCGCCTCGGGCAGCAGCTCGGGTGCGCCGAAGTACCAGAAGAGCATGTGCGCCAGCAGCGGCACGTTGCGGACGCCGTCGACGAAGGCGGCGCCCAGGCCGCGCAGCACCGGGTGGGGCGCCAGCCGCAGCAGCGCCACCGCCAGGCCCAGCAGCAGCGCCGGGCCCAGCGTGGCCGCCGCCAGCTGCAGCGACAGCACCAGCCCGGCCACCAGCCAGTCGTGGTACTGCCCCGCCACCAGCAGGGAAGGATCGAAGCCCGGCACGGGGTCAGCCGTCGAGCTTGTCGGATTCGATGCGGAAGTTGCGCTTTTCGAAGCCCAGTCGGGTGCCCGGGCCATACCACTTGAAGAAGATCTTCTCGGCTTCGCCGCTGGTCTCCAGCTCGCGCAGCACCCCGTCCACCAGCTGCTTCAGGCCGGTCTCGCCCTTGCGGATGCCCAGCGCCAGCGGCTCGGTGCTCAGGTTGGTGGGCAGGATGGTGTAGTCCTTCCTGCGGTCGCCCAGCTTGTTATAGTCGTTGATCAGCGAGGACTCGTCGTTCACGTAGCCCACGCCCTTGCCCTGCTGCAGCGCCAGGAAGGCCTGCTGCGTGGTCTCGAAGGTCACCACGTCCACGCCCGGCACCGCCTTGCGCACGTTGGGCTCCTGCGTGCCGCCCTTGACCGTCAGCACGCGCTTGCCCGCCAGCTGCGGCAGGCTGGTGATGCCGGCGCCGTTCTTCACCATCACCTTCTGGCCGGTGAGGAAGGTGGTGAGCGAGAAGTCCACCTGCGATTCACGCTCCTTGGTGTGGGTGAGCGATGCGGCCAGCAGGTCGACGTGGCCCTGCTGCAGCTCGGGGATGCGGGCGGCCACGGCCAGCGGCTTGAACACCGGCTTGACGCCCAGCTTGCGGGCGATGGCATGGCCCAGGTCCACCTCGTAGCCCACGATCTCGCGCGTCTTGGGGTCGAAGAAGCTGTTGGGCTCGTCGGTGGCCAGCACGCCGATGACGATCTGGCCTTTCTGGCGGATGTCGGCCAGCTGGTCGGCGCGGGCGGTGCCGCCGAACAGGGCGGCGGCGGCAAGGACGAGGGGCAGGAAGCTGCGGCGTTGCATGGACTCGGTGGCCCGGTGGGGGCGCTGTGTTGGGAAGCCGCGTACGCTATCCAGCTGCCGCCTAATTGATAAGAAACGAAAACAGATATGCAAATGTGCTGCGTCAACGGCTGATGCGCAGGTTGCCCAGGGGAGGTGCCGCCGACGGCTGCAACGGCAGGCCGATCAACTCCAGTCGGTTGCGGAACGGGTCTTCCACGTAGAGCCGGTCCTCGCCGCTGGGCAGCGGGGCGCGGTCGATGGGCAGGCCGGCCGCACGCAGCCGCTGCGCCAACGCCTCCAGGCCATGCACCCGCAGCGCCAGGTGCGCCTGCGGCGCCACGCCGGTGTAGTGGCCCTCGGTCAGGTCCAGGCGGTGCGCACCGAGCGCGAAGCGCAGCGTGCCCGGCCGGTCCAGCAGCGGGCTGCGCACCTCCGCCAGGCCCAGCAGGTCTTGATAGAAGGCACGGGCCACGGCGCTGCCGCCAGGGTCGATGGGCAGCTGGATGTGGTCCACGCCCTCGATCCAGGTGAAGGCTTGGCGCAGGCGGTCGTTCACGGCGGTGGTCTCCAAGGGATGCGCTCGAAGACTAGGTGCGCCGCCGCCACGGGGGAAGGAATCGCTTTGGCTATGCACAGGCGGCCGGCGCATATCGCGGCCTGCCCGCGGGCTGCGGTGGAGGGGCCTCTTGTTACAGATGTCGCATATGCAAGCTCGAATCCCTTCCTTGGCCGCGCGCCGCGGCCTGCCTAAGCTGCGGCTGCCGTCTATCGCCACCAATCAGGCCACAGGAGCCCGCATGTCCGCCGTACTCGAAGAAGTTGTCGTCCATCCGATCCTGCAGCAGGCCCGTCAGCAGGCCGCCAGCCAGGGGTTGCCGTTCGCCGGCAGCGTGAGCCCGCAGGAAGCCTGGCAGCTGGCGCAGGCCGGCGCCGTGCGCATCGTGGACGTGCGCACCGCCGAGGAGCGCAAGTTCGTGGGCCATGTGCCCGGCACGCTGCACGTGGCCTGGGCCACCGGCACCGCGCTCACGCGCAACCCGCGCTTCGTGCGGGAGCTGGAAGCCAAGGTGCCGCGGCATGCGCCGGTGCTGCTGCTGTGCCGCAGCGGCAAGCGTTCGGCCCTGGCCGCCGAGGCCGCGGCCAAGGCCGGCTTCAGCCAGGTGTTCAACATCCGTGAAGGTTTCGAAGGGGAACTGAACGACGCCCAGCAGCGCGGCACCGCCGACGGCTGGCGCTACCGGGGGCTGCCATGGCAACAGGACTGAGCCCCAGCGCACTGGGCGTGCCCGGCGTGGTGGCCGAGCTGCGTGCCGCGCGCGAGCGCTGGCGCACCTCGCAGCACCGGCTGCAGGAAGTGGGCGGCCGCGAGCTGCCCGCGCGCGAGGCGCTGGCCGAGGTGGTGGGCCAGCTGCGCGGCGCGCTGTTTCCCATGCGGCTGGGGCCGCCCGACCTGCGCCAGGAGCATGAGGACGAATACATCGCCGCCACGCTGCACACCGCGCTGGGCGCGCTGCTGGAGCAGGTGCGGCTGGAGCTGCGCCACCAGGCCCGTACCCGCGACAGCGGCGAGACCGAGGCCGATTCGCAGGCACGCGCGCTGGCGCTGGTGCGGGCCTTCGGCAGCTCGCTGCCCACCCTTCGCCAGCTGCTGGACAGCGACGTGCTGGCTGCCTTCCAGGGCGACCCCGCGGCCCGCAGCGTGGACGAGGTGCTGCTGTGCTACCCCGGCATCCACGCGATGATCCACCACCGCATCGCGCACCGGCTGCACATGCTGGGCACGCCGCTGCTGGCCCGCATCGTGGCCGAGCTGGCGCATGGCGAGACCGGCATCGACATCCACCCCGGCGCGCGCATCGGGGCCGGCTTCTTCATCGACCACGGCACCGGCGTCGTCATCGGCGAGACGGCCGAGATCGGCCGCAACGTGCGGCTGTACCAGGCCGTCACGCTGGGTGCCAAGCGCTTCGAGACCGACGAGGCCGGCCATATCCAGAAGGGCGGCGCCCGCCATCCGGTGCTGGAGGACGACGTGGTGATCTATGCCGGCGCCACGGTGCTCGGCCGGGTGACCATCGGTCGCGGCTCCACCATCGGCGGCAACGTGTGGCTGACCCACAGCGTGCCGCCCGGCAGCCGGATCAACCAGGCGCAGCACACCGGCGCCGGCCCGGGCGCGGAGGCCACGTGATGGCCACGCTGGAAGACGGCGCCCTGCTGGCGCGCGAAGGACCGCCCGCACCGGCGCTGGCCATCGGCCGCTTCGGCGCGGTGGTGCGGCGGCTGCGCGAAGGCCGGGGCTGGTCGCAGGAGCGCCTGGCCGGGCAGGCCGAGCTCAACCGCTCCTACATGGGCGAGATCGAGCGCGGCGTGGTCATGCCCTCGCTGGCCACCGCGGCCAAGCTGGCCGCCGCGCTGGAAGTGCCGCTGTGGCAGCTGCTGCAGCGCTGCGAACACGCCACATAGACGGCTATAGCCGGTTGAAGCGGTGCGGTGCCTGGCCGCTAATTCGGTTTGCTTCGTTCGTTCATCACAAGAAGTATTTCCGTTCCAGGAGGATCCATGTCAGAAGCTTCCGCCGCGCCGCAACTGGCGCTGGGCGACAACGCCGCGCGCCAGTTGGCCAATGCCACCAAGACCGCGCCCATCCTGTCCACGATCAGCCCGCGCTGGCTGACGCACCTGCTGCAGTGGCTGCCGGTGGAAGCCGGTATCTACCGGTTGAACAAGGTCAGCAACCCGAACGACGTGCTGGTGGCCTGCACCCAGCGCGACGAATCGCGCCTGCCCAGCACCTTCGTCAACTACGAGGAGCAGCCGCGCGAGTACTTCCTGAATGCGGTGAGCACGGTGCTGGACGTGCACACCCGCGTGTCCGACCTCTACAGCAGCCCGCACGACCAGATCAAGGAACAGCTGCGCCTGACGATCGAGACGATCAAGGAGCGGCAGGAAAGCGAGCTGATCAACAACCCCGACTACGGCCTGCTGGCCAGCGTGCACCCCGACCAGGTGGTGTACCCGCTGACGGGCGCGCCCACGCCGGACGACCTGGACGAGCTGCTGACCAAGGTGTGGAAGGAGCCCGCCTTCTTCCTCACCCATCCGCTGGCCATCGCCGCCTTCGGCCGCGAATGCACCCGCCGCGGCGTGCCGCCGCCCACGGTCAGCCTGTTCGGCTCGCAGTTCCTCACCTGGCGCGGCCTGCCGCTGATCCCCAGCGACAAGGTGCCGCTGGCCGACGGCAAGACCAAGGTCCTGCTGCTGCGCGTGGGCGACAAGCGCCAGGGCGTGGTGGGCCTGTACCAGCCCGGCCTGGCCGGTGAGCAGAGCCCGGGCCTGAGCGTGCGCTTCATGGGCATCAACCGCAATGCCATCGCCTCGTACCTGATCTCGCTGTACTGCTCGCTGGCGGTGCAGACCGACGATGCGCTGGCGGTGCTGGAAGACGTGGAAGTGGGCAAGTACCACGAGTACCCCGACACCTACAAGTGACCGGCGACGCCATGAGCCTGCAATCCCTGCTCGACGACGTGGCCCACCCGGCCCCGCCGCCCGGCCTGCCCGATGCCGCCGCGCTGGCGCGCATGGCCGGCGAGTTCTTCTCGGCGCTGCCGGGCAGCGCGCCGGCCACCGGCGGCGTGCCGCTGCCGGCCCATCCGCAGCCGGCGGGCCTCACGCTGCCGCCGGGCGCGGCCGGCCCGGCCACACCGTCGCTGCAGCCGATGGGCGCGGCGGCACCCGGTGCCAACCTGCTGCCTACCTCCCCGTCATCGCCGGCCAACGTGCTGGCGCAGGCACCGGCGCTGCTGCCGCATGCGCAGGCGGCCAACGGCGTGCCCGACCACGCGCTGGTGGCCGCCCCGGGTTACGACGGCTGCCTGGGCAGCCAGCTGCTGGGCGTGCCGCAACGGCCCGCGGCCGCGCCGGGCTTCGCGGGCCGCGAAGGCTGGCGCACCACGCCGGCAGCAGGTGCCACCGGCTTCTATTTCATCGACGGCCCGGGGGCCACGGTGCCCGGCGCGGTGCCGGCCGCCCAGCCCGCGCTGCACGGCAGCGCCACGGCGCAGCCGGCCTTCGACGTGCATGCGGTGCGGCGCGACTTTCCCATCCTGCAGGAGCGCATCAACGGCCGGCAGCTGGTGTGGTTCGACAACGCGGCCACCACTCACAAGCCGGAGGCGGTGATCGACCGGCTGGCGTACTTCTACGCGCACGAGAACTCCAACATCCACCGGGCGGCGCACACGCTGGCCGCCCGCGCCACCGACGCCTACGAGGGCGCGCGCGAAACCGTGCGCCGCTTCATCGGCGCGGCTTCGGTGGACGAGGTCATCTTCGTGCGCGGCACCACCGAGGGCATCAACCTCATCGCCAAGAGCTGGGGTGCCAGGCACATCGGCGCGGGCGACGAGATCATCGTGTCGCACCTGGAGCACCACGCCAACATCGTGCCCTGGCAGCAGCTGGCCGCCGAGAAGGGCGCGGTGATCCGCGTGATCCCGGTGGACGACGACGGCCAGGTGATCCTGTCCGAATACGCCAGGCTGCTGGGCCCGCGCACCAAGCTCGTCTCGTGCACGCAGGTGTCGAATGCGCTGGGCACCGTCACGCCCGTCCAGCAGATCGTGGCCATGGCCCATGCGGCCGGCGCGCGGGCGCTGGTGGATGCGGCGCAGTCCGTCTCGCACATGCGGGTGGACGTGCGTGCGCTGGACGCCGACTTCCTGGTGTTCTCGGGCCACAAGGTCTTCGGGCCCACCGGCATCGGCGTGGTGTACGGCAAGCGCGAGGTGCTGGAGGACATGCCGCCCTGGCAGGGCGGCGGCAACATGATTGCCGACGTGACCTTCGAGCGCACCGTGTACCACGGCCCGCCCACGCGCTTCGAGGCCGGCACCGGCAACATCGCCGACGCGGTGGGCCTGGGCGCCGCGCTGGAGTACGTGGAGCGCATCGGCATCGAGGCCATCGGCGCGTATGAACATGCGCTGCTGGACTACGCCACCCACCGCATCCGGCCGATCCCGGGCGTGCGGCTGGTGGGCACCGCGGCCCACAAGGCCAGCGTGCTGAGCTTCGTGCTGGAGGGCTACACCACCGAGGAGGTGGGCCAGGCCCTCAACCGCGAAGCCATCGCGGTGCGCACCGGCCACCACTGCGCCCAGCCCATCCTGCGCCGCTTCGGCCTGGAAACCACCGTGCGGCCCTCGCTGGCCTTCTACAACACCTGCGAGGAAGTGGACCGCATGGTGGCGGTGGTGCAGCGGCTGGCGAACGGGCGCCAGCGCTGAGCCGCTTCAAAACGCCGGCACCATCGAGCCGCTGAACTGGCTCTGCACCAGTTGCCGCACCTCCGGCGACTGGAAGGCCTTGACCAGCTTGGGCACCCAGGGCTTGTCCTTGTCGGCGGTGCGCACCGCCAGCAGGTTGGCATAGGGGTTGTCGGGCGCCTCGATGGCGATGGCGTCGCGGGTGGGCACCAGCCCGGCCTGCAGGGCGTAGTTGGTGTTGATCGCCGCGGCGTCCAGGTCGTCCAGGCTGCGCGGCAGCTGGGCCGCTTCCACCTGCACGATCTTCAATCCCTTGGGGTTGGCCACCACGTCGGCCACCGTGGCGCTGATGCCGGCCGTGGACTTGAGCTGGATCACGCCGGCCTTCTGCAGCAGCTGCAGCGCGCGCCCGCTGTTGGACGGGTCGTTCTGGATGCCCACGCGCGCACCGGCCGGCAGGTCGGCCAGCGACTTGAAACGCTTGGAATAGAAGCCCATCGGGAAGGTGACGGTGTTGCCCACCGCGGTGATCCTGTACCCGCGCGCCTGTACCTGCGAATCGAGGAACGGCCGGTGCTGGTAGCTGTTGGCTTCCACGTCGCCCGCATCCAGCGCGGCATTGGGCTGGATGTAGTCCTGGAACTCCACGATCTTCAGCACCAGGCCGTCGCGCGCGGCCACCTTCCTCGCCACCTCGGCGATCTGCGCATGCGGGCCGGCGGTGACGGCGATGCGAATGGTGGTGTCCTGCGCGTGTGCCATGCCGGTGGCGACCAGCACGGCCGCGGCCAGCGCGCCCAGCACCAGGTTGCGCTTCGACAACCCTTTGCCCACCGGCACGACTTGTCCAGACAAGTGCTTCACTTGGCCGCCCCCGCCTGCAGCGCCTGCTGGTAGTCGGTCTTCACGAAGCCGGCGAACTTCTGCTCGGTCACGGCCAGGAACTCGCGCGAGCGGTAGGCCTCGGCGATGTCCTTCACCCAGGGCTTGTCCTTGTCCTCGGTGCGGATGGCCACCAGGTTCTGGTAGGTGGGCCCGGTCTTCTCCAGCGCCAGCGCCTCGGTGAGCTTGAGGCCCGAGGCCAGCGCGAAGTTGCCGTTCACGAAGGAATAGTCGGTGTCGTCCAGGCTGCGCGGCAGCTGCGCCGCCTCGATCGGGATCAGCTTGAGCTTGTTCGGGTTCTGCGCCACGTCTTTCTCCGAGGCGCGGATCGGGTCGTAGCCCTCGCGCAGCTTCAGCCAGCCGATCTCTTGCAGCACCAGCAGCGCCCGCGCCGCATTGGTGGGGTCGTTGGGCAGGGCCACGGTGGCGCCTTCCTTCACGTCCAGCGTCCTGTGGCGCTTGCTGTAGATGGCGATCGGCGCGGTGGGCACCTTCAGCAGCTCGCTCAGCGCCAGCTTGTTCTCGGTGGCGAACTTGGTGAGGTAGACGATGTGCTGGAAGGCATTGGCATCCAGCGCGCCCTGGGCCAGCGCGAAGTTGGGCTGGATGTAGTCGTTGAACTCGACCACCTTCACGCGGTAGCCCTTCTTCTCCAGCAGCGGCTTGATGCCCAGCTTGATCTGGTCGGCATAGGGCCCGGCGGTGGCGCCGAACACCAGTTCCTTCTTGTCCTGCGCCTGTGCATGCGCGGGCGACAGCACGGCGGCCAGCGCCAGCGTGGCGGTGAAGGCGAGCGAGGCGACGAGGTCGCGGCGGGTGAAGCTCATGATGAAAGTCCTTGACTGGATCAACGTTTGTCGAGGCGGCGCGCCAGCGCATTGCCGCCGAACTGGATGCCCTGCACCAGCACCACCAGGATGGCCACGGTAAGCACCATCACATCGGTCTGGAAGCGGTAGTAGCCGTAGCGGATGGCCAGGTCGCCGATGCCGCCGCCGCCCACCACGCCGGCCACCGCCGAATACGACAGGAAGCTGATGGCCAGCACCGTGAGCGCCAGCACCAGGCCCGAGCGGGCCTCCACCAGCAGCACCCGGGCCACGATCTGCAGGTCGGAGGCGCCCATTGCATGGGCGGCCTCGATCACGCCGCGCGGCACGTCGCGCAGGCACTGTTCCACCAGCCGCGCGAAGTACGGGATGGCCGCGAACGACAGCGGCACCGCCGCGGCCACCGGCCCGATGGAGCTGCCCGCGATCACCCGCGTGATGGGCACCAGCGCCACCAGCAGGATGATGAAGGGGAAGGAGCGCACCGTGTTCACCAGCCAGCTGACGACGGTGAACAGCGGGCGGTTCTCCAGCGTCTGCCCCGGGCTGAGCAGGAACAGCCACACGCCCAGCGGACCGCCGATCACCAGTGCCGCGGCCAGGCCGATGCCCAGCATCAGGAAGGTCTGCCCGATGGCCGTCCACAGCTCGGGCAGGATGGCGGCGATGTTCTCAGGCATGGGCGGCCTCCAGGCGGTCGAGGTCGTGACGGGGATTGCCGTCGTGTGGCGCAGGGCTGGCCTTCAGCCGCACCAGGTCGCGGCCCAGGCGGGTGACGGGCAGGCGGCTGGTGTCGTCCACCGCGAAGCGCTCGGCGATGCGGCCTTCCTCCACCACCGCCACCTGGCGGCACAGCGCGGTGACCACCGGCAGCTCATGGGTGACGATGACGATGGTCACGCCCAGCTGCGCATTGATGTCGCGCAGCGTGGCCAGCAGCGATTCGGTGGTCTCGGCATCCAGCGCCGAGGTGGGTTCGTCGCACAGCAGCACGTCGGGCCGGCTGGCCAGCGCCCGGGCGATGGCCACGCGCTGCTTCTGCCCGCCCGACAGCTGCGCCGGATGGCTGTGCAGCTTGTCGGCGATGCCCACCAGCGCCAGGCATTCGCGCACCCGTGCATCGATCTGCGCCGCGCCGTGGCGGCCGTGGATGCGCAGCGGGAAGGCCACGTTCTCGGCCACCGTCGCGTTCTGCAGCAGGTTGAACTGCTGGAAGATCATGCCGATGTGCTGCCGTGCCTCGCGCAGCGCGCGCTTGTCCAGCGCGGTGAGCTCGCGGCCGGCGACGAACACCCGGCCCTGGTCGGGCCGCTCCAGCAGGTTGACCAGCCGCAGCAGCGTGGACTTGCCGGCGCCGCTCTTGCCCACCAGGCCGAACACGTCGCCGCGCGGAATGTCGAGCGAGGTGGGATGCACCGCATCGAAGGGCCGGCCATCGGGCAGCACGAAGCGCTTGGAAACGTTGTCGAGCCGGATCAGCGGCTCGTCGGAAGCAGTGGCCATGAGGAAAGCTCGGGTCAGGAATACGAAGTGGGTTCGGGCAGCTGGCCCAGCAGGCGGTGGCGGCCGATGTCGCGCAGCTTCAGGTCCACCGGGTCGTGCAGCGTGTGCACCCGGGCATTGCGCCAGAAGCGGTCCAGGCCCAGCCGGGTGCTGGTGGCACCGGCGCCGGTGAGCTCGAAGATCTGCGAGCTCACCTCGATGCCCGCGCGGTGCGCCAGCACCTTGGCCTCGGCCACGCGGCCGGCCAGCGCGCCGCGGTGTTCGGCGGTCAGTGCGTCGCCGCCATCGAAGGCGGCCTGCAGCGCCAGCGCGGCGGCATCGCAGGCCAGCTCGGCGGGGCGGATCAGCAGCCACAGCTCGCCGTAGCGCTGCTGCAGCTGCGGCTCGTCGGCCAGGCGGGCGGTGCTGCCCTGCGGCCAGGGCCGTGACTTCTCCAGCGTGTAGCGCCGCGCGGCCTCGAAGGCGGCCTGGCCGATGCCCAGGTACAGGTTGGCCATGATGAGCTGCGACACCAGCGTGCGCAGCGTGGACCGCGGCGTGGGCACGTGGGACGGGCCCTGCAGCACGTCGCGCGTGGGCAGGAACACGTCGTGGAAATGCACCTGGCCGCTGTCGGTCTGGCGCTGGCCGAAGGCATCCCAGTCGGGCTGCACCACCACGCCGGGGGCCTGGGTGGGCAGGTGGCCCACCAGCCGCGTGCTGCTGCCGTCGGCGCCATGCACCAGCGCGCCCACCACCAGCCGGTCGGCGCCCACCGAGCCCGAGGCATAGCTCTTGGCGCCGTGCAGCTGCCAGCCGTCGGCCACCGGCGTGGCCGCCAGGCGCGTGTCCTGCGGATTGAGCGCATTGCCCCAGAACCAGCCTTCGGCCTGCGAGCGGGGCAGCAGCACCCGCTGCTGCGCAGGCGTGCCCCACAACAGCACCGTGGCCACCTGCAGGTGATGGAAGGCGAACACATGGGCCAGGGCGCTGTCGGCCTGCGCCAGCCGGCGCACCACGCGGTACAGCGTGGGCCAGTCGGCGCCCAGGCCGCCGGCCTCCCGCGGGATCAGCAGGCCCAGCAGGCCGCTGTCGCGGATGGCCTGCCGCTCGTCGGCGGCATGGCCGCCTCGGCGGTCGCGTTCCACCGCGGTGGCCTCCAGCCGGCGCGCCAGCTGTTCGGTTCTCTCGTCGATGGAAGCATTGCACATGCCGGCAGTGTTGCCAGCCGGGCTTGTGCAGCCAACGAATGTTTCCGACGCTGCTTGCTCGGAAAGCTGAGAAGCGCCCCGGCGCCTTCAGTCCCGGGGCGGCCGGCGATGGGCCGCGGCGGCATGCCGCGTGGGCAGGCGCGGCCCCTGCGCATGCAGCTTGTGGCGCAGCGTGCCCTCGGCATAGGCGGTCTTGTACAGGCCGCGGTGCTGCAGCTCGGGCACCACCAGGTCGACGAAGCGCTCATGGCTTTCCGGCACCACGGTGCGGCTCAGGTTGAAGCCGTCGATGCCGGTGTCCACCACCCAGGACTGCAGCTCGTCGGCCACCTGGCTCGCATTGCCCACGATGGCCGGGTAGCGGCCGCCCAGCGCAAACATCTGCAGCAGCTTGCGGCGGGTCCAGCCGTGTTCCTGCGCGCTGGCGCGCGCCGATTCGATGGCCTGGCCGGGGCGGTAGTCCACCGGCTCGTCCAGCTCGTAGCGCGCGAAGTCCACGCCCACCGAGGCAGCGAAATGCGCCAGGCCGGCCTCGGTGCTGGCATGGTGCAGGTACTCGGCATGCAGCGCCCGGGCCTCGGCCTCGGTGGCGCCGGTGACCACCGCGGTGCCCATCAGCACCTTCACGTCGTCGGGCCGGCGGCCGGCCTCCACCAGCGCCTGGCGCAGGCTGTGCACCATGCGCCTGGCGGTGACCTTGTCGGGCGGCGAGATGAACACGCATTCCGCATGGCGCGCCGCGAAGCGCTGGCCGCGGCCGGAGCTGCCGGCCTGGAACAGCACCGGCGTGCGCTGCGGCGAAGGCTCGGCCAGGTGGTAGCCCTCCATGTCGAACCAGCGGCCGTGGTGCCGCACCTGGTGCACGCGGGCGGGGTCGGCATAGAGGCGCCGGGCCTTGTCGCGCCGCACGGCGCCGTCCTCCCAGCTGCCTTCCCACAGCTGGTAGACCACTTCCATGAATTCATCGGCACGGTCGTAGCGCTCGTCGTGCGCGGCCTGGCCGGCCTGCCCCATGGCACGGGCGGCGCTGTCCAGGTAGCCGGTGACGATGTTCCAGCCGATGCGGCCTTCGCTCAGGTGGTCCAGCGTGGAGAAGCGGCGGGCCAGCAGGTAGGGCTGCTCATAGCCCAGGTTGACGGTGACGCCGAAGCCCAGGTGCCGGGTGACGGCGGCCATGGCCGAGACCAGCATCAGCGGATCATTCACCGGCAGCTGGATGGCCTCGCGCAGCGGCAGGTCCACGTTGCCCTGGTACACGTCGTACACGCCGACGATGTCGGCCAGGAACAGGCCGTCGAACAGGCCACGCTCCAGCGTGCTGGCCAGCCGGGTCCAGTAGGGCAGGGTGGTGTAGTCGGCCGAGCGGTCGCGCGGATGGGTCCACAGGCCGTGGTTGATGTGGCCCACGCAGTTCATCTCGAATGCGTTGAGCAGGATGTGCGGGATGCGCGCCATGGGCAAAGCGGGCATTGCAGCCCGGGCCCGCCGGCCACGCAACGAAGATTTCCGAGGCTGCTTATCCGGCCGGCGCGGCCGAGCCGTGCAGGGTGTCGCTGGCCGGGCGCAGCACCTGCAGCAGGTCGGAGGTGGTGGGCAGGATCAGGTGCGCGCCGGCCTGCAGCAGCTCGGCCTCGGTGCCGAAGCCGCACAGCACGCCCACCGTCTGCGCGCCGGCCGAGGTGCCGGTGCGGATGTCGATGGTGGTGTCGCCGATCATCAGGCACTGCTCCGGCGCCACGCCCATGGACTGCGCGGCAAACAGCAATGGCTCCGGGTGCGGCTTCATGCGGCGGGTGGTCTGCGCGCCGATCACCTGCACGAAGTGCTGGCGCACGCCATAGTGCTGCAGGAAGCGCTCCACCCGCGGTGCGCCGCCGGTGGAGATGGTGCACATCGGGAAGTGCGCGGCCAGCGTGGTGATCATCTGCTGCACGCCGGCCACCATCTCGTGCGGCAGCTCGTCGGCGGCAGCCACGTTGCGGGTGTGGGCCGGGTCGGCACCCAGGCGCTTGATGCGGCGCAGGCGGTCGCGCAGCGAGCCCAGCGGCACGTCCAGGCCCAGGGCATCCAGCTGCGCATAGGCCGCATGCACCGGCGTCTCGGCGGCCATCACCACTTGCCGGGCCAGCCGCTCGGCGCGCCGGCCGCTCACCAGCGGCAGCGCATCCAGCAGCGCGGCCAGCCGTGCCACCAGGTGGTCGTCGGTATCGGACAGCGTGCCGTCGATGTCGAAGCACAGGGCACGCACACGGCTGAGGTCGAGGGCCATGCGCCGCACCTTACCACCGGGTGCGGGCTGTCGTTCTCGCGGCTGACAGACAGCGCCGGCCGCCGCGCTTAGCCTGCGGCTTCAACATCGGAGGAGGCCGCATGCGATTCCAGGGCAGGGTGTGCATCGTCACCGGTGCGGCGCAGGGCATTGGCCTGGCGGCCGCGCGCCGGTTTGCGCAGGAAGGTTCACAGGTGGTGCTGTGCGACGTGGATCCACAGGCGGCGCAGCAGGCCGCGGATGCGCTGGCGCAGCAGGGCGGCCAGTCGATGGCGCAGGCGGTGGACGTGGCCCGCCGCGACACCGTGGATGCGATGGTGGCCGCGGTGCTGCAGCGCTGGGGCCGCATCGACGTGCTGGTGAACAACGCCGGCATCACCCGCGACGCGCGCCTGCAGCACATGACCGAGCAGCAGTGGGATGCGGTGATCGACGTCAACCTCAAGGGCGTGTTCCAGTGCACGCAGGCGGTGCTGCCCGCGCTGCTGCGGCAGGGCCGCGGCGCCATCGTCAATACCGCCAGCATCAGCGGCGTGTACGGCAACTTCGGCCAGGGCAACTATGCGGCCAGCAAGTCGGCCCTCATCGGCCTGACCAAGACCTGGGCCCGCGAACTGGGACCCAAGGGCGTGCGGGTGAACGTGGTGGTGCCGGGCGCCATCGCCACGCCGATGCTGGCGGCGGTGCCGGATGCGGTGCGTGCCGGCATCGAGCAGGCCTGCTGGATGAAGCGCATCGGCCAGCCCGAGGACGTGGCCGCCGCCCATGCCTTCCTGGCCAGCGACGAGGCCGGCTACATCAACGGCGCGGTGCTGGAGGTGAGCGGCGGCGTGTCGATCTGACCGGGCCGGCCGGCCCGGTCAGCGCCCGGTGTAGCGCGGCGGCCGCTTCTCGATGAAGGCACGCGGGCCCTCGCGGGCATCGTCGCTGGCCAGCACCAGGCGCCTGGCCTCGTCCTCCAGCGCATAAGCCTGCGCCAGCGGCTGGCCGCTGGCGCCCAGCACCGTGCGCTTGACCGCCTGCACCGCCAGCGGGCCGTTGGCCGCGATGCGCTCGGCCATCGCCATCGCGGCGGGCAGCACCTGCGGGCCGGGAAGCACCCGGTTCACCAGCCCGATGCGCAGCGCGGTGGCGGCGTCGATGGGCTCGCCGGTGAGCAGCAGCTCCATCGCCAGCGCCTGCGGCACCTGCCGCGGCAGCCGCGCCATCGAGCCGGCGAACGGCAGCAGCCCGCGCTGCACCTCGGGCAGGCCGAACAGCGCATGCTCGGCCGCGATGCGGATGTCGGTGCCCAGCATCAGCTCGAAGCCGGCGGCCATGCAGCTGCCGTTGAGGGCGGCGATCACCGGCTTGTGCAGCGGATGGTCGCGCAGGCCGGAAGCGGCCATCACCTGCGGCTCCTGCAGCACGCGGCGGTCCCAGTCGTCCTCGGGCGGGCGGGCGCCGGTCAGCAGGGGCAGCGTGCGCGACAGATCGCCGCCGGCGCAGAAGGCCTGGTCGCCGCTGCCGGTGATCACCGCCACCCGCAGCGCATCGTCCGCCGCGAAGGCCACCACCGCATCGGCCAGGCGGCACAGCATCTCGGGCGTGAGCGCATTGCGCCGCGCCGGATGGTGCAGGGTGATGCACAGCACGGCGCCGTGCGCCGCCACTTGTATAGGCAGGTTCATGGGGTGGCGGCCGCCGCGGGCAGCAGCTGGTAGCGCAGGGCGAAGGGTTTCATCAGCATGTGCAGCGCGGGCGCGGCGGCTTCATCGTGCAGGTGGAAGCACACGCACAGGCCGCCGGCCTCGTCGCGCACCTCGGCCCGCGCCTGCGCGGGCGTGATGCCGGCGGCAGCCAGCTGCTCGTCGATGGTGCGCTGGGTGGCCAGCACCCGCAGTGCCGGCTTGTACACCTTGCCCACCGCCGTGACCGGGATGCCGGGCAGGATGTCGATGCGCTTGGGCATGGCCGGCCGCTCGGCGATGTGCGGTGCGGCGAAGGCGGCCAGGCTCTGCGCATCGAGCTGCGCGCCGGGCTTGAGCGAGACGAAGGCCACCGGCAACTCGCCCGCGTAGGCATCGGGCTGGCCGACCGCGGCGGCCATCAGCACCGCCGGGTGGCGCAGCAACGCGCTCTCGATCAGGCCGGGGTCGATGTTGTGGGCGCCGCGGATGATCACGTCCTTGGCGCGGCCGGTGACGAAGAGGCGGCCGGCCTCGTCCACATGGCCGATGTCGCCGCTCACCAGCCAGCCGTCGGCCTCGAAGGTGCCGGCATCGCGGGCCGCATCGGTATAGCCGGGGCTCACGTTGGGCCCGCGCACCCGCAGCACACCGGGCTGGCCGGGCGCGGCCGGCGTGCCGTCCTCCCGCTGCACCTGTACCTGCGTATAGGGCAGCGGCAGGCCGCAGGAGCCCGGCGTGCGCGGGCCGGCCAGCGGCTCGATGCTGATGACGCCGGCGCTTTCCGTCATGCCGAGGATGTTGCGCACCGGGATGCCGTGCCGCGCCTCGAAGGCCGCCGCCAGCTCGTTGGGCAGCGGCGAGCCGCCGGTGAGCAGGCCGCGCACGCCGCCCAGCAGGCCGGTGGGCAGGTCCAGCGACAGCAGGCTGGCCATCACCGTGGGCACTGCGGCCAGGAAGGTGACGCGGTGCTGCTGCACGAACTCCGCATACCGCGCCATGAAAGCGGCATTGCGCAGGCCCAGCCGCGTGGGCAGCACCAGCTCGCCGCCCGACAGCAGCGTGGACAGGCCATACACGAAGGAGCCGGCCACGTGGAACATCGGGAAACCGCTGAGCACCACGTCGTGCTCGTTGGTGCCGAACATGCAGGCAGCGCCCCAGGCCGCATGCAGCTGGTTGGCATGGCTGTGCTGCGCCAGCTTGGGCGCGCCGGTGGTGCCGCCGGTGTGGAACAGCGCGGCCAGCGGCGTGGCCGGGGTGTCGGAGTCCAGCGCATCGGCCCGATGGGCCTGCATCTCCTGCAGCAGGTTGCGCACGCCCGGCGGCAGCGGCAGGCCGGGTCCGGCCGGCACCGCCAGCACATGGCGCAGGCCGGGGCAGGCGGCGCGGATGCGGTCCACCTGCGGCCAGATGTCCAGGTCGGGCGCCGGGCCCAGCGCCACCAGCAGCTGGGCGCCGCAGGCCCGCAGCAGCTCGGCGATGTGGCCCGGCCCCAGCTGGTAGTTGATGGGGCAGGCGGTGCCGGCCGCCTCCGCGCCCCACAGCGCGATGTGCCCCTCGGCCGTGGGCGGCAGCATCAGCGCGATGCGCGGCGGCCGGCCATCGCCCAGCGCATGGAACAGGTTGGCCGCGCGGCGGATGTCCTGCAGCAGGGCCTGGTAGGTCCAGCGCCGCGGTGTGGCCCGCAGGTCGGGCTCGTCGATGCTGGTGATCGCGACGCGCCCGCCGTGCCGCTGCGCCGCGGCCTCCAGCCCCGCCTGCACCGTGGCATGCGGCATGAACTGCCGGTAGGGCTGCTGCTCCACGCGGCGGACGTCGGCCAGCGTGGCGATGCGCGGCAGGGGCGGCAGGGGCGGCAACGGCGGGGCATGCATGCCGGCACGGTACTGCGCGGCCCGCCCCGCGGCTGTCATCCGGAAGGTGGACGCGATGCGGCGGCCCGGGCGCGCCAGAAGCCGGCATCGAACAGCTGCTCGGCGCCGCTGCGCTCGTTCACCAGCCACAGCTGCCGGCCATCGGGGCTGATGCGCACCACCTCGCCGGTGTGGCGGCCAGCCTGCACCCGCAGGCCCAGCGCATTGGCGGGAAAGCCCGGCCGGCCGGCCAGCAGCTCCAGCGGCTGTGCGGGGCGCGGGTCGTCGGCCAGCCGCAGCTTGTGCAGGATGGTCGCCAGCAGCGGGTTGGCCGCATCGGCCGCCGACAGCATCACCACCACCTTGGCCTGGGCGCGGCTCAGCGCCACGTTCAGCAGCCGGCGCGCCTCCTCCGTCTGCAGGAAGGGCTGGGCGCCGTCGGCGGGGTCGAACAGCACCACCGGCGCCTCGCTGCCCTGGGCCCGGTGCACCGTGCTCACCTTCACCGCCTCGCCCACGCCATGGGCGGCCAGGCGGCGGCGGATCAAGGCCCGCTGCGCGCGGAACGGCGTGAGCACGATCAGCTCCTGCGGCTGCCACTGGCCGCTGGCCAGCGCCTGCGCCACCAGCCGTGCGATGGCCTCCGCCGATTCACGCCGCACCGGCCCGCGCTCGGCGGCCGACCAGGCGCCATCGGAGGCGATGCGGTGCACATGCACATGCACCTCGGCGCCGATGTGCTCGCCCAGCGCCCGCTGCCGTGCCGCCTGCCACGCGGGCGAGGCCTGCGCATCGGCGGCCACGCGCAGCGCGCCGTCGTAGAACAGGTCGCTGACCAGCGCGCACACCGGGCCCGCCATGCGCGACTGTTCATCCAGCAGCGCCACCGAGCCGCCACGCGCCGGCATCTGCGCAAAGGGCGAGCGGCCCAGCCAGCGGCGGGCGGCGGCATCGGTGCTGCGCAGCACCGGCGACAGCTGCTGCGGATCGCCCGCGAACAGCCGGCTGCGGCCCAGCGGCATCAGCGCCAGCGCATGGGCCAGGCTCACCTGGCTGGCCTCGTCGAACACCAGCAGGTCGAAGGGCGGGCTGCCGTCGGCCGATAGCTCGCGCAGCGTCTTCAGCGTGAATGCGGCGCGGGTGGTGGTCATGCTGGCCAGCCGGCAGCGGCGCAGCACCTGCAGCGAGGCGCTGCGCAGCTCGTCGCGCAGCGCTGCCACGCGGTCGGCCCAGGCCTTCAGCGCCGCGGCGTCGCGGGCCGATGGGCGGGCCGCCTCGGCCCGCGCCAGGCGGCCGATCAGGTCATGGTCGTCGGTGGGGATGAGGTGCTCGCGCCCGGCATAGGCTGCCGCATCGAAGCGGGTGCCCAGCCGCTGCACGCCGGCCCGCCACTGGCCGCGGCGGCCCTTGTCCAGCGCCTTGTCCACCGCCAGCGTGGCCAGGTCCACCGCCTGGTTGGTGGTGGACAGCAGCAGCACCTTCGCCTGCGGCCGGGCATCCAGGTATTCGGCCAGCAGCACGCCCAGCGTGGTCGTCTTGCCGGTGCCCGGCGGACCCCACAGGAAGCTGCTGCCGTGCCGCAGCAGCTGCAGCGCCTGCCGCTGCGCCGGCCGCAGCCAGCGGAAGGGGGCGCCGGTCAGCGCGGGTGCATCGGGCACCGCGGGCGGCTGCGCCAGGTCGGGCAGCGTGCCCAGCGCCTGCTCGGCCCAGGGCGTATCCCACCAGGCATCGGCCACCGCCTTGAGAAAGCGCGTGGGATACAGGCGGATCAGCAGGTCCGGCCCCGGCGGCGGCGTGGTGGCGTTCTGCAGCACCAGCTGGTCGTCCTCGGCCAGCACGGCCAGCACGCTGGCCCCGCCCTTGGCCGGCGCGCCCCACCAGGCGGCGGCGCCGTCCAGGCTGTCGTCCAGCAGGGCCTGTGCCGATGCGGCGCCGGGCCGCTGGCCTTCGGCATACACATAGCCCGGCTCCAGCGTCACCCGCCACAGCGCGCCATCGCGCTGGCTGCGCAGCACCTTGAAGTCGTAGAACTCGGGCGTGGCCGCCAGCTCGGCCTCGATGGCGGCGCGCAGGTCGGCAAGGCTCATGGCAGGTGCGAAGGCAGGCGGGCGAAGGAAGGGGCGGCACTGTAGCAAGCCACGCGGCATTGCATAACCAAACTCGAAATCAGAGGTTCACCTGTCTAGGCAAGCTGCCTATCGTGCATCCACCTCATCGACGCACAGGGATGCCGATCATGACCTTGCAACGCTGGCTGGGCCTGGGCCTGGCCACCCTGCTGCTGGCCGTCTTCACGTTGGCCGCGCAGGCGCAGAACCCGGGGCCGAAGCCCACCACCGTGCGCATCGGCGTGGCCACCGGCGGCGTGGGCGCGCCACCGCGCACCGGCGGCTCCACCACCGGCATCGTCAATGCGCAGGGCCTGCTGGAAGAGGAGTTCGAGCGCGACGGCATCCAGGTGCAGTGGATCTTCTTCAAGGGCGCCGGCCCGGCGGTGAACGAGGCGCTGGTGAACAGGCAGCTCGACTTCGCCTGGCAGGGCGACCTGCCCAGCATCGTGCACCGCGCCGGCGGCGTGAAGACGCGGATCATCGCCGGCAGCGGCGTGCGCAACGGCCTCTACCTGGGCGTGCCGCCCGACTCCTCCGTCACCCGGCTGGAGGACCTGAAGGGCAAGCGGGTGGCGGTGTTCAAGGGCACCAACCTGCACCTGGCCGCGGTGCGCGCGCTGGCGGCCAAGGGCATCAAGGAAAGCGACCTCAAGCTCATCAACCTGGACACCGCCAGCGCCCAGGCCGCGCTGGCCACGCGCGACATCGACGCCGCCTTCGGCTACGTGGAGCTGTTCTCGCTGCGTGAGAAGGGCGCGGCCAAGGTGGTGTGGTCGGCCGCGCAGGACAGCTACCGCTTCACACGGCAGACGGTGCTGCTGGTCACCGACGACTTCGCGCAGCGCCAGCCGCAGGTCGTGCAGCGCGTGGTCACCACGCTGGTGAAGGCGGCCAAGGTCTATTCGGATGAACAGCAGCGCAGCGAGTTGTTCGCGCAGTGGGGCCAGGCCGAGCTGCCCGAGCGCTTCTGGCGCGAGGACTTCATCGGCCAGCCGCTGCGGGTGCGCCTGTCGCCGCTGCTCGATCCCTTCCTGGTGGCCCGCTACAAGGACGCGGCGGCGCAGGCCCATGCGCTAAAGCTTACCCGCAGCCAACCTGAGATCGACAGCTGGTTCGACCGCCGCTGGCTGGACGCCGCGCTGAAGGAACTGAAGCTCGAAGGCTACTGGCCCGAGTACGGCGCCGATGGCGAACTCATCGGCAGCAAGCTGGCTGCCGCCCGCTGACCCCACACGCAGGACCCTCCCCATGAAGCTCACACGACGCTCCGCGTTGAAGCATGCGGCCGCCGGTGCGGTGGCCCAGGCCGCGGCCTTGCTCGGCCTGCCCGCCCTGGCCCAGTCGGCGCCCATCTTGCGCATCGGCGTGGCCCAGCCCGCGGTGGGCCAGCCGCCCAGCGTGGCCGGCAGCTCGATGGCCATCGCCCATGCCAAGGGCTGGATCGACGAGGCGCTGCAGGCCGACGGCGTGAAGGTGGAGTGGCTGTTCTTCAAGGGCGCCGGCCCGGCGGTGAACGAGGCGCTGACCACCGGCCAGCTCGACTTCGCCTTCCAGGGCGACCTGCCGGCCATCGTGGCGAAGTCCGCGGGCCTGAAGACGCAGCTGATCTTCGCCACCGGCGTGCGCAGCAACATCTACATCGGCGTGCCGCCCGATTCGCCGCTGAAGACGGTGGCCGACCTGCGCGGCAAGCGGGTCTCGCTGTTCCGCGGCACCAACATGCACCTGCCCGCGCTGCGGCTGCTGGAAGCGCATGGCCTGGCCGAGAAGGACCTGAAGATCCTCAACCTGGACACCGCGGGCTACCTGGCCGCGCTGTCCACCAAGGACATCGATGCCGCCATCGGCGCGATGGACATCCTGCGGCTGCGCGACAAGGGCCAGGTGCGGGTGCTGTATGCCAGCAAGGGCGATTCGCCGGTGTTCACGCGGCAAAGCCATGTGCTGGTGACCGAGGCCTATGCCGCGGCGCATCCGCAGCGGGTGCAGCGGCTGATCGACGCAGCGGTGCGCACCGCGCGCTGGGCCTCCGACGAAGCCAACCGCGAGGAGGTGCTGCGCCTGTGGGCGCGCGCCGGCACGCCCTACGAGCACTGGAAGGAGGACTACGCAGGCGAGCCGCTGCGCGTGCGGCTGAACCCCAACTTCGACCCCTTCCTGGTGGCCCGCTACAAGGACGCGGAGGCGCAGGCCTACCGCTTCAAGCTCACGCGCAAGCGCTTCGACGTGGCGCAGTGGATCGACACCCGCTGGCTGGACACCGCGCTGCGCCAGCAAGGGCTGCAGAACTACTGGCCGGTGTACCAGGCCGACGGCAAGGCACTGGGAGCCTGAAGCGATGGAACAACCCCTGCACATCGGCCTGGAACGGGCCCCCGCCGTGGCCGCCCGGCCGCGCACTGGCGCCGCACCGTGGCGTCCTTCGGCGGCGCCGGGCCGCATCGGCCGCTGGCTGCTGGCCTGGCCCGTGCCGCTGGCGGTGCTGGCGCTGTGGTGGCTGGCCGCGCGCAACGAATGGATCGCGCCGCAGGTGCTGCCTTCGCCCGAGGCGGTGGCCGCCACCTTCCTGGAAGCCGCGCGCAGCGGCGAGCTGTGGGCCCACCTGCAGGTGAGCCTGCTGCGGGTGCTGGGCGGCTTCGCGCTCGGCCTGGCCGGCGGGCTGGCGCTGGGCGTGGCGATGGGCCTGTCGCCCACGGTGAAGGACTACCTCTATCCCACCTTCAAGGCCTTCAGCCAGGTGCCGGTGCTGGGCTGGCTGCCGCTGCTGATGCTGCTGGTGGGCATCGACGAGGCGCTGAAGATCATCCTCATCAGCAAGGCCGCGCTGGTACCGATCGCGCTCAACACCTACAAGGGCATCCAGGGCGTGCCCACCCGCTACATCGAGGTGGCGCGGGTGCTGCGCTTCACCCGCTGGCAGATGCTGCGCAAGGTGGTGTTCCCGGCCGCGCTGGCGCCCATCTGGAACGGCGTGCGCTACGGCCTCACTCACGCGTGGCTGGCGCTGGTGGTGGTGGAGCTGCTGGCCTCCAGCGAAGGCCTGGGCTACATGATCGTGTTCGGCCGCCAGCTCTTCCAGCTCGACGTGGTGCTGGCCGCCGTGGTGGTGGTGGGCGCGGTGGGCTGGTCGCTCGACAAGCTGCTGGCCGTGGCCGAGCAGCGCCTGCTCGGCTGGCGCAAGGCGGGCCTGTGATGGCGCGCCGCCTCGTGATCGTGCCGAAGGCCGTGCGCGGCTGGGTGCTGCCGGCGCTGCTGCTGGCGGCCTGGTGGCTGGCCACACGCTGGGGATGGACCACCTCGCCGCTGCTGGTGCCGCCCGAGAAGGTGTGGGCCACGGCGGTGGAGCAGGTGAGCAGCGGCAAGCTGTCCGCCGCACTCGGCGCCAGCCTGCGCCGCGACCTCATCGGCTTTGCGATCGGCAGCACGGCCGGGTTGTCGTTCGGCGCCCTGCTGGGGGCCTCGCGCCTGGCGGACCGGCTGCTGGGGCCGAGCTTCCACACGCTCAAGCAGATCTCGCTGTTCGCGTGGATTCCGCTGCTGTCGGTGTGGTTCGGCCTGGGCGATGCGGCCAAGGTGGCCTTCCTGTCGCTGGCCGCCTTCTTCCCGGTGGTGCTCAACACCTACGAGGGCATCCGCAGCGTGCCGGCCGACCTGCTGGAGGTGGCGCGTGTCCTGAAGTTCAACCGCCGGCAGACCTGGCGGCTGCTGATCCTGCCTTCGGCCTCGCCGTCGATCTTCGCCGGCATCCACCTGGCGCTGATCTACGCCTGGCTGGCCACGCTGGGCGCGGAGTACCTGCTGGTCTCGGGCCAGGGCATCGGCAACACCATGATCGACGGCCGCGAGCACTTCTGGATGGACCTGGTGCTGTTCGGCGTGATCGTGGTGGGCGCGGTGGGCTTCGCCCTCAACTGGATCGCCAGCCGCATCGAGGCGCGTGCGCTGGCCTGGCGCGGCCGCTCGGTCGCGCAGTTCTGAACCGCACTACCCATCCAAGGAGCAAACACATGGCGCATGCGGGCACGCTGCACATCGGCAACCTGAGCAAGCAGTTCGAGGTCGAGGGCCAGCCCCTGCCGGTGCTGCAGAACATCACCCTCACCGTCAACCCGGGCGAGTTCGTGAGCATCGTGGGCAGCAGCGGCTGCGGCAAGAGCACGCTGCTGCGCCTGATCGTGGGCCTGGAGGCCGACTACCAGGGCGAGGTGCTGCTGGACGGCCGCCGCATCGTGGGCACCAGCCTCGACCGCGGCATCGTGTTCCAGGAGCACCGGCTGTTCCCCTGGCTCAACGTGGAGCAGAACATCGCGCTGGGCCTGCTCAACGCCGAGCTGCCCGAGGCCGACAAGGCCCGCGCGGTGCGCGAGCACATCGCGCTGGTGGGGCTCACCGGCTTCGAGAAGGCGCATCCGCACCAGCTCAGCGGCGGCATGTCGCAGCGCGTTGCCATTGCGCGGGCGCTGGTCAGCCGGCCCGAGGTGCTGCTGCTGGACGAGCCCTTCGGCGCGCTGGACGCCATCACCCGCGCGCACCTGCAGCAGGAGCTGCACCGCATCTGGCAGGCCGAGGGCATCACGATGATCCTCGTCACCCACGACGTGGAAGAGGCGGTGTACCTGGGCCAGAAGGTGGTGGTGATGGAGCCGCGGCCGGGCCGCATCCGCCGCACGGTGCCGGTGCCCTTGAGCTTCCCGCGCGACCGCCTGAGTACCGCCTTCACGCAGGCCAAGGAAGGCGTGCTCGCCGAATTCGCCGGCGCGGCCTGAAGCGCCGCGCCCATCTCTGGAAGGAGGACCGTTCATGACCCGCAAGCAGATGCGCCTCGGCGCCTTCATCATGGCCACCGGCCACCATGTGGCCGCCTGGCGGCACCCCGGATCGCAGATCGATTCGGGCATCAACATCGACCACTACGTGCAGGTGGCGCAGACCGCCGAGCGCGGCCTGTTCGACCAGGTGTTCGTGGCCGACAGCCCCGGCCAACGCCACAAGGGCGACGACGAATCGCTGAGCCGGCAGGGCCGCGTCTCCTACTTCGAGCCGGTGACGCTGTGGGCTGCGCTGTCGCAGGTGACCCGGCACATCGGCTTCGTGGCCACCGCCAGCACCACCTACGAAGACCCCTACCTGCTGGCGCGCAAGTTCGCCTCGCTGGACCACATCAGCAAGGGCCGCGCGGCCTGGAACGTGGTGACCACCAGCGCCGACAACGTGCATGGCAACTTCGGCCTGGCCGCGCACCCCGACCCCGCCGCACGTTATGCCCGGGCGCACGAGTTCGTCGAGGTGGTCAAGGGCCTGTGGGACAGCTTCGAGGACGATGCCTTCGTGCGCGACGCCGCCTCGGGCGTGTACTTCGACCCGCGCAAGCTGCATGCGCTGAACCACGTCGGCAAGCACTTCAAGGTGGAGGGCCCGCTCAACATCGAGCGTCCCCCGCAAGGCCATCCGGTGATCGTGCAGGCCGGCTCGTCGGAGGACGGCAAGGAGCTGGCCGCGGCCACCGCAGAGGCCATCTTCACCGCCTGGACCAGCCTGGCCGAGGCGCAGGCCTTCTACGCGGACGTGAAGGGCCGCATGGCCAAGTACGGACGCCGGCCGGAGCAACTGCTGGTGCTGCCCGGCATCTCGCCGGTGATCGGCCGCACCGAGGAGGAGGCGCGCGAGAAGTGGGCCGAGCTGCAGGCGCTGATCCACCCCGCGGTGGGGCTGAACACGCTGCAGCCCTTCTGGCCGAACGACGACCTGGCCCGCTGGGACCTGGACGCGCCGCCGCCCTACTACCCCGAGCCGCCCAAGGGCGTGAACAGCCGCGCGCACGTGGTGATCGAGCTGGCGCGGCGAGAGCGCTTCACCGTGCGCCAGCTGTACGAATACCTGGCCGGCGCCCGCGGCCACTGGGTGGTGGTGGGCACGCCGGTGCAGATCGTCGACCAGATGCAGCAGTGGTTCGAGAACGGCGCGGCCGACGGCTTCAACGTGATGCCGCCGGTGCTGCCGCAGTCGCTCGATGAATTCGTCGACCTGGTGGTGCCCGAGCTGCAGCGCCGCGGCCTGTTCCGCACCGCCTACGAAGGCCGCACGCTGCGCGAGAACCTGGGGTTGCAGCGCCCCGCCAGCCGTTACGCCACCGTGGCCGCACAGGCCGCCTGAAGGAGCCCCCATGAGCGCATCCCCATCCGCCACCCGCCGCGGCTTCCTGGTGCAGGCCAGTGCCGGCCTGGCCGCCGGCAGCCTGCTGCCTGCCTCCGCCCAGACCGCCGGCGGCAGCGCGCCGCCAGCCGCACCCGCCGACCTGCCCGACCGCCTGCCTTACGACGAGCAGTTCCGCCGCCGCGCCTTCGAGGTGCGCAGTGCGCTGGCCCGCGCCGCGGCCGAGCAGCCGGTGCCGCCGCATCCCACCAACGGCGACGAGGCGCGCTATGCCAACCGCATCGGCTCCGACAGCCGCGGCCTGCCGCACAACGCGCGCGGCGAGGTCGATCCGCAAGCCTGGCGCCTGGCCACCGCGGCCTTCGCCAGCCGCGACCCGGCCGACTTCGAGAAGATCCCGCTGGGCGGCACGCGCAAGCTGCTCAATCCGGTGGGCACGCTGGCGGTGAGCCTGGACGGCCTGAACGCCTCGCAGTTCGCGCTGCCGCCGGCGCCCGCGCTGGCCAGCGCCCAGCGCGCCAGCGAGGCCATCGAGATCTACTGGGCCGCGCTGCTGCGCGACGTGCCCTTCAACGAGTTCCACGACGGCACGCAGCACCGCGACGTGCTGGCCGCGGCCGCCGAGCTGAGCCGCGCGCCCGACTTCCAGGGCCCGAAGGTCGGCGGCCGCGTGACGCCGCAAACCCTGCTGCGCGGCGCGGTGCTGTACGTGGACGAGCGCGACGCCAGCGGACGCACCGGCCGCTGGGCCACGCCGCCCGGCGTGACCGACGGGCCCTATGTCTCGCAGTTCCTGCTGCGCGACGTGCCGCTGGGCTCGCAGGCGCTGTCGGCCCGCATCCGCAGCTACACGCCGGCCAATGAATTCCTCACCCAGTACGACGACTGGCTGGCCATCCAGAACGGCCAGTCGCCCAAGGCCCGCATCGCCTACGACAACCAGCGCCGCTACATCAGCAGCACCCGCGACCTGGCGGCCTATGTGCACTCGGCCGCGGCCTTCGGCGTCATCGCCAACCAGCTGCTTTCCACCGCGGCCTCGGCGGCCGACCCATCGTTCGGCGGCATCTTCCCCGCTTCGCAGAACACGCTGGCGCCGGGCAATCCGTACCTGCGCTCGAAGACGCAGGGCGGTGCCTCGGGCACCTTCGGGGCGGCCTATTTCCAGTCGCTGATATCGCTGGCCAGCTCGCTGGGCATCCGCGTCAACTACTACCAGAAGTGGTATGAGCAGCGCATCCTGCGGCCCGAGGCTTTCGGCGGCCTGGTGCAGCACCGGCTGGCGGGCGGCGTGGCCGATTACCCGATCCACGAAGCCTTTCTCGGCTCGCAGGCGCTGGAGCGCAGCCGTGCGCGCAACGGCAGCTTCCTGCTGCCGCAGGTGTACCCGGAAGGCGCACCCATCCACTCGTCGTATCCCGGCGGCGCGGCCATCATCGGCGCCGTCACGGTCACGCTGCTCAAGGCCTTCTACGACGAAAGCCTGGTCATTCCCAACCCGGTGCAGCCCGACCCCGCGGACCCCACGCGGCTGGTGCCCTACGCCGGCCCGCCGCTCACGTTGGGCGGCGAGCTGAACAAGCTGGCGCTGAACTACGGCTCCGGCCGCACCGCCGCGGGCATCCACTGGCGCTCCGACGCGGCGGCCTCGTATGCCCAGGGCGAGAACCTCGTCATCAGCCTGCTGCGCGAGCAGAAGGCCACCTTCCGCGAACCGTTCGAAGGCTTCGCCTTCACCCGCTTCGACGGCACCCGCGTCGTCATCTGAACCCCAGGAGGAGAACCATGAGTGCAGTCATCGATCAAGTGAACCTGGACATCGTGCCGGTGGCCGGCCGCATCGGCGCCGAAGTGCGCGGCCTGCGGCTGTCGGGCCAGCTGGCACCCGAGACCTTCGACGCGCTGCGGCAGGCGCTGTACCGCCACAAGGTGCTCTTCGTGCGCGGCCAGCAGCACCTGGACGATGCGGGGCAGGAGGCCTTCGCCCGCCTGTTCGGCGAGCTGGTGGAGCACCCCACCGTGCCGTCGAAGGACGGCACCCGGCTGCTGGAGCTGGACTCGCGCCACGGCGGCCGCGCCAACTCCTGGCACACCGACGTCACCTTCGAGGTGGACTATCCGCAGGTCAGCATCCTGCGGGCGGTGGTGATCCCGGCCTACGGCGGCGACACGGTATGGGCCAACACCGCGCTGGCCTATGACGAGCTGCCGGCCTCGCTGAAGTCGCTGGCCGACCAGCTGTGGGCGCTGCACGGCAACCATTACGACTATGCCGCCACCCGCATCGAGCCCGATGCCCATGGCGCGAAGAAGTACCAGGAGTTGTTCACCCGCAAGCGCATCGAGGCCGAGCATCCGCTGGTGCGGGTGCACCCGGTGACGGGCGAGCGCACGCTGGTTTCGGGCCACTTCATCCAGCGCTTCATCGGCTACAACACGCAGGACAGCGACCTGCTCTACCAGCTGTTCCAGAACCACATCACGCGGCTGGAGAACACCGTGCGCTGGCGCTGGCAGCAGGGCGATGTGGCCATCTGGGACAACCGCGCCACCCAGCACTACGCCACCAACGACTACGGCGACCAGCACCGCGTGGTGCGCCGGGTGACGGTGGCCGGCGACGTGCCGGTGTCGGTGGACGGGCAGCGCAGCCGGGTGCACCAGGCGGGGTGATAGGAACGGCCCGGCGCGAGGGCCGGGCCGCTCAGGCCGCCGCCGCCAGCACCGGCGGCGCCTGCCGCCACACGCTGCGGCCGGCCTCGAAGACCTGCAGCTCGCCGGGCTGGAAGGGCTGCCAGGGCTCGGTGCTGGTCAGCGGCTGGGTGGCCACCACCACCATGCGGTCGCCGGGGCCGTTGGCGCCGGCCAGGTCCAGCTCCAGGTCGCAATCGACCAGGCGCGCGCGCGGGAAGGGATGCTGCCGCGCCACCCAGTGCAGGTGGGTGCTGCCGTGGGCATACAGCGCATGGCCATCGGTCAGCAGCATGTTGAAGCTGCCGTGGCGGCTGACCTGCGGCAGCAGTTCGGCCAGCACCGGCGCCAGCGCCTGCCAGTGCGGCGCCGGGCCCTGGCCGCCGCCGAAGGCCTGGCGCAGCCGCTGCAGCAGCCAGCAGAACGCATGCTCGCTGTCGGTCTGGCCCAGCGGCAGGTGGCTGCCGTCCAGCGGTGGGCGGAAGCCCTTCAGGTCGCCGTTGTGCGCGAACACCCAGCTGCGGCCGCGCCACTCACGGGTGAAGGGATGGCAATTGGCCAGGCCCACCGCGCCCTGCGTGGCCTTGCGCACATGCGCCAGCACCGTGCGCGCGCGCACCGGATGCTGGCGCAGGAACTCGGCCAGCGGCGCATCGCAGGCGCGGCCGGCGTCATGGAACAGACGCGGCGCCTCGCCGTCGTGGAAGGCCATGCCCCAGCCGTCGGCATGGTGGTCCGTGGCGCCGCCGCGCGCGGAAAAGCCGGTGAACGAAAACGTGGCCGCGGTAGGCACGTTGCTGTTGATCGCAAGCAGTTGGCACATGGCGCGCGTGAGAAGCCGTGCCCCATTCTTCGGCCGCGGCGCGGCGAACCGAAGCGCGATTTCCTTTGATCGACATGCGGACGCTGGAGCGCCAAAAGAAGGGCCCGCTTGCGCGGGCCCTGGAAAAGGCCGCCCACCGCTGGGGGCCAGGAGACATGCCGCTCTTGTTCTGCCGTTTGCTGTCTCGCCTGCAGCGTAGCCAGCCCGGCCGCGGCTGGCGCCGAATCTTTGTGCATGCCCGCATGCGGCGGCCGAATATGGCGGTGGCCCGACCGTTGGCAGGCTTTGCGCATAACCAAGCGCGCATCCATTCGTTGGCCGATGAAGCGCTGGTGTCTACGGTGGGGGCCATGAGATCAGCCGCCATCGAATGGCCCACCTGGGCCTTGATCGTCGTCGTGCATGCGGCCTGGCTGGCCGCGGTGGCCGCGTTGCCGGTGCTGGGCCCGCTGGCCGGCAGCGGTCTGCTGGCGCTGGCCTGCTGCTGGCACATGAGCCTGCAGCATGAGCTGCTGCATGGCCACCCCACGCGCAGCGAGCGCATCAACCGCTGGCTGGGCCTGCTGCCACTGGCCGCCTGGTTCCCCTACGACCTGTACCGCGATACCCACCTGGCGCACCACCGGGACGAGCTGCTCACCCAGCCCGGCATCGACCCCGAGAGCAACTACGTGAGCGCCGACCACTATGCCCGCCTGGGCCGCACCGGCCGCTGGCTGCGCCATGCGCAGCGCACCGTGCTGGGCCGGGTGCTGCTGGGTCCGGCCATGGTCATCCTGCCGACCTGGGCCGACATGCTGCGCCGGCCGCTGCGCGGCGACTTCTCGCAGCTGGGCTGCTGGCTGCAGCACCTGGCGCTGCTGGCCGGCCTGCTGTGGCTGCTGCAGCAGCAGGCCGGCATCCACCCGCTGCACTACCTGCTGGGGGTGTGCTATCCCGCGCTGGGCCTGGCCATGCTGCGGTCGTTCTACGAGCACCGGCCCGCCGAGCAGGCAGCGCACCGGGTGGTGGTGAACGAGGCCGGCTGGTTCTGGCGCTGGCTCTTCCTCAACAACAACTACCACGCGGTTCACCATGCGCAGCCCGGCCTGCCGTGGTGGCGCATCCGTCGCGAGTACCTGGCCCGGCGGGCCGAGGTGCTGGTGCGCAATGGCGGCTTCCTGGTGCCGGGCTACGGCAGCCTGCTGCGCCGCCATGCGCTGCGGCCCATCGATTCGCCGGTGCACCGCCATCAGCCCTGAAGCACGCCGCGGCCCTGCCCGCATGCGACCATGCCGCCGGTGAAGCCCACCCCCGACCTCGCCGGCGCGGTGCCGCGCCCGGCCTCGTTGCCGATGTACGACCTGCCGCGGCAGGCGGTGCAGGCCTGGTGGCAGGGCATCGCCGGCGCGCTGCAGGCCGAAGGCCTGGCCGGCGTGCCGGGCACGCCCGACTGGCCTGCGGACCTGCCGGCCCACTGGCTGCATCCGCGGCTGCTGCTCAGCCAGGCCTGCGGCCATCCACTGGTGACGACGCTGCACGGCCAGGTGCAGGTGGTGGGCGCGATGCGGTATGCAGCGCCGGGCTGCGAAGGCACGCGCTACTGCAGCCTGCTGGTGGTGCGGGACGGGGAAGCCTTGCCGGCCGCGGGGCTGCAGGCCCTGGCCGGCTGGTCGGGCCGGGTGGCGGCGGTCAATGATGCCGGCTCCTTCTCGGGCGGCGTGGCGCTGCGCCGGGCGGTGCAGTCGGTGGCCGGCCTGCCGCCGCCGGCCTTCTTCGGCCGCCTGCTGTTCACCGGATCGCATCGCGCCTCCTTGGCGGCGGTGCGCGAGGGCCGGGCGGACATCGCGGCCATCGATGCCGTGACCCATGCGCTGGTCGCGCGCCACCAGCCGGCGCTGCTGCACGGCCTGCAGGTGCTGGCGCGCACCGCATCCGCGCCGGGGCTGCCGCTCATCACCGCGCTGGGCACGTCGCCGCAGGAGCTGGCCGTGCTGCGCCGTGCGCTGCAGGCGGCCTGCGCCGCACCCCACCTGGCCGCGGCCCGGCAGGCGTTGCTGGTCGACGGCTTCGAGCCGCTGGGCGCCGAGGCCTGGCCGGCGCAGGCGCTGCTGTAGGCCGGATGCTCAAGTTGCGGTGCCGGCCGAACGATAAGCAACAGGTCGTAGCAGTCCCCGACCCTCCATGACTTCGTTGTTGCTGCAGCTCCGGCTGCGTGCCCGCCTCACCTTGTGCCTGGCCGCCGTGGCCGGGTTGATGACGATGGCCTCCGGCGTGGGCATCTGGCGCCTGCAGCAGCTGGGCGATGCGGCCGCGCAGCTTGGCGGCGCGGCGGCGGAGCGCGCCATGCTGGCCCGCGAGCTGCACGGCATCGTGGAGATCAGCGCCTTTCGCGCCGAAGCGCTGCTGGCCAGCGACGACAAGGCCCTGGCCGCCCGCGTGGATGCCGACCGCAAGCGCACCTCCAAGCGCTCGGCCGAGCTGCGCAAGCGGCTGGAATCGTTGATCGACGATGAACGCTCGGCCGCGCTGATGAAGGACATCGACAGCGCCGGCGACCGCTTCCGCGAGGTGCGCACCGCGCTGGTCAAGCGCGATGCGGCCGGCGAGAAGGTGACCGCCGCGGAGCTGGAAAGCCAGCTGCGCCCGGCCGCCGGTGCCTATGTGGAAGCAGTCGATGCGCTGGCCCGGCACGAGGCCGACCTGGTGGCCGCGCAGCGCGACCAGGCGGTGGCCTCGGCCCGCACCGGGCAGGGCCTGCTGCTGGCCGGCGTGCTGGCGGGCATGCTGGCCTCGGCAGCGCTGGGCTGGGCGCTCACGGCCTCCATCCTCAAGCCGCTGAACCATGCATCGCGCCTGGCACGCCGCGTGGCTGCCGGCGACCTGACGCCCGAGCCTGACGCGCCGCGTGGCCGCGACGAGGTCATCGGCGTGGTGGACGAGCTGCAGGCCATGCAGGGCACGCTGTCGCAGCTGGTGCGCGAAGTGCAGGTGGCCAGCGATTCGATCGCCACCGCCAGCCGCGAGGTGGCCACCGGCAACACCGACCTGAGCCAGCGCACCGAGCAGACCGCGAGCAACCTGCAGGAAACCGCCAGCGCGATGGAGCAGCTCACCGGCACGGTGCAGCACAGCGCCCAGGCGGCCGCGCAGGCCAATGCACTGGCCGGCACGGCCTGCCAGGTGGCCGAGCAGGGCGGCGCGGTGGTGGGCGACGTGGTGAACACCATGCAGTCCATCAGCGACAGCTCGCGCAAGATCGCGGACATCATCGGCGTGATCGACGGCATCGCCTTCCAGACCAACATCCTGGCCTTGAACGCGGCGGTGGAAGCCGCGCGCGCCGGCGAGCAGGGCCGCGGCTTTGCGGTGGTGGCCGGTGAGGTGCGCAGCCTGGCCCAGCGCAGTGCCGAGGCGGCCAAGGAGATCAAGCAGCTGATCGGCGACTCGGTGCAGAGCGTGGAATCGGGCGCGCGCCTGGTGCAGGGCGCGGGCAGCACGATGGCCGAGATCGTGGAGAGCGTACGGCGTGTCAACGGCATCGTGGCCGAGATCAGCCATGCCTCGGGCGAGCAGAGCACCGGCATCGGCGAGATCGGCCGCGCGGTGAGCGAGCTGGACCACATGACGCAGCAGAACGCGGCGCTGGTGGAGCAGTCGGCCGCCGCGGCGCAAAGCCTGCAGGATCAGGCGCAACGCCTGGCCGGCGTGGCCGCGCGCTTCCGCGTGGCGGCCTAGGCGAAGAAGCGGTTCGGCACGCGCGCCAGCCCCAGGTGCTCACGCAGCGTGCGGCCCGAATAGGCGCTGCGGAACAGGCCGCGCCGCTGCAGCTCGGGCACCACCAGCTGCACGAAGTCGTCCAGCCCGCCGGGCGTGCTGCTGAACATCACGTTGAAGCCGTCGGCCGCTCCGGTGGAGAACCAGTGCTCGAAGTCGTCGGCGATGGCCTGTGGCGTGCCCACCAGCATGCGGTGGCCGCCGGCGCTCCAGCGGGTGTAGAGCTGCTGCACCGTCGGCCGCTCCTTGCGGATCCAGTCCACCAGCAGCTTCTGCCGGCTCTGGTGGCTGTTGGTCAGCGGGATGTGCTCGGGCAGCTCCACCTGCGCATCCAGCGGCAGCCGCGTGAGGTCGATGCCCAGGCTGGCGTAGCTGCCCAGCGCGCGCAGCACCACGTCGGCATCGCGCGCCTGCAGCAGCGCACCCCACTTGTCGTCGGCTTCGGCCTGGCTGCGGCCGATCACCGGCATCACGCCCGGCAGGATCTGGATCTGGTGCGGCGCACGGCCGTGGGCCGCGGCGCGCCGCTTCACGTCGGCATAGAAGGCGCGCGCTTCGTCGATGTCCTGCGCGGCGGTGTAGAGCATCTCGCCCACGCGGGCGGCCAGGGCCTTGCCGTCTTCCGACGCGCCGGCCTGCGAGATCACCGGCCAGCCCTGCAGCGGGCGCGGCGCATTCAGCGGGCCGCGCACCTGGAAGTGCTTGCCGCGGTGGTGCAGCACATGCAGCCTGGTCGGGTCGGCCCAGCGGCCGCTGGCCTTGTCGGTGAGGAAGGCATCGTCGGCCCAGCTGTCCCACAGGCCGGTGACCACGTCGACGAATTCGTGCGCGCGTTCGTAGCGGTCGGCATGGTCGCGGTGGCCGTCGAGGTTGAAGTTCTCGCCGCCGCCGGTGGACGTCACCACGTTCCAGCCGGCGCGGCCGCCGCTGAGGTGGTCGAGCGAGGCAAAGGCGCGGGCCACGTTGTAGGGCTCGCTGTAGCTGGTGCTCACCGAGCCCACCAGGCCGATGCGCTCGGTGGCGGTGGCCAGCGCGGCCAGCAGCACCATCGGCTCCCAGCGCGGGGCCTGCGGGCTGTGCGCCACCGTGGCCGGGTCGGTGGCCGCGAACACGTTGTCGTAGAAGAAGATGGCGTCTAAGCAGGCCGCCTCCAGCTTGCGCGCATACAAGACGTAGCGCTGCACGTTCCAGGCGGCGTCGATGTCCGCCGCAGGGTGGCGCCAGCTGTCGCCCTGCACCGCAGAGCCGGTGAAGTACGCGCCGAGCTTGAGCTGCCGGCTCATGGCTTGGCGGTCGCCACGCTGGACGGCTTGAAGTAGTCGGGCAGCCGGTAGCCCTTCCACACCGGATTGGCCTCGAAGGCCTGCTGGAACTGCGGGCTCTGGTACGCGGCCACGATGTCCTTGGCGAACTTCGCGTTCTGCTGGCTGCGCTTGACGGCCACCACGTTCACGTAGGGCAGCGTCATCGCCTCCAGCTTGAGCGACTCGGTGAGCTTCAGCCCATAGGCCACCGCGAAGTTGCCATGGATGGCGGCCAGGTCGGCGTCGTCCAGCGAGCGCGGGGCCTGCGCGGCGTCCAGCGGCACGATCTTCAGCTTCTTCGGGTTGCTGGCCAGGTCGCGCTCCGAGACGCTGGCCGCGTCCACGCCGGGCTTGATCGTGAGCCAGCCGGCCGCTTCCAGGATGCGCAGTGCGCGGGCGGTGTTCACCGGGTCCGAGGGCACGGTGACGGTGGCGCCGTCGGGCACCTCGGCCAGCGACTTCCAGCGCTTGCTGTACAGGCCCATCGGCGGCGTGGGCACGTGCACGATGGGCACCAGGTCGAACTTCTGGCGCTGGTTGCTCGCCTCCAGGTACACCGAGTGCTGGAAGATGTTGGCGTGGATCTGCCCACGCTCCACCGCGTCGTTGGGCTGCACGCCCTGGCTGAACTCCACGTACTGCACCTCGTAGCCCTGGCGCTTGAGCTGCGGCTCGATGCCGATGCGGAAGGCATCGCGGTAAGGCCCGGGCATGAAGCCCACGCGCAGGATTTCGGTGGTCGGCGTCGCGGTCTGCGCCATCAGCGGCAACGCGGCGGCCAGCAGGCTGGCGACCAGCGCGCGGCGGGGCAGGGCAAGGGCATGCGTCATCGGGTACTCCTCGGGGGTGTTCAGACGTGGTGGCAGGCCACCTGGTGGCCGCCGTCCATCGGGCGCAGCGGCGGGGCTTCGCTGCGGCAGCGGCTGCTGGCCAGCGGGCAGCGGTGGCGGAAGGCGCAGCCCTCGGCGGCAGCCGGCGCCTCGGCCGCTGCAGCGGGCGCCACGGGGCCAGCCGGCCGGTGCAGGCCGGGCGTGGCGGCGATCAGCGCGCGGGTGTAGGGATGCAGCGGCGTGCGCCACAGGCTGTCGCGCGGGGCCAGTTCCACCACGCGGCCACGGAACATCACTGCCACGCGGTCGGCCATGTGGCGCACCACCGCCAGGTCGTGCGAGATGAACAGGCCCGCCAGGCCGAAGTGCTCGCGCAGGTCGAGCAGCAGGTTGAGCACCTGGGCGCGCACCGACACGTCCAACGCCGACACCGCCTCGTCGCACACCAGCAGCTCGGGCTCCAGCATCAGCGCGCGGGCGATGGCCACGCGCTGGCGCTGGCCGCCGGAGAACTCGTGCGGATGGCGCTGCGCCATCTCGGGCCGCAGGCCCACGCGGGCCAGCATCGCCTGCACCCGCTCGCGCCGCTCTGCGCTGCTGCCGCCCCGGCCCTGCACGCGCAGCGGCTCCTCCAGCGCGCGGCCGATCGTCAGCCGCGGATTGAGCGAGGCATACGGGTCCTGGAACACCATCTGCATGCGCGCGCGCTGCGGCGCCAGCGCCCGGCGCGGGCGGTGGGTGATGTCGTCGCCGTCGAAGACGATGGGGCCTTTGTCCACGCTCACCAGCCGCATCACTGCGCGGGCCAGGGTGGACTTGCCGCAGCCGCTCTCGCCCACCAGGCCCAGCGTCTCGTGGTGGCCGACGTGCAGGTCGATGCCGTCCAGCGCGTGCACCGCAGTGCCGCCGTGGCCGCTGTAGCGCTTGCCCACGGCCTGCAGCGCCAGCAGCGGCCGGCTGGCGGCCGCATGCAGCGGCCCGGCCGCGGTGGGGTGGCTTGCCAAGGTCGCCTGCGTCATGCGGCCACCCTCGCGCGTGCGGGCAGGGCCACGGGCAGCGGCAGCGGCTCATGGCAGGCCAGGCCGCGGCCGGCATGGCGCTGCAGCAGCGGTGCGGCCTGCGTGCAGCGCGCCGAAGCGTGGCTGCAGCGCGGCGCGAAGGCGCAGCCCTCGGGTAGCGCCAGCAGCGAAGGCACGGTGCCGCCGATCTCCGGCAGCCGCGTGCCCGGCGCCACGCCCTCCAGCGCCACCGAGGCCAGCAGCCCGGCGGTGTAAGGATGGCGCGGCGCGCCGAAGAGCTCGGCCACCGGACCTTCCTCGACGATGCGGCCGGCATACATCACCGCGGCGCGGTCGGCCACCTGCGCCACCACGCCCAGGTCGTGCGTGATCAGCAGCAGGCCCATGCCGGTGGCGCGTTGCAGTTCGGCCAGCAGCGCCAGGATCTCGGCCTGGGTGGTGACGTCCAGCGCGGTGGTGGGCTCGTCGGCCACCAGCACCGCCGGCTCGCCGGCCAGGGCCAGCGCGATCAGGGCGCGTTGCCGCTGCCCGCCCGACAGCCGGTGCGGCACCGCCTGCGCCTGCTCGGCCGGGCGCGGCAGCCTCACCTGCGCCAGCAGCGCCACCGCGCGTGCCCAGGCCGCGCGGCGGCCGAGGTCCGGCCGGTGCAGCATCACGGCTTCGGCGATCTGCTGGCCGATGGTCTGCACCGGGTTCAGCGCCGACAGGTCCTGGAACACCATGCCGATGCGGCCGCCGCGCACACGGCGCAGCGCCGCGGCATCGAGCTTGAGCACGTCGGTGCCCTCCAGCAGCACTTCACCGGCCACGATGCGCCCAGGTGGCGCCACCAGCCGCAGGAGAGAAGTGGCGGTGACGGACTTGCCGCTGCCGCTTTCGCCCACCAGCGCCAGCGTCTGGCCACGATGCAGCGTGAGGTCCACGCCATCCACGGCCTTGGCGGTGCCGGCCGGCGTGTGGAACCAGGTACGCAGGCCGCGCACTTGCAGCAGCACGTCGGTCATGGCTGCACCCGGCGCTGGAGTTGCGGATTCATCGCGTCGCTCAAGCCTTCGCCCACCAGGTTGAAGCCCAGCACCGCCACGACGATGGCCGCGCCCGGCAGCGCGCAGATGAACCAGGCGTCCACCACCTGCTCGCGGCCGGCGCCGATGATGGTGCCCCAGCTCATCACGTTGGGGTCGCCCAGGCCGAGGAAGGCCAGCGCGGCCTCGGTCTGGATGGCGTTGGCGATGGTGAGCGTGGACACCACCACGATGGACGGCAGCGCATTGGGCAGGATCTGCGTCAGCATCAGCCGCAGGTCGCCCATGCCCAGGGTCTCGGCGGCCAGCACGAACTCGCGTTCGCGCAGCCGCAGGAACTCCGCCCGCACCAGCCGCGCGGTGGCCGGCCAGCTGACGATGCCGATGGCGATCACCTCGGTGGCGATGGACGGCTTGAACAAGGCCACCAGCACCACCGCCAGCACGAACTTGGGCACGGTCTGGAACACCTCGGTCACCCGGCCCAGCAGCGCATCCACCCAGCCGCGGTAGAAGCCGCCCAGCGCGCCGATGGCTACGCCCAGCACCGCTGACAGCGCGGTGCTCACCAGCCCCACCAGCAGCGACACCCGCGCGCCCGACACCAGCCCGGTGGCGATGTCGCGGCCCATCAGGTCGGTGCCCAGCGGGTAGGCGGCGTCCTCGCCCGGCCACAGCATCGGCGGGCCGGCCATGTCCCAGGGATCGGCGCTGAACCAGAAGCGGCCGAACAGCGCCACCGCGGCCAGCGCCAGCAGCATCAGGCTGCCGACCAGCAGCGCGGGCTTGCGCAGCAGCAGCGCGGCGGCGCTGCGCAGGCGTTCGGCGGCGCTGGCTTGCGGAACCAGCGTGGTCATGTGCGCAACGCCTGCAGCTGCACCCGCGGATCGAGCAGGGCGGTCGCCCCGTCCACCACGATGTTGATGACGGTGACCAGCAGCGAGCTGAGCAGCAGGATGCCCAGCAGCAGGTTGAAGTCCCGCGCCAGGATGGCCTCGAAGGCCAGCCGGCCCAGCCCGGGCCAGGAGAACACCGACTCCACCAGCACCGCGCCGCTCAGCAGCGAGGCCACCTGGTAGCCCAGCATGGTGACGATGGGCAGCGAGGCATTGCGCAGCGCATGGCCGGCCAGCACCCGCGGCTCCGAGGCGCCCTTGGCCCGTGCGGTGCGGATGAAGTCGGCGCCCAGGGTCTCGAGCATCGAGCCTCGCATCAGCCGCGCATACACCGCCAGGAAGAAGGTGGACAGCGTCAACGCGGGCAGCACCGCATGATGGGCCACGTCCAGCGCATGCACCCACCAGGGACCGACCAAGCCCACGGTGACCATGCCGCCGGCCGGCAGCCAGCCCAGCTTGCCGGCGAACAGCACCAGCGCCATCAGGCCCAGCCAGAAGGTGGGCATGGCATAGGCGAACAGCACCAGCACCGCCACCGCATGGTCGAACCAACCGCCGGGCTTGAGCGCGGACAAGGTGCCCAGCAGCATGCCCAGCAGCAGCGCGAACACCAGCGCCAGCACCATCAGCAGCAACGTGGCCGGCAGGCGGCTCAGGATCAGGTCGAGCACCGGCATGTTCTGCCGGTACGAGAAGCCGAGGTCCAGCGTCAGCAGCCGGCCCAGGTAGGCGCCCAGCTGCACGAGCACCGGCTGGTCGAGCCCGAACTGCGCGCGCAGGGCGGCCATCTGCTCGGGCGTGGCGGCGCCCGCCTCGCCGGCCAGCACGTCCACCACGTCGCCGGGGGCGAGCTGCAGCACCAGGAAGTTGAGCAGGGCAATGCCCAGCACCACCGGCAGCACCTGCAGCAGCCGGCTCCTCAGGTAGCGCCAGGCGGTCATGCGGACTTCGGCTCCAGCCAGGCATCGGCCAGCGAGGCGAACAGGCCGTCGCCCTGCGGCTTGAGCTTGCGGTAGCGCGCGCTGGCCACGGTGACCCAGGTCTGCTCGATCAGCTCCAGCAGCGGCACCTCTTCCTGCACGATCTGCTGCCACTGCACGATCAGCGCCTTGCGCCGGGCCGGGTCCGGCTCGTCCGCGGCGGCTTCCATCACGCGGTCCAGCTCAGGGTTGCTGTAGCCCGAGCCGTTGGTCCAGGGCGCGCCCTTGATGATGTTCTTCGTCCAGTACAGCCGCTGCACGCCCAGCGTGGGGTCGGGCAGCCGGTGCAGGCTGGAGATCATCAGGTCGTAGTCCTGGTCGGTGAAGATGCGGCGCAGGTAGGTGGCGGTGTCGCCAGCGCGCAGTTCCACGTCCACGCCGATCTTGGCCAGCGACTGCTTGATGAACTCCGCCGGGCGCGAGGCCGTGGGCCCGCTGCCGCCATCGAAGTCGAGCGTGACCGCCAGCCGCTTGCCGCCGACGCCGCGCTTCAGGCCCGCTTCGTCCAGCAGGGCTTCGGCCTTCTTCAGGTCGAGCGGGTACTTGCGCACGTCGGCGCAGTAGTAGTTGACGACCGACGAGGGCACCGGCCCGGTGGCCGGCTTGCCGTAGCCCAGGAACACGATCTTCAGCAACGCTTCACGGTCGATGGCATGGGCGAAGGCCTGCCGCACCCGCTTGTCCTGCAGGTGCGGCCGCCGCACGTTGAACTGCGTGAGGAAGATGGTGGACAGGTAGCGGCCGTCGTCGGTGTTGATGCTGTAGCGCGCCTTGTCCTTGAAGCGGTTCAGGTTGGTCAGCGGGATGATGGAGCCGAGCGCCACGTCGATCTCGCCGGCCTCCAGCGCCACGGTGCGGGCGGCCGCATCGGGGATGAACTTGAAGACGATGCCGTCCAGGTAGGGCTGCGGCGTGCCGTCGGGGCCCTTGCCCCAGTAGTTCGGGTTGCGCTCCAGCCGCACATGGCTGCCCTTGGCCCACTCCTTGAACACGAAGGGCCCGGTGCCCACCGGCGCGCTGTTCAGCGGGTTCGTCAGCACGTCCTTGCCGGCATACAGGTGCCTGGGCAGGATCTGCGCGCCGTAGGTGTTGATGTAGTTGAGGATGTAGGGCGCGGGCGAACTCAGGCGCAGCACCACGGTGTGCCTGTCGGGCGTGTCCACCTTCTCCACATTGGCGAAGGCGGCGCGGCCAAAGGGATGCAGCTTCTTCCACACCTCCAGCAGCGTGTATTCCACGTCGGCCGAAGTGAAGTCGGCGCCGTCGTGCCACTTCACGCCCTGGCGCAGCTTGAAGGTGAGCGTGCGGCCGTCGGCCGCCTGTTCCCACGAGGTGGCCAATGCCGGCACCGGCTGCAGGTTGAGGTCGTAGCTCACCAGGCCTTCGAGCACCTTGCTCGACAGCATGCCGATGTTCATCGTGGTGATGAAGGCGGAGGTGAGCATCGTGGGCTCGGGCGACACCGCGATGTTGAGCACGCCGCCCTTGGCCGGGGCACCGCCGCCGGCCTGGGCCAGCGCGGACGGATGCCACCACGGCAGGCCGAAGACGGCGGCGCCGCCGAGCGCGCCGGTGCGGGTGAGAAGGGTGCGGCGATGGAAGGACATGGCAGGACCTGCGTGACTGCAAAGAAGGGAAGGGGGGCGCCTCAGGCGCCGGGCGCGAAGCCGCTGTCGAAGGTGTTGCGCACGTCGAGCCGCTGCTTGAGCAGCCCGGCTTCGAGAAAGAAGTCGGCGGTGCGCTGCTGGTCGGCCAGCACCTGCGCATCCACCGCGATCCAGCGCTGCGCGCGGCGCTCGAACTGCAGCCGGGCGGCATCGGGCGCGATGCCGATGATCCGGGCCAGCGCACCGGCGAACTCCGGCACGTGCTGGTACGACCAGCGCTGCGCCCGCACCACCCGCTGCGCGAAGTCGTGCAGCACGGCGCGCTTGCCGGCCAGCGCCGTCTCGGTCGCGGCCAGGAAGCTCAGGCCCGACGACAGCCCGCGGCCGCTGACCAGCACCCGGGCCTGGCCGGCCGTCTCCGCCATCGCGGTGTAGGGCTCCCAGGTGGCCCAGGCGTCGATGGCGCCCTGCGTCAAGGCCAGCTTGGCATCGGGCGGCGGCAGGAAGCGGAAGGTGTCGGCCTCGGGCTTCAAGCCGGCCGAGGCCAGCGCCTTCAGCGCGATGAAGTGTCCGATGGAGCCGCGGTTGGTGCCGATGCGCTTGCCCTTCAAATCGGCCGCCGTCTTCAGCGCCGAATCGGGCCGCACCAGCACCGCGGTGCCGTAGGGGTCGGAGCGGTTGACCGCAAAGGCCTTGATGCGCACCCCGTTGGCCAGCGCGAAGATCAGCGGCGCGTCGCCGATGGGGCCGAAGTCCACGGCCTCCGCATTCAAGGCCTCGGCCAGCGGCGCGGCGGCCGGGAACTCGGCCCACTGGATGTCGTAGGCCAGGCCCTGCAACTCGTTGGCGGCTTCCAGCAGGGCGCGCAGGCCGCCCTTCTGGTCGCCAGCCTTGAGCACGGTACGTGGCTGAGCCTGTGCGGTCATCGACGCGGCGCCGATCGCCGAGGCGGCGGCCCACGCGGGCAGGCCGAGCGCGAGCTGGCGGCGCTTCACAGCAGCACCTCGGGCTCGGCTTCCACCAGGCCCTGGTACAGCGCATCGAAGGCGCGCGCGGCGCCAGCGGCGCGGCCTACCTGCTGGTGCGTCAGCGTGGCCATCTCGTGCGGTATCGGCTGCGGCGTGCCGGCGGCTTCGGCCAGCAGCTGCGTGTGGCAGGCGTTGTCCAGCGCGATGTACCACCAGGCCGCGGCTTCCACCGTGGGGCCGGCGGTGAGGATGCCGTGGTTCTTCAGGATCACGCCCTTGCGCTGGCCCAGCGCCTCGGCGATGCGGAAGCCTTCGTCGGTCTCGTACACCACGCCGTTGAAGTCCTCGAACAGGCCGTGGTCCTCGTAGAAGGCGCAGCCGTCCTGCGTCAGCGGATCGAGCTTGCGGCCCAGCGAGGCCCAGGCCTTGCCGTACAGCGAATGCGTGTGCGCCGCGGCCACCACGTCGGGCCGCGCCTCGTGGATGGCGGCATGGATGGCGAAGGCCGCGCGGTTCAACGGACCGCGGCCCACCGCGATCTCGCCGCGGGCATTCACCAGCAGCAGGTCGGACACCTTGATGCGCGAGAAATGCAGGCCGAAGGGGTTGACCCAGAAGTGGTCGGTCAGCTCGGGGTCGCGCGCGGTGATGTGGCCGGCCAGGCCCTGGTCGAAGCCATAGCGGGCGAAGATGCGGAAGGCCGCGGCCAGCCGCTGCTGGCGGTGCAGGCGCTCGGCCTGCAGGCTGCGCGGCGCCTCATCCTCGAACCAGTCCTGGCGCTGCGGATGCGGGTTCAGCCGCAGGCCGGTGGCGGTGATGGGGTCGGTGTCGTGCGGGGCGGGGCGGGACAGTACTGCGCTCATCTCATGTCCGGCCAGGGCCGGTGCTGCATCGAAGACACCGAACCATAGGCAGCCGAGCGCGGCTTGCGAACGAAGGTTTGCGGCTTAGGTTATGCCGCTTTGTTTTTCGAGACAGGGCGGCGCAACATCGCACGGCACACATCCAGTGCAGCCAACACGAGGAGACGACGTCATGCAACACGCTCTGAGAACCGGCCGGTGGATCTGCATCACGACCCTGCTGGGCGCCGCGGCCCACGCAGCCTGGGCCGCACCCGGCACCTGCGACGGATCCAGCGACCCCTGCAGCTTCGACCTGGGCCGCGTCATGGTCACCCTGGCCCAGGGCGCCGCGTCGTATGCGGCAGGCGCCGAGTTCCTCAACGGGGAGGACGGCGACTACGTCTTCCAGCCCAACTTGTTCAGCATGCTGGCGCTCACGAGTGCCGGTGCCACCGAAGGCTTCTCGTTCGTGCCGGGGCTGCAGCTGCGCGTGGGCGGCAGCGGCCGCAACGGCTACCACGAGCTGCGGGGCTGGTTCGAGTTCAGTGGTCTTAGCTTCCAGGCCAAGCCCGGCTGGCGGCTGGACGGCTTGCAGCTGCAGGTGATTGGCAGCCGCAATGTGGTGGGCGACGCCAGCTGGTCCTACGGCCTGCCATTTGCGCTGCAGTTCAACGGTGACAGCTTTGCGGGCAGCGGCGCCATCAACCCGGACGATGCGGCAGTGCGTGCCGAGCTCACGATCAATGCCGCCTACCTGGAAGGCGAGGACGGCACGGCGGTGAGCTATGGCTATGCCACGGCCGGCTTCGAGTCGGCCCGCTTCGTGGCCACCGTGTCGGCGGTGCCGGAGCCCGGCGCGGTGGCGCTGTGGCTGGGCGGCGCCGCCCTGCTGGGGGCCTGGGGCAGGCGGGCAAGGCCAGGTCGGGCGGGCGCCTGACCGGCTGCCGCTGCGCGCGGCGAAAGCACCTTGGCGTGGCGAGACGTCAGCGCCCGAACACCGGCGCGTCGTCGCCCGCCTGCCAGGGTGCGTACCTGGCCATCACCGACTCGAACAGCCCGGCGCCGGTCAGCCGCTGCAGCCAGGCTTGCAGCTTCGGCAGCGGCGCGGCAGCGAACCAGGCGGCATCCACCGCGGCGAACTGCCGCACGAAGGGCAGCAAGGCCATGTCGGCCAAGCTGGCGGTGTCGCGCAGCAGATGGCTGTGGCGCAGCAGCCGCTGCTCCAGCGGCGCCAGCATCAGCGCCACGGCCTCGTCGCTGCTGGCCGCCGCGCGCTCGGGCGCGTACTTGTAGGCGTCGAGCAGGGGCTTGAACTGCTGGTCGTTCAGGTCGATCAGGGACTGCATCTCGGCTGACTCGTCGGCCCGCAGCCAGCCCTGCGGATCGTGCTGCGCCAGCGCCCATCGCATGATGTCCAGGCTCTGGTCCAGCACTGTGCCGTCGGGCAGCACCAGCACCGGCACCGTGCCCTTGGGCGAAGCCGCCAGCAGCTCGGCCGGCTTGCTGCGCAGCACTACCTCCCGCAGCGCCACCGGCACGCCCGCCGCGCGGATCGCCAGCCGCGCGCGGATGGCGTAGGGGCAGCGGCGGAAGGAGTAGAGGATGGGCAAGGGCAGCAACATCGGCAGATGATGCGCGAAGATCGCGAGGTCTCCGACAGCGGTCAGGTTGGTGGCAGCCGTGCTGCAGTCAACCGACCCTGTGGAGACCCATGTTCATCCATGACCTGAACGAGGCGACCGCCGCCGCCTTGCTGCCCAAGCTGCTGCCCGCTGCCGAGTCGCGCCGGCTGGAGTTCAAGCGGGTCAGCGGCAAGATGGTGGGCAAGGCGCTGGAAAGCGTGTGTGCGCTGATGAATTCCGACGGCGGCTACCTGGTGCTGGGCCTGGCCGACTTGAAGGAGTACCGCGGCACGGCGCGTCTGTTCGGCGTGCAGGAAAACAGCGAGGCGGTGGACGAGCTGTGCCGCAAGCTGCTCACCGAGTTCCAACCGCCAGCCACAACGCTGCGGTTGACGCGGCTGGCCTGCAAGCTGGGCAATGGGCCCTCGAAGGGGCAGGCGGGGCATCTGCTGCTGGTGGCCGCCGGGCGCAGCCCCGCGGTGCATTCCATCGTCAACGGCGGCACGTTCATGCGTCTGGAAGCCGGCAACCGGCAGATGACCGCCGCCGAGGTTACCGACCTGTCTTATCGCCGCGGCGTGCGCAGCGCCGCGAGCGAGCCGGTGGCGGTGCCGTTGGCGCAATTGCAGACCGACGCCTAGCGCCGCTACGCCAGCACGCGTGGGCTGAAGAGCGGCGACATGGCGGACCAGCTGCTGCGCATCGGCCTGGCCGATGCGGTGGGAGATGCCGTGCAGCCCAAGCGCGCGGCGGTACTGCTGTTCGCCGACGAGCCGGGCAGCCTGCTCGCGGTGCATGGCACGCGGGCCGATGTGCGTGTGATGGTGTACGACGGCAAGGCCGTGGTGCCGGGCGCCACGCCCAACCTGCGCAAGCAGCCGAAGACGGTGCGCGGACCGCTCATCGACCAGATCGACGCGACGGTGTCGCTGGTACTGGATGAACTGGCGCAGGGCCTGACGCTGTCGGGAAGCGGCTTTCGCACGCAGCATGTGTACCCTGAGCGCGTGGTCAAGGAGGCCATCGTCAATGCGGTCGTGCACCGCGACTACAGGCTCAACCGCGACATCTTCATCCGCATCTTCGACGACCGGGTGGAGGTTGAAAGCCCCGGCAGCTTTCCGGGCGGCATCACGGCCGCCACCATCGCAAGGGCCGGCTCACACGCCCGCAACCCGCTGATTGCCCAGAACCTGCGGGAGTTTCCGGTGGCGCCCAACATCGACGCAGGCGAGGGCGTGCGGATGATGTTTGCAGAGATGGCGCTCGCCAGGCTCTATCCGCCGCAGTACCGGTCGAGCGTGGAAGCGGCGGTGGAGACCGTGACCGTCACGCTGCTCAACCTCAGCCGGCCGACCGCCTGGGACGAGGTGAGCGACTGGATCGACCGGCGCGGCTCCATCGCCAACGCGGACGTGGTGCGCATCGCCAAGCTGGACACGCTGAAGGCTTCGAAGCTGCTGGTGGCCTGGCGCGACCAGGGCCTTCTGGTGCCGTTGCCGGGGCGCGGCAAGCGAAACATGGCCTACGTCAAGCCGGCCCACGGCGCGGAAGGCGGGTCGTTGTTATCCACGCTCTCGGATAACAACGAGGAACCGGGTGATTAACCTCGTTAAATCAAGCACTTTCATTGATGCTTGTTATCGCGGACTCGGCTGGCTGCCAGCAGTCACGGAGTTCCCCCGTTGTTATCCCACGGCTCGGATAACAACGCGCACGCCGCCGAAATCTCCAGCCGCATCAAGCACTTGGCGGCGCCGTCGTTATCCGCCGGCGCCTCACCGCCCATGCGGCACCCCCAGCCGCGCCACCTCCACCGGCTCCGCCTCCATCCGAGCGATCAGCGCGTCGAGCCCGGCGGCCGGCGGCGCATCGGCGGCGCGGCTTTGCGCGGGGGGCGCAGCTTCGGCCCGGCACAGCAGGTCGTCCTCCGACCAGCCGCCCCGACCCGGCCGGGACATCGCGCGCACCCAGCCCTGGCGGTCGACAATGAACTGCAGGCCGGCCGCCTGCTGGGCGTCGGGCAGCCCGGCCAGCCGGGCGTAGGCCGTGGCGGCGTCGGCTGACGCAGCGGTGCATTCGACGCCCGCGGCCCGCGTCTGGCTGCTGCCCACCACCACGGTGACGAAGCGCGGGTCTTCGATCGGCTGCGGCAGCGCCGCGCCCGCCAGCACGATGCGCAGCCGCTGGCCGCGCCAGTGGGCCAGCGGGCGCGGGCCGGGGGCATCGGCGCAATCCACGGCCATCTGCGGCGCAGTCACCGGCCAGGGCCAGGCGGCCTGGCGCGTGGCGCCGTCGCCGGCGGCCAGCACCTTCATCGCGTCGAGCACGGCCCAGGTGTCGTCGGTGCTCAGGCTGCCCGCAAAGCCCGGCATCGTGGGGCGGCCCTGGCGATCGTGCAGGCCGTGCTGCACCCGCCACAGCAGTTCGCCTTCGGCCCGCTTCCACAGCAGGCCGGCGCTGAGCGTGGGGGGCCAGGTGGGCAGGCTGGCGGCCAGCGGGCCTTCGCCGCGACCGTCGTGGCCGTGGCAGGCGGCGCAGTGCGCCTGGTACAGCTTCAAGCCCTGCGCAATGCGCGTGGCCTCGAAGCCCGTGGGCGATCGGTGGAAGCTGGTCGGCACCGCCGGCGCCCAGAGCAGATGGGCCGGCGGCCACGGGGCCAGCGCCAGCAGGATGAGGGCGCCCGCGGCCAGCGGCAGCCGCCGGCGGCGCCAGGCCATGGCGGCCGCGGCCCACAGCAGGGCCAGGCCCGCCATCAGCACCCACAGCGCCACCTGCCGGGCCAGCCCGCCGTCGATCACCAGGTTCTCGACCGCGATGCGCCAGGCCAGCGGCCAGGCCGGCTGGCCGTGCACGGTGTCGGCCAAGCCCAGCGCATGCAACGCCTGCAGCACGCCGCGCTGCACGGCCTGCGCCGCCTGCAGCAGCAGGTTCTGCAGCGTGGTCGTGTCCACCCTGGCCGCCGGCTACCAGGTGGCGTCCAGCCCCAGCAGGCGCAGCACCTGGTGGCGCAGGGCGGCCAGTTCCGGGTGGCCGCGGTGGCGCGGGTAGGGCAGCGGGTTGGCGATGTCGGCCAGGATGCGCGCCGGCCGGTCGCTGAACACGATCACGCGCTGCGCCATGAACAGCGCTTCCTCCACGTCGTGCGTGACCAGCAGCGCCGAGAAGCCGGCACGCTGCCACAGCGCGACCAGCTCGCTCTGCATCGTCAGCCGCGTGAGCGAATCCAGCTTGCCCAGCGGCTCGTCCAGCACCAGCAGCTTCGGGTCGTTGACCAGCGCACGCGCCAGCGCCACGCGCTGCGCCATGCCGCCCGAGAGCTGATGCGGATGCATCTGCGCATAGTCGGTCAGGCCCACCAGGGCCAGCGCTTCGTCCACCCGGTGGCGGTGCAGCTTGAGCAGGCCACGCGCCTGCAGGCCCAGGGCCACGTTGTCCCACACGGTGCGCCAGGGGTACAGCGTGGGGTCCTGGAACACGACGATGCGCGACGGGTCGGGCCGGTCGATCGGCCGGCCGTCCTGCTGCAGCGTGCCTTCGGCTGCGGGCTCCAGCCCGGCCACCAGCCGCAGCAGCGTCGACTTGCCGCAGCCGCTGGGGCCCAGCAGGGCCACGAACTCGCCAGGCTGGATCTTCAGGTCGATCTGCTGCAGCACCGGCAGCGGGCCGGCGGGCAGGTCGAAGCGGTGGCTGACGGCCTGGATGTCTATACGAGCGCCCACGGCGGCGGCGCTCACCATTTCACTGTTCCTTTCTGCCACGACAGCACGCGGTCGCGCACCGCGAACAACAGGGTGATCAGGCCCGAGCACACCACGGCCATCACGATCAGTGCTGCATACATGTTGCTGTACGAAGCCCAGCCCTGCGCCCAGGTGAGGTACCAGCCCAGGCCCGACTTCACGCCCATCATCTCGGCCGTGACCAGGATGGAGAACGCGCCGCCAAGGCCCATGAACAGGCCGACGAACACCTGCGGCAGCGCCGCCGGAATCGCCACCCGCAGCACCAGGAACAGCGGCGAGGCGCCCATGGTGCGCGCCACGTCGTAGTAGTTGCGGTTGACCCCGGCCACGCCCGACCAGGTGAGCACCGCCACCGGAAAGCCCGTGGCCAGCGCGATCAGGAAGATGGCCGCTGCATAGCTGCTGGGAAACATGAAGAACGCCAGCGGCAGCAGCGCCGAGGCCGGCACTGGCCCCAGGAAGCGGATGACCGGATGCGCCCAGTAGCCCACCAGCCGCGACCAGCCCATGGCCACGCCGATGAGAAAGCCCACGCTGGCGCCCCAGGCCACGCCGAAGGCCAGCAGCTTGACCGAATTGAAGGCGCTGTCGCCCAGCCGCCGCCAGTCGTCGGTATAGACCTCGGCCAGCGCGGTGGGCGGCGCGAAGAAGGGCGTGGGCAGCCAGGCCAGCTTGGCGGTGAACAGTTCCCAGGCGCCGAAGATCAGCGCCAGCGCCACCAGCCAGGCACCGGCCGGCCGCAGCGTGGCCTGCAGCACCCGGCCCGTGCGGCCGGCCAGCGGTGCCAGCAGCGCCACCGCGGCCAGCAGCGCGGCCAGGGCCAGCGCCACCAGGCCGAACTCCCGGGTGTAGACCCATTCGGTGAAACCTTCCACCTGGTTGGGCAGCAGCAGCGTGAGCGCGCCCACGCCGGCCCAGGCGGCCGCGGCCACGAGGCCCAGCGACCACACGGCGGGAAAGGCCGAAGGCTGCGCGGACGCCGGCGCCTGCAGCGGCGGCGCGGAGGTGATGGTCATCGCAGGCCCTTCAGCCGAGCACGTCGGCGTACACGTGACGCGCCAGCTTGGCCGGGTCGGTGCTTTGCTTCAGCACGCCCACCGAGCGGAAGTCGCGCGCATAGAACTCGATCTCCTTCAGGAAATCGCCGCCCAGCGGATGGTGGCGGTGCGTCAGCGTGCCCAGCAGCGCACGCAGGTCTTCCACCGGCACCTTGGGCGAGTACTTGGCGAACAGCTTGGCCGATTCGTTCGGGTTGTCGGCCACGTAGTCCGACGCCTGCACGATGGCCCGTGCCACGCCGGCCGCCACCGGCCGCTCCTTGCGCACCAGGTCGCCGCGGGCGCCGACGATGCAGCACACCTTGTCCTTGTACTCACCCGTCAGGTTGCTGGCGATCTCGGTGTACTGGCCGGGCTTGCGCTTTTCCAGCAGGTACAGGTTGGGGTCGCCGTCGGCGATGGCCTGGATCTCGCCCTTGTCCACCGCCACGCCCAGCAGGTCGGCCGGGTACTGGCGCCAGGTCACGTCCTTGTCGGGATCGATGCCGTTCTTGGCCAGCAGGATGGAGAAAAAGTTCTTGCCCGGCGCGGCCAGGTCCGGCACGCCGATGGTCTTGCCCTTCAGGCTCTGCAGCGTGGTGGCGCCGGTGGCCTTGGCGCCGATCAGCCGCACGCAGCCCCCGTGCGAGCTGCCGATCAGCTTGACGTCGAAGCCGGCTTCCAGCGGCTTGAGCCAGCGGTGGATCATGCCCACCGCGGCGTCGGCCTTGCCGGTGGCCAGCGATTCCAGCAGCTGGTCGGTGCTGCCGGTGTAGTTGATGAGATCAACCAGGACGCCGTTGCGCTCGAAGTAGCCCAGCTCCTGCGCCACCACCACGGGCGACAGGCAGAAGGCATTGGCATTCCAGGCGAAGGTGAGCTTGCGCGGCTGCGCCAGCGCGCCGGTGGTGGCGATGCCGATGGGGCCGATGACGGCGGCGGCGCCGGCGGTGCGCAGGAGGCCGCGGCGGGTGAGGTGCTTGATCACGTGCGGCTCCGGTCAGGCGGCGAGTTGCGGGCGTTCGGCCAGGCGCTGGGCCACCAGCGCGCGGGTGCGCGGGATCAGCTCGCGGCCGTAGTCGATGGCGTCTTCCAGCGGGTCGAAGCCGCGGATCAGGAAGGTGGTCACGCCCAGGTCGTAGTAGTCCAGCAGTGCTTCGGCCACCTGCTCGGGGGTGCCCACCAGCGCGGTGCTGTTGGAGCGGGCGCCTGTCTCCTGGGCGATGGCCGTCCACAGCCGCTTGTCGACCCGGCTGCCCTGCGCGGCGGCGGCCAGCAGGCGGCGCGCGCCTTCGCTCTGCTGCGGACCGCCGCGGCTGTAGCCGGCTTCCTGGCGCAACTGGCGGGTGCGTTCCAGGATGCCTTCGGCACGTGCCCAGGCCGCCTCTTCGGTGGCCGCCAGGATGGGGCGGAACGAGACCGAGAAGCGCACCGTGCGGCCGTGGCGCGCGGCCTCGGCCTTCACGCGGGTGGTCAGCTCCTTCACCTGCGCCAGCGATTCGCCCCACAACGCATACACGTCCGCATGCTTGCCCGCCACCGGAATGGCCGCCTCGCTGGCGCCGCCGAAGTAGATGGGCACATGCGGCCGCTGCACCGGCTTCACTTCCGAGAAGCCGGCCTCGAAGCGGTAGTGCTTGCTTTCATGGTCGAAGGGCGCGTCGCTGGTCCACAGGCGGCGCAGCAGCGTCAGGTATTCGTCGGTGCGCTCGTAGCGCTGGTCGTGGTCCAGGTAGTCGCCGTCGCGCCGCTGTTCCGAATCGGAACCGCCGGAGATGAAGTGCACACCCAGCCGGCCGCCGCTGAACTGGTCGAGCGAGGCGATCTGCCGCGCCGCCAGCGTGGGCACGGTGAAGCCCGGGCGGTGCGCCAGCATGAAGTGGATGCGCTCGGTGTGCGCCGCGGCATAGCTGATGGTCAGCGTGGCGCTGGGGCCGGTGGAATGGTGCGGCACCAGGATGCGGTCGAAGCCCGCGGCCTCGTGGGCCTGGGCGAAGGCCTTCACATACTCGCGGTCGATGGCCGGGCCGGTGGCCGCGTGGATCTCAGAGACCTTCTGGCTCTGGATCATCCCGATGAATTCGATGCTCATGGCGTGTTCCCTCACTGCTGGGCCTGGGTGGCCTGGTGGCCTTGGCGGCCGGTGCGGCACGCTAAGGCTGCAGGGCACGATGTCCAACGAAGCAAACCGAAGTTGTCTATGCGTTTTGCTTGTTTCCACAACGCGGCCGCGGCGCCTACGCTGCACGCTCTTGTAGAAGGAAGCCCCCCATGAGCAGTGACCTGGTGGCCGCCCCCGCCCATCTGCAGCCGCCGGCCGCGGCGCACCCCGATGAGCTGGGCGAGGTGCTGGCGCGGCTGACGCGCCGCTTCGCCGCCACCGCGGCCGAGCACGACCGCGACGCGCGCTTCCCGCATGCCAACTTCGACGACCTGCATGCACAAGGGCTGGTCGCCTCGGTGGTGCCGGTGGCCCTGGGCGGCGGCGGCGCCTCGCTGGCCACGGCCCGGCGCATCGTGGGCGCAGTGGCCCGCGGCGAGCCGGCCACTGCGCTGGTGCTCACGATGACCTTCCTGATCCACCGCAGCATCACCCGCGCCGACAGCCGCTGGCCGGCGCACTGGCGCGACGCGGTGCTGCGCAGCGCAGTGGCCGACGGCGCGCTGGCCAATTCGCTGCGGGTGGAGCCGCAGCTCGGCTCGCCGGCCCGCGGCGGCCTGCCGGCCACGGTGGCGCGCCGCACGGCCGACGGCTGGCGCCTGAGCGGCCACAAGCTCTACACCACCGGCATCCCGGCGCTGCGCTGGCTGGCGGTGTGGGGCCGCACCGACGATCCCGATCCGCGCGTGGGCGTGTTCCTGGTGCCGCGCGATGCGCCAGGCATCCGCGTGATCGAGAGCTGGGACCACCTGGGCCTGCGCGCCTCGGGCAGCCACGAGGTGGTGTTCACCGACGTGCCGCTGGCGGCGGACCAGGCCGTGGACATCCGCCCCGCGGCCGACTGGGCGGCCGGCCCCGATCACGACCAGTACGCCTGGATGATCGTGCTGCTGGGTGCGCTGTACGACGGCGTGGCCCGGGCCGCGCGCGGCTGGCTGCTCGACTTCCTGTCGCAGCGCGCGCCGGGCAGCCTGGGCGCGCCGCTGTCCACGCTGCCGCGGGTGCGCGAGAAGGTGGGCGAGATCGAGGCGCTGCTGTGGGCCAACGACGCCCTGCTGGACGGCCTGGTGCGGGCCACCGATGGCGGCGCGGTGCCGCGCGTGGCCGACAGCAGCCTGGTGAAGTGGAACCTCAGCCGCAACGCCATCCGCGTGGTCGACATCGCGCTGGAATTGAGCGGCAACCACGGCCTGGCGCGGCGCAATCCGCTGGAGCGCCACCACCGCGACGTGCTGTGCAGCCGCATCCACACGCCGCAGGACGACAGCATCCTGCAGCAGGCCGGCTTGCTGGCTTTCGAAGGCTCGGCGGCATGAAGGCCGCCGGTTTGAGGCACCATGCCGGTTCCTCCGGCTTGTTGGGAAGGACCCTGCCATGACGATTGAAGCACCGGCCTTCCGGTCGTTCATCGCGTCGCTCGAAGCGCTGGTCGCGCAGGCGCCGCCCGAGCCGCGGCTGCTGGACGAAGGCGGCCGCCTGCTGGGCGCGCTGGTGGCCGACGACCGCTGGCTGCCCGCGGCATATGCCACGCCGGGCGACCGCTACCGCCAGTACCCGCTGCACCGCGACGTGGCCGGCCGCTTCTCGGTGGTGAGCTTCGTGTGGGGGCCGGGCCAGGCCACGCCGATCCACGACCACACGGTGTGGGGCCTGATCGGCATGCTGCGCGGGGCCGAGTTCTCGCAGGGCTATCGCTTCGCCGGGCCCGCGAAGCTGGTGGAGGCCGGCCCGCCGGTGCGGCTGGCGCCTGGCCAGGTGGAGGCGGTGTCGCCACGCGTGGGCGACATCCACCGCGTGCACAACGCCTTCGACGACCAGGTGTCGATCAGCATCCATGTGTACGGCGCCGACATCGGCACCATCGAGCGCGCCACCTACGGGCTGGACGGCAGCCGCCAGCGCTTCGTCTCCGGCTACACGCCGGTGCCCTGAACTTGTATAGGCAAGCTGAATGACCTTGAACGCCACCCCCGCCGACGTGCGCGCCGCCCTGCTCGCCCGCCGCGAGATCGCGCTGCTCGACGTGCGCGAGGAAGACCCCTATGCCCAGGCGCACCCGCTGTGGGCGGCCAACCTGCCGCTGTCGAAGCTGGAGCTGGAGGCCTACGGCCGCATCCCGCGCCGCGACACCGCCATCGTGGTGTACGACGACGGCGAAGGCTTTGCGCAGCGGGCCGCCGACCGGTTGCGGTCGCTGGGCTACACCGACGTGCGCTTGCTCGCCGGTGGGCTGGCCGGCTGGCGCGAGGCCGGCGGCGAGCTGTTCCGCGACGTGAACGTGCCCAGCAAGAGCTTCGGCGAGCTGGTGGAGGCCGAGCGGCACACGCCTTCGCTCGTGGCGGAAGAAGTCAAGGCGCTGCTCGATGCCCAGGCCGACGTGGTGGTGCTGGACGCGCGCCGCTTCGACGAATACCAGACCATGAGCATCCCGACGGCCACCAGCGTGCCGGGTGCCGAGCTGGTGCTGCGCGCCCGTGCGCTGGCGCCCGACCCGGCCACGCGGGTGATCGTCAACTGCGCCGGCCGCACGCGCAGCATCATCGGCACGCAGTCGCTGGTGAATGCCGGCCTGCCCAACCCGGTGGCGGCGCTGCGCAACGGCACCATCGGCTGGAAGCTGGCGGGCTTGCAGCTCGACCATGGCCAGCAGCGTCGCCCGCCCGCCGAGGTGCCGGCCGAGGTGCAGGCCGAAGCCCGGCGTGCCGCGGCCGGACTGGCGCAGCGCGCCGGCGTGCTGCGCATCGGCCAGCCGCAGCTCGATGCCTGGCAGGCCGAGTCCACACGCACCACCTATGCCTTCGACGTGCGCACGCCGGAGGAATATGCGGCCGGCCACCGGCCTGGATTCCGCAACGCGCCGGGTGGCCAGCTGGTGCAGGAGACCGACCACCATGCGCCGGTGCGCGGCGCCCGCATCGTGCTGGTGGACGACGGCGGCGACCTGGCCGAGGCAGGGCGCGGCGTGCGTGCCGCGATGACGGCTTCCTGGCTGGCGCAGATGGGTTGGGAGGTGGCGCTGCTGGAGGGCGAGGCCGTGCTGCTGGAGGCGCGCGTCACCGGCCCCGACGTGCCGCCGCTGCCGCCCCTGCCCGCGCCGCGCACGGTGGCGCCCGCCACGCTGGCCGATTGGCTGGCCAGCGGCGACGGCACCGTGGTGATCGACGTGACGACCAGCGCCAACCATGTGAAGCGCCACATCCCCGGCGCCTGGTGGACGACGCGGGCGGTGCTGGCCGAGGCGCTGCAGCGCATGCCGCCGGCGCGGCGCTACGTGCTCACCTGTGGATCGAGCCTGCTGGCCCGATTCGCGGCCGAGGACCTGCAGGCCCTCACCGATGCCGAGGTGTGGGTGCTGGAAGGCGGCAATGCGGCCTGGGTGGCTGCGGGGTTGCCGACGGAGCCGGGCGAGCAGCGCCTGGCCGCGCCGCGCATCGACCGCTATCGGCGGCCGTACGAAGGCACCGATGCACCGGCGTCAGCGATGCAGGCTTACCTCGATTGGGAGTTCGGCCTGGTCGAGCAACTGGGGCGGGATGGGACGCATCACTTCCGGGTGCTGGAAGCTTGAGCTTCTTGGTGTTTGACAGGCCGTAAGCGCTGTTTTTGTTCGGCCGCCGCGCGGGGGGCGGTGCCCGGCGGGGCTCATGCTGGGGTGGTCGGCCGCTGCGCGGCCGACTTCGCTGCGGTGCTCGCGCCGAGGTCGCGCGGCCCAACTCGCTCTCGTTCGCTTCGCTCACTGCCGCTCAAACAGTCGGCCGCGAGTCAGTTCACAAAGCGCGCTGCGCGCGCCGACCTCGGCACTGCGCTCCTCGCCACCCCACAAATCGCCCCACCGGGCACCGCCCCCCGCGCGGCTCTGCTCTGCTGTGCGGAAAGCTGCTGCAACCGCCTCGCTGGCAAGCACGCTGCGCCCGGGCGCGGCCGACGGCGCCAGCGCAGTGCCGTCGTCGCAGACCGTGGCGCCGTTGCAAGGCACCTTCATGCGCAGCACCACCGCTCCGACATTTGCGCAGGGCCGTGCGGGCCGGCTCGGGGGCGCATGTGGAGCGCCGAGCAGCGCAGGTCAGTCGGTGCGCAGCACCGACCGCGGAAGCTCAGCCCCCCGGGCCGGCCCGCACGGCCCTGCGCAAACCGCCCGACTCAGGTACAGCACCCCGCGAAGCACCCAACCCCCCGATCAAGCCTGCAGCCACGACAGCCACCAGTGCAATCACAGCCGCCACATACCCCACGCTGCCCGCGCCCCACTGCGGGATGGCCAAGCCGCCCAACACGGCGCCGAGGCCGATGCCGGCATTGGCGGCCGAGACGTTGAGCGTGCCGGCCAGCGCCTTGGCGTGGCTGGCGGCCTTCATCACGCGGATCTGGCAGATGGGGTACAGCGCCGTGTTGGCCACGCCCCAGACGGCCAGTGCCACGCACAGCCAGAAGCGCTGGCCCACGGCGGCCATGCTGCCGGCCATGCCCAGGGCCAGCAGCACGCTGAACAAGGCGGTGACGGCCAGCGGCCGCGCGTCCACCCAGCGGCCGCCCAGCCAGTTGCCTATCAGGCCCACGGCGCCGAAGCCCATCAGTCACCAGCCGACCTGCGCCTTGGGCACGCCGGCCGCGGTTTCCAGGGTGTCGGCCAGGTAGGTGTAGGCGGTGAACATCGCGGTGAACACCAGCACCGACAGCGCCACGTTGGCCACGAAGCGGGCGTCGCGCAGGATGCGCAGCTGCTCGGCCAGCCTCACCCGCTGCGGCGAGCGCAGACGCGGCATGCCCAGCTGCAGCATCAGCGCCACGGCGGCCGACAGCGCCGCCAGCAGCCAGAAGGCACCGCGCCAGCCGATGGCCTCGGCCGCCAGCGTGCCCAGCGGAATGCCGAACAGCATCGCCGCCGAGATGCCGAGGTAGACCGACGAAACCGCCCGGCCGGCACGCTGAGGCCCGGCGAGCTGGCCGGCGGTTTCGCTGGCGGTGCCCCAGAACACCGGCAGCGCCAGCGCCGGGATGAAGCGCGCCAACGCCAGCACGCCCACGTTGGGCGCCAGCGCGGCCAGCGCATTGGAGGCGGCGAACACCAGCAGGATGGCGACGAACAGCCGCTTGCGCTCGAAGTGCGCCACCGCGGCGGTGAGCAGTGGGCCGAACAGCATCACCGTGAAGGCGAAGAGCGTGACCAGCAGCCCGGCCGCGGAGATCGAGATCGACAGGTCGCGCGCCAGGGCGGGCAGCAGGCCGACGATCAGGAATTCGGTGGTCACCAGCACGAAGGCGGCGGTCGCCAGGATGGCGATGGAAGCGCCGCTGGCGCGCGGGGTGGGCGGGGTTGAGGCGGTCATGGTGGCGTGGTGGGCTGTCAGCCGACAAGCGTACTGGCGCCGCGGGTTCTGATATGAGGAGACTTTTCCAGTTACTCTGGAGCGAAATTCTTCAATCAGCGACCTGCCCATGCTGCCTACCGAACGTCTGAAAGGCATAGAAGCCTTCGTCTGCACCGCCGAGGCGGGCAGCTTCACCGCCGCGGCCGAGCGGCTGAACCTCACCAACTCCGCGGTCGGCAAGGCGGTGGCGCGGCTGGAGGCGCGGCTGCACACGCGGCTGTTCGAGCGCACCACCCGCCGGCTGTGGCTCACCGATGCGGGCGCGGCCTTTCACCGCACCTGCGTGCGGGTGCTGGAGGAACTGCGCATGGCCGAGCAGGTGCTGGCCGCCGAGAAGCTGGAGCCCTCGGGCCGCTTGCGGGTGGACCTGCCCGCCACCTTCGGCCGCATGCGCGTGGTGCCACTGCTGGTCGAGTTCGCCGCGCAGCATCCCGGCGTGCAGCCGCACCTGTCCTTCACCGACCGCTTCGTCGACCTGGTGGAGGAGGGCATCGACCTCGGCGTGCGCATCGGCGGCCCCGATGCATGGCCGGCCGCCCTGGGCCACCGCTACCTGGGGACCGAGCGGCTGGTGTTCTGCGCCTCGCCCGAGTACCTGGCGCGGCGCGACGCGCCGGCCGGCGTGGACGACCTGGCCGCCCACGACGCGGTGACCTACGGCCGGGCCGACGGCAGCGCCAACCCCTGGCTGATCCAGCGCGGCACGGCCCCGGTGGAGCGCCGCGAGGTGCCGGGCCGCTTCATCGTCGGCGATGCCGGCGCGCAGGTGGAGGCGGTGCTGGCCGGCGTCGGCATCGCCCAGCTCGCCACCTGGCTGGTGGCGTCGCACCTGGCCAGCGGCCGGCTGGTGGCGCTGCTGCCCGAAGCCGCCACGGACGGCCTGCCACTGCACCTGGTGTGGCCGCGCAGCCGCCAGCTGCTGCCCAAGGTGGACGCGCTGATCGCCCACCTGGCGCAGCGGCTGAAGGTGCAGGCGTAGCACGCGCCGCGGCCCGACGGTGCAAACTCCCCGGCAATGACCCGTCTCAAGATCCAGCGCCAGGTCGAGCGCATCCTCGACGAAAGCCGCCAGCGCACGCTGAGCATCATCGTGCAGGGCCAGCCCGCCGGGCTGCATGAAGCGCTGCGGCGCGCCGCGGAGGAGGCCATGCAGCGGCGTGCCATCACCAGTGCCAGCGACCTGCTGCCCGCGCCGTACCGCGCCACCTCGGTGCGGCAGAAGGCCGCCGCCACGGTCGCGCAGCGCAAGGCGCAGCTGCAGGCCCTGCGCCGGCTCGGGGTGGCGGCCATCGCGCCGATGCAGGCAGCGGCCTTCATCCATGCGTCGCGCCTGGCCCGGCGCGCCAACCCGGGCGGCCAGCCGCGGCCGCTGCCGCTGGCCGGCGCCGCCGCCATGGAGATCGACCGCGACGACCTGGCCCGCCTGCCGGACCAGTTGCCCGGCGTGCTGGCCATCTTCCCCAACCGGCGGGTGCCGGTGCCGCCGCGGCTGAAGGCCAAGACGCTGCCGCCCGAGGTGGAGCGCTGGGTCACCCATGCCTGGGGCCTGGAGGCGGTGGGCGCGCTCTCGTGCTGGGGCGCCTTCGATGCGCGCGGCCAGGGCGCCAAGGTGGCGGTGCTGGACACCGGCGTGGAGGCCACCCACCCCGACCTGCAGGGCAAGGTGATCGGCTTTGCCGAATTCGATGCCAAGGCCGGCCTCATCAAGCAGGGCGTCGACCAGGCCTGGGACGCCGACGGCCACGGCACCCATGTGTGCGGCACCATTGCCGGCGGGCGCAGCAGCGGCCGCTGGATCGGCGTGGCGCCGGGCGTGCAGTTGCTGGTGGCCAAGGTGCTGGGCAAGACCGGCGGCACCGACGAGCAGATCCTCAAGGGCATGGAATGGGCGGTGGCCCAGGGCGCCGAGGTCATCAACATGTCGCTGGGCGGCCTGACCTTCGACCCCGGCGTGCTGGACACCTACACCGCCGCGATGATCGCCGCGCGTGCGGCCGGCGTGCCGGTGGTGGTGGCCATCGGCAACGACGGCGCGCAGACCAGCGGCTCGCCGGGCAACGACTTCTTCGCGCTGGCCGTGGGCGCGATGGACGTGCAGGGCCGCGTGGCCGCCTTCAGCGCCGGACGCACCCACGTGGTGGAAACGTCCGACGCCATCGACGCCCGCCACCTGCCGCTGGTGTATGCCAAGCCCGACGTGGCCGCGCCGGGCGTGCATGTGTATTCCTGCATCGGCAAGAACAAGTGGGAGCACCTGAACGGCACGTCGATGGCCGCGCCGCACGTGGCCGGCGCGCTGGCGCTGATGCTCAGCCGCACCGGTGCCGCGGCGCAATCGCCGCTGCTGTCGCTGACCGGCTGGGAGCGCTCGGACGCGCTGCTGCAGCTGCTCACCGGCAGCGTCACCGACTGCGGCGAGAACGGCCAGGACCACCGCTACGGCCACGGCAAGCTTTCCGCGCTGGCCGCCTACGGCAATGCGGTGCAGCTGGGCTACCTGCCGGCGGCTTGAACACCATGCACCCAGCCATTACGCTTGACGCAGCACCCGCAGCAGGACCCCCGCCATGAGCCACCACGCCCCCAATGCCTTGCGCGATGCCAGCCTGGTCGATTTCGCGTCCCAGGCCGACGCCGCCCAGCGCACCTCGGTCATCATCGAGGCGCGCCGGCTGCCCGTCACGCCCTCGCCCCAGGCACTGGCCCGGCACACCGCGGTGGGCCCGTCCGAACTGTTGCCGCCGCCGGTCCATGCCCGCGGCGCGGCAGCATCGGCCCTGAGCGAATACCCGGCCTGCGACATGAACGACCTGGAGGCCTGCCTGTCCAGCCTGGGCCTGGCCGACGATGCGCGCCGCAACGACCTCAACGGCAGCTTCGTGGTCGAGGTGACGCCGCCGCAGCTGCGCGTGCTGGCGCAGGCGCCTTCGGTGCAGGCGATCCACAGCAACCGGCATCACCGGCGCAGCGCGGGCTGAGCGCCTGCGGCGGCCGGTTGCGCCTGGGTGGGCAGCAGCATCAACGCCGCCACCGCGCTGAAGCCCAGGCCGGCCGTCACCCACAGCGCGTGGCCCTGGAGCCGGTCGAGCACCAGCCCGAAGGCCACCGGTGCCAGCGCCTGCGAGACACGGGCCGGCGCCATCAACCAGCCCTGGCGCGCGCCGTAGCCCGCGCTGCCGAACAAGGCCAGCGGCAGCGTGCCCTTGGTAATCGTGAGCAGGCCGTTGCCGGCGCCATGCATCAGCCCGAACACCGGCGCCCAGGCGGGCCCGGCCAGCAGCAGCAGGGCGGCGCCCAGCGGGTGCAATGCGGTGGCCAGCCGTGCCACCCACAGCGGATGCGCCCGCCGCAGGAAGCCGAACTCCAGCAGCCGCGCCGCCACCTGCGCGGGCCCGATCAGGGCGCCTACCATCAGCGCCGTGCCCACCGAGGCCCCTGCCGCCTGCATCAGGCGCGGCAGGTGGGTGGCCAGCGCGGTGGCCGCAAACAGCGAGGCCGCGAACACCCAGGCCAGCACCAGCATCGCTCGCCATTCGCCGCCGGCCGCCGGTGCATCGGCCGCGGCCGGCACGGCGGCGGGCGGCGGCGCGGCTGCAGCGGCCGGCGCCGGCCGGCCGAGCACCGCGGCCACGCGCGGCAGCCAGGCATTGAGCGGCAGGCCCAGCAGCAGGTGCAGCGCCGCCCACACCAGGCAGGTGCTGCGCCAGCCGTAGCGGCTTTCCAGCCAGGCCGACAGGGGCCAGCCGACGGTGCTGGCGAAGCCCGCGATCAGCGTGATGCCGGTGATGCCGTTGCGGGCCTGCCGGCCGTACAGCCGCACCAGGCTGGCGAAGGCCGCCTCGTACAGGCCGCTGCCCATGCCCAGCCCCAGCACCACCCAGGCCATGAACAGGCCCGCCAGGCCCTGGCACAGCCCCAGGCCGACCAGCCCGGCCGCGAACACGCCGCTGGTGGCCATCAGCACCGGCCGTCCGCCCAGCCGGTCGATGGCATGGCCGGCGCGTGGGCCCACCGCGGCCGAGACCACCAGCGCGAGGCTGAAGGCCGCCAGCACCGTGGGCACCGTGGTGCCCAGGTCGCGGGCCATGGGCGCGGCCAGGATGGCCGGCAGGTAGTAGGTGGAGGCCCAGGCCAGCGTCTGGGCGCTGCCCAGCCGCAGCACGGTGGCCGTGCGCGGCTTGGGCTCTTCGGTCGACGGGAACATGCCGGCGACTGTAGGCGGTGCCAGGGCGCCGCCCTGTCGCCGGCGGGTCAGCGCTAGGGAAGCTGCGCCGTCACCTTGATGCTGGCGAACCAGGCCGCCAGGTTGTCGATGTCGGCATCGGTCAGCGGCTTGGCCATCACCGCCATCACCTCGTGCTTGCGCTCGCCGCTGCGGTAGGCCTTGAGCTGCGCAGCCACGTAGAGCGCGGGCTGGCCGGCCAGGTTGGGCGCATCGGGCGCGCTGCTCAGGCCGTTGGGGCCGTGGCACACCGCGCACTGCATGGCCTTGGCCTTGCCGGCGGCGGCATCGGCCGCGGCGGCCGGCCAGGGAGCCGCCACCGCGGCGAGCAGGCCGAGGCCTGCCGCCAGCGCGCCGAGCTTCGTCGGTTGTCGCTGCTGCATCGGCATCACGGCGCGTTGTAGGTGATGCGGTAGATGGCGCCGACGAAGTCGTCGGACACCAGCAGCGAGCCGTCCTTCATCACCGCCACGTCCACCGGCCGGCCGCGGTACACGCCGGTCTCGCTGTCCAGCCAGCCATCGGCGAACACCTCGGTCTTGTCGGCGCTGCCGTCGGGCTTGAGCGAGGTGAACATCACCCGCGCACCCACCGGCTTGGTGCGGTTCCACGAGCCGTGCTGCGCCGAGAAGAAGCCGCCCTGGTACTGGGCCGGGAACTGGCGGCCGGTGTAGAAGGCCATGCCCAGGTCGGCCGCATGCGCATCGGTCATCACCTGCGGATTCACCGCGCCGGCCGGGATCGGGTCCTTGTCGTAGCCGCTTTCGGTGATGCGCGTCTGGCTCACGATGTAGGGGTAGCCGAAGAACTGGCCGGCCTGGGTGGCGCGGTTGATCTCGCCCTTGGGGATGTCGTCGCCCATGCCGTCGGTCTGGTTGTCGGTGAACCAGAGCGTCTTGTCCTTGGGATTGAAGTCCATGCCCACCGAGTTGCGCACGCCGCGGGCGAACACCTCGCGCTTGCTGCCGTCCAGCCCCATGCGCACGATGCCGCCGATGCCCACCTGCTCGTACAGCTTCAGCTTCTCGCGCGGCTGCACGTTGAAGGGCTGGCCCAGCGTGATGTAGAGCTGGTTGTCCGGCCCCACGCGGCAGGTGCGCGCGCCGTGGTTGTACGACTCTTCCTCCACCGGGATCAGCTGGCCTTGCGGCACCACCTCGGCCACGGCCACGTCCGGACCTTCGTAGAAGAACTCGGCGGCCGGGAACATCAGCACCCGGTTGTGCTCGGCCACCAGCAGGCTGCCGTCACGGGTCCAGCACACGCCGTTGGGCACCTTGAAGTTGAGCGATGGCGCGAAGGCCTTCACCTCGGTGGCGGTGCCGGTGGACAGGCGGTCGGTCACGGCCCACACCGCGGTCTTGCGGGTGCCGACGAACAGCATGTTGGTCGACGGCGCCACCGCCATGTGGCGCGCATCGGGCACCACCGCATACAGGCTGATGCGGAAGCCCGGCGGCAGCTTCACCTTCTCCAGGTTCTTCCTGATGGCCTCGGCCTGCGCGCCGGATTGCGGCACCGGCGGAATGTTCAGGTCGGTGCCCGAGACCTTCATCTGCTTGAGCTTGTCGATGTTCTGCGCCTGCGCGGGCAGGTGGCCGGCCAGGGCCAGTGCCAGCGCGGCCATCACGGGCGCAAGGGTCGGGCGGAATGTGCGTGGCATGGGGTCGTCTCCTTGTTGTTGGCGCCGCCGCCGGAACGGGCGTCAGCCTGCTGCACATCGCAACGCACATGCCCGGCGGGACAGCCATCGGCGTGCAGCCGCCACCACCCTCTGCGGCCTGCGTACAAACCCGCGCCGCCGCCGCCTCCGCCGGCCGTGCAGGCGCTGTACAGGGGCGACGGCAGGCTGCACAGAAACTGTTCAGTTGCGGCGCCACCGGCCGGCCTGTTATGGTCAAAGCACCCACAGGGCGAAGACCGAGCGGCGCAGACCGCGGCAGGAGACGAGGCGATGCTCGAAGCAAGTGGTGCATGGCAGGACTGGCAACGTGCGCAATGCCGCGCGGTGCTGGCGCGCAGGCTGCCGGTGGCGGCCGACGACCCGCCGGGCGAGATCCTCGACAGCTGGGCCCGCTGCCTGCAGGCCGGGCTGGATTTCGATCGGCCGCTGCCGCTGGTGGTCATCGAGGATGCCGACCTGCGCCGCCGCCATGAGCGGGCCGGCCGCGTGCGGCAGCTGGCGTTGATCGAGCTGGAGTCGCTGATGCAGCAGATCGCCGGCAGCAGCTTCCTGCTGGCCTTCGCCGATGCCGACGGCGTGGTGCTGGACCGCTATGCGGACCAGCGCTTCGTCACCAGCACCGCAGGCGCCGGCATCCCGGCCGGCAGCGTGTGGACGGAACATGCCGCCGGCACCAACGGCCTGGGCACCGCGCTGGCCTGCGGCCGGCCGGTGGCGGTCAACGGCCCGGAGCACTTCTTCGGCCAGTTCAGCCACATCGCCTGCACCGCCGCGCCCATCCGCGATGCGGATGGCGTGGTGGTGGGCGCGCTGGATGCCTCCTGCTGCTTCGACTCGCGGCAGCGCCACACCCAGGCGCTGGTGCAGATGGCCGCGGCCCACATCGAGAACGTGCTGCTGGCCGAGCAGCGGCGCCAGCACTGGGTGCTGGCCATCCATCCGCGGCCGGAGTTCGTCGGCACGCTCAGCGCAGGGCTGCTGGCCTTCGATGGCGACGGCCGGCTCAGTGCCTGCAACGGCCGCGCGGCCGGGCTGCTCAGCGGCCTGGCGGTGCAGCGCGGCACCCCGTTCGAGCAGCTGTTCAACGAGCCCTTCGACCGCTTCATCGGCCGCCTGCGATCGGACGGCGGCACCCGGCTGCGCGATGCGATGAACAGCGTGCTGGCCGTGGCCTGCGTGCAGCCGGCGGCGCCGCCTGCGCTGGCCGCGCCGGCCGGCGCGCCGGCCGCGGTGCCGGTGCTGCCGACCCGCACGGCCACCGCCACCCTGTCCCCGGCCGTGGCCACCGACGACGGCGCGGTGCTGCAGGCGCAGGCGATGGTGGCAGCCGCGGTGCGGCGGCGGCTGCCCATCCTGATCCAGGGCGAGACCGGCACCGGCAAGGAGCTGCTGGCCCGCCATGCCCATGCGGCCAGCGGCCGCGAAGGCGCCTTCGTGCCGGTGAACTGCGGCGGCATGCCGGCCGAGCTGTTCGAGGCCGAGCTGTTCGGCTATGCGGGCGGCGCCTTCACCGGCGCACGCCGCCAGGGCCAGGCCGGCCTGCTGGCCAGTGCCGATGGCGGCACGCTGCTGCTGGACGAAGTGGGCGAGCTGCCGCTGCCGCTGCAGGCCGCGCTGCTGCGCTTCCTGGACGACGGTCTGCTGCGCCCGGTGGGCGGCCGGCAGTGGCGGGCGGTGGATGTGCAGGTGCTGGCCGCCACCCATGTGGACCTGGAGGCCGCAGTGGCCGCCGGCCGCTTCCGCGCCGACCTGCTGTGGCGCCTGAACACCGTCAGCGTGAAGCTGCCGCCGCTGCGGCTGCGCGCCGACCTGGCCGCCCAGGCCCAGCGGCTGCTGGCCGAGCTGGAGCCGCAGGCCCGGCTGACGCGGGAGGCGCAGCGCCTGCTGGCGGCCCAGCCCTGGCCCGGCAACTTCCGCGAGCTGCGGGCCTGCCTGGCGCGTGCGTTGCTCACCCATCCCACCGGCCTGATCGACGCGGCCGACCTGCAGCCGCTGCTGCCGGCCCGTGCCACGCCGCAGGCCGAAGGCCCCTCGCAGCTGCAGCGCAGCGCCACCGAGGTGGTGCTGGCCGAGTTCCGACGCAGCGGCTCGGTAAGCCAGACCGCGCGAAGCCTGCGCATCTCGCGCACCACGGTGTACCGGCACCTGCGGGAAGCGGGCGTCAGCGGCTGATCGGGCCCGGGCCAGAATGCGTGCACGCATTCCTGGAGACCTTGCAGTGACCCATGTTCCCAACCCGGCCCGCGGCACCCGTGGCATGGCGGTGGCGCCGCATTCGCTGGCGGCGCAAAGCGCCATCGGCGTGCTGCGCGAAGGCGGCAATGCGGTGGAGGCGATGGTGGCGGCCGCGGCCACCATCGCGGTGGTGTATCCGCACATGAACAGCATCGGCGGCGATGGCTTCTGGCTCATCGCCCGGCCCGGCGACGAGCCGCGCGGGCTGGAAGCCTGCGGCGCCGCCGCCCAGGCCGCCAGCATCGAGGCCTACCGCGGCCACGGCATCGAGCGCATTCCGTTTCGCGGCGGGCTGGCGGCCAACACCGTGGCCGGCACGGTGTCCGGCTGGGAGGCGGCACTGGCCTGGTCGAAGGACGCGCTGGGCGGCCGGCTGCCGCTGCCGCGCCTGCTGGACGACGCGATCCACCATGCCCGCGACGGCATCGCCGTCACCCGCAGCCAGTCGGCCTGCATCACCAACAAGCGCGAGGAGCTCACGCCGGTCAGCGGCTTCGCCCACAGCTACCTGGCGGACGGCCAGGCGCCGGCCACCGGCAGCCTGTGGAAGCAGCCCCGCATGGCCGCCACGCTGGAGCACCTGGCCCGCGTGGGCCTGGACGACTTCTACCGCGGCGACCTGGCCCGCTCGATGGCGGCCGACCTGATGGCGGCCGGCAGCCCGGTGGCGCTGTCGGACCTGAAGGCGCACCAGGCGGTGTGGAAGCAGCCGCTGGCCATGGCCCATTCGGCCGGCAGGCTCTACAACATGCCGCCGCCCACGCAGGGCCTGGTGTCGCTGCTGATCCTGGGCCAGCTGGACCGGGTGTTCGACGCCGCCCGCATGACCCATGACGACCCGGCCTTCGTGCATGCCTGCGTGGAGGCCACCAAGCAGGCCTTCGCCATCCGCGACACGCTGATCACGGACCCCGCGTGGATGAGCGTGGATCCGCAGGCGCTGCTGGCGCCGGCCGCGCTGGACGACATGGCATCCAGGATCCGCTTCGACGATGTGCGGGGCTGGTCCGGCGGCCAGGGCCCGGGCGACACGGTGTGGATGGGCGTGATCGACCGCGACGGTGTGGCGGTGAGCTTCATCCAGAGCATCTACCACGAGTTCGGCAGCGGCATCGTGCTGCCCGAGTCGGGCGTGAACTGGCAGAACCGCGGCTGCAGCTTTTCGCTGGACCCGGCGGCGCTCAACCCGCTGACGCCGGGCCGCAAGCCCTTCCACACGCTGAACCCCGCGCTGGCCCGGCTGCACGACGGCCGCACCATCGTCTACGGCAACATGGGCGGCGACGGCCAGCCGCAATCGCAGAGCGCGGTGTTCAGCCGCATGGTGCATTTCGGCATGAACCCGCAGGCCGCCATCAGCGCGCCGCGCTGGCTGCTGGGCCGCACCTGGGGGCAGGAGAGCGAATCGCTGAAGCTGGAAAGCCGCTTTCCGCCCGGGACCATCGCCGCCCTGCGCGCCGCCGGCCACGAGGTGGACGTGCTGGCCGACTACGACGAAACGATGGGCCATGCCGGCGCCATCGTGATGACCGCCGACGGCACCTTCGAGGCCGGCAGCGACCCGCGCAGCGACGGGGCGGCGCTGGGGTGGTAGGGCGACAGCAGGTCATTGCTGCTTGTGTGCAATGGCCCGGCGGCAGGCGCTGCAGCCATAGCCATCGGCCGGGCGCACCACCTTCAGGGCGAATTCCCGTTGTGTGGTGACCCGTGTCACGCCACGCACGCCCGGAAGGAGGGCGTCCGAGAAAACACTCGGCCGGAACGGCGTTTCGGCATGCCAGAAGTAGAGCGAACCGCTGCCCAGCCGCCAAGCCACGCCCCCGCGGTCGGCGACCAGTGCCAGGGCGGACGGCGTCGGTGGCGATCCCTCCACCATCTCGATGTGGGGACACGACTCGCGCTTCTTGACGGCCTCGAAGACCTCGGACTGCTGGGAGTCGACCCACTGCTTGAGATACATGGTGGCGGTGACGGCGACCCCCAGCGGGCCGGCCAGCACGCTGCCGAGCGCACCGGTGCCGATGCCCACTGCCTTCATGCCCGAGTCGGCCAGCTTGATCAGGCTCCAGGGATTCATCGTTCGGACTCCGCAGCGTTGGTTCGCCCAGGCTAGCGGTTCGTCCACGAACCGGCCTCCCCATGCTCTATGAGACGGCCGCTCAGGCGCCTGCGCCCATGCGCTGCGCTGCCGCCGCCAGCCCGCCGAAGATGCTGGCGGTCACCCGCTCGGCGAGCTTCGCCTGCAGCTGCCCCTGCACCTCGGCGATGACGGACGGCGTGCGCGCGACGATCTCGTCGATCACGGCCTCGGCGCCCCGGCCGTCTTCGGTGGTGATGCCGTGGCGGGTGCCCAGCGCCGCCTGGAAGAAGTGGCGCCGGTCCATACACACCGCAGGCTGTGCACGCAAGCACGCCGAGGTGCGAGGTCCGAGGGTCAGTGCGGCCCGGCGGGCTCTGCGGCACTCACATGACGCCGCGCATACCGGCTGCCCAGGCTGGTCAGCACCTCGTAGCCGATGGTGCCGGCGGCGGCGGCCACGTCGTCCACCGTCAGGTGCTCGTCCAGCAGGTCGATCGGCGTGCCCTCCTGCAGCGCGGTTTCGGGCAGGTCGGTCGCGTCGATGGTGATGGTGTCCATCGACACCTTGCCCACCAGCGGCAGCGCCTGGCCGTTGAAGCGCACCGTGCCGCGGTTGCTCAGGCTGCGCAGCCAGCCGTCGGCATAACCGGTGGCCAGCGTGGCGATGCGGCTGGGCCGCTGCGCCGTCCAGGCGTGGCCGTAGCCCACGCCGGTGCCGGCCGGGATGTGGCGCAGCTGGATGACCTTGCTGCGCAGCCGCACCACAGGCCGCATCGGGTTGAGCCGTCCGGCCACTGGCGCCACGCCGTACAGCGCCGCACCGGGGCGCAGCAGGTCGTGGTGGAAGGCCGGGCCTAGGAACACGCCCGATGAATTGGCCAGGCTGGCCGGTGCCGCCGGCAGCCGCGCGCGGGCGGCGGCAAAGCGCTGCAGCTGCAGCGCATTGATCGGCGCCCCGGGCTGCTCGGCGCTCACCAGGTGGCTCATCACCAGTTGCAGCTCGATGCCTTCCAGCCGCGTGAGGTCGGCGGCCAGGCGCTCGAACTCGTCGGTGGCCAGGCCCAGCCGGGCCATGCCGGTATCCATCTGCACGGCGGCCGGCAGTCGGCGGCCGAGGTGGCGGGCCAGCGCCGTCCAGGCGCTGATCTGCAGCAGGCTGTTGAGCACCGGCACCAGGCCGTGCGCCACCGCTTCCGGCTCGCTGCCGGGCGGCAGGCCGTGCATCACGAACAGCGTGGCATCGGCCGGCAGCAGCGGGCGCAGCGCGATGCCTTCGTCCAGATGCGCCACGAAGAAGCGGCGGCAGCCGGCCGCATGCAGCGCCGGCGCCACCTGGGCCGCGCCCAGGCCGTAGGCATCGGCCTTGACCACCGCGGCGCAATCGGCCGCGCCGCCGGCCTGCTGCTTGATCAGCCGCCAGTTGTGCACGATGGCGCCCAGGTCGATGTCGAGCCAGGCGCCGGCATTCACCCGGGCGCGGTCATGCATAGCGGTCCAGCCCCATGCCTTCCATGTCGATCTCGGGCCGCTTGCCGTCGATCAGGTCGGCCATCACGCGGCCGGTGCCGGCGGCCATGGTCCAGCCCAGCGTGCCGTGGCCGGTGCTCAGCATCAGGTTGTTCAGCCGGCAGGCGCCGAGGATGGGCGTGCCATCGGGCGTCATCGGCCGCAGCCCGGTCCAGAACTGGGCCTGGCTCACGTCGCTGCCGCGCGGGAACAGGTCGGTCAGCACGAATTCCAGCGTGCGCTGGCGTTCGGCTTCCAGGTCGAGGTTGTAGCCCGAGAGCTGCGCGGTGCCGCCCACGCGGATGCGGTCGCCCAGCCGCGTGACGGCCACCTTGTGCGTCTCGTCCATGATGGTGGATTCGGGCGCCAGCGCCGCGTCGGTGATGGGCACGGTGATCGAGAAGCCCTTGACCGGATACACCGGCAGCCGCAGCCCCAGCGGCCGGGCGATCAGCGGCGAATAGCTGCCCATGGCCAGCACATAGCGGTCGGCGGTGAACGCGCCGCGGCTGGTGTGCACGCCGGTGACGGCGCCGCCGGCCTGCTCGATGCGCTGGATGGTCGCGCCGAACTCGAAGCGCACGCCGAGTCCCCGCGCCATCTCGGCCAGCCGCTGGGTGAAGAGGAAGCAGTCGCCGGTCTCGTCGCCCGGCAGCCGCAGCGCCCCGACGAACTTGTGCGACACCTCGGCCAGCGCCGGCTCATGCTGCAGGTAGCCGGCGCGGTCCAGCAGCTGGTAGGGCACGTTGTACTGCTGCAGGATCTCCACGTTCTTGTCCGCACCGTCCAGCTGCTTCTGGGTACGGAACAGCTGCAGCGTGCCCTGGGTGCGCTCGTCGTAGGCAATGCCGGTCTCGGCGCGCAGCTGCTTCAGGCAGTCGCGGCTGTATTCGGCCAGCCGCACCATGCGGGCCTTGTTGACGCGGTAGCGCGCCTCGGTGCAGTTGCGCAGCATCTGGGCGCCCCAGCGCCACATTGCCGGATCGAGCATCGGCTTGATGACCAGCGGGCTGTGCTGCATCAGCATCCACTTGATGGCCTTCAGCGGCACGCCGGGCCCGGCCCAGGGCGCGGAATAACCGGGCGACACCTCGCCGGCATTGGCGAAGCTGGTTTCCAGGGCCGGCGCGGGCTGGCGGTCCAGCACCGTCACCTCATGGCCCGACCTGGCCAGGTAGTAGGCGATGGACACGCCGATGACACCGCTTCCGAGGACCAGGACCTTCATGCGCCGCACCTTGTTCTTGCGCCGGCCACCCGGCGTCATGCCATGGGCAGGCGCAAGCGCCGTGCCAGCGACGAAAGTGCCGCTGCATCAAGCACTTGGCCCTCTGGGCCTGCGCCGGGTGTATCGATTCGCATACGCTTCCTGTGTGCGCAGCGTAAGATAGCGTCACGAAATCGTTCCGCTGTCATGAATTCATTCCACCCACGATGCGCCTGAAAATCACCTTCATCGACCGCGTCGGCATCGCCCAGCAGATCCTGGCGGTGCTGGCCGCCCGCGGCCTGGACGTGGTGGCGGTGGAGGTCGATCCGCCGCACATCTACCTGGAGGCGCCGGGCCTGCTGGCCAAGGCCTGGCCGGCGCTGCGCAAGGCGCTGCTGGCCGAGGTGCCGGGCGTGCAGCAGGTGCAGGAGCTGCAGATGCTGCCCGGCGCGCGCCGCCGGCTGTACCTGGATGCGCTGCTGTCGTCGCTGGCCGATCCTGTGCTGGCGGTGGATGCCCAAGGCAGCGTGGTGGTGGCCAATCCGGCGGCGGCGCAGGCCAGCGGGCTGGAGCTGCCCGCGCTGCAGGGGCTGTCGCTGCAGCAGCTCACCGGCGACGCGCAGCTGGCGCAATCCCTGGTGGACCACGGCTACAAGCTGCCGGTGGCCGAAGTGCAGGTGGGCGGCCAGGCCTTCCTGATGGAGACGGTGGCGCTGCATGAGCCCGGCGGCGGCGTGGCCGGCGCGGTGCTCACGCTGCATGCGCCGCAGCGGCTGGGCGAGCGCCTGAGCGCGCTGCAGAACTACAGCGCTGGCGGCTTCGAGACGCTGCTCGGCCGCTCCGCCGCCATCCGCCAGCTCAAGCAGCGGGCGGCGCGCATGGCCTCGGTGGACGCGCCCTTGCTGATCCGCGGCGAGACCGGCACCGGCAAGGAACTGGTGGCCCATGCCTGCCATGCCGGCAGCCGCCGCCAGGCGCAGCCCTTCTTCGCGCTGAACTGCGCGGCGCTGCCCGAGAGCCTGGCCGAGAGCGAGCTGTTCGGCTACGCGCCCGGCGCCTTCACTGGCGGCCTGCGCGGCGGGCGGCCCGGCATCCTGGAGCTGGCCGATGGCGGCACGCTGTTCCTGGACGAGATCGGCGAGATGTCGCTGTACCTGCAGGCCAAGCTGCTGCGCTTCCTCAACGACGGCAGCTTCCGCCGCGTGGGCGGCGACCGCGAAATCAGGGCCGACGTGCGGCTGATCAGCGCCACCCACCGCCACCTGGAGGACATGGTGGCCGCCGGCAGCTTCCGGCAGGACCTGCTGTTCCGCATCGACGTGCTGCAGCTGGCCGTGCCGCCGTTGCGCGAGCGCACCGAGGACATCCTGGTGCTGGCCCAGGTGTTCCTGGAGCGGGCCTGCACCCAGGCCGGTCGGCCGCCGGCACGCCTGAGCCGCGCAGCCACCCAGGCGCTGCTGGGCAACCCCTGGCATGGCAATGTGCGGCAGCTGCAGAACGTGATCTTCCGCGCGGTGACCATGACCGATGCGGCCGTGATCGACGCGGGCGACCTGGAGCTGGCCGATGCCGCCACCGCCGCGCCGCCGCCCACCGACGACGACGGCGTCACCAGCCTGGACGACGCGGTCTCGCGCTACGAGCGTGCGCTGCTGCAGCGGCTGTGGCCGCAGTACCCCTCCACGCGCCGGCTGGCCGAGCGGCTGGGCACCTCGCACTCGGCCATTGCGCAGCGCCTGCGCAAGTACGGCATTCCGGGCTGAGGCGCCGGGCGCGCCTTCAGCCCACGGTCTGGCCTTCCGGATCGTCGGGCGCTTCCTCCAGGCGGCTGGCCAGCACCTTGTCGATCGTCTTGCCGTCCATGTCCACGATCTCGAAGCGCCAGCCCTCCCAGTCCACCACGTCGGCCACCTTGGGCAGCCGGCCCGACAGCAGCATCATCATGCCGCTGAGGGTGTGGTAGCGGCCGCGCTCCTCCTCGGGCACCGCGGCCAGGTCCAGCCGGTCCTTCAGCTCGGGCACCGGGATGTGGCCGTCCAGCAGCCAGCTGCCGTCCTCGCGCTGCACCGCCCAGGAGGTCTCGGGGTCGCGCGGGCGGAATTCGCCGGTGATGGCCTCGATCAGGTCCTGCAGCGTGGTGATGCCCTGCACCTCGCCGTACTCGTCGATGACGAAGGCCATCTGCACGTCCGACTGGCGGAAGTTGTCCAGCAGCTCCATGCCGGTGATGGTCTCGGGCACGTACAGCGGCGCCTGCAGCGGCTGGCGGGCCAGCTCGCGCTCGCCGCCGCGCAGGGCCTGCGTCAGCCACTGGCGGGCGTTGACGATGCCCAGCACGTTGTCCAGCCCGCCGCGCACCACCGGGAAGCGCGCATGGTCCGACTCTTCCACCCGCGCCAGGTTGGCCTCGAAGGGCAGGTCCACGTCCAGCACCACCACGTCCGCCCGCGGCACCATCAGCGAGCCGATCTGGCGGTCGTCCAGCCGGAACACGTTGCGCAGCATCGCGTGTTCCTGCGTCTCGATGATGCCGGCGGTGGTGCCTTCGGCCAGCATCGCGTGGATCTCCTCCTCCGTCACCGGGCTGCCGCTGGTCTCCTTCACGCCCAGCAGCTTCAGCAGGCTGCGGGTGGACACCGACAGCAGCACCACGAAGGGCTTGGTGGCCACCGCCAGCAGGTGGATCGGCCGGGCCACCAGCCGGGCCAGCGTCTCGGGGCTGCTCTGGCCGATGCGCTTGGGCACCAGCTCGCCGGCCACGATGGAGAAGTAGGTGATCAGCACCACCACCAGCCCGGTGGCCACGTAGCCGGCATAGGGCGGCGGCATGCCGATGCCGGCCAGCCAGGTGGCCAGCGGCGCGGCCAGCGCGGCCTCGCCCACGATGCCGTTGAGCACGCCGATGGAGGTGATGCCGATCTGGATGGTGGACAGGAACCGGGTCGGGTCCTCGCCCAGCTTGACGGCCGCCACGGCGGCCTGGTCGCCCTCATCGATCAGCTTCTGCAAGCGGGCCTTGCGTGCGGTGACCAGCGCGATCTCCGACATGGCGAACAGGCCGTTGAGCACGATGAGGGCGAAAAGTATGGCGATTTCCATGGTGCGTGGTGTGGGCGCCAGTGGCGGCGCCGGGGTGCGGGAGCGGGTAGGGAGTCAGGGGCAAGGGCGGGGCCGTGGGGCCGCCGCCGCCGGGCGGCGCTCAGCGCGTGGCCGGCGGGTGTGCAGGGGCCTGCCGCGGCGGGCGGTGCAGGCTGCCGGGCGGCGAGGGCGACCAGGCGGCGGGCAGGTACAGCGGCGGTGCCGCGGGCATGGCAGCCGGCGCGGGCATGCGGGGCGCCGCGGGCGGCAGCGCGGGCGCGTCCAGCGCGGCGTCGGCCAGGGCCTGCGCGGGCAGGTCGTCGAGATGATGGTCGGCCACCGAGCCGTCCGCCAGCTCGGCGGAGCCGGGCGCCGCCAGCACGGCCGCGGTGGCGGCCGGGGTGCCTCCCGGCACCACGATCAGCGGCTGTTCATGCGCGGTGGCACCGGACCACAACAGCACGAACGAAAGGAACAGAGCCAATAGCCGCGAGGACATGAGGGGGCCGATTGTAGGTGCCGCCTTCGCGGCCCCCTTGCCGGCCCTTCAGCGGCCCCCGCGGCGGGGCCCGCGGCTTACTTGCCGCCGCGCAGCTTGGACAGCGCGGCCTGGGTCTCGTTCCACAGGTCCATGCCCACGGTGGTGCCGATGCTGGCGTTCACGTGGGTGAGCTTGTCGCGCATGCGGGCGGCCTCGGTGGCGGGCACCTCGTTGATCTGCATGCCCTTGGCCTTCAGGTCGGCCAGGGCCTTGGCGGCTTCCTCGCGCGTGTCCTTGCGCTCGAAGTCGCGGCTGGCCGCGGCGGCGTCGCGCAGCACCTTCTGCTCGTCCTTGCTCAGGCCGTCCCACCACTTCTTGCTCACCAGCACGATCCACGGGCTGTACACGTGGTTGGTGATGCTGAGGTACTTCTGCACCTCGTAGAACTTGCTCGACAGGATGGTGTTGTACGGGTTCTCCTGGCCGTCCACCGTGTTGGTCTCCAGCGCGCTGAACAGCTCCGAGAACGGCAGCGGCACGGCGTTGGCGCCCAGCAGCTTGAAGCTGTCCAGGTAGACGTTGTTCTGCATCACGCGCAGCTTCACGCCGCCCAGGTCTTCCATCTTGGCGATGGGGCGCTTGCTGTTGGTCAGGTTGCGGAAGCCGTTCTCCCAGTACACCAGGCCCACCAGGCCCTTGTCCTCCAGCTTGTCCATCACCTTGCGGCCGATCGGGCCGTCGAGCACCGCGTCGGCCTCCTTCACGTTGTTGAACAGGAAGGGCGTGTCCCACAGCGCCATCTCCTTGGTGATGCCCACCAGCGTGGCGGTGGAGCCCACCATCATCTCCTGGGCGCCGCCGATCAGCGCCTGCTGCATCTGCGTGTCCGGGCCCAGGGCGGCGGCGCCGATGGCGCGCACCTTCATCTTGTTGCCCGAGCGCTTGGCCACCTCGTCGGCGAAGACCTTGGCCGCGCGGCCCTGGTTGCTCTGCTCGTTCAGGCCGTAGCCGAAGCGGATCAGGCGGGGCTTGATGTCCTGCGCCTGGGCGATGGCGGGCACGAGGGTGGCCACGCAGGCGGCGGCCAGCAGGGTGCGACGGATGATGTTCATGGTTGTCTCCTAGAAAAATGCAAACAGGCGGACGAGGAAGGGAAGATCAGCGCATCCACGCCACCGGCGCGATCACGATCTGCGGGAAGACCACGAACAGCGCCAGGATCAGCGTGTAGGTGATGAGGAAGGGGTTCACGCCCCGGATGACCTGGTGCAGCGGCATGCGCCCCACGCCGGCCACCACGTTGAGCACCGTGCCCACCGGCGGCGTGATCAGGCCGATGGCGCCGTTGAGGATGAACATCAGGCCGAAGTACACCGGGTCGATGCCGGCCTTGACCGCGATCGGCAGCATCACCGGCGCGAAGATCAGGATGGTGGGCGTGAGGTCGAGCGCCGTGCCCACCAGCACCAGCACGATCATCATCACCGCCATCAGCAGCCGCGGGTTGTCCACCAGCGGGCCCAGCCAGCCGGTGAGCACGCCCGGCAGGTCGGCCAGCGTGATCATGTAGCTGGCCACCTGCGCGCCGGCGCACAGGAACATCACGATGGCGGTGGTCTTGGCCGCGCGCACCAGCACGCCGCGCATCTCGGCGATGTGCATCTCGCGGTGGATGAACAGGGCCACGGCCAATGCGTAGAAGGCGGCCACCACGGCGGCCTCGGTGGGCGTGAACACGCCGCTCTTCATGCCGCCGATGATGATGACGGGCATCAGCAGCGCCCAGAAGGCCTTGGCCGTGGCGCGCAGCCGCTCGCGCATCGGCAGCGCGGTGCCTTCGGCCAGCGTCATCTTGCGCAGCACCAGCTTCCAGGCCACGATCAGGCCGGCGCCCATGAACAGCCCCGGCACGATGCCCGAGATGAACAGCGCCGAGATCGAGGTGTTGGTGGTCACGCCATAGATCACGAACGGCATCGACGGCGGGATGATGGGCGCGATGATGCCGCCCGAGGCGATGAGGCCGGCCGAGGTACCCAGCGGGTAGCCCTGGCGGCGCATCATCGGCAGCAGGATGGTGGCCAGCGCCGCGGTGTCGGCCAGGGCCGAGCCGCTCATGCTGGCCATCAGCACCGCGGCGCCGATGGCCACGTAGCCCAGGCCGCCGCGGATGTGGCCCACCCAGGCCTGCGCCATGTCGATGATGCGGCGGCTGATGCCGCCGGAATTCATCAGCTCGCCGGCCAGGATGAAGAAGGGCACCGCCAGCAGCGCGAAGCTGTCCACGCCGCCCACCAGGTTCTGCGCCAGCAGCTGGGTGTCCCAGAAGCCCAGCACCCAGGCCATGCCGGCGCCGGTGAGCACCAGGGCCAGGGCCATGTTCATGCCGATGCCCATGAGCAGCAGCATGCCGCCGCAGAAGACGATGAAGGCCAGGCCTTCGGAACTCAGGTTCAACATCGCCATTTACTCCACGTCGCCCGAATGGCCGAGGTCCAGCGGCCTGCCGCGCACCAGCTCGATCAGCGCCATCACGCCGATGCTCACCGCGCACAGCAGCGCGGGCAGCGGCAGCAGCATCACCGGGTACTGCAGCACCACGCTGCGGCTGTCCATGCCCACCACCACCTGCTGCCAGGCGCCCCAGCCCAGCATCACGCAGGCCGCGATCACCAGCAGGCGGATCAGCAGCGTCATCGCCTTGAACACCGCCGGCTTGTGCTGCAGCATGCCCACCAGGCTGGTGAAGGCCATGTGCTCGCCGGCCGGGTAGGCCGCCGTGGCGCCGATGAACACCATCCACACGAACAGCAGGCGCGACAGTTCCTCGCTGGCATTGATGCCGCTGCCGAAGCCGTAGCGCAGCACCACGTTGATGAACACCGCCAGCGCCATCACGCCCAGGCACAGCGCCATCGCGTTCTCGATCCAGCGGGTGAGGCCCCGGGCCCGCGGCGTGTCGTGTTGCGGGTCGGCCATCTTCTCGGGAATCGTCATGCGGTGGGCTCCGTGGCATGCAGCCAGGCGCTGAGCTGCTGCACGAGTTGCGGGATGGGCAGCAGCGCGTCCAGCCGCAGCACGCCGGGCTCGCCCACGGGCGATTCCAGCGTGGCGAACTGGCTGTCCACCAGGCTGGCCGAGAAGAAGTGCGACGCCGCGCGCTGGGCCACGCGGCGCAGCGAGTCGTCGCGGCCGATGTCCAGGAAGGCAAACCGCAGGCCGGGGGCGGCGGCCCGAAGCTGGTCGCGGTAGCTGCGCTTGAGCGCCGAGCAGGTGAGCACGATGGGCCCGCCCGGCTGCTGCAGCTGCGTGCCCAGCGTGGCCAGCCAGCCCTGGCGGTCGGCGTCGGTGAGGGCGATGCCGCGGCTCATCTTGTCGCGGCTCTCGGCGCTGTGGAAGTTGTCGCCTTCCACCAGCGGCAGGCCCTCGGCCTGCGCCAGCGCGGCGGCGACGCTGGACTTGCCGCAACCGGCCACGCCCATCACCACGATCGAATGCTGCATGTGTCGTCAGCCTGTCTGCCCGGGGCGGCTGGATAGCGCTGTCCGGTCTTGGGCGTTAAAAGGCGGTGCCATGGAGTGGGGCCACCGCCTTGTGTTGTGAGTGCCGGATCAGGGTGGACCCTGAGAGGCAATGAAACTGGATAGCGCTATCCTACGCAGCCGGGTGAAGTGTTGCCCACCGTGTTTTCCCTGATGAGACCGCCGATGACCCCACCCGCCGCCCGTTCCCGAGCCACCGGCCGCGTGACGCTGGCCGATGTGGCGCAGGCCGCCGGTGTCAGCCCCATCACCGTCTCGCGCGCGCTGCGCGGCGAGCGGGCGGTGGCCCCGGACCTGGTGGCCCGGGTGCAGGCGGCGGCGCTGAAGCTCGGCTATGTGCCCGATCCCGCGGCGCGGGCGCTGGCCTCGCGCCACAGCACCCATGTGGCGGTGCTGATCCCGCTGCTGACCAATGCGCTGTTCGTCGACCTGCTGGAATCGGTGCAGCTGCACCTGCGCCGCGCGGGCTACCAGACGCTGATCGGCATCACGCACTACGACCCCAGCGAGGAGGAGCAGCTGCTGCGCGAGCAGCTGGTGCACCGTCCGGCGGGCCTCATCGTCACCGGCTTCGACCGCCACGAGCGCACGCGCGCGCTCATCGAGCAGAGCGGCGTTCCCTGCGTGCATGTGATGGAGACGTCGGACACGCCGGGGCAGTACAGCGTGGGCCTGTCGCAGGCCGATGCCGGCGCGGCGCTCACCCGCCACCTGCTGGAGCGCGGCCGGCGCCGCGTCGCCTTCGCCGCCGCCCAACTCGACCCGCGGGTGATGCAGCGGCTGGACGGCTGGCGCCGCGCGCTGCAGGCCGCCGGGCTGTACGACGCGCGGCTGGAATGGCTGAATCCCGCGCCCTCGTCGCTGGCGCTGGGCAGCCGCATGTTCGAGCAGATCATGGCCCAGAAGCCCGCGGTGGATGCCATCTTCTTCTGCAACGACGACCTGGCCCAGGGCGCGCTGCTGGCCGCCGCCCGCCACCGCATCGCGGTGCCGAAGCGCGTGGCCATCGCCGGCTTCAACGACCTGACCGGCAGCGACCTGGCCAACCCGCCGCTGACCACCGTGCGCACGCCGCGCAGCGAGATCGGCACCGTGGCCACGCAGATGCTGCTGCGCCTGATGCGCGGCGAGACGGTGAGCCCGACCTCGGTGGACCTGGGGTTCGAGCTGGTGGTGCGGGAAAGCAGCTGAGTGGTGGTGCTCAGCGCACCTGCGGCAGCGCCATCCCCAGCGCCCTGAACCGCTGCTGCCCCACCGGCCGCTGCTTGCAGGCCACGCCGCCCAGTTCCACGCCGCCGTCGTCGCTCAGCACCTGCAGGCCGCCCGGGCTGCCGGGCCAGGCGAACAAGGCCTCTGGCCGCAGGTCGGCCAGCGCGGTGCTGTCGAGCAGCTGCGGTGCGTCGGCCGGCCGGCCGCTCCAGCGGTAGAGGCTGAAGCTGCCGCGGTCGGCGGTGGGGCCGGCGACGATCCAGTACGCGCCGGCCGCCCATTCCATGCTGCGGATGCCGCGGTTGCGCAGCGGCAGCAGCAGCGGCTCGCCGAAGCGCGCCGGCTGGCCGCGGTCGATCACCTCGGCCGGGTTGAGCAGCGGCACGACGAGCGCGCGGCCGTTGGGGACGGGGTTGCGAAAGCCGACCAGCAGCCCGCCGTCCGGCATCGCCGCCAGCCCTTCGATGTTCAGGCCGCCCGGCGCTTCGGGCGGCAGGGCGGCGGCGTCCTTCAGCTTCAGGTGGCGCAGCGTGGGCGCGGCGGCCATGTCGTCCAGCATGCGCGTGTAGGCCGCGCCGGTGGGCAGCAGCAGGCCGTCTTCGGCCTCCACCGCGAAGAAGCGGTGGCGCTCCTCGCGCTTCTTGCCGCTGCTGTTGCGGCCATGGGATGCGATCCAGTAGATGCGGTTGCCGATGCGGGCCGCGCCTTCGATGTCCGACTCCCGCTGGCCGCTGCCGAGCAGGCCCGCCAGCGGCAGCGTGCCGGCCGGCTCGGGCTCGCCGCGGGTGTACAGGCGCAGCAGGTTGTCCTCGTCGTTGGCCACGACGAAATGCGTGACGTCCAGCGCCACCGCGGCCGAGGCATCGCACAGGCCGCGGTAGTGCTCCGTGGCCGCCTGCACCGGCGCACCGGCCAGGGCGGCCATCAGCAGGCACAGGCCGCGGCGCCGGGCCTGCATCACAGGTCGGTGCGCAAGCGCCAGATCTCGGGGAACAGCACCACGTCCAGCATCTTGCGCAGGTAGCTCACGCCGCCGGTGCCGCCGGTGCCGCGCTTGAAGCCGATCACCCGTTCCACCGTGGTGACGTGGCGGAAGCGCCAGAGCCGGAAGGCGTCCTCCAGGTCGGTGAGCTTCTCGCCCAGCTGGTACAGGTCCCAGTGCCGGTCGGGGTGGCGGTACACCTCCAGCCAGGCGGCTTCCACCTCGTCGCTCTGCTCGTAAGGCAGGGTCCAGTCGCGCTCCAGGTGGCTGGCCGGCACCGGCAGGCCACGGCGGGCCAGCAGGCGCAGCGCCTCGTCGTACAGCGAAGGCGCGCGCCAGGCGCTGTCCACCATCGCCAGCAGGTCGGGCCGGTGCTCATGCGGCTTGAGCATGGCGGGGTTCTTGTTGCCGAGCTTGAACTCGATGCAGCGGTACTGCGCGCTCTGGAAGCCGCTGCTCCTGGCCAGGTAGGGCCGCATGGCGGTGTATTCGGGCGGCGTCATGGTGGACAGCACCGTCCAGGCGCTCACCAGTTGCTCCATGATGCGGCTGACGCGCGCCAGCATCTTGAAGGCCGGCGCCATGCGCTCCTCGGCCACGCACTGCATGGCCGCGCCCAGCTCGTGCAGCATCAGCTTCATCCACAGCTCGCTGGTCTGGTGCTGCACGATGAACAGCATCTCGTCATGCGCGGGCGACAGCGGATGCTGGGCGCTCAGCACCTCGTCCAGGTGCAGGTAGTCGCCGTAGCTCATGTCGCGGCTGAAGTCGAGCTGCGCGCCTTCCTCCTGCACGATGCGTTCGGTCTCGGCCAGCGGCGCGGGGGTGTGGGATGGTGCGGTCATGGGAGTTCCTCTGCAGCGGCGGGCAGTGCAGGTTTCAGGCCACGCCCAGGTGCTGCGCGACCCAGCGGCACAGCGGGCTGTCGGCATCCTCGAAGCCGTGGATGGCGTCGAAGTGATGGCGGCCGGGCTGCGGCATCAGCTCGGCCGCATTGCCCGCGGCCTGCCAGGCCGCGTGGTACGAGGTGGACTGCCGCTCGAACTCGGCCGATTCGTCGCCGCCCCAGGTGATGAGCGCCGGCGTGGCGCAAGGCCGCACGCCGAAGGCCGGCGAGTTGCGGCGGATGATGCCGTCGTCCAGCTGGATCATCGGCTGCAGGTAGCTGTAGCGCAGCGGCTCCAGCTCGTACAGGCCGCTGACCAGCACCGCCGCGGCAAAGGGATCGGCCGGCAGGCCGTAGTCCTCCTGCCAACGGGTCTGCAGCGCCATCGCGGTGAGGTGGCCGCCGGCCGAATGACCGCCGATGGCCACGCGCCGCGCATCGCCGCCATGCGGGCCGATGTGGCGCAGCACCCAGGCCAGCGCGGCACGCGTCTGCCGCACGATCTCGTCGAGGCTGACGTAGGGGCACAGCGCGTAGTTGGGCACCACCGTGGTGATGCCGCGCTGCCGCAGGCCCAGCGCCACGCAGCTGAATTCCTTGGACGACAGGCTGCGCCAGTAGCCGCCGTGGATGAAGACGAACACCGGCGCACCGGGCTGCGCCGCCGGAAAGATGTCCAGCGTTTCGGCCAGCGTGGCGCCGAAGGGCAGGTCCAGCGTGCAGGGCAGGGTGGCGCGGGCCATTGCGCTGCGCTCCACGTAGTGGCGCGCTTCGGCCGCGGCGTCGGCCACCGCGGCCGAGGCGTTGTACTGCGCGTCGATCTCGGCCTGCGAGGTGAAGCCGCGGAACAGCGGGCGGGGCATGCTCATGGCGGCGGCCTCAATGCTTGTGGTGGTGCGCGTCCATCGCCTTGGCGCCTTCGTCGCGCGGCTGCACCCACAGCTCGGTGTTCACCGTGCCGGCCCGCTCGAAGGTCAGGGTGATGGGCAGCTTGTCGCCGGCGGAAAGGGGCCTCGCCAGCTGCATCAGCATCATGTGCAGGCCGCCCGGGGCCATGCGCACCGTGGCACCGGGCGCGATGGCGATGCCGTCCAGCTCGCGCATCTGCATCACGTCGCCCTGCATCTTCATCTCGTGCAGCTCCACGCGGCCGACGGCGGGCGATGCGGCCTTGAGCAGCCGGTCGGGCTGGCGGCCGGTGTTCTTCAGGTCGATGAAGCCGATGCCGTTAGGCGCGCCCTTCAGGCTGGGCAGGGCATACGGATGCAGCACGACGATGTCGCCGGCCTTCACCTCATGGGCCTGCAATGCGGAGGTGGAACACAGCGCCAGCGTGGCGGCCAGGGCGTGCAAGAAGTGTCGGCGCATCGGGTTTCCTGAGGGGTGCGGGCAGGGCGCGCGGATTGTAGGAGCCGCCCCTGCAGCCCGGATGCGCCGGGCCTCAGGGCGTGAGCGCCACCTTCAGCACGCCGTCGCGCTGGTGCGAGAACAGCTCGTAGGCTGCCTCGATCTCCTCCAGCCGGAAGCGGTGCGTCACCAGCGCACCCAGGTCGGCCCGGCCGGATTCGATGGCCGACATCAGCCGGCGCATGCGCTCCTTGCCGCCGGGGCACAGGGTGGTGACGATCCTGTGGTCGCCCAGGCCGGCCGCGAAGGCGCCCAGCGGGATCTTCAGGTCGGTGGCGTACACGCCCAGGCTGGACAGCGTGCCGCCCGGGCGCAGCACCCGCAGCGCGGCCTCGAAGGTGGCCTGCGTGCCCAGTGCCTCGATCGACGCATCCACGCCGCGGCCACCGGTGATCTTCAGGATCTCGTCGACCACGTCCACCCGGCTGGCGTCCACCACCACGTCGGCGCCCATGCGGCGGGCCATCTCCAGCCGGGCCGGCAGGCGGTCCACGCCGATCACCAGCGTGGCGCCGCTGAGCTTGGCGCCCAGCGTGGCGCACAGGCCGATCGGGCCCTGCGCGAACACCGCCACCGTGTCGCCGATGCGGATGCCTGCGCTCTCGGCGCCGGAAAAGCCGGTGGACATGATGTCGGGGCACATCAGCACCTGCTCGTCGGTGAGGGCATCGGGCACCGGCGCCAGGTTGGCCATGGCGTCGGGCACCAGGAGGTACTCGGCCTGCGCGCCGTCGATGGTGTTGCCGAAGCGCCAGCCGCCCAGCGGCTTCCAGCCGTGCTCGGTGCCGGCGCCGTCCTGCGAGCCGCAGCCGCACAGGCAGGCATTGCTCCAGCCGCTGGGCGTGATGGCGCCGGCGATCACGCGCTGGCCCTCGCGGTAGCCGCGCACCGCGGAACCCAGCTGCTCGATCACACCCACCGGCTCATGGCCGACGGTCAGTCCGCGCGCCACCGGGTACTCGCCCTTGAGGATGTGCACATCGGTGCCGCAGATGGTGGTGGTGGTGATGCGCAGCAGCGCATCCAGCGGGCCGATCTCGGGCACCGGCTTGTCGTCGATCACGATGCGGCCGGGCTCCACGAACACGGCGGCTTTCATCATCCGGGGCATGGGCTACTCCTTGTTGCCTGCGCAGGCAGCTTAGGCAGCGCCCCGTGGGGCCCGATTGATCTTGCGCAAGCCGCCTGGCCGCGCCGCCGCCGAAGATGGCTGCATGCACCGGTCCCTGCTTAGCCGCGCAGTTCGCTGCGCGGCCTTTTTTTGCTGCCTGTGGGGCTTGGGGGGCCTGGCGGGCTGCGCGGCGCCAGGACCGGCCGGCGGCTGGATGCGCGGCGGCGTCCAGTCCTTCGCGCCGGCGCTGCAGCGCGGGCTGCCCTGGACCATCGGCGTGTATGCCACCGGCAGCCGCCCGGCCGATGCGGCGCAGGCGCCGGCCGACGAGGTGCTGCCCGACCCCGCCGACCCCGAAGGCCTGCTCGACCTGCGCATCGGCGCCGGCTTCTTCATCGACGGCCTGGGCCATGCGGTGACCGCCGCCCACGTGGTGCAGCAGATGCAGCGCACGGTGGTGCGGCTGCCCGACCAGCGGGTGCTGGCCGCCGAGGTGGTGGGCATCGACGACGAGGCCGACATCGCGCTGCTGCGGCTGCCGGCCGATGCCCTGCCGCGGCCGGGCGCCCCGCCGCCGCTGGGCAGCGCACAGCGGCTGCGCCCGGGCGACTGGGTGCTGGCCGTGGGCGAGCCCTATGGCCTGAACCGCTCCGTCACCGCCGGCGTGGTGGGCGGCAAGGACCGCCACTTCGGCGACGACCACGAGCTGCTGTTCATCCAGAGCGACCTGGCGCTGAACCCCGGCAACTCCGGCGGCCCGCTGCTGGACGCGGGCGGTGCCATTGTCGGGCTCAACCTGCGCACCATGGCCGGCGTGTTCGGCACGCCGGGCGTGAGTTTGTCGGTGCCGATCGAGATCGTGCTGCAGATCGCCGCGGAACTGCAGTCCAGCGGCCGCATCCGCCGCCCGCGGCTGGGGGCGCAGTTCGCCGACCTGGCCCCGCCCATGGCGGTGCTGCAGGGCCGGGCCCAGGTGCAGGGCGCGCTGATCGTCGGCGTGGCCAGCGGCAGCCTGGGCGAGCGCATCGGCCTGCGGCAGGGCGACGTGGTGGTGGGCATGAACGGACGGCCGGTGGGTCACAGCGCCGACCTGGCCCGGCTGCTGCTGGCCTGGCGCCAGCCGCTGCACACGCAGTTCGTGGTGCGGCGGGGGCAGCAGGCCCACACCCTGCAGGTGCATGCGGGCGCGCTAGACTGACCGCATGCGGTTGCTGCGCGTGATCATGCTGTGGTGGATGGTGCTGGCCTTGCCGATGCAAGGGCTGGCGGCCACGGCGATGCTGCATTGCGGCGCGGCCGCCAGCGGCGCGATGGCGCATGCCGGCTCGCACCAAGCTCACCAGGACGTCCAGCACGACGGCCTGCACAGCGGCATGGACCACCAGGTCCACGGGAACCATGCGCACCCTGCGGCCGCCACGCCCGATGCCGGCGGCGCCACCGACGGCCTGACGCCGGACGAGCCACCGCCCGGCCCGGCCGCCGGCCCCCTGTCCGGCCATGCCTGCAGCGCCTGCGCGGCCTGCTGCGTGGCCATGGGCCTGCCCGCGGCCATGCCGGTGCTGGCCAGCGCGCCCGCGGCCGCCACGGCCGTCGCCACCCTGGTGGCGCCTGCGCCGTCCTTCCTCACGGCGGGGCCCGAGCGCCCGCCCCGAAGCCCGCGCGCGTGACCCGCAGGCGCCGCGTGCGCCTGCCCAGCGTGCCGTCCGTCCACCGCGCCGCGGTGGGCCGTCCGGCATCACCGCCGATCACTTCGAAGGACGTTTCCATGTCCCATCCGCTCCTGGCCGGGCTGGCGCTGGCCGTGCTGGCCGCCGCCGCCGTGGCCCAGCCCGCGCCCGCGTCCGCACCACCGGCCGCCAGCGCTTCCGCCGACCCCACCGATCCCCGCGCGCCGGTGCCGGCGCCGGTCTACCGCTCCGTGCTCGCCGGCCTGCCGTCGGGCGCGGAGCCACCCGCCGCCGTGCCCTGGCGCGCCGCCAACGACCAGGTCGGCCGCATCGGCGGCTGGAAGGCCTATGCGCGTGAAGCGGCCGTGCCCGCGCCGTCCGCCTCGGCGCCGCACGCCCCGCAGCCGGCGGCCACGCCACCGGTGCATCCGCACGGAGGCCACCGGTGAGCGCCGGTCGTCCGATCCTGCGCGCCGGCATGTGCCCTCGCCATGGCGCGACCTCGGCTGCGCTGGCCGCCGCCGCACTGCTCAGCGGCTGCGCGGCCTTCAGCCCGGATGCGGGCATCGGCCCGGTGCGCCAGACGGTGCAGCAGCGCCTGGGCCAGCCGGTGCAGCTGCCGCATACCGATGCGGAACAGGCCGCAGCGCAGCAGCAGGCGCAGGCCCTGCTGGCGCAGCCGCTGTCGGCCGACGACGCGGTGCGGCTGGCGCTGCTGAACAACCGCGGCCTGCGGGCCGCGCTGCACGACGTGGCCATCGCCGATGCCGAGCGCGTGGCCGCCGGCCGGCTGCCCAACCCAGGCTTCAGCTTCGGCCGCACCCGCCGCGGCGATGAACGCGAGATCGAGCGTGGCCTGCACTTCAGCCTGGGCCGGCTGATCACGCTGCCGCTGGCCAGCGAGGCGGCCACGCGGCGCCAGGCGCAGGCCCAGGCCCAGGTGGCCGGCCAGGCGCTGCAGCTGGCCCATGACACCCGCCGCGCCTGGGTGCAGGCGGTGGCCGCGGAGGAGGCGCTGCACTACAGCGGCCAGGTGCTGCGGGCCGCGCAGGCCAGCGCCGAGCTGGCCCGCCGCATGGCGCAGGTGGGCAACTTCAATGCGCTGCAGCAGGCGCGCGAGCAGGCCTTCTCGGCCGATGCCGCGCTGGCCGCCGCCCGTGCGCAGCAGGCCCGCCTGGCCGCGCGCGAGCGGCTGGTGCGGCTGCTGGGCCTGTGGGGCGAGCCGGCGGCGCGGCTGCAGCTGCCCACCCGGCTGCCGCCGCTGCCGCAGGCCGATGCCCTGCAGCTGGAGCGGCCCGACATCGAGCAGCAGGCCATCGCCCAGCGGCTGGACGTGCAGGCCGCGCGCGCCGGTGCGCAGCAGCTGGCCGGCAGCCTGGGCCTGGGCCGTGCGAGCCGCTTTGTCAACCTGCTGGAGCTGGGCGTGGTGCGCAACTCGTCGAACGAGGAGCCCACCGAGCGCGGCTGGGAGCTGTCGCTGGAGCTGCCGCTGTTCGACGGCGGTGCCGGCGTCGCGCGGGCCGAGGGCTTGTATGGACAAGCGCTGCACCGCGCGGCCGAGACCGCCGTCAACGCCCGCTCCGAAGTGCGCGAGGCCTATGGCGCCTGGCGCTCGGCCTACGACATCGCACGCCACCAGCGCGACGAGGTGCTGCCGCTGCAGGCCCGCATCGCCGAGCAGAACCTGCTTCGCTACAACGGCATGCTGATCGGCGTGTTCGAGCTGCTGGCCGATGCCCGCGCGCAGATCGGCGGCGTCAACACGGCCATCGAATCGCTGCGCGACTTCTGGCTGGCCCAGGCCGACCTGGACATGGCGCTCATCGGCAAGCCCGCCGCCGGCGGCGCGCTGCCCGCCTCCAGCGCCGCTGCGGCCCCTGCCGCCGAGGCGGGCCATTGAAGCCCGCCGACACCGCACAAGGAACCCGACCCATGCTTTCCCGACGCAATCTTCTCGGCGCCGCCGCGGCCACCGCGGCCGTCAGCACCGCCGCGGTCAGCAAGGTGGCGCTGGCTGCGCTGCCCGAGCCGGTGCTGCAGACATCGCCCGACACCATGCCGCCGCTGCAGCCGCCCAACGGCCGGCCCTACAACCCGGTGGTCACCCTCAACGGCTGGACGCTGCCCTGGCGCATGAACAACGGGGTGAAGGAATTCCACCTGGTGGCCGAGCCGGTGGTGCGCGAGATGACGCCCGGCTTCCAGGCCCACCTGTGGGGCTACAACGGCCAGAGCCCCGGCCCCACCATCGAGGTGGTGGAGGGCGACCGGGTGCGCATCTTCGTCACCAACAAGCTGCCCGAGGTCACCACCATCCACTGGCACGGCCAGCGCCTGCCCAACGGCATGGACGGCGTGACCGGCCTGACGCAGCCGGCCATTCCGCCGGGCAAGACCTTCGTCTACGAGTTCGTGGCCCGCCGCCCCGGCACCTTCATGTACCACCCGCATGCCGACGAGATGGTGCAGATGGCCATGGGCATGATGGGCCTGTGGATCACCCATCCCAAGGGCCGGCATCCGCTCATCGCCGAGGTGGACCGCGACTTCTGCTTCCTGCTCAATGCCTACGACATCGAGCCCGGCAGCGCCACGCCGCGGGTGATGACGATGCTGGACTTCAACCTGTGGAGCTGGAACAGCCGCATCTTTCCCGGCATCGACCCGCTGGTGGTGCGCCACAACGACCGCGTGCGCATCCGCGTGGGCAACCTGACGATGACCAACCACCCGATGCACCTGCACGGCCACGAGTTCACCGTCACCGGCACCGACGGCGGCCCGGTGCCCAGAAGTGCCCGCTGGCCCGAGGTGACGACCGACATCGCCGTGGGCCAGATGCGGCAGTTCGAGTTCCTGGCCGACGAGGAGGGCGACTGGGCCTTCCACTGCCACAAGAGCCACCACACCATGAATGCGATGGGCCACGACGTGCCCACCATGATCGGCGTGGACCACAGCGGCGTGGCGCGGCAAGTCACGCAGCTGATCCCCGACTACATGGTGATGGGCGAGCGCGGCATGAAGGACATGACCGAGATGGAGATGCCGCTGCCCGACAACACCGCCGCGATGATGACCGGCACCGGTCCCTTCGGCGCCGTGGGCATGGGCGGCATGTTCAGCGTGCTCAAGGTGCGCCGTGGCCAGCGCCCGGGCGACTACACCGACCCCGGCTGGTTCCAGCATCCGCCCGGCACCGTGGCCCATGAGTTCGCCGGCCCGCTGGCCACGCCGGCGCAGGCGCCCGCGGCCAGTGGCGGCACCTCCATGCCACCCGCCGCCGTGCCCGCCCGGCCGGTGGAAGTGCAGGTGCGCAAGCCGGCCGGTGGCCATGCGCATTGAAGGCCGGCCATCCACAGGAGCAAGCATGAAGACACAACGACGTTCGATGACGCTGGGCCTGCCCGCGGCTGCGCTGCTGCTGGCCGCTGGCAGCCTGCCACGCCGCGCCCATGCGCACGGCGAGGCACCGCATGGCGGCAAGCCCGCGGCCGCCGCCCCGCCCGAGCAGAAGCCCTGGGGCATCGCCGGCCGGCCCGAGGCGGTGCGCCGCACGGTGGCGGTGAAGATGCTGGACAGCATGCGCTTCGAGCCCGCGCAGCTGCGCGTGGCGCTGGGCGAGACGCTGCGCTTTCGCGTGGCCAACACCGGCCGCGCGATGCACGAGTTCGTCATCGGCACGCGTGAGGAAAACCGCGCGCATGCCGAGCTGATGATGAAGTTTCCCGACATGGAACACGACGAGCCCTGGATGGCCCATGTGCCGCCGGGGCGCACCGGGGAGCTGGTGTGGCACTTCAACCGCGCCGGCCAGTTCGAGTTCGCCTGCCTGATCGCAGGCCATTACCAGGCCGGCATGGTCGGCCACATCACCGTGGGAGCATGACGATGCACAAGATGAGCAAGCACCTGGCCGCACTGGCTCTTTCGCTGGCCGGTGGCCTGGCCTGGGCCCAGGCGGGCACACCCGCGCTGACCGATGGCGAAGTGCGCAAGGTGGATGTGCAGGCCGGCCGCATCACCATCCGGCATGCCGAGATCCGCCACCTGGACATGCCGGCGATGACGATGGTGTTCCGCGCGCCGGATGCCGCGCTGCTGCAGCAGGTAAAGCCGGGCGACCGCATCCGCTTCCGCGCGGAGAAGGTGGAGGGCGGCTACGCGGTCACCACGGTGGAGCCGGCAGCGAACTGAGGGCACGGCGCCCCGGCCGCGCGCCGTCGAGCGATCAGGCGGCCTGGGGCGCCACGCGGAAGCTGGCCACCGCCTTCGCCAGGCGGTTGGCGTTTTCCTTCAGCGCATCGGCCGCGGCGGCCGACTGCTCCACCAGTGCCGCGTTCTGCTGCGTCATCTGGTCCACGTTGGACACGCGGCCGGTGATGGCGTCGATGCCCTGGCTCACTTCGGTCACGCGGGTGTGGATGTCGCCGATGGTGCTTTCCACCCGCCGCACGCTGCCCACCAGCTCGCCCATGGTGTCGCCGGCTTCCTTCACCAGCCGGGCGCCGGCATCCACCCGCGACACGCTGGTGTTGATGAGCTGCTTGATCTGCTGCGCCGCCGCGGCGCTGCGCTGCGCCAGGCTGCGCACTTCCGAGGCCACCACCGCGAAGCCGCGGCCCTGCTCGCCGGCGCGGGCGGCTTCCACCGCCGCGTTCAGGGCCAGGATGTTGGTCTGGAAGGCGATGCCGTCGATCACGCCGATGATGTCCACGATCTGGCGCGAGCTGCCGTGGATCTCCTCCATCGTGGCCACCACCTGCGACACCACCGCGCCGCCCCGCTCGGCCACCTCGGCCGCGTCATGGGCCAGCTGGTTGGCCTGCTGGGCCGCGGTGGCCGAGTGGTGCACGTTGTGGGTCAGCACGTCGATGGCGCTGCTCACCTCCTGCAGGTTGCCCGCGGTGGCCTCGGTGCGCTGGCTCAGGTCCAGGTTGCCGGTGGCCACCTCGCTGCTGGCCACCTGGATGCTGTCGGCGCTGCCGCGCACGTCGGCCACGATGGCGCGCAGCGCGGCACTCATCTGCGCCAGCGAGCCCAGCGTCTGCGCGGTCTCGGTGCCGCCTTCCACCACCACGGTGCGCGTCAGGTCGCCCGCCGCGATGTACGCCGCGATCTGCCGCACCGAGGCCAGCGTGGCCAGGATGGAGCGGCCCACCGCATAACCGGCGCCCACCGCGCAGGCCACGGCCAGCAGGGCGAAGCCCAGCAGTGCGGTCTGCACGCGGCCGGTCAGCAGGTCCACGCCGGCGCCCAGCGTGGCCGAGGCCGGTCCACCTGCCGGCGCGCCTCGGCCAGGCGGGTCTCGGCGGCCTTGAAATGGTCGTTGACCTCGCCCAGCGCCGCCGTGGCCTCGCGGGCATCCGGGAAGCGGGCGCCGGTCAGGTCCTTGTAGAAGGCCTCGTAAGCGGCGCGGTAGGCCTTCACATGGCCGGCCACGGCGTCCAGGTGGGTGGCCAGCGGGGCATCGGCCATCGTGGTGGCCACGGCGGACAGTTCGGTGCCGGCGGCCTGCAGGGCCTCGTCCCAGGTCTTGCGGGCGGCTGCAATGGCCTCGTTGTCCAGGTTGTTGGCCACCATCGTCTGCTCGGCGGCACGGGCGCGCCACAGCTGCTGCTCGGCCGCGCTGGCATGCGCCTGCGCCGGAAGGATGCGCTGCTGCAGCACCTCCACCCCGCCGCGGGCCTGACCCACCCCATGCGCACCCAGGGCGGCGATGCCCAGCAACAGCACCAGTACCAGCCCGAAGGCGGCGAGCAGGCGGTGGCGGACGGACAGGCGGCTGAGCATCAAGAAACCCTCACATCGTGGACAACTGACCGGGTTGTCGGCGTGGGTCCGAGGTCGCTTGAGGCGAATCTGCGAGAAAGCTCGGCGCGCACCAGATTCGTGCTTTTCCCGGCCCGGCTTGCCCATCTTGGTGACACTGCCCGCCTCCCTACAATCCGCCGCCTCCTGAACAGCGCCTTGCCGATTGATGCCCCGACCCTTGAAGAACGCCGCCGTTTCCGTCCTGCGCCGCAGCCGCCTGCTGGCCGCGGGCGCCTTGCTGCTGGCCGGCGCCGTGGTGCAGGCCCAGCCCGCCGCGAACGCCGCCGCCTCCACCGTGCCCGCCGGCCGCGAGCCCATCCGCATCGCGATGATCGAAGGCCTCTCGGGCCCGTTCGCCAATGCCGGCGAGGCGGTGTTCCGCAACCTGCTGTGGGCGGTGGAGCGGGTGAATGCCCGCGGCGGCGTCAAGCTGGCCGATGGCGCGCGGCCGCTGGAGCTGGTGCGGCTGGACAGCAAGGGCAACACCGAGGAGGCGCTGGCCATGCTGCGCGCCGCGCTCGACCGCCGCATCGCCTTCATCGCCCAGGGCAACAGCTCGGCCACCGCCGCGGCCATCATCGACGCGCTGGACAAGCACAACCAGCGTGAGCCCCAGCAGCGCGCGCTGTTCCTCAACTACTCGGCGGTGGACACCGCGCTGACCAACGAGAAGTGCAGCTTCTGGCACTTCCGCTTCGACGCCCACACCGACATGCGCCTGGCCGCGCTCACCGATGCGCTGCGCGACGACGGCTCGGTCAAGAAGGTGTACCTGATCGGCCAGGACTACAGCTTCGGCCAGCAGGTGCTCAAGCAGGCGCGCGCCATGCTGCAGGCCAAGCGACCCGACATCGAGTTCGTCGGCGACGAGCTGCATCCCATGGGCCGGGTGAAGGATTTCCTGCCCTATGCCGCCAAGATCCGCGCCAGCGGCGCGCAGGCGGTGCTCACCGGCAATTGGGGCAACGACCTCACGCTGCTGGTCAAGGCGGTGCGTGATGCCGGCGCGCCGGTCAAGTTCTACACCTTCTACGGCAATGCGCTGGGTGCGCCCGCGGCCATTGGCGACGCTGGCGTGGGCACGGTGCTGGCGGTGGCTGAATGGGTGCCCAACCTCGGCGGCCAGGCCTCCGATGCGTTCTACCAGTCGTTCCGCCAACGCTTCCCCGACCCGCGCGACGACTACGTGCATGCCCGCATGCAGTCGATGATCGAGCTGCTGGCCCGCGCGCTGGAGAAGGCCGGCACCGCCGACCCCGCCGCCGTGGCCCGCGCGCTGGAAGGCGCCAAGCTCGACAGCAAGCCCTTCGGCGGCTTCCACGGCGGCACCATGCGCGCGGCCGACCACCAGTTCCAGCAGCCGCTGGTCGTCAGCGTGATGGAAAAGGCCGGCACGCCCGGCGTGCGCTTCGACGTGGAAGGCTCCGGCTACGGCTTCCGCGTGGTGCGCCAGCTCAAGCCCGCCGAGGTGGAGCAGCCCACCAGCTGCCAGATGACCCGGCCCTGACCTTCCAACCCGTTCCAGGAGTACCCGCCATGCGCCCCGCGATCGCCGACCTGCCCGCCTCCAAGATCCGCGAGGTGGCCAATGCCGGCCTCGACCGCAGCGACGTGCTGGCCTTCTGGTTCGGCGAAAGCGACGAGGTCACGCCCGCCGAGGTGCGCGACGCCGCCGCCCAGGCGCTGGCGCGCGGAGAAACCTTCTACTCGCACAACCTCGGCCTGCCGGAGCTGCGCGCCGCGCTGGCCGCCTACACCAGCGGCCTGCACCGGCCGGTGGATGTCGACCGCATCGCCGTCACCTCCTCCGGCGTCACCGCCCTGATGGTGGCGATGCAGATGCTGCTGGGCCCGGGCGACGAGGTGGTGGCGGTGGTGCCGGTGTGGCCCAACCTCACCGCGCAGCCGGCCATCCTGGGCGCCACCGTCACCCGCGTGCCGTTGCGTCCGGGCAAGGAGGGCGCCTGGGGCCTCGACCTGGGCGAACTGCTGGCGGCCGTCACGCCGCGCACGCGGGTGCTGCTGGTCAATGCGCCCAACAACCCGACGGGCTGGACGCTCACCCGCGCCGAGCAGCGGGCGCTGCTGGACCACTGCCGCCGCACCGGCACCTGGATCGTCGCCGACGAGGTGTACGAGCGGGTGTGGTTCGGCGAGGGCCATGCCGCGCCCAGCTTCCTCGACATCACCGAGCCGCAGGACCGCGTGGTGGTGGTGCACAGCTTCTCCAAGAGCTTCCTGATGACCGGCTGGCGCCTGGGATGGCTGGTGCTGCCCGAGGGCTGCCTGGACGACGTGGGCAAGCTGATCGAGTTCAACAGCTCCTGCGCGCCGGTCTTCGTGCAGCGCGGCGGCCAGGCGGCATTGCGCATCGCCGATGCTTTCGTGCCCGAGCTGGTGGGCCGCTTCCAGGCCTGCCGCGACACCCTGCTGCCCGGCCTGGCCGCCATGCCGCGGGTGCAGGTGGCCACGCCGCTGGGCGGGTTGTACGGCTTCTTCCGGGTGGAGGGTGAGCCTGATTCGCTGGCCCTGGCCAAGCGGCTGGTGAGCCGGCACGGCCTGGGGCTGGCACCCGGCGCGGCCTTCGGCGATGAAGGGGAGGGCTGGCTGCGCTGGTGCTTCGCCTCGCGCGACCCGGCGCGGCTGCAGCAAGGCCTGCAGCGCCTGTCTGACGCGCTTGCCATATAATCGCCGGTTCCCCAAAAGGGATTTCGCACGGCATGGGTCGGTTTCACCCGTGACCGCAAGTTGAACCCGAGACCGTCCTGCCGCAGGTTTGCGCATGGCGCCTCGATTACCAGGAACACACCATGGCAACCGCCGACACCAAGAAGGCAGACATCATCCAGGCGCATGCGCGCGGCGCGGCCGACACCGGCTCCCCCGAAGTGCAAGTGGCCCTGCTGACCAACCGCATCAACGAGCTGACCCCCCACTTCAAGCTGCACGCCAAGGACCACCACGGCCGCCGCGGCCTGCTGAAGATGGTCAACCAGCGCAAGCGCCTGCTGGCCTACCTGAAGGACCGCAACAGCGACCGCTACACCGCGCTGATCCAGAAGCTGGGCCTGCGCAAGTAAGCACCGAATGCATGCCGAGAGCCTGTCTGGAATCTCCAGCACAGGCTCTTTGCGTTTTGGAGCTGGTTCGTCCACGGCGCTGCTGTGTCATTCCACCGGGGTCTCGCGGCCCCGCCGGCCCCGGTGGAATGGCATTGCGCCAACAACGATGAGCCTGCCCCGGGCCGTAGGCGCCGCCCGCCCAGGCGCCTGACAACCGGAGAAGAACCCATGAGCCTTTTCAACAAAGTCACCAAGACCTTCCAGTGGGGCCAGCACAGCGTCACGATCGAGACGGGTGAGATCGCCCGTCAATCCAGCGGCGCCGTCGTCGTCGACATCGAAGGCACCGTGGTGCTGGCCACCGTCGTGGCCAAGAAGGACCCGAAGCCGGGCCAGGACTTCTTCCCGCTGACCGTCGACTACATCGAGAAGACCTACGCCGCCGGCAAGATCCCCGGCAGCTTCTTCAAGCGTGAAGGCCGCCCCAGCGAGCTGGAGACGCTGACCAGCCGCCTGATCGACCGCCCGATCCGCCCGCTGTTCCCGGAAGGGTTCATGAACGAGGTGCAGGTGGTGATTCATGTGCTGTCGCTCAACCCGGAAGTGGCGGCCGACATCGCCGCCATGATCGGCACCAGCGCCGCGCTGTCGGTCAGCGGCATCCCCTTCAACGGCCCGATCGGCGCCGCCCGCGTGGGCTACGTCAACGGCCAGTACGTGCTGAACCCCAGCAAGAGCCAGCTGGCCGACAGCCAGATGGACCTGGTGGTCGCCGGCACCGAAGCCGCCGTGCTGATGGTGGAGTCGGAAGCGCAGCAGCTGTCCGAGGAAGTGATGCTGGGCGCCGTGGTGTTCGGCCATGAGCAGGGCAACATCGCCATCCAGGCCATCAACGAGCTGGTGCGCGACGCGGGCAAGCCCGAATGGCAGTGGGAGGCTCCCGCCAAGGACGAAGCCTTCATCGCCAAGGTGACCGAGCTGGCCGAAGGCCCGCTGCGCGAGGCCTACCAGATCCGCAGCAAGCAGGCCCGCACCCAGGCCACGCGCGACGCCTATGCCAATGTGCAGGCGGTGCTGAAGATCGAGAACGTGGACTTCGATCCGGTCAAGGTCGAGGGCCTGCTGTTCGACATCGAAGCGCGCATCGTGCGCAGCCAGATCCTGGCCGGCGAGCCGCGCATCGACGGCCGCGACACCCGCACCGTGCGTCCGATCGAGATCCGCACCGGCGTGCTGCCGCGTACCCACGGCTCGGCGCTGTTCACCCGCGGCGAGACGCAGGCGCTGGTCGTGGCCACGCTGGGCACCGACCGCGACGCGCAGCGCATCGACGCGCTGGCCGGCGAGTTCGAAGACCGCTTCATGCTGCACTACAACATGCCCCCGTTCGCCACCGGCGAAACGGGCCGCGTGGGCTCGCCCAAGCGCCGCGAGATCGGCCACGGCCGCCTGGCCAAGCGCGCCCTGGTGGCGGTGCTGCCCAGCAAGGAAGAATTCCCGTACGCCATCCGCGTGGTCAGCGAGATCACCGAGTCCAACGGCTCGTCGTCGATGGCGTCGGTGTGCGGCGGCGCGCTCAGCCTGCTGGATGCCGGCGTGCCGCTGAAGGCACACGTGGCCGGCATCGCCATGGGCCTGATCAAGGAAGGCAACCGCTTCGCGGTGCTGACCGACATCCTGGGCGACGAGGACCACCTGGGCGACATGGACTTCAAGGTGGCCGGCACCACCGCGGGCATCACCGCGCTGCAGATGGACATCAAGATCCAGGGCATCACCAAGGAAATCATGCAGGTGGCCCTGGCGCAGGCCAAGGAAGCCCGCCTGCACATCCTGGGCTGCATGAGCCAGTCGGTGGGTGAGGCCAAGACCGAGGTGTCGCAATACGCCCCGCGCCTGTACACGATGAAGATCAACCCCGAGAAGATCCGTGACGTGATCGGCAAGGGCGGCGCCACCATCCGCGCGCTGACCGAAGAGACCGGCACCACGATCGACATCGGCGAAGACGGCACCATCACCATCGCCTCGGCCGACGCCGACAAGGCCGAATACGCCAAGAAGCGCATCGAGGAGATCACCGCCGAGGCCGAGATCGGCAAGGTCTACGAAGGCGCGGTCACCAAGATCCTGGACTTTGGCGCGCTGGTCAACATCCTGCCCGGCAAGGATGGCCTGCTGCACATCAGCCAGATCGCGCACCAGCGCGTCGAGAAGGTCACCGACTTCCTGACCGAAGGCCAGATGGTGAAGGTCAAGGTGCTGGAGACGGACGAGAAGGGCCGCATCAAGCTGTCGCTGAAGGCGCTGCTCGACAAGCCGGAAGGCTATGTCGAGGAGGAGCGTCCGCGCCGCGAGTACGGCGACCGTGGCGATCGCGGCGACCGTGGTCGTGACCGTGGCGACCGCCCGCCGCGCCGCGAACGCGAGCCGCGCGAACAGCGTGACGAGGCACCGCAGGCCGCCCCGGCCGCCGATGCACCGTCGTCCGCGCCGTCGTTCGGCAACGACAACGAGCGCCCGCAGCAACCCGAGTGAGCCAAGGTGCCGCGGCAGCTTCGGCCGCCGCGGCCTGGCACGGAGTATTCCGATGAACGCTATCGAGATCGCGGGGCCCGGCGGCGGTCCTGAAGTACTGCGCCTCGTGCAGCGGCCCGACCCCGCGCCCGCCAAGGGTGAGTTGCTGATCGCGGTGAAGGCCGCGGGCATCAACCGCCCCGACGTGCTGCAGCGCAAGGGCGCCTATCCGCCGCCGCCCGGTGCTTCGGACCTGCCGGGCCTGGAAGTGGCCGGCACGGTGGCCGCCGGCAGCGACGACGACCTGGCCGCCGCCGGCCTGAAGATCGGCGACCGCGTGTGCGCCCTGGTGGCCGGCGGCGGTTATGCCGAGCTGTGCACCGCGCCTGCCGGCCAGTGCCTGCCGATTCCGGCCGGCCTGTCCGACGTCGAGGCCGCGGCCCTGCCGGAGACCTTCTTCACCGTGTGGCAGAACGTCTTCCACATCGCGGGGCTGAAGGCAGGCGAGACGCTGCTGGTGCAGGGCGGCTCGAGCGGCATCGGCACCACCGCCATCGCACTGGCCAAGGCCATCGGCGCCAGCGTGATCGTCACCGCGGGCAGCGACGACAAGGTGGCCGCCTGCGTGCAGCTGGGTGCCGACCATGGCATCAACTACCGCACCCAGGACTTCGTGGCCGAGGTGCAGCGCATCACCGGCGGCAAGGGCGCGGACGTGGTGCTCGACATGGTGGCCGGCGACTACGTCGGCCGCGAGATCGAGTGCCTGGCCACCGACGGCCGCCTGGCGCTGATCGCCGTGCAGGGCGGCACCAAGAGCAGCTTCGACGCTGGCCTGGTGCTGCGCAAGCGCATCGCCATCGTCGGCTCCACGCTGCGTCCGCGCTCGGTGGCCTACAAGACCGTGCTGGCCCAGGAACTGCGCGCCACCGTGTGGCCGCTGATCGAGGCCGGGCGCGTCAAGCCGGTGATCCACAAGGTGTTTCCGGCAGCACAGGCGGCGGACGCCCATGCGCTGATGGAATCGAGCAGCCATGTCGGCAAGATCGTTTTGAGTTGGTGATTGGACGATGACTACACGACGCAAACTGGTGGTGGGCAACTGGAAGATGCACGGCAGCCACAAGGCCAATGCCGAGCTGTTCGAAGGTCTGCTGGACGCCGGCCCCAGCAATGCCGACATGGCGGTGTGCGTGCCGTTCCCTTTCCTGTCGGAAGCCGCGGTGGCCCTGGCCGCCAGTGCCATCCGCTGGGGCGCACAGGACTGCTCGGCCCATGAGCAGGGCGCCTACACCGGCGAGGTGTCGGCCGCCATGTTGCACGAGTTCGGCTGCCGCTACGTCATCGTCGGCCACTCCGAGCGCCGTGCCTACCATGCCGAAAGCGACCAGCTGGTGGCCGACAAGGCCAAGGCTGCGCTTGGCAAGGGCATCACGCCCATCGTGTGCGTGGGCGAGACGCTGGCCCAGCGCGAGGCCAACGAGACCGAGGCGGTGGTCAAGCGGCAGCTGTCCGCCGTGATCCATACGCTGGGGCATTGCGTGGGCGAGATGGTCGTCGCCTACGAACCGGTGTGGGCCATCGGCACCGGCAAGACCGCATCGCCCGAGCAGGCGCAAGCCGTTCATGCGTTGCTGCGTGCGCAGTTGCAGGCAGCCACGCCGCAGGCCGGCGCGATGAAGATCCTCTACGGCGGCAGCGTCAAGCCCGACAACGCCGCAACCCTGTTTGCGCAGCCCGACATCGATGGCGGGCTGATCGGCGGTGCCTCGCTCAAGGCCGCCGACTTCATCGCCATCGGCCGCGCCGCGCCCTGAGAACTCCCGGAGTCACAAGAAATGCAAATCTGGATGAACATCGTGCTGGCGGTCCAGCTCCTGACGGCGATCACGATGATCGGACTGGTGCTGGTGCAGCACGGCAAGGGCGCCGACATGGGCGCTTCCTTCGGTGGCGGCTCGTCGGGCAGCCTGTTCGGTGCCACCGGCAGCGCCAACTTCCTGTCGCGTTCCACCGCCGCCTGCGCCACCGTGTTCTTCATCTGCACGCTGGCCCTGGCCTACCTGAACAGCCGGGAGCGCACCGTGGAACCCGCCACCGGTGGCACGGTGTTCGAGCGCGCCATTCCCTCGGCGCCTACGCCCGCGGCCTCCGCCGCGCTGCCTTCGGCCTCCACACCGGTGGCCCCGGTCGTCCCTGCTGCGCCGGCGGCCTCTGGCGCCGTCATCCCGAAGCCTTGATCTGCCTCCTGCATCATGTTGGTGACAACCCTCGTGATGCGGGAAATTTCGGGCTAGAATGCGAGGCTGTTCAGTGAGCAATCCTCAAGCAAAACCGAACAGTCGAAGTTGACAAAACCGCCGACGTGGTGAAATTGGTAGACACGCTATCTTGAGGGGGTAGTGGCGAAAGCTGTGCGAGTTCGAGTCTCGCCGTCGGCACCAGAAATGAGATGGGTTGTAAGCAAGGCCCTCACCGGTACTTTGCAAGACAGCGCCCTGAATGCGATCAGCAATGCAGGGAAAACTGGGCGCGCTGAGTGAGCCAAGCTGGTTCCGGCGCGCTTTTTGCTGCCCGGACGTCGATCTCGCAACCTTAGCCAAGAGCCATGGACCTGCAACAGTACCTACCTGTCATCCTGTTCATCCTGGTCGGTATCGGTGTAGGCATCGTGCCCCAGGTGCTGGGTTTTGTTCTCGGTCCGCAACGGCCCGACATGGCGAAAAACTCGCCCTATGAATGCGGCTTCGAGGCCTTCGAGGACGCCCGAATGAAGTTCGACGTGCGCTACTACCTGGTGGCCATTCTCTTCATCCTGTTCGACCTCGAAATCGCATTCCTCTTCCCTTGGGCCGTTGCGCTCAGGGAGATCGGCCCCGCCGGCTTCTGGGCGATGATGCTGTTCCTGACCATCCTGGTGGTCGGATTCGTCTATGAGTGGAAAAAGGGCGCCCTCGACTGGGAGTAAGCACAAATGGGTATCGAAGGCGTTCTCAAGGAAGGCTTCGTCACCACATCGGTCGACAAGCTGATCAACTGGTCGAAGACCGGCTCGCTGTGGCCGATGACCTTCGGCCTGGCCTGCTGCGCGGTGGAGATGATGCATGCGGGTGCTGCCCGCTACGACATCGACCGCTTCGGCATGCTGTTCCGTCCCAGCCCGCGCCAGTCCGACCTGATGATCGTGGCCGGCACGCTGTGCAACAAGATGGCGCCGGCCCTGCGCAAGGTCTACGACCAGATGGCCGAGCCGCGCTGGGTGCTGTCGATGGGCTCGTGTGCCAACGGCGGCGGGTACTACCACTACAGCTATTCGGTGGTGCGCGGCTGCGACCGCATTGTGCCGGTGGACGTCTATGTGCCGGGCTGCCCGCCCACGGCCGAGGCTTTGCTATACGGCATCCTGCAGCTGCAGGCCAAGATCCGCCGCGAGAACACGATCGCCCGCTGAGGCGGCCGGCCACCCAGCGTCAGCCATCGCATGACCCAGAAACTCGACAACCTGCAAGCCGCGCTCCAGTCGGTGCTCGGCGACAAGATCAAGACCTTCAAGCGCGAGCGCGGCGAGATCACCATCACCGTGGCCGCTGCGGTGTACGCCGACGTGGCGCTGCGGCTGCGTGACGATCCCGCGCTGCGGTTCGAGCAGTTGATCGACCTGTGCGGCATGGACTACAGCGGTTGGCAGGACAGCGGCGCGTATGAGGGTCCGCGCTTCGCCGTGGTGACGCACCTGCTCTCTCTGCAGCACAACTGGCGGCTGCGCCTGCGCGTGTACTGCCCGGATGACGACCTCCCGATGGTGGCCTCGGTCAACGAGGTGTGGAATGCCGCCAACTGGTTCGAGCGCGAAGCCTTCGACCTGTACGGCATCATCTTCGAAGGCCACCTGGACCTGCGCCGCATCCTGACCGACTACGGCTTCATCGGCCATCCGTTCCGCAAGGACTTTCCCACCACGGGCCATGTGGAGATGCGCTACGACCCTGAGCAGAAGCGCGTGATCTACCAGCCCGTGACGATCGAGCCGCGCGAGATCACGCCGCGCATCGTCCGCGAAGACAACTACGGCGGGCTGCACTGAGCGCCGCCGGCGCCAACAGGTTTCTATGGCAGAGATCAAGAACTACACGCTGAACTTCGGGCCCCAGCACCCCGCCGCGCACGGCGTGCTGCGCCTGGTGCTCGAGCTCGACGGCGAGGTCATCCAGCGTGCCGACCCGCACATCGGCCTGCTGCACCGCGCGACCGAGAAGCTGGCCGAAAGCCGCACTTTCATCCAGTCGCTGCCCTACATGGACCGTCTCGACTACGTGTCGATGATGTCCAACGAGCATGCGTACTGCCTGGCCATCGAGAAGCTGATGGGCATCGAGGTGCCCGAGCGCGCGCAGTACATCCGCGTGATGTTCAGCGAGATCACCCGCCTGCTGAACCACCTGCTGTGGCTCGGCGCGCACGGTCTCGACTGCGGCGCGATGAACATGCTGATCTACTGCTTCCGCGAGCGGGAAGACCTGTTCGACATGTACGAGGCGGTGTCGGGCGCGCGCATGCATGCGGCCTATTTCCGGCCTGGCGGCGTGTACCGCGACCTGCCGGACTCGATGCCGCAATACAAGGTGTCGAAGATCCGCAATGCCAAGGCCATCGCGGCGATGAACGACAACCGGCAGGGTTCGCTGCTGGACTTCATCGACGACTTCACCAAGCGCTTCCCGACGCACGTCGACGAGTACGAGACGCTGCTGACCGACAACCGCATCTGGAAGCAGCGCACCGTGGGCATCGGCGTCGTCACGCCGGAGCGTGCCAAGAACCTCGGCTTCAGCGGCCCGATGCTGCGCGGCTCGGGCATCGCCTGGGACCTGCGCAAGACGCAGCCCTATGAGGTCTATGACCGCATCGACTTCGACGTGCCGGTGGGCACCAACGGCGACACCTACGACCGCTACCTGGTGCGCATCGAGGAGATGCGGCAGTCCAACCGCATCATCGAGCAGTGCGTGGCCTGGCTGCGCAAGAACCCCGGCCCGGTGATCACCGACAACCACAAGGTGGCGCCGCCTTCGCGGCTGGACATGAAGTCCAGCATGGAAGAGCTGATCCATCACTTCAAGCTCTTCACCGAAGGCTTCCACGTCCCCGAAGGCGAGGCCTACGCAGCCGTGGAGCATCCGAAGGGTGAGTTCGGCATCTACCTGGTGAGCGACGGCGCCAACAAGCCGTACCGCCTGAAGATCCGCGCACCGGGCTTTGCGCACCTTGCAGCCCTCGATGAAATGGCGCGCGGCCACATGATTGCCGATGCCGTCGCCATCATCGGGACGATGGACATCGTGTTTGGCGAGATCGATCGATGAGCCTGTTTTCCGTGGACACCCTGGCCCGCTTCGCCAAGGAAGTTGCCAAGTACCCGCCCGAGCAGAAGCAGTCTGCGGTGATGGCCTGCCTGTCGATTGCGCAGCAGGAACTGGGCTGGGTCTCGCCCGAGAGCGAGCAGGAGATCGCCGACTACCTCGGCATGCCCGCGATCGCGGTGCACGAGGTGACGACCTTCTACAACATGTACAACCAGCAGCCGCTGGGCCGCTACAAGCTCAACGTCTGCACCAACCTCCCTTGCCAGCTGCGCAACGGCCAGCATGCGCTGGAGCACCTGTGCGCCAAGCTGCATGTCGATGAAGGCGGCACCAGCGCCGATGGCCTGTTCACCGTGCAGAAGACCGAGTGCCTGGGCGCCTGCGCCGATGCACCGGTGATGCTGGTGAATGACCGCCAGATGGTGAGCTACATGACCGACGAGCGGCTCGACGCGCTGGTCGACACACTGAAGGCGCAGGCAAAGTGAACATGCCCGACCTTTCCCGGTTCCAGGCCACCGGCCTCGAAACCTGCTTCCACGACCGCCACATCGGCGCGCAAATTTATGCGGGCCTGAACGGCCGCAACTGGTCGATCGCCGACTATGAGGCGCGCGGTGGCTACCAGGCGCTCAAGCGCATCCTGGGCACCGACGGCGGCGCCGGCATGACGCCCGACCAGGTGATCGCCGACGTCAAGCTGTCGGGCCTGCGCGGTCGCGGCGGCGCAGGCTTCCCGACCGGGCTGAAGTGGAGCTTCATGCCCCGCCAGTTCCCGGGCCAGAAGTACCTGGTGTGCAACTCCGACGAAGGCGAGCCGGGCACCTGCAAAGACCGGGACATCCTGGCCTACAACCCGCACATCGTCATCGAGGGCATGATCATCGCGGCCTACGCGATGGGCATCAGCGTGGGCTACAACTACATCCACGGCGAGATCTTCGAGGTGTACGAACGCTTCGAGGCCGCCCTGGAAGAAGCGCGGGCCGCCGGCTACCTGGGCAACCAGATCCTGGGCAGCGGCTTCAGCTTCCAGCTGCATGCGCACCACGGCTTCGGCGCCTACATCTGCGGTGAAGAAACCGCGCTGCTCGAATCGCTGGAAGGCAAGAAGGGCCAGCCGCGGTTCAAGCCGCCGTTCCCGGCGAGCTTCGGCCTGTATGGCAAGCCGACCACGATCAACAACACCGAGACCTTCGCCGCGGTGCCCTGGATCATCCGCAATGGCGGCCAGGCCTACCTCGACATCGGCAAGCCGAACAACGGCGGCACGAAGATCTTCTCGGTGGTGGGTGACGTCAACAAGCCTGGCAACTACGAGATCCCGCTGGGCACGCCGTTCAGCAAGCTGCTGGAACTGGCAGGTGGCGTGCGCACCGGCCGGCAGCTCAAGGCCGTGATCCCGGGCGGCTCGTCGTCGCCGGTGCTGCCGGCCTCGATTATGAACGAGTGCACCATGGACTACGACTCGATCGCCAAGGCGGGGTCGATGCTGGGTTCGGGCGCCGTCATCGTGATGGACGACAGCCGTTGCATGGTGCGCAGCCTGCTGCGCCTGAGCTACTTCTACATGCACGAGAGCTGCGGCCAGTGCACGCCGTGCCGCGAAGGCACGGGCTGGCTGTGGCGCATGGTCGATCGCATCGCCAACGGCCAGGGCCGTCCGGAAGACATCGACCTGCTGAACTCGGTGGCTGACAACATCCAGGGCCGCACCATCTGTGCGCTGGGTGACGCCGCGGCCATGCCGGTGCGGGCGATGCTCAAGCACTTCCGCGACGAGTTCGTCCACCTCATCGAACACAAGACTGCGAAGGTCCCGCAGCCGGCCGCGGCCGTGCATGCCTGACGGCAACCGGGACACACAACATGGTTGAAATCGAACTCGACGGCAAGAAGGTCAGCGTGGTCGAAGGCAGCATGGTCATGCATGCCGCCGACGCCGCGGGCACCTACATCCCGCACTTCTGCTACCACAAGAAGCTGAGCATTGCGGCCAACTGCCGCATGTGCCTGGTCGAGGTGGAGAAGGCGCCCAAGCCGATGCCCGCCTGTGCCACGCCGGTGACCAACGGCATGATCGTGCGCACCAAGAGCGACAAGGCGATCAAGGCGCAGCAAGGGGTGATGGAGTTCCTGCTGATCAACCACCCGCTGGACTGCCCCATCTGCGACCAGGGCGGCGAATGCCAGCTGCAGGACCTGGCCGTGGGTTACGGCGGTTCTTCCTCGCGTTACCAGGAAGAAAAGCGCGTGGTGTTCCACAAGGACGTGGGTCCGCTCATCTCGATGGAAGAGATGACGCGCTGCATCCACTGCACCCGCTGCGTGCGTTTCGGCCAGGAAGTGGCCGGGATCATGGAGCTGGGCATGATCCACCGCGGCGAGCATTCCGAGATCACCACGGTGGCCGGCGACACGGTGGACTCCGAGCTCTCGGGCAACATGATCGACCTGTGCCCGGTTGGCGCGCTGACCAGCAAGCCCTTCCGCTACAGCGCCCGCACCTGGGAGCTGTCGCGCCGCAAGAGCGTGAGCCCGCACGACGGCGTGGGCGCCAACCTGATCGTGCAGGTCAAGTCCAACAAGGTCATGCGCGTGCTGCCGCTCGAGAACGAGGCGGTGAACGAATGCTGGCTGTCGGACCGCGACCGCTTCTCGTACGAAGCACTGAACAGCCCCAGCCGCCTGACCACGCCGATGATCAAGCAGGGCGGCCAGTGGCAGGCCGTCGACTGGAACACCGCGCTGGGCTATGTGGCCGATGGCCTGAAGCGCGTGAAGGGTGAGTTCGGCGTGGCCGGCATCGGCGCGCTGGGCTCGGCCCAGTCCACCGTCGAGGAACTTCATCTCCTGGCCAAGCTGGTCCGCGGCCTGGGCAGCGACAACATCGACTACCGCACCCGCCACGCCGACTTCGCGCTGGAGCAGGGCGGCGTGCGTTGGCTGGGCACCTCCATCGCCTCGCTGTCGACACTGCAGCGTGCTTTCGTCATCGGCTCGTTCCTGCGGAAGGACCAGCCGCTGATGGCGCAGCGCATCCGCCAGGCCGCGCGGCATGGCGCGCATGTGCACAGCCTGGGCGCGGTGAATGACGAGTGGCTGATGCCCACGGGCATCCGCCTGGTGGCCGCCCCCAGTGCCTGGGTGGGCGTGCTGGCCCAGGTGGCTGCCGCCGTGGCCGCAGCGACCGGCGCCGTGTCGCCGGTGTCGCTGGATGCCGGTATCGAGCCCACCGAGGACGCCCGTGCGATCGCCACTTCCTTGATCTCGGGTCAGCAAAAGGCCGTGCTGCTGGGCAATGCCGCCGCGCAGCACCCGGAAGCCTCCCAGTTGCTCGCACTGGCCAACTTCATCGCGCAGCACACCGGCGCTTCGGTGGGCTACCTCACCGAGGCAGGCAACACCGTCGGCGCGCAGCTGGTGCATGCCATGCCGCGCCAAGGCGGCCTGAACGCGGGCCAGATGCTGTCGCAGCCGATGAAGGCCCTGCTGCTCCTCAACGTGGAGCCGGTGCTGGACGCCGCCAACGCCGCGGCGGCCCGTGCAGCGCTGCAGGGCTCGGGCCTGGTGGTCGCGCTCACGCCCTTCAAGGATGCGCAGGTCGACAACGCCGACGTGCTGCTGCCGATCGCGCCCTTCACCGAGACCTCCGGCACCTTCGTCAACGCCGAAGGCCGCGTGCAGAGCTTCCACGGCGTGACCAAGCCGCTGGGCGATGCCCGCCCGGCCTGGAAGGTGCTGCGAGTGCTGGGCAATCTGCTGGGCCTGGAAGGCTTCAACCACGAGACCTCGGAGGAGGTGCGCGCGGAAGCCCTGGGCGATGCCGCCGGCATCACCAGCCGGCTGAACAACGAGGCGGCTTCGCTGGGCCAGGTGACCATCAGCCCGCAGGACGGCATCGAGCGCCTGGCCGATGTGCCGATCTACAGCGCCGACGCCATCGTGCGCCGAGCCACCTCGCTGCAGCTGACGGCCGATGCACGCCCGCCGGTTGCCAGCCTGCCGTCAGGCCTGTGGCAGACACTGGGCCTGCAGGTCGGCGACCGCGTGCGCGTCTCGCAAGGCCAGGCGTCCGCCGTGCTGCCTGCCGTGGAAGAGCCGACACTGGCTGGCAACACCGTGCGCGTGCCGGCCGGCCATGACCACACCGCCACCCTTGGCGCCATGTTCGGCGCGCTGACCATCGAAAAAGCCTGAACATGCTGGATACCGTCCAACAAGCCGGCACGTCGCTGCTCGGCCCCACGCTCTGGCTGGTGGTCTGGAGCCTGATCAAGATCGTCGCGGTGGTGGCGCCGCTGATGGGCTGCGTCGCCTACCTCACGCTGTGGGAGCGCAAGGCCATCGGCTGGACGCAGATCCGCCCGGGCCCCAACCGCGTTGGCCCGTTCGGCCTGCTCACGCCCATCGCCGATGCGGTCAAGCTGATCTTCAAGGAAATCATCCGCCCGACGGCGGCCAACAAGGGCCTGTTCTTCCTGGGCCCGATCATGACCATCATGCCGGCGCTGGCGGCCTGGGCCGTGGTGCCGTTCGGACCTGACGTGGTGCTGGCCAACGTCAACGCCGGCCTGCTGTTCCTGATGGCCATCACCTCGCTGGAGGTGTACGGTGTGATCATCGCGGGCTGGGCCTCCAACTCGAAGTACGCCTTCCTGGGTGCGCTGCGGGCTTCGGCGCAGATGGTGAGCTACGAGATCGCGATGGGCTTCTGCTTCGTCGTGGTGCTGATGGTGTCGGGCACCCTGAACATGAGCGCCATCGTCACCAGCCAGGGCACCGGCTTCTTCGCCGACAAGGGCGTGGGCCTGCTGTCCTGGAACTGGCTGCCGCTGCTGCCCATCTTCGTCGTGTACTTCATCTCCGGCCTGGCCGAGACGAACCGCCACCCGTTCGACGTGGTGGAAGGCGAGTCGGAAATCGTGGCCGGGCACATGATCGAGTACTCGGGCATGTCGTTCGCGATGTTCTTCCTGGCCGAATACGCCAACATGATCCTGGTCTCCACCCTGGCCGTGATCCTGTTCCTCGGCGGCTGGCTGAGCCCCTTCGGGTTCCTCGACTTCATCCCTGGCTGGATCTGGCTGGCGATCAAGGTCTTCGTGGTCGTCACGATGTTCCTGTGGGTGCGTGCCACGTTCCCCCGCTTCCGCTACGACCAGATCATGCGTCTGGGCTGGAAGATTTTCATTCCCGTCACCCTGGTGTGGCTGGTCGTCGTTGGCCTGTGGATCCAGTCGCCCTGGAACATCTGGCCTTAAAGCCGGCTAACGCCCCGCACACAGAGGTCACCCCATGTCTGCCGTCAAAGACTTCGTCTCCAGCTTCATGCTGCTGGAGCTGCTCAAGGGCCTGAAGCTCACGGGCCGCCACTTCTTCCAGAAGAAGATCACCATCCAGTTTCCGGAAGAGAAGACGCCGCTGTCGCCGCGCTTCCGTGGGCTGCATGCGCTGCGCCGCTACGAGAATGGCGAAGAGCGCTGCATCGCCTGCAAGCTGTGCGAGGCAGTGTGCCCGGCGCTGGCCATCACCATCGAATCGGACGTGCGTGACGACGGTTCTCGCCGCACCACGCGCTACGACATCGACCTGACCAAGTGCATCTTCTGCGGCTTCTGCGAGGAAAGCTGCCCGGTCGATTCCATCGTCGAGACGCACATCCTCGAGTACCACGGCGAAAAGCGCGGCGACCTGTACTTCACCAAGGACATGCTGCTGGCCGTCGGTGACCGCTACGAGCGCGAGATCGCCGCCAACAAGGAGGCCGACGCGAAGTACCGCTGACGGCTGCGGCCGCCTGCCCAGGCGGCCCTGGCCCGGCGCGTGCGCGCGTTCAAGAAAACATGAATACGACGACCGCTCTCTTCTATGCGTTCTCGGCGGTGCTGCTGGGAGCCTCCTTCCGCGTGATCACGGCGCGCAGCACCGTGCATGCGGCGCTCTTCCTGGTGCTGGCCTTCTTCAGCGCAGCCTGCGTTTGGATGCTGCTGAAGGCCGAGTTCCTGGCCATCACGCTGGTGCTGGTGTACGTCGGCGCAGTGATGGTGCTGTTCCTCTTCGTGGTGATGATGCTGGACATCAACACCGACGCCTTCCGACAGAACTTCTGGAAGCACTTCCCGGTGGCCGGCCTGATCGGCGCGCTGATCGCGCTGGAGATGGCGGCGGTGCTGTACCAGGGCTTCTACGTGCCCGAGGCGCCGATGATGACCGCGGCGGAGATCGAGGCCGGCAACACCAAGCTGCTGGGCATCGAGATGTACACCAGGTATCTCTACCCGCTGCAGATCGCCGCGGTGCTGCTGCTGGTGGCCATCGTGGCGGCCATCGCGCTGACGCTGCGCAAGCGCAAGGACTCGCGTGCCATCGATGCCTCGCAGGCGGTGCGCGTCAAGAAGGCGGACCGTGTCCGACTGGTCAAGATGAAACCGACGATCGAGGTGCCTTCGGTGCCTGCCGCCCAGCCGGGCGCCCAAGCCGAGGGGAAACAGTGATGCTGGGCCCCGTGTCTCTTGGCCACTACCTGTCGCTGGGCGCGGTGCTGTTCGCGCTGTCGGTGATCGGCATCTTCCTGAACCGCCGCAACCTGATCGTGCTGCTGATGGCCATCGAGCTGATGCTGCTGGCGGTCAACCTGAACTTCATCGCCTTCTCGCACTACCTGCCGGCCGTGGCCGACCGCATGGCGGGCCAGGTGTTCGTGTTCTTCATCCTGACGGTGGCGGCCGCCGAATCCGCCATCGGCCTGGCCATCCTGGTCGTGCTCTTCCGCAACCGTGCGTCGATCAACGTCGACGAACTCGATACCCTGAAGGGCTGATTGACCATGTCGGCAACCCTGTCCCAGAACATGCTTCTCGCGGTGCCGCTGGCGCCGCTGGCCGGCTCCGTCATCGCCGGCTTCTTCGGCAAGACGGTGGGCCGCCGCGGCTCGCACATCGCCACCATCCTCGGCGTGGCCATCGCCTTCGTGCTGTCCGTGATGGTGCTGCAGAGCGTCGTCGTCGACGGTGCCCGCTTCAACGCCACCGTCTACGAGTGGATGGTGCTCGGCGACCTGAAGATGGAAGTCGGCTTCCTGGTCGACGGTCTCACCGCGATGATGATGTGCGTGGTGACCTTCGTGTCGCTGATGGTGCACATCTACACCATCGGCTACATGGAGGAGGACCCGGGCTACCAGCGCTTCTTCTCGTACATCTCGCTGTTCACCTTCTCGATGTTGATGCTCGTGATGAGCAACAACTTCCTGCAGCTGTTCTTCGGCTGGGAGGCGGTGGGCCTGGTGTCGTACCTGCTGATCGGCTTCTGGTTCAAGCGCCCGACGGCCATCTTCGCCAACATGAAGGCCTTCCTGGTCAACCGGGTGGGTGACTTCGGCTTCATCCTCGGCATCGGCCTGCTGCTGGCCTACACCGGCACGCTGAACTACGGCGAGACCTTTGCCAAGAGCGGCGAACTGGCCAAGCTCACGCTGCCCGGCACCGACTGGATGCTGCTGACCACCGCCTGCATCTGCCTGTTCATCGGCGCGATGGGCAAGAGCGCGCAGGTGCCGCTGCATGTGTGGCTGCCGGACTCGATGGAAGGCCCGACGCCGATCTCCGCGCTGATCCACGCGGCGACGATGGTGACGGCCGGCATCTTCATGGTGGCCCGCATGTCGCCGCTGTTCGAGCTGTCGGACACCGCGCTGTCCTTCGTGCTGGTGATCGGCTCCATCACGGCGCTGTTCATGGGGTTCCTGGGCATCATCCAGAACGACATCAAGCGCGTGGTGGCGTACTCCACGCTGAGCCAGCTGGGCTACATGACGGTGGCACTGGGCGTGTCGGCCTACTCTGTGGCGGTGTTCCACTTGATGACGCATGCGTTCTTCAAGGCGCTGCTGTTCCTCGGTGCAGGCTCGGTCATCATCGGCATGCACCACGACCAGGACATCCGCAACATGGGCGGCCTGCGCAAGTACATGCCCATCACCTGGATCACGTCGCTGCTGGGCTCGCTGGCCCTGATCGGCACGCCGCTGTTCTCCGGCTTCTACTCGAAGGACAGCATCATCGAGGCGGTGCATGCCAGCCACCTGTGGGGCTCGGGCTTCGCCAACTTCGCGGTTCTGGCGGGTGTGTTCGTCACGGCGTTCTACTCCTTCCGGATGTACTTCCTGGTCTTCCATGGCAAGGAGAACTTCCGCCACAAGCCGTTCCCGGGCGAGCACGACCACCACGACGACGAGCACGGCCACCATGAACCGCATGTGCCGCATGAGTCGCCCTGGGTGGTGACCGCGCCGCTGGTGCTGCTGGCCATCCCGTCGGTGCTGATCGGCTACCTGACCATCGGTCCGATGCTGCACGGCGACTTCTTCAAGGACGCGATCTTCGTGGACGCGGCCAAGCATCCGGCCATGGCCGAGCTGAACGAGGCCTTCCACGGCGCTGCCGCCATGGCCTCGCACGGCCTCCTCACGGCGCCGTTCTGGCTGGCCCTGGCCGGCGTGGTCCTGGCCTGGTTCTTCTACATGAAGGCACCGTCGATCCCGGCGGCCATCAAGGCGCGCAGCGGCCCGATCTACCGCCTGCTGGAGAACAAGTACTACTTCGATGCCTTCAACGAGAAGTTCATCGCCGGCGGCGCACGCCTGCTCGGCGTGGGGCTGTGGAAGGGCGGCGACGTGGGTCTGATCGACGGCGTGTTCGTCAATGGTTCGGCGCGCCTGATGGGGGGCATCGCCTCGCTGACCCGATTCCTGCAGACCGGCCACCTGTACTGGTATGCGCTGGTGATGCTGCTGGGTGTGTTCGGGTTGATGACCTGGCAACTGTGGCCCACGCTCGGCGGCCTCTTCGGGCGCTGATGGCGGGGCGGAGAACAAGAACATGGGATTGTTGAGTGTTGCCATCTGGCTGCCGATCGCTGTCGGCGCCGTCCTGCTGGCCCTGGGGCGCGACGAATACGCCAAGGCCGTGCGCTGGCTGGCCTTGCTGGGCGCCATCGCCAGCTTCGCCGTCACGCTGCCATTGATCGGTGGCTTCGATGCGGGCACGGCCTCGATGCAGTTCGTCGAGAACTACGCCTGGATCGACCGTTTCAATATCCGCTACCACCTGGGCGTGGACGGCATCTCGGTGTGGTTCGTGCTGCTCACGGCCTTCATCACCATCATCGTGGTGATCGCCGCCTGGGAGGTGATCACTGACCGCGTCAACCAGTACATGGGCGCGTTCCTGATCCTGTCGGGCGTGATGGTGGGCGTGTTCTCGGCACTGGACGGCCTGCTGTTCTACGTGTTCTTCGAAGCCACGCTGATCCCGATGTACATCATCATCGGCGTGTGGGGCGGCCCGCGGCGCGTGTACGCGGCGTTCAAGTTCTTCCTGTACACGCTGCTGGGCTCGCTGCTGATGCTGGTGGCGCTGCTGTACCTGTACTACAAGTCGGGCGGCAGCTTCTCCATCCTGGACTGGCACCAACTGCCGCTGCCCGCCACCGCGCAGACGCTGCTGTTCTTCGCCTTCTTCGCGGCCTTCGCCGTGAAGGTGCCGATGTGGCCGGTGCACACCTGGCTGCCCGATGCGCACGTGGAGGCGCCCACCGGCGGTTCGGTGGTGCTGGCGGCCATCATGCTGAAGCTCGGCGCCTATGGCTTCCTGCGCTTTTCCATGCCCATCGTGCCCGATGCCTCGCATCAGTGGGCCTGGCTGATCGTGGCGTTCTCGCTGGTGGCGGTGATCTACGTCGGCCTGGTGGCGCTGGTGCAGCAGGACATGAAGAAGCTGGTGGCCTACTCGTCCATCGCGCACATGGGCTTCGTCACCCTGGGCTTCTTCCTGTTCAGCGAACTGGGCGTGGCCGGCGGCCTGGTGCAGATGGTGAGCCACGGCTTCGTCTCGGGCGCCATGTTCCTGTGCATCGGCGTGCTGTATGACCGCGTGCATTCGCGTGAGATCAAGGCCTACGGCGGCGTGGTGAACACCATGCCGAAGTTTGCCGCCTTCGCGGTGTTCTTCGCGATGGCCAATGCCGGCCTGCCGGGTACCAGCGGCTTCATTGGCGAGTGGATGGTGATCCTGGCGTCGGTCAAGTTCAGCTTCGTGATCGGCATCCTCGCGGCCACCGCGCTGATCCTGGGCGCGGCCTACAACCTGTGGATGGTCAAACGCGTGTACCTGGGCGACGTGGCCAACGACAACGTGCGTGCGCTGACCGACATCAACAGCCGCGAGTTCCTGATGCTGGCCGTGCTGGCCATCGCCACGCTGGCGATGGGCGTCTACCCGAAGCCGGTGACCGACGTGATGCATGTCTCCGTCACCGAGCTGCTGAAACACGTGGCTGTTTCCAAACTTCCCTGACGGATGGCCACAACCATGATTGAAATGAACTGGCTGGTCATCTACCCCGAGCTGCTGCTGCTCGTGCTCACCTGCGTGGTGGCGCTGGCGGACCTGTTTGTCACCGACCCGAAGCGCCGGCCCACCTTCTGGCTGACGCAGGTGTCGCTCGGCCTGGTGGCGGCGCTGCACCTGAGCTATGTGCAGGGCGGCGTGACCGCCTACGGCATGCAGAACATGGTGGTCGCCGATCCGATGGGCCACCTGCTGGCCTTCTTCGCCGTCATCTCGGTGATGGTCTCGATTGCCTATGCGCAGCCGTACATCGGCTCGCGCGAGATGCTCAAGGGCGAGTTCTTCACCCTGGCGATGTTCTCGCTGCTGGGCATCTGCGTGATGGTGTCGGCCAACAACTTCCTGGTGATGTACCTGGGCCTGGAGTTGATGAGCCTGTCGCTGTATGCGCTGGTGGCGCTGCGGCGTGACAGCGCCGTGGCCACCGAGGCCGCGATGAAGTACTTCGTGCTGGGCGCGCTGGCCAGCGGCTTCCTGCTGTACGGCCTGTCGATGATGTACGGCGCCACCGGCACGCTGGAGATCCCGGGCGTGTTCGAGGTGATCGGCAAGGGCGGCGCCAACAACACCGTGCTGGTGTTCGGCCTGGTGTTCGTGGTGGCCGGCCTGGGCTTCAAGCTGGGTGCCGCGCCGTTCCACATGTGGGTGCCCGACGTCTACCACGGCGCGCCCACCGCCGTCACCTTGCTCATCGCCGGTGCGCCCAAGCTGGCCGCCTTCGGCATGACCATCCGCCTGCTGGTGGAGGGCATGCTGGGCCTGGCGGTGGATTGGCAGCAGATGCTGCTGGTGATGGCCGTGGTCTCGCTGGCCATCGGCAACTTCGCGGCCATCGCGCAGAGCAACCTCAAGCGCATGCTCGCCTACTCGGCCATTGCGCAGATGGGCTTCATGCTGCTGGCACTGGCCTCGGGCGTGGTCAGCGGCAACACGCTGTCGGCCGGCAATGCCTACAGCTCGGCGATGTTCTACATGGTGGCGTACACGCTCACCACGCTGGGCAGCATCGGGCTGCTGATGCTGCTGTCGCGCGAGGGCTTCGAGAGCGAGGACATCAACGACCTGGCCGGCCTGTCGCGCCGCGCACCGTGGATGGCCGGGGTGATGGCGGTGTTCATGTTCTCGCTGACCGGCATTCCGCCGACGGTGGGCTTCTACGCCAAGCTGGCGGTGCTGCAGGCGCTGGTCACCACCAACATCGAGCTGTACCTGTGGATCGCGGTGGCTGCGGTGCTGTTGTCGCTGATCGGCGCCTTCTACTACCTGCGCGTCATCAAGGTGATGTACTTCGATGAGCCGCCGGCTGGTTCGCCCGCGGTGGTCCAGGGCTCGGGTGTCAGCGCGCTGCTGGCGGTCAACGGTGCGGCGGTGCTGCTGCTCGGCATCCTGCCGGGCGGGCTGATGGCGATGTGCCGCGACGCCATCGTCAAGGCCCTGGCCAGCTGACGACGGCCGGCTGCCGTGGGTTCGCATTCGGCCGAAGTCTGGCTGGTCCTGCTGGTGGCCACCGTGGCGGCCAACCTGCCGTTCTTCAATGAGCGGCTGTTCCTGCTCGGTCCGGTGCGCGCGCCCAAGCGCTGGCCGTGGCGGCTGCTGGAGCTGGCCGTGATGGCCGCGCTGACGCTGCTGGTGGGCATGGCGCTGGAATCGCGCATCGGCCAGCGGCAGCCGCAAGGCTGGGAGTTCTATGCGGCGGGTGCCTGCCTGTTCCTGACCCTGGCGTTTCCCGGTTTTGTCTGGCGCGTCCTGCGCCGCCCCTGAGGCAGTCCATGGCAGAAGAAAGCGACCGTCACCTGATCGAGACCCGTGTCTCGGGTGAGCAGGTGTACCGCGGCAACTTCCTGGACGTGCGCCGCGATGTGATTGCGCTGCCCGGTGGCGACACCGCCACCCGTGAGTACATCGTGCACCCCGGCGCGGTGGTGGTGGTGCCGCTGCTGGACGACGGCCGCCTGGTGCTGGTGCGGCAGCACCGCTATCCGCTGGGCCGCGTGCTGCTGGAGTTTCCGGCCGGCAAGATCGACCCAGGCGAGGACACCATGCGCTGCGGCCTGCGCGAGCTGACAGAGGAGACCGGCTACCGCGCCCGTGAAGTGGCACGCGCCGGCATCCTGCACAACGCAGCCGCCTATTCCAACGAGCACATCGAGATCTTCTTCGCGCGTGGCCTGGAGGCCGGTACGCAGCAGCTGGACCATGGCGAGCTGATCGACGTGCACCTGCTGTCTGCCGACGAGTTGGATGCACTGGCCGGCCGCGGGGAACTCACCGATGCCAAGACGCTGATCTGCCTGCTGTGGTTGCAGCGCTGGAAGGCCGGGGCCTGGCCGCTCGACTGGCAGGCCGCGTCGGCGGCCTGAACACGCCGGCCCGCCTGCCACAGGCTGCACGGCCGGCTTGGCCCTGGCGCCATCGCGCCGGTGCCACCCCACTATGATGATCCGATGAAGGTTCTCGACCTCTGCTGCAGCCAGGGCCATGGCTTCGAAGGCTGGTTCTCCTCCGAGGACGACTATGCGTCGCAGCTCGGGCGCGGGCTGATCGGCTGCCCGCTGTGTGCCGACACCGGCATCTCGCGCCGGCCGAGCGCACCCCGCCTGAACCTCTCCGGCGCGCGTGCGCCCAGCCCGTCGTCCGCCGAGGCTGCCGCCAAGCCTGCCGCCGCCCCGCCGCTGTCGCGCGAGAAGGCCTTGCAGGCGGCCTGGATGCAGGCGGTGCGCCATGTGATCGCGCACACGGAAGACGTGGGCGAACGCTTTCCGGAGGAGGCCCGCCGCATGCATTACGGCGAGATCGAAGCGCGGGGCATCCGCGGCCAGGCGTCGCCGGAGCAGCGCGAGGCCCTGCTGGACGAAGGCATCGAGATCGCCAGCCTGCCCATGCCGCAGGCGCTGAAGGAACCGCTGCAGTAGCCCGGGCTACTTGAGCGTGAGCAGCGACACCACGCGGCTGCGGTTCACGCTCACCAGGGCGGGCGCGATCGCCGCGTACACCTCGTAGTCGGGCGCCTGCGCACGCTCGCCGAACTCCGCGGCGAAGGCGCTGGCCCAGGCCGCGTCGGCCGCCTGCGCGGTGGCCTGCTTGGCCCGCTCCAGCGTCTCGCGCACCTGCTGGGCCACGCGCCGCACATGCTCCAGCGCCTGCGTCACTTCCTGCAGCGTGTTGCGCAGGGCCGTGGCATCGCCGGTGCTCCAGCCGGTGGGCGTGATGGCTTCTTCCTGCACCTCGGTGCGGGCGCGGTGGGCCTGCCCGCCCGGCAGGCGGATGCCGCCGCCCTTGATGGCCAGGGCGTCCCGCACCTGTGCCCATTGCGATTCAGGCACGCTGAAGACGGTATCGCCCGCGCCGTTCAGGCCCACGCCGATACCCAGCGGGGCCAGGGCCCGGTCGAGCTTCTTGACGTTGTCCTGCAGGGTGGCGCCGGGCTCCAGGGTCACCGTCACCGGCCCGCTGCGGCCCTGGCCGACGGAGAAGCTGAGCGTCTCCCGTTCACCGCCCGCCAGCGCTGCCGTGTCCAGGCCGCGGATGGAAAAGCGCCGCCGGGCCGTGCCCTCGGCGATGAAACGCAGCTGGCTGTCCAGGCTGCCGCCGGTCATCATCTCGCGCTGGCGCCACAGGTCGTCCAGCGATTGCAGCTGCTGCTCGGCGGCGGCGCCGTTGCTGGCGGCGTTCTGCTGCACGCCGGAATGCCCGGCCGCGGCTGCGCGCTGGCTCACCAGCTGCGCGCTGAGCGTGTTCTTCAGCTGCTGCAGCTGGGTGGACATGCGCTCGAGGTACTCGAGCGTGCGCTGTGCGTCTGCCGTCTGCTGGTTGCGGTCGGGATTCCAGTCCTGCCGCGCCACGCGCAGCGGTCGCTGCTCCTGGCCTGCCGCCGCCAGCGCCGCCGCCTCGCCCGTCGCCGAACGCGCCTGTGCCGTGCCTGCGGGACGGCTGCCGGGCGTGTTGACGGTGGACGAGATGGCTTGCATGGCGTGGATGGTCAGATCACGTCGAACAAGGACAGGCCGCTCACCTTGGCATAGGCCTTCTGCGTGGCCTGCAGCGCGGTGGTGTAGCCCTCCAGCTTCACCGCCGCCTCGCTGTAGTCCAGCGCGCCCAGCGTGAGGCCCGCCTGCTGGTTGGAGAGGCTGACGTTGGCATGGTTGTCGCCCAGCGTGCGCAGGGTGTTCTGCGCCCCGCCCAGCCCGGCGATCAAGGTGTTGATCTGGTCGATGCCGGCGTCCACGCCGCTCAGCGTGGCGGTGAGTTCGGCGCGCACGATCGGGTCGTTGACGCTGGCGGTGCCGGTCTCGAAGGTGGCGATGGTCTTGTCGAGCTGGTTGAGCAGCGCGGCCGCCTGGCCCAGCGGCACGTTGGCCGACTGGGTGATGCCGTTGCCCACCACCACCTGCTGCGTGCCGGCATTGCCCGTCCAGCCATAGCGGAAGCCCGGAGGTTGCGTGCCGTCGAAGCCGATGGTGGGTGTGTTGGTCGCGGTGCCCGAGAAGACGTAGCGGCCTTCCTGGTCGCGGCTGTTGGCGGTGTAGAAGAGGCTGTCGCGCAGCGACTTCAGGGAGCCGGCCATCGCGGCCACGTCCTCCGGCGTGTTGCCGCCGTCGGCCGCCCACACCAGCAGGTCGCGCGCTTCCAGCAGGTCGGTGCTCATGCCGTCGAGCAGCGCCTCGTTCTGCTGCAGCCGCGTGCTCAGCGCGCTGATGTTCTCGCGGTACTGCGTGAGCGCCGCTTCCTCGCGCGTGAGACGGGACAGGCGCACGGCGGTCACCGGATCGTCGGAAGGCACCGAGAGCTTCTTGCCGCTGGCGATGCGTTCGAGCATCTCCTGCGCACGGGCGGAGGCGTCCTGCAGCGCGGTGTTCATGGTGCCGTGGTATTGGGTGCTGGCGATGCGCATGGTGTGCTAGCTCCGCTCAGATCATGGCCAGCGTGCTGTCGAACAATTCGCTCGCCACCGCGATGACCTTCATGTTCGCCTGGTACATCTGCTGGTACTGCAACAGGTTCACGGCTTCCTCATCCTGGTTCACGCCGCTGGTGGATTTCCAGCTGGCTTCGGCCTGGTTGCGCACCGTCTTGGCGGTGGTGAGCGCGGCCTGGTTCTGCTGGCTGTCGGTGGCCAGCCGGCCCACCAGCTGCGAATACACGTCGCCCAGCAAGACGTTGCCGAGCGAGGTGAGGGTGACGGGTTGTTGCTGTAGCGCGATCACTGCCAGTAGATTGTCACTGGCGCCCGGCTGCGTCGGATCGCTGGAAAAGCCCAGGTTTTGCGGCAGCACATTCGGATTGAGCCTGAGCAGGCTGCTGGAGCTGGTGGGATCGAAGACGAACAGCGGCTGCCCCGGTGCGCCGTTGGCGCCATAGCCGCCGGCGAACAAGCCGTTTACGCTGTTGGAGAGCTGGTCGGCGGTCTCGGTCACCGAGCGCGACAGCGGCGCCAGGATGCGGGTCTGCAGGTCGTCCAGCCCGCCCAGCTGGCCGCCCAGCGGCGTGCCGGCCAGCGAGAAGGTCTCCGACGCGAAGTCCAGCTTCAGTGTCTGCGTGCCGTCGGGGTTGGTCTGGGTGCGCAGGGTGGAGGCGGTGGCGCCCACCACCAGCGGCTGGCCGCCGCGCATCGACACGCTGCGCGAGCCGTCGGGTTGGTTGACCACCTGCACCGTCACCAGCGAGGCGAGCTGGTCGATCTTCTTGTCGCGTTCGTCGATCAGGCCGGAGGCATTCACGCCCAGGCCGGTGGCGGCGGCGATCTTCTCGTTCAGCCTAGCCACGTCGCCCGACAGCGAATTGACCTGGCCCACCACCGTGCTGCGCTGCTGGCTGATGGCGGTGCGCTGGTTGGCCAGCACCGTCTGCAGGCTGTTGAAGCGCTGGGCCAGCGCATCGGCCGCGGTGATCACCTGCTGGCGCAGCGGGGAGGAGCCGGGCTCCACGCTGGCGGCATTGAGCGCGGCGAAGAACTGGTCCAGGCCGCCGCTGATGCCGGACTCGCCATCGCCCATCACCTGTTCCAGCTGCGTCAGGTAGGCCTGCGACACCTCGCGCTGCGCGAGGTCGGACGCCGCGGTCCACATCTGCAGGCTCTTGTAGCTGTCGCTGAAGCGGATGAGCGCCGGCACGTTGACGCCGGCGCCCACGGCGGTGGCGCCGGATCGCGCCGGCTGCACCGTGGTGAGCTGCACGCCCTGGCGGGTGTAGCCGGCCGTCATCACGTTGGCGATGTTCTGGCTGGTCACGTCCAGTCCGATCTGGGCGGCGCGGGTGCCCGACAGGGCGGTCTGGATGAGGGTCATGGGCGGCAGTCCGTGTTGGCGGGCTCTCGAGGGCCCGCTCCTGGGGGAAAGGCGACGCAGCCGCCGCCCGACTTAAATCTCAGCGCTGCGCCGTGGGCGGCAGCAGCTGCTTGAGCAGCGCATCCGCGATGCCGAAGGCGCGCTGGCCGGCCATCTGGTCGGCCACCAGGCCATCGGCCAGGTCGGTCATGTCCTGGTTGACCTTGTTGTTCAGCGGGCTGTCGTCGTCGGCCATCGCGCGCATGCTGCTGCGCATCTGCTGCAGCATCTGGCGGATCATGTGGGCCTCGAACTTCTCGGCGGCCTCGCCTGCCTTGGCGCGCAGGGCGGCGTCGTCGGCGGGTGCGGGGCCGGATTCGCGGCCGCGCAGCGGTGCCTGGCTGGCGCTGGGCGCCGCCAGGCCAGGCTGCGTGGGCAGGGCAGGTGCGCCGCTCATCAGATCACCACCAGTTCGCCGTCGATGGCGCCGGCCTGGTCCAGCGCCTGCAGGATGGACATGATGTCGTCCGGCGTGGCGCCGATGCTGTTGATGGCGTCGATGATGCTCTGCAGGCTGGCGCTGGCCGGCCACTTGAACATCGTGCCCGAGCCCTGGTCCACGTTGACCCGGGACTGCGGCACCACGGCGGTGTTGCCGCGCGCGAAGGCATTCGGCTGGCTGACCTGCGGCGTCTCCGAGATCACCACCTTCAGCGAGCCGTGCGACACCGCCGCCGGCTTGACAGTCACGCCGTCGGCGATCACCACGGTGCCGGTGCGTGAGTTGAAGATGACCTTGGGCACCTCGCGGCCCACGTCGATGGGCAGTGCCTCCAGTGCCGCCACGAAGGCCACGCGCTGTGTCGGGTTGGCCGGCGCCGCAACTTCCACGCTGGTGGCGTCGCGGGTGGAGGCCACCGGGCCGTAGGCCCTGTTGATCGACTCGACGATGTTGGTCGCGGTCTGGAAATGCGGGCGCTTGAGGCTCAGCCGCACGGTGGGGCGGGTGTCGAAGTCGGTCTCGATCTCGCGTTCGATGGAGGCGCCGTTGGGCACGCGACCCGAGGTGGGCGTGTTGATGGTGACGCTGGAGCCGCTGGCGCCGCTGGCGTTCAGGCCACCCACCACCAGGTTGCCCTGTCCCAGCGCATACACCTCGCCGTCGGCCGCGCGCAGCGGCGTCAGCAGCAGCGTGCCGCCGCGCAGGCTCTTGGCGTCACCCAGCGAAGACACCGTGATGTCGATGGTCTGGCCCTTGCGGTAGCCCGGCGGGAACACCGCGCTCACCATCACCGTGGCCACGTTCTTCGACTTGGCATCCACCTTCTCGGGCAGCTTGACGCCGAACTGCTTGAGCAGGTTGGTCATCGACTGGCCGGTGGCCTTGGACTGCGTGCTGTCGCCCGAGCCGTTCAGGCCCACCACCAGGCCGTAGCCGATCAGCTGGTTGTCGCGCACGCCTTCCACGCTGACCAGGTTGCGCAGCGTGCGCAGGTTCTTGGCCGGCGCCGCATCGGCCGCATTGGCGCGCGGCGCAGGGGCGGCGCTGGCGGCCATCGGCACGGCCAGGGCGGCCAGCAGGATCAACGAGGCAAAGCGCGAAGGGGTCATGGGGCAGCGGGCCTCAGAAGGGCATCCAGGGGCTGGTGAAGAAGCGGGTCAGCCAGCCGGCGTTGTTGGCATCGGCCAGCGTGCCGCGGCCGCTGTAGGCGATGCGCGCATTGGCGATGCGTTGCGAAGAGACGCGGTTGTCGGTGTCGATGTCGGCGCTGCGCACGTAGCCGGCCAGCCGCACGAATTCCTCGCCCTGGTTCAGGTAGAGACTCTTCTCTCCGGCCACGCGCAGCAGGCCGCCGGGCATCACCTCGTGAACGATCACGGTGATCGCGCCCTGCAGCGTGTTCTGCTGGCTGCTGGTGGCGCTGCCGGTGAAGTCGCGCGAGGCGCCGGCACCGACATTGCTCTTGATGGTCTTGGTGCCCAGGATGGTGGGCGTGACCGAGACGTTGCTCTCCTTGCCGAACTGCGTGTCGGCGGACTTGCTGGCCTGCGTGGTCTCGTTGAGCACCACGGTCAGCACGTCGCCCGGGCGGAAGGCCCGGCTGTCGCTGTGCAGGCTCCAGGTGGCGTCGGGCGCGAACACGCCGCCCGACTGGCCGCGGCGGGCCACCGGCTGCAGCACCGGCAGCGGCTTTTCCTCGGCCAGCACCGGTGCCTGCTGCGGCTCGATGTGGGCACAGCCACCGGCGGCCAGCATCGCGGCGGCCGCCAGCACAAGCGCCGCGCTGCGTGCGAGCAGGCCGTTCATCGGGCGGCCTGGGCCAGGTACTGCAGCATGTTGTCGGCTGCCGAAAGCACCTTGGTGTTCATCTCGTAGGTGCGCTGCGCGGCGATCATCTCGACCATCTCCTCCACCACCTGCACGTTCGAGCCTTCCAGCGCGAACTGCTTGAGCTTGCCCAACGAATCGGTGCCGGGGTTGCCCACGTTGGGCGCGCCGCTGGCGGCCGTCTCGGTGTAGAGGTTGTCGCCGGTGGCCAGCAGGCCGGCCGGGTTGACGAAGCCGGCGATGGTGAGCTGACCCACTTCGGTGGGTGCGGTCTGCCCGTTCACGCTTACCGACACCACGCCGTTCTCGCCGATGGTCACGCCGGTGGCATTGGCGGGAACGGTGATCTCGGGCACCAGCGGCAGCCCTTGGGCCGTCACCAGCCGGCCTTCGGAGTCCAGCTGCAGCTGGCCGGCGCGGGTGTAGGCGGTGTTGCCGTCAGGCAGCGCCACCTGCAGGAAGCCCTGGCCGACGATGGCCACGTCCAGCGCCTGGCTGGTGGTCTGCAGGCTGCCGGTGGTGAACACCTTCTGCGTGCCCAGCACCTTGGTGCCGTTGCCCAGCTGCGTGCCGGAGGGGGACGCGGTGTTGTTGTCGCGCTGGGCGCCGGGCTGCTGGTCCACCTGGTAGAACAGGTCCTGGAACATCACGCGGTCGCGCTTGAAGCCGACCGTGTTCACGTTGGCCAGGTTGTTGGCAATCGCCTGCAGCTTGGCGTCCTGCGCCTGCACGCCGGTCTTGCTGATCCACATCGCGGGGTTCATCGGATTCTCCTCATTCCCTGATCAATCGGTTGCCGGCCTCGGCCATCGAGTCGGCGGCCTTGTAGAGCTTCATCTGCACCTCGAAGTCGCGGTTCAGGCTCATGGTGGCCACCATCTCCTCGACCGCCGACACGTTGCTGCCCTCCAGCGCGCCGGCCTGCAGCTGTGCGGCCTCGTCGGCGGGCAGCGGCTGGCCGTTGCGCGGCACGATGAGGCCGGCCTCGTTCTTGGTGATCTGGCCCAGCGGCGGCGTGACCAGCTTCAGCCGGTCCACCGCCTGCATCTCGGGCTCGCCCGGCGCCTGGATGGACACGGTGCCGTCCACGCCGATGCTCAGCTTCTCGTAGGGCGGCAGCACGATGGGTCCGCCATCGCCCATCAAGGGCCGGCCATCCACATGCAGGCCACCGTCGGCGTCGATCTGGATGGCGCCGGCGCGGGTGTAGGCCTCGCCGCCCTGCCACTGCACCGTGAGGAAGGCGTTGCCCTGCAGGGCCACGTCCATGTCGCGGCCGGTGGACCGCACCGCCCCGGCGCGCGAGGTCACCGAATTGGTCTCCAGCCGCGCCATGTGGCGGGCATCGAAGCCCACGCCGGGCACGGCTTCGCTGAGCGCCATGTCCAGGTCCGCCCGAAAGCCGGTGGTCTCCAGGTTGGCCAGGTTGTTCGCATGCACCTGCTGCGCGCGCATCGAGCGCTCCGCGCCGCTCATCAGGGTGTAGATCAAGGCGTCCATGGCGTCGTCTTCTCGGCGTGCGCGCTCAGACCGCCTGCATCAGCGCCTGCATCATCTCGTTCTCGGTGGACAGCACCTTGGTGTTGGCCTGGTAGTTGCGCTGGGCGGACATCAGGCCCACCAGCTCGCCGGTCATGTCCACGTTCGACTGCTCGATGGAGCCGGTGGTGAGCTTGCCCGTCATGCCGCTGCCGGCGGCGAACATCAGCGCCTCGCCCGAGGCCGACGAGGCCACCCAGCTGGTGTCGCTCACCGGCGTGAGGTCGCCTTCGGCCGGGAAGGCGGCCAGGGCCAGGGTGCCCACGCGCTTCTTCTCGCCGTTGCTGTACTGGGCCATCACCGAACCGTCCTCGTCCAGTGCGGTGGAGATCAGCGTGCCCGAGGCATAGCCGTTGGAGGCATTGACGGTGGGCACCGCTTCGCCGGCATATTGCGTGGTGCCGGTGTAGTCCAGGGAGACCACCAGCGGATTGGCGCCGGCGGGCGTGCCCAGGTTCAGCGACACCGCCGCGGTGGGCGAGGTGAGCACGCCGTTGGTGTCGAAGGTGAGCGCCTGCGGCGCCGCGGCGGCTGCACCGTCGAAGGTGTAGTGCACGTTGATGGCGTTGGTGCCCGTCTTCACGAAGTACTGGGTCACGCTGTGCTTGGTGCCCAGCGAGTCGTAGACCACCGAGACGTTGGAGCTGTTGAAGGTCAGCGGATCGGCCGGGTTGAACGGCGTGATGGTGGGCACCGTCCAGTCGCGCGACAGGTTGCTCACGTACTTCAGCGAATCGGTGGCCTTGGCCGCGATCTGGCCGTTGGGCACCGTCAGGTCGCCCAGCGCGCCCAGCGCAGTGCTGCCTTCCAGCGCGGCATAACCCTGCACCTTGCGGCCGCTGCCGTCCACCACGAAGCCGCTCTTGTCCACGCTGAACATGCCCACGCGGCTGTAGACCATGGCGCCGCTGGCATCGCGCGAGACGAAGAAGCCGCGGCCGCTGATGGACGCGTCCATGCTGCGGCCGGTGGTCATCACGCCGCCGCCTTCCTCGATGGTCTGGGTGACGGACGAGACTTCCGCGCCCGTGGGTTGCGTGCCTGCGTACATCGACGCGAAGTTGGCGCGACCGGCCTTGAAGCCGTAGGTGCCAGAGTTGGCGATGTTGTTGGAGATGGTGTCCAGCTCGGCGTTGATGGCGTTGATGCCGGAAAGCGCGATGGCGAAGCTCATGTCGGTTCCTTCTTGCAGGGATTCAGGGTTGGGCGTTGGCGCGGCCATGGAAGGCGGTGATGGCGTCGGGGGCGGTCTCGCCCACGCCCGACACGTCCACCACCACGCTGCCGTCGGCGGCCAGCCGCACGCTGCTCAGCGTGCCCAGCACGCTCACGGAAGGCGAAGCCTGGTTTTCGGCCTCCACCCGCACGGCATAAGTGCCGGCCGGCAGGCCCAGGGCATTGCGGTCCAGGCTGAAGGGCACGGTGCCCGCGGCCTGGGTGCCCAGCTCGATGCGGCGCTCGGTGCCGTTGTCGGCGGTGAGCACCAGCGTGGTCTTGCTGCTGGCGGCCGACAGCTCGAAGCTGCCGCCCACGGCCGTGCCGCCCAGCGACACCGCATCGGTGCTCACGGTGACGCGGCCGCCCACCTGGCCGCCCAGGCCCAGGGTTTGCAGGCTTTCCAGCAGGGCGCCGTTCAGCGTGGTCTGGCTGGACAGGTTCTGCAGCGTCTCGGTCTGGCTCAGCTGGGTGAGCTGCGCGACGAACTCGGCCGGGTCGGTGGGCTCCAGCGGGTTCTGGTTCTTGATCTGCGCCACCAGCAGCGTGGTGAACAGGTTGGAGATCTCGCCATTGGCGCCGATGGCGCTGTTGATGCCGCCGGACTTGGCGGCCGCGCCGGCCGTGCCGTCGTTGGTGATGAGGGAGGCCATGCGTTCAGCCCTCGCCCAGCTTCAGCAGCGACTGCTGCATGCCCTTCAGGCGCGACATCACCTCCACGTTGGTCTCGAAGGCGCGCGAGGCCGACATCATGTCGGTCATCTCGGCCACCGGGCTGACGTTGGGATAGAACACCATCCCCTCGTCGTTGGCCAGCGGATGGTCGGGCTCGTACGACTTGCGCAGCGGCTCGGTGCTCTCCACCACGTCCAGCACCTGCACCGAGGTGCCGGCGCCCTGCGCGATGGCCGCGAACACCGGCTTGCGGGCCTTGTAGGTATCGGTCTCGCTGCCGGTGGCCGACTGTGCGTTGGCCAGGTTGCTGGCGATGGTGTTCAGGCGCACCGTCTGCGCGGACATGGCGGAGCCGGCGATCTGGGCGATGTGGCGGAATGTCATGTTCAACGTCCTTCGATGGCCTTGGCCAGGCCACGCAGCTTCATGTTCACGAAGGTGAGGCTGGTCTGGAAATCCGAGGCGTTCTGCGAGAAAGCCGCCTGCTCCACGCCCAGTTCGACGGTGTTGCCGTCCTGGGTGGGATGGAAGGGCACGCGGTACTTCGGGTCCTCGGCGCCGGTGTCTAATGACAGGCCATCGGCGTCCTCGCCGGTTTCGACCTGGCGCAGCGTCGCTGCGAAGTCGATGTCGCGTGCCTGGTAGCCCGGCGTGCTTTCATTGGCGATGTTGGATGCCAGGATCCGGGTGCGTTCGGCACGCAGCGCCAGCGTGTTGGCATGCGTGCCCAGCGCCTGTTTGAAGTCGATGCCCATGCTGCTCCTTTGCCTGTCGAGAAAATGGTGGTCCGTGTGGCCGCTGGCCTATGCCGCGGCCGTGGCCGCCGCGCCTGCCGCGGCCGTGCCGTCGATGGAAGCGGCCGTGGCCGAGGCCGCGCGCGAGGCCTTGCACCTGCAGGCCGAGCGCGACGGCCTGCTGGCCCCGGAGATCGAGGTCAGCGTGTCGCCGGTAGGCACGCGCGAGGCACCGCGCTGCGCCCAGGCGCCGTTGATCGAGACGATGGAAAACCGCTTCGCCAGCCGCATGCGCTTCGCCGCCCGTTGCCCGGGCGTGGAGGGCAGCCGCACCGTCTTCGTGGTGCGCGGCTCGCTCAGCGCCGAGGTGGTGGTCGCGGCCACGTCGGTGGCCTCGGGCAAGCCGATCGCCGCCAGCGACCTGATGCTGGACCGGCGCGACGTGTCGTCGGTGCCCGACCCGATGTCGGACATCGAGGAAGCGGCCGGCCAGGCCGCGTTGCGTCCGCTGCGGCCCGGCCAGGTGCTGCAGAAGCGGCTGCTGAGCGCGCCGGTGCTGGTCAAGCGCGGCGACGTGGTGGTGATCGAAGCCCGCAGCGGCCCGGTGCAGGTCACGGCCAGCGGCGAAGCGCTGGAGCCCGGCAAGCGCGGCGAGGTGGTGCGGGTGCGCAACGTGAACACCGGCAAGGTGATCCGCGCACGGGTGATGGAGGCCGGCACGGTGCAGCCGGCCGACATGCCCTGAGCCTGCAGCGGCTTCATCGTGTACGCAGCCGGTTGACCACGCTTACTAGCTTGTCGGCGTAGTTGGGGTCGGTGGCATAGCCGCCGCGCGCCAGCGCCTCGGCATATGCGCGCACGTCGGTGCCGGTGTTCAGCGCGGCCTGGTAGCGCGGGCTGGTCTGCATCAGCTGCGTGAAGTCGCGGAAGGCCGCGCCCGCATCGGGATAGCTGCGGAAGCGCTCGGTCTTCTTCAGCGCCACGCCGTCCTCGTATTCGGTGGTGAGGGCATCGGCACTGCCGCCGCGCCAGCCGCCGCCGGCCTTGATGCCGAACAGGTTGTGGGTGCTGCTGCCATCGGGCTGGCGCAGCGGGCGCTGGCCCCAGCCGGACTCCAGCGCGGCATGCGCCGCCAGGATGTCGGGCGCCACGCCCAGCTGCTGCCCCGCCTGCTCCGCCCACGGCGCGATGTGGCCGAGGAAGGCATCGCGCTCTAGCGAGCCGGCCGACACCTCGCCCAGCGCACCGCTGCCCTCCAGCGCGGGCAGGGGCTGCAGGACGTTGTGGCCTGCGGCGGCCGTAGGCACCGGCGTGGCCTGCATCCGGGCCAGGTAGGCGCGTGCCGCGCTGCTGAGCGCGGGCACGTCGCTGCCTTGCGGTGTGCCATGGGCGATGTAGTCGCGGATCTCGCCGTCGAGCTGGGCGAAGGTCTGGCTGAAGCGGCCGCCGCTCGAGGCCATGGCCGCCGGTGCCGGCGCGGTGGGCCTGGCGGCGCTGGCCGGGCGGGCCGGCGTGGTCATCAGGGCGAGCTCAGGCCGGAACATAGGTATCCGCCTCGCCGGCCAGCACACGCTGCATCAGCGCATGCTGTTCCATCATCAAACGGCAGTTGCGGCCGTTGAGGGCCTTGCATTCCAGCACCAGGGCCTCCAGCGCCTGCCACAGCTGCCGCACCGCGGCCTGCATGTTGCTCGCGAAGAGCACGATCACCTGCTCCATCGTGGCCGGTGCGCGCAGGCCCAGCAGGGCCACCGCGCGCATGCGCTCGCGGCGGCGCTGGTCCAGCACCGCCACCTGTGCGGTGATGCGCTCGCCCAGCGCGGTGAGCGCCTGGGTGTCATGGCGCAGGGCGGCGTCGAACTGCTCGCCCAGCAGCTGGCGCAGCTGCTGGTAGTCGGCATGGTCGGCATGCACGCCGGAGATCAGGCTGCGCAGCACGTCGGAGCGTTTCATGAGCGGCTCCCGTGGAAGCGCTGGATCAGGCCGGCCAGCTTGGCCGCGTCGAAGTGCAGGTCGCCGCGCGCGATGGCGTCGCGCAGCTCGGCCACCTTGGCATGGTCGATCTCGGGCAGGTTGGCCATGGCGGCCAGCGCGGGGCCCAGCACGGCGGACTGCAGCACCTGCGGCGCGCTTGCGGCGGCGGCGCCGGCCATCGCACCCGCTTCGGCCGCCGGTACGGTGGCAGCCACGCCGGCCAGCTTGCCGGTGCCGGACGCGGCTGCGCTGCGCAGCGGGGCACCGCGGGAGGAAGACGACTTGGTGGTTCTCATGGCGTGTTCTTCCGGGTGTCGGCGGCCTGCAGCGGGGCCGCCGTGTCGCGGCCGGCCAGCAGCTGGGTGCGCAGCGCGGCCACGCCCTGGTCGGCCTTGGCCGGCACCACCGACAGGCTGCCGGGTACCAGCGCCTGGCTGCGCGTGGGCATGCCGTACATGGCGCTGACGTTGCGCGCCTGGTCGGGCGTGAGCACCATCAGCTCGATGCGGCGGTTGACGTCCGCGCGCGGGTTGTCGGGGGTCATCGGTGCGCGGTCGGCCATGCCCACCACCTGCAGCACGCTGGACTCGGGCATGCCGCCCATCAAGAGGTGCGAGCGTGCGGCCGAGGCGCGGCTGTTGGACAGCGCCCAGTTGGAGAAGGCGGTCGGGCTCTTCTCCACGTACGGGAGCGAGTCGGTGTGGCCGACGATCATGAGCTGGTTCTCGATCTGCGCGAACAGCGGGCCCAGCGCCTGCATCAGCCCGCGGAAGCGCTCGGTGGGAATGGCGCTGCCGCGCTTGAACATGCCTTCGCGCTCGGTGTCGTGCAGCATCACGCGCAGGCCGTAGGGCGTGATGACGGATTGCAGGTTGTCCTCCAGCCCGGCGCGGCGGCTCACGTCGGCCAGCACCCGGGCCAGCTCGTTCATGTCGGACTCGCTCTCGTAGCGCGACTTGGACAGCTTGGGCGTGGGGCCGGCGCCTTCGCCGGAAGAACGTGCGCCGGGGTTGCCTTCCTTGTTGGTGGGGTCGTCGCCGCGGCTGGGCACCGGTTCGCGCGAGATCAGGCTGCCCAGCGCGCTGCCGGGCTCGCCGGGAATGCGCCCGCCGCCGCCGCCGTCCATCGGGCTGCCGCCCTGGGCCATGCGCAGCTGCTCGGCGGTTTCCTGCTGCTCACGCGAGGCCATCAGCCACAGCACCAGGAACAGGCACAGCAGGGCCAGGCAGAAATCGGCAAAGGCGACCTTCCAGGCGCCGCCGTGGTCGTCATGGTGGCCCTTGCCGGACACCCGCTTGACGACGGTTTCCTCATGGTGGCCCTTGCCCTTGGCCTCAGGCTTGGACACGCTTGTCTCCCGCCCGTCGCGCCGGCGTGCCGTCGGGGTCGCCGGCGTTCTGCATCTTGTCGATCCAGCCTTCCAGCACGGCGAAGCTGGGCTTGATGTTGAGCTGCACCAGGCGGCGGCCGGCGTCGATGGCCAGCAGCGGCGGCTTGCCGGCCACGTGGGTGCACAGCACCACCTTGACCGATTCCAGCGCCTGCATCTCCTCGGCCACCAGCTGCTTCATCATCATGCTGATCGGGTCGAGCAGGCCATAGCACATGAAGATGCCGATGAAGGTGCCCACCATGGCCGCACCCACGCGCACCGCGATCTCGCCGATGGCGGCGCCGTCGGCCACCACGTTCATCGTCATCACGATCCCGAGCACGGCCGCAAGGATGCCGAAGCCGGGCATCGCCTCGCCGATCTTGGCGAGCGACTTGGCCGGCTGCATCAGCTCCTCGTGGATGGCCTCGATCTCCTGTTCGAGGACACCCTCCAGCTCGTGTGCGTTGATCTTGCCCATCGCCATCAGGCGGAAGTTGTCGACGATGAAGTGGAGCAGCTTCGGCTCCTCCAGGATCAGCGGATAACGCTTGAAAAGCGCGCTCTCATGCGGCGCTTCCACGTGGGCGTCGAGCGCCTTCAGCCCGCCGGCGGCGGTCTGCAGCAGCTCGTACATCAGCAGCAGCAGCTGGCGCTGGAAGTCGCCGCCCTGCTTCTTGCGCAGCAGCACCTTGCGCACCTGCAGCCACATCTCCGACAGCACGTGGCCGGGGTTGCCGAGCACGATGGCGCCGGCGCCGGCGCCGACGATGATGACCACCTCCACCGGCTGCCAGATCATCGCGATGCTGCCGCCGTGGAAGAGGAAGGCGCCGAACACGCTGCCCAGGATGATGAGGATGCCGACGATGGATTGCATGGCTTTGTGCTTGGAAGCGTGGGGTGTCAGGCCGGCTGCAGGAAGGTCTTCATCTTCCGCAGCGCACCCTTGTTGATCTGGCAGACGCGGGCCTCGGTGACATCGAGGACGGCCGCGATCTCCTTCAGGCTCAGCTCGAATTCGTAGTACAGCTGGATGACGCGCTGCTCGCGCACGTCCAGCGCCTTCAGCGCCTGCTCCAGGCTGCGCCGCACCACGTACTGCTCTTCCGGCGAGCGCTGGTCGCTGGGCACCAGGCTCAGCTCGGCCACCAGTTCGTCGAAGCTGGAGAGCTCCTCGGCGTTCTCGTCGAGCTGGTGGTCGCTCCACTGCTCGGGCGTCAGGCCCAGGGCCTTCATCACCTCGGCATCGCTGGGCTCGCGGCCCAGCTTGCGGGTGAGGATGCGCACGCCGTCGCGGATCTTGTGGCTGTCCTGGCGCACGCCGCGCGGCCGCCAGTCCTGGCGGCGCAGCTCGTCGAGGATGGCGCCACGCACCCGCATGGCCGCATAGCTGCCGAACTTCTCGTCCGGCGGGCCGTAGCGGCGCAGGGAATCCAGCAGGCCCATCAGGCCCACCTGTTCCATGTCGTCGCGGCCCATGGTGACGGTGACCTGGGCATTGAGCTGCCGCACGATGCGCTTGACCAGCGGCGCATAGGCCACCAGCTGCGCGCCTTCGTCCAGCGCGCCACGCAGCACCGCCGGCGGCGCCTCCGCGGCACCGTACGCCTGTTCACCGTAGACGGCCTGATAGGTCATCGGCTCACTCGATGATCAGCTTGCCGATCATGGCCGTCTTGAACGGCATCTCGCGCTGCTCCGCCTCGTAGCTCTTGGCGAAGGCCGCGTTCACCTCTTCGGTGTACTGGTCGATCGTCATCTTGCCGGCGGTTTCCAGCGTGTGCGCCGACAGCGCCTTGACCACCACGCTGCGCAGCAGCGGCAGGTGGTCCTTCATCACCTTCTCCTGCTCGGCCGGCGTCTTGAACACCAGGTCCACCGCCAGGTAGTGCGACAGCGGTTCGCCTTCGCGGCCGCGCAGCATCACCAGCACCTTGTCCAGGCTCACGTACTTGTAGACGGTCTTGTCGACCTTCTTGGCCTGTTCCACGTGTTGCTCGGGCTTGGGCTTGAGGTACCACCAGGCGGCGGCACCACCACCACCCAGCACCAGCACCGAGGCGACGCCGGCGATCAGCAGGACATGCAGTTTCTTCATGGGTTACTCCAGGCTGGACGCCAGGGAGAAGGCGCCGGCCGTGCTACCGCGCTCGGCCTCGGCCAGGGCCTGGCCGGGGCGTTGCTCGGGCTGCGGCTGGCCGCCCTGGCGGCGGCGGCCATCGGCATCGCCGTGCTGCTGTGCCGCCACGTTGACCGAGACGTCGGTGTACTGGCGCTGCGACAGGTCCTGCCGCAAGGCTTCGCTGATGCCTTGCAGCTGCCGCTGCACATCGGGGTGGCTGGCGCTGAGCTGCACCTGCAGCGCGCCGCCTTCATGGCGCAGCACGATCTCCACGCTGCCCATGGCCTGCGGATCGAGGCGGATGACCGCATGCTCGCTGCGCTGGGCGATCTGCACCTGCACCCGTTCGCCCAGCGCTTCCAGCAGCGCCTGGCCGTGGGCCGGTACCGGCTTGGCCGCCGTGGCCGTGCCGGCGGTTGCCGTGGTGGCCTCCACCGCGAAGCTGGCGCCATCGGCCGGCGGCAGCGCCCAGGCGGCGGTGTTGGCGTCGTCGCGGCGAGCGGAGGGCGGCGTGGCGGCGTCGGCCGGCAGCGCCGCGGCCTCGCGCGGCGGCTGGGCAGTGGACACCGGCAGGGTGGACGGCGCGGCGAGCGCAGCGGTGCTGGCCGGGCCGCTGGCGGGCAGCGTGGCCTGCGCTTGTGGACGTTCGGCGACCGGCGCCCGCGCGGCGCGGCCCGCGGCACCGGCGCCACCGGTCGGCGTGGCCACCGGCAGGGCGGTGGTCGACGGCAGCGCCGCCGAGGCGCCGGCGGCTTGTGTGGCCGCCAGGGCGGGCACGGCGGTGGACGCGGGCTGGGCCGTGGTCGGGCCCGCCGGGGTGGCGGCCCCGCCCGGCTGCACGGCGGCGGCAGGCGGCAGGCTGGCCATGAGCATGGCGGCATCGCTGCGCCAGGCCGGCGTGAGTTCGGCGGCCGGCACCGGCAACTCGGGCGCACCCGGCGGCAGTGCGGGCAGGACGGCGGTGGTCGTGGCGTCGGCCTCTGCGTCGGCCGGCTCCGCCGTCTCTTGCGCGGCGCCGTCGGCTGCGGGCGTCACCAGGCCCAGGCTGGCCAGCAGCGCATTGAAGGCGCTGGGCACGGCGGCGACCGGCGTGGCGGTGGCCGGCTGCTGGGTCGGCATGCCGGCCGGCAGGGCTTGCGCCGCGGGCGCGGCCGGCGGGGTGGCCGCGGCGGCCACGGGCGGCAGGGCGCCGGCGGTGCCCTCGGGCACGGGCGCTGCGGCCTGGGTGGGCACGGTGACGTGGGCGGGGATGTTCATTCGGTGTCCCAGGCGTTGCCGCCTGCGTAGGCCAGCCAGCCTTCGCGCTGCTGGCGCATGGCGTCGAGCTGGCGGCCCAGGGCCGTGAGGGCGCTGCCACAGCGCTCGCGCGCGGTGGCGTGGCTTTGCTGCAGCTGCTGCAGCGCGATGCGTTCGATGTCCGACCAGGGGCCGGCGGCGGCCAGGCCGGGCAGGCCGGCGGCCACTTCGCGGTCGGCGCGTGCCAGCGCCGCCCAGTCGTCGTGGCGAGCTGCGGTTTCCAGCCGCTGGCGCCAGCCCAGCAGGGCGGGACGCCTATCCATGGCGTGCCTGCAGGCCCAGCCAGCCCTGCTTGAGCGTGGTCAGCAGGCCGGTCACCTCGTCGATGATCTCCGGGTCCAGCTGGGTGCCGGCGTGGTACAGGCGGTCGGCGCAGTAGTCGTACAGGCGGTCCAGGTTCTGCACGATGTCGCCGCCGTTGTCGAAGTCCAGCGAGCTGGCCAGGCCGTGCAGGATGTCGATGCACTTGTCCAGGCTGCGGGCCTTCATCTCGTAGCGGCGTGCCACCACGTGGGCACGGGCGCGGGCCAGTTCCTCGAGCAGGCCGTCGGTCAGGATCAGCACCAGCTGCACCGGCGACGCCTGTGCCGTCTGGGCGCCGAGGTTCACCGCGTGGTAGCTGCGATAGCCGTCTTGGTTCAGGTTCATGGGGGTGTCAACTCGACAATGAGGTGAACAGGTTGGTGGTCTCGCTCATGTTCTGCTGCAGCGACTGGAGCTGCGTGAACTGCGCGAGGTACCGCGAATACAGGTTGTCGTACTGGGTATCGAGCCGGGACTGGCGCGAGGTGAGGGCTTTCTGCGTGGAGGACACCGAGTCCTGCCGCTGCTTGATCTGGCCGCTGGCGCTGTTGGTCCACTGGTCGATGTACTTGTCCAGCGCGCCGAACAGCCCGCTGGGCGCGGTGCTGCTGGAGCTGCCCAGCACCGTGTCCAGCCCGGTGGGATTGGCCGCCAGCGCCTTCTCCAGCTTGGCCTGGTCCAGCTGCATGCTGCCGTTGCGGTCCAGCGTGATGCCGAAGTCGGACAGCTTCAGGCCGCCCACTTCCTGGCGCACCAGCGCGCCCAGGCGGCCGACCATCGAGCGCACGCTGGCATCGCTGGCGAAGGCACCGGCGGCGGCGCCGGTGTCCTTGTTGGCGGTGCGGGTCAGCTCGCCCAGGCTGCCGCGCAGCGCGTTGTAGGCATCGACGAAGCTGCGCACGTTGCTGGCGGTGCCGCCGGCGTCGTTGCTCACCGTCAGCGTCACCGGGGCGTCACCGGGCGCCATGGCCTTGGTGAAGTTGATCGACACGCCCTGCACCGCGGTGAAGGTGTTGGAAGCCTGCTGCAGCTGCACGCCGGTGCCTTGGGCGCCCAGCCAGACGATGGCGTCCTGCGCGCCCACCAGCGTGTTGCCGCTGGCCAGCTTGGCCTTCAGCGCGCCGTCGGTCAGGCCGCTGGTGTCCAGCGTCACCGCGCCGCCCGCACCCGACTTGCCCGACGACAGCACCAGCTGCGTGGCGCCACCGGCGGTGATGACGCTGGCGGTCACGCTGCCCTTGTTGTCGGCATCGTTGTTGATGGCGCGCGCCAGCTCGGCCGGCGACAGCAGGCCGCTGGCGTCGCTGTCGGCGCCGGCAAAGCTCACGTTGAAGCTGGTGCCGTCGGCCAGCGAGAAGCCCAGCGTGCCGGTCTCCGCGGCATCGGCCACGTTGGCATAGGCCACCTGGTGCGTGGTGGCCAGCTGCTGCACGAAGAACGAGTAGGTGCCCGGCTGCGCCGTGGCCGAGGCGGTGGCCGTGCCATGGGTGGTGCTGTCGAAGCTGGCCGCGTACTTGATCACGCTCTTCTTGGTCGACAGGCTGGCCATCGCCGTGTCGAAGGCCATGAGCGACGAACGCATCTTGGTCAGCGCCGCCGAGGTGGCCGTGGCCGCCTTGGTCTTGTTGCTGAGCTGCGTCTGCGCGCCCTGGGTATAGGCGGTGGCCAGTTGCTGGGCGATGGTGGCGGGATCGAAACCGGTGGTCACAGGGCACTCCTCGAAAGCGTGGTGGTCCTGAGGTCAAGGCGACCGCAGGCGACCCGCGCTGAAATGCAAGGCCGGGCGGACATCACGCGCGCCCCCGCAGCCACACCTGGGCGGCCAGGTCGTCCGACAGCTTCTGGTCGCGCACGCCCTGGGCGCGCAGCAGCGCCAGCGACTGCTTCTCGACCACCTGGCGCAGCACCTCGTGGCCGCGCGCGGCCTGGTGCAGCGCCTGCTGGGCCACGGCCATCTGCGCCTCGTGCGCGGCCAGGTCGTTGGCATGGGCCGCGGTCATCGCCAGCAGCGACTGCTTGTAGGCGCTGCTGTTCATCGCCAGCGCCGCGCTGGCCTTGCCGGAGGGCAGGCCGGTATCGGCGTCGCGGCACAGGGCACGCATGCGCTCCAGGTTGCTCAGGTAGCGCTGGCGCACGGCTTCGCGGGCGGCGAAGTCGCTGGTCAGGCGGTCCACTTCCTTTTCCCGCAGCTCGACCAGGCGGTCCAGCGGAATCGGCTTGGATGAACTCATGCCACCACCTCGCCCAGCTGGGCCACGCTGTCGGCCAGCGGCGCGGCTTCACGCACGCCCTGGTGCAGGAACTGCTCGATGCGCGGCCAGGCATTCACCGCGCGGTCGGTCACCGGATCCGCGCCGGGCACGTAGGCGCCCAGCGGCAGCAGGTCGCGCACCTGCGCATGGCGGGCCACCATGGCCTTCAGCGCCCGCGCGGCCAGCTGGTGTTCATGCGTGGTCACCAGCGCCATGCAGCGGCTGATGGACTGCGCGATGTCGATGGCGGGGTAGTGGCCGCGCTCGGCCAGCTCGCGCGACAGCACGATGTGGCCGTCGAGGATGGCGCGTGCGGTGTCCACCACCGGGTCCTGCTGGTCGTCGCCTTCGGCCAGCACGGTGTAGATGGCGCTCATGCTGCCTTCGGCGTTCTCGCCGTTGCCGGCGCTTTCCACCAACTGCGGCAGCATGCTGAAGACGCTGGGCGGATAGCCGCGCGTGGCCGGCGGCTCGCCCAGGGCCAGCGCCACCTCGCGGCGGGCCATGGCATAGCGGGTGAGCGAATCCACCAGCAGCAGCACGTCCTGGCCCTGGTCGCGGAAGTGGGCGGCGATGGCATGGCACAGCTCGGTGGCGCGCACCCGCATCAGCGGCGATTCGTCGGCCGGGGCCACCACCACCACGGCGCGGGCCAGGCCGGCCTCGCCCAGCGAGAGGTCGATGAACTCGCGCACCTCGCGGCCGCGTTCGCCGATCAGGCCCACCACCACCACGTCGGCCACGGTCTGGCGGGTGATCAGGCCCAGCAGCACGCTCTTGCCCACGCCGCTGCCGGCCATCAGGCCCACGCGCTGGCCCTTGCCCAGCGTGAGCATGCCGTTGATGGCGCGCACGCCGACGTCCAGCGGCTCGTCCACCGGGCGCTTCTTCAGCGGATTCACACGCGGCGGCTGCGTTTCCAGCACATGGTCGCCGCCCAGGCGGCCGAGGCCGTCCACCGGCTCGCCCAGGCCGTTGACGATGCGGCCCAGCCATTGCGGGCCGATCTGCAGCGCGCTCTGGTCGGGCTGCGGCAGCACGCGGGCACCGGTGCACAGGCCTTCGGGCTGCTTGAAGGGCATCAGGTAGGAGACGTCCTCGCGGAAGCCGATCACCTGCGCGTCGATCCAGCCGCCGTTGCCGGTCTCGATGCTGCAGCGCTGGCCGGTGCGCAGTGCGCAGCCGACGCTTTCCAGCAGCAGGCCGGAGGCGCCGACCAGCCGGCCGGTGGGCGTGGCCACCGGCACGCTGCCCAGCTGCACCTGGCGGAGCGCGGCACCGATCATGCGGTCACCTCTTGCGTGGCGGCGGCCTTGCGGCGGCTGGCCGGGGCCTTGGCGGCCGGCTTGTCGGCCGCGGCTTCAGCAGGCTTGGCGGCGGGGGCCTTGGCAGTGGCCTTGGCCGCGGACTTGGCGGCCGGCTTGGCCACGGTGGCCGGTGCGGCGGCAACGGGTGCCTCGGCTTGCGGCTCGGCAGCGGGTTTCTTGCGCGCGGCGGGCGCCGGCTTCTCGGCGGGCGCCGGGGCGGGCGCGATCGGGTCGGCAGGCGCGGCCACCGGCGCGGCTTCGGCAGGCACTGCCGGTGCGGCGACTGGCGCGGGTGCAGGTGCAGGTGCAGGTGCAGGTGCAGGTGCAGCCACGGCCGGTGCAGGTGCAGGTGCAGGTGCAGGTGCAGGTGCGGCCACGGCCGGTGCCGGCTCGGCCCCGGCCGGCGCGGGGTTGTCGATCAATTGCGAGCGCACCTGGTCCATGCAGGCGGCCAGGCGCTGGCGGCAGCCGGCATCGGCTTCGCGGCGGCCGGCCTTCACGCGGCATTCGCCGGCGTCCAGCGTGGCATCGGGCACCAGCGTCCAGCGGCTGGCGCGGTCCGGGTCCACGTCGCGGATGCGCTGCAGGTCCTCGGGATTCAGGTGCACTTCCACCTTCTCGTGCGGCGGCGGCATGGTGGCCAGGGTCTCGTCCACCAGGTGCAGCAGCTGCACCGGCTGCAGCGCCAGCTCGCAGCGGATCACCTGGCGGGCCACGCGGGCCACCAGGTCCACCACCTCCTCGCGCATCGCGGCCTGGTAGTCGGCCTGCGCCTGCTGCAGCGCGGCCAGCACTGCGTCCACCGGGCCGGCCAGCTTGTCGAAGCGGGCGGCGGCCTCGCGCCGGCCTTCCTGCACGCCGATGCGGCGGCCTTCGTCGCGGCCGATGGCCTGGCCGTCGTCGCGGCCACGCTGCAGGCCCTGGTCATAACCTTCGCGGTAGCCGAGCTGCTGGCCATGCTGGAAGCCCTCGGCCAGCGAGGCCTGCGCGTCTGGCGAGTAGCCATGCGACTCGCCGATGGCCTTGGCCACGTTGACCTTCGCCAACGGCGGAAACCGATGCGGCCGGATCATGCTCATCATTCCACCGTCGCCTCGGCGAACAGCTGGATCTCGATCTCGCCGTCGTCCACCAGCGCCTTGACCTGGGCCATGATCTCCTGGCGGGTCTGCTCGACGCGGGACAGCGGCACCGGGCCGCTGCGGCGCATCGTGTCCTCGAAGGCCTGCGCCTGGCGCTTGGGCATGGTCTGCAGGATGGCGTCGCGCACGGCCTGCTCGGCGCCCTTGAGCGCGATGGCCCACTGCTCCAGCGGCACCGCCTCGATGATCTTCAGCAGGTTGGGCTCGCTCTGGCGGCCCAGCACGCCGAAGTCGTACATGCTGATCTCCAGTTCCTGCATCACCTCGGGGTCGTGGGCGCGCAGCAGCTCCACCATCTGCTGGCGGTTGCCGGGCAGGCGGTTGAGGATCTCGGCGGCCTGGCGGATGCCTTCCACGCTGGTGCTCTGGGTGCTCAGCGTGTCCAGGCAGCGGTCCACCAGCAGGTCGAGCTCGGTCAGCAGCTCGCGGTCGATCTCCTTCAGCCGGGCCACGTTCAGCAGCACCAGGTCACGGCCTTCGGCGGGCAGCGCATCGATCACGCCGCCGGCCATGGTGCTCGGCAGGAAGGCGAGGAACACCGCCTGCATGCGCACATGCTCGTTGGCGATCTGGTCGGCCAGCCACTTGGGCGAGGCCCACTGCAGCCGCGCCATCTTCGGGCGGATGGCATCGCCATAGATGCTGTTGAGCACGCTGCTGGCGATCTCGCGGCCCAGCGCCAGGTCCAGCGAGCGCTGCAGGTAGCTGCGCGAGGCGCCGTGCACGCCGCTTTGCTCGCGGTAGTCCTCGAAGAAGTGCTGGATGGAATGCTTGACCGATTCCACCTTGATGCCGCTCATGCGCGACATGACCTGCGTGACCTCCAGCAGCTCCTCGCGCGACAGGCAGCGCAGCACGGCCGCGGCCGGCTCCTCACCCATGCTCAGCAGGACGATGGCGGCCTGCTCGACCGGGCTCAGGCTGCCGCCTTCAAGCGGGTTGTTCTGCTCGCTCATTCTTCTGCACCCACTGTTTGACGACTTCGGCGACCCGTTCCGGCTCCTTGCCGGCCAGGACCTTCAGGTGATCGACCAGCACGTCCACCGGCGAGCCGGGTGGCGGCAGGTCGTAGTTCTCCAGCAGCGGCCGCACGGACATCTCGCCCGGTGCGCCGCCCGCGGCCGCGGCCATGGCGGCGGCGGTGGCGGCAACCTGCGCGGCACCCGGCAGCGCGGCCTCCGCACCACCCGGCTTGGGCAGCGCGGCCAGGCCGGCGGCGCCGGACGAACCCAGCGCCGAAGGCCGGTCGGTGGTGGCCGGCAGGGCCTGCGGCGCCGGCGGGATCTGCGTCACCGGCGTGATGCCGGCGGGGCCGAAGCGGTGCGCCATCAGCTTCATCAGCGGACGCACGATCAGCAGGAAGCCCAGCAGGGCGGCCACGGCATAGCCCACGTAGCCGGTGATGTCGACGATGTTGTCGCGCTGCTGCCACCAGGGCTCGGGCGCCGGCCGTGCGGGGAAGGGCAGGGCCGAGACCACCAGCGTGTCGCCGCGCTCGGCGTTGATGCCCAGGCCGCTGCGCAGCATCTTCTCCACGCCGGCGATCTCCTCGGGCGTCCAGCTGCCCTTGCCGCTGGGCGCGGCCGCGGTGTTCAGCACCACCGCCACGTTCAGCTTGGCCAGGCGGCCGCGGCTGCGCTTGATCTGGGTGATGTTGCGGTCGTAGGCGTACTGGCGGGTGGTCGCGTTCTTGCTCGCCGTGCCGGCATCGGCCGGCTGCGAGGCCGCCACCGCCACCGGCCGGTTGCTCAGGGAGCCCGGCACGCCCAGGGCCACGCCGTCGCGGTCCATCTCCTGGCGCATGGCCTCGTTGGTCACCTTGGGCGTGGCGCCGTAGGTCTCGTGCGTTTCCTGGATGCGGTCGTTGTCGACCTGCGCGGTGACGCTCGTCTTGTAGTTGTCCTCGCCCAGCACCGGCGCCAGCAGGTCGCGCACGTTGCGGCGGGCGTCGTCGCTGAAGCGCTTGGCCGCATCGTTCATCTGCGCGGTGCCGTCCACGGCATCGGCCAGGTCCACGCGGGCCGACAGCAGGTTGCCGGCCTGGTCCACCAGGCTCACGCGTGCCGGCTCCAGGCTGGCCACGCTGCCGGCCACCAGGTTGATGGCCGCGGCGATCTGCTCATGGCTCAGGGTGCGGCCGGGCTTGAGCGCCACCACCACCGAGGCCGAGCTCTTCTCGCCGTCGCTCACCACGAAGGACGACGACTTGGCGATCGACAGGTGCACCCGGGCCGAGTCCACCGCGTCGAAGGTCATGATGCTTTGCGCCAGCTCGCCTTCCAGGCCGCGGCGGAAGCGAACGTCCTGCACGAACTGGCTCACGCCCAGCGGGTCGTTCTTGTCCATCAGCTCCAGGCCGGTGGGCAGCTTGGCCGTCACGCCCTTGGAGGCCAGCAGCATGCGCACCTTGCCCAGCTGGGCCTCGGGCACCAGCACCTGGCCGCTGTCGGGATGGATGCGGTACGCCACGCCCTCGGCGTCCAGCACGGCCATCATGTCGGCGGCGGCGATCTTCTCGCGGGCACCGAACACGGCCTTGTAGCCGGCCTGGTCGCGCCACAGGAACATCAGCACCGCCAGCGTGACGCCGACGGCCAGCGTGATGATCGGGCCCAGGCTCTTGACGAGGCCGGGCGGCAGGGCGCCGCCGGAGCTGAGGCGGGCGAGGACGGGCTTGAGCGTGGTGATCACGGGGTGCGGGCGGTGAGGGTGCGGTCAGCGGCGGCGGGGGCCATCGGCGGCTACAGCTGCAGCTTGATCAGCTCGTCGAAGGCGCCGACCACCTTGTTGCGCACCTGCATGAGCATCGAGAACGACAGGCTCGCCTGCTGGCTGGCCAGCATGGCACCCACCAGGTCGTCGCTGCGGCCGGCGTCCACGTCGGCCACCTGGGCCGAGGCGGCCTTGTCGCGTTCGTCCACGGCCTGCAGCACCTGCTTAAAGCCGGCCACGAAACCGTCGCCTTGTGATGAGGACGCGGCATCGAATCCGTCGTCCACCGGCGCGGCGGGCTGGACGGGGGCGGCCGGCGCCAGCCGCTCGACGTCGCCGGCGATGCGGGCCAGGTCCGCCTGGATCGAGAGCAGTGCAGAAGACATCGGGGAGGGTTCCTTGGCGTCAGGCCATGCAGCAGCGCAACTCGCCGCAAGCGGCGTGCTGTACTTCGGGGATAGGGTGTGACTTCCTTTGCGCTATCGACAGCCGCCCGGCCGACTTGAGGCGGATGCCACCGCCGCGCCGGTGTGGCCGATATTCGCCTGCCGGCCCGCCGCCGATATCCAACGGGGTATTTCGATACTCGCAGTCGGTTTCATGGCAATGGGCAGAGGGGATTTTCGGGCGGAAGTGCGCAAGGGAATTTGAAGCGTTGTCGAGCCCAAATGTTACGCAGGCCCCCCGATTGGGGCAAACCCGAGAAGGCACCGAACCACCCGGCTTTTGCGCGCTTAGGTCGGGCATGCGGCGGCCGGGGCGGGCGGCGCAGTCAGGCGGTGGGCAGGCGGGCATGGCGGCGTGGTGGGAGTGGGCGGGCACCCAGCGCAAGCCGCGCACGAAAGCAGGTCTCCGGCCCGTGCGGCGCACGTTCCGGACAGCCGGGTCGCCTCGCGGCGCCGCGCATGCGGCACTCGGAAGGCACCACGCGCCGATGGCGTGGCAGGTCCCGTCTGGCGGCCCCGCTGTCATGGCCCGGCGCGATGCGCCAGGTGGTAGACCGGAAGCTTTGCGACCCCGACTTTCGTACGGGTGTGCCCTGAGTTGCGGCCGATGCTAGGGGCCGCCCCCGCCGGCGCGCAACCGCTGCCAGCCATGTTGCGCTGCAACGTGTGCATGAATGCACTGCATCGGCCGCCGCCTGGCGCACGGCCGCTGACATATTGCCGTCATCAATGTGCGTGGAGCGCGCGCATATTGGAGAACCAAGCCGGCGGGATTTGGATGGCAGCCTGCATTGCAGCGGTGTCGGCTGCTTTTCCCCGGCATATCCGGCGTTTGCGGCGGGGCCCGATTCCTAGAATGAAACGGACAACCCGCCCCTGCCAGCGCCCATGACCGCATCCCTTCCCACCCGCCCCGCCGAGCCGCCCATGGTGCTCGACGCCGGCACGCTCGGCCGCCCGGTGCACCTGCTGGCGCAGTTCAGCAAGCAGCTGCGCGAGGACCTGGCCGAGCTGCTGCGGCTGCGCCTGAACGTGCGCTACCGCGCCCGCTTCGAGGTGTCCCAGGTGGCGATGCGCCGGCTGGACACCCGGGCGCACGAGGCCGGCTGGCTCAGCTTCGGTGCAGACGCCGGCGAGATCGCCTGCGCCATCGACCGCGGCGTGCTGATGAGCGTGCTGGCCTACCGCTATGGCCTGCGCACGCCGCCGGCGGAGCAGCCCGGCGCCGAGGCCCCGCGCGAGACGGCCACCGAGGAACGCCTGGCCGCACTGCTGGGCCAGCAGTTCGTCGAGCTGCTGGCCGGCCGCATCGAGGCCGGCCCTGGCGCGCCGCTGCCGCAGCGCCCGCTGCCCTTCAAGCCCATCGGCCGCCTGCCGCCGGCGCGCGGCTGCTGGCTGCTGGAAGCCCAGGTGGTGGAGCACAGCCACGGCAGCCAGGGCCGCATCAGCCTGGCCATCGGCGATGGCTGGATGAACCGCCTGTGGCACCAGCTGACGCCGCTGCGCGCCAAGGCCGGCGAGCAGCTGGAGCAGGCCGCGCCGCTGCCCACCCGCCTGACGCTCACGCTGGTGGCCCGGCTGCTGCAGAAGGACATTCCGCTGGGCCAGCTGGCCGACCTGCATGTGGGCGACGTGATACCGATCAGCCTGGGCACCACCGACGTGCTCATCGACGACTCCCGGCTCTTCACCGCGACCGTCGCCGAGCACCAGGGCAAGCTGTGCCTGACCTCTTTTGCCGATGTGGACTGACCCCATGGACATGACTGACAAGAGCGCCCTCGACGACCTGCTGGCCGGCGTGCCCGAAGGCCTGGACGAGGCCGACCTGAACACCCCCACCAGCCCCGCCCGGCCGCGCCGCAACATCCCGCAGATGATGCGCAAGATCCCCGTCACGCTCACGCTGGAGGTGGGTTCGGCCCGCGTTTCGCTGCAGGAGCTGATGGACATCCAGACCGACAGCGTGGTGCCGCTGGACACCCTGGCCGGCGAGCCGCTGGTCATCAAGGTCAATGGCACGCCGGTGGGCCGCGCCGAGGTGGTGGTGGCCGGCGAGAAGTACGGCCTCAAGGTGGTCGAGCTGGCCGGCCTCGACCTCGATTCGCTGGAAACCTGATCCCCGCGATGAACATGCAACGCGCGGTTCGATCAGCCGCCGCGGGCGCAGCCTTGCTGTCGCTCGCCTGGGTGGCCGGCCCCGCATCGGCGGCCGAGGGCATCCCGCTGTTCGGCACCAGCACCGGCGGCGTCGCCACCGAGTTCACGGTGAAGACGCAGGTGCTCATCATCATGACGCTGCTGGGGCTGCTGCCCTCGCTGGTGCTGATGATGACGAGCTTCACCCGCTTCGTGATCGTGCTGTCGCTGCTGCGACAGGCGCTGGGACTGCAGCAGGGCCTGCCCAACCGCATCATCACCGGCATCGCGCTCATCCTCACCATGCTGGTGATGCGCCCGGTGGGCGAGCAGGTGTGGACCGACGCCTTCGTGCCCTACGACCAGGACAAGCTCACGCTGCAGCAGGCGCTGCTGGCAGCCGATGCGCCGGTCTCGCGCTTCATGCTGGCGCAGACCAGCAAGACCGCGCTGGCCCAGGTCTCGCGCCTGGCCGGCGAGAAGAACATCACCCGCCCCGAGGACCATGCCTTCACCGTCAAGCTGGCGGCCTTCGTGCTCAGCGAGCTGAAGACCGCCTTCCAGATCGGTTGCATGCTGTTCATCCCCTTCCTGGTGATCGACATGGTGGTGTCGTCGGTGCTGATGGCCATGGGCATGATGATGCTGTCGCCGCTGGTCATCTCGCTGCCGATGAAGCTGCTGCTGTTCGTGCTGGTGGACGGCTGGACGCTGACCGTCAACACGCTGGTCACCTCCATCCAGGCTTACTGAGGCTGCCAAATGATCACCCCCGAGATCGCCGTCGACCTGGTGAGCGAATCGCTGCAGCTGGTCACCGTGCTGGTCACGCTGCTGGTGCTGCCCGGCCTGGTGGTGGGCCTGGTGGTGGCCATGTTCCAGGCCGCCACGCAGATCAACGAACAGACGCTGAGCTTCCTGCCGCGGCTGCTGGTCACCATGCTGGCCGTGGGCTTCCTCGGCCGCTGGATGGTGGGCCGGCTGATGGACTACTGCGTGTCCATCTTCGAGCGTGCGGCCACCCTGGTCGGCTGACGCTCCGCGCAGCGCATGGAACCCGTGTTCAACCAGCTGCTGGGCCTGCTCGGCGCCTTCTGGTGGCCGTTCTGCCGCGCGATGGCGATGCTGAGCGCCGCGCCGGTGCTGGGCGAGAACATGGTGCCCATCACCGTGCGCGTGCTGCTGTCGCTGGTGCTGGCGGTGGTGCTGATGCCGATGTCCCAGCCGGCCATCGCCATCGATCCCTTCTCGCTGCACGGCGTGGTGGCCACGGTGGAGCAGGCGGTCATCGGATTCGTGCTGGGCCTGGCCTTCCACCTGACGATGAGCGCCATCATGGTGCTGGGCTTCCTCGTCTCGTCGCAGATGGGCCTGGCCATGGCGGTGATGAACGACCCGATGAACGGGCAGTCGTCCGACGTGGTGTCCAGCCTGCTGTACATGATGTGCATCCTGGTGTTCTTCGCCATCGACGGCCACCTGGTCATCACCGGCGTGCTGGGCGCCAGCTTCCAGGCCTGGCCGGTGGGCGAGGGCCTGGCCACGCTGCAGCTGCGCACGCTGCCGCTGGCAGTGGCCTGGGTGTTCTCGGCGGCACTGCTGCTGGCGCTGCCAGTGGTGTTCTCCACCATCGTGGTGCAGTTCGGTGCCGGCCTGCTCAACCGCGTGGCGCCGGCGCTCAACCTGTTCTCGCTGGGCTTTGCCATCGTCACCGTGTTCGGCCTGTTCATGCTCACCCAGGTGGTGCGCTTCGTGCCCGAGCACTACATCCGCATGACGCAGCAGGTGCTGGACCTGATCCACCGCGGCCTGCGCGCCGGCAGCTGAAGGGACACGCGCATGTCCGACAACAGCAGCGGCGACAAGACCGAGAAGCCCTCACCGCAGAAGCTGCGCAAGGCCCGGCAGGAAGGCCAGGTGCCGCGCTCGCGCGACTGGGCCACCGCGGTGGGCATCCTGGTGAGCCTGAAGGTGTTCCTGCTGCTGGTGCCGGGCTACCTGCAGGACTTCCGCGACCTGTTCGCCATGGTGTACCTGCCGCTGGACGGCCACGGCAGCCTGGACAACGCCTGGTCCAACCTCTTCATCGAGGTGTCGATGCTGTTCGGCCGCATGGTGCTGCCGCTGGCCGCGGTGCCGCTCCTGGTGGTGCTGGCCTCGCTGTTCCCCGGCGGCTGGGTGGCCACGCCCAAGAACCTGATGCCCAAGGGCAGCCGGCTGAGTCCGCTGGCCTTCGCCAAGCGGCTGTTCAGCGCCAAGCACTGGTCGGACTTCGCGGTGTCGCTGCTCAAGTGCGGCGTGGTCATCGCGGTGCTGTGGCATGTCAGCACCTCGTCCACCGCCGACTACCTGCGGCTGCAGTCGCAGACCTTCGACCAGGCGCTGATCCACGGCGCCGGCCTGATGCTGGACGGCGTGATGGCGATGGTGGTGGTGTTCGTGCTGTTCGCGCTGATCGACGTGCCGGTGCAGGCCTTCTTCTTCACCCAGCAGCAGCGCATGAGCAAGCAGGAACTGAAGGAAGAGCACAAGTCGGCCGAAGGCCGGCCCGAGGTGCGCCAGCGCATCCGCCAGATCCGCCAGCAGCTGGCCCGCCGCAGCGTGCGCGAGACGGTGCCCACCGCCGACGTGGTGATCGTCAACCCCGAGCACTATGCGGTGGCGCTGAAGTACGACGAGAACCGCGCCGAGGCCCCCTTCCTGGTGGCCAAGGGCGTGGACGAAATGGCCCTGTACATGCGCGAGGTGGCGCGTGAACACGGCGTGGAAGTGGTGCCGCTGCCGCCGCTGGCGCGCGCCATCTACAACACCAGCCAGGTGAACCAGCAGATTCCGGCGCCGCTGTACAAGGCCGTGGCCCTGGTGCTGCGCTACGTGATGCAGATACGCGCCTTCCAGGCCGGTGCGCGCCAGGCCGCGCCGGTGCTGCCCGAAGACCTCGAGATACCCGCCAAGCTGAGCGAGGTGAAGACATGAACTACCTGAACCGCATGGTGGCCGAGATGCGCCGCCACAAGATCGCCACGCCGCTGTTCCTCATGGCCTTGCTGGCCATGATCATCCTGCCGCTGTCGCCCATCGTGCTGGACGTGCTGTTCACGTTCAACATCGTGCTGGCGCTGATCGTCATCCTGGTGAGCGTGGCGGCCAAGCGGCCGCTGGACTTCAGCGTCTTCCCGACCATCATCCTCACCACCACGCTGATGCGGCTGGCGCTCAACGTGGCGTCCACCCGGGTGGTGCTGCTGCACGGCCACGAGGGCACGCATGCCGCCGGCCAGGTGATCGAGTCCTTCGGCAACGTGGTGATCGGCGGCAACTTCGTCGTCGGCCTGGTGGTGTTCATCATCCTGATGATCGTGAACTTCGTGGTCGTCACGAAGGGCGCGGAGCGCATCTCCGAGGTCTCGGCCCGCTTCACGCTGGATGCGCTGCCCGGCAAGCAGATGGCCATCGACGCCGACCTGAACGCCGGCGTCATCAACCAGGAGAAGGCCCAGGAACGCCGCCGCGAGGTGGCGATGGAGGCCGACTTCTACGGCGCGATGGATGGCGCCAGCAAGTTCGTGCGCGGCGACGCCATCGCCAGCATCCTGATCCTGATCATCAACATGATCGGTGGCGTGGCCATCGGCGCGTTGATGTACGACCTGTCGTTCGGCGATGCCTTCAAGCAATACGCGCTGCTGACCATTGGCGACGGCCTGGTGTCGCAGATCCCGGCGCTGCTGCTGTCGGCCGCCGCGGCCATCATCGTCACCCGCATCAGCGACAGCGGCGACATGGAGCAGCAGGTGGCCTCGCAGCTGCTGGCCTCGCCCGCCGTGCTGTCCAGCGCGGCCGGCGTGATGGTGCTGCTGGCCATCATCCCGGGCATGCCGTGGCTGCCGTTCCTGTCGTTCGCGGCGGCGCTGGGTTATGCGGCCTGGCGGCTGTCGAAGCTCATCGACAAGCCCAAGCCGGCCGACACCACCGCCATCCAGCAGGCGCTGGTGGCCGAGCGTCATGCCGAGATCGACTGGCAGGCGCTGCCCTTCGTGGAGCCGCTGGCCATCGCGGTGGGCTACAAGCTGGTGGGCCTGATCGACCAGGGCCAGGGCGCGCCGCTGGCCAAGCGGCTGAAGGGCGTGCGCCAGACGCTGAGCGAAAGCCTGGGCCTGCTGCTGCCGCCGCTGGGGCTGCGCGACGACCTGTCGCTCAAGCCTTCGCAGTACAGCGTGCTGCTCAGCGGCACGCCCATCGCGCAGGCCGAGGTGCATGCCGACCGGCTGATGGCCATCCCGGGGCCGCAGGTGTTCGGCGAGGTGAACGGCGCGCCCGGCATCGACCCGGCCTACGGCCTGCCGGTGACCTGGATCGTGCCCGACGACAAGGCGCATGCGCTGGGCATGGGCTACCAGGTGGTGGACCCGGCCAGCGTGGTGGCCACCCATGTGGCCAAGCTGGTGCGCGACCACCTGCCCGAGATCATCCGCCACGAGGACGTGCCCGCGCTGATGGAGCGGCTGGCCGCCCAGGCGCCCAAGCTGGCCGCGGCGCTGGAGAAGGCGCTGAACCACAGCCAGCTGCTGAAGGTGTTCCGGGTGCTGCTGGCCGAGGGCGTGAGCCTGAAGGACATCGTGCCCATCGCCACCACGCTGCTGGAGAACGCGGAGACGACGAAGGATCCCATCCTGCTGGCCGCCGAGGTGCGCTGCACGCTGCGCCGGCAGATCGTCACCGGCCTGGTCGGCCCCAGCGCGCCGATGAATGCGTTCAACCTGAGTGGCGAGCTGGAGAACCTGCTGCTGGGCGCGCTCAACCAGGCCCGCGCCGGCGGCGCCAAGGTGGCGCTCGACAACTATCCGGTGGACCCCAAGCTGCTGGGCCAGCTGCAGACCCACATGCCGATCGCCCGCGACCAGATGAAGCAACAGGCCGCCACGCCGATGCTGCTGGTGATGCCCCAAGTGCGCCCGCTACTGGCGCGCTACGCCCGCCTCTTCGCGCCGGGGCTGCACGTGCTCTCGTACAACGAGATTCCGGAGCAGCGGGAGGTGAATGTGGTGGGGTCGTTGGGGTAGGGCGGCGTCGCCTCAGACGCCGGACAAGACGGCGTCGATGGCCGACACCAGCGCGCTGGATTGCGCAGTCACGTTGTCCACCGGTCGTCGCGAGACCTTGGCGGGCAGGGGCGCGGCGTAGTGCGCCAAAGCGTGCAATCGCTGACCCTTGACGACGATGACGGGACACAGCACGGTCGGCACCTTGGCCGCAGCATCGATCTCGGAGAGCGGGATGGTCAGGCGCGTCGCAAGCGCATCGAGCAGGCCGCTCTGGACCATGACCACATACGGGATGCCGCTGGCCGCGCTGTGGCTTGGGTTCGGATAGACGTCGTACTGCGCCATCCACCGCTCACCAGGGGCGCAGGTCGGCGCCCGGGATGCCGAGCGCTTCGAAGCGGGCGTTCTGCGATGCAATCCAGTCACCGAACTCGGCGTCGAACGCCCTCTTGCGCGCGGCACGTGCAGCTTTGTCCTGGGTGGCCAGCAGCGCCTGGTAGTGCTCGGCAGAAAGGATCACGGAGGCGATCTGCCCCGCCTTCTCCACAAACACCGGCTCACGTTTGGCTTGGGCGCACAGGCTGCCGAAACGGTTCTTGGCTTCGGTGGCGGATACACGCATGGTGATGACTCCTTCAAGGAATGGCCATTTGGCCATCCGCAGCCGCGAACCGAGCTTGACGGTGGCCCGCTCGCGGCGCTGGGCCACCTATTGAAGCTAGGATCGCGGCAAGCCGGAGCCCCCATGATCACCTGCCACCTGCGCTACATCATCGATACCGACAAGCTCGACGAGTTCGAGCACTACGGCAAGCTGTGGATCCCGCTGGTGCGCAAGTTCGGCGGCGTGCACCACGGCTACCTGCTGCCTTCCGAAGGTGCCAGCAACGTGGCCTTGGCCTCGTTCAGCTTCGAGTCCTTCGCGGCTTATGAGCAGTACCGCCAGCAGTCCTTCGCCGACCCGGAATGCCAGGCGGCCTTCCGCTATGCCAAGGAGACACGCTGCTTCCTCAGCTACGAGCGCACGTTCTTCCGCCCCGTGTTCGAGTGAGCCTGTTCCACGCGACGCCCTTCAGCGCCCGTGAGCTTGCGCGCGATGACATCGGGCTGCTGCAAGCCTTCTTCGATGCGAACCCCGTGTACTTCCAGTGCGTCGGCGGGTCGCCGGCAGGCGACAACGAGGCCGCCGAGCTGTTCGACGAGCTGCCGCCGGACGGCTGGCCCTACACACGCCAATGGTTGCTCGGCTTTTTCGATGATTCGGGCGAACTGGCGGGCATGGTGGAGCTGGTGGCCGACCTGCTGGCGCCCGGGGTCTGGCATGTGGGCCTGTTCATCGTGGCCACGGCCCGCCACGGCCATGGCGATGCGCAACTCATCTGGCAGGGCCTGGCCGCCTGGATGCAGCGGCAGGGCGCGCAATGGATTCGCCTGGGAGTGGTCGAGAACAACCCGCGTGGGCTGCGCTTCTGGCGCCGCCAGGGCTTCATGCCGTTGCGCGAGCGGCAGGGCGTGGAGATCGCGGGCCGCCTGCACCGGGTGCATGTGCTGGTTCGGCCGGTGGACGGCGGGCTGATCGAGGACTACCTGGCTCTGGTGCCGCGTGATGCGCCGGAACCGGCTGGCGGGGCGGGTGCGCCGCCAGCCGGGGACTTGCCCGCCGTGTCGCTCCGGCCCGCGGAGGCCGTGGACGCGCAAGCCCTGGCCGACCTGCGGGTGCAGGCCATGCAGCCCAGCCTGGAGCGCGTCGGCCGCTTCGATCCCGAGCGGGCCAGGCAGCGCCTGCTCGCCAGCTTCGATCCGCAGTACACCCGCTGGATCGTGGCCAATGGCCAGCAGGTGGGCTTGCTGGTGCTGCGGCCGCAGGCCGACGCCTGGCTGCTCGACCACCTCTACCTGCGCCCAGCCTGTCAGGGCCAGGGCATCGGAGCCGCCGTGATGCGCCTGGTGCTGGCCGAGGTGGACGCCGCGGGCGCTGCGTTGCGGGTGGTGGCGCTGCGCGGCAGCGATGCCAACCGCTTCTATCGCCGACATGGCTTCGGGTTGGTGCATGAAGACGCGCACGACCTGTACTACCTGCGCCCGGCCGCAGCCGCCAAGCCCGCTGACCTTCGCCGGCTCGAGCCCGCCGCGGACTGATTTACCCGCAGACCAAGAACTGGGGATTGGCCGCCCGCACCGCCGGGCGCTCAATGGCCGCGTATCGACCGGAGGTCCCCGATGCATGTCCCTGCCTCTTTTCGCCGCGCCGGGCTGGCGCTGGCCGCGGCGCTGCTGCTGGCGCCGGCGGCCCGGGCCGTGGTCGTCAACATCGACGCCAGCCATGGCTTCAGCTATGACGGCGGTGGCAGCGATCCCGCGCCGCTGCCGGGCTAGCACATCAACCTGATCGGCAGCCCGGTCACCCTGTCGCTGGGCGCGGGCGACTGGCGCATCACCAACGCGGCAGGCCAGCCCGGCGCGTTGTTCGGTGCCTGGAGCTACAACGTGGGCACCTCCAGCTGGGCCTGGGCCTCCGTGGCGGCCGACGAGGCCACGCGCCAGGTGCTGTTCTATGCCGAGGCCGGCGGCGGAAGCTCCGCCGCCCAGGTGGCGGCACTGCCGCAGGTGGTCGACTTCCAGCTCGACTTCAGCCTGGCAGCGCCCACCACCGTGCTGTTCACCTTGCGCGACTACTACGTGCCCGACAACGCCGGCGGCATCTCCATCGACGTATCGCCGGTGCCGGAGCCGGCCTCGGTGGGCCTGCTGCTCGCCGGCCTGGCCTTGCTGGGCGGGCTGCAGCGCCACCGCTGCCGCAGTCGTTGAACCGTCCCGCCGGCCTCAGTGCCCGCCCACCGACCCCGTCGCCCGCCGCGGGTCGATGGCGCCGTACAGCCGGTGCTTGCCCACCGGCTTGCCGCCGAGCGACGGCGCGCCCACCAGGATGGCGGCCACGTGGTTGGCCGGCTGCGGGCCACTGAACTGGTGGCCCCAGCCTTCCAGGATCCTGCGGGTGTCCGGGCTCAGTGCGAAGGCTTCCACATTGGTTGACTCAGGCAACCATTGCTGGTGGAAGCGCGGTGCGTCCACCGCCTCCTGGATGTTCATGCCGTAGTCGATCACGTTGACGATGGTGTGCAGCACCGCAGTGATGATGCGGCTGCCGCCCGGCGTGCCCACCACCATCACCGGCTTGCCGTCCTGGGTGACGATGGTCGGGCTCATCGAGCTGAGCGGGCGCTTGCCCGGGGCGATGGCATTCGCCTCGCCCTGCACCAGGCCGTACAGGTTGGGCACGCCCACCTTGGAGGTGAAGTCGTCCATCTCGTTGTTCAACAGCACGCCGGTGCCGGCGGCCGTCACGCGGGCACCGAACCAGTCGTTCAGCGTGTAGGTGACCGACACCGCGTTGCCCCACTGGTCGACGATGCTGTAGTGCGTGGTGTTGCTGCCCTCGTGCGGCGGCACGCCCGGCTTGATCTCCCTGGAGATGCCGGCCTTGTCGGGCTGGATGGCCGCGCGGATGCGTGCCGCATAGGCCTTGTCCAGCAGCCGCTCCAGCGGGTTCTTCACGAAGTCGGGGTCGCCCAGGTAGCTGTTGCGGTCGGCATAGGCATGGCGCAGCGCCTCGATCTGCCAGTGCACCGCCTGCGCCGAGCGGAAGCCCTGCGCCTTCATCGGATAGCCCTCCAGGATGTTCAGCACCTCGCAGATCACCACGCCGCCGGAGCTGGGCGGCGGGGCGGAGACGATGCCGTAGCCGCGGTAGCTGCACTCGATGGGCTTCATCTCGCGGGTCTTGTACTGGTCCAGGTCGGCCTGGGTGATGATGCCGCCGCCGGCCCGGCTGCTGGCCACCAGGGCCGCCGCCACCGGGCCCTGGTAGAAGCCGGCCTCGCCCTGGTCCGCTACCGCCTTCAGCGTACGGGCCAGGTCGGCCTGCACCAGCTTCTGGCCGGCCTGGAAGGGTTCGCCCTGGTTCAGGAAGATGGCGGCGGTGGCCCCGTCCTTGCGGAAGTCGGCGGCCGAGGCCTGCAGCAGGTCGGCGTCGCCGGGCTGCAGCACGAAGCCGTCTTCGGCCAGCCGGATGGCTGGCGCCAGCAGCGCGGGGCGGGGCAGGGTGCCGTACTTGGCGCGGGCGTATTCCAGTCCCGAGACGGTGCCGGGCACGCCCACGGCCAGGTGGCCCTGCGTGCTCAGGCCCTTGACGACGTTGCCGTCCTTGTCCAGGTACATGTTGGCCGTGGCCGCCAGCGGCGCCTTCTCGCGGAAGTCGAGGAAGGTCTTGCGGCCGTCCGCCAGCTGCACCGTCATGAAGCCGCCGCCGCCCAGGTTGCCGGCGGCCGGGTACACCACAGCCAGCGCGTAGCCCACGGCCACGGCCGCATCCACGGCATTGCCGCCGTCCTTCAGCACGTCGACGCCGATGCGCGTGGCCAGGTGCTGCGCGGTGACCACCATGCCGTTCTCCGCGGCGACCGGCGCCAGGGAAGCGGCCTGCGCAAGGGAGGCGGTGCCGGCGCAGAAGGCCAGCGTGACGTGCAGCAGCAGCAGGCTGCGGTGGGGGCGGGGCGGGTGCATGGGATCTCCTCCTTGTCGTGGGTGCGGGCCATTCTGGAAACCGGGCGAAGCGCTGCCAAGGGTTTGTGCCGGGAACGCAACGGCCAGGATTGGCAGCACCGTGCCAGCGCTTCCGGCTCCTAGACTGCGCCGCATGCCGCGCCTGAACCTAAGCCTGCCCTTGCCCGCCTCCTACCTGGCCCTGGCGGCCGCCTACCTGCTGGCCAGCCTGGGCCACTTCACACACAACGCGGAGTTCATCTGCAGCTACCCGAACCTGCCCGCGTGGCTGACGTCGGCCCAGGTGTACGGCTTCTGGCTGGCCCTCACCGCGGTGGGCGTGCTGGGCCTGGCGCTGGTGCGTGCAGGCCGCAAGTCGCTCGGCCTGCTGGTGATCGGGGCCTATGCGGCCCTGGGTTTCGATGGCCTGGGCCACTACGCGCTGGCGCCCATGGCGCTGCACACGCTGGTGGCCAACATCACCATCCTGTCGGAGGTGGCAGCGGCTGCGCTGCTGCTGGCGGCCACTGCGGCATTGCTGGTGCGGCACCTGCTTGCGCAGTGGCGGGCGGTATACGGTGGCTGAGCCCGTGGTCCGCGCGGCTGCGATGGCCGACCTGCCGGCGCTGGCTGCGCTGTTCGACGGCTATCGGCAGTTCTACGAACAGGCGCCCAACCTGGGCGCGGCCACGCGCTTCATGCAGCAGCGCCTGCAACGCGGCGATGCGGTGCTGCTGGTGGCCGAGCATGCGGCTGGCCGCGGCCCGTTGATCGGCTTCTGCCAGCTGTACCTCAGCTTCTGCTCCATCGCGGCGCAGCCCATCCAGATCCTCAGCGACCTGTTCGTCGCGCCAGGCGCCCGGCGCGCGGGTGCCGGCCGTGCGCTGCTGCAGGCGGCGCATGCCCAGGCCGCCGAGCTCGGTGTTGCCCGGCTGGAGCTGACCACCGCCCGCAGCAACCACCGGGCGCAGGCCCTGTATGCCTCGCTGGGCTGGGTGCTGGATGAGGTGTACCTTGCGTACAGTCGCCAGGTCGCGGACTGACCCGCATCCAAGGACGTCACCATGCCCATCACCAGCGTCGCCGAGCTGCGCAAGTTGTATAGCCAACCGCAACCCCGCGCGGTGCTCAAGCAGATCGATGCGCTGGATGTGCATTGCCGGCGCTTCATCGCGCTGTCGCCCTTCGTGCTGGTGTCCACGGGCAGCGCCGAGCACCAGATGGACGTGTCGCCGCGCGGCGGTGATCCCGGCTTCGTGCAGGTCACGACCGAAGGCGGGCTGCTGATCCCCGATGCGCCGGGCAACAACCGGCTCGACACGCTGGAGAACATCGTCGCCACCGGCGGCATCGGCCTGCTGTTCCTGATCCCCGGCTTCGACGAGACGTTGCGCGTCAACGGCCGCGCAGTGCTGTCGCAGGACGCGGCCGACATCGCCGCCTGCACCACCGAGCGCCGCGCGCCCAAGCTGGTGATCCGCGTGCAGGTGCAGGCGGCTTACCTGCATTGCGCCAAGGCGCTGCTGCGCTCCCGGCTGTGGAAGCCCGAGGCGCAGCAGCCGCGCGAGTTGCTGCCCACCGCCGGCCAGATGATCAGCGAGCAGACCGGCCTGAACGTGGCGCCCGAAACCCGCGAGGAGATGGAGCGCCGCTACGCGCCTGACCTGTGAGGCGGGGACGGCGGCAGCCCGGGCTCAGCCGCCCTGGCCGTCGAGCTCGACGCGCGGGTTGTTGACGTACAGCACCCGCTCGCCGTCCTGCAGCCGCAGGTAGTTGTCGCCCTTGATGGTGCAGTGCGCGCCCAGCGTGGGGTCGTGGTGCAACACGTGGCCCGAAGGAGTCACTCCGTAGATCAGGATGGCGTGGCCGAAACGGCGCTTGCCGATGAAGAATTTGCCCACCTTGCCGCCGCCCATGAACGGGCCGTAGTGCTTGAGCAGGCCGGCGATCTCGTCCACGCTGTCGAACTTGTTGTCCGTCTGCACGCGGATCCTGTTCGTGCTGCGGAAGGCCTGCGGAATCTCGTCGTACGAGCGCGGCGTGAAGTGGCTGGCCAGCCCGCGCACCGTGGTGTCGGTGATGTCGCCGCTGCCGGTGTGCCACTTCAGCAGCATCTGCAGGCAGGCGAACCAGCAGCTGTTGATCTTGGTCTGGCGGATGAATTCGGGTTCGCGCAGGATGATGGACGGCATGTCGCAGGCTCCGTGGGTCAGAAGCGCTCCGGCCGCAGCACCTCGGCCGGCGTGAAGTACATCGCCACGCTGTAGTTCGGCGCATAGCGCGCCAGCACCTGGCGGGCCAGGGCCTCGGCGATGGGGCGGTCGCACAGCAGCTTCAGCTCGATGGTGCGGTCGGCCTCCCAGGCGCCTTCGCGCTCGCCTTCGAAGAAGCGGCCGTGCACCTCGGCCACCGTCCAGCCCTGCACGCCCAGGGCGCGGGCCTCGCGGATCAGCGGCTTCTCGAGCGCGGCCTCGGCCACGATGACCAGCAGCGTACGGGCATGGGTGGGAAGCGGTGTGTTCATGGCTGCAACCTGCGGGCCAGCTCGATGTAGAGCGGGATGCCGACGACGATGTTGAACGGGAAGGTGATGCCGAGCGCGGCGGTGATGGACAGGGCCGCATTCGCCTGCGGCACCGCGATGCGCATGGCCGTGGGCGCGGCAATGTAGCTGGCGCTGGCCGCCAGCGTGGCCAGCATGGCCACGCCGCCGATGCCCAGGCCGAGCAGCAGGCCGGTGGCCGCGCCCACCCCGCTCAGCAGCAGCGGCGCGCCGATGCCCACCAGCAGCACCGCGAAGCCGAAGCGCCGTACATCGCCCAGCCGGCCGCCGGCCACCAGGCCCAGTTCCAGCAGGAACAGCGCCAGCACGCCCTTGAACGGATCGACGAACACCGCCTTGATGGGCGCGGTGCCTGCTTCGCCCGCCACCGCGCCGATGACCAGGCCGCCCACCAGCAGCAGCACGCTCTTGCCGAAGAACACGTCGTGCGCCAGCTCGCCCCAGCGCGGCGGGCCGCTGGCCTCGCGCGCGGCCGACAGGCGCGCCAGCAGGATGCCGGCCAGCAGGCCCGGCGCTTCCAGCACCGCCACCCACAGCGGTGCCTGCGCTTCCAGCGGCAGGCCTTCGCGGGCCAGCGCCGTCTGCGCCACCGCGAAGGTGACCACGCTGACCGAGCCGTAGTGGGCACCCAGCGCCGCCGCATCCACGCCCGACAGCCGCAGCAGCCGCAGCAGCGGATACAGCGCCAGCGGAATGAGGAAGCCCATGGCCGCCAGCGCCGCCACCTCGGGCGCCAGCGTGGCCAGCGGCTGCTTGGAGAGTTCGATGCCGCCCTTCAGCCCGATGGCCAGCAGCAGGTAGATGGACAGGGTCTCGTACAGCGCCTCGGGCAGCTTCAGCTCGCTGCGCACCAGGCGGGCGAACAGGCCGAGCAGGAAGAAGAAGACGACGACGTCGATCATGGAAGGGTCTCGGGGCGAAAAGCGCGCGCAGTATCGGCGCGACCGCCAGGGCGCCCGGCCAACAGCCCCACAGGTACGCGGCTCTTAACATGACGCCGTGCACCAGCTGCCCCTGCTCACCACCCCGCGCCTGCGGCTGCGCCCGATGCGCCGCGATGCCGACGATGCCGACCTGTTCGAGGTGTATGGCGACCCGTGCGTGATGCGCCATGCCAGCGATCCCCCCTTTGCCGCCGTCACCGATGTTGCCGCCCTGCACGACAGCGTGCAGCGGCTGCTGGCCGCGGGCCTGTCGCTGGAGTGGGCCGTGGCCGGCCGCGAGGACGACCGCGTGATCGGCACCTGCGGCCTGCATCACTTCGACACCGCCTGCGCCAGCGCCGAGGTGGGTTGCCTGCTGGCGCGCCGTCACTGGGGCCAGGGTCTGATGGCCGAAGCGCTGCGGGCGCTGGTGGCGCATGCCCGCGACGGCCTGCAGCTGCGGCTGCTGCTGGCCGACATCGACGAGGACAACCTGCGCTCGCAGCGGCTCTTCACTCGGCTGGGTTTCCTGGCGCGGCCGCCGGGCCCATGGCAGCTGCGGCTGGCCGCGCCATGAATTGGCCCTTGCGGGTGCTCATGGCCACCGTCGGCTCCGCAGGCGATATCCATCCCTTCCTGGCGCTGGGCCAGGCGCTGCAGGCGCGCGGGCACCGGGTGACGCTGGCGTGCCCGGAGCCCTTCGGCCCGCTGGTGGCCGAGGCCGGGCTGGGCTTCGTGGTGATGGGCAGCAGCGCCCAGTACGAGGCGGTGACGCGGGAGCCCGACCTGTGGCACCCGCGCAAGGGCTTCGAGGTGGTGTGGCGGCACACCCGCGCCGGCCTGCGGCTGCTGCACGAGCATGTGCAGGCGCTACCGGCCGCCGAGCAGCCCGACGTGCTGGTCGCCCATCCGCTGGCGCTGCCTGCGGCGGACCTGTGCCGGGCGCTGCGACCGGGCCTGCCCATCGCCGGCACCTGGCTGGCCCCGGTGAACCTGCGCACGGTGCACGATCCGCTGATGCTGGGGCCGCTGGCCGTGCCGCGCTGGGTGCCGCTGGCCCTGCGCCGATGGGCCTGGCGGCGCATCGACGCCGGGCTGCTGGACCCGACCACCGTGCCGGACATCAACCGCGAGCGCAGCCTGCTCGGCCTGCCGGCGGTGGCGCATTTCGTCGCCCACCTGCAGTCGGTGCCCGACCTGTCGCTGCTGCTGTTCCCGCCGTGGTTCGGACCCACCCAGCCCGACTGGCCGCGGCCGCTGGCCGAAGGCGGCTTCCTGCTGTACGACCGGCCGGGCAGCGGGGCGCTGGCGCCCGACCTCCAGGAGTTCCTCGCGGCAGGCACGGCGCCCGTCGTCTTCACGCCCGGCACCGGCCACCGGCATGCGGCGGCCTACTTCGCCGCGGCGCTGCAGGCCGTGCAGGCGCTGGGGCGGCGCGCGGTCTTCGTCACCGGCCATCCGGAGCAACTGCCGGCCGCGCTGCCGCCGACGGTGATCGCACCGGGCTATGTCTCGTTCAGGGCGCTGCTGCCCTGGGCCGCGGCGCTGGTGCACCACGGCGGCATCGGCACCACCGCCGAAGCGCTGCGGTCCGGCGTGCCGCAGCTGGTGCTGCCGTTCGCGCACGACCAGTTCGACAACGCACGCCGGGTGCAGGCCCTGGGCGTGGGCGATGCGCTGCCCGCGGCGAATGCAACTTCGCGGCGCCTGCAGCAGCGGCTCGGGCGCCTGCTGCGGGCGCCGGGTGCCGCAGCCCACCGCGCCGAGGTGGCGGCCCGCCTGGCCGCCGCCGATCCGCTGCCGGGGCTGTGCGAAGCCATCGAGGCGCTGGCCCGCCGGCTCAAGTCGCCGGCACGGGCGCCGTAAACCGTTGACCTTCGCGCTACCCGTCGACCCTGCCATGCCCAGCCCGCGCCCCGCCTCGCCGCCTTGCCCGACCCTGCGCAGCTTCACCGCCTGCGCCGCCGTTGCACTGGCCTGCTGTGCCGCCATGCCGGCGCAGGCCGGCCGGCCGCTGGCCACCGAAGACGCCGGCGTGCTGGAAGCCGGCGACTGCGAACTGGAGCTGTATGGCGCGCACCAACGCCTGCGGCCCGCCGGCCGCGAGCGGGGCGTCTCGCTGCAAGGCAGTTGCGGCGCGGGACACGGCGTGCAGGCCGCGCTGGCGCTGCAGACCACCCGTGAGCGCGGCACCGACCAAGCCGGCCGCAGCGATGGCGGCCTGCTCGGCTTCAAGGCCCGGCTGCTCGGCCATGGCGACGCCGATGCCTCGCTGACGCTGGTGGGTGCCGCGGCCTGGTCCCGCGACGGTCATCGTGCGTTCCGGCGCGACAGCCTGGCCATCGGCCTGGCCGGCAGTGCGGCGCTGGCCGACGGCCTCACCGGCCATGCCAACCTGGGCCATCTCGGCAGCCAGGCAGACCATCAGCGCAGCACCCTCTGGGCGCTGGCCGTGGAATGGGCGGCGGCCGGCAGCGTCGACCTGGGCGCCGAGCTGTACGGCGACGACCACCGCCGCCCCTGGGCCGGACTGGGCCTGCGCTGGGTGGCCACGCCGACGCTGACGCTGGGCACCTCCTACGCGCTGCACACGGCCAGTGGCCGCGCGAGGCTGTTCACGCTGGGCCTGACGGCGGGTTTCTGACGGGGCAGGCTAGAACCGCATGTTCAGCGTCAACCGCACGCTGCGCGGCTCCGCCGGGTGCACATGGCGGCCGGCGGTGGCGGTGGCCTCGCCGGGCAGCTGCGACTCGTAGTAGTACTGGATGTCGTCCACCTTGCGGTCGAACAGGTTGAACACGTCCAGCGTCAGCTCGGTGCGCGGCTGCAGCTGCCAGCCCAGGCGCAGGTTGGTCGTCAGCGACGACTTCGAGCGCTGGCTGTTGTCCTCCACCAGCGCGCCGCTGCCCAGGTAGCGCCACTGGATCGACGCCGACCACGGCCCCAGCTCGCGCAGCGTGGCCGCCACCGAGGCCACCTTGTCCACCGCGTTGGGAATGCGGTCGCCGTTGTCGAAGCGGGCATGGGTCCAGGCGAAGTCGGCGTCCAGCAGGAACCAGCGCACCGGCGTCCAGCGGTTGTTGAACTCGATGCCGCGGCGCCGGCTGCCGCTGCTGGCCTCGGTGGCGCCCGCATCGCCGATGTAGACCAGCTCGGAGTCGAAGTCCAGCTTCCACAGCGCCAGCGAGCTCTGCAGCCCCGGCAGCACCTCGGTGCGTGCGCCCAGCTCCCAGCCGGTGGAGGCCACCAGCGGCGGCACGCGGTCCACTGCATCGCCGCTCTTGGGGTCGATGCGGGCGGTGGTGCCGCGGGCGTCGTTGCTGTGGAAGCCGCGCCCGGCATTGGCAAAGAACTCGGTGTGCTGCACCGGGGTCCAGATCAGCGACAGCTTGGGCGAGACCTGGGTGTCGCTGGCTTCTCCGCCATTGGCCGGCAGGGTCAGCGCCTCCACGCGGTTGCGCACATGGTCGGCCCGCAGGCCGGCCACCAGGCGCAGCGTGGGCGAGAGCTCCAGCGCCGTCTGGCCATACAGGCCCAGCAGCGTCTCGCGCACCTTGTCCTCGCGGGTGGTGGCGGTGATGCGGCGGGCCACGCTGTCGAACAGGCCGACGCGGATGCGGTCGTGCCGCAGCTGCAGGCCGAACTCGGTGCGCGCGGCCAGGCCGGCGATGTCGTGCGGCAGGCTGTGGCTGGCCTGCAGGCCGAACACCTTGCGCTCGTCGCGCTGCTTGAACTGGTCGCCGTCGTCGGGCCGCTCCAGCGCATAGGTGAAGTTGCTGTTCAGGTCCAGCCGGTAGGCCATCGCATAGGCCGAGAGCTGCGTGCGGCCGGCCGCGCCGTCGCGGTGCCATTCGCCCGACAGGCTGTAGCGCTCGGTGCTGCCGCCGGTGGAGTCGTCCAGCGAATCGAAGCGGCCGAAGCGGCGGCCATCGACGGTGCTGCCGACCAGCCGTTCCGGGATCTGGTCGGTGGCCGTCCAGCGGGCGCTGTAGCCCATCAGGCTGGTGCTCCAGCCCTGCGCCGCGCTGCCGCCCGACAGCGTGAGCACGCCGTTGCTCTTCTTCATGTCCTCGGGCACGCGCCAGGGGCCGTCGTTGTGCAGGCCCTCGAAGGCGGCCAGCAGCGTGAGGTCGGACGCCACGGTGGTGGAGCCGCCCAGCACGCCGCGGCGGTAGCCGTTCTCGCCCAGCGTCACCTGCGCGAAGGGCGCGTCCAGGCTGCGGCGGTAGGCGATGTCGGCCGAGCCGGCGGAGGAGAAGTCGCCATTGCGCGCGAAGTACGGGCCCTTGCGGTACTCCACCCGTTCCACCAGTTCGGGCATCAGGAAGTTGAGGTCGCTGTAGCCCTGGCCGTGGCCATGGCTGGGCATGTTCACCGGCAGGCCGTTGACGATGGTGGCGAAGTCGGTGCCGTGGTCCAGGTTGAAGCCGCGCAGGAAGTACTGGTTGGCCTTGCCGTCGCCCGAGTGCTGGGTGACGATGACCCCGGGCACGAACTCCAGCACCTCGCCGGGGCGCAGCGCGGGGCGGCTCTTCAGCAGCTCGGCGCGGATCACGCCCTGCGAGGCGGCATCGCTGCTGCCCACGGCGTTGTCGTAATGGCGGCCGGTGATCTCGATGGTCTGCGGCGCGGCGGCCAGGGTGTCGGTGGACTGGGCGTGGGCGGCCTGGCCGCTACAGGCCACGGCGGCCGCCAGCGCCAGTGCATGCCGGCGTGAATCGAAGTAGGTCATGGGTGTCTTTGCAAGATGTGCAGGCGATACGCCGCCGCGCCGCCCGCGGATGCAGGCGGCGGCCGGTGGCGGCTCAACGGGCAGGGCTGCGGGCGGGCCGGTCGGCGCAGGGCCGGGCCGAGCCGCCTGGCTCAGTGCCTGGCGGGCGGCCGCTCCAGCCGGCAGCGCCAGCCGTTGCGCCAGGCACTGCGCGTGGCCCGTGGCCAGGCGCGGCGCCGTGCAGCAGGTGGCCGCAGGCGCAGTGCAAAACCCAGCGCCAGCGGCAGCGTCGCGCTGCCGGCGCCGGCCTCGTCGGCCGCCTCCACCGCATCGGCGGAGGCGGCATGGCCATCGGCCGTGACGATGCTGTCGTCGCCGATGTCGTGGTGATGGCGCTCGATGCCGTCATGCGTGTGGGCATGCTCATGCCCATGCCCATGCGCCGTGAGCTGCGGCGGCGCGGGCTGCAGGTGACGGTGCGCCGGCCCCAGCAGCTTGAGCACCACGGCCGAGGCGCCATACAGCGGCAGCGCCAGCAGCAGCGCCACCAGCAGCCACCACAGGGCCGGCCGCGGGCGCCGTGGCCGGCTCGGTGCGGGGTTCACCGGCTTCAGGCCAGGATGCTGACCACGCGGCCGATGGCCCAGTAGGCGGCCACGCCGCCGATGCCGTACAGCGCCGGCGTGCGGGCCCGCTGGAAGGCCTGCACGCCACGCAGCAGCCGCCAGCCCACATAGGCCAGCGCCACCACCAGCAGCTGGCCCAGCTCCACGCCCACGTTGAAGGTGAGCAGCGCCACCAGCAGGTGGTTCTCGGGCAGGCCGATCTGCTGCAGCGCGCCGGCGAAGCCCAGCCCGTGCACCAGCCCGAACAGGAAGGCCACCAGCGCCGGCCAGCGGCGCGACAGCGTCTGCCGGTTGTGCAGCGCCTCGCCGGCCACCAGCAGGATGGACAGCGCGATGGTGGCTTCCACCGGCGGCGAGCGCAGCGTCAGCCAGCCCAGCGCGCTGGAGGCCAGCGTCAGGCTGTGCGCCAGCGTGAAGGCGGTGATGGTGGTCACCAGCCGCCGGTTGAAGCCCACCAGGAACAGCAGGCTGATGACGAAGATCAGGTGGTCGAAGCCGGCCAGGATGTGCTCCACGCCGAGCAGCAGGTAGGCGCGTGCGATCTCGCCCATGCCGCGCGGGTCGTTGGCGGCGCCGTACAGCTGCACCGTCGGCTGGCCGGTGGTCAGGGTGTAGACGCGGGTCTGGCCGTCCAGCCAGGTCACCTTGACCATGGCCGCCGAATAGCGCTCGCCCACGCCTTCCATGCCCAGCGTGCCCTGCAGGCCGCCGGGGCCGCAGCGCAGCAGGTTGGCTTCGGCGCGGCAGCCATCGGGCCATACCGGCCGCAGGTCGTCGTTGGCGCCGCGTTCGCGGGCGGTCCAGTTCCACAGGAACTCGCCCTGCGTGGTCTCACGCAGCGCCATCTCGGCCATCGACATCTCGTGCGCGCGGGCCGGCGTGGCCGCCAGCGGGCCCAGCAGGGCCAGCATCGCCAGCGCCGACAGCAGCGCCGGCAGCAGGCCTCTCAGCAAGCGGATCATGGTGCGTCGGCCTCGATCTTCACGCTGTACTTCTGCGCCAGCGCCCGCACGGCGGCGGTGCGGCGCTCGGCCATCACCTGGTCGGTCCAGTCCTGCAGCACCACGCCCTGCAGCGCCTGGAAGTCGGCCGGCTGGGCCGGGCTCACGGCCTGCAGCTGCATCACGCGCCAGCCGTCGCGGCTTTGCAGCGCGCGCCAGGCGCCGGTGGGCGCGGTCTCCAGCGCCTTGGCGAAGTCGGCGCCGTAGGTGTCCACCAGGTTGGCATGCGGCCGGCCCTTGAACACCCGCAGGCCGGCATCGGCCTGGCCGGGCGTGCCGGCATTCAGCGCATCGGCGAACGCCCGGGCGGTCGATTCGCTCATGTCGGTGAGCACGGCTTCCTGGAAGTCGAAGCGGGCCGGCTCGTCGTACTTGTGGCGGTGGGCCTCGAACCAGGTGCGCAGCGTGTTCTCGTCGAACACGGGCGGCTTCACGTCGGCTTCCACCACGCTCAGCGCCTTGAAGATCACCCGCTCGCGCAGGGCCTTGTCGCCACGGTCCACCTGCATCGCCAGGCCTTCGCGGTACAGCACCTCGTTGTCCAGCCAGGCCTGGCGCAGCGCCTTCATCTCCGCCTCGTTCGGTGCGCGGCCGCGCGACGACTGGAACAGCTGCCGCGCCTCGTCGTCCACTGCACGGGTGACGACGATGGTGCGCGGGTCGTCCGTCTGCGAGACGAGGTAGTGATCGACGCCGAACAGCACGGCGCCGATCAGCACGAAGTGCAGCAGCGGCTCATGCAGCCAGCCCGGCAGCGGGCGCCGCGCGGTGGGCTCGGCACGCGGGGAAGGGGGCGGTCGCAGGGTGGTGGTCATGGTGGAAACAGCAGGATTCACAAGCGAAAAAGCGCGCCGCGCGGTGTGGCCGCGCGGCGCCTGATATCGGGCGGAGGGCGGATGGGCCGCCCCCCAGGGCCTTACTTGACGCCGGCCACGGCGGTGGCGCCGCTCACCTCGATGTAGATCGGGTTGCTGTAGAACCAGAGGTCGGCCCAGGCCGCCACGTCATAGGCCACGTACTTCTGGCCGTTGACCACCGGCAGGTGCGCCGGGCAGCCGTCGATGTCGGCACCGGTGTACACCACGTCGTTGCCCGGCACCTTGGTGCCGGCCACCGTGCAGGCGATGCGCAGGTTGGCCTCGTTGCTGGCGTTGGTGTGGATGTCGGCCAGCGGGTTGCCGTTGGCATCGGTCTCGTACGGCACGCCGGCCGGCAGGTTGCTGCCGCGCAGGCGCAGGTACTGCGAGGCACGCACCGCCGGCACGCGGAAGCTCATCTTCTTGAACTCCGCATCGCCGGCCACGGCCGACCAGGTGGCGTTGTTGAAGGTCCTCATCACCGCGGCCGTGGTGTTCTTCGCCGCGGCCGGCACATTGGCCATCACCGGGTTGCGCAGCCAGTCGTTGGGCCACTGGCCGGCATAGTCGGCCGCGCCCGGCTGCTTGTAGCCGCCGACCATGCCGCGGATCACGTCGATGTGGTCCAGCACCGGCATGTTCAGCGGCTGGTTGATGCCCACCTGGGCCAGCGACGGGTTGTTGAAGGTGTAGGGCGAGTAGCTCTTGCCCGCCGGGTCGCGCGCCACGATGGCCACCACGATCTCCGCACCCGGGCGCACCACGAGCTTCTCGCCCATGGTGGCGCAGCCGGGCACGTCGGTGTCGGTGTTGGCGCGGGCGGCGTTCACCGCCAGGGCTTCCACCGCGGCATTGGTGCGGGCACCGATGCCGGGGTAGGAGGCGCAGGCCACGAAGGCCAGGCGGTCGATCAGCTGGCCGCTGGCGGCGAAGCTGTTGCCGGTGCGCAGGCCGTCGACGATGGCTTGCGGGCGCAGCTTGGGATCGGTGCCGTTGCGCACCATCACGAAGTCGCGCTGGTATTCGCCGGGGTAGAAGTCCTGCGTCGAGCGACGGTCGTCCGGGCCGAAGCTGCCGCGGTTGTGCCAGTCGGAGCTGGCGAAGAACCACCAGTTGCGGCCTTCGCCCAGCAGGGCGTCCCACACGCCGCCCACTTGCGAGGCGTACACGCCGGTGCCGCCCCAGGTGGTGCCGCCCACCGAGTCGACGCGAACGCCGCCGATGCTGTTGCGGTCGGGCGAGTACTCGCCGCGGTTGTCGGAGGCGCCGTGGCCCGGCTGCGACTCGAAGCCGAACGCGACGCGCGGCGCCACGTTGTTCATGTTGCGCAGGTGCTCGACGTTGAAGCCGTTGTTGCCGTCCGGGTTGAAGGGGCCCGCGCGCTCCAGGTGGGCCGGCACGTAGTAGCTGCCGTTGGGGTGGTTGGCCGCCATCCACTTCAGGCCTTCCAGGGTCTTGGCATGGCCGCGGTTGCCCACGCCTGCGCCGCTGGCGGGCACCAGCTTCTGCGCTTCCACGCTCCAGTCGGGGCTGCTGCTGTTCAGGCTGCCCGGCACGGCGCAGTTCCAGTTGTTGCCCACGTTGCCGCCCAGCACGGTGTTGCCGCGGCTGGTGTCGGTGTCGTTGCGGTCGAAGCAGTATTCCCACTGCGACAGCGCGGTGGCGTTGCCCAGCGGGGTGTAGCCCTTGGTGGTGGGCAGCTTGGCGGTGTCCAGCGCGGCCGGCATCTGGCCGGTGATGACGGAGGCCGAGACGTGCTCATGGCCCGGCGCCACCGATTCGATGCCCATGAACATCGGCTTGTTCTTGTAGGCCGCCAGGTACTCCAGCACCGGGTACTGGAACTCCTGGATCGACTGCCAGCGCCACATCACCTGGCTGGGCGCATTGCCCTGCACGCGGCCCTTGGGCTGCACGGCGGGGTTGCTGTTCTGCCAGGTGGTGGTGGGGCCTTGCAGCTCGCCGCTGGGCGAGGTGGTCACCGGGTAGGCCGGCGTGGCCAGGCTGGCGTCTTCCACCAGCGTGCAGTTGCGGTTGCCGCTGCCGCCGTGGCCGGCCTGGACGAACCAGTCCAGGCCCCAGGGCGTGTCGGTCTTGTCGGTGCTCTTCTTCACCAGCTTCTGCATCGAGGTGGAACCGTCGGAGCAGGTGGTGTGGTTGTGGAAGTCGCCGGTGACGTAGGTGCCGGCGGGCTTGGCGGCCTGCGCGGTGCCGGGGGCGGACACCAGGGCGCTGGCGCCGAGTGCCGCGATGGCCGCGAGGGCGATCGGGGCCTTGCTGTAAACAGGGTTCATCAACTTCTCTCCTCTGTCTTGCGTTGTGCGGGGTACCTTGAAGGGCCGGGCGATGCTAGGCAGCGGTGATGACCGCGGCATGACGCCGGCGCGGCGTCTTCGCTCACATGAAGCGCGCGTAATCGATGTTCAGCGTGGCGGCCACTTCGCCGCCGTGCTCGAACACCAGCGTCAGCGGGTAGCTGCGGCTGACCTGCAGCGGCTGCTTCAGGCCCGTCAGGCGGAGGAAGGTGCGGTCCTCGCGCAGCCAGGTCTCCTCGCCTTCGGGGATGGCGAAGTCCACCGCCGGGTTGGCCTGCGTGCCGCCGATCTCGGCGCCGGTGGCCACCGGGGTGCGCACCGCCACCAGCCGGTCGGCACGGGTCACCTCGTCGAACTTGATGGTGACCACGGCGCTGGTCTCGCCCGGGCCGGTGGCGCGGGTGTTGGGATGCGTGATGCGCAGGTTGGGCGCGAAGTACTCGCAGGCGCGGGCCGCGGGCAGCAGGCCGGCCAGGCCGAGCGCGCAGCCCGCCTGCAGCAGGACCCGGCGGTGGAAGCGGTGGTTCATCGGGGTACTCCTTGGTTGCCGGCACGCTAGGCCGCGCTGATGACGGCCCGATGACCGCCGCATGACAGCGCTGGCCGCACTGTCATGCGGCTGTCTTGAAGCGCTCCTACAGTCCGCCGCCACACCCGAAGGCAGATGGCAGATGGCAGGTTCAGGCTCCACCGAAGAGGTGATTCCCCTCTTTCCCACGCCCTTCATGCGCGTGGCCGGTGCGCTGGATGCAGCCCTGGTGCGTGGCCTGGTGGAGCACTTCGGCGCGCAGGCCGCGGTGCGCAACAACGCCAGCGATGCGCTGTCCCACACCGCCATGCTGCGCCCCTCCGACAGCCCGCTGCTGGGGCTGGTGGCCGCCGCCATCACGCCGCGGCTGGCCGGTTTCGGCGCGCTGATGTTCGGCGAGGCGCTGGGCTGGTCGCTCAAGGAGATGTGGGTCAACGTGCTGGAGACCGGCGGCCGCCAGGCCATGCACAACCATGCCAACAGCTTCATCTCCGGCGTGGTGTACCTCACGCCCACCCATCCGGAGTCGCGCACGGTGTTCATGAAATCGCCGGGCGGCCACGACTTCAGCTTCAAGAACGACCATGCCGGCAGCAGCACCGGCCCCTTCAGCGCCGACAAGTGGATCAGCCCGCAGCCGCAACCCGGCGACCTGGTGCTGTTCCCCAGCTACCTCATGCATGCGGTGCCGCCCAATCCGGGTGAGCGGCGCATCACCCTAGCCTTCAATGCGATCCCCACGCGGCTGGATTCGTGGGGCTACCGCATCGGCTTCACCGGGTGAAACTCTTGTCTAGACAGGCTGCGGTCCTCGAGGTGCCGGCGCTGGCCAGCACCGGCCTGCGCTGGCGCCTGGCGCTGGCGTTGATGCTGGGCTCGGGCGCCTCCGCGCTCGGCCTGCAGATGGTGTGGACGCAGCAGGCCGCGCTGTGGCTGGGCCACGAGAGCGCCGCGGTGCTGGCGGTGGTGGCGGCGTTCTTCGGCGGCCTGGCGCTGGGGGCGCTGGCGCTTGGCGGGCGCATCCTGCGCAGCCGCCGGCCGGCGCTCTGGTATGCCGGCTGCGAGGCCGTGATCGGCGGGTGGAGCCTGCTGCTGGCCCTGCTGATGGCGCCGGCCGCCAGCGCGATGCTGGCCGCCGCCGGCCCGCAGCCTTCGGCCGCCTGGCAGTGGGCGGTGGCCTTCGGCGGCTGCTTCGTGCTGCTGCTGCCGGCCACCGCAGCCATGGGCGCCACGCTGCCGGCGATGGAACGGGTGCTGGCGCCGCTGCGCGAAGGCCCGGGCGCGCGGGCCGGGTGGATCGCGGCGCTGTATGCGGGCAATACCTTCGGCGCGGTGCTGGGCGTGCTGGCGGTGGCCTTCTGGGCCGTGCCGGCGCTGGGGCTGATGCGCAGTGCGGCGCTGTGCGCCGGCCTCAACCTGCTGTGCGCCGCGCTGGCGTGGACGGTGTTCGATCAACGCGCTGCCGCCCCGGCCAGCGCAGGCTCCGCAGCCGCCGCCCGGCCAGAGGCGCGCCGGCTGCAGTGGCTGCTGGCGGCCACCGGCCTGCTGGGCATCGGCTACGAAGTGCTGGCGGTGCGCGTCATCAGCCAGGTGACGGAGAACACCGTCTACACCTTCGCCATGCTGCTTGCGGTGTACCTGGTGGGCAGCGCCGTCGGGGCGGCCGCCTATGGCCGCTGGCGCCGCAGCGGACCGGCGCAGGACGCGCTGCTGCGCGGCCGTCTGCTGGGCGCGCTGGCCGCCACCTGCCTACTGGGCACCGGTGCGCTGTACGGCGCGCCGGGGCTGCATGCCGCGGTGCTGGCCGCGCTGCAGGGCACCGCAGGCAGCATGGCCGCGGCGCTGGTGGCCGAGGCGGTGCTGGCGCTGGCGGCCTTCGGGCCACCCACGCTGGTGATGGGCGCGCTGTTCAGCCACCTGGGCACCGAGGCCGGGCGCCTGGGCATCGGTTTCGGCCGCAGCCTGGGCATCAACACACTGGGCGCGGCGGCGGCGCCGCTGCTGCTGGGCGTGCTGGCGGTGCCGGCGCTGGGTGCCAAGGCCACGCTGCTGCTGCTGGCGGCGGCTTACCTGGCGCTGGCCGGCCGCGCCGCCTGGTCCACCGCCTGGGGCTGGGTGCTGCTGTGCGCCGGTCTGCTGGTGGCGCTGGCGGCGCCGCCGCTGCGCTTCGTGCAGGTGCCGGAGGGCGGGCGCATCGTGCAGCTGGCCGAAGGGCCGATGGCGGTGGTGAGCGTGGTGGAGGATGCGGCCGGCGTGGCCCGGTTGCGCATCAACAACCGGCAGCAGGAGGGCAGCAGCGACAGCCTGGCCGCCGATGCCCGCCAGGCGCTGCTGCCGCTGCTGCTGCATCCCGCGCCGCGGCAGGCGCTGTTCCTGGGGCTGGGCACCGGCGTCACCGCGGGCTCGGCCGCGCAGGATGCGGGGCTGCAGGTGCGCGCGGTGGAACTGCTGCCGGAGGTCATCGACGCGGCCGGCGAATTCGGCCGCCGCGTGTTCGGCCAGGCCACGCCGCCGCGGCTGCAGTCGGTGGCCGCCGATGCACGCCGCTTCGTGCGCACCGATGGCGGCGCCTACGACCTGATCGTGGCCGACAACTTTCATCCCGCGCGCAGCGGCAGCGGTGCGCTGTACACGGTGGAGCACTTCGCGGCGGTGCAGGCGCGGCTGGCACCGGGTGGCCTCTTCTGCCAATGGCTGCCGCTGCACCAGCTGGACCTGCCCACGCTGCGCAGCATCGTGCGCAGCTTCCATGCGGTGTACCCCGGCGGCTGGATGCTGCTGGCCACCCACAGCCTGGACACGCCGGTGGTCGGCCTGCTGGCGCGCCAGGGTGGCGGCGGCTTCGGCGTAGCGCAGGTGCAGGCGCGCATGGCGCAGGCGGCGCTGCCGGCCGCGCCCGCCGCCTTCGGCCTGCCGGATGCCTGGTCGGTGCTGGGCAGCTTCGTGGCCGGGCCGGCCGCGCTGGGTGCCTGGTCGGCCGGCGCGCCGCTGAACACCGACGACCATCCGGTGGTGGCCTATGCCGCGCCGCGCATCACCTATGCGCCCGATTCACGGCCTGCGCAGCGGCTGCTGGCGCTGCTGCAGGCGCTGGATGCGCAGCCGCAGGAGGTGCTGGGCAGCGCGGCGCCCGCCACCGACGCGGCGCGCCTGGCCGCCTACTGGCGCGCACGCGACGGCTTCCTGCAGGCCGGGCAAGGCGTGCGGCCATCCGCCGACGTGAGGCAGATGCTGGACCAGGTGCGCGAGCCCTTGCTGTCGGTGCTGCGCACCAGCCCCGACTTCGAGCCTGCCCGCCTGCCCTTGCAGCGCATGGCCGATGCATTGGCCGCCACCGATGCGCAGGCCGCGCGGCAGTTGCGGGATGAACTGCAGGCGACATGGCAGGGGCGATGAGCAAACTGTCACGAACCGTCCCTAGACTGGATTCGAGCGTTCCAAATCATCATGAGGAGAAGTTGTTCATGAAGCGTCTTGCCATCCTTGCCGCGCTGGTCGCGGCCACCGCGCCGGCCCTGGCCGCCAACCCCGTCACCCTGACCTTCGAAGGCGTGGGCGACTACGGAACCTCGGTCAACGAGTTCTACAACGGCGGCACCAGCGGCGCCGGCAGCACCGGCACCGACCACGGCGTGTCGTTCACGTCATCGATGCTGTCGCTGACCAACGATGCCCTGGGCTCCTACTTCAGCAATGCCCCCAGCGGCGGCACCGTGGCCTTCGTGTTCGGCGAAACCGCCTATGTCAACGTCGACGCCGGCTTCAGCGGCTACCTGTCGCTGTACTACTCGTCGTCGGCGATGCTGAACAACAGCATCAACATCTACTCGGGCCTGAACGGCACGGGCGACCTGCTGGCCTCGCTGAGCCTGAACGCCAATGCCACCGCCGGCTGCAGCGACACGGGCTTCTGCAACTGGGAGAAGACCAGCGCGGTGTTCGCCGGCGTCGGCAAGTCCATCTCGTTCGCCGATGCCAACGGCGTGGTCGCCTTCGACAACGTGACGCTGGCCCCGGTGCCCGAGCCCTCGACCTATGCACTGCTGGCCGGTGGCCTGGGCATGGTGGCCTTCGTGGCGCGCCGTCGCCGCAACATCGGCTGATCCGCGGCCAAGGCCAACTCGAACAACGCCTGGCGCGCCTGGTGCGCGCCCGCTGGAGCCGGTGGCCGGTCAAGCCACGGGAGGTTCCGGCTTCACAAGCGCCTGCGCATCCACCGGTGTCACCACCGGCGGTTGCGCAGGCTCTGTTTTTTCAGCGGCGGCCAGCAGGTCCGCCTGCTGCAGCACGAGCACGATCTCGGCCGCCGCGCGGAACAGCGCGGGCGCCAGCAGCACCGCCGTGGGCGGCAGCTGCAGCGGCGCATTGTGGAAGGCGGCGCCGTGGCCGGCACCGCGTTCCAGCCGCCAGCGCAGCAGCCGCAGGCCGGCCTTGCCGAGCGCTGAGGTGAAGGCCGGCAGCGCGGCCTGCACATAGGGCAGGGCGCCGGCATCTTCCACCGCCACCGCCAGCCACACGCCGCCGTGGGCCAGCTGCAGCTGCAGCACCAGCCGGCCCAGTGTGGGCAGTGCCAGCGCCAGCCGCAGCGCGGGCAGCTCGGCCTGCTGCGGCGGGGGCTGTGCATCTTCCGGCTCGGCCTGCACCAGGCGCAGGCCCACCGGCAGGCCGTTCCAGGCATGCAGCAGGTAGCCGAGCTTGTCGGGCGTGAGGCCGGGCAGCACCGGCGCCTGTGCCCCCGGCACGGCATGCTGCGCCGCCATCGACTGGGAAGCCGCCAGCGGCAGCAGTGCCAGCGCCGGAAATTCCGCCGTGGCCCAGGCCGGCGGCGCGGCGGCAGGCCGCGGCCCACGCGCGGGTTCGGCCGCGCGGGCCAGGCCGCGGTCGCCTCTCAGCACCTGGGCCCGCCAGGCGGCGGCCAGCGGCGCGGCCGGTGCGCCGTTGGCGCGCAGCAGCCGGGCTTCCGGCGGCACCAGCGTGGCGGCCAGCGGGGCAGGCAGGGTCTCGCCTTCGGCCGCGG
>NZ_JZUE01000011.1 GCF_000969605.1 Aquincola tertiaricarbonis | reverse complement strand
GGCGGCGCTGGCGGCCGCCACGGCGGTGGCTGCGGCGGGTGCGCAGGCCGTGGCCGGGGCCGCCGCGCCGCAGGACGTGGCCGATGCCATCAGCGCCGCCAAGCCCGCCGCCGTGAGCGCCGCGGCCGCCGCGGTGGCGCCGGTGACCCGCGCGCGGCTGGCGGTCGACAGCCTGGGGCTGGAAGCGGCCTACGAAGGCGCCTGGGGCAATGCGCTGCGCGCCCGCGTCGACCACGCCACCGCCGGCCCCGACGTGTTCAACCTCTCGGTGCGCGACATGGGCACCGGCGACACCGAGACGCACCGCAACCTCAGCGTCGACAGCGCCCACCCGCGCTACGTGCTGAACGTGCTGCGCAATGAGTCGCGGCTGGTGCGCACCTTCGGCGGCATTCCCGGCGCGCGGCCGGCGGCCAGTGCCGCGCCCGCCGCAGGGGCCGATCCCTTCGGCGCCGGCACCAGCGCGGGCGTGAGCACCGCCGCCTCCGACGGTCTGGCGCTGACATCCGCCGACTACCTGGGCAGCGAGCTGAACAAGACCGGCCTGTACGCGCTGGCCCATGCGGACATCTTCAACCTGCTGTGCATCCCGCCGATGACGCCCAACACCGACGTGCCGGCCGACGTGTGGGGCGCCGCGGCCGCCTACTGCGAGCGCCGGCGCGCGATGCTCATCGTCGATCCGCCCAGCGGCTGGCTGACCAAGGACCAGGCGCTGGCCGGCATCGGCGCGCTGGGCACCACCAGCGCCAATGCGGCGCTGTACTTCCCGCGGGTGCGCATGGTCAACAGCGAGCGCGACGGCCAGATCGAGACCTTCGCGCCCTGCGGCGTGGTGGCCGGCGTGATCGCCCGCACCGATGGCCAGCGCGGCGTGTGGAAGGCGCCCGCGGGGCAGGACGCCACGCTGGTGGGCGTGCCCGAGCTGGCCGTGCCGCTGACCGATGCCGAGAACGGCGAGCTCAACCCGCTGGGCATCAACTGCCTGCGCTCGATGCCGCCGGCCGGCCGGCTGGTATGGGGCGCACGCACCCGCCAGGGCGCCGACAGCCTGGCCTCGCAGTGGAAGTACCTGCCGGTGCGCCGGCTGGCCCTGTTCATCGAGGAGAGCCTGTACCGCGGCACGCAGTGGGTGGTGTTCGAGCCCAACGACGAGCCGCTGTGGTCGCAGATCCGGCTCAACCTGGGCGCCTTCATGCAGGGCCTGTTCCGCCAGGGCGCCTTCCAGGGCAGCAAGCCGTCGGACGCCTACCTGGTGAAGTGCGACCGCGAGACCACCACGCAGGACGACATCAACCGCGGCATCGTGAACATCGTGGTGGGCTTCGCGCCGCTGAAGCCGGCCGAGTTCGTGGTCATCAAGCTGCAGCAGCTGGCCGGCCAGGTCCAGGCCTGACCGGAAGGAGCACCCCATGGCACAGTTCAGCGTCAATGCCACGCGCTTCGACCCCTACAAGAACTTCAAGTTCAGGGTGAAGTGGGACGGCCGCTACGTGGCCGGCATCAGCAAGGTCAGCGGCCTCAAGCGCACCACCGAGGTGGTCAAGCACCGCGAGGGCAGCGACCCCAGCACCAGCCGCAAGAGCCCGGGCCGCACCGAGTACGAGGCCATCACGCTGGAGCGCGGCGTCACGCACGACGTGGAGTTCGAGCGCTGGGCCAACAAGGTGTGGAACTTCGGCGCCGGCCTGGGCGCGGAGGCCGCGCTGAAGGACTTCCGCAAGAACCTCACCATCGAGGTGTGCAACGAGGCCGGCCAGGTGGTGCTGGCCTACAACGTGTTCCGCTGCTGGCCCTCGGAATACCAGCCGCTGCCCGACCTGGACGCCAATGCCAATGCGGTGGCCATTCAGACGCTGAAGCTGGAGAACGAAGGCTGGGAGCGCGACTACAGCGTGACCGAGCCCACCGAAGAGAGCTTCGACGAGCCGGTGTGAGGGGGCTGCGGCGATGACTGCAATCCGGCCGATGGCCGATGCCGACCTGGTGGCCCTGGCCGACCGGCTGCAGGCCGCCGATGCCAACGAGCTGGCGCTGGAGCTGCTGGGCGCGCTGCATCCCGGCCACACCCGGGCCCAGCTGGCCGCGGTGCCGGTGGACCGCCGCGATGCGCAGCTGCTGCGCTGGCGGCGCGCCACCTTCGGCGACCGCATGGAGGCCACCTCCAGCTGCCCGGCCTGCGCCGAGCGCATCGAATACACCTTGAGCGTGCAGGCGCTGCTCGCCGGCGCCGACGACGTAGACGCCGATGACGACGCCCTGGCCGGCATCGGCCGCACGCTGGAGCTGCCCTTTGGCGAGCTGCCCGGCCCGCCCTGCCGGCTGCGCCACCCCAGCAGCCAGGACGTGGGCGAGGCCCTGCGCGTGGCCTCGGCCGACACGGCCGCCTCGGCCGACGAAGCCATCGATGCCGGCGTGCAGGCACTGCTGCTGCGCTGCCTGGCCGGCAGCCTGCAGCCGGACCACGACCCGCGCCGGCTGGCGGATGCCTTCGGCCGGGCGCTGGCCGAGGCCGCACCGCTGGCCGACCCCCAGGTGGCGCTGCAATGCCCGGCCTGCGGCATGCAGTGGGACGAGGCGCTGGACATTGCCCGCTTCCTGCGGGCCGACATCGACGCCGCCGCCCTCCGGCTGCTGCACGAGGTGCATGCGCTGGCCCTGGCCTACCACTGGTCGGAGCGCGACATCCTGGCGCTGCCCGCGGCGCGCCGGCGCTTCTACCTGGGTTGCCTGTGAGGCGGCGCGAGCTGAGAACCTGAGACGCTGATGGCGAACATCCTGGCCCACATGCTGCTGCGCGCCGCGGGACGGCTGCCGGTGGTCACCCGGCGGCCAGCCCATCGCTTCGAGCGGGAGGAAGCCGGGCCGCCGGCCGATCCGCCGGGAGAGGCCGCCGGGCCCGGCATGCCCCTGGGCCAGGCGCCCCTCGGCGCACCGCCAGCAGCCGCGGCGACGGCCGCGACGCCAGGCTTCCCGGGGCACCGCCAGCCAGCGGGGGTCGACCCGCCCTTTCGCCCTGCGGCTGCCCGGCCGGCACCTGCGCCGCAGGCACCGGCGCAGCGCGGGCAGGCCAGCTCGGCCGATGCCGGGAGGCGCAGCCAGGCAGCGCCGCAAGCGCCGGATGCCGTGCCGCAGCCGCGCCAGAGCTGGGCCACCGATGCGCGGGAGGCCGGGCACGGCGTAACGGCGCCGCAGCGCAAGCCCTCGGCGCAACCCACGGCTGCCGTGGACTTGTCCAGGCAAGCGGACCATCCACCGGATGCGGCCGCACCGGGGCCTGCCGATCGGTCACCGGCGGGCCCGGCGCCGCATCCGATGCTGCCCACGGCCCAGCAGACACCGGCCACGCCGGCGGACCTGCCACCCCCCGAGCCCGCTGCGGGCCGCAGGGTGCAACCGCAGCCTGCGGCGCAGCGCGCGCGGTCCGACGCACCCTGGGTGCGGCCGCCGCCGCGTGCAGTGCCGGGCGCGGCACTGCCCCGGCCGGCCCCAGGCAGGGCCGCCGGACCCGGTACCGCCGCAGCGGCGCCCGCCGCACCCGCGGTGCAGGTGCACATCGGCAGCGTGGAGATCCGCGCGCTGCCCGCCACCCGGCCACCGCAGCCGCTGCCACCGGCAGGCGCGCCGGTCGCCGCGCCCGCCGTGGTGCCGCTGGGCCTGGCCGACTACCTGGCCGGCCGCGGCCGGCGTTGACACCCCCATGGACACGCCATGAGCACCAGCCTGGCCCTCGGCGCCGTCACCGCCGTGCTCACCGACATGCTGGCCGCGCGCTTCGCCGGCGAGCCGGTGGCCTCGGCACTGGGGCAGGTCAACGTCAGTGCGCTGCCGCCCGACCGCATCGACCTGAGCGGCGCGGCCGATCCCAACCAGGTCAACGTCTTCCTGCACCAGGTCACGCGCAATGCCGGCTGGGCCAATGCGGCACTGCCCTCGCGCGACGGCGGCGGCCGGCGCACCGAGGCGCCGCCGCTGGTGCTGGACCTGCACTACCTGGTCACCGTGTTCGGCGCCACGCCGCTGGCCAGCGAGATCCTGCTGGGCGAGGCGATGCTGGCCTTCCATGAGGAGCCGGTGCCCACGCGCGCGGCCATCGAGCGGGCGCTGTCGCCGGCCGCGCCGCCCACCGGCTTTCCGGCGGCGCTGGCGCAATCGGGCATCGCCGAGCAGATCGAGCGGCTGCGCATCGTGCCTTCCAGCATCTCGGCGGAAGACGTCTCGCGGCTGTGGTCGGCGATGCAGGCGCGCTACCGCACCACCGTGCCCTACCTGGTCACCACCGTGATCATCGACAGCCGCAGCACGCCGCGCGGTGCGCTGCCGGTGGCCCGGCGCGTCGGCGCGGCGCTGCCGGCCAGCGTGCCGCTGCTGCTGCAGGCGCAGGCCGACGGCGATGCGGCCGCGCCGCTGCTGCCCGGCAGCACGCTGCGGCTGCAGGGCCAGCGGCTGGCCGCCGATGCGCTGCAGGTGGAGCTGGCCGGCATCGACGTGACGGCGCTGGTCACCGCCACCACCGACGACGCCTTGACCCTGGTGCTGCCCGAGCCGCTGCCCGCCGGCCTGTACCCCGGCCCCAGCGGCGCGCGCGTGATCCACCGCCGGCCGCTGGGCGACCCGCCGGTGCTGCATGCGGCGGCCGAATCCAACCTGCTGCCGGTGCTGCTGCGGCCGCGGGTGTCGGCCACCGCCACCATCACCGACGTGGAGCTGGTCGACGGCCGCACGCTGCACAGCGGCACGCTGGCGCTGCAGTTCACCACCCCGGTGGCGCGCCACCAGCAGGTGCAGGCGCTGCTGAACGAGTTGGACGCACCGGCCGGTGGCGGCGCGGCGCTGCGGCTGCGCGCCCCGGCCGGCAACGGCCTGCCGGCCAGCCAGGCCGATGCGCTGCTGATCGAGCTGCCGCTGCGGCGCGTGCCCACCGGCCGCTACCTGCTGCGGGCGCAGGTGGACGGCGCCGACAGCCTGCTGGCCACCGACCCCGGCACCGGCCGCTTCAGCGGCCCGGTGGTCGACATCTGAACGCGCCGCGCCGCCGCCATGGACGACCTCACCCTGCCCGACCCGCCGCAGGCACGGCCCGAGCCGCCGGGACGGCGCACCGCGCCGGACGATGCCCCGCCCGGCACTGCCGGCGAGCACGGCGCCGGCAACGCCGCGGTGCCCGACGACGACCGCCGCGCCCTTGTCGCTGCCGCGGCCGCGCTGGCCGCCCGGCTGGCCGAACCCGCCGCCACCGGCCCGGCGACGCTGCAGCACGAGCCGCCACGGCTGCGCCGGCTGGCCGGGCGCCTCGGCCTCTCGCCCTTCGAGCGCCACGTGCTGCTGCTGTGCGCCGGGGTGGAGATCGACCCGGCGCTGCAGGCCGCCTGCCGCCAGCGGGCGGGTGGCGCCGCGCTGCCCAGCTTCGCGCTGGCGCTGGCCGCGCTGGCCGAGCCGCACTGGAGCGCGCTGGCGCCCGATGCACCGCTGCGCCGCTGGCGGCTGGTGGAGGTGGCCGAAGGTGGCGAGCTGCTGCAGGCCCGGCTGGCCATCGACGAACGCCTGCTGCACCACCTGATGGGGCTGGACCCACTGGACGAACGGCTGCAGCCCCACCTGCGCCCCGTGGCCGCGCCGGTTTGGCTGCCGCCCTCGCGCCGCGCACAGGCCGGCCGGCTGGCGCCGCTGCTGGCCGATGCGCACACCGCACCCTGCGTGCAGATCGGCGGCCACGATGTGGAAGACGGCCTGGCCCTGGCCGCCGCCAGCGCCGCCGCCGCCGGCCTGCAGCTGCTGCGCCTGCAGCTGGCCGACCTGCCCGAGCCGGTGGCCGAGCGCCGCAGCCTGGCCCGGCTGTGGAGCCGCGAGGCCCTGCTGGCGCCGCGTGCGCTGGCGGTGGTGGCCCCCGATGCCGAAGGCCCGCGCGCGGCGATGCTGGCCGCGCTGGCCGACGACCTCGGCGGCCCGCTCTTCCTGCTGGCCGACGGCCCGGTGCCGGTGCTGGGCGCGCGTGAGCGGCTGCAGGTCGAGCTGGCGCCGCTGCCCGCCGCCGAGCAGCGCTGGATGTGGCAGCGCGCCGCCACCGCCTGGCCCGCGGCCACCGGCCTGGATGCCACCTACGACCAGCTCAGCCAGCAGTTCCGCCTGGGTGCCGCGCAGGTGCAGCGGGCCGGCCAGCAGGCCCGGCAACTGGCCGCAGGGGGCCTGCCGCCGGCCCAGGCGCTGTGGCAGGCCGCCCGCGGCGCCGCGCGGCCGCGGCTGGGCGCGCTGGCGCACACCCTCACGCCGCAGGTCGACTGGAACGACCTGGTGCTGCCCCCGCGCGAGGCCGCTGCGCTGCGGGCGATCGGCGCCCACCTGCGCCAGCGCCACCGCGTGTACCAGGAATGGGGCTTCGCCGACCGCCAGAGCCGGGGCCTGGGGCTGACCGCACTCTTCAGCGGCCCCAGCGGCACCGGCAAGACGCTGGCCGCCGAGGTGCTGGCGCATGAACAGGGGCTGGACCTCGTGCGCATCGACCTGTCGGCCGTCGTCAGCAAGTACATCGGCGAGACCGAGAAGAACCTGCGCAGCGTGTTCGACGCCGCCGAGCAGGGCGGCGCGGTGCTGCTGTTCGACGAGGCCGATGCCCTCTTCGGCAAGCGCAGCGAGGTGCGGGACAGCCACGACCGCTACGCCAACATCGAGGTGGGCTACCTGCTGCAGCGCATGGAGGCCTACCGCGGCCTGGCCATCCTGACCACCAACCTGCGCAGCGCGCTGGATGCCTCCTTCCTGCGGCGCATCCGCTTCGTGGTGGAGTTTCCGTTCCCGGCCGCGGCCGAGCGGGCGCGCATCTGGCGCCGCAGCCTGCCGCCGCGCATGCCGCTCGGCCGGGTGGATTGCGACCGCCTGGCCCGGCTGAACGTGGCCGGCGGCCACATCCGCAGCATCGCGCTGCATGCCGCGGTGCTGGCTGCCGATGCCGGCGAACCGCTGGGCATGCAGCACCTGCTGGCCGCCACGCGCACCGAATACGCCAAGCTCGAACGGCCGCTGAATGCCGTGGAAACCGAGGGCTGGCTGTGATGCGGCAGATCCACATCGAGCGGCTGGTGCTCACCGGCTTCAGCGCCGCCGATGCGGCGCAGGTGCGCGCGGCCTTCGTGCGCACGCTGCAGGCCGAGGCCGCGCAGGCCGGCGCGCCGGTTGACGGCAGCGCCAGCGACCAGCGCCGGCTGACCGTGCCCGGCCGCCCCGGCCGCAGCGCCACGCCGGCGGACATCGGCCGCGACGCGGCGCGGGCGCTGCTGCAGTCGCTGGCCGGCGGGGACGCGTCATGAGTGCCTTGCTGCAGCCCGCCCGGCCGGCGCCTCAGGCCCGTGCTGGTCGTGACCGCGACCGTGCGGCCGCTGTCGGCACCCGCCGTGCGCCGTCACCGGCCAGCCCGCACCGCACGCCGCTGCTGCAGCCGGCGCGTGGCGGTGGCGTACCGGCGGCTGAGCCCTTGCCGCCCACGCTGCTGCGCCGCCTGCAGGCCGACCTCGGCCTGGCCGGCGTCACCGTGCAGGTCGATGCCCGCCGCCTTGCCGCGCTGCCCGGCGCCGCCGCCCTCACCGAGGGCCGCCGCGTGTGGCTGCATCCGCGCGACTTCGATGCCGGCACCGCGCGGGGCCGCTACCTGCTGGCGCATGAGCTGGCCCATGTGGCGCAGCGCCGCGGCCTGCGGCTGCTGCCCGGCGGCGTGATGGCCGGCCGTGCCGCTGCCGAGCTGGAAGCCCACGACATCGGCCTGGCCGCCGCCGCGCTGCGCCAGCTGCCCCGGCCACGCCTGCTGCTGCCCGATGCGCGGGCCGCGGCCGACACCGGCTTCGATGCCGCGGTGCGACAGCGCCATACCCGCGATGTGGCCCGCATCAAGCGGCTGCTGCGCGGCTGGCTGGGCTTCCTGTGGGTGACCGATGGCATGGTCGAGCAGATCCTCGTCATCCTGCAGTCGCTCGAATTCGTCACCGTGCGGGCGCTGATGGCCGGGCAGCCTGCGGCCGACGACGAAGCCACGGCCATCACCCGCGCCGACCGCGAGAAGCTGCTGGCCGAGCTGTCGGACGGCCACCGCGCCCGCTACCGGCCGCAGGTGCTGGCCTTCTACAGCGTGCTGGACGCCGACCTGCTGGCCCGGGCCGACGCCGACATCTTCGGCGGCATGGACTTCCACCACCTGGGCCCGGACGAGCACTTCGCGCTGCTGCGCGTGCGCGAGCAGCTGAGCCCCGCCACCTGGGCCGCGCTGCGCGAAGAACCGGCCCGGCGCGAGGCGCTGGACCGCCTGGAAGCCCTGGGCCCGGCGCAGTTCGACGAAGCCGCCGCCATCCGCCGCGCCAACGAGCGCCTGCAGCGCGACGCCGCCGAAGCCGAGGCCGCCACGCAGGCCTTCGACGGCGACGAAGCCCTGCGCGAGGCGTATGTCGAAGTGCGCGACAGCCTGCGCCGCGGCCCCAGCGACACCGAGCGCCTGCTGCTGCTCGACCGGCTGGCGCCCTGGATGCGCGAGCCCGAAAAGTTGCGCGCCGTGGCCCAGCGCCTGCAGAACGACGGCGAGCGTGCGCAGGACCTGTTCGAGCCCTGGCTGCAGGGCTTTCCGGTCGCCCGGCTGTACGGCGGCGGCGGCGCGCAGCGGGTGGCGGGTGAACACCGGCTGGCGGTGCTGCTGCGGTTGCTGGGCCACCGCGACCCCTGGCGCAACGCCAGCTTCGCGCGGGAGCTGGCCACGCAAAGCTGGTTCCTCGACATCGTGAACGACGAAGAAGCCTGGCTGGCGATGCAGCTCATCGGCGTGCTGCCGGGCGCGATGCGTGAACGCCTGCTGGCCGACCTGGGTGCCGCCATCAACGACAACCTGAGCGTGAGCCAGCGCGAATCGTCGCGCGCCAACTTCTATGGCGGCGGCGCAGGCGGCAGCGACCTGGCCTCCATCCAGCGGCAGCTGCTCGACCCCGCGCTGTGGCAGCCGGCGCAGATGGGGCGGCTGGCCGGCCTGGTGCGCATGGCCATCGCGGCGCGGCAGCATGAATTCGTGTTCCAGCAATCCGAGCTGCAGCACACCGCGCGCCCGGCCGACTACCTGGCGCCCGACTTCGTGCAGCGCATCGTCGAGCCCTTCCGCCTCTACCACCCCGAGCACCGGCGGCAGTACGACCCCGAGCTGCTGGAAGGCGTGCCCTGGTACGACGAAGGCCCGTTCTACTACGTCAACCGCTATGCGGTGCAGGCCGCGGGTTTCATGGCGTCCAGCCGCGACATGGCGGTGCTCAGCCGCTCCATCGGCGGCGAGGGGCTGGATGCGGTGGCCTTCCAGCAGATCTTCGGCGGCAGCTTCATGGGCATCCGCTTCGCGGACTTCGAATCGCTGGGCGAGGAAGGCCGCGCCGCCCAGGCCGCGCAGCAGGGCGTGAACTTCATCGACCACGTGGCCTGGGACACCGCCCAGGGCGTGCTGGAGATGAACGCGACCGACCTGGCCATCGCCGCCATCCGTTACCCGGTGGGCAGCCTGCTGTTCCAGGCCGGCGCGGGCCGCGTGGGCGGGCTGCGGCTGCACATGGCCTACCCGACCGACGTGGGCCGGCCGCCGGCATCGCTGTCGCTGCACATGGATTCGCTGGTGCTGCAGGACGTGATGCTGGTGTTCGAGGACAGCATGGTCGCCGTCAACACGGCCACCGTCACCATGCTGGACGCACGCCTGGGCGAAGACGCGATCGCCCAGCGGCAGGCGCCGCCGCGCGAGGGCTACGACTTCTGGTCGGTGATCCTGCTGCCCAACCTGCTGCGGCTGGTGGGCCCGGCCAGCACCGACATGTCGAGCGGCCTGCTGGAGCCGGCTGCGGCCACCGCGCTGCAGGTCACCATCGGCAGCTTCGCCATCGAAGGGCTGACCACCAGCGGCGGTGTGCATGCCGAGCGGCTGAGCCTGGACAACCTGTCGCTGGACATCGCCGGTGACCGCGCCGGCTACCTGGCCGCGCTGCGCCGCAGCGCCGCGGTGATCGACGAACGGCTGCCCGCAGCCCAGGCCGCGCTGCAGGCCCTGCCGGCCGACGCCACCGACGAGCAACGCCAAGCCCTGGCCGGGCAGGTCACCCGGCTGCAGCACCAGCGCGCCGCGGTGCAGGCGCTGGCCGACCAGATCGAAGCCGCCGAAGCCCGCGTGGCCGAGGCCCGCCGCCGCCAGGCCACCGATGGCCGCCTGCCCGCGGCCGAGCAGGAAGCACTGCAGGCCGACGAAGCACTGCTGCGGCGCTTCGACCACGGCGGCACGGTGCTCGACCTGGGCCGGCTGCACTTGAGCGGCCTGCAGGGCGCGGTGAGCCTGGACGCCGTCGAGCTGCGCAACGTGCACGGCAGCGGCAGCAGCGCCACCGCGCTGCTGGGTGCGCTCACCTCGTCGGACACCCTGCCGCGCCTGCTGCGCGGCGAGGCCTACCGGCCGCCGGTGCTACGCGGCGGGCGTGCGGACGACGAGCCCGACACCGCCGAGCTGTCGCTCGACCTCGGCACGCTGGACCTGCACGGCCTGCGCGTGGCCGGCAGCGTGCCCACGGTGGAAGAAGCCGAGCGCGCGCATGAAGACGCCCGCGCCCGCTGGGTCGCCCGCCGCTGGGACCGCGCCGCCCGCATCGCCTTCGAGGACAGCGGCCGCCGATTGCTTGATGCCATCAACTACCACCGGCTGGCCGCCATCGGCATCAGCTACCTGAACGAGACCGAGCGGGCCGAGCTGATGGCGCTGCACCAGGCGCTGACCGCGCACGAGGCGCTGTCCGCCCACCACCTGCATGCCGAAGGCGCCACGCTGACGCTGGCCGATGGCGGCCGGCGCCTCGGCCTGGCGGCCGAGCGGCTGGCGGCGCTGCGGCCGACCGACGACGCAGGCCGGCCGATCGAAGGCGGCGTCGCGCTGCGTGCCGGCACGCTGTCGGTGGACGAACTGCACGGCACCGGCGTGCGCGCCGGCGTCACGCTGGACAGCGGCCTGCTGGCTCCGGCCGCGGCCACCGACCCGCAGGCCACGCCCGAGCCGCTGCAGCAGCGGCTCGCCGGCTTTGGCCTGTCGGGTGCCACGCTGCAGGCCAGCGGCCTGCGCGACAGCGCCAGCGAAGCCACCGTGGCCGGCGTGCAGCTGGAAGGCTTCGACCTGGCGGTGGACCCCCGAGCTGGCCGCATCGATGCGCAAGCCGTGCTCGCCCGCATCGACGGCCTGCAGGTCGACATGACCGAGGCCACGCTGCGGGCCGAGCTGGCCGGCCTGCTGGAAAAACCCGAGGAGTGGCGCAGCGCCAGCGAGCGCGCCCACATCGCCGAGGTGGAGGCCACGCTGGCCACCTTCCTCGGCTTCGTCGCGCTGATCGAGCAGACCGAAACCGAGCTGGCGGGCGCCGCCGAAGGCCGCGAACGCGAGCGGCTGCAGGCCGCGCTGCACGACGAGATGGCGCTGTTCGCGCAATGGCGGCGCAGCCTGGGTGCGCGCTCGGCCGAGGTGCATGACCTGTCGGTGCGGGTGGCGGGCCTGGGCCGCATCACCGATCCCGGCTTCACGCTCGACCGCGCGCTGGAGGCCGGCATCACCATCGAAGGCACCGGCCGCAGCACGCTGGGCATGCCGGTGGTGGACGGCGTGCCCACCGAGCGAACCGACCGGCTGTTCTCGTCGGCGCACGTCAGCGATGCACGCTTCGGCCCCGCCAGCGCCACGCAGGTCGATGCCGGAGAAGCCAGCGGCCGGGTGAGCTGGAGCCACCGCCGCATCCAGCTGCAGGCGGTGGCGCTGCAACGCCTGGCGCTGGCCGACCTGTTCGTGCAGGCGGCGGGGCACCAGCTGTGGTCGCATGGCAGCTCGGTGATCGAAGGTGTGCAGGTGGACGGCAGCCTGCAGTTCGAGCCGGAGGGCCCGGGCGGGCCGGCGGGTACCGAATACCGGCTGGCCCATGTGTCGCTGGGCAGCCTGTCCATCGATGCCATCCGGGGCGACCACCTGGGCTACTGGCACCCCACCCTGCAGGCCATCGCCGAGGTCGAGTCGGGCGTGATCGGCGGCGTGTGGGCCAGCGGCCTGGAAGTGGACCTGCCGGCCGAAGGCGCGATGAGCCTGCACGGCGCGGCCGGCATCGGCACCCTGACCGACCTGGCCGTCACCGGTTACGTGGAAGATGCGCTGCAGTTCGGCCGGGGCCGGCTCAACGGCAGCGCGCTGAGCGTCACCTTCCTGGGCAGCGAAGGCGAGCGCATCGACATCGGCAGCCTGTCGCTCGACCAGGGCGAGGTGCGCACCGCCGACGGCCATGTGCGCATCGCCGCGCGCGAGCTGGCCGGCCGCATCGAACACCAGGGCAGCGAATGGCGGCTGCAGGGCGTGACGCTGCAGGCGCTGACGGTGCAGCGCCTGACCTGGCAGGCCGGCGCCCGCAGCTTCACGATGGAGGCGCCGGGCACGCTGCACGGCATCCGCGTGGATGCGGTGGTGGACACCGCCCGGCCGGCCGACCTGCAGCTGCGCATCACCCGGCTGCATGTGGACCGGCTGGAGGCCGCGCACTTCCGCTACGTCGACCCGCCGCTGACGGTGGAGATGCAGACGCTGGCGCCCTGGCCCGGCGCACGCGCCGGTGCCGAGGCCTTTGCCCGCCCGCCGGTGGAAGCCGCCGACATCGAGGTGCGCGACCTGCAGTGGTCGCAAAGGGGCGGCGGGTTGGCCGGCATCGAGGGCGGCAGCATCGGCGCCCGCAACGTGCATGCGGCGCTGCAGGCGCTGCAGGCCGACCTGGACCTGGGCGCGCTGCTGGACGCCGGCAGCCTGCAGGTGGGCTTCCGGCGCGATGGCGTCGACCTGTCGGCCGAAGCCGTATCGGCCGAATTGAGCGGCACTTTCGCGGCCGGCATCAGCGGCCACGTGACCGTGAGCGATGCCGCCACCGGCCCCATCCGCCTCTACGACGACCGGGTGGAGCTGCCCGCGCTCAGCCTGCCGTGGATCGACATCGAAGCCCTGGCCTTCGACAGCGCCAACTACCGGCTGGCCCTCCCCGAAGCCGGCGGCCAGGCCACGCTGATGGGCAGCACCGCCAGCGTCACCATCCACCGTGCACCGCCCGGCAGCACACCCAGCGTGAGCCGCGTGGTCATCCATGAGCTGCAGGTGCCGCAGCTCAATGCCAACGGCCTGACCTTCGTCATCAAGCACCTGAACGTGATGGGCAGCGCGCGCAACGTGACCCTGACCGTCCCGCCGACGCTGGCCACGCAGGTCAGCGGCCTGCGGGTGGGCGCGCGCGAGCCGGGCGGCGAAGGCTTCGTCATCACGCCGCGCGTGAAGGCCGATGGCGAGACCGAGTTCCTCACTGAAGGCGGCCTGGGCATCGGCGGCATCGACGCGGCGCAGCTGGGCATCGAGGTGCAGAACCTGCTGACGGCCCGCACCGACGCGCGGGTGGAATCGCTGCGGCTGGGCCTGCTGAGCGCGGGCGGGCTCGAGCTCGACATCGAGCACGTCGACCTTTCGCAACTGGTGCTGGATGCCGCCGCCCACCACATCGAGCTGACCGGCGTGCCGCCGCACCTGCCCGCCGGCACCCTGCCCGGCCTGGCGCTGGAAGGCGCGCACTACGACAGCGCGACCGGCAGTGCATCGCTGCGCTCGGCGTCCGTCTCCGGCCTGGTGTACCGCAACAGCGAGCTGGGCCTCACGGTGGAGCTGGCCAGCGCGCGGCTGCCGGCCGGCTTCCACATGGCCCGGGGCGCGCCGATCACGCTGCCCGAGGTGGCCATCGACGATGCGTGGTTCCGGCTCGACGACCTGGGTGCGCTGCTGGCGGGCAGCGGCGAGGCCGAGCCGGACATGTCCACCGAACCCTTCGACCTCGGCTTCCTTGATGCGCTGGACGGCACGATCACGATGGTCGTGGCCATCGAATGGTGGGACGACCTGGAGGAAGTGACGCTGCACATCCGCCACGGCGTGGTCAACCTCGACGAGCTGGAAGACCAGACTGGCTGGAACGACCTGGTGGTCGATTTCGACGTGGAAGACCGCCACCTGGTGCTCAACATCGACTGGGGCAACGTCGTGCCCTCCTGGCCGGCGCTGGTGCCGCAGTTCAATGCCCAGGCCCAGCGCTGGACCGACCTCAGCGACGAGGAGCTGCGGCTGGCCGACGATGACCAGGCCCGGCTGTCCACGCTGATCGGCAAGCGCGAGGCCAGCACCACGCCCAGCACCACCGACCCGGCCGACTGGGTGCAGCTGCAGAACATCCACGCCGACCTGCAGATGCTGCCCACCGCCGTCACCCTGCCCGGCACCGGCGGCGGCCGGCTGCTGCTGGGCGGGCCGGGCGGGCCCAATGCCATCGATGGCATCCGCGTGCGCGGCAACGTGCCTTCGCGGCTGACCATCGAGGTGGACCGCATCAACGCCGCCACCGACCCGGCCGCGCCGCTGCGCCTGGCCGGCCAGCGCATCGGCGTGGAGTCGCTGGTGATCGAGCAGATCCACGACTCCACGCTGGACTTCAGCGGCTTCACGCCCGGCGCGCTGGAAGGCCGCATCGGCGCCGCACGGGCGACGGGCATCACGGTGGAGGCGGAGACACCATGACCGCCACCGCACGTTCAACTGCGGCGCCTCGGAGCCGCGTTGGCGGCAGCAGCACAACGCCGCCGCGCCCGTTGCGCAGCGAACGCACGCTGCACGACGGCATGCTGGAAGCCGAGGCCCGCCAGGTGGCCGCCGGCCGCAGCCTGCGGCCCGGCCGCAGCAGCGCAGCCGGCGCCCCGGCCCGCCCCGCGCCCGGCCTGGGCGAGCCGCTGCCCACCGGCCTGCGCCTGGCACTGCAGGCCCGGCTGGGCGCCGACCTGCGGCAGGTACGGGTGCACCACGACGCCGCCGCCGCACAGGCCGCCGCCGACGAGAGCGCGCGCGCTTTCACCAGCGGCGCCGCGATGGTGTTCGGCACCGGCCAGTGGCAGCCCGGCCGGCCCGAAGGCCAGGCCCTGATCGCGCACGAAGCCACCCATGCCGCGCAGCAGCAGCAACCCGGCGCGCAGGCCACCACGCAGCGCGACCCCCGGCCCGGCAGCGGCCTGGGCCGCAGCGCACCCACCGCCGACTTCATCCGCATGGACGCAGGCGAAGCCGGCGGCACCGCGGTGGAAGACACCCACCTGCTGTTCGGCCGCGACGAGGCCACGCTCACGCCGGCCGGCCGCACCGCGCTCGACGAGCTGGTGGCCGGCCGCACCGAGGCCACCCGCGTGCACGTGCACGGCTACGCCAGCGCGGAAGGCGACCACGACTACAACATGAACCTCTCGGCCCACCGCGCGGTGGCCGTCAAGGCCTACCTGGAAAGCGTGCTGCCGGCGGATTCGCGCATCACCGCCTATGCCTACGGCGAGACCCGCGGCTTCGGCGCCGGCGCGCAGAACCGGCGCGTGGGCGTGGATGTACTGGAAGGCGCCGAGTTCGACCTCTCGCGCCGCGCCGGCCGCGGCTTCAGCTTCGGCCTGGGCACGCTCACGCTGGATGCCGCCGGCCCCGGCACGCCCGCCACCCCGCCGGTGCCCGACCTGCGGCTGGATCCGGACCTGCTGCCCTCGCTGCGCGGCCTGCAGCCCGGGCCGGGCGTGCTGCCCACGTTCACGCTGCCGCCGCTGTCGGGTGGCGGCTTCGACGTCGGCGCCGTGGCGCCCGACTTCGCCGCCCGCGGCCTGCCCTACACCGACCGCGATGCCCGCGGCTTCGGTGCGCATTACGAGCTGTGGTTCGGCATCTACCTGCGCTCGGGCCTGTCGCCCGACCTGGCGCAGTGGCTGGCGCAGAAGGGCACTGAATCGGCCGTGCGCACGCAGCTGTCGCTGGAAGCACTCACCGAGCAGGAGCTGATGGACCGCCGCATGGGCACCGAGCCCACCATCGTGCCGGTGTTCAACGATGCGGTGATGCGCTGGCTGTTCGAGCAGTTCAAGTGAACTTCAACCGGAGACGCGCACCATGACCGGCCTGACCCGCTCGCCCCGCACCCTCAAGGGCGGCATCGTGCTGATGGATGCCAACAGCGGCCAGGCGCTGCGGGTGATCGCGCTGCAGTACAACCCCGACACGCTGACGCGATCACTGCAGCTGCAGGGCGGCAGCGAAGGCGGCGACCGGCTGGAAGCCCTGCGCCTGAAGGGCCCGCCGGTGGAAACCCTGCGGCTGGAAGCCGAACTCGACGCCACCGACCAGCTGGAGTTTCCTGACAGCCATCCGCTGGCGGTGGAAGTGGGCCTGGCCGCACAACTGGCCGCGCTGGAGCAGATGCTGTACCCCACCGCGGACCAACTGCTGGCCAACGACGCACTGGCCGGCCGCGGCAGCATCGAGATCCTGCCGGCCGCCGCACCGCTCACGCTCTTCGTGTGGGGCGGCGCACGGGTGATGCCGGTGCGCATCACCGAATGCACCATCACCGAAGAAGCCTTCGACAGTGCGCTCAACCCGATGCGGGCCAAGGTGTCGCTGGGGCTGCGGGTGCTCAGCATCAACGACCTGCCCTTTGCCTCGCGCGGCGGCAGCCTCTACCTGGCCCACCAGCGGCGGCTGGAGGCGCTGGCCGGCCGCGCCGGTTCGGCCGCACTTGGCGCCCTCGGGCTGCAGGGCTTGTGATGGCCAGCCGCTACGCCGGCCTGCCGCAGGCCATCCATTGGCGAGAAGACGGCACGCCCGTGCCCTACCTGCGCCGCCGCTTCCTGCCGCGCGAGCTGCCGCAGCCGCTGGCGCTGCACTTCGTGGTGCAGGGCGACCGGCCCGACACCCTGGCCGCGCGCTACCTGGCCGACCCGGAGGCCGGCTGGCAGATCGCCGATGCCAACGGCGTGATGCATCCGCAGGAGCTGGTCGACGAGGTGGGCCGCCGCATCGCCATCGCCCTGCCGGGAGGCAACCGTGGTTGAGGGCCTGCAGCTGCAGCTCTACATGGGCGCGGTGATCGCCGAACCCGCGCCGCGGGCGCTGATCGAGGCGCTGGTGTCGGTGCAGGTGACCGAGGCCACTGGCAGCCAGAGCGGCTTCCAGCTGGTGTTCACCGCCGCCGGCAGCGGGGCACTGATGCGCGAGCTGCTGCCGGCGGGCTTCTTCGATGCGCCGCGCCGGGTGATCGTGGCGGTGACGCTGAACGGCGAGCGGGAGATCCTGATCGACGGCGTGATCACGCGCCATGAACTCACCGCCTCCAACGAGCCGGGCAAGACCCAGCTCACCGTCACCGGGCTGGACGTCAGCCAGATGATGGACCTGATCGATTTCAGCGGCTTTCCGTGGCCGGCACTCACGGTGGAAGGCCGGGTGGCGCTGATGATCGCCAAGTACGCGATGTACGGCATCGTGCCGCTGGTGGTGCCCAGCGTGCTGGTGGCGGTGCCCAACCCGCTGGAGCGCATCAACGGCCAGCGCGGCACCGACCTGGCCTACATCAAGCGCCTGGCCTCGGAGGTGGGCTACACCTTCCACGTCACGCCGGGGCCCGAGGTGGGCATGTCGCTGGCGTACTGGGGGCCGGAGATCAAGGTGGGCGAGGTGCAGCCCGCGCTCACCGTCAACATGGACCAGCACAGCAACGTCGATGCGCTGACGCTGGGCTTCGACGGCATCCAGAAGACGCTGTTCGTGTTCTTCATCCAGCAGCCCGACAGCCGCGTGCCCATCCCCATCCCGGTGCCCGACATCGGCCCGCTGAACCCGCCGCTGGGCCCGCGCATGCCGGTGCCGCTGTCGTACACCAAGCTGGACATGGCCTCGCCCGAAGGCGAGGACGATTCCACCGCCCGGCTCGATGCCGTCACCGCCGCGATGCGCGGGCTGGCGCGGGCATCGCAGAAGGCCGACGTGATCAGCGGCTCGGGCAGCCTGCGCGTCACACGCTACGGCCGCGTGCTGCGCGCCCGCAAGCTGGTGGGCGTGCGCGGTGCCGGCCTCACGCATGACGGCCTGTACTTCGTCAAGAGCGTGACCCACAGCATCAAGCCGGGCGACTACACCCAGAACTTCCGGCTCACGCGCAATGCGCTGCAGTCGTTCACGCAGGCGCTGCCGGTATGAGGAGGCATCCATGAGCGAGGGCGAAACCCGCCGCTACCTCGGCAAGTTCCGCGGCATGGTGATCAACAACATCGACCCGATGCAGCAGGGCCGGCTGCAGGTGCAGGTGCCCGACGTGCTGGGCCTCAACAGCCTGAACTGGGCCCTGCCCTGCCTGCCCTTCACCGGCCGGCAGATGGGCTTCTGGGCGCTGCCGCAGATCGGTGCCGGCGTGTGGGTGGAGTTCGAGCAGGGCGACCCCGACTTCCCGATCTGGACGGGCTGCTGGTACGGCAATGCGTCGGAGGTGCCGGCGCTGGCGCTCACCGGCCTGCCGGCCTCGCCCAGCGTGCTGCTGCAGACGCAGGGCCAGCAGACGTTGATGCTCAGCGACGTGCCCGGCCCCACCGGCGGCATCCTGCTGAAGACGGCCACCGGCGCGATGATCAGCATCAACGCCACCGGCATCACCATCAGCAACGGCCAGGGCGCCACCATCGTGATGACGGGGCCCACCGTCACCGTCAACGGCGGCGCGCTCGCCGTCACCTGAGGGCCGCCCGCCATGCCCGGCCCCCTGTACCACGTCGGCGCCACCGGCATCTGCATGCACGGCGGGCAGGTCAGCACCGTGTCGGCCAATGCACGGGTGCTGGTCAGCGGCCAGCCGGTGGCCGTGCTCAGCGACATGAGCACCATCGCCGGCTGCCCTTTCCAGATCCCGGTGGGCCCGGGCACCAAGCCGCAGCCCTGCATGACGGTGCGCTGGCTGGTGCCGGCCACGCGGGTGCTGGTGGGCGGCCAGCCCGCGCTGCTGCAGACCAGCACCGGCCTGTGCCTGTCGGCCGAGCAGATACCGCAGGGCGCGCCCACCATCACCGTCAACCAGGCCCGGGTGATCGCCACATGAACATCGCCTATCCGCTGCAGTTCGACGCCCGCGGCCGCACCGCCGCCGCTGACGACGCCCGCCATGTGCGCGACCTGATCGAGCAGCTGCTGTTCACCGCGCCCGGCGAGCGGGTGATGCGGCCCACGCTGGGCAGCGGCCTGCTGCAGATGGTCTTCGCGCCGGCCAGCGATGCACTCGCCTCCACGCTGCGCGCCAGCACCCAGGCGGCGCTGCAGCAGTGGCTGGGCGACCGGCTGACGGTGGACGACGTGACCGCCGTGGCCGACGAAGCCACGCTGCGGGTGGAGGTGCGCTACCGGCTGCTGCTGACCGGCGAAAGCCGCGTCGAGGCGTTCGAGAGGGCGCTCCCATGACGGAAGTGGTGCTGCAAGGCCGCGACGAGCGGATCAAGGCCGTGGCCGCGCATGGCGGCTTGAACGGCATCGCCTGGCTGGAGGTGGTGTCGGCCGACCAGCGCACGCTGGCGGTGGAGTTCGTGGCGCCGCTGCCCGGCCAGCCGGGTGGCCTGCCCGTCGGCCCGCCGCTCACCGCCGAGCAGCTGCGCATCGACGGCGGCGTGCGGGTGCTGTCGCCGGCCGTGCTGGCGGTGTCGGCAGCGGGTACGCGCCTGACGGTCACCGTGGCCACGGCCGGCGACTTCAGCACCTACCGGCTGCGGCTGGTGGCCTCGGCCAGCAGCGAGGCGCCACCCGCCGGCTTCGACCCCGCGCTGGCGGGCATCGACTTCAGCTTCAAGGTCGGCTGCCCCAACCCCTTCGACTGCAAGGCCGATGGCGGCCCCGCCGAGCCCGCGCCGGCCGACGCGCCCATCGACTACCTGGCGCGCGACTATGCCGGCCTGCGCGGCCTGATGCTCGACCGCCTGGCCGCCACCACGCCCGGCTGGACCGAGCGCAGCCCGGTCGACCAGCAGGTGATGCTGGTGGAGCTGCTGGCCACCGCCGCCGACCAGCTCAGCTACCAGCAGGACGCGGTGGCCACCGAGGCCTACCTGGGCACCGCCCGGCACCGCGCCTCGCTGCAGCGGCATGCGCGGCTGCTGGACTACCGCATCCACCAGGGCAACAACGCCCGCACCTGGCTGCACGTGGCGGTGCAGCCCGGCAGCACGCTGGACGGCGTGGCGCCGCTGCCGGCGCACACCCCGGTGCTCACCGGCGCCGTGCCGCGCCGGCTGGATGCCGATGGCATGGCCGAGGCCGTGCAGCAAGGCGCCACCGTGTTCGAGACCCTGCATGCGCAGGCGCTGCATGCGGCGCAGAACGAGATCACGCTGCACACATGGAGCCATGCCCTCACCTGCCTGCCGCGCGGCTGCACCGCCGCCATGCTGCAGGCGCCGCAGCCGCTGGGCCTGCAGCCGGGTGATGCGCTGCTGCTGGAGCAGACGCTGGACGCCGTCAACGGCGATGCCGAGCGCGACCCGGCCCGCCGCTGGGTGGTGCGGCTGCTGTCGGTCGACACCGGCCATGCCGACCCGCTCGACGGCCTGCCGCTGGTGCAGGTGCGCTGGCATGCGGCCGATGCACTGCCCTTCGCGCTGCCGCTCGAAGCCATGGTGCCGGTGGCCGGCGGCAGCACCGCGCTGCGCCGCACCGCCGTGGCCCGCGGCAACCTGCTGCTGGCCGACCTGGGCCAGACGCGGGTGGAGCCCGATGCGCTGCAGCCGCCCACGGTGCCTGTAGAAGGCCGCTACCGGCCGCGCCTGCGCCGCCGCGACCTGAGCTTCGCGCAGCCCTATGACGATGCCGCCGCCCGCGCCGCGCCGGCCAGCACCGCCGGCCGGCAAGACCCGCGCGCCGCCCGCCCCGCGGTGTGGCTGGACGATGGCGACATCCTCTGGCAGCCCCGCCCCGACCTGCTGGCCAGCGACCGGCTGGCGCCCGAGTTCGTGGTGGAGATGGCGCACGACCGCACGGCCCGCCTGCGTTTCGGCGACGCCGTGCAGGGCCGCCGGCCGGCCGCCGGCACCCGCTTCGGCGTGCGGCTGCGCACCGGCAACGGCATGGCCGGCCAGGTGGGTGCCGACGTGCTGCGCCAGCTGGTCACGCCGCTGGACGAGGTGCTGGACGTGCGCAACCCACTGCCCGCCACCGGCGCCGCCGAGCCCGATTCGGCCGAGGCCATCCGGCGTTATGCGCCGCAGGCGTTCCGGGTGCAGCAGCGTGCCGTCACCGAGGCCGACTACGCCGCCGCCGCGATGCGCCACCCCGAGGTGCAGCGCGCCCGCTGCGACTTCCGCTGGACCGGCAGCTGGACCACCGCCGTCGTCACCGTCGACCGCCGCGGCGGCGGGCCGGTGAATGCCGATCCGGTCTTTCGCGATGCACTGGCCGCGCTGCTCGACGGCCTGCGCACCATGGGTGGCGACGTGGCGCTGCGCGACCCGCGCTACGTGCCGCTGCGCATCGAGCTGCAGGTGTGCCTGCAGCCGGGCTACTTCGCGGCCGACGTGCACCGCCGGCTGCGCGAGGTGTTCAGCGCCGGCCTGCAGCCCGACGGCCGGCCGGGCTTCTTCCACCCCGATGCCTTCAGCTTCGGCGCGGTGCTGTGGCTGAGCGCGCTGCAGGCCGCGGCGATGGCGGTGCAGGGCGTGCGCTCGGTGGCCGTGCTGCGGCTGCAGCGCTGGGGCCGCCAGCCCGCGGGCGAGCTGCAGGCCGGCCTGCTGCGCGTGGCCGCCAGCGAGATCCTGCGCTGCGACAGCGATGCCAACCGACCCGAGAACGGCCGCATCGACTTCGAGTTCCCGGCATGAGGGCCGCGACATGAACCGACAGCCACTCCAACCAGCGCGGGCCGAGCGCCGGGCCGCCCCAAGCCGGCCCGCCATCCCCCCGGGGGATCGACCGGCGTACCCGCCGGGCGAGGGGCCGCCGGGCCTGCGGGCCGAGCGCCGGGCCGCCCCAAGCCGGCCCGCCATCCCCCCGGGGGATCGACCGGCGTACCCGCCGGGCGAGGGGCCGACATGAGCTGCTTTACCGATGACGACGCGCCGTGCGGCATCCGCATCGAGCCCACACCCCGGCCCATCAACAACCGCCCGGGCCTGAAGGCGCTCTCGCGCCGCATCGGCACCCAGGGCCGCTTCAAGCAGGCGATGCTGGAGCAGCTGGCCCAGACACCCGCACTGGCCGCCCTGGCCGCGCGCGACGATGCCGATGCCACCGTGGCGCTGATCGACGCCTGGGCCGCCGCGCTGGACGTGATCACCTTCTACCAGGAGCGCATCAACGACGAGGCCTACCTCGGCACCGCGCACGAGCGCCGCTCGGTGCTGGAGCTGGCCCGCGCCATCGGCTACGAGCTGCAGCCCGGCGTGGCCGCCGGCACGCTGCTGGCCTGCACGCTGGAAGCCGCGCCCGGCCTGCAGGAGCCGGTGCTGCTGGCACCCGGCCTGAAGGTGCAGAGCACACCCGGCCCCGGCGAGCTGCCGCAGACCTTCGAGACCGTGGAGGCGCTGGAAGGCCGCATCGCCTTCAATGCCATGCCCGCCCGCACCCGCCGGCCGCAGGTCTTCAGCCGGCGCAGCACCCGCGCCTGGCTGGCCGGCACCAGGCTGCACCTGCAGCCGGGCGACGTGCTGCTGTTCGTCGGCCCGCGGCGGCTGGCTTTCGCGGGCAGCGAAAGCTGGGACGCGCGGCGCCTGCAGGCCGTGACCGAACATGCCGCCGCGGGCGTGACCGAGGTGCAGTGGGCCGATGCGCTGGGCCATTCGGCGCCGGAAATGAATCCCGAGGCGCAGCCCGAGGTCTTCGTGTTCCGCCGCCGCGCCGCGCTGTTCGGCCACAACGCGCCCGACCTGCGCGGCATGCCCGAGACCACACGCGCCGGCTTCGGCGTGCCTGAAGCTGCCACCGAATGGCCGGGCTTCGAGATCACCACCACGGCCGAGCAGCGCATCGACCTCGACGCGCCCTACACCGACATCCTCGAAGGCAGCTGGCTGCGGCTCGAGAAGGCCAGCTACGAGGAGCTGTACCGCGTGGTGCGCGTGCGCAGCGGCGCCCGCACCGACTTCACCCTCACCGCCAAGACCACGCAGGTCTTCGTCGACACGCGCGAGCACCTGGGCTGGTTCGGCCTGCGCGAGACCGTAGTGCATGCCGCCAGCCAGCCGCTGGCGCTCGCCGAGGCGCCGGTGCCTGATGCGGTGTGGGGCGACCGCATCGAGCTGCAAGGCCCGGTGGACGGCCTGATGCCCGGCCGCCAGCTGCTGCTGCGCGGCCGGCCGCTGCGCCAGCTGCAGGTGGCGCCGCGGCAATGGCGCAGCCGCTCGGGCAGCACCCGCACCCTGCAGACGCTGCGCCCGCTGGTGCTGGTGGCCGCCTCGGGCGCCCGCCGCACGCTGGTCGAGGGCCAGGTGCTGGCCGTGGCGGGCCCACCGCAGCCGCTGCCCGACGGCCGCGCCCGCTGGCCGCTTGTGGATGAGGCCGACGGTTTTGCCGGCAGCCTGGACGTGGCCGCCGACGAACTGCTGCCGCTGGAAGATCCGCCGCCCGAAGGCTTCAGCCCGCCGGACCCGCTGGCCCTGGCCGCCGAAGCCGCCGAGCTGCTGCGCACCGAGACCACGCCCGACGGCGCCACCGTGCTGGTGCTGCACGCGCCGATGGCGGGTGTGTACCAGCGCGGCGGCTTCGTCGTGCAGGCCAATGTGGTCCCCGCCACCCATGGCGCCACCGTGGTAGTGCCGGGCAGCGTGGCGCTGGGTGCAGGTGGCGCGGAGCCGCTGGGCAGCGGGCAGCACGCGGTGCCGATGCAGGCCTTTGCGCTGCAGCAGAAGCCGGTCACGTATGTGAGCGACCCCACCGCGCCCGGCGGCGCCCGCAGCACGGTGGCGGTGCGGGTGGACGGCCTGCTGTGGCAGCCGGTGCCCACGCTGTACGGCCAGCCGCCCGACGCGCGGGTGTACAGCCTGCGCCATGCCGACGACGGCACGGCGGTGGTGCAGTTCGGCGATGGCGTGCACGGCGCCCGCCTGCCCACCGGGCGCGACAACGTCACCGCCGGCTACCGCGTGGGCACCGGCCTGGCCGGCCAGGTGCGCGCCGGCCAGCTCACGCTGCTGATGAGCCGACCCCTGGGCCTGAAGGCCGCCGTCAATCCGCTGCCCGCCACCGGCGCGCAGGACCCCGAGACGCTGGACGGCGCCCGTGCCAACGCACCGCTGACGGTGTTGACGCTGGACCGCGTGGTCTCGGTGCAGGACGCGGAGGACTTCGCCCGCACCTATGCCGGCATCGGCAAGGCCCGCGCCGCGGTACTGTGGAACGGGCAGCGCCGCATGATCCACCTCAGCCTGGCCGCCGCCGACGGCACGCCGCTGGATGCGGCCGGTCCCACTGCGCAGGCGCTGCGCAGCGCCATCGATGCCGCGCGGCCGGCCGCCCAGCAGATCGCCGTGGGCGGCTACGAGCTGCGCCGCTTCTCGCTGGAGGCGGCGGTGCAGGTGGCGCCCGAGCACCTGGCCGCCACCGTGCTGGCCGCCTGCCGGGCCGCGCTGTTGGCGGCCTTCGGCTTCGCGCAGCGGCCCTTCGCGCAGGGAACCCATGTGGCCGAGCTGGTCGCGCTGCTGCATGCGGTGCCCGGCGTGGTGGGCGTGGCCCTGCGCCGGCTGGACGGCCGCGATCCGCTGGCCGCGCCGCGCCTGGATGCCCTGCCCGCCCGCTGGAATGCCGCCGGCGCGGCGGTGCTGCCGGCGCAGCTGCTGCTGATCGACGAGGCAGCCTTGCAACTGACGGAGATGCCGTGATGGCCCTGGACACCGACAGCCTGTGGCAGCTGCTGCCCGCCATCCACCGCCTGCGCGACGAGCGTGGCGGCGGCGCGCTGCGGGCGCTGCTGGAGGTGATGGCCGCGCAGGGCGCGCTGGTGCAGGAAGACATCGAGCAGCTGCATGACGACCACTTCATCGAGACCTGCGCCGAATGGGTGGTGCCCTACATCGGCGAGCTGGTGGGCGTGCGCGGCCTGCGCGAGCTGGGCAGCGAGCTGCCCTACAGCCGCCGCGCGCTGGTGGCCAACGTGCTGGCCTACCGCCGCCGCAAGGGCACGGTGCCGGTGCTGGAGCAGCTGGTGCTCGACAGCGCCGGCTGGCCGACCAAGGCCGCCGAAGCCTTCCTGCAGCTGGCCACCACGCAGCACCTGAACCATGTGCGGCTGCAGGCGCCGGGCACGCTGGACGTGCGCAGCGCGCTGCGGCTGGAAGGCCTGGGCGGCGCCTTCGACCCGGCGCCGCACGGCGTGGACGTGCGCCGCATCGCGCTGCAGCGCGGGCGCTGGAACCTGCCCAACGTCGCGCTGTTCGCCTGGCGGCTGCGCAGCTACCGCCTGCTGCGCGCCGAGCCGCGGCCCGGCCCGCAGCCCGGCAGCTACTGGCTGGACGCCGCCGGCCGCGACCTGCCGATGTTCAACCCGCCGCGCACCGAGGCCGCGGTGGAGCACGCCACCACCGAGGCCGATCTGCCGATGCCCTTGTCGCGCCTGGCGCTGCATGCCGAGCTGCAGGCGCGCCGGCTGGCGCTGGTCAACGGCCGGCCGCTGCAGCCGGCCTGGTTCGACGAGGCCACCGGCCAGCCGCCCCTGGTGCTGCGGCTGGACGGCGTGGCCGTGCCGCCCGACCAGCTCTGCGTGTGCCACCTGGGCAGCTGGCAGGCGCCGCCCGACAGCGTGGACGTAGCGCTCAGCGGGCCGGGCGGCGCCGTCACGCCGGTGGCCTGGCCCATCGCCGCGGCCTTCGATCCGCAGCTGGGCCGGCTGGTGCTGGCGCCTGCGCGGGCCGGCGCCGCGGTGCAGGTGGACTGGAACTTCGGCTTTCCCGGCGACCTGGGCGGCGGCCCCTACGACCGCCGCCGCACGCTGGACGAGGCGCTGGCCCGGCCGGTCGGCTGGCAGCTGGGCGTGTCGCGCCAGCAGGCGGCCATCGGCGGCGAGCTGGTGGCCACGCTGGCCGAGGCCATCGACGCCTGGAACCTGCAGCCCGCCGGCACCGTGGGCCTGATCACGCTGATGGACAACGCCCTTTGGGAAGAGGACTGGAGTGCCGCGCACGCACCGCGCCTGCCCGCCGGCAGCCGGCTCACCATCGCCGCGGCCGACTGGCCGGCGCTGCCGGTGGCCGGTGGCCTGCCGGGGCAGCTGGAGCGCCGGCCCGGCCGCATCGACGGCGGCCTGCGGCGGGCGGCGCTGCGCGGCCACTTCACCGTCACCGGCACCGCCGCGGCCGACGAGCCCGCGGCCGGCGAGCTGTGGCTGGACGGCCTGCTGATCGAAGGCAGCATCACGGTCGCCGACGGCAACCTGGCGCGGCTGCAGCTGTCGCATTGCACGGTGATGCCCGCTGCCGGCACCGCGCTGATGGCCGGCGGCGACAACCGCCACCTGCGGCTGCAGGCCCAGCGCTGCCTGCTCGGCCGCATCGAGGTGACGGCCGCGGCCGATGGCGTGGGGTTGGCCGACAGCATCGTGCAGGCCGAGCCCGAGGCCGTCCGCGTCGACGCCGCGCCGCTGGAGGCCAGCGCCTGCACCATCGTCGGCCGCTGCATGCTGGACCGGCTGTGCGCCGAGAACACCCTGTTCTCCGCCACCGTGCACACCGCCCGGCTGCAGGAGGGCTGCGTGCGCTATAGCTTCGTCAGCCGCGATTCCAGTGTGCCGCGGCCCTACCGCTGCCAGCCGGCGCTGGCCATCGAGGCCGCGGTGGCCATCGACCCCACCGCCGACCCGGCCGCCATCGAGGCCCGGCTGCGGCCCACCTTCACCACGCTGCGCTGGGGCGACGCCGCCCATGCGCAGCTCTCGGCGCAGTGCGCGGCCGAGATCACCACCGGCGCCGACGACGGCAACGAGATGGGGGCCTGGCACTTCCTGCTGCAGGCGCACCGCGCGGCCAATGCCCTGGGGCAGGTCGGGCAGTACCTGCGCTTCGGCATGGAAGCCGGCCTCACCCATGCCAGCTGACAACCAGGACTTGATGCCATGAAGGGCGACTTCACCCGCTTGACCTTCGACCGTCGCCAGCACTACAGCAGCGTGCGCATGCAGCAGGGCCGTGTGCAGCTGGATGCCGACTGGAACGAGCAGGCCGACCTGCAGGCCTACCGCACCGAGACCGAGTGCATCGACACCGTGGGCATGGCCGGCATGCCGATGGACCACGACGGCTTCCGGCCGGTGGCCGCGGCCGCCGCGCTCACCGCGGCCGAGGCGGGCCGGCCCGGCAATGCCTCGCCGCCGGCCCTGGCCACGGCAGGCGATTTCCTCATCACCGCCGGCCGCGGCTACGTGGGCGGCTGGCTGGTTGAGAACGAACGCATCGTGCGTTACGCCGACCAGCCCGACCTGCCCGGCGCGCCGCTGCCCGCCAGTGCCGGCATCTACATCGCCTGGCTGGACGTCTGGCAGCGCCACATCACCGCGCTGGAGGCGCCGGCCCTGCGCGAAGTGGCCCTGGGCGGGCCCGACACCACCACCCGGCTGCGCACGGTGTGGCAGCTGCGGCTGCTGCGCGTGGCCGACAGCGGCGCGGCGATGGACTGCAGCAGCACGCCGGCCGCCTGGATCGCCGCCATCGCACCGCCCACCGGCCGGCTGGCCGCGCGCGCCGAGCCCGGCACCAGCGCCGATTCGCCCTGCGTGGTGCCGGCCGATGCCGGCTACCGCCGGCTGGAGAACCAGCTCTACCGGGTGGAGGTGCACCGCAGCGGCAACCGGGGCACCGCCACCTTCAAGTGGTCGCGCGACAACGGCGCGGTGGCCAGTGCCTGGGTGGCCCAGGCCGGCCCGGACATCACGGTGGCCAGCGAGGGCCGCGACCGCATGCTGGCCTTTGCGCCCGGCCAGTGGGTGGAGCTGATCGACGATGCACGCGAGCTGCGCGCCGAGCCCGGCACCCTGGTGCGCCTGGCCGCGGTGGACGGCCTGCGCCTCACGCTGGACCTGCCCACCGCCAATGGCGAGCCCACCACGCTGGCGGCCTTCGGCAGCCGGCCGCGTGTGCGCCGCTGGGACGGCAACGGCATGCTGCTGCCCACCAACGACCAGTGGCTGGACCTGGAGGACGGCGTGCAGATGCGCCTGACCGCCGGCAGCTACCGCACCGGCGACCACTGGCTGATCCCGGCCCGCGTCGCCACCGCCGACATCGACTGGCCGCGCCCCGGCGGCGTGCCTCAGGAGCGCCCGCCGCAGGGCATCGAGCACCGCCATGCGCGGCTGGCGGTGATGCACTTCGACGGCGCCGCCTGGACGCGCATCGACGATTGCCGGCGCCTCTTTCCACCGCTCACGCGGCTGACCAGCTTCTACTACCTCAGCGGCGACGGCCAGGAGGCCGCACCGGCCGACCCGGCGCAGGCCGCTGCCTTCGTGCCGCTGCTGCAGCCGCTGAAGGTGGGCGCGGCCAACGGCAGCACGCCGGTGGCGGGCGCGCCGGTGCGCTTTTCGGTGCTGTCGGGCGGCGGCCGGCTCAATGGCGCCGCCGCCAGCCTGACGGTGCTCACCGATGCCGCCGGCGTCGCCACCCTGCCCTGGGAGCTGGGCTGGGCCGCCGCCGCACCGGTGCAGAGCCAGCAGGTGGCAGCCACGCTGCTGGATGCCGGCGGCCAGCCCATGCATTTGCCGGTGACCTTCAGCGCCAGCCTCAGCCGCGCCCGCGCGGTGGCCTACGAGCCCGGCGGCTGCGACCACCTCAGCGGCGCGAAAAACGTGCAGGAAGCGCTGGATGCGCTGTGCGCGCTGGCCAGCTTCTTCTACCTCAGCGGCGACGGGCAGGAGGTGATGCCTTCGCCCGGCGGCCTGGCCCTGCTGCCGCAGCCGCTGCGGGTGGGCGTGGCCCGCGGGCCCACGCCGGTGGCCGACGCGCGGGTGCGCTTCAGCGTCATCGCCGGTGGCGGCCAGCTCGACAGCACCGGCCCCACGGTCACGGTGCCCACCGGCGCGGACGGCGTGGCCTCGTGCCGCTGGGCACTCTCGGGCATGGCCGGGCCCCAGGTGGTGGAAGCGCGGCTGCTGGATGCGGCCAGCCAGCCGGTGCAGCTGCCGGTGCGCTTCAACGCGGGGCTGTCGGTGGCGGCCGAGGTGGCGTACGAGCCCTCGCAGTGCAGCCCGCTGCAGGCGCTGGGCGCCACCACGGTGCAGCAGGCGCTGGACCTGCTGTGCCGGCTGCGCTGCGAGGAAGTCATCGGCCCCGGCGAGCTGCCCGACCGGCTGGAACGCTTCGCGGCCGACGAGGCCGAGACCGACCTGGCGCTGTGCCTGCTGCCGGGTGAACATCGCTTCCGCAAGCCGCTGGGCCTGAAAGGCAAGCGCAGCCTGCGACTGCACGGCGCCGGCCCGTCGCGCAGCCGCTGGGTGCTGGACGACGTGGTGCTGCTGCTGGCCGCCGACCAGCTGGTGCTGAAGGACGTCGGCGTGCAGGTGCTGGGCGCGGGCCAGCTGCAGTTGGCCGGTGGCCAGGCCAGCGCCAGCGGTTGCGAGGTCAACCGCACCGGCGGGCAGGCGCCGCAGCCGCTGCCGCTGCTGCTGGCCGGCACCGACGAGGCGCCGCTGGCGCGGCTCGCCTGCAGCGGCAGCACCTTGCAGGCCTGGTGGCTGCAGCGTTCGCCGGCCATCGAGCTGCTGGCCGATCCGGCACTGCTGGGCGATGCCGCGCTGGGCCGCCAGATGCAGGGCTGGCTGGCCGCGGCCGCCAAGCCGGACGGGCCGGACGACGCCCCGCGGGAGCTGGAGCGGCTGCTGGACCGGCTGCAGGCCTTGAAGGTGGAAGAACGCCGCCAGGCCGCATCCGGGCTGCAGCAGGTGCTGAAGGCCGCCGAAGCCGACGCGGACCGGCCGCCCCCGCGCAGCCCGGCCGAGCGCCGCCGGCGGCAGCCGGCGGAAACGCCCTCCACCGCCGCGCCCTCCGCCGCCGCGCCTTCCACCGCTGCGCCGGCAGACGCGCCGTCCGCGCTGGCCGGCCTGCGGTCTTCGGCCCGCGTGGGGGTGCTGCCGACGCCCCGGCTGGGCCGCGGCGGCCCGCCGCTCGAGGAGCTGCTGCAGCAGCAGGACACCCCACCGCGTGCCGCGCTGGCCGAGGCGCTGCACGCGGGCCTGCTGCCCGTGCTGCTGCGCATCCGCGCCGACATTGCGCTGGCGGTCCACTCGACGCAGACCGACGTGACGCTGGGCGACAACCAGATCCTGGGCGACGTGGTGATGCTGGGCGGGCTGGCGCTGCCCGGCAGCGGTGCCACGTCCGAGCGCACCGGCGTCGATCCCGACACCCAGTTCCAGAAGCAGAGCCTGGCACCGGGCGGCACGGGTGGCCGGCTGCAGTGCCGTGGCAACGCCATCGAACGGCTGTGGTGCCTGGTGCCCGACTACGGCGCCGACCCGCGCGCGCAGCGGCAGGCCTTCAGCCATGCAGTGATCGAAGGCAACTGGTTCGGCTCGCACGGCGACGGGCTGGGCCATTCGGTGAGCGCGGCGGCCACGCAGTTCAGCAACAACTTCTTCCGCATTCGGCCGCGCGGCCGCCGCGCGCTGGCCCAGGTGTTCTGCGAGTGGTTCACCTTCGCGGGCAACACCGCCGAGCGCGCCAGCGAAGCCACGCCGGTGCTGGTGAGCAGCGACCCGGCCTTTGTTGCGGCCACACCAATCGCGGTGCGCAACTTTCCGTAGGCAAGCGCCGCGGGCGTGACCGGTGTCACACCGCGGCGCCGTGCGGCGGGGGCCACCCCCTCTTCCGGTGGCCCACCGAAGAGGGAGGCGGTCCCACCATCGCGCCTTCGCCGCCAACCCCGATGTCCGGGTCGTGCGGCACGCCACGGAAGTCACGCCGCCATGAAGAAGACCCTGATCGCCGCCGCCCTCGCCCTGGGCGCCACCTTCGCCGCCACCGCCGCGCCCATCTCGCTGGCCTTCGATTCCGACGGCGCCGCCGTGCTGTGGAACAAGCCTGCCGCCGGCAGCTTCGTCGACGAGTACGTGTTCGAAGTGCCCTACGCCCACACCGGCTTCAGCGGCAGCTTCACCACCAGCCTGCTGGGCAACAAGGACATCGACTTCAGCCGCATCTACATCACCGACGGCGCGGCCAAGCTGTTCGACTTCGTGCAGACCTCCACCGACGCCACCGGCTCGGAGCAATGGACGCTGAACAACGCCACCCTGACCTCGGGCGTGGGCTACCACCTGTTCCTGGAAGGCAGCTCCGCGCTGCGCGGCACGCTCTACACCGGCGAGCTGTCGGTGGTGTCGTCGGTGCCGGAACCCGGTACCTGGGCCCTGGCCCTGGCCGGCCTGGGCGCCATCGGCTGGCTGAGCCGCCGCCGCGCAGGCTGAGGGGCTGTGGCGGGCATGCCGACTTGACGGCAAATATTCGCCGCCACGCCCAGGTTGCCTCGTGAGATGGGTCACATGGCAGTGCCCTCCCCTCGTCGGGGGGGCGCTGTTGCGGCGGCCACTGCCCAGAATCCGCCGCGTGCCGCCAGGCGCCGTTCCGGCTTGTCGGCATGTCCCATCCATCTCGAGGAACCTCATGAAAAAAACCTTGATCGCGGCCCTGTTGGCCTTCAGCGGCGCCGCCGCCCTGGCGGCCCCCACCGCACTGGCCTTCGACGCCGACAACACGGCCTGGCTGTTCAGCAAGCCCGCCGCCGGCAGCTTCGTCGACGAATACACCTTCGAGGTGCCGTTCGCGCAATCCGGCTTCAGCGGCAGCTTCACCACCAGCCTCAACGGCAGCCGGGACATCGACTTCTCGTCGATCTACGTCACCAACGGCAGCACCACCCTGTACAACTTCGTGCAGACCTCCACCGATGCCACCGGCTCGGAGCAGTGGACGCTGAGCAATGCCGCGCTGTCGGCCGGCACCACGTACCACCTGTTCCTGGCCGGCACCTCCGCCGTGGCCGGCACGGCCTACGTGGGTGAGCTGTCGGCCGTGGCCGCGGTGCCCGAGCCCGGCACCTGGGCCATGGCGCTGGCGGGCCTGGCCGCCGTGGGCGTGTTGGCACGCCGCCGCCAGCACTAGGAGCGCGCAGGTATCGCCTTCAGCGGAGCGGGCCACTGGCCCGCTTTTTCTTTGGCGCACGCGCCGGCACCCCGATTGCCGACCGGTCACCATGGCCACCTCCACCGCCCCCGCGGGCCAGGCACTCATCGGCATCTCCGGCTGGCGCTACGAGCCCTGGCGCGGCCTGTTCTATCCGCCCAAGCTGCCGCAGCGGCAGGAGCTGGCCTTCGCCTCGCGCATGCTGCCCACCATCGAGCTGAACGGCTCGTTCTACTCGCTGCAGCATCCCGAGTCGTACCAGGAATGGCATGACGAGACACCGGAGGACTTCGTGTTCTCGGTCAAGGGTCCGCGCTACATCACGCACATGCGCCGGCTGAAGGAGGTGCGGGTGCCGCTGGCGAACTTCTTCGCCTCGGGCGTGCTGGCGCTGGGTCGCAAGCTGGGGCCGTTGCTGTGGCAGTTTCCGCCGCAGATGATCTTCAAGCCCGAGCGCTTCGAGGCCTTCTTCGAGCTGCTGCCGCGCAGCACAGACGAGGCCGCGCTGCTGGCGCAGGAGCACGACGAGCGGCTGGAGGGCCGCAGCCTGCTGCAGGCACCGGTGCGCCGGCAGCTGCGCCATGCGGTGGAGATCCGGCATGAGAGCTTCGCCTGCGCCGAGTTCGTGGCGCTGCTGCGCAAGCACCGCATCGCGCTGGTGGTGGCCGACACCGCCGGCCGCTGGCCCCTGATGGAAGACCTGACGGCCGACTTCGTCTATGTGCGGCTGCACGGCGACCAGGAGCTGTATGCCAGCGGCTACGGCGATGCCGCGCTGGACGACTGGGCCCGCCGCATCGACGCCTGGCGGCACGGCACCCAGGTGGCGGATGCACGCACCGCATCGCCCCGGGCCGCCGCGCGGCGCGCCCGGCGCGACGTGTTCTGCTACTTCGACAACGACGTGAAGGTGCATGCGCCCTACGACGCCGCCCACCTGGCCGCGCGGCTGGGCGTGGCCACCGGCATGGGGCCGGACCAGCAGCAGTTCGTGCCGCCGCCCGGGCTGGCCGGGCCGCGTCGGCGCGGGCCGGCCTTCAGCCGCGCGCCGCGGCCAGGTGCTTGAAGTAGAAGGTGGTGCCGCAGGGCGTGCCGTCGGGCATCAGCGCATAACGCGGCACGCTGCCCACGGCCTGCCAGCCGGCGCGCCGGTACAGCCGCTCCGCATCGCCGCCGGTCACCGTGTCCAGCACCAGCACGTCGCGGCCCTCGGCCAGCGCCTGCTGCTCCAGCGCTTCCATCAGGCGCTGCGCGACGCCCTGGCGGCGCGCGCCGCGGTGCACCAGCATCTTCGCCACATCGGCGCGGTGCGGCTGGTTGTCGGGCAGGTCCAGCACCAGCTGCACCGTGCCCACGATGCGACCGGCGCGCTCGGCCACCAGCAGCGCGCGCCGGCCGCTGGCCGCGCCTTCCAGCACACCGTGCCAGAAGGCCAGGGCCCGTTCGGTCGGCAGCGGCGATATGAAGCTCACCGAGGCGCCACCGGCCACGCAGTCCATCAGCACCTCGGCCAGCTGCGCGGCCAGCGCCGCGCCGCAGGCCGCGATGTCCGCCGGCTGCACGCGGCGCACCGTCACCTGTTCATCCATCAACTTCTCCTGGGAACGTGGAAAGGCAGGGTGGCCAGCGCCACCAGGTAGCGCGCCGGCCGGCGCGTGGGGTTGTGGTAGACGATGGGCTGGTTCAGCCGCATGGCCAGGCAGTCGCCGCTGTCCAGCCGCCAGGCCACGCCGCCCACCGTCAGCTGCATCTGGCCGTCGATCATCCAGACCTGCTGGTGCACCTCCTGCTCGCGCTCTGCGGTCTCGTAGGCCACGCGCTGGCCGGCCGGGAACACCACATCCACCAGCTGCAGCGGCGAGGGCAGCGCGGGCGACACCTGGCGCCGCAGGTAGCCGGAGGCCGGATCGGTCCACAGCGGCTGCTCGGCCACGCGGGCCAGCGGGGAAGGCGGCTCGGCCGCCGCGGTGGCCGCATCCGGCTCGAACAGCGAGGCCAGCGTGACGCCCAGGCCGGTGGCCAGCTTGTCCAGCACGGCGGCGGTGGGGCTGCTCTGGCCCCGCTCGATCAGCGAGATGTTGGAGCGGCTCACGCCGCTGCGCTCGGCCAGCGCCTCCAGCGAGTAGCCGCGGGCGCTGCGCAGCGCATGCACGCGGCGGGCGATCAGGGCATGGATGTCGATGTCGCTCATGCTTCCAGTTTACTGGATGATGTCGTCCATCATTCTGCCGGCGGCCTGCGGCCCGGCGGGCCACAATCCGGGCCGATGTCCGCCGCCCTGCCTTCCCCTGCCGACCGCGGCCCCGTTACGGCCAGCGGGTCTCCGCCCCCGCGGCGCGCAGCCTGGCGCTGGCTGGTGCTGGTGATCGCGATGACCAGCGTGCTGGTATCCACGCTGTCGCTGGTGGCGCTGCGCAGCAGCCGCAATGCCTACCAAAGCCGCGCGGTGGACGCGGTGCAGAACCTGGCCGGCGGCATGCAGCATGCGCTGGCCGCCGACCTGGACCGCGTCGACACCGCGCTGCGCTCCTTCGTGCTGGCCCATGCGCGGGCCACCACGCAGGGCCCGCTGGACGACGAGGCCATGGCCCGCCTGCTGGAGGAGCAGCAGCGCCTGGTGCCCGAGCTGGACAGCCTGCAGGTGGCCGGTGCCGACGGCCTGCTGCGCCAGCGCCCCGGGCCGCAAGCGCCCGAGCCCGCCAGCCTGGCCGAGCGGCCCTACTTCGTGCAGGTGCGCGATGCCACCGGCGACGAGGTGGTGGTGTCGGAGCCGGAGCAGCAGGGCCCCGACGGCCGCTGGACGGTGGTGGTGGCGCGCCGGCTGCGCAGCGGCGACGGCCGCTTCGACGGCATGGTGCATGCGCGGCTGGACATGCGCCACTTCGAACGCATCCTCGGCACGGTGGCGCTGGGCCCGCGCGATGCCGTCACGCTGCGCACCGCCCGCCTGGCGCTGGTGGCGCGGCGCACCGGCTCGCCGCAGCCACCCGCGGCCATCGGCTCGCGCAACGTGTCGCCGGAGCTGCTGGAGGCGCTGCAGGCCGCGCCCGAAGGCGGCAGCTACGTGGCCGCCACCGCGCTGGACCGCATCGAGCGCATCAATGCCTACCGGCGGGTGACGCCCTATCCGCTGATGGTGATCGTGGGCGTGGCCACCGACGACTTCCTGCTCGGCTGGCAGCGCGAGGTGGCCCTGGTGGGGCTGCTGGCCTCGCTGGTGGTGCTGACGCTGGGCACCGCCTCGCTCTTCGTGTGGCGCGCCTGGCGGCGGGCGGCCGAAAGCGCCGGCCGCGCCCAGCGCGAGGCCCACCGCCAGCGGGCGCTCATGCTCACCGCCAGCGACGGCATCCATGTGCTGGACCGCCAGGGCTGCGTGGTGGAGCTGAGCGACTCCTTCGCGCAGATGCTGGGCCATCCGCGCGAGGCGATGCAGGGCATGCACGTCAGCGCCTGGGATGTGCGCTTCAGCCAGGGCGCCGTGATGCGCACGATGCGGCACTTCCGCGTCGGCGAGCGCTTCAAGGTCGTGACGCAGCACCGCAAGCGCGATGGCAGCCTGATCGACGCCGAGGTGGTGGGCGTGGGCGTGCACATCGACGGCCAGGACCTGCTGTACTGCGCGGCCCGCGACGTCACCGCCCGCAGCCAGGCGGAACGGGCGCTGCGTGCCAGCCGCGCGCTGCTGGACCGCACCGGCCGCGTGGCCCGCGTGGGTGGCTGGGAGCTGGACCTGCGCAGCGGCCAGCTCACCTGGACCGACGAGACCTGCCGCATCCACGGCGTGCCGCCGGGCAGCACGCCCACGCTGCAGCAGGCGATGGACTTCGTCGATGCGGCGCACCGCCCGCACATCGTGGCCGCCATCGACAACGCGCTGAAGGAAGGCACGCCCTGGGACCTGCAGCTGGGCCTGACCACCGCCGATGGCCGCAAGGCCTGGGTGCGCGCGGTGGGCGAGGCCGAGACCGAAGGCGGCAGCACCGTGCGGCTGGTGGGCGCGCTGCAGGACATCACCGAGAGCGAGCAGCGCCGCACCGAGCTGGCCCGCGAACAGGCGCTGCGTGCGGAGCTGGAACGCCGTGCGGCCGAGCTGGATGCGCTGCTGCGCGAGCGCAGCGGCATGCTGGACGTGATGGCCCACGAGGTGCGCCAGCCGCTGAACAATGCCTCGGCCGCGCTGCAAGGCGCGGCCACCGCGCTGGCCGCCGCCGGCGACACCGTCGCCACGCAGCGCCTGGCCCGCGCGCAGACGGTGCTGGGCCATGTGCTGGCCAGCATCGACAACACGCTGGCGGTGGCGTCGCTGCTGGCGCGCGCCGGGCCCATCGAGCGCTCGGACACCGACATCGACACGCTGGTGGCGGTGTGCATCGGCGACATGCCGCCGGCCGAGCGCCCGCGCATCGTGGTGGACCGCGTGACCACCACGCGCACCGCGTCGATGGACATGAGCCTGATGCGGCTGGCACTGCGCAACCTGCTGTCCAACGCGCTGAAGTACAGCCCGGCCGGCGCCTCGGTGACGGTGCGGCTGTCCGACTCGGACGAGCCGCTGGCGCTGCTGATCGACGTCATCGACCAGGGCCCCGGCGTGCCGCCCGCGCTGGCGCAGCGGCTGTTCGAGCGCGGCAGCCGCGGCGAGCATCCCGCCGGCCCGGCCGGGCTGGGCCTGGGCCTGTACATCGTGCGCCGCGTGATGGAACTGCACGGCGGCCATGTGGCGCTGGTCGACCATGGCGGCGACGGCCGCGGCCTGACGATGCGCCTGGTGGTGGCGCAGGAGTCGGGTGCATGAAGCCGGTGCGGTGCGTTACCCTCTGCGCTGTTTTCATCCTCTAGACCAGGACGCGCAATGCTCCCGCAAACACTGGCGCTGGTTGACGACGATGTGGAGTTCTCGGAGTTCCTGGCGCTGGACATGCGCAGCCGGGGCATCGATGTGAAGGTGTATGGCGACAGCAGCGACCTGCTGGCCGACCCCGATGGCTTCCGCTTCGACTTCTACGTGCTCGATCTATCCCTGCCCGGCGTCGATGGCGTCGAGCTCATCCGCATCCTGCGCCGGCGCACGCCGGCGGGTGTGCTGGTGGTGTCCGGGCGCCTGGCGCCGGACGTGTTCGAGGCGGTGATCACCGCCGGGGCCGACATGTACCTGGCCAAGCCGGTGGGCTTCGACCAGGTGGCGCTGGCGGTGCGCGCGGTGCAGCGCCGCGCCGTGGCCGCACGCGAGCAGGTGCAGAGTTGGCGCCTGGACCGCCGCGGCAGCGAGTTGATCGCGCCCGATGGCGCCAAGGTGTCGCTCAGCGCCACCGACCTGGCGGTGATGGAGTGCTTCCTGGAAGCCGGCGGCGAGGCGGTGACCCGCGAGACGCTGCGCCAGCGCCTGGGCCGCGACTCGCCCGACCATCCCGACAACCTGCTGCACGCCACCATCTATCGGCTGCGCCGCCGCATCGAGCGGGCCACGCCGATGGTGGTGCCGCTGCAGTCGCAGTCCCGGGTGGGCTACGTGTTCCGCGGCACGCTGGCCGTGGCCTGAGGCTTCAGGCCCGGGGCCTCACTTGCTGCCGGTGCCGCCGGCGGGGCCGGAGGCCGGACCCGACTGCGCACCGGCCTTGGCCGGCTTCTTGGTGGCCACGCCGGACTTGGCGGCCTCGTCGGCCACCGGCGGCTTGGCGGCCTTGTCGCCCATCGCGCCGGAGGCGGCGGGCTTGGCCGGCGTGGCAGGGGTGGCTGGCGTCTGCGCGCTGGCCAGGCCGGTGGCGCACAGCAGCAGCGCGGCGGCGAAGAGGTTCTTGCGGCTCATGTCTGTCTCCTTCAGGGGCTTGCCGGCCCAGCGCCGGCGCCACGCCAGGTGCGGCAAGCGGCGCGCCCATCGCTCAGCCGCCTTGCAGCCGCTTGTAACGCGCCAGCAGCCGGCGGCCCTTGTCGGCGATGCGGCGCGCCTGTGCCTCGGTGGACGGCACGTTCTCGCCCCAGGCATGGGCGGACAGCGCCAGCCGCGTGGGCCGGCCCTGCTTGTCCAGCAGTGGCGGCAGCGGGTCGCGGCCGTAGAAGCGCACGGCCCAGCTGCCCTTGCGCTTCATGTCCTCGGGCGACATCTCGCTCTCCGGCTTGGTCACGCCGGGTCGCAGGTGCGCACCCTGGGTGCGCGCGAACTCGGCCCGGCCGGCGGCAGTGAGGCCGCCCGCGGGATCTCGCGTGAGCGCCCGGCCGGCGGGGGGCTTCTTGGACGCAGCCTTCTTGGCCGCGGCCTTCTTCGCCGGTGCCTTCCTGGCGGCCGTCTTCTTGGCAGGGGCCTTCTTGGCGGCGGTCTTGCTGGCCGTGGCCTTCTTCGCCGGTGCCTTCTTGGCCGGTGCCTTCCTGGCGACTGCCTTCTTGGCCGGGGCCTTCTTGGCGGCCGTCTTCTTGGCTGCGGCCTTCTTCGCGGCGGCCTTCTTGGCCGGTGCCTTGCCGTCGGCCGCGGCGTGCATGTTGTCCACCAGGTTGGGATAGGGTCGCCCGGCCTTCTTGGCGCTGCGCTTGGCGGCGGCCTTCTGCTCGGGTGTCAGGTGCTGGGTGGGCCGGCCATCCCTGGCCTTCGGATTGCCCTTGTCCCAGGGCGCATTCTTGGCTGCGGTCTTCTTGGTTGCCATGTGCATGCGGTGCAAGCGGCACGGGGGCCGGAGCCGCCGTCCGGCAAGCCCCATGCCCGGCGGGCGGCCCGCTCAAGTTGCGGCGGCCTGCGCCGAAGTCCACCGCAACGCAGTGAATGCCGTTCCGAAAGCAGTACCCATGAACACCACCGCCCTCGCCGTCCCGTTCGACCAGACGGCCCTGCATGCCCTGCTGGAGCAGTCCAGCCAGGACGAGATCGACGGCCTGGACTTCGGCGTCATCGGCTTCGACGGCGAAGGCGTCGTCCGGCGCTACAACGCCTTCGAATCCAAGGCCGCCGGCCTGTCGCCCCAGCGCGTGCTGGGCAGCGCGCTGTTCACCGTGGTGGCGCCCTGCATGAACAACTTCATGGTGGCCCAGCGCTTCGAGGATGCCGCCGCCGAGGCCACCACGCTGGACGCCAGCATCGACTACGTGCTCACCCTGCGCATGCGCCCGGTGAAGGTCAAGCTGCGCCTGCTGGCCGCGCCCGCGCACGCCATGCGCTACGTGCTGGTGCAACGCGGCTGACATGTCCGCCGCCGCAGCCGCACCCGCCCCCGGGCTGGAGGAGGAGTTCGAGGCGTTGACGCAGTTCCTGTACATGGCCCCCATCGGGCTGGTGCAGGCGCGGCTCGACGGCGAGATCCTCATGGTCAATCCGCTGTGCGCACAGCTGCTGATGCCGCTGTCGCCCGACGGCGAGCTGTGCAACCTGTTCACCGCGCTCGGCGAGCTGGCCCCCGATCTGGCGCACCGCGCCCGTGGCTTCGAGCAGCCGCATGGCGTGATCTGCGATGCGATGCAGCTGCAGGTGCGGCCGCGCGACGGCGGCCGCCAGGCGGCGGCGGTGCTCTCGCTCACGCTGCTGAAGCTGGATGCCGAGCGGCTGATGGCCGTGCTGGCAGACGTGACCCAGCAGGTGCGCCGCGACCGCGAGCTGCGGCAGAACGAGGCCTGGATCCACACCCTGGTGACCGGCCTGACCGACTATGCGCTGATGTCGCTCGACGCGCAGGGCCGGGTGCGCTGCTGGAACCCCAGCGTTCAGCGCGTGACCGGCCATGGCGAGTCGGCGGTGGGCCAGCCCTACTCGCTCTTCTATCCGGCGGACACCATGCCGCCCCAGCGGCTGCAGGACCGCATCGACGATGCCGAGCGCACCGGCTGGAGCCTGGACGAAGGCTGGCGCCTGCGGGCCGACGGCAGCCGTTTCTGGGGCAGCTGCCTGGTGGCGCCGCTGCACCCGCCGGAGGAGGCCGACAGCGCCGAGCGCGCCTACAGCCTCATCATCCGCGACGTGTCCGACCAGCGCGAGGCCAGCGAGGCGCTGCGCCGCTCGGTGCTGACCGACCACCTCACCGGCGTGGCCAACCGCCGCGCCTTCTTCGATGCCGCCGAGGCCGAGCTGCAGCGCTGCAAGCGTGCGCCGCGGGCCATGTCGCTGGTGCTGATCGACGCCGACCACTTCAAGCGCATCAACGATGCCCACGGCCATGCCGCCGGCGACGCGGTGCTGCGCCACCTGGCCGCCGGCCTGGCGGCCTCGTTCCGGGAGATCGACGTGGTGGCCCGGCTGGGCGGCGAGGAATTCGTGGTGCTGCTGCCCGGCGCCGGCGTGGAGGCCGCCGAGGGCCTGGCGCGCCGCGTGTGCCGCGACATCGCGGCGCGCACGGTGGAGGTGGAAGGCGTGGACATCCGCTACACGGTGAGCGCCGGGGTGGCCACGATGGATGCGGGCGTGGACGACGTGGACGCGCTGGTCAAGCGCGCCGACGCGGCGATGTACGCCGCCAAACACAGCGGCCGCAACCGCGTGGTGCGCTGGCATGCCGGGCTGGCCCAGCACCGCGCCGCGGCCGCGCAACAGGCCTGACGCGGCCCCGCACGCTGGCATGTCCGAAGCAGCACCCACCGCCTACGAGGCGCTCATCCAGTTCCTGTACCAGGTGCCCATCGGCCTGGTGCAGACCTCGCTGGACGGCGAGATCACGATGATCAACCCGATGGCCGCGCAGCTGCTGATGCCGCTGGTGCCTGACGGCAACCTGAGCAACCTGTTCGACGTGCTGCATGCGGTGGCGCCGCAGCTGCGCGGCTGGTCCGGCGGCGGCGCGCCGGAGGTGCCGCCCGGCGGCGTCATCTGCGAATCGCTGCGACTGACGCTGCCTGCGGTGCAGCAGGGCGCGCCGCAGACGCTGGCGCTGCGCCTGCTGCGGCTGGACGCCGGCACGCTGATGGCCAGCCTGAGCGACGTGTCCTACATGGTGCTGCAGGAGCAGCAGCGGCTGGCCAAGCAGCTGCGCGACGTGACCCGCATCGACAGCCTGACCGCCATGCCCAACCGCATGGTGGCGCTGGAACGCATCCAGGGTGCGCTGGCCGCGGCCGCCGCGGATGCGCAGCGCCAGTTCGCGGTGCTGTTCATCAACTGCGACCGCTTCGAGCGCATCAACCTCACGCTGGGCACCGCCGCCGGCGACGAGCTGCTGCGCATGGTGGCCGCGCGCATCAACGGCACGGTGCGGCTGGGCGATGCGGTGGCCCGTGCCACCGGCCCGGTGCAAACCGCAGCGCGGCTGGGCGGCGACGAGTTCGTGGTGGTGCTGGAAGGCCTGCGCATCGCCGACGACGCCCGCATCGTGGCCCAGCGCCTGACCGAGGTGCTGTGCAAGCCATACACCGTGGGCGACCGTCCGGTGCACCTGACCGCCAGCATGGGCGTGGTGGTGTGCCCGGAGACCGCGGCCAGCGCCGATTCGGTGCTGCAGGACGCGAGCCTGGCCATGCGCGAGGCCAAGCGCGCCCATGGCGCGCGCTACTGCGTCTTCGAGCCGCTGATGAAGGAACAAGCCTGGCGCCGCGGCAGCATCGAGGGCGAGCTGCGGCGCGCGCTCACCGAAGGCCAGCTGTTCGTGGTGTACCAGCCCATCGTCGACCTGCGCAGCGGCCGCCCGGTGGGCGCCGAGGCGCTGGTGCGCTGGCGCCATCCGGAACGCGGCATCGTGCCGCCGATCGAGTTCATCGAGATCGCCGAGGAGACCGGCCTCATCGGCCGCCTGGGCGAGTTCGTGCTGCGCGAGTCGTGCCGCCAGTTCATGGCCTGGGCCGACGAGCTGGGCGAGTGCGCGCCGCTGCTGCTGTCGGTCAACCTGTCGCGGGCGCAGCTGTTCGAAGGCGGCATCGCCGAGCAGGTGGCCACCGCGCTGCGGGTCAGCGGCCTGCCGCCGGACCAGCTGCAGCTGGAGGTGACCGAAAGCCTGGCCGCGCAGGACGACCGCATCCAGGCCCGGCTGCATGAGCTCAAGGCCCTGGGCCTGAGCCTGGCGCTGGACGACTTCGGCACCGGCTATTCATCGCTGGCCAGCCTGCACCAGCTGCCGGTGGACGTGGTGAAGATCGACCGGTCCTTCGTCAGCCAGGCCGAGAGCAGCGCGCACCACCGGGTGCTGATCGAGGCCACGCTGCGGGTGGCGGCCAGCCTGGGCATGCGCACCGTGGCCGAAGGCATCGAGACCGCGGGCCAGGCCGGCATCCTGCAGGCCCTGCAATGCGACAAGGGCCAGGGCTACTTCTACGCCCGGCCGATGCCCTCCGACGAGGCGGCCCGCTGGTTCTGCGCGCGCGCGCCGCAGCCCTGCCTGGCCTGACGGCCTGGCGGACCCGCGGCGCGCATCAGGCGCCGCCGATGCCCACCGTCACCTTGCCGGTGCCCTGGCAGTTGGGGCAGCGGCCCTGCTCCGCCACCTGGCCGGTGCCGCCGCACTGCGGGCACACGTCCTCGCCGGTGCCCGGGGTGCCGGGGGGCGCTTCGTCGCCCGGGGCCATCTGGCGCTGCGCGGTGGAGGGGCTGCTGCCGGGCGCGGCGCCGGCCGGCTGGTCGCTGGCGCCGGGCTGCTGTGCATCGGTCTGGGCCTGCTGGCTGGGGTCGGTGGTCATGGCTCGCCTTTCATGGAGGTGCTGCCGGGGCGGCAAACCATGTGCCGCGCGACGCCCGTGCGGCGCGTGATCCAGTTCACGAAGTGCGCACTCGCGCCACCCCCCTGGCAGGCCGATGCCACTCAGGCCCCGCCCATTTGTCTGCGGGCCCGCCGTGCCCACCTTCCGTTCCCTGCTTTCCTACGCGTGCCGCCGCTTCGGCTCGGTCAAGTTCCGCCTGTCGCTCACCGGCGTGCTGCTGATCGCGCTCAGCGTGGCCACCACCGTGCACCTGGTGCTGCAGGAGGTGGGCAGCCGCACCGAGGAGGTGGCGCTGGACCTGTCGCTGGCGCAGACGCGCAAGCTGGCCAAGATGATCGGCTCGCGCCTGGTGGGCCTGCAGCTCACGCTGCGTGCGGCCGCCGGCACCCTGCCCGCCGACCGCATCGGCGAGCCTGCTGACATGCGGGAGTGGCTGGAGCACCAGTCGGTGATGGGCAGCATGCTGGACACGCTGATGGTGACCGACGCCCAGGGCCGCGTGCAGGCCTGGCGTGACAGCCGCGGCACCCGCACGCCGGAGCTGAACATCCGCGACCGCGACTACTTCCGCCAGACGCTGGAGCAGGGCCGGCCGGTGGTGTCGCAGCCGATGCAGGGCCGCATGTCGGACGAGCCCATCATGGTGGTGACGATGCCGGTGCGCGATGCGCAGGGCCGCGTGGTGGGGCTGCTGGGCGGCTCCATCCGGCTGTGGTCCAACGGCCTGATGCCCGACGTGACGGCGGCCGACCCGGACGACGCCGGCGTGCTGGTGATCACCGACACGCTGGGCCGCGTGCTGTCCCACGAGGACCGCCGCTGGCTGATGCGCGATGCCGCCGAGGACCCCGCGCTGGCGCCCGGCATGGCGCACTGGGTGCGTTCCGGCCGGCCGGTGGAACCGGCGGGCTTCAGCCTGCAGGCGGGCGGGCGCATCGTCTCGATGGCCGGCGTGCCCGACGCCGAATGGATGGTGGTGCGCAGCGCGCCGGCCGACCTGGTGCTGGGCGGGCAGCGCGCCGGCCAGCGCCGTGCGCTCGTCATCGGCAGCGCGGTGGCCCTGGGCGGCGGCCTGGTGCTGCTGCTGGTCACCCACTACCTGCTGGCGCCGCTGCGCCGGCTGCAGCAGCGCGCGCTGCGCATGCGCGACGGCGACCTGGCCGACGGCCAGGGCTGGCCGCGGGCGGTGGGCGAGATCGGCCAGCTCTCCCGCGTGCTGCGGCAGACGCTGCGCGAACGGTCCACCGCCGCGGCGGCCAACCGGGAGCTGCTGTCCAAGCTCACTGCGCTGATGGCGCATGCACCGCTGGGCATCGCCTTCTCGCAGGCGCGGCGGCTGGATGTGGTCAACGGCGCCTTCGAGCGGCTGCTGGGCTACGGCCCGGGCGAGTTGCAGGGCCGCAGCGCCACCGTGCTGTATCCGTCGGTGGCCGACGCGGAGGCGCTGAGCCTGCGCATCGTGACCAGCTTCCGCGCCGGCCTGCCCTTCGACGAGGAGGTGCTGATGGTGCGCCGCGACGGCAGCCAGTTCTGGGGCCGGCTGTTCGGCGCGCCGGTGCACTGGGGCGAGAACGACTCCAGCACCGTGTGGACGCTGGAGGACGTGAGCGTGGCCCGCGGCCAGCGCGAGGCGCTGTCCTGGGTGTCCACCCACGACGCGCTGACCGAACTGGTGAACCGGCGCGAGTTCGAGCGGCTGCTGGCCGAACGGCTGGCCCGGCCCGGGCCCGAGCCTTCGTGCGCGCTGTTCATCGACCTGGACCATTTCAAGACGGTGAACGATACCGCCGGCCATGCCGCCGGCGACCGCGTGCTCACCGACGTCGCCCAGCGGCTGCAGGAACAGGTGCGCACCACCGACACCGTGGCCCGCCTGGGCGGCGACGAATTCGCCGTGCTGCTGTCGGCCTGCAGCCGCGCAGATGCGCTGCGCATCGCCGAGAACATGCGCGCGGCCATCGAGGCTTACCGGCTGCGCTGGCAGGACCGCTGGCTGCAGGTGGGCGCCAGCATCGGCATCGTGAAGCTCACCGGCGACCTGCCCGACCTGAAGACGGTGATGGCCGCGGCCGACGCCGCCTGCTACGACGCCAAGCGCGCCGGCCGCAACCGGGTGGCGGTGCACGGCATGGACACGATCATGTGAACCGGGCAAACCCGCCTTTTTGATCGAAATGAAACCGCATGGCCCGCCACACTGGCGGCCATGCGGTCGCATCGTCTCCCCTCCGCCCCCGAGTTCACCGAAGCCCCGGGACGCCCCTTCGAGCTGGCCGCCCGTCGCCACCGCCGCCTCTCGCCCTGGGTGCTTGCGGCCTGCCTGCTGCTGGCCGCGGCCGGCATGGCCGAGCTGTGGCGATCCACCGGTGGCCTGCAGCGCCAGCGCGAGGCCGACGGCAGCCTGACGGCCTCGCTCACCACGCTGTCCGCCCACTGGCTGGCGATGGACCGCGCCGCGCCGCTGCGCGCCCTGCCCTGCGATGCACCGATGGAGCTGTGCCCGCCGCTGCGGCCGCCCGTGGCGGGCAGCGCCGCGACGGCCGCCCAGCTCGACCGCCTGCTGCACCGGCTGGCCGCGCAGCGCAGCGACCTGGCGCTGCAGCAGGCGCTGCTGGGCAGCCTGCTGCTGGCGGTGGCCGCCGGCGCCGTGCTGGGCTGGCACCGCCACGGCGTGCTGCTGGCCACCGGCCTGGCGGCCGAGGCCGCGGCCCGCGGGCTGCTGCTGCGCGACCCCCTGACGCAGTTGCTCAACCGCCGGGCGCTGGACTTCACGCTGCCCCGCATGCTGCGCGCCGCCGACCGTGCCGGCCGGCCCATCGCGGTGCTGGCGGTGGCGCTGGACGGCACCGACGCCGTGGCCGCCGAACACGGCCCGGAGGCGGGCGACGAGCTGCTGCGCGTGTGCGCGCACCGCATCCACGCCCATGTGCGCGAGATGGACGTGGTGGCCCACCTGCCCGGCGGCCCGGGCGAGCCCGGCCGCTTCGTGGTGGTGCTGGAGGCGCCGGAATCGGCCGCCGCCGCGCAGGCGGTGTGCGACCGCGTGCGCGAAGCGCTGGCCGAGCCGCTGCGGCTGGGCCGCGGCCGCGGGCCGGGCGCGCCGCGGGTGCAGGTGGGCCCGCGCATCGGCATGGCGGTGTATCCGCTGGATGCGCTCACCGCCGACAAGCTGCTGCAGCGCGCCAGCGAAGCGCTGCAGCCCCCTCACCGGTCCGACGCCGACGGGCTGGCCGAGGCGCTGGCGCGTCAGCGCCGGCGCAGGGCGTGCGAGAGCATCACCACCGGCACCAGGCCCACCAGCACGATGGCCAGCGAGGGCAGCGCCGCTTCGGCCAGCCTTTCGTCACGCGCGAAGTTGTAGGCCACCACGGCCAGGGTGTCGCTGTTGAAGGGCCGCAGCACCAGCGTGGCCGGCAGCTCCTTCATCACGTCCACGAACACCAGCAGCGCCGCCGCCAGCGCGGAACGCCGCAGCAGCGGCAGGTGCAGCTCGGCGAACAGCCGGCCGCGGCCGGCGCCCAGCATGCGCGCGCTGTCGTCGATGGAGACCGGCACGCGGGCATAACCCGCTTCCACCGACTGCAGCGCCACCGCCGAGAAGCGCACCAGGTACGCATAGATGAGGCCCAGCGCGGTGCCGGTGAACAGCGCGCCGATGCCCGAGCCCGGCCACTGCGCCTGCGCCCAGCTCACCGGCAGGAGGATGCCCACCGCCACCACCGCGCCGGGCATCGCATAGCCCAGTGACACCACCCGCGCGCCCAGGGCCAGGCCATCGCGCCGGCCACGCGCCGCACGGGCCGAATGCAGCCGCAGCACGAAGCCCAGCGCCAGCGCCAGCGCGGCCGCGCACAGCGCCGCGATCGTCGCCAGCTTGAAGCTGGTGAAGCTCCATTGTGCAAATCGCGCCAGGGGCAGGCCGAACTCCGAGGTGGTGGCCTCGCGCCACAGCAGCCCCACCAGCACCGCCACCGGCAGCACGAAGCCCAGCAGCACCGGCAGTGCGCACACCGCGATGGCCAGCGCGGCGCGGCGGCCCTGCAACTGCACCGGCCGCGCATCGGCGCCATGCACTGCGCCGCCGCGCGAGGCGGTAAAACGCAGTCGCTGCTGCGCCCGCCGTTCGAACCACAGCAGCAGCGCCACCAGCAGCAGCAGGATGGACGCCAGTTGCGCGGCGGCCACGCGGTCGAACATCACCAGCCAGGCCTTGTAGATGCCGGTGGACAGGGTGGTGAGGCCGAAGTACGAGCCGACGCCGAAGTCCGCCAGCACCTCCATCACCGCCAGCGCCACGCCGGCCGCGATGGCCGGGCGCGCCAGCGGGATGGCCACTTCCAGCACCCGCCGGCGCAGCCCCGCGCCCAGCAGCCGGGCCGCTTCCATCATGTGCACGCCGCGCTCGCCCAGCGCGGTGCGCACCAGCAGGTACACGTAGGGATACAGGCACAGCACGAACAGGATCACCGCGCCCCACAGGCTGCGCACGTCGGGCCACAGCGCGCCCTCGGCGCCCGTCAGCTCGCGCAGGAACATCTGCAGCGGGCCGCTGAACTGCAGGAAATCGGTGTACGCATAGGCCAGCACGTAGGCCGGCATGGCCAGCGGCAGCAGCAGCGCCCATTCGAAGAAGCGCCGGCCCGGAAACTCGAACAGGCAGATGGCCGCCGCGGTGGCCGCGCCCACCACCGCCACGCCGGCCGCTACGCTGGCCGCCAGCACCAGCGACTGGCCGGCGTAACCCGGCAGCACCGTCTGCGCCTGGTGCTTCAGGATGGCCAGCGCGGCGGGGTCGAACGAGAACCACGACCCCAGCACGCCCAGCACCGGCAAGGCCAGCAGCGCGCACAGCAGCGCGAGCGCACGACGCATCAGCACACCACCCTCTTCATTACCCGAGCGCGCTCGTTGCGAACGCTTGTCATTCTCATGAAGCCGATATCATAGGTGCATGTTTCTGCAACTCGACCAGATCAGCGTGCGCTATCCCGGCGCCGCTGCGCAGCGGCCGGCGGTGGACAGGGTGTCGCTGGGCCTGCGGCCGGGGCAGATCGGCGTGCTTATCGGGCCTTCCGGCTGCGGCAAGACCTCCGCGCTGCGGGCCGTGGCCGGGCTGGAGCCGCTGTCCGGCGGCCGCATCGTGATGGACCGTGACCTGCTGTCCACCGGCGACGGCACCCACGTGGCGCCGGAGCGGCGCCGCATCGGCATGGTGTTCCAGGACTATGCGCTGTTCCCGCACCTGAGCATCGCCAGGAACGTGGCCTTCGGCATCCGCGAGTTGCCGCGCGCCGAGCGCGACGCCCGCGTGGCGGAGATGCTGGAGCTGGTGGGCCTGTCCCACGTGGCCGACCGCGCGCCGCACCAGCTGTCGGGCGGGCAGCAGCAGCGCATCGCGCTGGCGCGGGCGCTGGCGCCGCATCCGCGGCTGCTGCTGCTGGACGAACCCTTCTCCAGCCTGGACGTGGACCTGCGCGGCCGGCTGGCCCAGGACGTGCGCGCCATCCTGCAGCGCACCCGCACCACCGCGCTGTTCGTCACGCACGACCAGATGGAAGCCTTCGCGCTGGGCGACGTGATCGGCGTGATGCAGGGCGGCCGGCTGGAGCAGTGGGACGACGCGTACACCCTCTATCACCGCCCGGCCACGCGCTTCGTCGCCGATTTCATCGGCCACGGCGTGTTCGTGCCCGGGCGCATCGTGCCGGCGCCGCGCGGGCCGTTCGTGCGCACGCCGCTGGGCGAGCTGACCGACATCGGCGGCTGCCCGCTGCCCGACGCCTATCCCGGCGGCGAATGCGACGTGCTGCTGCGGGCCGACGACATCGTGCACGACGACCATGCGCCCACCCGGGCCTGCATCGAGCGCAAGGCCTTCCGCGGCTCGGAATTCCTCTACACGCTGCGGCTGCCCACCGGCGAGCAGGTGCTGGCCCACGTGCCCAGCCACCACGACCATGCGGTGGGCGAGTGGATCGGCATCCGGGCGCAGGTGGACCACATCGTCACATTCGAACGCACACCCGGTGCGAACTCCGGCACGGTGCCTGTATCCAATGCCCGGAGTGAACAGGCAACTTTGCCCTAGTTCACGCAATCCCCCGAAAGTGCCAGCCGTATACTGGATTCGGGGCTTTTTTCTCGCTGCGGGGTGCCGTTCATGGGGTCGAAACTCAAAGTTGCCGGTCTGGTCGCCGTAGGCGCCGTCGCCGGGGCGTTGACCACAATGCAGTTGCAGGCGTTTGCCCGCAACACGCCGCTTCCGCTCGAAGAGCTGCAGCAGCTGGCTGCCGTCTTCGGCATGGTCAAGAGCGACTACGTCGAGCCGGTGGACGAGAAGAAGCTGATCGGCAATGCCATCTCGGGCATGGTCTCGGGGCTGGACCCGCACAGCCAGTATTTTGACAAGAAGACCTTCAAGGAATTCCGTGAAGGCACCAGCGGCAAGTTTGTCGGCGTCGGCATCGAGATCGGCATGGAAGACGGCCTGGTCAAGGTGGTGTCGCCCATCGAGGGCTCGCCCGCCTTCCGCGCGGGCCTGAAGGCCGGCGACCTGGTCACCAAGATCGACGACACCGCCGTCAAGGGCCTGACGATGGACCAGGCGGTCAAGAAGATGCGCGGCGAGCCCAGCACCAAGGTGGTGTTGACGGTGTTCCGCAAGGCCGAGGGCCGCACCTTCCCGGTCAGCATCACGCGCGAGGAAATTCGCGTGCAGAGCGTGCGCTCCAAGATGGTGGAGCCGGGCTACGCCTGGCTGCGCGTGAGCCAGTTCCAGGACCGCACGGTCGAGGACTTCGCCAAGAAGCTGGAAGACATCTACAAGCAGGATCCCAACCTCAAGGGCCTGGTGCTTGACCTGCGCAACGACCCCGGCGGCCTGCTGGAGGGCGCGGTGGCGGTGTCGGCCGCCTTCCTGCCCAACGACGCGGTGGTGGTGAGCACCAATGGCCAGCTGCCTGAGTCGAAGAGCACCTTCAAGGCCTCGCCCGACTTCTACATGCGCCGCGGCGGCACCGATCCGCTGCGCCGCCTGCCCGACGCGGTGAAGAAGGTGCCGCTGGTGGTGCTGGTCAACGAAGGCTCGGCCTCGGCCAGCGAGATCGTGGCCGGCGCGCTGCAGGACCACAAGCGCGCCACCGTGATGGGCGCGCAGACCTTCGGCAAGGGCTCGGTGCAGACGGTGCGCCCGCTCACTGCGGACACCGCGCTGAAGATCACCACCGCGCGCTACTACACGCCCAGCGGCAAGTCGATCCAGGCACGCGGCATCGTGCCCGACATCTGGCTGGACGAAACCGCCGAAGGCAACGTGTTCGCCGCGCTGCGCATGCGCGAGGCCGACCTCGACAAGCACCTCAGCGGCTCGGAAGAGAAGAAGGACGAAGCCCGCGAGAAGGCCCGCGAGGACGCCCGCAAGAAGCTGGAAGAGCAGCTGGCCAAGAGCAAGGAAGCGCCCAAGCCGCTGCCCGAGTTCGGTTCGGCCGAGGACTTCCCGCTGGAGCAGGCACTGAACCAGCTCAAGGGCAAGTCGGTGATCGTCAGCAAGAGCGTGGTCGAGCGCAAGGCCGAGGCGGCCGAGACCACCAACAACTGAGTTCGCGGCGCCGATTCGCTCGCCCAAAAGCCCGCCCCTTCGGCGGGCTTTTTGCTTCCCGCCGCTATGCTGCCCGCATGAACGACGACCAGCTGCTGCGGTACTCGCGGCACATCCTGCTAGACGACATCGGCATCGAAGGACAGCAGCGGCTGCTGGATGCGCATGCGCTGGTGATCGGTGCCGGCGGCCTGGGCTCGCCGGTGCTGCTGTACCTGGCCACCGCGGGCGTGGGCCGCATCACGGTGATGGACGACGACACCGTGGACCTCACCAACCTGCAGCGGCAGATCGTGCACGACCTGTCGCGCGTGGGCCGGCCGAAAGCCGAGTCCGCCGCCACGGCGGTGGGCCGCATCAACCCCGAGGTGCGCATGCAGCCGCTGGTGCAGCGCGCCGATGCCCGTCAGCTGGCCGAGCTGGTGGCGGCGGCCGACGTGGTGCTGGACTGCAGCGACAACTTCGCCACCCGCCAGGCGGTGAATGCGGCCTGCGTGCGGGCCGGCAAGCCGCTGGTGGCCGGCGCGGCCGTCGGCTTTGACGGCCAGCTGACGGTGGTCGATCCGCGGCGGCCCGAGGCGCCCTGTTATGCCTGCGTGTTCCCGGCCGATGCCCCGCCGGAAGAAGTGCGCTGCGCCACCATGGGCGTGTTCGCGCCGCTGGTGGGCATCATCGGCAGCATGCAGGCGGCCGAGGCGCTGAAGCTGCTGGCAGGCGTGGGCAGCAGCCTGGCCGGCCGGCTGCAGATGCTGGATGCGCGGCGCATGGAATGGAGCGAGATCCGCATCGGCCGCACCCCCGGCTGCCCGGTGTGCGGCAGCCGGCCACTTGTCTAGTCAGGTCAGCGGATGGCCTGCAGCGCGGCCAGCAGCGCATCCGGCACCTCGATGCCGCCCTGCTCGGCGGCGCGCCGCAGGTCCTCGCGCCGGCCACCGGGCAGGCGCACGCCCTCGTCGCGCAGCATCTCGGCCACCAGCACCTCCACCCGCTCCAGGTAGCTGCCGCTGCCGGCCAGCGCGCCGGGGTCGATCACGATGAAGGCCTGGCCGATGCGCGGCTTGTTGCCTTCGTCGACGAAGAAGGTGTCGGCCTCGAAGCTGAAGTGCGCGCCGATCACCGCGCTGCTCAGCAGCTCGATCATCAACGCCAGCATCGCGCCCTTGGGGCTGCTGGCCGCGCCCAGCGGCAGCATGGAGCCCTCCATGCCGCGCGCCGGGTCGGTGGTGGGTTGGCCGTCCACGTCCAGCGCCCAGCCCAGCGGGATGCTGCGGCCTTCCTTGGCCGCCATCATCAGCTTGCCGCGGGCCACCTCGCTGAGGCTCAGGTCGATCATCAGCGCATCGCCCGCGCCCGGGCGGCGCGGGAAGATGGCCGCGATCGGGTTGGTGCCGAACACCGGATGACGCCCGCCCGCCGCCGGCATGGCCGCGGGTGCATTGGCGAAGGCCAGGCCCACCATGCCGGCGGCGGCCACTGCGCGCAGGTGGTCCACCATCACGCCGCCATGGTGGCTGTTGATGACGCCGGCGCAGGCCACGCCATGCGCTGCGGCACGCTCCACGGCCTGCTGCACGGCCAGCGTGCAGGCCTCGAAGGCCAGGCCGTCGTGCGCATCCACCACCACCGCGGCGGGCCGCACGCTGTGCACCGTGGGGCGGGCGCCGCCTTCCACCCGGCCGGTGCGCAGGTGGCCGGCGTACTGCGGCACGCGCGACAGCCCGTGCGAAGCCAGCCCCTGCGCATCGGCCACCACCAGCGCCTGCGCGGTGGCCTCGGCCATCGCCGGGCTGGCACCGGCCCGCTGCAATGCATCGGCGCCCAGCTTCACCGCCTGCGCCATCGTCATCCTTGCCATCGAACCGCGTCCTGTACTGCCTGGAAGAAGGCGCGCAGCATAAGCCGGGAGCGCGCCTTGCCGCGGGCGTTAAGCTCCCGCATCGACTTTGAAGACGCCACGCATGGATACCAAGCGCCAGGACCTGACGGCCCGCAACTTTCCCAGCGCCGAAGAAGACGCGCAGATCGCCGAACCACCGCACCGATACACCGGCCCCGAAAGCGCCTACCGCCTGGCCTTCACCGACACCGACTTCCTGCTGCGCGAGGAACTGCGCCCGGTGCGCATGCAGCTGGAGCTGCTCAAGCCCGAGCTGATCCAGCAGGAACAGGGCATCGAATCGACCATCGTCATCTTCGGCAGCGCCCGCATCCTGCCTTCGGATGAAGCGCAGCGCCGGCTGGAGGCGGTGCGTGCGTCGCCGGATGCCGACGCGCCCACGCTCAAGCGCGCCGAGATGGCCGTGACGATGAGCCGCTACTACGACGAGGCCCGTCGCTTCGCGGAGATCATCACCCAGCGGGCGCGCCGCATGCACACGCCGATCTACGTGTCCACCGGCGGCGGCCCCGGCATCATGGAAGCCGGCAACCGCGGCGCCTTCGAGGTGGGCGGCCGCAGCCTGGGGCTGAACATCGTGCTGCCGCACGAGCAGGCGCCCAACCCCTACATCACGCCGGAGCTGTGCTTCCAGTTCCACTACTTCGGCCTGCGCAAGATGCACTTCCTGATGCGCAGCGTGGCCATCGTGGCCTTCCCCGGGGGCTTCGGCACGCTGGACGAGATGTTCGAGGCGCTCACCCTCATCCAGACCAAGAAGAGCCGCCGCCGCCCGGTGCTGCTGTTCGGCCGCGACTTCTGGACACGCCTGATCAACTTCGAGCTGCTGATCGAGACCGGCATGATCTCGCCCGAGGACGTGGAGCTGTTCCGCTTCGTCGAATCGGCCGAGGAGGCCTACGACATCCTGGCCGCCGAATACGGCCTGGACGCCGAGGACGACGGCAGCGGCAAGGGCCCGCACGTCCAGGACTTCTGAACCACCTGCCCCGCCACTACCGCTGGAGCCCGCGCACATGACCCACCTCGTCAGCCTCATCGGCGCACCCACCGACATCGGCGCCGGCGCCAAGGGCGCACGCATGGGCCCCGAAGCCCTGCGCGTGGCCGACTTCGCCGCTGCGCTGGAAAGCCATGGCCTGCAGGTGGAGGACCGCGGCAACCTGATCGGCCCATCCAACCCCTGGCTGCCGCCCGACGAAGGCTACCGACACCTGCACGAAGTGGCCGCCTGGAACCAGCTGGTGCACGACGCGGTGCTGGCCGAGCTGCGCATCGGCCGCATGCCCATCCTGATGGGCGGCGACCATTGCCTGGGCCTGGGCTCCATCAGCGCCGTGGCCCGGCATTGCCGCGAGGCGGGCAAGAAGCTGCGGGTGCTGTGGCTGGATGCACATGCCGACTTCAACACCAACGAGCTCACGCCCAGCGGCAACATCCACGGCATGCCGGTGGCCTGCCTGTGCGGCTATGGCCCGAAGGAGCTGATCGAGATCGGCGGCCAAGTGCCGGCGGTCAACCCCAAGTGGATCCGGCAGATCGGCATCCGCAGCGTGGACGCGGGCGAGAAGCGCTTCGTGCACCAGGTGGGCCTGGAAGTGTTCGACATGCGCTACATCGACGAGATGGGCATGCGCCACACGATGGAGCTGGCGCTGGCCACGCTGGACGACAACACCCACCTGCACGTGAGCTTCGACGTCGACTTCCTCGATGCCGACATCGCGCCCGGCGTGGGCACCACCGTGCCCGGCGGCCCCACCTACCGCGAGGCGCAGCTGTGCATGGAGATGATCGCCGACACCGGCCGGCTGGGCTCGCTGGACGTGATGGAGATCAACCCCGCGCTGGACGTGCGCAACCGCACCGCGCTGATCGCGGTGGACATGATCGAGAGCCTGTTCGGCAAGAGCACGCTGATGCGGCGCTGAAGCCGCACGCCGCCGTACCGGGACGATGCGCAGGCCGCTGCTGCAGGACACCGCGCTGCGCTACTTCCTGGAAGTGGTGCGCAGCGGTTCGGCCACGGTGGCCTCGGAGCGGCTGCATGTGGCGGCCTCCGCCGTCAGCCGCCAGATCGCGGCGCTGGAGCGCACGCTGGGCACCACGCTGTTCGAGCGCCATCCGCGCGGCATGGTGCCCACGCAGGCCGGCGAGATCCTGGCCGCCTACGCCCGCCGCGCCAGCCTGGAGGAAGACCGCGCGCTGGAGGAGATCCAGGCGCTGCAGGGCATGCGCATGGGGCTGGTGCGGGTGGTGGCCTCCGAGGCCTTCGCCAATGTCTTCCTGCCGCAGCTGATCGTGCGCTTCCGGCAGTCGCATCCGGGCATCGTGTTCGAGCTGGATGCGCAGCCGCCGGCGGTGGTGAGCGCGCTGGTGCGCGCCGGCGATGCCGACATCGGCCTGCGCTTCAGCCAGGCGCCCGAGCCCGACATCGAGGTGCAGTTCAGCCAGCCCGCGCCGGTGCTGGCATTGATGCATCCCGGCCATGCACTGGCCCCTGCCAGCGGCCTGGGACTGCGCCAGATGGGCGAGCATCCGCTGGCCCTGCCCGGCCCGCAGACCACGCTGCGGCAGATGATCGACGCCGCCTGCAGCCGCCAGCAGATGCGGCTGCAGCCCGCGCTGGTGAGCAACAACATGAGCACGCTGCATGCGTTCGCGATGGCGGGCGGCGGCCTGTCCGTCTCCGGCAGCGTGGCGGTGCGGCAGCTGCGCGCCGAAGGCCGCATCGCTGCCGTGCCGGTGACCGATGCCGGCCTGGACCTGCGGACCATCGAGGTGCAGACCCTGGCCGGCCGCACGCTGCCGCGGGCGGTGCAGGCCTTCCTGGACCTGCTGAAGCAGCACCTGCCCGAAGGCGGCTGAAGCCGCATCGCCGCCCCGCTTTGCGCTGGCGGCAAGCCTGCATTGCCCATTCCATGTTTGATCGGCTCGGCAACGCTTCCTAGCATCGAGGCACCTCGATTGCCCCAGCTCACCACCATGCCACTTGCCCGCCCCGCCCTCTTGCGCAGCCTGGCCGCTGCCTGCCTGGCCGCCTGCGCCCTGGCCGCCCAGCTGCCGGCACATGCCCAGGCCTGGCCGGCCAAGCCGGTGCGGCTGGTGGTGCCCTTCCCGGCCGGCGGCGCCACCGACACCGTGGCCCGCGTGGTGGCACAGCAGGTCTCGTCCGAGGTGGGCCAGCAGTTCATCGTCGAGAACAAGGCCGGTGCCGGCGGCACGCTGGGCGCTTCGGAAGGCATGCGCGCCGCGCCCGATGGCTACACGCTGGTGTTCACCACCAGCAGCACCCACGCCATCTCGCCGCACCTGATGGCCAGGCCGCCGTACGACCCGGTGAAGGACTTCACCCCCATCGCCCATGTGGCCGACGCCGCCAGCGTGCTGCTGGTGCCGCCCACGATGCCGGTGAAGACGGTGGCCGAGCTCATCGCCCATGCCAAGGCCCACCCCGGCGAGCTGAACTACGCCAGCAGCGGCAACGGCACCATCGTGCACCTGACGACCGAGGCCTTCCGCTCGCAGGCCGGGCTGCAGATGCAGCATGTGCCGTACAAGGGCACCGGCCCGGCGCTGACCGACCTGGCCGCGGGCAATGTGCAGGTGCTGTTCGACTCCATCCCCACCGGCCTGCCGCATGTGCGCAGCGGCCGGCTGAAGGCGCTGGCCGTCACCGGCGAGAAGCGCTCGCCGCTGATGCCCGAGCTGCCCACCGTGGCCGAAGCCGGCCTGCCCGGCTTCTCGTCGGTCACCTGGTTCGGGCTGTATGGCCCGGCCAAGCTGTCGCCGGAGCTGGTGCGGCAGATCAACGCCGCCTTCAACAAGGCCATGCGCGCGCCCGAGGTGGGCGCCAAGCTGGCCCAGCTGGGCGCCGAGCCCGCCGCTGCCGGCTCGCCCGACGCCTTCGCCGCCATGGTGGCCAAGGACAGCCAGCGCTGGGGTCAGCTCATCCGCGACCGGAAAATAACGATCGATTAGGCCATGAACACCACTCATCTAGACAAGTCGCTCGACTGGGCGCAGCCCTATGCCTCCGCCCGCTCCGCGGTGCTGGGGCGCAACGTGGTCAGCACCTCGCATCCGCTGGCGGCACAGGCCGGCCTGCGCATGTTGCTGGCCGGCGGCAATGCGGTGGACGCGGCGGTGGCGGCGGCGATGACGCTGACGGTGGTGGAGCCCACCGGCTGCGGCATCGGCAGCGATGCCTTCGCCATCCTGTGGGACGGGCGCGAGCTGCACGGCCTGAATGCCTCCGGCCGCTCGCCCGCCGCCTGGACGGCCGACCGCTATGCCGCCCACGCCACCATGCCCGATGCCGGCTGGGACGCGGTGACGGTGCCCGGTGCCGTCTCGGCCTGGGTGGAGCTGTCGCGGCGCTTCGGCAAGCTGCCGCTGGCGCAGGTGGCCGCACCGGCCATCGGCTATGCGCGCGAGGGCTTTCCCGTCTCGCCCATCATCGCCAGGCTGTGGGCCATGGGTGGCCAGCGGCTGGGCCGCCAGCCCGGCTTTGCCGAGTGCTTCCTGCCTGGCGGCCGCGCGCCGGTGGCCGGCGAGATCTTCCGCAGCGAAGGCCACGCCAGCACGCTGGAAGCCATCGCCGACACGCAGGGCGAGGCCTTCTACCGCGGCCCGCTGGCCGCCAGGATCGCCGCCTTCGCCAAGGCCCACGGCGGCGTGATGACCGAGGCCGACCTGGCTGAACACCGGGCCGACTGGTGCGGCACGCTGTCGCAGCCCTTCGGCGATTCGGTGGTGCACGAGATCCCGCCCAACGGCCAGGGCATCGCGGCGCTGATGGCGCTGGGCATGCTGCAGGCGCTGGGCGTGGGGGATGCGCCGCTGGACCATGTGGACACGGTACACCTGCAGATCGAGGCGATGAAGCTGGCCCTGGCCGACCTGCACCGCCACAACGCCGACATCGACCACATGCAGGTCACGCCGCAGTCGCTGCTCGACCCGGCCTACCTGGCCGAGCGCGCCAGGCTGGTGGACCGGCAGCGCGCCGCCGATCCCGGCCACGGCACGCCGAAGAAGGGCGGCACGGTGTACCTGAGCTGCGCCGACGCCAGCGGCATGATGGTCTCGTTCATCCAGAGCAACTACATGGGCTTCGGCTCGGGCGTGGTGGTGCCGGGCACCGGCATCAGCCTGCAGAACCGCGGCCACGGCTTCGTGCTGGAAGCCGGGCATGCCAACCAGGTGGGCCCGCGCAAGCGGCCTTCGCACACCATCGTGCCGGCGTTCGCGATGCATGCCGACGGCAGCCCGCAGATGAGCTTCGGCGTGATGGGCGGACCGATGCAGAGCCAGGGCCACGTGCAGATGGCGCTGCGGGTGCTGCACTACGGCCAGAACCCGCAGGCCGCCGCCGACGCGCCGCGCTGGCGCGTCACCGGCGGCCGTGGCGTGGCGCTGGAGCCCGGCTTCAGTCCCGAGGTGGTGGCCGAGTTGCAGCGCCGCGGCCACGAGGTGACGATCGAGACCGGCAGCGGCGTGTTCGCCTTCGGCGGCGCGCAACTGGTGCTGAAGCATGGCGACGTCTACGTGGCCGGCTCCGACCCGCGCAAGGACGGCCAGGCCGTGGCGTTCTAGGCGTCTGCAGTCGCCTGCCAGGTCGACCTCGCGCAGCCCCGGGCCATCCTCGGCACCCGCTCGAAGCGCCGCAGCCTGGACTGCGGTCTCATCGCCCGGCCAGCGCCACCGCATCGGCGGCACTCGCCGCGGCGATGCGCCGCAGGCAGGCATGCCGGGCCTCGGGGGCTGAAGGCCGCTCGCAGTGCTCGGCGGCGCTGGCCATCGGGCTGCCCGGGGCGAACCAGGGCGTGCGGCCGTCGTCGTCGAACAGCATCAGCGCCGCGGCCAGCGCCGCCGTGCCGGCCGCCATGCCGGCCACCAGCAGGCAGCGGCGCTCCAGCGGGCTCAGGAAGTGGAAGTCGTGGTTCATCGCGTACTGCCCCTGCGCCGTGGCGCTCAACGTGGCGCGGCGGCCAGGCCGGTGGCCGGGCGCGGCATGGCACCGCCCTGGCGGGCGAGGTAGAAGGAGCCGCTGTCCTCGGTGCTCAGCGCACCCAGTTCGCCGCTGCGCCGGGCTTCCAGCACCTGGCGGCGCACCTCGGCGCGGCTGAGTGCCGCCGGCGCCGGGCGCGCCTGCAGCCAGGCGGAGCCGCTGTCCTCGCCGGTGAGGGCACGGGTCTCGCCGCTGGCCTCGGCCGCGCGCATCTCGGCCTGCACCTGGGCACGGGTGGGGCCGGCATCGGCGGCCGCCTGCTGGGCCAGGGCGGACGCGGTGCACAGCAGGCCGGCCAGCACGGCCGGAACGATGGAACGCAGGACTTGCTTCATAGGGACCTCGATGGGCGCTCGCCGCGATGTGCCGGCCATCGAGCACCCGAGGTGTGCCGGCATGGCTCCAAGGTAGGCGCCGCGGCGCCGCGGGCCCTCCACCGGACGGCGGAGGCGGCGCCACCGCCTCCTACCGCTGGAGGAGGACCGTGCACGGAAGGTGAAAACCGCACAAAGGCCCCGGTCAGAGTTGCACCCTGCGCAGCTTTGTTACCTCTAGTCTCGCTTCCAAGCAGCAGCGATGACTGTTGTGCCAGGAGCCGAAGATGTCGATGCAGATGATGGAAGCCATGTCCTCTTCCCAGGCGGCAATGTCCGCCGTGGGCCTGCGCAGCGAGGGCCGCATGCCCGAGCCGTCGCGCCCCGCGCCACCGCCGCCCGGCGGCGTGCCGCAGGCGCTGGCGCTGGCGCAGGTGCTGGAGGAGATCGACTACGGGCTGCTCGTGCTGGACGCGCACGACCAGCTAGTCCATGCCAACCATGCGGCGCTGTCGCAGCTGGATGAATGGCATCCGCTGCAGCTGCAGGCCGGCCGCCGGCTGCGCGCCGTGCGCCCGCGCGAGGCCGGTGCGCTGCAGGCCGCGCTGGAAGCGGCCCGCCACCGCGGACTGCGCACGATGGTGGCGCTGGCGGGCCCGCAGGGCCAGCGCAGCACGGTGGCGGTGATCCCGCTGGCCGCCACCGCCGACACCGCGTCCGGCAGCGTGCTGGTGGTCCTGGGCAAGCGCCGGGTGTGCGAGGAGCTCACCGCCGTCTCCTTCGGCAAGACCCATGGCCTGACCGCCGCCGAGACCCGCGTGCTGCTGTGCCTGTGCAACGGCGATTCGCCGGCCGAGGCCGCACGGCGCAATGGCGTCAAGGTGTCCACCACGCGCACCCACATCAGCAGCATCCGCACCAAGCTGGGCGCGCGCAACCTGGACGAGCTGGTGCGCACGGTGGCGGTGCTGCCGCCGCTGATGGGCTCGCTGCGCCGCAGCCTGTGGTCGGCCGGCGGCACGATGCCGATGTAGCGGGCACGCCGCGCCGGTGATCGTCGGGATGCGCGGCACGGCCGCCGCCCGATAGCATCGGGCGATGCCCCTGGCCCCGCCGCCGCCTTCGCCGCCCGAACCGCCCCCGCCGCTGCCCGCGCACCTGGCCGAGCTGGCCGCCCGCGGCAGCCGCATGCGCTGCCCCCGCGGCGCCCTGCTGATCGAGGAAGGCGATGCCGGCGACGCGATCTTCATCATCCTGTCGGGCCGGGTGCGGGTGTTCTCGGCCGACCGCAACGGCCGCGAGGTGACCTATGGCCTCTACGGACCCGGCGACTACGTGGGCGAGATGAGCCTGGACGGCGAGCGCCGTTCCGCCAGCGTGGTGACGCTGGAGCCCACCGAATGCGCGATGGTGGGCAGGCAGGCCCTCACCGCCTATTTGGCCGAGCATCCGGAATTCGCCTTCGTGCTGCTGTCGCGGCTGATCCGGCGCGCCCGGGCGGCCACGCTGTCGGCGCGGCAGATCGCGCTGAACGACGTCTACGGCCGCCTGGCCCACCTGCTGAATGCGCTGGCGCAGCCCGATGCCACCGGGCGCCGCGTCATCTCCGAGCGGCTGACGCACCAGGCGCTGGCGCACCGGGTGGGCTGCTCGCGCGAGATGATCAGCCGGCTGATGAAGGATCTGGAGCGCGGCGGCTACCTGGTCAAGGAAGGCGGCCTGCTGGTGCTGGCGCTGCAGCTGCCCGACCGCTGGTAGCGCACCGTCCGCGCCGCGGCAGCCTCAGCCCTGCCGGCGTGCCTGCGCCACCGCCGCCGCGGCCGCGGCCACCCGCCGCGCGCCCAGCACCGCCAGCCCCAGCCGGCGCTGCAGCCAGGGCAGCAGCGGCTCGTTGTGGCCCAGCGGCGGCAGCCGCAGGTCGCCGGTGCTCTGCGGCGGCAGGCGCGGCGGCCCGGCCTCCGGCGGCCGCTGCGCATCGCCGATGGCCGCCAGCACCGCATCGATCTCCGCCGCCGCCTCGCGCAGCGCGTGCTCGGAGGCTTCACGGTCCAGCCGGTCGGCCCGGCGGGTGAGCATGGTGCGCACCGCCGCCAGCTGGGCCAGCAGCACATGGCACTGCGTGAGCAGCGTGGCCATGGCGTACAGCGGCACCTGCACCCGCTGGGGCTCCGCACGGGTGCGCTGCGCGCTCGCGGCGATGCCGCCGATGGCCTCGTACACCTCTCGCCGCGCCAAGCGCAGCGCCACGTCGCGGGCGCCCGGCTCGGGCCACCGCAGCGCCTCCTGCACCAGGGTGCGCAGGCTGCGCTGCACCCGCTCCACCAGGCGGCCCACGCCGCGCCGCTCCCAGGCCGGCAGCACGTAGCTGAAGCCCCAGGCCAGCAACGCGCCCAGCACCGTGTCGGCCAGCCGCTCGCCCACGCCGAAGCCGCCGGCCGGATCGGCCAGGTGGGCCTGCACCAGCGCCATCACCGTGGCCGCGGTGGCGGTGACCAGGTAGCGCACGTTGACGAATGCATGCGAGGTACCAGCCGCCACCAGGAACACCAGGCTGGACAGCAGCGGCGAATGCACCTGCGCGAACACCAGCACCAGCAGGCAGCCCAGCACCGTGCCGGCCACCCGTGCATCGCGCCGCGACAGCGTCTGGTCCAGGTTGCCGCGCAGCACCACGCCCACGCTCAGCACCAGCCAGTGCGGATGCGAGGCCCAGGGCAGCGCCAGCGCCAGGAAGTAGGCCGTGCCCAGCGCCACCGCGCTGCGCAGCGCATGGCGGAAGATCGGCGAGCCCAGGCGCAGGTGCGGCCGCAGCGCCGCCAGCGGCCAGCCTTCGGGCGAGACGAAGAAGCGCAGCTCGTCCGCGCCCAGTGGCCGCGGCAGCTCGATGCCCGCCAGCGCCGCCTGCATGCGGGCCAGGTCGTCGGCGATGTGGCGCGAGCGGTCCAGCAGCGCGGTGGCCAGCGCACTGCGCGAAGGATTGGCGCCGAAGGCCTCCACCGCATCGGCCAGCGCCGGCTGGTGGCGCGAGCTGGGCGCATCGCCCGGCAGGCCCAGCTGCAGCGCCAGCGCCATGCGGTCCAGCGCGGCGGCGGTGGTGTCGATGGTGGCGGCGAGCTGGCCGCGCAGGCGCTCGGCCGGCGCGTCGTGGCCCAGCAGGTCCAGGTCCAGCTCGCTGCCCAGCAACGTGTCGCGCAGGTCGATGGCCAGCAGCAGCACCGCGATGCCACGTGGCACGTCGGCCGCCTTGGCGCCGGTGCGGTGGGCGGCTTCGAACAGCAGGTCGCGTGCGGCCTGCAGCCGCTCGTCCAGGCTCACCTGGCGGTCCATCCAATCCTGCAGCGGCGGCGCACCTTCGGGCCGCATGCGGTCCTGCAGCAGCAGCGCCGCGCGCGAGCGCAGCAGCGCGGCCGTGGCCTCCAGCGCGGCCGCCAGCGCCAGCGCGCGGTAGCGCGGCTGCAGCAGCCGCGACGACAGCACCGACCACACCAGGTACAGGCAGCCACCCAGCGCCGTCCAGCCCGCATGCGCGGCCTGCGACTGCCAGCCCTGCAGCGGCGGCGCGGCCATGGTGAACACGATCGCCAGGATGGGCACGAAGGAGATGGGCCCGGCCCGCACGCCCCAGGCCAGCATCAGGCTGGACACGAAGGCGATCAGCGTGATGAGCCCGCCCAGCGCCAGCTCATGCGAGCGCAGCGCCGTGACCAGCACCGTGGCCACGAAGCCCACGATGGCCGCGGTGGCCACCCGGCGCAGCGTGCGGCGCGGCGGGTTCGGGGTGTCGGCCAGGCTGGCGAAGATGGCGCCGCCCGAGGCCACCAGCGCCGCCGCATGGCCGCCCAGCAGGCCGCCCACCAGCTGCACCAGCAGCACGCCCAGCGCCACGCTGATGCCGTTGATGCCATGGGCCGGCACATGCCAGGTCCAGCGGCGGGGGATCGACAGGCGGGTCATGCCGCGGTGGGCGCGGCGGCGGCGCGAGGGGTGGACGACATCGGGCGATCAGGGCGGCCGCCAGGGGCCGCGGAGCGGGCGGGGGTGCGCGGCGCATTCTGCCGCCCGTGGCCTTCGGCGGCATCCGCCGGCCGCAGTTAAAGTGACACGCACGGCAATCAACGAGGCAATGATGTTCACGCCCGCGAAGTATTCGCGCCCGCTGTCGGGCGCCCTGGTGCTGGCCCTGGCGGCCGCCACCACCCTGCTGGCCGCCTGCGGCGGCGGCAGCGACGATGACGACGGCCTGCCGTCCAACACCACCTTCAACGTGCGTGCCGGCATGCACCAGCTGCTCACGGTGGGTGGCAGCTGGACGGTGGCCGGCCGCGGCAACGACAACCTGGACTACCAGCTTCGGCTGAGCTATGCGCCCGGCGTGCCGGGCATCTTTCCGCTGGACAACCAGGTGTACGACCGGGCCACGCAGTCGGCCACGCTGTCGCAGGGCAATGCCAGCACCGACACCGTCTCGCAGGAGATCTTCCACAACGCGGCCACCGGCGCCGTGGCCGGCACCCGCTACGACGGCACCGAGTGCAGCCTGTCCACGCTGACCGGCAACCTGCCCACCGCGGCGCGCGTGGGCGACAGCGGCCCCTTCCTGCGCTCCACCGAATATGCCGACTGCAGCGGCACCAGAGTGGCGGGCACGTCGGAGATGCGCTGGTCGGTGGAGATGAACCGCGGCCGGCCGTACTACTGCCTGACGCAGCGCTACGGCACCGGCGACCTCGAGATCGAATGCTTCGAGGCCGCCGGCACCGAAGGCCGGCTGGGCAGCCGCGCCCGGGTGCGGCTGGAGGTGCTGATCGACAACGCCCGCTTCATCCTCGACGCCGAGAACTGAGGCCAGCCCCCAAGCTCGCTGCGCTCGCGGCCCCCCGAGGGGGCGTCAGCCCCTTGGGGCGGCCCGGCGGGCTGAGAGCCGCTTGCAGCCCAGGGCCGCCAGGCCCAGCGCCAGCATCAGGTAGGTGGACGGCTCGGGCACCGCGGTGACGGTGCCCATGCCTTCGATGCTGTTGTTGAAGGCGCCGAACGCCATCGATTCAAGGCCGGTGGTGACGTAGGTGTAGCGGACACCGGCCGACAGGTTGGCCGAGAAGGCCGACTCGCCGGCGGTGAAGTTGCGGTCGTCGTTGGCCACGATGGCGTTGGTCAGCGGGAAGGCCGGGTTGAAGCCCGGGCCGTACAGCAGGGTGAAGTTGTCCCAGCCGCCGTTGGCCACGCTCAGAAAGTTGTAGAAGCCGGTGCTGCTGACGGTGAACTCGAACGCGCTGTAGGCGACCGGGTCGATCGTGGGGATGAAGTCCAGCGTTTCAACCGGCCTGCTGAACGTGGGCCCGCCCGCGGTAGTGCCGGTGAATTCGAAGGTGGCGGCCGATGCGCCGTGGGCGATGAACAGCAGCGCGGCGGCCAGCGCCAGCGGGGTGTGCTTGCGGATCATGGAGGTACTCCTGGCTTGTCTAGTCAAGTGGACGGGCGGCGGCATCAACGGCCGGCCAGCATGCGCTTGGTCAGCTCCCGCATGGAGGCCACCAGCCGGTCCACGTCCTGCGCCGAATGGAACAGGTGGGTGGAGATGCGCAGCGGATGGTGCGATGCGGTGGAGCCCGGCACCGGCACGGCGGTGTTGCGGATGACGATGCCGTACTCGGTGCGCATGCGCTCGACGAAGGTGCCGGACTGCGCCGTCTCGGCCGCGGCCGCGGTGCTGCCGGCGGCCAGCGAGAGCGACGGCCCGTGGAACGGGTTGAACGAGGTCAGCGCCGACACCAGCTCCGGGTCGCCCATCGGCGAATACAGCCGCGAGGTGCCCCAGGCCTGCGCGATCTTCTGCTTGAGGTAGGCCGACAGCGCCAGGTCGTGCGCCTCGATGGCGGCGCGGCCGATCTCGTCCCAGTAGGTGCAGCATTCGCTGAACACCTTGAGCATCGGATAGTTCGGGTTGCCGATGCTCTGCACCCGCGTGCCGATCTGGTAGCTGGCCGCGTTGTCGTTGGTGCGCGGTCCGGTGAGCGCGGTGTTGTTGGTGTTGGTCGGCCAGAAGTTGAACAGCGGGCGCGGGTTGTACTGGCTCACCCGGTTGCGGATGTACAGGATGCCGGTGCCGCCGGGGCCGCATTGCCACTTGTGGCCGGAGCAGCCCCAGAAGTCGATGCCGGTCTCGTGGAACTTGAGGTTGAACATGCCGGTGGCATGCGCGCCGTCCACGATGGTCATGATGTTGTTCTGCTGCGCCAGCTGCGCCAGGCGCTTGTACGGCAGCATGGTGCCCGTCAGGTACGTGGGCGCCGAGAACACGAAGGCCTTGGTCTTGGCGGTGATGGCCGCGGCAAACAGGTTCACGTAGTCCTGCGCGGTCTGGTTGTTGCCCACCGGCAGCTCCACCCGCTTGATGACCACGCCCTTGCGCCAGGCCAGCAGGTTCATCGGGCCATTGCCGCCCGGGTGCTCATGGTTGGTGGTGATGATCTCGTCGCCGGCATTCAGCTCCACCCCGGCCAGGATCTTGTTCATCCCGTCGGTGGTGTTGTAGGTCATCACGATCTCTTCGGTCTCGCAACCAAAGCCGGGGGCAATGGCCGCGCGCATCGGCGTGGTGCCTCCCAGGGTCTCGCGCGGGTTGCGCGCCACCTCGCGGTTGTAGTCGTCGAAGGCGCGCAGCAGGTGCGCCGGCGTGCTGCCGGTGGTGCCGATGTTCATGTAGAGGATGGACGGGTCCAGCACGAAGGCCGGATGCGGCTCGCCCATCACGTGGTTGGTGGCCGCGAAGGCCTCCTTGCTCACCAGCGGCAGCGTGCCCGCGGCCAGCGCGCCGGCACCGGCGCCCATCAGCTTGAAGAAGTTGCGGCGCTGGGGCTGGGCCTCAGGCTGCGAGGACACCGGATGTTGATGCTCGGACATGGAACTTCCTTCCGTACTGCAGTGAAGTGGATGGGCGCAATGCGGCACCCGGCGCGTCTTGTACGCTCGGTGGATGAAGGCCGAAGGGCGGAAAAGGCCGGGCCGCCTGGCCCGGCGCGTGCTAGCGGGCCGCGACCGCCGAGATCTCGACCGCCACGTCGCGTGGCAGCCGCGCGACCTGCACCGTGGCACGGGCAGGCGGCTTGTCCTTGAAGTAGGTCGCGTAGACGGCATTCATCTTCGCGAAGTCGTTCAGGTCCTTCATGAACACGTGGGTCAGCACCACGTCGTCCAGCGTCATGCCATTGGCGGCAAGCACGGCCTTGAGGTTGTCCAGCACCAGGCGGGTCTGCTCCTCGATCGAGCCGGTGTTGAGCTGGTTGGTCTTGGGGTCGATGGGAATCTGACCCGCCAGGTACAAGGTGTTGCCATGCTTGATGGCTTGCGAATAAGGCCCGATGGCCGCGGGCGCATCGGGACTGGACACCACCTGCTTGCCCGCCATGGGGGGCATGGCACACGCCACCAGCAACAAGGGAGCGACGCCCGCCAGCCCAATGCGGCCGGCCCTCAGACAAGGGACCATGAGACTGTCTCCTGACGTGGTTGTATGCACTCGATGTGGTGCAAATTCACTCTAACGGCGCACCAACTCAATGCAAAGAACGTGTAAACCCGCACGAAGAAAGCTGCAGGGAGGCCCGCTGTTTGCCCTGCCGCGGTGCAGCGCGCCAGGCTCGCCGGATGAAGGCGCGTGGCCCCGGCTCAGGCCCTGCGGCGCACCACCCGGGCCTTGGGCAGGCGGGGCCTGCCAGGCAGCGGTGGATGGGCCAGCACCCTCTCCGCATCGGCCACGATGCGGGCCAGCCGGTCGGCCAGCTTCTCGGTGCTGAGCTGCTCGCGGAAGCGCTCCACCATCAGCGGCAGGCTGAAGGGCGTGGGCACCTGCAGCGACACCAGGTCGATGTGCAGCGAGCGCATGCGCGCCAGCACGCTGCCCAGCCGGCCCAGCTCCAGTTCCTGGGCCAGCACCTCGTGCTCGGCCTGGCTGAGCAGGCGGTTGCCCGCGTCGTACTTGCGGAACACCTCGTAGAACAGGCTGGACGACGCCTGCAGCTGCCGCGTGCTCTTGGGCGCGCCGGGAAAGCCGCTGAAGATCAGGCCGGCCACCCGCGCGATCTCGCGGAAGCGCTTGCGCGCCAGGGCGCTGCTGTTGAGGCTGGCCAGCATGTCGTGCAGCAGGTCCTGCTCGGCCAGCACGCTGCCGTCCAGCAGCGGCGCCACGTCCACCGGATTGATGCTCAGCAGCTCGAAGCCGTAGTCGTTGATCGAGATGGAGAAGGTGTTGGGTTGCGTGCGCGCGAAGCGCCAGGCCAGCAGCTGCGCAATGCCCAGGTGCACGTTGCGGCCGCCGAAGGCATAGACGAAGAGGTGATGACCTTCGCGCGAGCGGTACTGCTCCACCAGCAGCCGGCCGGCTTGCGGCAGGTGCGACAACCGCACCTGCACCTGCAGCATCGGCCAGGCGGCCCGCAGCTCCGGCTCGCCGAAGGCGGCGCCCTTGCGCCCCGGCGGCGGCGGTGCATCGGCCGCCGGCGGACCGGCGGGGAAGGTGTCGGCCACCTCCTGCGCGGCCTGGTGCAGCAGGGCCTGCAACGCATCGGCCAGCTCGCTGGACAGCGGCATCTTGGCGCCGTTCCACGAGGCGAGCTTGCCGCTGCGGCCGCTGGCCTTCTTGACATAGGCCGTCATGTCGCGGGTGCGCACGTATTCCAGCGCGCGGCCGCCGAAGACGAAGCAGTCGCCGGGGTTCAGCCGCGCGATGAAGCTCTCCTCCATGTGCCCCAGCACGCCGCCACCCACCCACTGGATGGGCATGGTGGAGTCGCTGACGATGGTGCCCACGCCCATGCGGTGGCGGCGCGCGATGGCCGCGTCGGGCACGCAGTACACGCCGTGCTCGTCGGGCACCACGCGGTGGTACTCGGGATACGCGCCCAGACTGCTGCCGCCGCGCTCCACGAAGGACAGCGCCCAGTCGAACTCCTCGCGCGTCAAACTTGTATAGGCAGGTGCGCCGCGCACTTCCTCATACAACGCATCGGCGGTGAAGCCGCCGCCCAGCGCCACGGTCACCAGGTGCTGCACCAGCACGTCCAGCGGCTTGGCCGGCGTGCGGCGGCCTTCCACCTGGCCGGCCTGCGCGGCGCGGCGGGCGGCGGCGCCTTCCACCAGCTCCAGCGCCTGCGTGGGCACCAGCGTCACCCGGCTGGGCCGGCCGGGTGCGTGGCCGCTGCGGCCGGCACGCTGCAGCAGCCGTGCCACGCCCTTGGCGCTGCCAATCTGCAGCACCCGCTCCACCGGCAGGAAGTCCACGCCCAGGTCCAGGCTGGAGGTGGCCACCACCGCGCGCAGCCGGCCTTCCTTCAGGCCCAGCTCCACCCATTCGCGCACGCTCTTGTCCAGCGATCCGTGGTGCAGCGCCACCACGCCCGCCCAGTCGGGCCGCGCGGCCAGCAGCAGCTGGTACCAGGCCTCGGCCTGCGAGCGCACGTTGGTGAAGACCAGCGTGGTGCCGGAGCGCTCGATCTCCTCCACCACCGGCATCTGCATCTGCGCGCCCAGGTGCCCGCCCCACGAGAAGTGGCCAACGTCGGCCGGCAGCAGCGTATCGATGGCCAGGTCCTTGGGCACCCGGCCCAGCACCAGCTCGCCCGCCTCGTGGCCCACCAGCGTGGCCATGGCCTCGGCCGAATTGCCCAGCGTGGCCGACAGGCCCCACACCACCAGCCGCGGGTTCCATTGCCGCAGCCGTGCGATGGCCAGCTGCACCTGCACGCCGCGCTTGTTGCCCACCAGCTCGTGCCACTCGTCGACGATGACGGTGTGCACGCCCGCCAGGTCCTCGCGCGCACTGGCGCGGGTGAGCATCAGGGTCAGCGACTCGGGCGTGGTGACCAGCGCGGTGGGCAGCTTGCGGTCCTGGCGGGCCCGCTCGGCCGAGGCGGTGTCGCCGGTGCGCTGGCCGATGCTCCAGGCCGGGGCCACCTCGGGCAGCGGCAGCTGCAACGCGCGGGTGGTGTCGGCGGCCAGCGCGCGCATGGGCGTGAGCCACAACACACCCAGCGGTGGCGCGCTGCGGCCAGGCAGCGGCGCGCCCAGCGCGGCCGCGCGGGCCAGCGCGCCGAACCACACCGCATAGGTCTTGCCTGCGCCGGTGGTGGCATGCAGCAGGCCGCTGCGGCCCGCCACCATCGCGGACCACACATCGCGCTGGAAGGGAAAGGGCTTCCAGCCATGCTGCTGGAACCAGTCGCCGGGCTTGAAGCCGCCGCGCGGGCCTGCCATCCCGGCGCTCAGGCCTTGGCCAGCGCGGCCCGGGTGCGCCGCGGACTGGGCGCCGGCGCCGCCACGGCCTGCGACGGCGCCGGCGGCACCGAGACGATCCAGCCTTCCACCGGATCGAAGTCGGCCGGCAGGCCCCAGTCCGGCTGGCGGCTGGCCCAGGCGGCCTGCAGCATGCACAGCACCGCATCCAGCCGGTCGCCGCTGCCGTCGGCGGCCAGCGCATCGCGCTGCGCATGGCTGAGCTTCAGCCGCAGCCCGAGGCGGCTGCGACCCTGCTCCAGCGCTTCCACGATGTCCTTGCGCGCGATCAGGCGCTCGGGCGTGTGCTTGGCGCGCTCGTCGCTCTTGTAGGAGCGGCTGCCGATCAGCTCACGTGCCAGCAGGCCGGGATAGGCCTCCAGTGCCACGCGCGGGGCGGCCTGCGCATCGGCGGCCGCCACCTGGTGGCCGGGCAGGTGCACGCCGGCCTGCAGCAGCAGCGGCACGCCGGCATGCAGCATGTAGGCCACCGGCGGGTTCACCCACTTCATGCTGGGCGACGAGCCGGCCGGGCGGTCCACCGCGCGGTGCGCGAACTTGCCGCCCACCGGGCGGGCATTGCAGAAGGCGGCGAAGGTCTCGCGGATCTGCGCGCGACTCAGGGTGGCGTAGTGCTGCATCAGCGGCGCCCATTCGCGCGGCCAGTCCAGCGCCTCCACCAGCTCGCGCGGCAGGCCGAAGGGCAGGTCGAAGCCGCCGACCCACGGCCCCGGCGTGTGCAGCCATTGGCCGAAGGCGTCCAGGGTGGGCAGGCTGTCGATGCGCAGCAGCGTGGCGCGGGCGCCTTCCAGCCGGCCATGCGCCACCACCACGGGCTTGCGCGCCGTGGGTGCGCTGCTGAAGTCGATGCCGTAGATGTCCATCGCCGGCATTGTCGCGGCGGCCGCATGCCGCCGCCGGCGCAGGGTCAGGCGGGATCGGCGGCCCGCCGGAAGGCGGCCACGGCCTCGGCAAGCCGGCTCGCCGGCGGCGACCGCCTCGTTCACCAGCGCGATGCCATGCTCCACATGCGTGTTGCTGTTGCCGATCAGCCGGGTGCGGATCCGCAGGCACTGCCAGGATCACTTGCGCGTCATCGGGCCGCCTTTCTTCCTGCGGCGCAGGCCGGCACGGGGCGCAGGCGCTCGGCCTTGACGCGGGTCCAGGGGGCGGTGAGCGCGATGGCGGCCAGCGGAAATACCAGCGCCTTCGCGAAGTCGCGACGCTTCATGCAGTGCTCCTTGCTTGAACAGTTCGGGAATGGGTGCCCCGTACTGCTCAACGAAGGGGCCGCTGGCTTTTCGGTGTAATCGGTTGCAACTTGAGCCGGCCGGGCGCGGCATCCGCGGGCGATACAGTGCCCGCCCATGACTTCCCATCCGGTTCTCGTCGAGGTGCTGCGCGGCAGCAGCATCGAATCCTTCCACCGCGGCGCGCTGGCCATCGTGGATGCCGAAGGCACGCCGCACACCCTGCTGGGCGACATGGCGCGCCCGGTGTTCCCCCGCTCCGCAGTGAAGGTGATGCAGGCGCTGCCCCTGGTGGCCAGCGGCGCGGCCGACCGCTTCGGCCTGGTGGATGCGGAGCTGGCGCTGGCCTGCGCCTCCCACAACGGCGAGGCGGCACATGCGGCCACCGCCGCCGCCGTGCTGGCCAAGGCCGGCCTGGACGACAGCGTGCTGGGCTGCGGCGCGCACTGGCCGATGCTGGACGTGGCCGGCCGCGCGCTGGCCGCCGCCGGCGCCCAGCCCAGTGCGCTGCACAACAACTGTTCCGGCAAGCATGCCGGCTTCGTCTGCGTGGGCTGCCTGATGGCCGCCGACCGCGGGCAGGACCCCCGCGCCTTCCTGCAGGGCTATGTGCAGCCCGACCATCCGCTAATGCGCGAGGTGACCGCCGCGCTGCAGGCGGCCACCGGCTGCGACCTGGCGCGGGCGCCGATGGGCACCGACGGCTGCGCCATTCCCACCTTCGGGTTGCCGCTGCAGGCCATGGCGCTGGGCTTCGCGCGCATCGGCACCGGCGTGGGCCTGTCGCCCGCGCATGCGGCGGCCGCGGCCCGGCTGCGGCGCGCGGTGGCGGCCGCGCCGTTCATGGTGGCCGGCAGCGGCCGCTTCGATACCCGGGTGATGGAAAGCCTGGGCGAGCGCCTGTTCTGCAAGGTGGGCGCCGAGGGCGTCTATGGCGCAGCCCTGCCCGAGCTGGGCCTGGGCGTGGCACTGAAGATGGACGACGGCAACAACGCCCGCGCGGCCGAGGTGGTGATGGCCGCGGTGATCCGCGCGCTGCTGCCGCTGCAGGGCCCGCAGGCCGCCCTGGTCGACAGCCTGTGCACGCCACGGCTGCGCAACTGGAACGGCACCGAGGTGGGCCGCCTGCAGCCCGCCGCAGCGCTGGCCGACGCCCTGCCGGCCGCCCCGCTTCAGCCCTGACCGGCCGGGTAGCGCAGCGGCTCGACCATCGGCGCCAGCACAGTGCTTTCGGCCACCGTCACCTGGTTGCGGCCGCGGGCCTTGGCGGCATAGAGCGCCCGGTCCACGCGCTGCACCAGGTGATCGTGCGTGGGGTCCAGCGCCGGGCTGTACACGCCCACGCCGCCGCTGGTGCTGAGGGCGATCTGCTGGTCGCGCCAGGCCACCGGCGTCTGCGCCACCTGGCGGCGGAAGGCCTCGGCACGGTGCCAGCCCTGCGCGGCCGGCGTGTCGGGCATCAGCACGCCGAACTCCTCGCCGCCCAGCCGTACGATCACGTCGCCGTCGCGACGGAAGGTGTGACGCATCCAGTCGGCGAAGGCAGCCAGGCAGGCGTCGCCGGCGGCATGGCCGTGGGTGTCGTTGATGCGCTTGAACCAGTCGATGTCGAACATCGCCAGCGACAGCTGCGTGCGGTTGCGCCGCGCCGTGGCCGCCAGCACCGGCAGCACGGAATTGAAGTGGAAGCGGTTGCCCAGCTGCGTCAGGCCATCGGTGCGGCTGAGCACGCGGAAGCGCTCGCGCTGGTCGAGCAGCTCGAAGGCCATCTCGGTGTGCGCGTGGTACTCCGCATGGCCGCGCTGCAGCGCCAGCAGCAGGAACAGCAGGTACACGCCCAGCGTGAGCACCACCGGCAGCTGCTCGCGCCCCTGCAGCGCCAGTGTGGCGATGGCCGGCAGGCACAGCAGGCCCACCCCCGCCAGCGCCTTGCGCGGGTTCATCGCGAAGGTGAAGGCCATGGCGGTGCCGAAGGCGATGGTGGAGACGACGGCGATCAGCCGCGACGAGGCGAAGTCGGGCGACCACAGCACCCAGCTGCTCACCGCGCCCCAGCTGCCCGCGGTGGCCAGCACGATGTTCCAGTGCACGAACAGCCAGCGACGCAGCCGGGTGGTGCTGGCCTGGGAAGGCAGCCGGTGCAGCAGCCGCGCCGCCAGCAGGCCCGCGAACAGCAGCGTGACGCCCACGCCGGCCAGGCCCTGCGCGCCGGGCCGGTTGCTGAAGAACCAGCACAGGCCCCAGGCCAGCAGGTAGAAGCTGCCGCCCAGGCGGGTGCGCTTCAGGATGTCATTCGCCTGGCGCCAATGACCGAAGGCCTCGCGCGTGGTGGGCGCGTGCGCATGGTGGTCGAGGGTGTCTGGTTGGCGCGCATTCTTCTTGTACATCGGCCAGGGTCCTGCTTTGGCGCGCATTATCTGCGAGCCTCGCTCAGAACCGACTCAGGCCGCGGCGGCCTGCGCGGCCAGCACCTCGGTGCGCACCTGCTCCGTCAGCTCGGCCTTCAGCGCGGAGAACGCCGGCGTGGTCTTGACCGCGTAGTGCCGCGGATGCGGCAGCGGCACCGGCCGGTCGAGCTTGATGCGGCCGGGCCGCGCGCTCATCACCATCACGCGGCTGCCCATGAACACCGCCTCGTCGATGTCGTGGGTGACGAACAGCACCGTGGTGCGCTCGGCCTCCCAGATGCCCAGCAGCAGCTCCTGCATCAGCTCGCGGGTCTGGTGGTCGAGGGCGCCGAAGGGTTCGTCCATCAGCAGCATGCGCGGGCCGTTGGCCAGCGCACGGGCCAGCGCGGTGCGCTGCTGCATGCCGCCGGACAGCTGCTTGGGGTAGTGGTGTTCGAAACCGCCCAGCCCCACCTTCTGGATGAAGGCCTGCGCGACCTCGATCTGCTGCGCCCGCGGCAGGCCGCGCTCGCGCAGGCCGAAGCACACGTTGTCGCGCACCGTGAGCCATGGGAACAGCGTGTAGCTCTGGAACACCATGCCGCGGTCGGCCCCCGGGCCGGTGATGCGGCGGCCGTCCAGCAGCACCTCGCCGGCGGTGGGCTGGTCGAGCCCGGCCACGATGCGCAGCAGCGTGCTCTTGCCGCAGCCCGACGGGCCCAGGATGGTGATGAAGTCGTTCTCGGCCACCTGCAGGTCGGTGGCCGACAGGGCCAGCGTGCTGCCGTGGCTGGACTGGAAGCGGCGCTCGACGCCACGCACGGTGAGGATGTCGGCCATGGTCAGCGTCGGGTTCAGCGTCCGAGGGCCGCCCAGCGGAACAACCGCCGATTGGCAAACTTGAAGAGCAGGTCGCTCAGCAGCCCGATGAGGCCGATGACGATGATGCCGAAGATGATCTGGTCGGTGGCCAGCAGCGCCTGGCTGTCGGTGATCATGTGGCCGATGCCGCTGGACGCGCCGATCAGCTCGGCCACGATCACGTAGGTCCAGGCCCAGCCCAGCACCATGCGCAGGATCTCCGCGATCTCCGGCGCCGCGCCGGGAATCAAGACCCGGCGCACCACGCCGCGGTCGCCGCAGCCCAGGGTGTAGGCGGCCTCCACCAGGTCGCGCCGGGTGTTGCCCACGGCCACCGCGATCATCAGCACCAGGTTGAAGAAGCTGCCGATGAAGATGACCGAGAGCTTCTGCGCCTCGCCCAGCCCGGCCCACAGGATCAGCAGCGGGATGAAGGCGCTGGCCGGCAGGTAGCGGGCGAAGCTGATGAAGGGCTCGAAGAAGGCCTCGATGGGCTTGTAGGCGCCCATCAGCACGCCCAGCGGCAGCGCCAGCACGGCCGCGATGAGGAAGCCGCCCAGCACCCGCCACACGGTCATGCCGATGTCGAGCGCGAAGCCCATCTCGGTGAGCAGCGTCCAGCCGCTGCGCAGCATGGTCACCGGGTCGGCCAGGAAGGTCTTGCTGACGTGGCCGCCGAAGGTGGCGAAGGCCCAGGCGGCGAAGAACAGCACGAAGAAGCTGGCGCCCAGCGCGATGCGCGCGCCGGGGCCGACGGGTTGCAGCGGCCTCACGGATTACTTGATGAACTGGGTGTCGGCCAGCTTCGCCAGATCGGGGATCTGCTTGATGATGCCCACCTCCAGCAGCAGGTCGGCCGCTTCCTTGCTGAACTGCTGGTGCTCGCCGGCGAAGAACTTCTGGTTGGCCGCGCGGTCCTGCCAGCGCAGGAACTTCTGCGAGTTCTCGAAGGCCTCGGCCGTCTGCTTGACGTCGGCGCCCATGATCTCGAAGGCCTTCTTCGGGTCGGCCTTGATCATGTCCAGCGCATCGAAGTAGGCATTGGCGAAGCCCTGAGCGGCCTTGGCGTTGTCGGCCAGGAACTTGGGCGTGCAGCCGAAGGTGTCCATCACCATCGGGTAGTCCAGCGTGGTGGCGATGATCTTGCCGGCCTCGGGCTTGGCGCGAACGCTGCTCAGGTAGGGCTCGTAGGTCATGCCGGCGTCGATGCCGCCGGTGCCGGCCAGGAAGGCATTGGCCACCGGCTGCGGCTCCAGCGTGAGCACCTTCACGTCCTTGATGGACATGCCGTTCTTCTTCAGCATCCAGGCCGCACCGAAGTACGGCGCGGTGCCCGGCGCGCTGGCCGCCAGCGTCTTGCCCTTCAGGTCGCTGATCTTCTCGATGCCGGGCTTGACCACCATGCCGTCGGCGCCGTAGCTCTTGTCCATCTGGAAGATCTGCGTGCCCGGCACGCCGTTGGTGTTCCAGACGATCCAGGTCTCCACCGTGGTGGCGGCGCACTGGATGTCGCCCGAGGCCAGGGCCAGGTGGCGGTCCTTCTGCGGGATCTTCTTGATGGTGACGTCCAGCCCGTGCTTCTTGAACAGGCCCGCCTCCTTGGCCAGCGTGAGCGGGGCGAAGCCCGTCCAGCCGGAGATGCCGATGGCCACCTTGGTTTCCTGCGCCTGGGCCAGGCTGGCGGCGGCCGCGCAGGCCAGGAGGGCGACGGTACGGAAGGCGGAGGCTTTGGACATCATGGGTGCTCTTGAAGGATGAAGGTTCAGGCCGGGATCCACAGGGCCGGCAGCGCCGGCAGCGTTCGCAAGATGCGCGCCAGTGCGCCGCTGGTCACCAGTGCGGTGGCGCGTTCGATGTCCGGCGCCAGGTAGCGGTCCACCGCCACGCTGGGGCACTGGCTGCGCAGCAGCGCATGCACTTCCTCCAGCGCGGCGGAGCTTTGCAGCGGCCGCAGGAAGTCGATGCCCTGCGCGGCGGCCAGCAGCTCGATGCCCAGGATGTGCGCGGTGTTGCTGATCATGGCCTGCAGCCGCCGCGCCGCGAAGGTGGCCATCGACACATGGTCTTCCTGGTTGGCCGAGGTGGGCAGGCTGTCCACGCTGGCCGGGTGGGCCAGCGACTTGTTCTCGCTGGCCAGCGAAGCCGCCGTCACGTGGGCGATCATGAAGCCGCTGTTCAGGCCCGCATTGGCGGTGAGGAAGGGCGGCAGCCGCGACACGCCGCTGTCGATCAGCATCGCGATGCGGCGCTCGGCGATGGCGCCGACTTCGGCGATGGCCAGGGCCATGCCGTCGGCCGCCAGCGCCACCGGCTCTGCATGGAAGTTGCCACCCGAAATCATGGCCCCGTCTTCCGCGAACACCAACGGGTTGTCCGTCACCGCATTGGCTTCCCGCACCAGCACCAGCGCCGCATGGCGCAACTGGTCCAGACAAGCGCCCACCACCTGGGGCTGGCAGCGCAGGCAATAGGGATCCTGCACCCGGTCGTCGCCCTCGGCATGCGACGCGCGGATGGCACTGCCCTGCAGCAGCGCGCGGTAGTACTGGGCGACGTCGATCTGGCCCGGCTGGCCGCGCAGCGCATGGATGCGCGGATCGAACGGGCCGTCGCTGCCGCGGGCGGCGTCGATGGTGAGCGCGCCCACCACCAGCGCCGACTCCAGCACCGGCTCGAAGGCCAGCAGCGCATGCAGCGCCAGCGCGGTGGAGGTCTGCGTGCCGTTGATGAGCGCCAGCCCTTCCTTGGCGGCCAGCTTCAGCGGCGCGATGCCCGCTTCCTGCAGCACCGGCAGCGCGGGGCGGCGCTGGCCATCGACCAGCATCTCGCCTTCGCCCATCAAGGCCAGCGTCATGTGGGCCAGCGGCGCCAGGTCGCCCGAGGCACCCACCGAACCCTGGCTGGGCACATAGGGCACCAGGCCAGCATTGAGCACGGCCAGCAGCATGTCGATGACCACCGGCCGCACGCCGGAATGCCCGCGCGCCAGGCTGGCGGCCTTGGTGGCCAGCATCAGCCGCACCACCGGCGGCTGCAGCGGCGCGCCCACGCCCACGCTGTGCGAGCGGATGAGGTTGAGCTGCAGCGTGTCGAGGTCGGCTTCGCTGATGCGCTGGTTGGCCAGCTTGCCGAAGCCGGTGTTCACGCCATACACCGGCGCGCTGCCGGCAGCGGCAGCCTGCACCACCGCGGCGCTGGCCTGCACCGCGGCCGCCGCATGCGGCGCCACGGCGAGGCTGACATGACCTGCGTGTACTGCCTGCAGGATTTCGAGCGTGAGGCGCCCAGGGTCGAGTTCGATCGCAGTCATCCTGCAGACTCTACTTGTCTATACAACTTCCGGCAAGTAGGATCTGCGCATGGCGACCAAGACCACCCCCTCCACCGCGCCCGCGCCCTATGCACGGGTCAAGCACTACCTCAAGCGCGAGCTGGCCAAGGGCCGCTGGACGCCGGGCACGCTGATGCCCTCGGAGGCGGAGCTGGTGCAGCGCTTCAGCGTCAGCCGCATGACCGTCAACCGCGCGCTGCGCGAGCTGCAGGCCGAGGGGCTGGTGAACCGCGTGCAGGGCTCGGGCACCTATGCGGCGCAGCTGCACCGGGTGTCGTCCACCCTGACGATACGCGACCTGCAGGAGGATATCCAGGCGCGCGGCCACGAGCACCGGGCCGAGGTGCACCTCAAGCGCGAGGAAACCGCCACCCCCGCGCTGGCGCAGCAGCTGGGCATTCCGGCAGGCTCGCCGGTGTTCCACACCCTCATCGTGCACCACGACAACGGCGTGCCGCTGCAGTGCGAGGACCGCTACGTCAACCCCGCCTGCGCGCCGGGCTACCTGGACGCCGACTTCAGCCAGATCACGCCCACGCACTACCTGCTGGACGTGGCCCCCACCTGGGAGGCGCACTACGCCATCGAGGCCAGCGCCCCCACCGCCGAGGAAGCCCGGCTGCTGGGCATCCGCCGCGACGAGAGCTGCCTGATGATCGTGCGCCGCACCGAGAGCCGCGGCGTGGGCATCACGCTGGCGCGGCTGGTGCATCCGGGCAGCCGCTACCTGATCGAAGGCCATTTCAAGCCCTGAACGCCTGCCCGCCCCGCCCGCCATGTCCGTCCAGCTGATCGACCTCTTCCGCCAGGCGCCCGAGCCCTGGCGCAATGGCGGCGGCCGCACCCGCGAGCTGCTGCGCCGACCGGCCGCGGGCACCGACTGGGCGCTGCGCATCAGCGTGGCCGACATCGACCGCGACGGCGACTTCTCCGCCTTTCCCGGGGTGCAGCGCTGGTTCGTGGTGCTAGAGGGCGCGGGCGTGGTGCTGCAGTTGCCCGGGGCCGAGCACACGCTGCGCACCGGCAGCCCGCCGCTGGCCTTCGATGGCGCGGCCGCACCCGGCTGCCGGCTCATCGACGGCCCCACGCGCGACCTGAACCTGATGGTGCAGCGCGGCCGCGGCACGCTGTGCACGGTACAGCCCGGCGTGGAATGGGCGGAACCCTTCGATGCCCGCGGGCTCTTCACGGTCAGCGGCGGCCTGTGGCACCCGCGGCAGGGCGATGCGGTGGTGGTGGCACCCTTCACCCTGCTGTGGTCGGACGCCGCCATGCCCTGCCGCTTCGAGCCCGTGGCCGCCCCCGGTCCCGGCCTGCCCTGCGGCTGGTGGATCGGGCATGCCGCCCGCTGACAGCCGCCGCATCACACAACCTGCCATGACCGACGACACCTCCTTCACCCTGCACCGCGGCAGCCGGCCGCTGCTGGTCAGCGTGCCGCATGCCGGCCGCGAGATTCCGCCCACGCTGGCCGACCGCTACGTGCCGCGCGCCCTCCATGTGGAGGACACCGACTGGCACCTGGACCGCCTGTACGACTTCGTGCGCGAGCTGGGCGCCAGCCTGCTGGTGCCGCGCTACAGCCGCTACGTGGTCGACCTCAACCGGCCGCCCGACAACACGCCGATGTACCCGGGCGTGAACAACACCGAGCTGTGCCCCACCCGCTTCTTCACCGGCGAGCCGCTGTACCGCGAAGGCCAGGCGCCGACGCCCGAGGAAGTGCAGCTGCGCGTGGGCCGCTACTGGCGGCCGTACCACGATGCGCTGGCCGGCGAGCTGCAGCGGCTGCGCACCGAGCATGGGCACGTGGTGCTGTTCGATGCCCACAGCATCAAGAGCGAGCTGCCCTGGCTGTTCGAAGGCACCCTGCCCGCGCTCAACCTGGGCACCGCCGACGGCACCGCCTGCGCACCTTCGCTGCGGGACGCCCTCACCGCGGTGATGGCCTCGCAGCAGGTGCACAGCCATGTGACCGACGGCCGCTTCAAGGGCGGCCACATCACCCGCCGCTACGGCCAGCCGGCGCAGGGCGTGCATGCGGTGCAGCTGGAGATGTGCTGGCGCTGCTACATCGAGGAAAGCACGCCGGCCGAATGGCATGCGCTGCGCGCGGGCGAGATCACGCCGCTGCTGCGCAAGCTGGTGGACACCATGCTCGACTGGAAGCCGGCTTGAACGCGACCGGCCCGACCTGGTGGGCGCCACGCGCCTGGCTGCCCGGCGGCTGGGCTGACCGCGTGCTGCTGCAGGCCGATGCCAGCGGCCATTGGTCGGCCATCACGCCCGGCGTGGCCACGCCGCCGCCCGGGGCGCAGCGCCTGGCCGGCCCGGTGCTGCCCGGCCTGGTGGATGCGCACAGCCATGCCTTCCAGCGCGCCTTCGCCGGCCTGGCCGAGCGGCGCGAACAGCAGGCCGACGACTTCTGGGGCTGGCGCGACCGCATGTACCAGGTGGCGCTGCGCATCACGCCGGCGCAGTTGCAGGCCATCGCCGCGCAGCTCTACATCGAGCTGCTGCGCGGCGGCTACACGCAGGTGTGCGACTTCCACTACCTGCAGCACGACGAGCAGGGCCGGCCCTATGCCGACGACCCGCTGGCCATGAGCTGGGCGCTGGCGGAGGGGGCCGGCAGCGCGGGCATCGGCCTGACGGTGCTGCCGGTGCTGTACGAGCGGGCCGGCTTCGCCCAGCCTTCGCTGCGCCCCGACCAGCGCCGCTTCGCCACCACGGCGGAGAGCGTGTGGCAGGCCTGCCAGCGCATCGCCGCCGCCGGCCGGCCGCTGGTCGACGCGGGCCTGGCGCTGCATTCGCTGCGGGCGGCCGCGCCCGAGTCCATCCACCGCCTGCGTGCGCTGGCGGCCGACTTCAGCGGCCCGCTGCACATCCATGTGGCGGAGCAGACGGCGGAGGTGGACGACTGCCTGGCCGCCACCGGCCAACGGCCCATCGAATGGCTGGCCGCGCAAGACCTGCTGGACGGGCGCTGGCAGCTGGTGCATGCCACCCACACGGTGCCGGCGGAGATCGACGCGGTGGCCGCCAGCGGTGCCGGCGCGGTGATCTGCCCCAGCACCGAGGCCAACCTGGGCGACGGCCTGGCCGACCTGCCCGGCTGGCTGGCCGCCGGCGTGAAGCTCACGCTGGGCTCCGACAGCCATGTGACCCGCGACTGGCGCGAGGAGCTGCGGCTGCTGGAATACGGCCAGCGTTTGGCACGCCGCCAGCGCAACGTGAGCGCCGCACCCACGCAAGGCCAGCCCGCCACCGCCGAGCGGCTGTGGCAGCGCATGCAGGCCGGCAGCGGCGCGGCCGCTGGCTTCAGCCACTGGGGCCTGCAGCCCGGCGCCCGCGCCGACCTGCTGGTTATCGACGAGGCCGACGACGCACTGCGCGGCCTACCGCCCACGCACCTGCTGGACGCCCTGGTGTTCTCCAGCCCCACCACCGCCTGGCGCGACGTGATGGTGGCCGGACGCTGGGTGCTGCAGGCCGGCCGGCATGCGCAGGCCGAGGCGGTGGCGCAGCGCTTCGAGGAGGTGATGGTGCAGCTGTGGGGGCAGGCCGCCGCCTAGAAGAAGGCCTGCACCAATCCCAGGCTCAGCACCGGGAACATCAGCAGCGCCAGCACCCGCAGCACGTCGCTGGCCAGGAAGGGCAGCACGCCCTTGTAGGTCTCGCTCATCGGCACGTCCTTGGCGATGCTGTTGACCACGTACACGTTCAGCCCCACCGGCGGCGCCACCAGGCCGATGCCCACCGTCATCAGCACCAGGATGCCGAACCAGATGGCCTTGGCCTCGGGCGCCAGGCCCCACAGGTCCAGCGCCATCACGGTGGGAAAAATCACCGGGATGGTCAGCAGCAGCATCGACAGCTCGTCCATCACGCAGCCCAGCAGCACGTAGCTGAACAGGATGGCGCCCACGATGGCCAGCGGCGGCACCTGCAGGTGGCCCACCCAGTCGGCCAGCTGCGCGGGCATCTGCGTCAGCGCCAGCGCGGCATTCATCATGTCGGCGCCCAGGAAGATCATGAACACCATGGCCGAGGTCTCGGCCGTGCCCAGGAAGCTGCGCTTGAGCGCGCCCCAGCCCAGTTCGCCGCGCAGCGCGCCCACCACGAAGGTGCCCAGCGCGCCCACGGCCGCACCTTCGGTGGGCGAGAACAGCCCGCCATAGATGCCGCCGAACACCACCAGGAAGATGGCCACGATGGGCCAGATGCCCAGCAGTGCCTGCCAGCGCGCCGGCCAGGTGGTGGGCTCGCTGGGCGTGGCCAGCGCGGGCCGCAGCCGGCAATACACGCCGATCACCACGATGTAGCCCAGCGTGGCGATGAGCCCCGGCACCATGGCCGCGGCGAACAGCTTGGCGATGTTCTGCTCGGTGAGGATGGCATACACCACCAGCGGCACCGAAGGCGGAATCAGGATGCCCAGCGTGCCGCCCACGGCCAGCGAAGCGGTGGACAGCCGGCCCGCATAGCCGTGCCTGCGCATCTGCGGGTAGGCCACCTGCGTGATGGTGGCCGAGGTGGCCACCGACGAGCCGCACACCGCGCCAAAGGCCGCGGCGCTGAGGATGGCCGCCATCGCCAGCCCGCCGCGGATGTGGCCGACGAAGGCCGCCGCCGCCTTGAACAGGTCGCGGCTCAGGCCGCCCTGGGTGGCGAACTGCCCCATCAGCAGGAACAGCGGGATCACGCTCAGGTCGTACACCGTCAGCCGCGCCACCGCGCTGCCCTTGAGCATGTTCAGCAGCGCCAGCTCGTTGGTCATGGCCCAGTAGCCGATCGCCCCGGGCACGAACATCGCCACCGCGATCGGCGTGCGGATGGCCATCAGCACCAGCATGGCGCCGAACATCGTCAAACCCACGGTCGCAGCGCTCATTCGGCGGCGCCCACGAAGGCCGGCTGGCCGCGCCAGTGGCGGGCGGCCTGCCACAGCGCGATCACGCCGGTGAGCGCCAGGCCCGGCGCGAGGATGGCGTAGCTCCACCACATCGGCAGGCCCAGGATCATGGTCTGCTCCTGCGCCTGCGCCACCGACACCGCGCCCACCGCGCTGCGCCAGGCCAGCAGCCCGGCCATCACCGCCAGCAGCAGGCTGCCCAGGCCGTCCAGCCGCCGCAGCGTGCGGGCCGAGGCCCGCTGGGTGAAGAAGTCCACGATGATGTTGGCCCCGCGCAGCTGCGCCCACGGCAGGCACAGCGCGATGGCCAGGCCGATGCCGAGCTGGGTCAGCTCCACGTCGCCCGGCACCGGGCTGGACAAGGCGGCACGGCCGCTGATGCTGCCCACCACCATCAGCGCCACGCCGCAGGCCACCAGGCCGCCGGCGCACGCGAACAGCGCCGCCAGGCGGCGCAACACGCTCTGCATCACGGCGCGGCTCAGTTCTTGTACTTGACCAGCAGGTCGCGGGCGTCCTGCAGCATCTGAGCGCCCGGCAGGCCGCGCTTGTTCATGTCGGCCACCCACTCCTCATACAGCGGCGCGCTGGCCTTGATCCACTGGTCCACCTCGGCCGGCGGCAGCGTGTAGAAGGTGTTGCCGCGGTCCACCGCGGGCTTGCGGCCCACGGCCTGGCTTTCGTCCCACACCTTGCCGGCGAAGGCCGACAGCACGGCGCCGCTGCGCTTGTCGATGATGGCCTTCAGGTCGGCGGGCAGGCCGTCGTACTTCGCCTGGTTCATCGCCAGGATGAAGCCGGCCGAGTACAGCGCCGGGCGCGACGGATCGGTCTCGGTGTGGTACTTCACCATCTCGTGCAGCTTGACCGACGGGATCACCTCCCAGGGCAGCGCGAAGCCGTCGATGGTGCCCTTGCTCACCGCATCGGCCACCGCGGGCAGCGGCATGCCCACCGGCGTGGCGCCGAGGGAGGCCAGCAGCTTGTTGGTCTGGCGGGTGGGCGCGCGCAGCTTCAGGCCCTTCAGGTCGGCCAGGCTCTTGATCTGCTTGTCGCGGGTGTGCAGGTAGCCTTCGTCGTGCACGCTGAACATCAGCGGCTTGACGCCCGGAAACTCCTTGGTGGCGTACTTCTGGTAGAAGTCCCAGGACGCCCTGGCGCCGGCCGAGGCCGAGTTGTTCATGAAGGGCAGCTCGAACACCTCCATGATCGGGAAGCGGCCGGCGGTGTAGCCGGGCAGCGTGAAGGCGATGTCCACCACGCCGTCGCGCACCTGGTCGATCAGCTGCGCCGGCGTGCCGCCGAGCTGCATCGCCGGGAACACCTGGCACTTCAGGCGGTTGTTGGAGTCGGCGGCGATCTGGTCGCAGAAGGGCTGCAGGATCTTCGTCGGCGGCATGGCGGCCGGCGGCCAGAAGTGGTGCACCTTGAGCGTGACCTCCTGGGCCTGCGCGCCGCCGATGGCAGCCAGCACGGCACATGCGGCCAGGGCCAGGCGTTGCTTGAAGAGGCTCATCGGTGTACTCCTTGCAGTGGCGGGTGGAGAAGAAAACGGCGCAGTGTCCGACACCACCCCGCCCGCCCCGGAACGGGATTACCCGGGCCGCGTGCGATCAGCGCACACCGCAGGCACCACCGACAGGTGCCGGCGCTGTGGCACAGTGGCGCCCCTCATGGCCATCAAGTCCACCATCTTCAAGGCGCAGCTGCAGATCGCCGACATGGACCGCGGCGTCTATGCCGACCATGCGCTGACCATCGCGCGCCACCCTTCGGAGACCGACGAGCGCATGCTGATGCGCGTGCTGGCCTTCGCCCTCAACGTGCCCGCCAACGACGACCAGGGCCGGCTGGAGCTGGCCAAGGGCATCTCCGACACCGACGAGCCCGACCTTTGGCAGCACGACCTGAGCGGCCAGCTGCTGCACTGGGTGGAGGTGGGCCAGCCCGACGACCGCCGCATGATCAAGGCCGCCGGCCGCGCGCAGCGGGTGACGGTGATGGCCTATGCGGCCAGCACGCCGATCTGGTGGGCCGGCCTGCAGAACAAGGTGGCCCGCGCGGCGCGGCTGGCGGTGTGGCAGGTGCCGGCCGAGCAGAGCCAGGCCCTGGCCACGCTGGCGCAGCGCACGATGCAGCTGCAGGTCACGGTGCAGGACGGCACCGTGTGGGTGAGCGACGGCCAGCAGTCCATCGAGGTGGAGCCGCAGGTGTTGAAGGCCGCGACCGCCTGAACCGCCTACTTGGCGAAGACCTGGCTGCGGTCGGCGAAGGCCTTGAACTCCAGCGCGTTGCCCGAAGGGTCGAGGAAGAACATCGTGGCCTGCTCGCCGGGCTCGCCCTTGAAGCGCACGTAGGGCTCGATCACGAAGCGGGTGCCCGCGGCCTTCAGCCGGTCGGCCAGCGCATGCCATTCGGGCAGCGTGAGAATGGCGCCGAAGTGCCGCACTGGCACGTCGTGCCCATCCACCGGGCTGTGCTCGCGGTGGCCGCATTCCTCGGGCGCCAGGTGGGCCACGATCTGGTGGCCGTGGAAGTCGAAGTCCACCCAGGCGTCGGAGCTGCGGCCTTCGGGGCAGCCGAGCAGCCCGCCATAGAAGGCGCGGGCCTCGGCCAGGTCACGCACCGGAAACGCGAGGTGGAACAGCGGTTGGGGGGCGGTCATGGAATGCTTCCTGTGGAACGGAAGCACGACGTTAACCCGCTTCGCAAAGCCCCGGCAGCGGCTGCAGGCGCTGCAGGCGCCACGCCTCGAAGGCGGCCAGGTCCATCGGCCGGCCGGTGTGGTAGCCCTGCACCAGGTCGCAGCCGGCCTGGCGCAGCACCTGCAGCTCGGCCGCGGTCTCCACGCCCTCGCCGGTCACCTTCAGGCCCAGGCCATGGCCCAGCTGCACGATGGAATGCAGCAGCTCGCAGCGGCGGGCGTCGGCATGCACCTCGGTGACGAAGCTGCGGTCGATCTTCAGCTCGTGCATCGGCAGCCGCTGCAGGTAGGCCAGCGACGAATGGCCGGTGCCGAAGTCGTCGATGGCCAGGCCCACGCCGGTGTCGGCCAGCGCATGCAGCACGGTGATGGGGTCCTGCCCGCTGTCCATCAGGCCGGTCTCGGTCAGCTCCAGCTGCAGCCGCCAGGGCTGCACGCCATGCTCGGCCAGCAGGCGCGACACCCGTTGCGGCAGCGACAGGTCCTGCAGGTCATGCGTGGAGATGTTGACGGCGATGGTCAGCGCCTGCTGGTCCTGCTGCCAGCGCGCCAGGGTGCGCACCGCCTCGCGCATCATCCAGTCGGTCACCTGGCCGATGCGGCCGGTGCGTTCGGCGAAGGGCACGAACTCCCCGGGCGGCACCCAGCCGCGCTCGGGATGGCGCCAGCGCACCAGCGCCTCCGCGCCGCTGAGCACGCCGGCCGGCGACAGCTTGGGCTGCAGGTACTGGTGCAGCTGGCCCTGCTCGATGGCCTCGGTGAGCGCCGACAGCAGGCTCAGCTGCGACTGGCGCGACGCCTCCAGCGACGGCGCATACACCGCGCAGCCCACCCGCAGCCGCTTGGCCTCGAACAGCGCCTGCTCCGCATGCCGCAGCAGCTGCTCCACCGCCACGCCATGCGCCGGGAACATGGCCACGCCGGTGGTGATGGACAGGTCCAGCGATTCGCCTTCCCAACGCACCTGGTGCTCCACCTCGCGCTTCATCGCCAGCGCCATGTCGCGCGCGCTGGCGGTGTCGGCGGTGGGTACCAGGGCGGCGAAGGTGCCGCCGGCCACGCGCGCCAGCCGGCCTTCGTCGCCGATGACCGCACGCAGCCGCTCGGCCGCATCGCGGATCACGGCATCGCCGGCATCGAAGCCGAGGATGCCGTTGATGGTCTTCAGCCGGTCGATGTCGAAGCACAGCAGCGCGGCCTGGCCACGGCTGGCGTCGGCCGCGGCCAGCACCCGCTGGCCCTCGGCCACGAAGCGCGGGCGCTGGGCCAGGCCGGTCAGGCCGTCGGTGTTCACCAGGCGATGGATGCGCAGCTCCCGCTCGCTCACCGCCTCGGCCAGGGTGTTGAGGGCGGCGGCCACCCGGCCCACCTCGTCCTGGGTGCTCACCTCGACGCGGCCGCGATAGTCGCCCCGCGCGATGCGCCCGGCCGCGGCCTCCGCCCGCTGCAGCGGCCGCGCGATGCCCTGGGTGACCCGCAGCGCAAAGGCGGCACCGGCCGCCAGCGCGGCCAGGCACAGCAGCAGCACCACCATGCGGTCCCGGCGCAGCCGCTGCTGGGTCTGGCGTGCCTCGGCCGCGGCGGCCCGCTGCTCCGCGCGATTGAAGCCGTCGCGCGCATCGGCCAGCAGGGCCAGCGTGTCCTGGGTGTCCAGCGCCAAGGTGGTGCGGGCGCTGGCCACGTCCCCGGCCTCGTAGAAGTCCAGCGTGTCGCGCGAGGCGCGCAGGTATTCGGTCATGCGCGCGCGCACCGCCTCGAAGGACTCGCGGCGCGGGCCTGCGGGCAGCAGCACTTCCAGCGTTTCTACCGCCGCGCGCAGCCGGGCATTGGCCGCCGCGATGCCCATGCGCACCTGGTGCGGGTTCTGCGGCACATCGCTCAGCAGGTGCAGCAGCTGGCGGGTGGAGGCATCGGCCTCGCGGCCGATGTCGCCGGTCAGGCTCACCAGGCGCAGCTGCTCGCGCGCCAGGCGCTCCAGCGCGGCGGAGGCGTTCTGCATGCGGTTGAGTGCAAAGCCCGCCAGGCCCAGCAGCAGCATCAGCAGCACCGCGAAGGCGAACACCAGGCGTACACCGATGCGGTCGGCAAAACGGGGGCGGGCCACTGACGCAACACGATCACTCATGGCTCGCATATCGGCAGGCTCGCAGCGAACTTGTGTCAAAGATGCGGCTTTGACCGGATTGACGCGATTGGACCGGGCGGGCACGCCGCTGGCCGTGCGCCCCTATGATGGTTTTTTCCCACCCACTGTCAGGGCCGCTGGCCCGCCGCCAACGATGCGCCGCTGGTTTGCCGCCCTGCTCGCCTGCATGACCCTCCACAGCCCCGCCCCCGCCGCCCCGCCCGCGCCTGCCGCCGATGCCTTCGGCTGGCTGGAAGAGGTGCAGTCCGATGCCGCCCTGGACTGGGTGCGCGCCCGCAACGCCGCCACCCGGGAACAGCTGGCCGGCGACCCGCGCTTCGCGCCGATGCGCGACAAGTTGCGCGAGATCCTCGACAGCAAGGCGCGCATTCCCGCCATCGCCCGCCGCGGCGATGCGCTCTACAACTTCTGGCGCGACGAGACGCACCCGCGCGGCCTGTGGCGGCGCACCACGCTGGCCGAGTACCGCAAGCCGGAGCCCGCCTGGGAAACCGTGCTCGACCTGGACGCACTGGCCGCGGCCGAGAAGGAGAACTGGGTGTGGGCAGGCGCCACCTGCCTGGGCCCCGACTACCGCCGCTGCCTGCTCAGCCTGTCGCGCGGCGGCGCCGATGCCACCGTGGTGCGCGAGTTCGACAGCGTGACCAAGCAGTTCATCGAGGGCGGCTTCCATCTGCCCGAAGCCAAGTCCCGCCTGGAGTGGGCCGACGAGAACACGCTGTACGTGGCCAGCGACTTCGGTCCCGGCTCGCTCACCGATTCCGGCTACCCGCGCGTGATCAAGCGCTGGCAGCGCGGCCAGCCCCTGGCGGCCGCGGTGACGGTGTTCGAAGGCGAGAAGGCCGATGTCTCGGTGGGCGTGTCGGTGGACCGCACGCCCGGCTTCGAGCGCACGGTGTTCAGCCGCGCCACCGACTTCTACAACGCGCTGGAATTCCTGCTGGTGCGTGAAGCCGGCGCCGACAGGCTGCTGCCCATCGACAAGCCCACCGACGCCAGCCTGGGCTTCTGGCGGGAGCGTGCCGTGCTGGAGCTGCGCACCGACCTGAAGGTGGGCGACACCACCTGGCCACGCGGTGCGCTGCTGGCCACCTTCGCCGACGACATGCTGCGGCGCCCACCGGCCGAACGCCGCTACGTGCCGCTGTTCCTGCCCTCGCCCACGCGCTCGCTGGCCGGCTACACCGTGAGCGCGCAGCGCCTGCTGCTGACCCTCAGCGACAACGTGGCCAGCCGGCTGGAGGAGCTGACCCCCGGGGCCGACGGCAGCTGGCAGCGGCGGCCGATCGACGCGCCCTTCCCGGGCACCCTGGGCGTGAGCACGCTGCACGACCCGCTGCTCAAGGACGACCCGCTGGCCGAGCACTACCTGCTGACGGCGGTGGACTTCCTCTCGCCCGAGACCTTGTCGCTGGGCCGCACCGGCACCGACGAGCGCGAGGTGCTCAAGGCCTCGCCGCGCTTCTTCGACGCCGCCGGCATGCGGGTGGAGCAGCGCTTCGCCACGTCGAAGGACGGCGCGCGCGTGCCCTACTTCATCGTGTGGCCACCCGGCGCCAAGGAGGACGGCGACAACCCCACGCTGCTGTACGGCTACGGCGGCTTCGAGGTGCCGCTGCAGCCCTGGTATGCCGCGGCCAGCGGCAATGTGTGGGGCGGGCATGGCGGCGTGTTCGTGGTGGCCAACATCCGCGGCGGCGGCGAGTTCGGGCCGGCCTGGCACCAGGCCGCCATCAAGGCGGACAAGCAGAAGAGCTACGACGACTTCATCGCCGTGGCCGAGGACCTGGTGGCCCGCAAGGTGACGCGGCCACGGCGCCTGGGCATCCAGGGTGGCAGCAACGGCGGCCTGCTGGTGGGCGCGGTGATGCTGCAGCGGCCCGACCTGTTCAATGCGGTGCTCTGCCAGGTGCCGCTGCTGGACATGCAGCGCTTCCACCTGCTGCTGGCCGGTGCCAGCTGGATGGGCGAATACGGCAACCCCGACGACCCGGCCGACTGGGCCGTGATCTCGCGCTACAGCCCCTACCAGGTGCTGCAGCGCCTGCCCAAGGGCACCGCCCTGCCGCCGGTGCTGTTCACCACCTCCACCCGCGACGACCGGGTGCATCCCGGCCATGCCCGCAAGATGGCGGCGCAGATGGAAGCGCAGGGCTACTCCCCGCTGTACTACGAAAACATCGAGGGCGGCCACGGCGGCGCCGCCGACAACGCCCAGCGTGCCGACATGATGGCCCTGGGTTATGTGTTCCTCTGGCAGCGCCTGGGCGATGCACAGGCCGCCCTACCCAAGGTGCAACCATGAGCAGCGACGACGACGTGAAGGTGACCCATGACGCGGCCGCAGGCCGCTTCCAGGCGGTGGTGGACGGCCAGCGCTGCGAGCTGGACTATGTGCTGCAGGGCGACGTGGCGGTGATGCACCACACCGTGGTGCCGCGCGCCCTGGAAGGCCGCGGCATCGCCAGCCGCATGGCCCGGGTGGCGCTGCAGCATGCACGCGAGGCCGGCTGGCGGGTGCAGCCCAGCTGCAGCTTCATGGCGGCCTACATGCGCCGCCATCCGGAGACCCAGGACCTGCTGGCCTAGGGCGACGGTGCCTTGGCCGGCTCCTGGTCCTGCAGCAGCCGCCACATCACCTTGCCCGAGCCGCTCTTGGGCAGCGCCTCGACGAACTCCACCACGCGCGGCACCTTGTAGGCCGCCATGTGCTCACGGGCCCAGTCGATGATGTCCTGCTCCGACGTGTGGCCGCGGGCCTCGGCCTTGAGCACCACCACGGCCTTGACGCTTTCGCCGCGGTAGGCGTCCTTGGTGCTGATGACGCAGGCCTCCTGCACCGCCGGGCACTTGAACAGCAGCAGCTCCACCTCGCTGGGCCACACCTTGAAGCCGCTGGCGTTGATCATCCGCTTCAGGCGGTCGGTGATGAAGAAGTAGCCTTCCTCGTCCATGCGGCCCAGGTCGCCGGTGCGGAAGAAGGGCTTGCCGTCGATCTCGATGAAGGCGCGTGCGGTGGCGTCGGGATGCTTCCAGTAGCCCTTGAACACCATCGGGCCGTGGGTCACGATCTCGCCCACTTCGCCCACCGGCACTTCGGCCAGCGTGTCGGGGTCGATCACGCGGCTGTCGGTGCCGAACAGCGGGATGCCCAGGCATTGCAGCTTGGCCCGCTCGGGCGGATTGGCATGCGTGGGCGCGGCCGTCTCCGTCAGCCCGTAGCCTTCGGCGAACGTGAGGCCGAACTCGGTCTTCAGCCGCTCGGCCACCGCTGCCGGCATCGCCGCACCGCCACCCGACAGGTAGAACAGGCTGGTGAGGTCGAAGCTGCGGTAGTTGGGGCTGCCGAACAGGTCGATGATCATCGTGGGGATGCAGGTCCAGTGCGTCACCCGATGGCGCGAGATGAGTCGGCCGGCCAGCTCGCGGTCCCAGCGCGGCATGATCACCACGGTGCTGGCGGTGTAGATGGGGCTCAGCACGCCGTACAGCATGCCGGTGATGTGGAAGAAGGGCACCACGCCCAGGCTCACCGTCTCGGGGCTGGCATAGCCCCACACCGAGCCGCCCACGATGTTGGGCATCAACGTCATGTGGGTATGCAGGCAGCCCTTGGGCAGGCCGGTGGTGCCCGAGGTGTAGGGCAGCAGCACCAGGTCGTCGGGCTCGGCGGTGTGCGGGCCCGGCACATGGCCTTCGGCCAGCGCATCCGGCCAGCGCTCATGCCCCGGCAGCGGCGCATGCTCGGCCATCAGCCACTGCTGCAGCGCCGGTGAAGGCGCTTCCTCGGCGGGGATGCCGGCTTCGGGCATGGCTTCGGCAAAGCGCGTGACCAGCACATGGCGCAGGCGCTGCGCCTCCGGCAGGGCCTCGTTGGCCTGGGCCACGATGCCGGCCAGGTCGGCGGTGGTGATCACCACGCGCGCATCCGGATCGGTGATGTAGTGGCCGAACTCGTCGGCGCGGTTCATCGGGTTGACCGGCACCACCACCGCGTTGGCCCGCACGATGGCATAGAAGGCCACGACGAACTGCGGACAGTTCTGCATGTACAGCAGCACCCGGTCGCCCTTGCCCACGCCGCGGCTCTGCAGCCAGCCGGCCAGGGCTTCGGCGCGCTGCTGCAGCTGCGCGAAGCTCATCGGCTGGCCAAGGAACAGGTACGCCGGCTTGTCGGGAAAGCGGCGCGCGGCCACCTCCACGTTGAACCACAGCGACGTGCGCGGCACGGCCAGTTCACGCGGCAGGCGGCGCGGCCAGATGGCGTGGTGCGGTCGGACGGCGGCGGTCTGGGTCATCGGGCAGGCTCCTTGGATGGGCGGGCCCACGGGTGTACCGCAGTGCCGCGGGCGGGGCATCGGCTCTTTCCCTGGATGCCTTGTCGCGCTGGTTACACCGCCCTATGCTCGGGCATGAACGCCACCGAAGCCCCCGCCGAAGCCCCTTGCGTGCTGGACATGGAAGCCTCCGGCTTCGGCCGCAACAGCTACCCGGTGGAAGTGGGCGTGGCCCTGCCCGATGGCCGCGCGCTGTGCACGCTGATCCGTCCTCAGCCCGAATGGACGCACTGGGACGACAGTGCCCAGGACCTGCACGGCATCTCGCGCGAGACGGCGCTGCTGCACGGCCGCAGCGCCCGCGCGGTGGCCGAGCTGCTCAACCGCGAGCTGGCCGGCCGCACCGTCTACACCGATGCCTGGGCGCACGACTACGCCTGGCTGGCCACGCTGTTCGAGGCCGCCGGCCTGCGCCCGGCCTTCAAGCTGGAGCATGTGCGCATGCTGCTGGACGAGGAGCAGACGTCCTCCTTCGACGAAGCCCTGCGCGTGGTGAGCGAGGAGCTGCATGTCACGCGGCACCGCGCCAGCAACGATGCGCGCACGCTGCAGCTGGCCGTCATGCGCCTGCGCCAGCAGGCGGGCGCGCATTGACCCGCCGGCTCATCGCAGGCCGTCCAGCACCGTCGGATGGTGGAGTCGCAAGCGCAGCTCCTGCTTGAGGCGCCGGTTGTCCAGCCGGCGCGACTCGGACAGGAAGCTCATCTGCATCGGCGACAGCTCGGCCATCGCCTCGGCCCGTGAGCGGCGCGGCGGCCGCGGCAGGCCATGCAGGTCGGCCACGGCATCGAAGTAGTCGCCCATCTTCAGCTCGGTGTCGTCGCTGGCGTGGTAGATGCGCTGCGGCGCGCCGCGCAGCAGCGCGGCCACGCAGGCCCGGGCCAGGTCGTCGGCATGGATGTGGTTGGTGTACACGTCGTCGGCCTCGGCCAGCACCGGCGTGCCGCGCCGCACCCGCTCGCGCGGATCGCCGCCCTCGCGGTCCAGCGCATAGATGCCCGGCACCCGCAGCACGCTGACCGCCGCGCCGGTCATCAGCCCGAACGCCCGCACGCGCCGCTCCGCGTCCACCCGCCGTCGGCCGCGGGCGGTGGCGGGCCGCGGCGCGCGGGTTTCGTCGAAGCGGGCGCCGCCGGCATCGCCATACACGCCGCTGGTGCTCATGTAGACCAGTCGCCGCGTGCCGCCGCCGCGCGCCAGCGCTTGCAGCAGGTGGGCAGTGCGCAGGTCATGCTCGCCCTGCGCGGCCGGCGGCGCCAGGTGCAGCACCCGGGGCGCCAGGCTGGCGATGCGCTGCAGGCTGCCCGCATCGTCCAGGTTGCCGACCACTGGCACGGCGCCCGCCGCCCTCAACGCATCGCACCGGTCGGGACTGGAGGTAAGCGCCACCACGCCCCAGCGCCCGGCCAGCAGCCGCAGCACCCGCAGCCCCACATCGCCGCAACCGACGATCAGGAGTTCCGGGCGGGCACAGGGCATGGCGTGGCGGGGCATGGCGGCAACGGGGAGGCAGGGCGGCACGGAGAAGGGCGGCGGCGCGGCGCCCCAAAACGGCAGGGGCACAATCGGGAGGCGCACCTGCCCGGGTCGCGCCTTATCCGCTTCTTCATTCCATCATGACTTTTTCCATCACCGTGCAGCCGGCCGGCGTGTCCTTCGACGTGCCGCGTGACGACACCATCCTGGCCGCCGCCATCGGCGCCGGCATCGGCCTGCCCTACGGCTGCAAGGACGGCGCCTGCGGCTCCTGCAAGAGCCGGCTGGTGGAGGGCCGCGTGATCCACGGGGCGCACCAGAGCAAGGCCTTGTCGGCAGCCGAGGAGGAGGAAGGCCTCATCCTCACCTGCTGTGCCACGCCGCAGACCGATTGCGTGATCGAGGCCCGCACCGTGCCCGGCGCCGGCGAATACCCGGTGCTGAAGATGCCGGCCCGCGTCAGCAGCCTGCAGAAGGTGGCGCCGGACGTGATGCTGATGCGCCTGCAGCTGCCGGCCAACGTGGCCTTCCAGTACCACGCGGGCCAGTTCGTCGAGTTCATCCTGCGCGACGGCTCGCGCCGCAGCTACAGCATGGCCAATGCGCCGCTGACGCCGCCACCCACCACCGGCGATGCACCGCCGCCGGCCGGCAGCATCGAGCTGCACCTGCGCCACCTGCCCGGCGGCAAGTTCACCGACCATGTGTTCGGTGCGATGAAGGAACGCGAGATCCTGCGCGTGGAGGGCCCGTTCGGCAGCTTCTTCCTGCGCGAGGACAGCGACAAGCCGATGGTGCTGCTGGCCTCGGGCACCGGCTTCGCACCCATCAAGGCCATCATCGAACTGATGCGCGCCAAGGGCATCGAGCGGACCGTCAAGCTGTACTGGGGTTGCCGCAGCAAGGCCGACCTGTACCTGCATGACTGGGCGCTGGAGGCCGCCGCGACGCTGCCCCGGCTGGAATACATCCCGGTGCTGAGCGACGCCAAGCCCGAGGACGACTGGTCCGGCCGCACCGGCTTCGTGCATCACGCGGTGATGGCCGACCTGCCCGACCTCTCGGGCTGGCAGGTGTATGCCTGCGGCGCGCCGGTGATGGTGGAGTCGGCGCAGCGCGACCTGGTGTCGCGCTGCGGCCTGCCGGAAGAGGAGTTCTACGCCGACGCCTTCACCAGCGAGGCCGACAAGCACGGCGGCTGAAGCCGCCGCGCTGCGCGCCGATCACTTCGGCGCCGTGGTGGCGGTGGCCGGCTTCTTCGCCGGTGCAGGCTTGCGGGTGCTGGCCGGCGCCGGCTTGGCGGGCTGCTGTTCCATCTCCTGCGCAGCGGCGGTGCTGCCGCCCTGCACGCCCAGCGCACCACCGGTGCCCAGGCCGCCCTTGACGGTCTGCGCCTTGTAGTTGCGCACCGCCTTCACCAGCTGGTTGTACGAGTCGGCGAAGGCCGCGATGATGATCTTGCCCTCGGGCGAGTTCGAGTAGCCACCCGCACCGCCGCCCAATGCGCCACCGAACAGGCCGCCCATCAGGTTGAAGTCGGTGTTCTTGGCCGTGCCTTCGGCCGCCGCCAGCTGCACGCCGGAGCGGTTGTCGATCATGATCAGCGTGGTGGCCGCCTCGTTGGTCTTCAGGCCGCCGGCCACCGCGCCCAGCAGGCCCAGGCCGCCACTGAAGCCGCCCAGCGCACCACCCATGCCGCCGGTGTTCTGGCTGAACTGGATGCTGGGGCTCATCGTGTAGTCGGCCGCCACCATCTGGCCCTTGCCGAAGTTGCTGTTGCCGCGCATCTCGCCGGTGTCGCGCAGCGCGCGCTCGGTGTTCATGTTGTTCATCGCGGCGCCGCGTTCCACGATGACGAAGCAGTTGCTCTGCTGGATCATCATGCGGATCACCGGCACGGTGGAGCCCAGCTTGTAGTTGCGCAGGTACTGGTACCAGGTGGCGTTCTGGTCTTCCACCACCGCCAGGGTGCCCAGCGACTGGTCGCACTTCTCCAGCGCACTGTTGGCGTTTTCGGTGGTGGCGCCGCCCGCGGCGCCGGTCACGGCCGACTTGGAGCCACCGCCCACTTCGGGTTGGGTGGACACGCAACCCGCCAACAAGGCCACGGTGCCGCCGGCCAGCAGCAGCGTACGCAGCAAGGGGTTCAGGGTCGGACGCTTCTGCATGGATGTGTTCATCAAGTTTCTCCTGCTCTCAAAAGGCATTGTCGTTGTAACAGCCGACCAATCCAATCCCGAGTATTGCGGTACTAAGTCGCGCCGCCTTTCACGAATAGGAGGGGGTTGACAAGCCGCCGAGTGCGTTAGGCTCGCGGCCGACATGAAACGCCGCACCTCACTCAAGCTCCTCAGCGCCCTCACGGGCACCGCCGGCCTGGCCGGCCCCGCGGCCGTGTTCGCACAGCCCGCCTCCTCCAACGTGATCCGGCTGGTGGTGCCCTATCCGCCGGGCGGTCCGCTGGACGTCATCGCCCGCGCGCTGGCGCAGGCGGTGCAGGGCACGCTGGGCACGGTGATCGTCGAGAACCGCGCCGGCGCCGGCGGCAACCTCGGTGCCGACCTGGTGGCCAAGGCCGCGCCCGATGGCCGCACCATCGGCATCGGCGCGGTGGCCACGCATGCCATCAACCCGTGGCTGTTCCGCCGCATTCCCTACGACCCGATCCGCGACTTCTCGCCCATCACGCTGGTGGCCCAGGTGCCCAACGTGCTGGTGATGAATGCCGAGACGGCCGCGCGGCTGAAGATCGAGAACCTGCGCGACCTGATCGGCTATGCCAAGCGCAACCCGGGCAAGCTCAACTACGGCTCGGGCGGCAACGGCAGCGCGGGGCACCTGGCCGGCGAGATGTTCAAGTCGCAGGCCGGCGTGTTCATGGTGCACATCCCGTACGCGGGCGGCAACCCGGCGCAGCTGGCGCTGCTGTCGGGCGAGGTGGACCTCAACTTCGACAACCTGGCCACCGCCTCCACCAACATCAAGGCCGGCAAGCTCAAGGCCCTGGCGGTGACCACCGCCAGGCGGGCCAGCGCCATGCCGGAAGTGCCCACGGTGGCCGAGGAAGGCCGCGCGCTGGGGCTGGCCAGCTTTGACATCAACACCTGGTTCGGCCTGTTCGGCCCCGCCGGCCTGCCGGCCGAGACGGTGCAACGCATGAACCGCGCCTTCATCGACGCGATGGGCCAGCCCGACGTCAAGGCCCGCCTGGCCTCGCTGATGGCCGAAGCCTCGCCCACCACGCCGCCGCAGTTCGCGGCCTTCGTGAAGGCCGAGCTGGCCAAGTACGAGAAGGTGGTGAAGGCTTCAGGCGCCACGGTGGACTGACCGCGGCGGCAAGCCCAGCGGGCCTGGGGGGCTCCAGTTCACTCGCCCAGGTAGGCCGCCCGCACCTTCGGATCGTTGAGCAGCATCTTCGCCTCGCCGGTCATCGTGATCTCGCCGCTGTCCATCACGTAGCCGCGATTGGCCAGCGACAGCGCGCGGCTGGCGTTCTGCTCCACCAGCAGGATGGTGACGCCCTGCTTGTGGATGGTGTCCACCACCTCGAAGATCTTGTCGACCATGATGGGCGACAGGCCCATCGAAGGCTCGTCCAGCAGCAGCACCTTGGGCTTGGCCATCAGCGCGCGGCCCATGGCCAGCATCTGCTGCTCGCCGCCGGACATGGTGCCCGCCAGCTGGTTGCGGCGCTCCTTCAGCCGCGGAAAGATGCCGAACACCTTGTCGATGTCGGCCTCGATCTCGCGGTCGTTGCGGATGAAGGCGCCCATCTGCAGGTTCTCGGTGATGGTCATGCGGGTGAAGGTGCCGCGACCCTCCGGCACCATCACCAGCCCCTGCTTGACCAGGTCCCAAGGGCCCTGGCCCTTGATGGACTTGCCCAGGTAGAGGATGTCGCCCGCGCCCACCGGCTGGATGCCGGTGACTGCCTTCAGCGTGGTGGTCTTGCCGGCGCCGTTGGCGCCGATCAGGCTCACCAGTTCGCCTTCGCGCACCTCGAAATTGATGCCCTTGACGGCCTGGATGCCGCCATAGGCCACCTTGAGCCCCGTGATCTGGAGCAGCGTGTTCTTCGTCATCGTGTGCTCCGGCGATCAGTGGGTGGCGTGTCCGGCGCCGAGGTAGGCCTCGATCACCTTCTCGTTCTTCTGCACCTCGGCCGGCGTGCCTTCGGCGATCTGCTTGCCGTAGTCCAGCACGGTCAGCCGGTCGCACAGGCCCATCACCAGCTTCACGTCGTGCTCGATCAGCAGGATGGTGCGGCCGTCCTCGCGGATGCGGTTGATCAGCTCGCGCAGCGTCACCTTCTCGGTGGCGTTCATGCCAGCCGCGGGTTCGTCCAGCGCGATGAGCTTGGGGTCGGTGGCCAGCGCGCGGGCAATCTCCAGCCGGCGCTGGTCGCCGTAGCTCAGCGTGCGCGCCTTGTAGTCGGCGTAGCGGCCCACGCCGACATAGTCCAGCAGCTCACGGGCACGCTCGGTGATCTCGCGCTCCTCCTGCTTGAAGCGGCCGGTGCGGAACACAGCGCCGCCCAGGCCGGACTTGGTGCGCACATGGCGGCCCACCATCACGTTCTCCAGCGCCGTCATCTCGGCGAACAGGCGGATGTTCTGGAAGGTGCGGGCGATGCCGGCCTTGGCCACCTCATGCACCGCGGTGGGCTGGTAGGTCGCGCCGCCGAGCTTGAAGGTGCCGGAGTCGGGCGTGTACAGCCCGGTGAGCACGTTGAAGAAGGTGGTCTTGCCGGCGCCGTTGGGGCCGATCAGGCCATAGACCTGGCCGGGCTGGATGGTGATGCCCACGTCCGACAGGGCCTGCAGGCCGCCGAACCGCTTGGACACACCGCTGACTTCGAGTACGGGATTGCTCATGTTCGTGTCGTCCTGGTTCCTCAAGCCTTGACGGGGGTCGGGGCTGCCTTGCCGTGTTCGGGCGAGGGCCACAGGCCGCGGGGACGGACCAGCATGATGATGATCATCGCGGAGGCGATCAGCAGCTGGCGCAGGATGGCGGCGTCCAGCCGGCCGCCGGTCATCTGCTGCAGCGGGCCGGCCACGTAGCGCAGCACCTCGGGCAGCGCGGCCAGCATCACCGCGCCCAGGATCACGCCCGGCAGGTGGCCCAGGCCACCCAGCACGATCATGGCCACGATCATCACGCTTTCCATCAGGCTGAACGATTCGGGCGAGACGAAGCCCTGGAAAGCCGCGAACATCGAGCCCGACACGCCACCGAAACTGGCGCCCATGCCGAAGGCCAGGAGCTTCATGTTGCGGGTGTTGATGCCCATGGCCTTGGCGGCGATCTCATCCTCGCGGATGGCCATCCAGGCGCGGCCGATGCGGGAGGTCTCGAGCCGGTGGCAGATCACCACGCTGACCACCACCAGCAGCAGGAACAGGTAGTAGTACATCGTCACCGACGGGATGGTGAAGTCGCCGATCTGCAGCGACTTGCCGAAGTCCAGTCCGAAGATGCGCATCGAGTCGATGCGATCGAGGCCCCGCGGGCCGTTGGTGATGTTGACCGGGTGCTCCATGTTGTTCATGAACACGCGGATGATCTCGCCGAAGCCCAGCGTGACGATGGCCAGGTAGTCGCCGCGCAGCTTGAGCACCGGCGTGCCCAGCAGCACGCCCGCCATCGCCGCGAGCAACGCCGCAAGCGGCACCACCAGCCAGATGGGCGTGTGCAGGCCGTTCGGAAACATCGCCTTGAAGCCCTCGAAGGTCTCCGACAGGTGCGGCGAGGCCAGCAGCGCGAACATGTAGGCGCCCACCGCGTAGAACGCGACGAAGCCCAGGTCCAGCAGGCCGGCGTAGCCGACCACGATGTTCAGGCCCAGCGCCAGCAGCACGTACAGCAGCGCCGACGACATGATGCGCACCCAGCCCGCGCCGAACTGGCCGGCGAAGATCGGCAGCGCGATCAGGAACGCGGCCGCGATGAGAAAGAGGACGAACTTGTTCTTCATGTTGCTGCCCCCGCGTCAGGCACGGTCGGCCACGCGCTCGCCCAGCAGGCCCGAGGGGCGCAGGGTCAGCACGAGGATCAGTGCGATGAACGCGAAGATGTCCGCGTAGTGGCTGCCCAGCACGCCGCCGGTCAGCTCGCCGAGGTAGCCCGCGCCGATGGCCTCGATCAGGCCCAGCAGGATGCCACCCACCATGGCGCCGGTGAGGTTGCCGATGCCGCCCATCACCGCGGCGGTGAAGGCCTTCAGCCCGGGCAGGAAGCCCATGGAGTGCTGCACCGTGCCGTAGTTGAGCGCCCACATCATGCCGGCGATGGCGGCCAGCGCCGCGCCGATGATGAAGGTGGCCGAGATGACCATGTCGGGCCGCACGCCCATCAGCGAGGCCACGCGCGGGTTCTCGGCGGTGGCGCGCATCGCGCGGCCGAGCTTGGTCTTGTTCACCAGCCACAGCAGCGCGGCCAGGATGACGCCGGTGGTGACCAGGATCAGCAGCTGCGTGACGCTGATGACCGCGCCGCCGAGGTCGATCGGATCGGTGGGCAGCAGCAGCGGGAAGGGCTTGGGATTGGGCTTCCACAGGATCATGGCCAGCGTCTGCAGCAGCAGGCTCATGCCCATGGCGGTGATCAGCGGAGCCAGGCGCGGCGCATTGCGCAGCGGGCGGTAGGCGAGCTTCTCGATGGTGAAGTTGAGTGCCGAGCACACGAAGATGGCGCAAGGCAGCGCGATCAGCAGCAGCGCCCAACCGGGCAGGCCGCTGTCGGCGAGGAAGGTGACCACCGTCCAGCTGGTGAGCGCACCCACCATCAGCACTTCCCCGTGCGCGAAATTGATCAGGTTGATGATGCCGTAGACCATCGTGTAGCCCAGTGCCACCAGCGCATACATGCTGCCGAGCACCAGACCGTTGATGATCTGTTGAAAGAAGATATCCATTGGGAAAGTAGCCTCCGGTAGGTCCCGCGCCATGCCTCCTCATGGGAAGGCATTGCTCTTGTCCAGGTGGTAGCAAGAAACCGGCCGTGTGTGCCGTACTACCCCTTGCACCAATCGTCTGTCACGCTGGCGGCGCGGATTGTAGGGGCGGGTTTTGCGCAGTTCCGCGAGTACTAACCCGTCAGGGCCCGCAGTGCACGGCATGGGTCCATGCCGAGGCGGCAACAGGGCTTGCGCCGCGCGTCAGCCCGTGCGGCTGGCTTCCAGGTTCAGCCGCCGCAGCTCGGCCAGCCGCTCGCCGATGCGCAGCTCCAGCCCGCGCGGCACCGGCTGGTAGAAGCCGGGCGGGGCCATGCCCTCGGGCAGGTAGCTTTCGCCGGCCGCGAAGCCGCCGGCCTCGTCGTGCGCATAGCGGTAGTCGCGGCCGTAGTCCAGCTCCTTCATCAGCTGCGTGGGCGCATTGCGCAGGTGCAGCGGCACCGGCCGCGTGCCGTCGCGCTTGACGAAGGCGCGCGCAGCGTTCCACGCGCCGTAGACGGCATTGGACTTGGGCGCCATCGCCAGGTAGACGATGCACTGCGCGATGGTCAGCTCACCTTCCGGCGACCCCAGCCGCTCGTAGGTCTCGGCGGCGTCCAGCGCCAGGCGCAGCGCGCGCGGGTCGGCCAGGCCGATGTCCTCGCTGGCCATGCGCACCACGCGGCGGATGACGTAGCGCGGGTCCACCCCGCCGTCGAGCATGCGGGCCAGCCAGTACAGCGCGGCATCGGGGTCGGAGCCGCGCACCGACTTGTGCAGCGCGGAGATGGTGTCGTAGAACTGCTCGCCGCCCTTGTCGTAGCGGCGCAGCTGCTCGCCGAGCGACTTCTCCAGCGCCGCCTCGTCCAGTTCGGCCAGCGGGCCGGCCAGGCTCACCAGGTTGTCGTAGGCATTGAGCAGGCGGCGGGCGTCGCCGTCCGCATAGCCGATCAGGCGGTCGCGTGCGGCCTCGCTCAGCGGCGGGGCCTGCAGCTCGGCCCGGGCGCGTTCGATCAGCGCGGCCATGTCCTCTTCGTCCAGTGCCTTGAGCACATGCACCGTGGCCCGCGACAGCAGCGCCGAGTTCACCTCGAAGCTGGGGTTCTCGGTCGTGGCGCCGATGAAGGTAAACAGGCCCGCCTCCACATGCGGCAGGAAGGCATCCTGCTGGCCCTTGTTGAAGCGGTGCACCTCGTCGACGAAGACCACGCTGGCGCGGCCCTGCGCACGCGCCACCTGGGCGCGCTCCACCGCCTCGCGGATGTCCTTCACGCCGCCCAGCACGGCCGACAGCACGATGAACTGCGCATCGAACGCGCCGGCCATCAGCCGCGCCAGCGTGGTCTTGCCGACGCCGGGCGGGCCCCACAGGATCATCGAATGCAGGCGGCCAGTCTCGAAGGCGGTGCGCAGCGGCTTGCCCGGGCCCAGCAGATGGCGCTGGCCGATCACCTCGTCCAGCGTACGCGGGCGCAGGCGTTCGGCCAGGGGCACCGGCCCGGCCGTGGCGGCATCGGCCGCCTTGCGCGGCTTGCCGCCGCCGGCCGCAGGCTGCGGCGCGGGGGGCAGATCGTCGAACAGCGACTCGGTCATGCGTCGGATTGTGGCGGCCTTTCCCCGCGTTATTCGTGGGTTGGCGCGGGGGCGCGCGGGCGACACTGGGCCGCGTCACCCTGAAACGAGGTTCGAGATGAGCGTTACCACCGCCGAAGAAGCCATTGCCGTGAGCGCCATCGACAGCACCGCAGGCGCGCCGCGCGAGGTGCTCTCGTTCAAGCTGGGTGCCGAGGAATATGGCATCGATATCCTGAAGGTGCAGGAGATCCGCGGCTACGAGCCGCCGACCCGCATTGCGCATGCGCCGCAGTTCTTCAAGGGCGTGGTGAACCTGCGCGGGGTGATCGTGCCGATCATCGACCTGCGCGCACGCTTCGGCCTGGACAACGTCGAGATCAACGAGTTCACCGTCGTCATCATCCTCAACATCGCTGGCCGCACCGTGGGCATCGTGGTGGACGCGGTGAGCGACGTGCTGGAGATGCCGCCCGAGCGCATCCAGCCCGCACCCGACTTCAACTCGATGATCGACGCCAGCTATATCCACGGCCTGGGCAGCGTCACCATGGGCGACACCGACCGCATGCTGATCGTGATGGACATCGAGCGGCTGATGAGCAGCCCCGACATGGGCCTGTTCGACTAGCGCGCTTCAGGGCTGGCGCAGCACCTCGGCGCCCTTGGGCGCCACGAAGCGGAAGGTGTCTTCCGGCAGCGCGGCATTGGTCTCGAAGCCGTCGAACTGCAGCACCGAGCGCTGGCCGAAGCCGTCGACGATCTCCACCGCCGCCAGCGTCTTGCCGCGGAAGCCCACGCGCAGCGACTGGAAGGCGCCGTCCTTCTGCTTGGGCTGGGCCAGCGCCCAATCCAGGCCGTTGACACTCGGCTGGTTGCTCAGCTCGAAGTCCGTGTCCAGCGACTTGCCGGCCAGCAGCGCGGCTGGCGTGGCGCCCAGCGCGGCGCTCATCGGCCGCACGCTGACCTGATTCAGGTCCACGTCGTGCAGCCACACCTGCTTGCCGTCGCCCACGATCAGCTGCTCGAACGGCTTGGCATAGGCGAAGCGGAAGCGGTCGGGCCGCGAGAACTCGAAGCGGCCGCTGGAGGTCTTCTTCTTCGCGCCATCGGGCGAGGTCACCGTCTGGGTGAAGGCGGCGCGGCCGCTCTTCACGTCGCGCACGAACTCGCGCAGCGTGTCCACCGCATCGGCCCGCGCCGCGCTGGCGGCCAGCGCCAGCACCAGGGCGGCGACGGGCGCCAGGAGTTGTCTAGACAGGTGCATCGGCATCATTCGTCGCGGCGCGGAACCAGCAGGTCCCGGTTGCCATTGGTGGCCATGCTGGATACGAGGCCCGACTTCTCCATTTGTTCCAGCAGCCGGGCCGCGCGGTTGTAACCGATGCGCAGGTGCCGCTGCACCAGTGAGATGGAAGCACGCTTGTGCTGCAGCACGATGGCCACGGCCTGGTCGTACATCGGGTCGGCCTCGCCATTGGCCTCGCCGGGGGCCGGCGGCTCGCCGTCCTCGCCACCTTCCAGCGTGCCGCCCTCCAGCAGGCCCTCGATGTAGTTGGGCTCGCCCTGGCTCTTGAGGTACTCCACCACGCGGTGCACCTCGTCGTCGCTGACGAAGGCGCCGTGCACGCGGATCGGCAGGCCGGTGCCGCTGGGCATGTAGAGCATGTCGCCCATGCCCAGCAGCGCTTCGGCGCCCATCTGGTCGAGGATGGTGCGGCTGTCGATCTTGCTGCTCACCTGGAAGGAAAGCCGCGTCGGGATGTTGGCCTTGATCAGGCCGGTGATCACGTCCACCGAAGGCCGCTGCGTGGCCAGGATCAGGTGCACGCCCGCGGCGCGCGCCTTCTGCGCCAGGCGGGCGATCAGTTCCTCGATCTTCTTGCCCACCACCATCATCAGGTCGGCCAGCTCGTCGATCACCACCACGATGAACGGCAGGCGCTCCAGCGGCTCGGGCTCTTCCGGTGTCAGGCTGAAGGGGTTGCCGATCTTTTCGCCGGCGGCGGTGGCCTCGTCGATCTTCTTGTTGTAGCCGGCCAGGTTGCGCACGCCCAGCTTGCTCATCAGCTTGTAGCGGCGCTCCATCTCGGCCACGCACCAGTTCAGCGCATTGCTGGCCTGCTTCATGTCCGTCACCACCGGGCACAGCAGGTGCGGAATGCCCTCGTACACGCTCATCTCGAGCATCTTCGGGTCGATCAGGATCAGCCGCACGTCCCGCGCCTCGGCCTTGTACAGCAGGCTGAGGATCATCGCGTTGATGCCCACCGACTTGCCCGAGCCGGTGGTGCCGGCCACCAGGCAGTGCGGCATCTTGGCCAGGTCGGCCACCACCGGCGCGCCGATGATGTCCTTGCCCAGGCCCATCGTCAGCTGCGAAGCGGCGTCGGCATACACCTGCGAGCCGAGGATTTCGGCCAGCCGGATGGTCTGCCGCTTGGCGTTGGGCAGCTCCAGCGCCATGTAGTTCTTGCCCGGGATGGTTTCCACCACGCGGATGCTCACCAGGCTGAGCGAGCGCGCCAGGTCCTTGGCCAGGTTCACCACCTGCGAGCCCTTGACGCCCGTGGCCGGCTCGATCTCGTAGCGCGTGACCACCGGGCCGGGCGACGCCGCCACCACCCGCACCTCGACGCCGAAGTCCTTCAACTTCTTCTCGATCATGCGGCTGGTCATCTCCAGCGTCTCGGGCGTCACCGTCTCGGTGCGGCCGGCGGGCGCGGCGTCCAGCAGATCGACCTGGGGCAGCCGGGTGTCGCTCAGCTCGCGGAACAGGGGCTTCTGGCGTTCCTTGGCCACGCGGGTGCTCTTGGGCACTTCCACCATCGTGGGCTCGATGACGATGGGCGCGTGGTCTTCAACCACCTGGCGTTCCACCTCCACCGTCTCGTCGCGCTCGCGCTGGGCCTGCTCGCCGATGCGCTGGTCCTCGGCGCGCTCGCGGCGCTCCTGGCGCCGGGTGCGCAGGCTGTCGATGGCCTCGCCCAGCCGGTCGGCCACGCGCAGCCACGAAAAGCGCAGCGCCAGCGACATGCCGCCCACCAGCGCGGCGATCCACAGCACGCCCGAGCCGGCGAAGCCCAGCCACTTCATCGACACCGGCCCCAGCAGGAAGCCGATCACGCCGCCGGCCGGGCCGGGCAGCGAATCCTCGAAGCGGTACAGGCGCGTCCACTCCAGCGCGGTGCTGGCGGCCATCAGCAGCACCAGGCCGATCCAGAAGCGACCGACACCCTGCGGCGGATCCACGTCGCCCCGCAGGCCGCGCAGCAGCGCCGCCAGCCAGGTACGCGCCGCCACCACCGGCAGCCACCACACCGAATGGCCGAACAGGTACATCGCGCAATCGGACCCCCAGGCGCCCAGCAGGCCGGCCTTGTTGTGCAGCGGCCCGCCGCTGCCGGAGGTGGAGAAGCCCGGATCGGCCGGATGGTGCGTCAGCAGCGCCAGCACGCCCAGCAGCCACAGCACGCCGCCGATGATCAGCATGAGTTGCAGCCGCAGGCGAAGGCTCACCTCGCGGTTGCCCGCGGCATCGGCTGCAGGCGCAGCCTGAGAGGAAGCGGCCGCGGCACCACGGGCCGGGCGGGTGGGAGCCGAACCGGGTTCGGCGCGCAAGGACCCTAACGGAAACGTCATGGGCCGGGATTGTGGCGCATCGCGCCTGCGGGACAGCCGGCCGGCGTCACTCCTGCTTGGCGGCTTCCTTGATGATGACCGAGCCGTTGTCCTGGGTCTCGATCACGCCGCGTTCCTCCAGGTCCTTCATGACCCGGCTGACCATCTCGCGCGAGGCGCCCACTACCTTGGCCATGTCCTGGCGCGAAACCTTGTTGCGGATCAGCTGCACGCCGTTCACGTCCTCGGCCATCTCCAGCAGCGTGCGGGCCACCCGGCCGTACACGTCCAGCAGCGCCAGGGATTCGATCTGCCGGTCGGCACTGCGCAGGCGCTGCACCAGCCCTCGCATGATGGCGTAGGCCAGGCTGGAGTTCTCGGGCAGGCAGCGCGCGAATTCGGTGCGGCCGAGGATCAGCATGTCGGTCTGGATCTCGGCGCGCACGGTGGCCGAATGCGGCTCGTTGTCGATCAGGCTCATCTCGCCCACGTAGTCGCCGGATTCCAGCACCGCCAGGATCACCTCGCGGCCGCGCTGGTCGGCGGTGAGCACGCGCGCACGGCCGTTGAGCAGGATGAACAGCGCGTTGCTCTTGCGGCCCTGCTCCACCACCAGTTCCCCGCGGCGGAAGCGACGCTTCACGACGCTGTCCGCGATCGCCTGGGCTTGTTCATTGGTCAGCAGCGAGAACAGCGGAACGCGGCGGATCAGGTCGAGATTGGAGAGCATCGACATGGGTCACTCCTGCATCAGTAGCCTTCGATATCGGCGTCCAACGCTATTGGGTTGAGGGGCTGCCTACAATTTCACTATTGTGCCCATTGACATCCTTGCGCGATGGCCGGGCACCCCCATGACACACTTCTCGGCGCGCCGCATTGCGGCCTCTGCGTCACACGGAAACTCTTCAATGACTGCTGCAAGCTCCCAACACGCCCAGGTGCTGATCCTGGGCTCCGGCCCCGCCGGCTACACCGCGGCCATCTACGCCGCACGCGCCAACCTCAAGCCGATGCTGGTCACCGGCATGGCGCAGGGCGGCCAGCTGATGACCACCACCGAGGTGGACAACTGGCCGGCCGACGTCGCGGGCGTGATGGGGCCGGACCTGATGCAGCGCTTCCAGCAGCATGCGGAGCGGTTCAACACACAGATGGTGTTCGATCACATCAACGAGGTCGACCTGTCCAGGCGCCCGTTCACGCTCAAGGGCGACAGCGGCACCTACACCTGCGACGCGCTCATCATCGCCACCGGTGCCAGCGCGAAGTACCTGGGCCTGCCCAGCGAGCAGGCCTTCATGGGCCGCGGCGTCAGCGGCTGCGCGACGTGTGACGGCTTCTTCTACCGTGGCCAGGAAGTGTGCGTGGTGGGCGGCGGCAACACCGCGGTGGAGGAAGCGCTCTACCTGTCCAACATCGCCACCAAGGTGCACCTGATCCACCGCCGGGACAAGTTCCGCGCCGAAGCCATCCTGGTCGACAAGCTGATGGACAAGGTGGCGGCCGGCAAGATGGAACTGCACACGTTCCAGCAACTCGACGAAGTGCTGGGCGATGCCACCGGCGTGACCGGCGTGCGGCTGCGCAGCACGCAGGACGGCAGCACCCGCGACCTGGCGGTCAAGGGCTGCTTCATCGCCATCGGCCACCAGCCCAACACCGACATGTTCAAGGGGCAGATCGAGATGAAGGACGGGTACATCGTCACCAAGTCCGGCCTGGAAGGTTTTGCCACGATGACCACCGTGCCGGGCGTGTTTGCCGCGGGCGACGTGCAGGACCACATCTACCGCCAGGCCATCACCAGCGCGGGCACCGGCTGCATGGCAGCGCTTGACGCTCAGCGGTTCTTGGAGCAGTCCGCGTGACATGCTATACTCGCGGTCTTTGCCGGATCCTCGGCTGAACCGAACATTTAACGGAGAAGCGTCGTCATGGCACGCGTCTGTCAAGTAACGGGCAAGGGCCCGATGACGGGAAACAATGTTTCCCACGCCAACAACAAAACCAAGCGCCGCTGGCTGCCGAACCTGCAGTACCGCCGCTTCTGGCTCGAGACCGAGAACCGTTGGGTGCGCCTGCGCATTTCCAACGCTGCCCTGCGGTTGATCGACAAGGTCGGCATCGACCAGGTCGTCGCCGATCTGCGCGCCAAGGGCGCGCTGTAACCCCCGCACGCTAGGAGCAGCTCATGGCCACCAAAGGCGGACGCGAAAAGATCAAGCTGGAGTCGACTGCCGGCACCGGTCACTTCTACACCACGAACAAGAACAAGAAGACCACGCCTGAAAAGCTGGAATTCCTGAAGTTCGACCCGAAGGCACGCAAGCACGTGCTGTACAAGGAAACCAAGCTGAAGTGATCCACTTCCGCTGAGTTGCCAAAGGCCGCGCAAGCGGCCTTTTGTTTTGCCTGAATCGTCTGAAGGGCCGCGCAAGCGGCCCTTTTGCATGGGCGACACACCACCTTCCAATGGCCAGACAGGGATGAACCGGGCATGAAAAAGGGAGCCGAAGCTCCCTTGGTCTGATCTGCCGGGCGGCCGCTGCGTGAGCAGGTGCCGCGGTCGGCTGGTTCGGTCGTCAGGCCCGTGCGGCGCGCAGCTTGGTCGAGAAGTCGTGCAGCGCGGTGATGCCGCTCTCTTCCGCACGCTTGCACCACGCCTGCAGGTCGGCGACCAGTTGCTCGGCCGATACGTTGGTGCGCGTCCAGATCTGGCGCAGCTCTTCGCGCATCGTCACCAGCTTGGTGAGCGAGGCGCTTTGCGCCATGGCGCCGGCCACATGCGCCTTCACACCGTGCGGGATCTTGTCGTCGTCCCGGTGCAGCCAGCGCTTGGCCAGGCGCATTTCCGTCCAGCGGGCGGAATTCTTGGCGCCCTGCTGCTTGAGGTGCTCCAGCTCCAAGGCACAGGCGCGGCGCAGCTCCTTGGCATACGACGCCATGACTTCGTATCGGTTGTTGATCACCGCCTCCAGCGTCTTGTCGTCGGCCACCGGCTTGACCTGGCCCAGCTTGAGCTGCGGCGCCGTCTTCCGCACCTTGGCCCAGCCAATCATCTCCATCGCGCGGATGTAGCCCCAGCCGATGTCGAACTCGTACTTCTTGACCGAGAACTTGGCCGAGGTGGGGTAGGTGTGGTGGTTGTTGTGCAGCTCTTCGCCGCCGATGATGATGCCCCAGGGCGACACGTTGGTCGACGCGTCCACCGCCTCGAAGTTGCGGTAGCCCCAGTAGTGGCCGATCCCGTTGATGATGCCGGCGGCGTTGATGGGGATCCACAGCATCTGCACGGCCCAGACCGTCAGGCCCAGCGCACCGAACAGGAACAGGTTGATCAGCAGCATCAGGCCCACACCCTGCCACGAATAGCGGGTGTAGAGGTTGCGCTCGATCCAGTCGTCCGGCGTGCCGCGGCCGTACTTGTCGATGGTCTCGTCGTTCTTCGCCTCAGCGCGGTACAGCTCGGCGCCTTCCAGAAGCACCTTCTTGATGCCGCGGGTCTGCGGGCTGTGCGGATCGTCCTCGGTCTCGCACTTGGCGTGGTGCTTGCGGTGGATCGCCACCCACTCCTTGGTGACCATGCCGGTCGTCAGCCACAGCCACATGCGGAAGAAATGCTGGGGGATCGGGCCAAGATCCAGCGAGCGGTGCGCCTGGCTGCGATGCAGGAAGATCGTGACAGCTGCGATCGTGATATGCGTAACAACCAGCGCGTAGACCAGCACTTGCCACCAGGTGGCGTGCAAAGCGCCATGTGCGAGCCAGTCGACGACCGCGCTCCACACCGTCATCAAACCATTCATTGAGAGCCTTTCGGAGAACCTGCAGATTGTAGGTGGTGCACCTGCCTGGAGCACCGTGAAACTACATAGGTTCCACAGCCCATTAGGCGCGCACGCCACACCATGTTCGCGTCAGATCGACGCAGGATTGCTGCAGATCAACGCACGACCCGGGTAAGACCCGTTTTCCTCAGCGTCGTTCCCATGCCGCGGCGAAAAAGCCGTCGGTGGCATGGCGGTGCGGCCACAGGCGCAGGTAGGAGCCGTTCACCAGGCTCTCGGCGCCCTCGACCTTGGCGGCCGTCAGCAGCTCCAGCATGTCGAGCGGCGCCCATTCGCGCTCGAACTCCTGGCTGAAGGCCGCGGCGATGTCCTCGTTTTCCGAGGCCATCAGGCTGCAGGTGGCGTAGACCAGCCGGCCGCCGGACTTCACCAGTCGGGCGGCGCCGCGCAGGATGGCGGCCTGCTGGGTGCGCAAGGCAGCCAGCGTGGCGGGCGACTGGCGCCATTTCAGGTCCGGGTTGCGGCGCAGCGTACCCAGGCCCGAGCACGGCGCGTCCACCAGCACGCGGTCGATCTTGCCGGCCAGCCGCTTGATGCGGTCGTCGCGCTCATGCGCGATCTGCGCCGGGTACACGTTGGACAGCCCGCTGCGCGCCAGGCGCGGCTTCAGCGATTCCAGCCGGTGGCCGGACACGTCGAAGGCGTAGAGCCGGCCGGTGTTGCGCATCGCCGCGCCCAGGGCCAGCGTCTTGCCGCCCGCGCCGGCGCAGAAATCCACCACCATTTCGCCGCGCTTGGCGTCGGTGATGAGCGCCAGCAGCTGGCTGCCTTCGTCCTGCACTTCCACGCCGCCACCGGTGAAGACATCCAGCTTGTTCAGCGCGGGCTTGCCGGGAATGCGCAGGCCCCAGGGCGAAAACGGCGTCTCGGTGCTGTCGATGCCGGCGTCGGCCAGGATCTGCTTGACCTCCGGGCGCTTGGCCTTGAGCGTGTTGACACGCAGGTCCAGCGGCGCGGGCTGGTTCAGGCTTTCGGCCAGTGCCAGGAACTCGTCGGCGCCGAGCGACTGCTCCAGCGGCTGCGAGATCCAGTCCGGCGTGCTGTGGCGCAGCTTGCGCGGCAGGCTGCCGCGGTCGATCTTCTGCACTTCGGCCAGCCAGCCCTGCTCCTGCGGATTGAGCGCGCCGCGCAGGAAGCCCTCGTTGCCCTGCCAGGCCAGCAGCACCAGCCGTCGCTCCAGCGGGCCGCTGCCGCTTTGCGCCAGGTGCTGGAACAGCAGGCGCTGGCGCACCACGGCATACACCGTCTCGGCCAGGGTGTGCCGCTCGCGCGGGCCCAGCGTGCGGTGGCGGCGGAAAAAGGACGACACCACCGCGTCGGCCGGGATTTCAAACTTCAGGACGTCACCGAGCAGCTCGGTCGTCATTTCCACGAGGGCATTAGGATGCATCCCCGGATTATCCCTGCCGACCCCGGCACCCACGTGCTGCGCCACTTCCGCACCCGCCCCCGCCTGCTGCTGGGCATGGCCGTGGGCACCGCGGCCGGCCTGCTGGCCGAAGCCGCCGCACCCGCCCGCTGGACCTGGACCACCCCGCTGCTCATCGGCTGGAACACCGGCGTCTGGCTCTACCTGTTCAGCACCTGGCAGATGATGTGGCGCGCCTCGCATGAACGCATGCGCGACATCGCCGCCGCCCATGCCGAGGGCGCCATGGCGGTGATGTGCACCGCGGTGGTGGCCGTGGTGGTGACGCTGGCGGCCATCGCGCTGGAACTGGCCGGTTTTCATGCGGCGGGCGGCTCGGCCGCACCGCGGGTGGCGCTGACGCTGGCCACCTTGTTCGGTTCCTGGCTGCTGCTGGGCACGCTGTTCGCGCTCGCCTACGCCAGCCTGTTCTACCGCGAACGGCACCAGCCCGGGCAGGGCCTGGGCTTTCCGGGGGAGGCGGACGACGACCCGCCGCACTATGGCGACTTCCTCTATTTCTCGTTCACCATCGCCGCCACGTCGCAGACCTCGGACGTGACGGTGGTGGACCGGGAGATCCGCCGCTGGGTGCTGGCGCAGGGCGTGCTGGCCTTCATGTTCAACACGGTGCTGCTGGCGCTGGCCATCAACACCGCGGCGGGGCTGTTCTAGCCCAGGCTGTCGATCACCGCGCGAACGGCCTGCGGATACAGGCGGTGCTCTTCCACCAGCACGCGGGCGGCCAGGCTGTGCTCGTCGTCACCGGGCAGGATGGGCACCGCCGCCTGGGCCACGACAGGGCCGTGGTCCAGCTCGGCGGTGACGTAGTGCACCGTGCAGCCGGCCTCGGTGCAGCCGGCCTCGATGGCGCGGCGGTGGGTGTGCAGCCCGGGAAAGGCCGGCAGCAGCGAAGGATGGATGTTGAGCATGCGACCCTCGTAGCGCTGCACGAAGGCCGCGCCCAGGATGCGCATGAAGCCCGCCAGCACCAGCAGGTGCGGCTCGAAGCGGTCGATGGCCTCGGCCAGCGCGGCATCGAAGTCATCCCGGCTGGCGAAGGCCTTGTGGTCCACCGCGGCGGTGGCAATGCCGCGCGACTGCGCGAACACCAGCCCGGCCGCCTCCGGCCGATTGCTGATGACGGCGGCCACCTGGGCCGGCCAGGCTTCGGCGGCGCAGGCCTCGACGATGGCTTCCATGTTGGAGCCGCGGCCGGAAATCAGGATCACGATGCGTTTCATGAGGCGCGGCAGTGTAACGACGGGGCTTCAGGCCCGACCCTAGAATCCCCCTCCCCCGCCGCAGCCCCCAGCCATGACCGAACGCGTTCTCACCGGCATCACCACCACGGGCACGCCCCACCTGGGCAACTACGTGGGCGCCATCCGCCCGGCCATCGCCGCCAGCCGCGAGCCCGGCGTGGAAAGCTTCTTCTTCCTGGCCGACTACCACGCGCTGATCAAGTGCGACGACCCGGCGCGCATCGAGCGCAGCCGGCTGGAGATCGCCGCCACCTGGCTGGCCGCGGGCCTGGATACCGAGCGCGTCACCTTCTACCGCCAGAGCGACATCCCCGAGACGCCCGAGCTGACCTGGCTGCTGACCTGCGTCTGCCCTAAGGGCCTGATGAACCGCGCCCATGCCTACAAGGCCGCGACCGACGCGAACACCGCCGCTGGCGAGGACGTGGACGCCGGCGTGACGATGGGCCTGTTCAGCTACCCCATCCTGATGGCGGCCGACATCCTGCTGTTCAACGCGCACCGGGTGCCGGTGGGCCGCGACCAGGTGCAGCACATCGAGATGGCGCGCGACATGGGCCAGCGCTTCAACCATCTGTTCGGCCAGGGCCGCGAGCTGTTCGTGCTGCCGCGCGCCGAGATCGAGGAAGAAGTGGCGACGCTGCCCGGCCTGGACGGCCGCAAGATGTCCAAGAGCTACGACAACACGATCCCGCTGTTCGAGGGCGGCGCCAAGGGCCTGAAGGACGCGGTGGCTCGCATCGTGACTGATTCGCGCCTGCCCGGCGAGCCGAAGGACACCACCGACGCCGCGCTGGTGACGGTGCACGACGCCTTCGCCAGCCCGGCCGAGCGCGCCGCCTTCCATGCCGACCTGCAGGCCGGCCTGGGCTGGGGCGAGGCCAAGCAGCGGCTGGTGAACCTGCTGGAAGGCCAGATCGCGCCAATGCGCGAGCGCTACGTGGAGCTGATGGCGCACCCCGAGCGCATCGAGGAGGTCCTGCAGCACGGCGCCGCCAAGGCCCGCCGCGTCGCCACGCCCTTCCTGGCCGAGCTGCGCGCGGCGGTGGGCCTGCGCCCCATGCTGGCGGTGCCCCGGGCCGCGCCCGCTGCAGCCGCGCAGGCCGACAAGGCCGCGCTGCCGCTGTTCAAGCAGTACCGCGAGGCCGATGGCCGCTTCTTCTTCAAGCTGGTGGACACGCACGGCCACACGCTGCTGCAGAGCGTGGGCCTGGCCGATGGCCGCGAGGCCGGCGGCTGGGTCAAGCGCCTGAAGACCGAGGCGGCGGCCGCGCTGGCCGACGCGCCGATCGACTGGGCCGCCAGCGGCGAGCGCGCGGCGGCCGAAGCCGCGCTGGCGGCGCTGGCCGCGGCGCAGGACTGAAGGCACGCTGCGCATGGCCGGCATCCACATCCTCGACATCGAAGCCGCCATCAACTGGTGGCGCGAGAAGTCGCCCTCGCCCGACGGCATCACCGCCTGCCCGGAAGTGCGTGCGCTGGCCGAGGTGTATGCGCTGCTGGTGTACTACCACGAGACCGAATGCGACGAGGCCACCATGCCGGCCAAGGCGCGCGACGCCTGGCTGGGCTGGTATGCCAGCACGCCGGACGCGCCGTGCATCGCCATCTGCTCCACCGCGCAGGGCGACCCGGTGTGCAAGGGCTGCGGCCGCACCGAGGGTGAAGTGCAGCACTGGCCGCGCATGACGCCGGCCGAGAAGCGCATCGTCTGGCGCCGCATCACGCGCGAAGGCACGGCCTGGCGCTTCAACAAGTATGCGGAGCGGGCGCGCCATGCCACCGGTGCCGACCATCCGCCGCCCGACGCCCTTGCCGATCGTTGACGCCGCCAACGGCCCGGCGCCGCAAGGCCTGGCCGCCAATGCAAGGCACATCGCCCGGCTCGCCTGGCCGCTGCTGATCGGGCAGCTGGCGGTGCTGGCCTTCGGCACCGTGGACACCATGCTGGTGGCCCGCTTCGCGGCAGCCGACCTGGCTGCGCTGGCGGTGGGCGGCGCGGCCTACATCACCGTGTTCATCGGGCTGATGGGCGTGGTGCTGGCGCTGGGGCCCATCGTCGGCCAGCTCTACGGCGCCCGCAAGCTGGAAGCGGCGGGCGCGCAGCTGCACCAGGCGGTGTGGCTGGCGCTGGGCCTGTCGGTGCTGGGCAGCACGCTGCTGGCGTTTCCGCAGCCCTTCCTGTGGCTGTCGCGGGCGGAGCCCGAGGTGGCCGACAAGGTGCGCAGCTACACGCTGGCGCTGGCCGCCTCGCTGCCGGCGGCGCTGCTGTTCACCGCCTACCGCGGCTTCAACACCGCGGTCTCGCGGCCCAAGGCCGTCACCGCGCTGCAGATCGGCGGGCTGGCGCTGAAGGTGCCGCTGTCGTTCGCCTTCGTCTTCGGCGCCGGGCCGCTGGCGCCGATGGGCGTGGCCGGCTGTGGCCTGGCCACCTGCATCGCGATGTGGGCGCAGCTCATCGCGGCCTTCGTGCTGCTGCGGCGCGATCCGTTCTACGCACCCTTCCGCATCCTGGGCCGCGGTCTGCTGCCGCCCAGCCGGCCGGCGCTGCTGGCGCAGCTCAAGCTCGGCGTGCCGATGGGGCTGTCCATCGGCATCGAGGTGACGGGGTTCACCTTCATGGCGTTCTTCATCTCGCGGCTGTCGCCCACCGCGGTGGCCGGGCACCAGATCGCGGCCAACCTGGTGGCGCTGATGTACATGCTGCCGCTGGCGCTGGCCAATGCCACCAGCACCCTGGTGGCGCAGTCCATCGGCGCGGGTGCGATGCGGCAGGCGCGCCGCCTGGGCTGGCACGGGCTGGGCATCGGCCTGGGGCTGGCGGTGGCCATCGGCCTGCTGGTGCTGGCCACGCGCGGCACGGTGGTGCGCGTCTACACCGGGGACGCCGCCATCATCGCCGCCGCCCTGCCGCTGCTGAGCTGGCTGGCCGTGTTCCACATCGGCGATGCGGCGCAGTGCCTGGCGTCCTTCATCCTGCGGGCCTACCGCATCGCCACAGTGCCGCTGGTGATCTATGCCAGCGCCATCTGGGGCGTGGGCCTGGGCGGCGGCTACTGGCTGGCCTTCGGCCGGCCAGCCTGGGCGCCGGAGGCGCTGTACGGCGCGCGCGGCTTCTGGGCCGCGGCCACGGTAGGGCTGGTCACCGCGGCCACCGGCCTGTGCCTGCTGCTGGCCTGGGTGCAGCGCAAGCGGCTGCACTAGCGGGCCTGCGCCGCCTCAGGCCGCCGGCAGGTCGATGACGAAACAGCTGCCGCCGCCCTCGCGGGCTTCGCAGCGCACGCCGCCGCCGTGGCGCTCGGCGATCTGCCGCACGAGGCTCAAGCCCAGGCCGACGCCGCCGGCATGTTCGGCATGGCCGGGCAGGCGGAAGAAGGGCTCGAAGATGCGCTCGCGCATGTCCGGCGGCACGCCGGGGCCGCGGTCGCACACGCGCAGCTGCACGCGGCCGCTGGCGCCACGCTGCAGCACCAGCTCCACCTGGTCGCCACCGTAGCGGCGGGCGTTTTCCAGCAGGTTGCGCAGCGCGCGGCGCAGCAGGCGCTCGTCGCCCAGCACGGTGAGCGGGCCATCGGGCGCATGCAGGTCCGCCTCCAGGCGGGCGGCTTCCTCGGCACCCACGGCCACCAGCTCCACCGGCTCGCGTTCGGGCGCGGCGGACTGCGATTCCAGACGGCTGGCCATCAGCACTTCTTCCACCAGCGCGTCCAGCTCGCCGATGTTGGTGTGGATCTCGCGGCGCAGCTGATCGCGGCGGCTGGGCTGGCAGCCGCTGTCGTCGTCCATCATGGCCACGGCCATCTTCAGCCGCGCCAGGGGCGAGCGCAGCTCGTGGCTGGCATTGGCCAGCAGGCTCTGGTTGGCACGCACCAGGCCTTCCACGCGCTCGGCGGCGCGGTTGAAGCTGGCGGCCACGGCGGCCACTTCGTCGCGGCCGCCCTCGTCCACGCGGTGGTGCAGCGCGCCGGCGCCAAAGCGCTCCACTCCCTGCTTGAGCGCTTCGAGCCGGCGCGTCAGCCGGCGCACCACCGGGAACGCGCCGATGGCGATGGCCGCGAACAGCAGCGCCAGCACCGCCACCATGCCCACGCCGCGGCCCCAGCCGGGGGGCGCGAACGGGAACCACGGCGGCAGCGGGAATTCGTCCTCCAGCCCCAGGCCGCGGAAGCGCAGCGCCTCCAGCTGCAGCCGGCCCGGATGCAGGCCGTCGGGCCGCGGGCCTTCCACGCGCAGGCCTTCGCCGCCGTGCGGCAGGCGCAGCAGCACCGGCCGCATCACCCACAGGGTACGGCCGTCGGCAAAGCGGATGGGAAAGATGCGCGGCGGGGGCGAATCGGGGTTGTTCAGCCGCCGCTCGAAGGTGACGGTGGCCACGATGCGCCGGCCACGCGCGTCGTCCAGCGCCAGCGGCATGCGCAGGCGCTGCGACCAGTCGAGCACGGCCTCGGCCTGCTCCTCCGGCGGCGCCTCGGCACCCGGCAGGCTGCGCTGGATGAGGTCGGCCCAGGCGGCCACGCGTTCGGCGGCCAGCGCATCGGCGCGGCCGCGCTCGCGTTCCATGTGGCGCTGCACCAGCCAGCCGGAGCCCAGCGCGAACAGCGCGAGCACCGCCACCACCGTGAGCCACACCCGCAGGTAGAGCGATTTCATGCCTGGACTCCACCGACCCGCCGGCGGGCCACCGGCGGGCGGCCCGGGCGCATCAGGATTCGCCGTCCTGCTTGCGCGCGAAGAGATAGCCCACGCCGCGCACGGTGAGCACGCGCTTGGGGTTCTTCGGGTCGTCCTCGATCAACGCGCGGATGCGCGAGATGTGCACGTCGATCGAGCGGTCGAAGGCCTCCAGCGGATGGCCCTTGAGCGCATCCATGATCTGGTCGCGCGACAGCACGCGCCCCGGGCTTTGCGCCAGCACCACCAGCAGGTCGAACTGGTGGCTGGTGAGGTCGCAGGCCTGGCCGCCCAGGTAGGCCTGGCGGGCGCCGAGGTCGATCTCCAGCCGGCCGAAGCGCAGCACCTCGTCGGCCGCCGGCTCGGGCGATGCACGGCGCAGCAGCGCCTTGATGCGCGCCAGCAGCTCACGCGGCTCGAAGGGCTTGGGCAGGTAGTCGTCGGCGCCGATCTCCAGGCCGACGATGCGGTCCATCGGCTCGCCCCGGGCGGTAAGCATCAGCAGCGGCAGCCGGCGGGTGCGGGCATCGCCGCGCAGCTCGCGGGTGAGGTCCAGGCCGTCGCCGTCGGGCAGCATCAGGTCGAGCACCAGCGCGTCGTACTGGCCCAGGCGCAGGCGGTCGCGCCCGGCGGCCAGCGAGCCGGCCACGTCGATCTCGTAGCCGGCGTTGCGCAGGTAGTCGCCCACCATGGTCGTCAGCCGGGCATCGTCGTCGATCAAAAGCAAACGTTGCGCTGTCATGGCCGGATGGTAGGGCTGCGACGGCGCGCGTGCAGCAGCAGACTGCGCCGCGGCCGGGGCGGCGGGGCTGGGGGCGGCGGCCACCGGCACTGCGCCGGCGGCCTTGGAACGGCCGAACATGTGGGCGACGCGCATGCTCAGCTCGCCGGGGTGCGTTCACCGCGCGGGCCGCCGTGCTGCGGCCGGCCACCGGGCTCGCCACGCGGGCCGGCCTCGGCGCGGCGCGCCATGCGCTCGGCCAGCTGCTGGCGCTGCTCGGGGGTGAGCACGTTGGCGATGTCCAGCATCACCTGCATCATGCGGCGCGAGGCCTGGTCGTGCTGGGCCATCATCTGCTGGCGCAGGCTTTCGGCGGCCGCGGCATCCACCGTGGGGCCGGTGAGCAGGCTGCCCACCTGCTGCTGCAGGCCGCGCGCGGCCTCGTGCTGGCTGCGCATGTCGGCTGCGGCGGCGTCGGTGATGCGGCGGATCTGCTCCCGCTGCTCGGGCGTGGCCTGCACCTCCTGCAGCATGCGCTGCATGCCGGGGCCCTGCATCGGCAGACCGGGCAGGCCGGGAGCGCCGGGCATGGCGTGGCCGGCCTGCGGGCGCGGCGGGCCTTCGGCGCGGTTGTCGGCACGGGAGGCGGTGGGCACGGCAGCCAGGGCGGCGCCGGCCAGCAGCAGGCTGGCGGCCAGCCAGCGTGCGGGGGCATGGGAAGCGCTGGTCTTCAAGCGGTTCTTTCGGGAATCCTGGAAGCGCACAGCATCACCGCAGGCGGTAAACCGGCCGCCGCGCCCGCGGTGAAGAAGTGTGAAGCGGCTTGCGCGTGCGGCGCAGGGTCTTCAGTCCGCTGCTTCCACGCGCAGCAGGCGCCGGCGCAGCTCGAAGTCGGCATTGCCGCTGCGCAGCTCCAGCCGCAGCAGCACGCCGCTCTTGCGGTCCACGACCATCACGCCGTCCAGCCGCGCGGTGTGGCGACGGAACGGCACGTCGCCATAGAGCTCGATCACGGCGGCGTCGAAGGGGCGGCCGAAGCCGGTCTGCACGCCGGTGGCGATCACCTGGCCGCGCAGCCGGCCCTGGTCGCCGGTGGTGCTGCGAAGCTCCCCTGCCAGCACGTCGCCCAGCTGCATGCCGGGGCGCAGCAGGCGCGTCCAGTACAGCACCGCCTCGCCGCCCGGCGGTGGCGCGATGTTGCCGGCGGCGTCCTGCAGCCAGCGCACCGGCGCGCGCTCGCCCGGCAGCTGGGCCTGGAATTCCAGCTGCTCGCGCCGCACCGTCTTCAGGCGCAGGCTCAGCTCACGCGCCGGGCCGCGGCCCTGGCGTTCCTCGTACACCAGGCGCTCGCCGGGCTGCAGCGGCATGGTGGCCATCTGCTCGGCGCTCAGGGTGTCGGGCTGCGGCGGGCAGGGGCGCTGCACCAGCGCCAGCTGCAGCGCGTCATACCGGCCACGCAGGCGGCCCAGCTCGGCGGCATCGGGGCCGTCGGGCCGCATGGCCAGCAGCGCCGGCCAGAACACGGTGGCGCCCACGCCCAGCGCGATGACGTTGTTGCCCACGCGCTCGTCCATGGTGTAGGCCACGTCGGCGGCCCGGCGCTGCACCTGCTCGGCCTCGGTGTACAGCGCCTGGCACGACAGGTTGGCGAAGGCGGCGGGGTCGGAGGGCAGGGGCTTGACGTCGCCCGACCGGGTGGCACAACCGGCCAGCAGCATCAGGAAGCCGGCGCCGGCGGCAGCAAGGCGGAAAGCGAGCATCGGCTGATTGTGCCGTGGCATGCACCGAGCGCCGGCCGTCGGTCAGAATGCGCCGGCCATGTCCGCCTCGCCTGAAGTCGTACCCACCGGACCCCGCAGCACCACCCTGGCGCTGCTGGACGGAGAACGCCGGGTGCTGGCGCAGATTGCCGCCGGCGTGCCGCTGCCCCAGGTGCTGGAAGCCCTGGCCTGCGAGCTGGAGGCCGGCGCGCCGGTGCCCACCAAGGCCTGCGTGCTGGTGGTTGCGGGGGGGCTGCTGCGGGTCGGGGCCGCGCCCAGCCTGCCGCCGGCGGTGCGCGAGGCACTGTCGGCCCCTGCAGCGCTGGCCCCGGGCAGCACCCTGGCCGGCCTGCTGGCCGAGGCGCCGCGCCTGGCTCGCGGCGACAGCCAGCAACAGCCGCTGTGGCCCGATGCCCAGCATGCCGCCCGGCGCTACGGCCTGCTGCATTGGTGCGCCCAGCCCATCCTCGCGGCGGACGGCCGGCCCCTGGGCATGCTGGTCGGCTTCTTCCGCCAGGCGCACGACCCGCAGCCCGACGAGCTGGATGCCTTCGCCCTGGCCGCGCAGACGGCCGCCATGGTGCTGGAGCGCCATGCCTCCGAGCAGCAGCTGCGCGAGGCCGAGGCCCGGCACCGCCAGATCGTGGACAGCGCCACCGACTACGCCATCGTCGCGCTGGACGCGCAGGGCCGCGTCACCCGCTGGAACGAAGGCGCGCGCCGCATGCTGGGCTGGCGCGAGGAAGACATGCTGGGCCACACCCTGCACCGCTGCTTCACGCCCAAGGACCTGGCGGTGGGCCGCATCGAGCGCGAGATGGCCTCGGCACTGGCCGGCCACCCGTCGGTGGAGGAAGGCTGGCGCGTGCGCAGCGACGGCAGCCGCATCTGGGCTTCGGGCCAGATGACGCTGCTGCGCGGCGACGGCGGGCAGGCGCTGGGCTTCGTGAAGGTGCTGCGCAACCGCACGCAGCAACGCGCGGCCGAGTTGCGGCAGAACTTCTTGTTCGAGCTGAGCGAGAGCCTGCACGAGGCGGGCGCCGTGGCCGCGGTGTCGCGCACCGTCGCGGCCCGGCTGGGCGAGCTGCTGGACGTGAGCCGCGTGGGCTTCGGCCACCTGGACGAACACTGGCAGCTGCACATCGACCACGACTGGACCGACGGCAGCGTGGCCTCCGCCGTGGGCCTGCATGCGCTGGCCGACTACGGCGAAGGCCTGGATGCCGCGGTGCGCGCCGGCACGCCGGTGGTGGTGAACGACGTGCGGGCCGACCCGCGCACCGCCGGCGGCGCGGCCCGCCATGCGCACTGGCAGGTGGGCGCGCTGATGCTGGTGCCGGTGTCGCCCGTCTCGCCGATGCCGCAGGGCGCCGAAGGCACGGTGGTGTTCGTCACCGACAGCAGCCCGCGCCAGTGGACCAGCGACGACGTGGTGCTGCTGCGCGAGGTGAGCGAGCGCCTGCGGCTGGCCGCCGAGCGCGCCCGCGCGCGGGATGCGCTGCGCATCAGCGAGGAGCGGCTGCACATCGCCCAGCGCGCCGGCAGCATCGGCAGCTTCGAGCTGTACCCCCACCGCGGCGAGGTGGCGGTGTCGGCCTCCTTCTGCGCGCTGTGGGGCCTGCCCGAGACGCCGCGGGTGACGGTGGCGCAGCTGGTGGCGCTGGTGCATCCCGACGACGTGCCGCTGCTGGCGGTGGACCCGGACCCCACGCCGCAGCGGCTGGCCTATGTGGAATACCGCATACGCCGCGCCGACGACGGCCGCATGCGCTGGCTGGCGCGTCGCGGCGAGGTGGTGGCCGATCCGCCCACCGGCCAGTTGCGCTACCTGGGCGTGTGCTACGACATCACCGAGCGGCGCCAGGCCAGCGAGCAGCTGGAGGCCAGCCGGCAATCGCTGCTGCTGGCCACCGATGCCGCCGAGATCGGCACCTGGGACCTGGACACCGAGACGCGCGAGCTGGTGTGGTCGCCGCGCACCGCGGCGATGTTCGGGCTGGCGCCGGGCAAGCCGGCCTCGCTGGCGGTGTTCGAGAGCGGCCTGCATCCCGACGACCGCGCGGCCACCATGGCCGCCTTTGCCGCCGCGATGGACCCGGCCCAGCGCAGCAGCTACGACGTGGAGTACCGCACCGTCGGCATCGACGACGGCGTGCTGCGCTGGGTGGCCGCCAAGGGCAAGGGCCTGTTCGACGAAGGCGGCCGCTGCGTGCGCGCCATCGGCACCGCCATCGACATCACCGCGCGCAAGCATGCCGAGGCGCGGCAGGCCCTGCTGCTGGACCTGGCGGACCGGCTGCGGCCCTCCGGCGAGCCGCAGTCGCTGCTGGCCGATGCGCTGCAGATGCTGCGCGGCTTCCTCGGTGCGCACCGCGCCGGCCTGGGCCGGCTGCAGGCCGAGTGCATCGTGGTGGACGCCGAGCAGACCGACGGCCGCACCGCCGACCACCGCACCTGGCCGCTGGACACCTTCGGCGACGCGCCGGTGGCGCACTGGCGCGAGGGCCGCACCAGCGTGTGCGAGGACATCACCGCCGAAGGCATGCAGCCGGTGCTGGAACGCTTCGGCGTGGACAGCCTGGTGGCGGTGCCGCTGCGCGGCGACGGCGAGCTGCGCGCCATCTTCTACGTGGCCCAGCACGAGGCGCGGCACTGGACGCCCGAGGAAGTGGCGCTGATCGAGGACGTGGCCGCCCGCATCTGGGACGCGGTGGAGCGCGCCCGCGCCGAGCAGGCGCTGCGCGACGAGACCCATGCGCTGGAAACGCTGAACCGCACCGCCGCGCTGCTGGCGCAAGACTTCGACATCGACACCCTGGTCCAGCGCGTGGTGGACGCCGGCACCGCGCTCACCGCCGCGCGCTACGGCGCCTTTTTCTACACCATGCGCGACGAGCAGAACGAGCGCTTCATGCTGTATGCGCTGTCGGGCGCCAAGCGCAGCGACTTCGAGCAGTTCGGCATGCCGCGGCCCACCGAGGTGTTCGCGCCCACCTTCCGCGGCGATGGCGTCATCCGCTCGGCCGACATCACCCAAGACCCACGCTACGGCCGCAACTGGCCGCATGCCGGCATGCCCGAGCGCCATCTGCCGGTGCGCAGCTACCTGGCGGTGCCGGTGGTGGCCCGCTCCGGCGACGTGCTGGGCTGCCTGATGTTCGGCCACCCGGACGCCGACGTGTTCACCGAACGTGCCGAGCGCCTGGCCTGCGGCCTGGCCGCGCAGGCGGCCATCGCCATCGACAACGCCCGCCTGTTCCGCGCCACCCAGCGCGACAACGAGACGCTGGAAGCCCGCGTGGAGGAGCGCACCCGCGAGCGCGACCAGGTGTGGGCGCTGACCGAGGACCTGCTGGCCATTGCCGATGCGCAGGGGCAGCTGCAGCGGGTGTCCGCCTCGTGGACGCGGCAGCTGGGCCATGCCCATGCGCAGCTGATGCTGCAGCCTCTGAGCGCGCTGGTGCACCGCGACGACCTGCCCGCCATGCACGAGGCCCTGGCCCGCATGCGCGAGAGCGGCCAGCCGGTGCGGCTGGAGAACCGCGTGGCCACCATCGAGGGCGATTGGCGGGTGATGGCCTGGACGCTGTCGCCCGAGCCCGGCACCGGCCGCTTCGTGGCCACCGGCCGCGACGTCACCGCCGAACGCCAGCGCCAGGCCCAGCTGGAGGAGGCGCAGGAGGCGCTGCGCCAGTCGCAGAAGATGGAAGCCGTGGGCCAGCTCACCGGTGGCATCGCGCACGATTTCAACAACCTGCTGCAGGGCATCACCGGCTCGCTCGACCTCATCAAGCGCCGGCTGCTGCAGGGCCGCAGCAGCGACCTGGACCGCTTCATCAACGGCGCGATGGCCTCGGCCCAGCGCGCGGCGGCGCTGACGCACCGGCTGCTGGCCTTCTCGCGCCGGCAGCCGCTGGACCCGCGGCCGGTGGCGGCCAATCCGCTGGTGGCGTCGATGGAAGACCTGCTGCGCCGCACGCTGGGCGAGGCGGTGACGCTGGAGCTGATGCTGGCGCCCGAGCTGTGGCTGACGATGTGCGATGCCAACCAGCTGGAAAGCGCCATCCTCAACCTGTGCATCAACGCGCGCGACGCCATGCCGGGCGGCGGCCGGTTGACCATCGAGACTGCCAACACCAGCCTGGACGCCAGTTATGCGGTGCGCATCCGCGACATCGCGCCCGGGCAGTACGTGTGCATCGGCGTCAGCGACACCGGCACCGGCATGACGCCCGATGTGCTGGCCCGTGCCTTCGAGCCCTTCTTCACCACCAAGCCCATCGGCCAGGGCACCGGGCTGGGGCTGTCGATGATCTACGGTTTCGCGCGGCAGTCGGAGGGCTACGTCAAGATCTACAGCGAGCCTGGCCACGGCACCACCGTCAAGCTCTACCTGCCCCGCCACCTCGGCCAGGCCGACGACATCGAGCCCAGCCGCCCCGCCGACATCGACCACCTGAGCGACGGCGGCCAGGTGGTGCTGGTGGTGGAAGACGAGGCCGTGGTGCGCGCGCTGGTGGTGGACGTGCTGCAGGAGCTGGGCTACCGCGCGCTGGAAGCCGCCGACGGCGTGGCCGGCCTGGCGATGCTGCAGGGCCCGCAGCCCATCGACCTGCTGGTGACCGACATCGGCCTGCCCGGCCTCAACGGCCGCCAGATGGCCGATGCGGCCCGGGTGCACCGGCCCGACCTGAAGGTGCTGTTCATGACCGGCTATGCCGAGAACGCCGCCGTGGCCAACGGCTTCCTGGAGCCGGGCATGCAGATGATCACCAAGCCGTTCTCCATGGAGGTGATGAGTGCGAGGTTGCGGGAGATGCTGAGGCCTGGGGGGTAGTTGTGTTCTTGTTGCCCGTGCTGCATGTGCTTTCACGCCGCGGGAGGGCGGGGTACTGGCTGCTGCCTCGGCCGCACACCCGGCGCAGAAGCCACGTTCTACACGCGCCCTGCATTCCACAGGCATATCAGCGCGGGCCAGTGCCCGGGCCCAAGGCCGGCGGGGTGCTTGCCGCAGGGACATAAAGGAGGAGCGCTTGGCCGGCAGGCCAAGCGCGGGGGACAGTCCCGGAGGTAAGTACCCCGCCGGCCTTGCGCACAAGCACAGGCAGCCCGGCCAGCAAGGCAAGCCCTTTCAGCCCCGCCCGGAAGGTCCCGCCCGCCGCCACTCGCTCGGCGACTGCCCCACCCAGCCGCGAAACGCCCGCGCAAAGCTCTTCTCGCTGTCGAAGCCCACCGCCTGCGCGATCTGCTTGATTGGCCGTTGCGTGCGGGCCAGCAGGTCCAGCGCATGTGCCCGCCGGGCCTCGTCCTTCAGCGCTTGCAGCGAGGCGCCCTCGCCCTGCAGCTGCCGGTGCAGCGTGCGCACCGAGACGTTCAGCGCCGCCGCCAGCGCGTCGGCATTCACCATCGCCGCCGGCTCGCGCGCCAGCAGCTCGCGCACCCGCTGCACCAGCAGCCGGTCGCGCCGGTACAGGCGCACCGTCAGCGGCAGCGCGCGTTGCAGCATCAGCCGCGCGGCGCGTTCGTCGCGCTTGACCGGCAGTGCCAGGTATTGCGCATCGAAGGTGAAGGCAGCCACCGGCGCATCGAACACCGGCTCGCAGCCGAACATCCACGGATAGGCATCGGCATGCGCCGGCCGCGCGAACGGGAACTGCACGCTGCGAAGCGGTATGCGCGAGTCCACCAGCCAGCTGGCATAGCCGTGGATGTTGCGCAGCGTGGTCACCAGGCACAGCTCCCGGGTGCCGGGCCACGGCGGCCTGTGCTCGGCCAGCGTGATGGTGGCCTGCTGGCGGTCGGCCTCCAGGGCCAGCGCCACGTCGTCACACACCAGCCGGTGGTGGCGGCACCAGCGCTTGAGCGCCACCCGCAGGTCGGGCGCGGTCAGGCTGGCGCGGGCCAGCAGGCCGTAGCTGCCCCAGGGCAGGCGGCGCTGCCACCAGCCCAGCGCCTCGTCGTCCAGCTCGCGCATGGCGGCTTCGCTCACCTGCTCCATCTGCTCGGCGCTGATGCGGCTGTCGCTGCGGCGCAGCATCGCTGGCGTGATTTGCGCCTTGCGTAGCACGTCGTACGGGTCTGCCCCGTAGCGTTCATAAGCCAACAGCAGCGCCTGCACGAAGGCGATGGGCGTGACAGCGCGGGATTTCACGGGGGTGCGGGTGGCATGTTTTGCAACCATTGTGGCCGATAGGCGGCCCGCGCCTGGCCTATCCTGCCGGCAGAACCCTCGGAGACCTTGCCCATGAACCTGCTGCCCGGACTCAACTTCGCGCTCGGCGAAACCATCGACATGCTGCGCGACACGGTGCAATCCTTCGCCGCCAGCGAGATCGCGCCGCGCGCCGCGGACATCGACCGCGAGAACCAGTTCCCCGCCGACCTGTGGAAGAAGCTCGGCGACCTGGGCCTGCACGGCATGACGGTGAGCGAGGAATACGGCGGCACCGGCCTGGGTTACCTGGCGCACATGGTGGCGATGGAGGAGGTGTCGCGGGCCTCCGCCTCGGTGGGCCTGAGCTACGGCGCGCACAGCAACCTGTGCGTGAACCAGATCCACCGCAACGGCACCGCGCAGCAGAAGCAGAAGTACCTGCCCAAGCTGGTGAGCGGCGAGCACGTGGGCGCGCTGGCGATGAGCGAGCCCAATGCCGGCTCCGACGTGGTGAGCATGAAGCTGCGCGCCGAGCGCCGCGGCGACCGCTATGTGCTCAACGGCAGCAAGATGTGGATCACCAACGGGGGCGATGCCGACACCCTGGTGGTGTACGCCAAGACCGAGCCCGAGGCCGGCGCCAAGGGCATGACGGCCTTCATCATCGAGAAGGGCTTCAAGGGCCTGGGCTTCGGCCAGAAGCTGGACAAGCTGGGCATGCGCGGCAGCAACACCTGGCCCGTGTTCTTCGACAACTGCGAGGTGCCGGCCGAGAACGTGCTGGGCGCCGAAGGCGGCGGCGTGAAGGTGCTGATGAGCGGCCTGGACTACGAGCGCGCGGTGCTCAGCGGCGGGCCGCTGGGCATCATGGCCGCCTGCATGGACGTGGTGACGCCCTACGTGCACGAGCGCAAGCAGTTCGGCCAGAGCATCGGCGAGTTCCAGCTGATGCAGGGCAAGCTGGCCGACATGTACACCACCTGGCAGGCCTGCCGCGCCTATGCCTATGCGGTGGGCCAGGCCTGCGACCGCGAAGATCACAGCCGCACGCTGCGCAAGGACGCGGCCGGCGTCATCCTCTACACCGCCGAGAAGGCCACCTGGATGGCCGGCGAAGCCATCCAGACGCTGGGCGGCGTGGGCTACACCAACGAGTACCCCACCGGCCGCCTGTGGCGCGACGCCAAGCTGTACGAGATCGGCGCCGGCACCAGCGAGATCCGCCGCATGCTGATCGGCCGCGAGCTGTTTGCCGAGACGATGTAAGCCATGCAAGCCCTTCAATCGCAGATCAGCACCCGCAGCGACGAGTTCAAGGCCAACGCGCAGCGCATGCGCGAGGTGGTGGAAGACCTGCGCGCGCAGGTGGCCCGCACCGCACTGGGCGGCGACGAGGCCGCGCGCCAGAAGCACCTGGCCCGCGGCAAGCTGCTGCCACGCGACCGCGTGCAGCAGCTGCTCGACCCCGGCACGCCCTTTTTGGAGATCGGCCAGATGGCCGCGCACGGCATGTACGACGGTGCTGCGCCGGCGGCCGGCATCATCACCGGCATCGGCCGCGTGCAGGGGCAGGAATGCATGATCGTGGCCAACGACGCCACGGTGAAGGGCGGCACCTACTACCCGATGACGGTGAAGAAGCACCTGCGGGCGCAGGAGATCGCCGAGGCCAACCACCTGCCCTGCATCTACCTGGTGGACTCGGGCGGTGCCAACTTGCCCAATCAAGACGAGGTGTTCCCCGACCGCGACCACTTCGGCCGCATCTTCTTCAACCAGGCCAACATGTCGGCCCAGGGCATTCCGCAGCTGGCCATCGTGATGGGCTCCTGCACCGCCGGCGGCGCCTACGTGCCGGCGATGAGCGACGAAGCCATCATCGTGAAGAACCAGGGCACCATCTTCCTGGGCGGCCCGCCGTTGGTGAAGGCCGCCACCGGCGAAGTGGTGAGCGCCGAGGACCTGGGCGGCGGCGACGTGCACACGCGCGTGTCGGGCGTGGCCGATCACCTGGCCGAGAACGACGGCCATGCGCTGTACCTGGCGCGCCGCATCGTGGCCAGCTTCAACCGCCGCAAGCCCGACACGGTGACGCTGGAGCCGAGCGAAGAGCCGCTGTACGACCCCGCCGAGCTGTACGGCGTGATCCCCGCCGACACCCGCAAGCCCTACGACGTGCGCGAGGTGATCGCGCGGCTGGTCGACGGCTCGCGCTTCGACGAGTTCAAGGCCCGCTACGGCGCCACGCTGATCACCGGCTTCGCGCGCCTGTATGGCATGCCGGTGGGCATCGTGGCCAACAACGGCATCCTGTTCGGTGAATCGGCGCAGAAGGGCGCGCATTTCATCGAGCTGTGCGCCCAACGCGGCGTGCCGCTGGTGTTCCTGCAGAACATCACCGGCTTCATGGTGGGCCGCAAGTACGAAAACGCCGGCATCGCCAAGGACGGCGCCAAGATGGTCACCGCCGTGGCCACCGCGCAGGTGCCCAAGCTGACGATGGTGATCGGCGGCAGCTTTGGCGCCGGCAACTACGGCATGTGCGGCCGCGCCTTCGGCCCGCGCTTCCTGTGGATGTGGCCCAACGCGCGCATCAGCGTGATGGGCGGCGAGCAGGCGGCCAGCGTGCTGGCCACCGTCAAGCGCGACGGCATCGAGGCCAAGGGCGGCCAGTGGGCCGCGGAAGAGGAAGAGCGCTTCAAGGCCCCGATCCGCCAGCAGTACGAGGACCAGGGCCACCCCTACTACGCCACCGCGCGGCTGTGGGACGACGGCGTGATCGACCCCGCCCAGGCGCGGCGCACGCTGGGCCTGTCATTGGCCGCCGCGCTGAATGCGCCGATCGCGCCCACGCGCTTCGGCCTGTTCCGCATGTGATGGCGGGAGTGACGACGATGCCCACTTGCATAGACATCTCCCACCAGGGCCCGGTGGCGTGGCTGTGGATGAGCCGCGCCGAAGTTCACAACGCCTTCGACGAAAGCCTGATCGCCGAACTGACCGGCGCGCTGCAGGCGCTGGACGCCGACGAGGCGGTACGCGTGATCGTGCTGGCCGGCCGCGGCAAGAGCTTCTCGGCCGGCGCCGACCTGAACTGGATGAAGCGCCAGGGCGCCGCCAGCACCGAGGACAACCTGGTCGATGCCCGCCGGCTGGCCGAGCTGTTCCGCGTGCTGGCCGAATGCCGCACGCCCACCATCGCCCGGGTGCAGGGCGCCGCGATGGGCGGCGGCATGGGCCTGGCCGCGGCCTGCGACATCTGCGTAGCCAGCACCGCCGCGTCGTTTGCCACGTCGGAAGTTCGGCTGGGCATCCTGCCCGGCGTGATCAGCCCGTACGTGGTGCGCGCCATCGGCGAGCGCCAGGCCTACCGCTATTTCCAGACCGCCGAGCGCATCAGCGCCGCCCGCGCCCGCGAGCTGGGGCTGGTGCACGAGGTGGCCGAGCCCGAGCAGCTCGACGCCGCGGTGCAGGCCGTGGTGGACGCGCTCCTGGCCGGCGGCCCGAAGGCGCAGGCGGCTTCCAAGGCGCTGATCCGCGCGGTGGCCCACCGGCCGGTGGATGCGGCGCTGATCGAGGACACCGCCCGGCGCATCGCCGAGTTGCGCGCCACGCCCGAAGCGAAGGAGGGCCTGGGTGCCTTCCTCGACAAACGCGCGCCGGCCTGGAAGCCGGCCGCAGCCGAATAAAGCCATCAGGAGCTTCAAGCCCATGTTCACCAAGATCCTGATCGCCAACCGCGGGGAGATCGCCTGCCGCGTCATCAAGACCGCGCGCCGCATGGGCATCGCCACCGTGGCGGTGTACTCCGAGGCCGATGCCAATGCGCGCCATGTGCGCCTGGCCGACGAGGCGGTGCTGATCGGCCCGGCCGCCGCGCGCGAGAGCTACCTGGTGGCCGACCGCATCCTGCAGGTGGCCAAGGACACCGGCGCGCAGGCGGTGCACCCGGGCTACGGCTTCCTGTCGGAGAACGAGGAATTCGCCGAAGCCTGTGCCGCCGCCGGCATCACCTTCATCGGCCCACCGGCCTCGGCCATCCGCGCCATGGGCTTGAAGTCGGCCGCCAAGGCGCTGATGGAAAAGGCCGGCGTGCCGCTGACGCCCGGCTACCACGGCAGCAACCAGGACCCGCAATTCCTGGCCGAGCAGGCCGGCCGCATCGGCTACCCGGTGCTGATCAAGGCCAGCGCCGGCGGCGGCGGCAAGGGCATGCGCCGGGTCGACAAGCCGGAGGACTTCATCGCCGCGCTGGCCAGCTGCCAGCGCGAGGCCACCAATGCCTTCGGCAACGCCAACGTGCTGGTGGAGAAGTACGTGCTCAAGCCGCGGCACATCGAGATCCAGGTGTTCGGCGACACCCAGGGCAACGTGGTGTACCTGTTCGAGCGTGACTGCTCGGTGCAGCGCCGCCACCAGAAGGTGCTGGAGGAAGCGCCCGCGCCCGGCATGACGCCGGAGCGCCGCGCCGCCATGGGCCGCGCCGCGGTGGAAGCCGCCAGGGCCGTGGGCTACGTGGGCGCCGGCACGGTGGAGTTCATCGCCAACCAGGACGGCAGCTTCTACTTCATGGAGATGAACACCCGGCTGCAGGTTGAGCATCCGGTCACCGAGATGATCACCGGGCTGGACCTGGTGGAGTGGCAGCTGCGCGTGGCCGCCGGCCAGCCGCTGCCGCTGACGCAGGAGCAGCTGCAGATCGATGGCCATGCCATCGAGGCCCGCATCTACGCCGAAGACCCGGACAAGGGCTTCCTGCCTTCCACCGGCCACCTGATCCACCTGGCGCCGCCGGCCGAGGGCGAGCATGTGCGCATCGACACCGGCGTGGAGCAGGGCGACGAGATCACGCCGCATTACGACCCGATGATCGCCAAGCTCATCGTGTGGGACCAGGACCGCGACCTGGCGCTGGCCCGCCTGCGCACCGCGCTGGCCCAGTACCGCGTGGTGGGCGTGGCCAACAACATCGAGTTCCTGGCGCGGCTGGCCGCCTGCCCGGCCTTCAGCCAGGCCGACCTCGACACCGGGCTGATCGAACGCGAGGCCGCCTTCCTGTTCCCGGAAGCCACCGACCCGCCCGACGAGGCCTGGCTGCTGGCCGCGCTGGCCGAGCTGCTGCACGAGGCCGCGGCCCAGGCGCGGCGGGCGGCCACCGCATCGCCGTGGGACGCGCTGGACGGCTGGCGCCTCAACGGCCAGGGCGCGCGCGAGCTGCGGCTGCGCCGCGGCGAGCTGCAGCGCAGCGTCGGCGTGGTGAGCGTGCCGGGCGGCTGGCAGCTCACGCTGGACGGCGGCGCGCCGGTGCTGGCCCGCGGCGAGCTGGGCCGTGACGGCGGCAAGAGCGGCAAGCTGCATGCGCAGCTCGGCGAGCGCCGGCTGCATGCGGCGGTGGTGATCGCCGGTGAACGCCGGCATGTGTTCCTCGACGGGCACACCCATGCGCTGGTGCGGGTGGACACGCTGCACACCGGCGGCCAGGGCGACGACGCCCACGGCGGCCTGCGCGCGCCCATGCCCGGCAAGGTGATCGCGCTGCTGGCACCGGCCGGCAGCACCGTCGACAAGGGCACGCCGCTGCTGGTGATGGAGGCGATGAAGATGGAACACACCCTGACCGCACCGGCCAACGGCACGGTGAAGGCCTACCGCTGCGCCCCCGGCGAGCAGGTGGCCGACGGCGTGGAGCTGGTGGAATTCGAGGTGGCGCCATGACGACGAACCAGGTCCGCATCGTGGAAGTGGGCCCGCGCGACGGCCTGCAGAACGAGAAGCAGGTGGTGACCACGGCCACCAAGCTCGAGCTCATCGGCAAGCTGGCCCTGGCCGGCCTGCGCGACATCGAGGCCACCTCCTTCGTCTCGCCGAAGTGGGTGCCGCAGATGGCCGACCATGCCGCCATCATGGCCGGCCTGCACGACCTGCCGGCCACGCCGCAGCCGGTGAACTACCCGGTGCTGGCGCCCAACATGAAGGGCTACGAGGCCGCGGTGGCCGCGGGCGCGAAGGAGGTGGCGGTGTTCGCCGCCGCGTCGGAAGCCTTCTCGCAGAAGAACATCAACTGCTCCATCGCCGAATCCATCGCTCGCTTCGAGCCGGTGTTCGAAGCCGCGCGGCGCGACGGCGTGCGGGTGCGCGGCTACTTGTCCTGCGTGATCGCCTGCCCGTATGAAGGGCCAGTGGCGCCGCAGCAGGTGGCCGAAGTGGCGCGCCGGCTGTTCGAGCTGGGCAGCTACGAGGTCTCGCTGGGCGACACCATCGGCACCGGCACGCCGGCCACGGTGCAGCGCATGCTGGAAGCGGTCGCCGCAAACATCCCGGTGGCGCAGCTGGCCGGCCACTACCACGACACCTACGGCATGGGCGTGGCCAACGTGTTCGCCTCGTACCAGTTCGGGCTGCGCAGCTTCGACAGCTCGATCGCCGGCCTGGGCGGCTGCCCCTATGCCAAGGGCGCCACCGGCAACGTGGCCACCGAGGACGTGGTGTACCTGCTGCACGGCCTGGGCGCGCACACCGGCATCGACCTGGATGCGCTGGTGGATGCCGGCGCGTGGATCAGCGAGGTGCTGGGCCGCGCCAGCCAGTCCCGCGTGGCGCGCGCGCTGCTGGCCAAGCGCGCGGGCTGACGGCCCCGCGGCACACCGCGGCGGCCCGGTTCAGGGGTGGCACGCTTGCCGCGCCTGCCGCGCAGGCGTAGCGTGGCCGGGTCGTCTGCCACTCCGGAGCTGCCATGCCAGCCACCGCGCGCCCTGCCCCGTGGAACCTGCTGCCGCTGCCGGGCTGGCGGCGGCTGCGGCCGCTGTGCTGGCTGGCGGCCAGCGTGGCTGCGCTGGCCGGCTGCGCCAGCACGCCGCCCGGCGCCCTGCCCCCGGTGCCGCCTGCCGATGCCCGCTTCACCCCGGCCAGCATGCCCATCAGCGCGGAGGAGGTGTTCGCCCTCAGCCCGGCAATGCGGCAGTACCTGGCCGGAAGCCTGCCGCGCCCGGCGCAGCAACGGCAACCCGCGGCGCTGGTGCAGGCGCTGAACACCCGCGGCGACCTGCGGCTGGAGTACGACGCCACCATCACCCGCACCGCGGCGCAGGCCTTCGAGGCACGGGCCGGCAACTGCCTGTCTCTGGTCATCATGACGGCGGCGCTGGCCAGGGCGCAGGGCCTGGCCGTCACCTACAACCTGGTGCAGGCGGAGCCCGCCTACACCCGCGAAGGCGGCCTGCTGTTCACCAGCGGCCATGTCAACCTGACGCTGGGCCGGCCGCTGCGCGACGCCGGCAGCCGCTACGACCTGCAGGCCTTCCTGACGGTGGACTTCCTGCCGGGCGAAGACCTGCTGGGCCAGAAGCGCCAGCCCATCTCCGAAGCCATGGTGCTGGCCATGTTCATGAACAACCGCGCCGCCGAGGCCCTGGCGCAGGGCCGCCTGCCCGAGGCGCATGCGCATGCACGCGAGGCGCTGCGGCATTCGCCAGGCTTCGAGCCGGCGCGCAACACGCTGGCGGTGGTGTACCTGCGCGGCGGCCTGCCGGCCGAGGCCGAGGCGCTGTTGCGCACGGTGCTGGCCCGCGCGCCCGAGCACCGCGACGCGCTGGACAACCTGCGCATGGCGCTGCAGGCCCAGGGCCGCAGCGACGAGGCGGCCGCGGTGGCCGCACGGCTGGCCGCGATCGAGCCCGAGCCACCCTTGCGCTCCTACGACCGGGCGATGGCCGCCCTGCGCCAGCAGGACTTCGGCGCCGCGCGCAGCCTCTTCCAGCGGGAGATCGACCGCGGCGGCTGCGGCGCGCCCTGCCACCACGGGCTGGCCATCGCCTGGCTGGGCCTGGGCAACCCGCCGCAGGCGCAGCGCGCGCTGCAGGCCGCGCGGGACGCCAGCGGCAACAGCCAGCAGCGTGCGATCTACGCCGCCAAGCTGGAACGCTTCAACGCCCGCTGAACCGCGGCGGCCGCCGCGCCGCGAAGGCCGCGCGGCCCTCGGCGAAATCGGCGCTGGCCATGCTGGCCGCCTCGCGCCGGCGCAGCAGCGCTTCGTCGTAGCGGCCGGCCGCGATCTCGTTGAGCGACTGCTTGGTGGCCTGCGCGGCCAGCGGCGCCAGGCCGGCCAGCCGCGTGGCCAGCTGCTGCACCGCGGCGTCGAAATGCGCCGCATCGACCACCTGCTCGAAGAGCTGCGCGGCATCGGCCAGCCGCTGCACCGGCAGCGCCTGGCCGGTGAGGAAGGCGCGCTTGGCCAGGTTGAGCCCCAGCCGGTTGGCGTAGCGGCGCAGGCCGCTGGGGTAGTAGTGCAGGCCCAGCATGCAGGCGGGCATGCGCAGCTCGGTACCGGCCAGCGCCAGGCGCAGGTCGCAGGCCAGCACCAGGTCGGTGGCGCCGCCGTACACGCTGCCGTTCATCGCGCACAGCGTCAGCGGGCGGGCACGTTCCAGCGCCTCGGGCACCCGCTCGAACAGCTGCGGACCGTGGTCGCCCTGGTCGAAGCCGCCCACGTGGTAGCCGGCGCTGAACACCGGCCGCGGCTGGCCGGTGGTGTCGGCCCGCAGCACCAGCACGCGCACCGCTGGCTCGGCATCCACTTGTGCGATGGCGTCCAGCAGTGCATGCAGGTCGTCGTCGGTCAGGCTGTTGCGCTGTGCCGGCCGGCGCAGGCTCAGCGTGGCAATGTGCGAGGGCTTGTCGATCCGCAGCTGCGGCGGGCCGGCTTCCGGCGGGTGTTTGGGTTCATCGTCCATCAGCCATTCTGGGCCGGCGCGGGCGGCCGGCGCAGGCAGGCACGCACCTCGGCCACCAGCTGCTCCGGTGACAGCGGCCGCATCAGGTAGCGGGTGGCGCCCAGGGCCAGGGCCTGCTGCTCCATCACCGAATCGTGGTGGGTGGAGGTGATGAAGATGAAGGGCACGTCGCGCAGCGCGGGCACCTGCTTGACCTGCTGGATGAAGTCGAAGCCGCCACCCTCGGGCATGCCCACGTCGGACAGGATCAGGTCCGGCGGGTTGTAGCGCGCCATGGCCAGGGCCTCGTCGGGCCGGTGGGCGGTGAGCACGCGGAAGCCCAGCGGCACCAGGCAGCTGCGCTTGAGCAGCAGGTTGGCCGGCACGTCGTCCACCACCAGCAACAGCGGCTGGCCGGCATCGCCGGGCGCGGCGGCAGGCCGCAGGAAGCCTTCGATCCAGCCATTGAAGGTCTTGGGATCGATGGGCTTGGAGGCATAGCCGTCGAAGCCCATCGACATCAGCCGCTCGCGGTCGCCGCGCATGGCGCTGGCCGTCACCGCCAGCAGCGGCACATGCGCGGTGCGCACGTCGGCCCGCAGCGCACGCGCCACGTCGATGCCGCTCATGCCCGGCAGCTCCACGTCCAGCAGCACCAGGTCGGGCACCGACTCGCGCGCCAGCGCCAGCCCCTGCTCGCCGTCGATGGCGCCGATCACCTCGTGCTGGTAGGCCTTGAGCAGGTAGGTCATCAATGCCAGGTTCACCGCATGGTCCTCGATGACCAGGATGCGTGCCATCAGCAGCGCTCCATCACCAGCGAGAAGCGGCTGCCCGCCCCCGGCTGGCTCTCCACCTCGATGCGCCCGCCCATCAGCGTGGCCAGGGTGGCGCACACATGCAGGCCCATGCCGGTGCCGTCGGGCCGCCGCCGCGGGTCGCCCACCTGGGTGAAGGCGGCGAACAGCCGGGCCTGGTCCTCGGCACTGATGCCGATGCCGTCGTCCACCACGTCCACCCGCCAGGCGGGGCCGGCGGCGTCCGCGGGCTCCGCCGCGCCGGCGGCCATGCGCACACTGCCGCGGTCGGTGAACTTGATGGCGTTGTTGACGAAGTTGATGACGATCTGCCGCAGCGCGCGGCGGTCGGCCTGCTGCAGCAGCGGCTCGCGCGGCACGCTCACCTCCAGCGCCAGCGTCTTGGCCTGGGCCAGCGGCTGCAGCTGCGCATGCACCTCCTGCAGCAGCGCGCCCACGTCCACCAGCTCCGGCGACAGGCGGTACATGCCGGCCTGGATCTTCGCCAGGTCCAGCAGGTCGTTGATCAGCGACAGCAGGTGCTCGGCACTGCTCTTGACGATGCCGAGCTGGTGCTCCTGCTCGGGATTGATCTCGCCCGGCAGCCGCATCAGCAGGATGCCGGTGAAGCCGAGGATGGCGTTCAGCGGCGTGCGCAGCTCATGGCTCATGGTGGCCAGGAAGCGGTCCTTGGCCTGGTTGGCCACGCGCAGCTCGGCATTCATCTTCTGCAGCGCGGTCTCGGTCTGCTTGCGCTCGCTGATGTCGCGGATGGCGCTCATCACCAGGTCGTCGTCCTCGCTGGTGAGCGGGCTCAGGCTGATCTCCACCGGGAACTCCTGCCCGTCGCGCCGCAGGCCGTACAGCTTCAGCCCGGCGCCCATGTTGCGCAGCTGCGGCGCGCGGTGGTAGCGCATGCGGTGGCCGAAATGCGCGCTGCGGTAGCGCTGCGGCAGCAGCATCTCCATCGAGGCGCCCACCATCTCGGTGCGGCTCCAGCCGAAGATGCGCTCGGCCTGGCCGTTGAACAGCACGATGCGCCCGCCCTGGTTGACGATGATGATGGCGTCGGGCACCGACTCCAGCAGGTCGCGGTAGCGCTGCTCCACCTGCCGCGCATCGCGCGCCACCTTGAAGGTGGTGACGTCCTTGCAGCTCATCACGAAGCCGCCGGGGCCGGCCTGGGAGGCCAGGCTGCGCAGGCCGATGTCCACGTACAGCAGGCGGCCGTCCCGGTGGCAGCGCAGGGCGGCGCGCAGCAGCACGTCCTGCGCCTCGGCGTCCCGGCGGGCGGCCAGTTCCTCGTCGATGCGGTCGGCCGGCACGATGAGGTCCGTCAGCAGCCGGCCCTCGGCCTGCGCGGGCGTGTAGCCGAAGATCACCTCGGCCATGCGGTTCCACAGCATCACCTCGCCCTGGACGGAGAGCACCACCAGCGCATCGGGCGATTCCTCTCGCCACAGACGCTCATAGCTCTGGCCTGCAGGCAGGTCTCGCTGCATGCGTACTCCTTGACAGCAGCGCTGGGTGCGCCGGTGCAGGTTAACAGCCCCAGTGGCCAGTGGGCAGGGGCCATCCCCGCCTGGCGCACCGTGCCGCCGCAGCGCTCAGTTGCGGAAGTTCTGCGTCACCATCAGCCCGTGGCGGCCGCCGTCCAGCACGCCGATGCCCACGCGGCCGAAGGCCGGCCGCAGGATGTTGGCGCGGTGGCCCGGCGAGTCCATCAGGCCCTGGTGAGCCATGCCCAGCGTGCGCGCCAGCGCCAGGTTCTCGCCCGCGGCCAGGTAGCGCAGCTGGCCGGCGCGCATGCGGTCGAAGGGATCGCGGCCCTCGGGCGTGATGTGCGAGAAGTAGCTGCGCGCGAACATGTCGCGCGAATGGGCGCGGGCCACCTCGGTGGCGGCCGGATCGGCGGCCAGCGGCTTCAGGCCCTGCCGCTGGCGCGCCTGGTTCACCAGCACCAGCATCTGCGCTTCCAGGTCCGGCCGCGGGCGGGGATCGGTCACGGCGAAGGGCAGCTTGACCGTGTCGCGCGAGCCCGGGCGCACCGTCAGCTTGTTCAGCGTCTGCTGCACCGCCGGGTCGAAGATCGGCCCGAGCCGGGCCTCCACCCATTCCGCCGGGGCTGCCAGCCGCTCGGCCAGCAGGCTGTCGCGCATCGCGGTGCTCACGCGGTCGGAGAACGGCATCACCAGCAGCAGCATCGCCACGACGGTGGCGTTGATCAGCCCGTTGGCCGTGCCAGGCAGCATGCCCAGCGCCCGGTTGGCGCCATGGCCATGCACCGGCGCCGGCACCCGCCGCAGCACCGCCTGCGCCACCGCGCCCAGCAGGATGCGCGCGACGATGTACAGCCCGAGGAAGCTCGCCGGCGCCGCCCACACGCCCAGCGCGGCCTGCTGCGCACCCAGCCAGGCCGCCAGCGGCGCGTAACCCACGAAGGCCACCAGCACCGCGGCCACCAGGCACAGCAGTTCCACCGCCGACAGCACGAAGCCGCGCCGCCAGCCCACGAAGACGCTGGCCAGCACCACGAGGCAGATCAGGGCATCGGCGAGGTTCATGCGCCCTGCGCGGCAACTGCAGTACCCGGCCGCGGCCGCCACGGCCGGCGCGGGCAAAAAAAAGCCGCCCGATGAGGGGCGGCTCTTGGAAGATCAACGTCGTTCAACGTTTGTTTTGGCGGAAAGGGTGGGATTCGAACCCACGGTACGGCATAACCGTACACCGGATTTCGAGTCCGGCGCATTCGACCACTCTGCCACCTTTCCGGGTATCTTGTGTGGTCTCGCTGTGGTCAGCGAAGCCGCGCAGTATACCGCACCGCGTCAGGCGCGCAACACCGCCAGGCCGTTCATGTAGGGCCGCAGCACCTCGGGCACCTCCACCGAGCCATCTTCCTGCTGGTAGTTCTCGAGCACCGCCACCAGCGCGCGGCCCACCGCCAGGCCCGAGCCGTTGAGCGTGTGCACCAGCTCGGGCTTGCCCTGGGCATTGCGGAAGCGGGCCTGCATGCGGCGCGACTGGAAGGCCTCGCAGTTCGAGCACGAGCTGATCTCGCGGTAAGTGCCCTGCGCCGGCACCCACACCTCCAGGTCGTAGGTCTTGGCGGCGCTGAAGCCCATGTCGCCGGTGCACAGCGTGAGCACCCGGTACGGCAGGCCCAGCTTCTGCAGCACGGCCTCGGCATGGGTGACCATCTGCTCCAGCGCGGCGTAGCTCTGCTCGGGCGTGGTGATCTGCACCATCTCCACCTTGTCGAACTGGTGCTGGCGGATCATGCCGCGCGTGTCTCGGCCGGCGCTGCCGGCTTCGCTGCGGAAGCACGGGCTGTGCGCGGTGAGCTTGATGGGCAGCTGCGCGGCGTCCAGGATCTGGCCACGCACGGTGTTGGTCAGCGAGATCTCCGAGGTGCTGATCAGGTACTGCTCGGCCTGCTCCTCGTCGCCGCCGCGCAGCACCCAGAACATGTCTTCCTTGAACTTCGGCAGCTGGCCGGTGCCTTCCAGGATCTCGCGGTTGACGATGTAGGGCGTGTAGCACTCGGTATAGCCGTGCTCGGTCGTCTGCAGGTCCAGCATGAACTGCGCGAGCGCCCGGTGCAGCCGCGCGATCGGCCCGCGCAGGAAGCTGAAGCGCGAGCCCGACAGGCTGCTGCCGGTCTCGAAGTCCAGCCCCAGCGGCGCGCCGATGTCGACGTGGTCCTTCACCGCGAAGCCAAACTCGCGCGGCGTGCCCCAGCGGCGCACCTCCACATTGCCGGTCTCGTCGGCGCCCACAGGCACGCTTTCGTGCGGCACGTTGGGCACGCCCATGAGCATCGACTGCAGCTCGGCCTGGATCACTTCCAGCCGGTCGGCCGAGGCCTTCAGCTCGTCGGCGATGGCGGCCACCTCGGCCATCAGCGGCGCGGTGTCCTCGCCGCGGCCCTTGGCCTGGCCGATCTGCTTGCTGAAGCTGTTGCGCTTGGCCTGCAGCTCCTCGGTGCGCGTCTGCAGGCGCTTGCGTTCGCCTTCCAGCGACGAGAAGCGCTCCACGTCGAGGAAGGGCTGCGGGTTCTTGCGGGCCTCGAGCCGGGCGATGGTGCCGTCGAGGTCGCGGCGAAGCTGGTTGATGTCGAGCATGACGAAATCCTTGGGACTGATGGCTTTCAGGCCGCTGCAGCGCGGCCGGCACCGCGGCAGGGCCGCGGCGGCGAGCGGTCCGGCCGCGCACAGGCGGCCACGCCGCTCAAGATCGGGAGGCGGCCACCTCGGCCATCGACTTGTCGCCCAGGCCCATCGGCAGCGGGAAGCGGATGGTCTCCTGCACGCCGTCCATCTTGCGCACGGCCACCGCACCCATCTCGCGCAGGCGGGCGATGACCTGCTGCACCAGGATGTCGGGCGCCGAGGCGCCGGCGGTCAGGCCTACGCGGGTGCGGCCTTCGAACCATTCGGGCTGCAAGTCGCTGGCGGCATCGACCATGTGGGCCGGCGTGCCCAGGCGCTCGGCCAGTTCGCGCAGGCGGTTGCTGTTGCTGCTGGTGGGGCTGCCCACCACGATCACCACGTCCACCTGCGGGCTCAGCACCTTGACCGCGTCCTGGCGGTTCTGGGTGGCGTAGCAGATGTCCTGCTGCTTGGGCTCCTTCACCAGCGGGAAGCGGCGCTTCACCGCGGCCAGGATCTCGGCGGCGTCGTCCACGCTCAGGGTGGTCTGCGTCACCACGGCCAGCTTGTCCGGCCGGGTGACGGGCGCGCGGTCCACGTCCCCCACGTCTTCCACCAGGAAAATGCCTTCGCTGAGCTGGCCCATCGTGCCTTCCACCTCGGGGTGCCCCTTGTGGCCGATCATGATGAACTGGTAGCCTTCCTTGTGCAGCTTGGCCACCTCCACGTGCACCTTGGTCACCAGCGGGCAGGTGGCGTCGAAGATGCTGAAGCCGCGCTCGTGCGCCTCCTGGCGGACCGCCTGCGACACACCGTGCGCGCTGAACACCAGCGTGGCGCCGGGCGGCACGTCGGCCAGGTCCTCGATGAAGATGGCGCCCTTGGCCTTGAGGTCGTTCACCACGTAGGTGTTGTGCACGATCTCGTGGCGAACGTAGATGGGCGCGCCGAACTTCAGCAGCGCGCGCTCGACGATCTCGATGGCGCGGTCCACGCCGGCGCAGAAGCCGCGCGGCTCGGCCAGCAGCACGTCATGCTGTTGCGGCTCGCTCATCACAGCACCCCGATCACCGACACCTCGAAGGTGACGGGCAGGCCGGCCAGCGGATGGTTGAAGTCGAACAGCAGCCAGTCGTCGCCCTCCTCGCGGATGACGCCGGCATAGGCGCCCTGGCCGTCGGGCGTGGGGAACTGCACCACGTCGCCGCGGCGGTACACCGCGTCGGGGTCGCCCAGCTCGCGCAGCAGCGAGCGCTTGACCCGCTGCAGCATCTCGGGGTTGCGCTCGCCGAAGGCTTCGCCCGGGGCCAGCTCGAAGGTCTGGCGGGTGCCCTCTTCCAGGCCGATCAGGCGCGCTTCCATCGCGGGCGACAGCTCGCCGGTGCCCAGCGACAGGGTGGCGGGCTTCTCGGCGAAGGTGTTGACGATGTCCGCGCCGTCGGGGCCGGCGAGGCGGTAGTGCAAGGTCAGGAACGACCCTTCTGCGATGGCGGTCACGGCGACTCACGGGCGATAGACTGGGCCGCGATTTTACGGGCCGCGCCCTCTTGCCCATGTCACTCAAGGACTTGCCCGCCGAATTGCGCCCGCGCGAGAAGCTGCTGGCCCGTGGCCCGGCGTCGCTGGCCGATGCCGAACTGCTGGCCTTGCTGCTGCGCACCGGCACTGCCGGGCAGGGCGTGCTGGCCATGGCGCAGGCCTTGTTGCAGCGCTTTGGCGGCCTGCCCGGGCTGATGCAGGCCACGCTGGCCGAACTGAAGACGGTCAAGGGCCTGGGCGGCGACGCCAAGCGGGCGGAACTGGCCGCGGTGCTCGAGATCGCCCGCCGATCGATGGCGCAACGGCTGGCCGAGCGGCCGTTGTTCGAGAGCCCGGCCGCGGTGAAGGACTATGTCAGGCTGCAGCTGGGCGGCCTGCCCCATGAAGTATTCGCGCTGATGTTCCTCGACGCCCGCCACCACCTGATCGGCCTGGAAGAGATGTTCCGCGGCACGCTGAGCCAGGCCACCGTGTACCCACGCGAGGTGGTCAAGCGCGCGCTGGCGGTGAATGCGGCGGCGGTGGTGCTGGTGCACAACCATCCCTCCGGTCTGGCCGAGCCCTCGCGCGCCGACGAGCTGCTGACGCAAAACCTGAGCAGCGCGCTGCGGCTGGTGGACGTGCGGGTGCTCGACCACCTGGTGGTGGCGCGTGACCATGTGGTCTCGTTCGCCGAACGGGGGCTGCTGTGAAGCTCACCGACCTCAAGGCCCTAGGTCCGCTGAAGGCCGCGCTGCAGCAGGCCGAGCGCGAGGCCGCCGAGCGCCGCGCCGAGGAAGCGCGGCTGGCGCGCGAGCGCAACCTGTTCCAGCGCAGCGTGGCCGGCGTGGTGCCGCTGCGCGACAGCGGCCGCGTGACCGTGCTGCCGCCGCGGCCGCAGCCGCACCCGCGCCAGCGCGAGCTGGACGAGGCCGCCGCGCTGCGGCAGGCGCTGTCGGACGAGTTCGACGTCGAGTCGCTGCTGGAAACCGACGAGGGCCTGAGCTACCGCCGCCACCACGTGGGCGCCGACGTGCCGCGCCGGCTGCGCCGCGGCCAGTGGGCCATCCAGGCGCAGATCGACCTGCACGGCCTGCGCCGCGACGAGGCGCGGGAGCAGCTGGGCGACTTCCTGCACGAGGCGCAGGCCGCGGGCTTTCGCTGCGTGCGCGTGGTGCACGGCAAGGGCCTGGGCAGCCCGGGCCGCACGCCGGTGCTCAAGGGCAAGGTGCGCGGCTGGCTGGTGCAGAACCAGCTGGTGCAGGCCTTCGTCTCGGCCCGCGCGAGTGAAGGTGGGCATGGGGCGCTGGTGGTGCTGCTGGCGCCGAAGTCGACCTGAGAGCCCCGCCGAGGCCGCGCCGGGCCGCTCCCAAGCGGCCTCGGCACCCTCCCGGAGGTGGCGTCACGCCCCCGTGACGCCGGGTGCTGACATTCACCCGCCTTTGTTGCGCATCCAGTCCGCCGTACCCGCCAGCGCCTTGCCCAGCCGCTCGGCCATCGCCGGCTCGATGGCCAGCTCTTCCATCGCCTGCACCATGCAGGCCATCCACTGGTCGCGCTCCTTGATGCCGATGGCGAACGGCAGGTGCCGGGCGCGCAGCATCGGGTGGCCGAAACGGTCGATGAAGTGGTTGGGGCCGCCCAGCCAGCCGCACAGGAACCAGAAGAGCTTGTCGCGCGAGCCTTCCGTCGTGGTGGGATGCAGGCTGCGCAGGCCGGCGTAGGCCGGCTCCAGGTCCATCAGGTCGTAGAAGCGGTCGACCAGGGCGCGCACGCCGGGCTCGCCGCCGAGCAGGGTGAAAGCCGTGGGTGCGTCGGGTTCTTCGATGTCCATCAGGCCATTTTCGCCGCCAGCGCGACGATGGCCTGGGCCGCGGCCGAACCCGGGAAGGCTTCGAGCAGCAGCTCGCGCCGCAGCACCGCATCGCGCACGCTGGCATCGCTGGGCACCTCGCCCATGAACTCCAGCTGCAGTGCGGCATCCAGCCCCGGGCTCACGTAGCGGTCCACCACCAGCTGCAGCTGCTTGCAGATGCCGCGGCCCTCGCCGGGCCGGCCGGCCTGGTTGGCCAGCAGCCGGATGTGGCGCCGGCCCTGCGTGGTGGCCAGCACCTTGATGGTGGCGTAGGCGTCGGTCAGCGAAGTGGGCTCGGGCGTGGCCACCACCAGCACCTCGTCGGCCAGCGAGACGGTGTAGAGCACCACGTCGGAGATGCCGGCGCCGGTGTCCAGGATCACCCGGTCGTACAGCGGCTTGACGGTGTCCACCACCTCGATGAGCTTGTCGCGCACCTCGGGCGTGAGCCGCGAATACTCCACCATGCCCGAGCCGGCCAGCAGCACCGAGAAGCCGCCCGGCGCGGGCAGCGTGGCCTCGGCCAGCGTGTGTTCGCCGGTGAACACGTGGTGCAGCGTGATCTTGGGGACGAGGTTCAGCACCACGTCCAGGTTGGCCAGGCCGAGGTCGGCATCGAGCACCAGCACCTTCTCGCCGCGCTGCGCGCAAGCGGCGGCCAGGTTGGCCGAGACGAAGGTCTTGCCGACGCCGCCCTTGCCGCTGGTAACGGCCGTGATGCGCGCCTGCTTGGCAGTGGGTGTGGTCATGCGCGCTTACAGGTCCTGGAACTGGGAGCCGCCGAACAGCATCCCTTTTTCTTCGGGGCTGACGAGGGACACCGCCACGGGCTCGAGGCAGAAGCGGTTGCGCCCCTCGGCCTTGGCACGGTAGAGCTGCACGTCGGCTCGCTCCATCCACAGCAGCGCGGTGGAGCGCACCCATTGCGGCGCGAAGGCACCGCCCACGCTCACGGTGATGGGCAGCCGGTGCACCGAGCCGGCTTCGGCGCGGATGGCCACGGGGTCGCGCTCGATGCGGCGGCGCACGCGCTCGGCCACGGTGGGTCCGAAGGCGGGCGGGCAATTGGGCAGGATGATCGCGAACTCCTCGCCGCCCACGCGGGCCACGGTGTCCATCGGGCGCACGCATTCGCCCAGCACCTCGGCCACCCACTTCAGCACCACGTCGCCCGCGGCATGGCCGAAGGTGTCGTTGACCTGCTTGAAGTGGTCGATGTCCAGCACCAGCAGCAGCGCCGGCTCGCCGGAGCGGGCCACGCGGTCCACCTCGCGGCCGAGCGCCATCTCGAAGTGGCGGCGGTTGGCCAGGCCGGTGAGGGCGTCGCGCACCGACAGGTCGCACAGCGCGTCGATCACCGACTGCAGCCATTCGGTGCTGCCCGGCTCACCCGGCAGGTCGTCGCGCCCGGCCTGCCGCAGCAGCGACAGGGCGGCGTCCAGCTGCAGTCCGGCATCGAGCAGGGACGGCGGGCTCTGGGGCTGGCGCGGTATCAAGGCGGTCACGGTCATCTTCAGGTGGCGAAGTCTAGTGCTCACTTTGTCGATTTCCTGCCGATAAGCACTACAAACCCGCCCCTGTTCCGGCCTCCGCAGCGCCCGGCAGCCTCCGAGACTGGCGCGCACCGCAGCTGCTCCGGGCCCGCGGGCGCCTTTTCGCGCCTTACACACTCATGAACACCGTCGCACTCCCCTCACGCCAGGCCGAGGCCTTCGCCACCGGCCGCGCCGACCAGGAATTCCCGTTCGAGAAGGCCGACTTCGAGCGCGTGCGCCAGCTGATCTACCAGCGCGCCGGCATCAGCCTGCACGAGGGCAAGCAGGCCATGGTGTACAGCCGGCTGTGCCGCCGCCTGCGCGAGACCGGCCATCCGTCCTTCAGCGGCTACCTGCAATGGCTGGAGCAGCACACCGGCGCGGCCGCCGAGAGCGAGTGGCAGGAGTTCGTGAACTGCCTGACCACCAACCTGACCTCTTTCTTCCGCGAGTCGCATCACTTCGATGCGCTGGCGCTGGACCTGCGCGAGCGCGCCGGCCGGCCGCTGCGCATCTGGTGCAACGCGGCTTCCACCGGCGAGGAGCCCTACACCATCGCCATGACGGTGGCCGAGACGCTGGGCAGCAGCCCCAACGTGAAGATCACCGCCACCGACATCGACACCAAGGTGCTGGATACCGCGCGCCGCGGCGTCTACGACGCCAATGCCCGCGGCCTGACGCCCGAGCGGCTGAAGCGCCACTTCATGCGCGGCACCGGCCAGAACGCCGGGCTGATGCGGGTCAAGCCCGAGCTGGCCCGCATGATCGAGTTCAAGACTTTCAACCTGATGTCGATCTCATGGCAGTTCGGCGAGCCTTTCGACCTCGTCTTCTGCCGCAACGTGATGATCTATTTCGATGCCCCCACCCAGCGCCGCGTGCTGGAACGCACCCATGCGGTGATGCGCCCCGGCAGCCTGCTGTACGTGGGCCATTCGGAAAACTTCTCCGAGTCGCGCGACCTGTTCCGCCTGCGTGGCAAGACGATCTACGAACGGCTCTGAGGAACGACGTCCCATGTCATTGCCCCACTCCACCGCGGGCGCGCCATCCCTGGCGCTGCGCAAGCCGCCCGTGACACCCGGCATCCAGCCCAACGCAGGGCTGGCGCCCGGCGTGTCCACCGTGGCCGGCGCGCAGCTGGCCAAGCTCAAGGCCCAGCCGCGCAAGCCGGGCGAGGCCTCGTTCTTCTTCTACGAATCGCACTTCAAGAACGTGGCGGTGAAGGTGCTGCCCGGCGAGTACTTCGTGTACGACGAGGACATCCTCATCATGACCACGCTGGGCTCGTGCATCGCCGCCTGCCTGTGGGACCGCGAGCGCCGCATCGGCGGCATGAACCACTTCATGCTGCCCGACGGCGGCGGTGCCAACGACAGCGGCCGCTACGGCTCCTTCGCGATGGAGCTGCTGATCAACGAGATGATGAAGCGCGGCGCCAACCGGATGTCGATGGAGGCCAAGGTCTTCGGCGGCGGCGCGGTGGTCAGCGGCATCAACAGCATCAACGTGGGCGAGCGCAATACCGCCTTCGTGCTGGACTACCTGAAGACCGAGCGCATTCCCGTCGTCAGCAAGGACGTGATGGACGTGTTTCCGCGCAAGGTGGTGCTGCTGCCGGCCAGCGGCAAGGCGATGGTCAAGCGCATGGCCCTGACCAACCCCGATGCGCTGATCGCCCAGGAACGTGGTGCCGCGCAGAAGACCCTGCCGGTCAACAGCGGCGGGGGCTCGGTCGACCTGTTCTGACGACGGCGGCCTTCCAACAAGAAAGCAGTGGACAACATGCCCAAGACCCGCGTGGTGGTGGTGGACGACTCGGCGCTGGTGCGCAGCCTGCTCTCCGAGATCATCAATCGACAGCCGGACATGGAATGTGTCGGCGTGGCCAGCGATCCGTTTGTGGCCCGCGAGACCATCCGCAACCTCAATCCCGACGTCATCACCCTGGACGTGGAGATGCCGCGCATGGACGGGCTGGACTTCCTGTCCAAGCTGATGCGCCTGCGGCCGATGCCGGTGGTGATGGTGTCCACGCTGACCGAGCGCGGCGCCGAGGTGACGCTGCGCGCGCTGGAACTCGGCGCCATCGACTTCGTCGCCAAGCCCAAGATCGGCCTGGCCGACGGCATCAAGCACCTGGCCGAGGAGATCACCGACAAGGTCCGCATGGCTTCCAAGGCGCGCATCCGCCGCAGCCTGGTGCCGGCCACCGCCACGGCCGGCGCGGCCGCGGCCGGCCAGGCCGCCAGCGGTGCGGCGCCGGCGCGGCCGGCGGCCGCGGGCGTGTCGCCGCTGGGCCGGCTGTCCACCGAGAAGATCCTGTTCATCGGCGCCTCCACGGGCGGCACCGAGGCCACCAAGGACGTGCTCACCAACCTGCCGCCGGACTTCCCGGCGGTGATGATCACGCAGCACATGCCGCCCGGCTTCACCACCAGCTACGCCAAGCGGCTGGACGGCCTGGCCCGCATCCGCGTGAAGGAAGCCACCGACGGCGAGCGGGTGCTGCCCGGCCATGCCTACCTGGCCCCCGGCGGCATGCACCTGTCGGTGGAACGCTCGGGCGCCAACTACATCGCGCGGGTGCGCGACGGCGATCCGGTGAACCGCCACAAGCCTTCGGTGGAAGTGCTGTTCGAATCGGCCGCCCGCGTGGTGGGACCGAATGCGCTGGGCCTGATGCTCACCGGCATGGGGGGCGACGGCGCCCGCGCGATGAAGCAGATGCGTGACGCCGGCGCCTACAACGTGTGCCAGGACGAGGCCAGCTGCGTGGTGTTCGGCATGCCGCGCGAGGCCATCGCCCACGGCGCGGCCAACGAGGTGCTGCCACTGGGCCGCATCGCCGGCCACCTGGTCGAGCGGCTGCGCAGCACGGCCGGCCTGTCGACCAACCGCGTCTGACCCGACGGCGGGCCGCCCGGCCCGCGGTTCAGTAGAACGAACGTTCCACGCTGGGCGCCACCGCACCGCGGCTGGCCACCCACAGGCCGTCGGCCTGGCGCACGCGCTCATGCGCCAGCCAGGCACGGGCGTCGGGCGGCAGGCCGATGTCGGCGGCAGTGCGTTCGTCCATGCCGGCCAGCGACTGCAGCGCCTGCGGCGCCAGCACGGGCGCCTGCTGCGCCAGCACGCAGCGCGCGGCCTGCCAGCCGGCGCGCAAGGCATGCCACCAACGCAGCGGCCAAGGGCTGCCGCGTCGCAGGCGGGGGCTGAGGGGCAGGCAGCAAACACTCGGGGACATCATCTTCGGCTCCTGGTACGGCACGGCCGGTTGCCGCGATGGTGGTTACCATAGCTGCCCACCCGCCGGCTGGGAATCGAAGAATCCTGGCCAGTTTGGAAAGCAACGCTTACCAGCATGAGCCGCTTGCCGCTGCACGTCCTGCCCACCTTCTGCACCGTCGCGCGGCTGGCCAACCTGCGCGCGGCGGCGGATGAACTGCACCTCACGCATTCCGCCGTCAGCCAGCAGATCAAGCTGCTGGAAGAGCAGCTGGGCTTCCAGGTGTTCGACCGCCGCGGCCGCCGCATCGCCCTCAATGCCGCCGGCCGTGCACTGCTGCGCAGTGCCGGGCCGGCGCTGGCGATGCTGGACGAGGGCATGCAGGCCGCCGCTGCGGCCGCCGCCGGCAGCGAGCAGCGGGTGCGGCTGACGGTGCTGCCCTCCTTCGCGCAGCGCTGGCTGCTGCCACGCATGGGCCGCTGGCACGCGGCGCATCCGCGCATCGCGCTGGAGATCGATGCTTCGCAGCAGCTGGTGGATGTGCAGCGCGAGGGCTACCACGCCGCGCTGCGGCAGGGCTCGGGCCACTGGCCGCCGCTGGTGGCGCAGCGGCTGGTGGACAGCCCGCTGGTGGTGGTGGGCAGCCCGGCGGCGGCGCGGCGGCTGCTGGGCCAGGGCGCGGCGGCCATCGCTCACGAGGCGCTGCTGGGCAATCCCGGCGTGTGGGAGCACTGGTTCGAGCAGGCCGGCCTGGCGCGCCAGCGCATCAACCCGGTGGCCACCTTCAACGATGCCGGGCTGATGTTGCAGGCCGCGGAGCAGAACCTCGGGCTGGCCATCGTGCGCGAGGTGCTGGCCGTCGATGCGCTGGCCGATGGCCGCCTGATGCGGCTGCATCCGCTGGGCATCGAGCACGACGGCAGCGACAGCTACTACCTGGCCTACCCGCCCGCGCTGGCCGAATGGCCGCCGATCCAGGCGCTGCTGCAGTGGCTGCGCGAGGAGCTCAGGGCAGGAACAGGGCCTGCAGGTCGCTGAGGAAATCGAAGCCGCGGGCGGTGGGCTGCACCCGGGCCGCATCGGCGGTGACCAGGCCCCGGGCCTGCGCCTGCTGCAGCGGCCCGGCGATGGCCGAGGCGGGCAGGCCGGTGCGGTCGGAGAACTGCTGCAGCGTGAAGCCTTCCTTCAGCCGCAGTGCGTTCAGCATGAACTCGAAGGGCAGCTGGTCGCGCGCCACATCGTGTTCGTTGGACACCGCCTGGCCGCCCATCGCCTTGGCCATGTAGGCCGCGGGCTCGCGCCACTTCACCTGCCGCAGGATGCGGTGGGGGAACGACAGCTTGCCGTGCGCGCCGGCGCCGATGCCCAGGTAGTCGCCGAACTGCCAGTAGTTCAGGTTGTGCCAGCAGCGGTGGTCGCCGCGGGCGAAGGCCGACACCTCGTACCGCTGCAGGCCGGTGGCCGCGGTGCGTTCGACGATCAGGTCCAGCATGTCGGACGCCAGGTCGTCGTCGGGCAGCGGCGGCGGATGCGTGGCGAAGAAGGTGTTCGGCTCCAGCGTCAGGTGGTAGATCGACAGGTGCGGCGGCTGGTAGGCCAGCGCGGCATCCAGGTCGGCCTGCAGCGCGGTCAGCGTCTGGCCGGGCAGCGCGTACATCAGGTCGATGTTGAAGGTGTCGAACACCTCGCGCGCCTCTTCCACCGCGGCGCGGGCCTGCGCGCCGTCGTGCACGCGGCCGATGGCCTTCAGCGCCTCGTCATCGAAGCTCTGCACGCCGATGGACAAACGGGTGACGCCAGCCGCATGGAAGGCACGGAAGCGGTCGCGCTCGAAGGTGCCGGGGTTGGCCTCCAGCGTGATCTCGCAGCCCGGCTCCAGCGGCAACCGCGCACGGATGTCGCCCAGCAGCCGGTCGATGGCTGCGGGAGAAAACAAGCTGGGCGTGCCGCCGCCGATGAAGATGCTGTGCACCCGCCGGCCCCACACCAGCGGCAGCGATTGCTCCAGGTCGGCGATGACGGCGTCGAGGTAGGCGGCTTCGGGCAGCTCGCTTTTGCCAGCGGCGGACAGCGTGGCTTGATGAGAATTGAAGTCGCAGTACGGGCACTTCTTCAGGCACCAGGGAAGATGCACGTACAGCGACAACGGCGGCAGCGCCGCCAGGCTCACGCTGCCCGGGCGATGCAGGCGGATCACCGATTCAGCCATGCCGCTTGCGCCCGTTCAGCCCAGCCGCCAGGCGCCGCGCATCAGCGCCGCCAGCTGGCGGGCGGCCAGCGCGCGGTGGCTGTGCTGGTTCTTCAGCTCGGCCGGCAGCTCGGCCACCGCCCGGCCCAACGCCGGAATGTGCAGCAGCGGGTCGTAGCCGAAGCCGCCACTGCCCACGGGCTGCGCCAGCACCGTGCCCTCCCAGCGGCCAAAGGCGATCAGCGGCTCGGGGTCGGCGGCCGATCGCACCGCCACCAGCGTGCTGACGAAGCGCGCGCGCCGGTCGGCCGCGCCAGCCAGGCGCTGCAGCAGCAAGCTGTTGTTGGCCTCGTCCTGGAGCCGGCGCAGCGCTTCGCGGTCCGAGTGGCCGGCGGCCGCCTCGGGCAGCGGCGCGAAGTGCGCCGAGGCCACGCCCGGCTGCCCGCCCAGCGCGTCCACGCACAGGCCGGAATCGTCGGCGATGGCCGGCAGGCCGGTGGCCACCGAGGCATGCCGCGCCTTGGCCAAGCCGTTCTCCACGAAGGTGTGGAAGGGTTCCTCGGCCTCCGTCACGCCCAGCGAGCCCTGCGTCACCAGCTCGATGGGCAGCGCAGCGAACAGCGCCTGCAGCTCCTTGAGCTTCTTGGCGTTGTTGGAGGCCAGCACCAGCCGCAGCATCACGCCCCGCCCAGCGGCGCCGCCAAGGCGGCCTTCTGCGCGGCCACCAGCTCGCCGATGCCCTTGCCGGCCAGGGCCAGCAGCGCGTCCATCTCGGCGCGCGAGAAGCTGGCGCCTTCGGCCGTGCCCTGCACTTCCACGAAGCCGCCGGCGCCGGTCATCACCACGTTCATGTCGGTGTCGCAGGCCGAGTCCTCGGTGTATTCCAGGTCGAGCAGCGGCGTGCCGTCGACGATGCCCACCGACACCGCGGCCACGAAGTCGCGGATCGGGCTTTCCACCAGCAGGCCACGCGCGATCAGCCAGCTGACGGCATCGTGTGCCGCCACGAAGGCGCCGGTGATGGCCGCGGTGCGGGTGCCGCCGTCGGCCTGCAGCACGTCGCAATCGAGGCTGATGGTGCGCTCGCCCAGCTTGGGCAGGTCGAACACGCAGCGCAGCGAGCGGCCGATCAGCCGCTGGATCTCCTGCGTGCGGCCGCTCTGCTTGCCGCGGGCGGCCTCGCGGTCGCCGCGGGTGTGGGTGGCGCGGGGCAGCATGCCGTATTCGGCGGTGACCCAGCCTTCGCCGCTGCCACGCTTGTGCGGCGGCACGCGCTCCTCGACCGAGGCGGTGCACAGCACCTTGGTGTCGCCGAAGGCCACCAGCACCGAGCCTTCGGCATGCTTGGTATAGCCACGGGTGATGGAGACGGCGCGCATGGCGTCCGCGGCGCGGGCACCCGCGCGCAGGTAATCGGTCATCGGGGAACCTTCAGGTCTTTTTCTGGGAGGAGCGGCGGATCGCTTCGTTGATCTCTTTGATCGAACGTTCGATCTCGGCTTCGTCGAGATCGTCGCGGGCCTCGCCGATCACGCTGGCCTGGATGGTAGAGGCAAACACCTCGTCGCCCAGGGCGCGGGTGCTCACCGCCCCCTGCTGCCGCCGGTCTTCCGACGACTCCCATTCCATGGCCAATGCGGTCACGTTGTCGCACTTGGGGCCGCCGTTGCGCAGCGCGGTCTCCACCAGTTCGGGCACGGCTTCGTGGATGGGTTGCTGGCCCAGCCGGTCGGTGATCTCGGTATCGCTCACCGGGCCCCAGAGGCCGTCGGAGCACAGCAGCACCCGGTCGCCCGGCTGCAAGAGCAGCGGGCCGGAGGTGTCGACCACCGGCTTGCCCGGGCTGCCCAGGCAGGTGAACAGCACGTTGCGGTTGAAGCGCTCGCGCATGGGGACCACCTGGCTCAGCGTCTCCTGCAGCTCGGAGTAGCTGTGGTCGCGGGTGCGCGCCACCAGCTTGCCGCCGCGCACCAGGTACAGCCGCGAATCGCCGCAGTGCGCCCAGTAGGCCGCGTCGCCCTGCAGCACGCAGGCCACCAGCGTGGTACGCGGCGTGTCGATCAACGATTTCTCGGTGGCATAGCGCAGCAGCTGCTGGTGGCCGGCGATCAGCCCGTCGTGCAGGAAGCGCAGCGGATCGGACAAGCGCGGCTTGGCATCGCGCTGGAAGCGCGCGGCCAGCGTCTGCAACGCCAGCTGCGCGGCCACCTCGCCCTCCGGATGGCCGCCCATGCCGTCGGCCAGCGCGAACAGCCCCGAATCCCGCGTGTAGCAATAGCCCATGCGGTCTTCGTTCTTCTCGCGGCCGCCCTTGCGGCTGACCTGGTACACGCCGAACCTCATCGCTGGCCCTTCATGACTTGGCGCCGCTCTTCAGGTTCTCGAGCTGCAGCTTCAGGCGCTCGCTGAAGCTGAGCTTGGTGTAGCGCCGCTCCGATTCACGCGCCAGTTCCTTCTGCAGCGCGAACACGCTCTGCGGGCGCGACAGCGGATCGAGCGACATGCACCATTCGGTGACTTCGATCAGGTTGTCGGAGTACACGTTCCGCAGCCGCGACAGGCTCAGCGCCAGCCGGTCCTTCTCGATGCGTTGCGGCGCGTCGTTCGGCGGATAGCCCTGCATGCAGGCATAGATGCAGGCGCCGATGGCGTAGATGTCGGTCCACGGGCCCAGCGTGCCATCGCGGCGGTACATCTCGGGCGCGGCAAAACCCGGCGTGTACATCGGCCGGATGAAATTGCCTTCCTTGCTCAGCACCTCGCGCGCGGCACCGAAATCCAGCAACACCGCCTTGTTGTCGTTGGTGATGAAGATGTTGGCCGGCTTGATGTCCAGGTGCAGCATCTTGTGCTGGTGCACGATGCGCAAACCCCGCAGGATCTCGTCGAACAGCGAACGTATCGTCGATTCCCGAAACACCTTGTCACGCTTGAGTTCGCGCGCGGTCACGATGAAATCCTGCAAGGTATCTCCTTGCAGGTAATTCATGACCATGTAGACGGTTTCGTTCTCGCGAAAGAAATTCAGCACGGAGACCACACTCTGGTGGCTGATCTGCGCGAGGGAGCGGCCTTCTTCGAAGAAACTCTTCAGGCCCAGGCGGTACAGCGGCTGCTTTTCCGGCTTCACCCGCGGGGTGAGTTCACCGGGAGAACGCTCGGCCAGCGATGACGGCAGGTATTCCTTCAGCGCGACGAGATGGCCCTGGTCGTCTTCGGCGAGATAAACCACGCCGAAACCGCCCGCTGCCAGCTTCTTGACGATCTGGTAGCCGCCCACCACGGTGCCAGCAGGCAGCGGGGCAGGTTTGGGCTTTGACATAATCGAATTTTTTGATACAGGGGTTCAATGGCAGTCTACAGCATGACCGGTTATGGCAGCGCCACGGCGAGCGCTGCTGCAAACCCCGAAAACCCGGCCAATTCCGGCGTTGGCGTGACGGTGGAATTGCGTTCGGTGAACAGCCGTTTCCTCGACCTGGCGTTTCGCCTGCCCGACGAGTTGCGCGGCCTGGAGCCGGCGCTGCGCGAGGCCGTGGGCAGCGCCTTCCGCCGCGGCAAGATCGAGCTGCGCCTGGCCGGCCAGCGCGACGCCGACAGTGGCTGGCCGCATCCCGCACCCGAGCAGCTGATGCGCCTGGCTCAGCTGGAAAGCAACGTGCAGACGTGGCTGCCCAAGGCGCAGCCGCTGTCGGTGCACGAGGCGCTGAACTGGTGCCGCAATGCCACGCCGGCCGAGCGGCTGGACGAGGTGGCGCTGGAGGCCACCCGCCAGGCGGTCAAGGCGCTGCAGGAGGCCCGGGCCCGCGAAGGCGACCGGTTGGTGAAGGTGCTGATGGAGCGCATCGGCCGGCTGCGCGAGCTGGCCGAGCAGGCCAAGCCGCTGGTGCCCGCGGTGGTGCAGCGGCAGCAGCAGCGCTTCCTGGAGCGCTGGAACGAGGCGCTTCAGGTGGCCGGGGCCGGCCAGGCGGTGAGCGAGGACGCCCAGCGCGACCGCGCGCTGAACGAGGCAGCCTCCTTCGCCATCCGCATCGACGTGGCCGAGGAACTGGCCCGCCTGACGGCCCACCTCGACGAGATCGAGCGGCTGCTGAAGGCCGGCGGCGAGCTGGGCAAGCGGCTGGACTTCCTGATCCAGGAGCTGCACCGCGAAGCCAACACCATGGGCTCCAAGTCCGCTGCGCTGGAGCTCACCGGGATCTCGGTGGAGATGAAGGTGGCGGTGGAGCAGATGCGGGAGCAGGTGCAAAACCTGGAGTAACACCGCTCCAGCGCGTCCCGCACGACTGCAAGCCCCGGCATGCGCTCACCCGGAAAGCGTATCCACCACCACGATGCCGTTGGATTTCGCGGCCTTGAAGCGCATCTGCTTCAAGGGCTCGTACTCGGGTGAGTCGTAGAAGCGTCTGACCGCTTCCTTGCTGGGGAACTCGAGCACCACCAGGAAGTTGGGCGTCCACTCGCCCTCGTAAGGCACCGGCTTCAAGTCGCGGACGATGGGTCTCGCGCCATGCTGGGCCAGCAAGGCAATGGCGGCGTCTTCATACTTGGCCATGTCTTGTTCATTCCGGATGTCAAGGTCGATCAGGACCAGCGCGGACATGCTTTACTCCTTGCATGAGTTTGATACCGTTCGGTATCGTCACTATAATACCGATCGGTATCGCTCGTCAACGCATGAACCCTGATCTCCACGACCTTCCTCCGCGTGAACGCGTCATCGCGGCAGCGGCCAGGCTCTTCTATGAAGAAGGCATCCGCGGCGTGGGCGTGGAGCGCATCGCTGCCGAGGCCGCCACGACCAAGATGTCGCTCTACCGGCATTTCCACTCGAAGGATGAGCTGGTCGTGCACTGGCTCGGTGAAGTGGCCCGTGCATACGACGGCAGCTGGCGGGCCCTGGAAGCCACCCACGGCGAGACGGCAGCCAAGCTGCTGGGCGGACTGGTGGCCCAGGTGGCCGCGGGACTTTCCGACCCCGACCATCGCGGCTGCCCCCTCTCCAACAGCCTGGTGGAGCTGCCCGACCCGGGTCACCCTGGCCGGGACGTGATCACCGCATACAAGGCAAAGCAGATCGAGCGGCTGCAGCGGCTGTGCGCGGGCCTCGGCGTGTCGGATGCACCCGCCAAGGGGGTGCTGCTGCATGCCCTGTTCGAAGGCGTACAGACGGTCGCCCAGACCATGGACCGCCAGGCGCTGGCCGCATCGCTTCCGGCCTTCGTCAATGCCATTCTCGGCAAGCGGGCCGTCTAGCTCGGACGAGCCGTGGCGAGCTGGCGGACAGGTTACGGCAGCAGGACCAGCGAGCCCGCCTTGGCGCGGGAGGCGATGTCTTGGTGCGCCCTCGCCGCGTCGCGCAATGCGTAGGTGGTGATCGGAACCTCGCCGAACACGCCGGCCTCGTAGGCGGCGAAGACCTCGGCGGTCGCCTGCTCGACGCGGCCCGCCAGGTAGGTGGCCATCGGTCCGCCCACCATCCTCAGGCCGCGCCTGGTCACCGTGGCCTGATCCACGATCGGGGCGCCGGACGCGGCACCGATGGAAGCGATGGTGCCGCCGTCCCTGACCGCCGCCAACGTCGCATCGAACGTCGCCTTGCCCACGAACTCGTAGACCACATCCACCCCGGCCGGCACCCGCTTGCGCACCTGCGCGCCCAGGTCCGCGGCGTCCGATGCCAGGACATGGTCGATGACACCGGCGAGCGCCGCGCGCTTCGATTCGCTGCCTGCGGTGCCGATGACCGTCGCGCCCCTTGCCTTGGCCCAGCGGGCCAGCAGGCTGCCCACGCCGCTGGAAGCGCCCTGCACCAGCACCGTTTCACCGGCCTGCAGCGGGTGATAACCGTTGAGGCCCGCCCAGGCCGTGAGGCCCTTGGTGAGCACCGCGGCGATCTGCTCCGCGCCCAGCTCATCCGGCACGGCCACCAGCGCGCCGGCCTCCACATGCCGCGTCTGCGTGTAGCTGCCCGGCGCCAGGTAGTACGCCACCCGCTGGCCGGGCCGATGGTGGGTGACGCCTGCACCCACCGCCTCGATGAGGCCGACGCCTTCGACGCCGGGGGTCGAGGGCACGGGCACGGGAAACACGCCCTGGCGGAACAGGGTGTCGATGAAGTTCACGCCGATGGCCAGGTGGCGCAGGCGGACCTGGCCGGGGCCGGGCAAGCCGATGTCAGGCTGGTCTTCGACCTCCAGGACTTCAGGGCCGCCGTAGGAATGGAAACGGATGGTGGTGTTCACGATGGAATGCCTTGGTACTGCCGTGATGTGTTGCCGGCTTCAGATGACGGCCAGCAGGCCGCCGTCGACCAGCAGCGCGGTGCCGGTCACATAGCTCGACAGGTCCGAGCCCAGGAAGGCGACGGCGTCGCCGATCTCCGAAGGCTGGCCCAGTCGGCGCAGCGGCGTGCGTTGACGGAAGCCTTCGGCGGCTTCCGCAATGCCGGGCGCAGTGCGCAGCAGGTGGGTATCGATGGTGCCCGGTGCCACCGCGTTCACGCGGATGCCATCCGGCCCCAAGGCATCGGCCAGGGACTTGGCCATCAGGACCACGCCGCCCTTGCTGGTTGAATAAGCCACGGTGATGCCCGCGCCGGACAGGCCGCCCATGCTGGCCATGAGCACGATGCTGCCCTGCTTGCCGTTGGCCTTCATCTGACGCGCCGCAGCCTGCGCGCTGAAGAGCGTGCCGTCCAGGTTCACCGACAGCAGCTTGCGGAAGTCGTCAGCGGACACCTCAGGACCGTCGGCCTTCAGGCTGATGCCGGCGTTGGCCACCATCACGTCCACGCCGCCGTATCGAGCAGCCGCCTCGACGAGCGCGTCGACCTCCTCCTTCTTGCTCACGTCGGCCTTGACGAAGGTCGTCGCGACACCGAGTGCCTTGATCTCGTCCGTCGTGGGCCCGCCACCCTCGCGCGGGTCCGGGCTGATGTCGGACACCACGACGGCGCGGGCGCCGTGCCTGGCCGCGTTGATGGCGATGGCGCGGCCGATGCCACTGGACGCACCGGTGACGACGACCACCTTGTTCTGAAGGATGTTGGTGTTCATGTTGTTCCCTGATTCGCTCATTGCGGCAGCGCATCGAGCTGCTTCAGGACCGAGTACAGGTTGGCAACGCCCCAGTGCTCGGTGATCTTTCCGGCCTGCACGCGCATGGCGTCCACGGTCTCGAACTGGATCGGCTTGCCGGTGGCCGGAATGCCCAGGAAGTCGCCCTGGTGGGTGCCGTGATAGGTCTTGTAGGTCGTCACCACATCGCCTTCGGCGCGCTGCCAGTGGATGACGGCATGGAAATCCGGAAATGCTTCGCGCAGCTTCTTGTACAAGCCCAGGGCGCCGGCCTTGTCGGGCGTGCAATGGGGCTGCGGCGTGTGGTCCAGGAAGTCGTCGGAGAACAGCTCGTCGAACAGGTCCCAATTGCCGCCGCCCTGCACTTCGGCCGTGTTGCGACGAATGACGGCCTTGGCGGCCTCGCTGATGTTGGTGATGTCGCTCATGATGGTTCTTTCGATGGAAGGGGGTTCAGATCTCGAAGCCGCCGATGGTCATGCCGCCGTCGACGACCAGCATCTGGCCCATGACGTAGGAGGAAGCCTCCGAGGCCAACCACACGGCTGCGGCCGCGATCTCCGCGGGACGGGCGCCGCGCCTGGCCGGAATGGCCGAGGTGGCGAGTTCGGCGAAGCCGGGGTTCTGCGCGCTGGCTTGCTTGACCATGGGTGTTTCGGTCCAGCCGGGCGCCAGTGCGTTGATGCGCAGGCCGTGGGCGGCGTTCTCCATGGCGGCAACCCGCGTCAGGCCATGGACGCCATGCTTGGACGCGGCATAGGCGCTCATGCCACCCGGGCCGGTCAGCGCCGCCACCGACGCGGTATTGACGATGGCACCACCGCCGGTGCGCCGCAGCAGCGGAATCTGGTGCTTCATGCCCAGGAAGACGCTCTTGAGGTTGACCGCGATGACCCGGTCGAAGTCTTCCGTGGGGTAGTCCTCGATGCGGTGCGCCTGGCCGGTGATGCCGGCGTTGTTGAACGCCACATCCAGCCGGCCCAGCTCCTTGTCGATGCGGGCGATGAGCTCACGCACCTGCACCTCGTGCGAGACATCGACCGTCGCCGTCAGCACGCGGCCGCCCAGCTCGGCGATGAGATCGCGGGTGGCGGCCAGGCCGCCTTCATCCCGGTCGGCCGCAACGACGAACGCGCCGCGGCTTGCGAAGGCCCGCGCGGCCTCGCGACCGATTCCGGAACCAGCGCCGGTGACCAGGGCCACCTTGTTCTCGAAGTCCTTGAATGCCATTGACTACTCCTTGAAGTGGTGCAGCTCGTTGCTGCATGGTTCGCAGAGTAGGGACGGCCATGGAGTACCGGTAGCCTCTTTGCTTCGATGGAAAGCATCGTTCCTTACGATGGCCGCATCCCGGCGCCCCGCCTCTATCGCATCTGAAGATGGATCCCATCGACACATCCTGGCTTCCCGGCTGTCGATCCGGTTTCTAAGCTTCGTTCCATCGCATTAGACGGAGCGCACACATGACAGTCATCTACCAAACGCCGTATGGAATCCGTACCCCGGAACGGGCAACCCGTCGCGGCATCGCCACCCGCACCAGCGGTCGCATTCACGGGCCCGTGACGCGCCTGGTCAGCCCCCGCATGGCGGGCAGCGCCCTGAAGCCTTTTGTCTTCCTGGACTACTTCGACTTCCAGTCGGCCGGCAGGACGATGTTCCCGATGCATCCGCATTCAGGCATCGCCACCACGACGGTCCTGCTGGAGGGCGGCATGCGCTATGAGGACACCACGGGCGCCAGCGGGGTGCTGGAGGCCGGCTCGGTCGAATGGATGCGTGCCGGCAAGGGCGTGTGGCATGACGGCGTGCCGCTGGCCGGTCAACGCCTGCGCGGCTACCAACTTTGGGTCGCCCTGCCCGAATCGCTCGAACTGGCGCCCGCCCAGAGCCAGTACCTCCAGCCGGCCGACGTGCCGCAGGTGGGCAACGTGCGCGTGATCCTGGGCCAGTACCAGGGCGTGCACAGCAAGGTCAACGCACCCGAAGGCATCCAGTACCTGCATGTCTCCCTGAAGGCCGGCGAACGCATCGAACTGAACCCGCCTGCCGGCCACGACGTGGCCTGGCTGCATGTCGGCCAGGGCGCCCTGTCCAGTGGCGATGACCGCATGGCCGACGAACTGGTGGTCTTCGAAGAAGGCGACCTGCCGATTCGGCTGACGGCCGGGCAGGCCGCCGACTTCGTCTTCGGCACCGCGCGCAAGCATCCGCACGACCTGGTGCTGGGCGCCTACTCGGTGCACACGTCCCATGCCGCGCTTCGGCATGGCGAACATGAGATTGCCCGGCTTGGCGAGCAAATCCGCGCAAGCGGCCGGGCCGTCTGAGTCACCTCAACGCCTCGTCCAGGAGCCCCATCATGCCGGGCGGCGTGCTGCAGTCCATCGCGTTCGGCGGCGTTCACTGCCGCGCCTGGTCAGGCGGCGGCAGTGGCTTCCTGGACCAGCTGCTTGTGCAGCCCGTAGAAGTCGAAGTAGCTGTCGGCGCGGACGATCTTGCCATCCTTGAGCTGGTAGACGTCGCAGAAGTTGACCTGCATCTTGCGGCCCGTCGGCTCGATGGTGCCGGCCGGCGAATGGAAGACGCCCTTGTGCGTGCCCCGGCCGATGCCTTGGGCCACCACATGGTCACCCAGGGCGGTCAGGCTGCGCACCTCGCAGGTCGCGTCCGGGAAGATGTTGAACCAGCTCTTCCACGGGTCGATGATGGCGTTGACGCCGGTGGCCAGGTAGTTGAACGGCACGTCCAGCCATTCACTTTCGGCGGCACCGAAACCGGCAATGGTCTCCAGGTCCTTGGTGTTCACGGCCTCGTACAGGGCGCGGATGCGGTCTACGTTCTGTCGCGTGTTCATGGTGGTTCCTTTCGGTTGGGCCTCGTTGGTGAGGTGAAGAAAGTCTAGGAACCGGACCCGCTTCGTGCCTGCCCAAAACGCCGTATCGACTTGCCGGATTCTGCAAACCAGTGGTCCGTGCGGGCCGCATTTGGCGAGGGCCTCGGACGTCGGTCGTCCACGCGGCATCCCGCCGAACAAGCGTCCAAGAACGACGTCGGGCGCTCCAGCAAGCTGGAAGCGCCCGACGTTGCGCGGCAATTGCGCGGCAATTGCGAGTACTACGGCTGCCTGGCCTCGCGATACAGCACCATGCCCGCGTGGTACAGGATGCCGTCGCGGAACTCGCCGTCGGCCGTGAAGCCGGTGTCGTCCACGTAGTCGATGTGGTTGCCGGTGATGCGGTAGCGGCCTTGATAGGCGCTCTGCTTCTTGCCGCGGGCCTCGTCGTAACGACCGTTCGGCAGCAGCTCATGGCGGATGTAGCCGTCGGCGGTCACCCACATGCCCACGTAGGGGTGGCTGGCGGTGCTTGCGGTCTTGGCGGAAGAACGTTGCGTGGCTGTCGTGCTCATGGTTGCTCCTTTGGACAGGGGTTCAGGACTGTTGGCCCAGGCGGCCACCGGCACAACCCACATCGCCGCCGAAGCAACGGCGAGCAGGACCGTGATTCCATAGACGGAGGTGTGTCGCTTCATCTCATCTCTCCAGGGCGGGTCGGTTGCGATGGAAGAGACTCTAGGAAGCGACTGCCTCCGGCATTGGCTCGATCCGCCGGCTGACTTGCCTGTTCCTGCAAAGCCTGCCACCCGGGGTCACCCACCCGACGCTCACTTGCCCATTCGTCGCGGATGCTTGCCCATACCGGCCTCGATCGCTCCGCACGCTCGCCAGGCGGCCGACCGCGGCCTAAGCTCGGCGCATGTCCAGCAACAACGTCACGCGGCCTTGCCTGCAGCGCCGGGACACGGCCGTGGAAGCCGTGCTGCGGCGTGCCGAACTTGCCGCCTGCATCGAACGCCATGCGCCTCGCGAGGGCGTGTTCTCCACGCCCATTCCGCGTCTCTCGCTGATACGGGTCCACCGGATGGATCATCCGGTTCACGCCGTCCATGAACCCGCCCTGTGCCTGCTGGCCCAGGGCAGCAAGCGGGTGCTGCTGGGCGGGGAGGCCTACGTCTACGACCCGGCCACCTACCTCGTCGTCTCGCAGCCCCTGCCGGTCTCCGGTCAGGTGATGAACGCGACGCCCGAGCTGCCGTATCTCGCCATCCGGCTGCAATACGACACCCAGGAACTGGCTTCGCTGCTGTCCGGCATGGGAAGGCAGGGACCGTCCATCGTGCAAGGCGCCTACCGTGGGGTGATGACCGCCGACGTCACTGCGCCGCTGCTCGATGCGGTGCTGCGCCTGGTCAGGCTGCTGGATTCGCCGCAGGACATCGAGCCGTTGGCACCGCCGACCATCCGCGAGATCCTCTACCGGCTGCTCACCGGCCCCTGTGGGCACCGACTCGCGCAAGGAGCGCTGGCGGACAGCGCGAGCCATCGCGTCTCCAGAGCCATCGACTGGCTTCGCGACCACTACAGGGAGCCGCTGGCACTGGACCGGATGGCGGAGGCGGCCCACCTGGGCCTGTCCGCGCTTCGCACCCACTTCAAGTCCACCACGGCGATGAGCCCGCTCCAGTACCAGCAGCACCTGCGACTGCAGGCAGCGCGCCGCCTCCTGGTCACCGGGCGACTCGACCCGGCCAGCGCCGGCCGCCAGGTTGGCTATGCCAGCGCGTCCCGGTTCAGCCGCGACTACGCCCGGATGTTCGGTGCCGCGCCGGCGAAGGACGCAGCGCGCTGTCGCCAGGGCTTGCACGGGGCCCTACCCCATTTGGGAGAGTGAGATCGCTGGCCGTCATGTCAACGTGGGGCTTGCCGAGCCGGGCAAGCCTTCTGGCTCACCCTGTCATTGCCGCTGAAGGCCTTTCCCTGAGGTAACGTTCAAGCCATGGCCACCCAAGACATTGCTTTACCTGTTGCGGCGCCTCGCCTTTCCGCAGTACCCCACCCTGCTCCGCCCGACGGCGGCCGCATCCACGAGCTGGCCGGGTTGGTGGCGCGGCATGCGCCACGGGATGGCATCTGCCCGACGTCCATTCCACGGCTGTCCGCCATCAAGCTGTCCGCACCCGGCGAAGAGCTTGTGCACGCGCTGCACCAGCCCGCCGTCTGCATCATCGCGCAGGGTGCCAAGCGCGTGATGCTGCGCGATGAGATCTACAGCTACGACGCGTCGAGGTTCCTCGTCTTCTCCACCGATCTGCCAGTCAGCGCGCAGGTCACGCACGCCAGCTTCCATGAGCCGTATCTGTGCTTCCGGCTGGACCTGGATCCCGCGGAGGTGTCGGAACTCGTGCTGCAGCTGGGCCCGCCGGCAGCGCCCAGGGCGCGGACATCGCGCGGCCTGTTCCTCAGCAACGTCACCGACGGGATGCTGGACGCGGCCATCCGCATCATGCGGCTGCTCGATTCGCCGGAGGACGCCGCCATGCTGGCGCCACTGGCGGCCCGCGAGCTGGTGTACCGGCTGCTGCGCAGCGAGCAGGGCGAGCGACTGGCCCAGATCGCGAGGGCCGACAGTCACGCCAGCCGCGTGATGCGTGCGGTGACCTGGCTGAAGACCCACTTTGCAGAGCCGCTGAAGGTGGATGACCTGGCGCGCGAGTGCTGCATGAGCACGTCGTCGCTGCACCACCACTTCCGCGCGGTGACATCGATGAGTCCGCTGCAGTACCAGAAGCAGCTGCGCCTGCAGGAAGCACGGCGCCTGCTGCTGAGCGATGGCATCGAGGTCTCGCGCGCTGGCTACACGGTCGGCTACGAGAGCGCATCGCAGTTCAGCCGCGAGTACAGCCGGCTGTTCGGCCTTCCTCCGTCGAAGGACGTGGCGCTGCGGCGGCCATGAGCATGTCCGGCCGGCACCCCGTGGGTGTCGGTGGCTACCACCTTTGCCGTAGTCCGGATGGGTGGCCAAGCCGAGGTCCCCGCTGACGCCGCGCCGGGCGCGCCGCGTGCACCATGGATGCAAACTTGGGTACAAGAAGCCATGGACTTCGCAACCAGCACCGCCGAGGCGCTCGATGAGCGTGTACCGGGCGAACTGATAGCCACCAGCAAGGGCACGCCATGGCGCGACCTGTTCGTGCAGATGTTCACCCGCCGGCCCGTGCAGGACAGCCTGCTCATTCCCGCAGTGCCGGAACCACTCATCGTGTGGGTGGTGTCAGGGGCGGCCCTGGTGGAGGAACGACCGCTGGAAGGCGAATGGATGGGCAATGAGGTCAGGGAGGGCGACTTCTTCCTCCAGACATCGCCCCTGCCGTGTGAGCTCCGCTGGCGCACGCTGACGCATGAGCCGTTTCGGGTGATGCATGTCTACCTGGGCCTGCCGCTGATCCGTCGGGCCGTCATCGACGTCTACGGACCGGAAGCCGCGAACGTCCAGCTGCGAGAGATTTCCGGGGGCACGGACACCGTCATCACCCACCAGCTGGGCATTCTTCGCGACGAGCTGGTGGACCGGAGGACCCCGAGCTCCATGCTGGTCCAGGGCCTGGCGAGCAGCCTGGCGGTTCACCTGGTCCGCTCCTATGCGAGCGAAGCGCCGGCATCGGCCGCACCCCACGGCGGGCTGCCTGCATTCAAGATGCACCGGGTCCTGCAGGCGATGCAGGAGCGCCTGGACCAGGAGCTCGACCTCAGCCGGCTTGCGCGTGAGGTCCAGCTCAGTGATTCGCACTTCTCCCGCTGCTTCAAGAAGAGCACGGGCTTCTCACCGTCGCAGTACCTCACCAGGCTGCGCATGGAACGGGCACGCCGCCTGTTGCGGGAGACGGAGATGCCGATCGTCGAAGTGGGCCTGGAGGTGGGATACGCCAGCCCGAGCCACTTCGCACAGGTGTTCCGCAAGGAGGTAGGCGTACTTCCGAGCGACTATCGAAGCGTGCGCTGAGCCAGCTGGACAGCGGCAGCAAAACCTCGATATCGAGAGCAAATCCACGAGCGACCGAGCAGACGTCCGTCGGCACCATGGGAACCGTGCCAGCTGCGATACAGCAACCCGTTCGCAGTTGGCACGACCTCCAACCCAATTGCCGAAAGGAACTGTCATGTCGCTCAATGGAAAGATTGCCCTGGTCACTGGTGCTTCGAGTGGCATCGGCGCCGCCACCGCCCTGAAGCTGGCAGCTGCCGGCGCCAAGGTCGGCCTGGCCGCCCGCCGCATCGACCGGCTGAACAAGCTGGTCGACCAGATCAAGACCGCTGGTGGCGAAGCCATCGCCATCCCGATGGACGTGGTGGACCGCGCGTCCGTGGAAGCAGGCGTCGAGAAGCTGGTGCAGGCCTACGGCGGCCTGGACATCGTCTTCAACAACGCCGGCCTGATGCCCATCTCCGACGTGGCCTCGCTGAAGGTCGACGAATGGCATCGCATGGTCGACGTCAACGTCAAGGGCCTGATGAACAGCACGGCCGCGACGCTGCCGCATCTCATCAAGCGCGGCTCGGGCCACTTCGTCAACACCTCGTCCATCGCCGGCCGCAAGGTGTTCCCGGGACTGGCCGTGTACTGCGCGACCAAGCACGCCGTCTCCGCCTTCACCGAAGCGCTGCGGCTGGAAGTGGGCAAGAAGCACCACATCCGCGTCACCAGCATCCAGCCGGGCGCCGTGGACACCGAGCTGTTCACCCACATCACCGACCAGGGCTACCGTGACCAGATGGAAGGCCTGCGCGAGCAGATGTCCTTCCTCAGCAGCGACAACATCGCCGACACGGTGCTGTTCGCGCTGCAGGCGCCGGCCCACGTCGACGTGGCCGAGCTGTTCGTGCTGCCGACCGACCAACCCTGGTGATCGGTCACCGTCTGCAATCGAAAGGACCGTCCGTATGAATCCCGTATCCAAGATTGCGTTCTTCGAGTCCGTTGCAGGCAAGGAGGGTGAGCTGGGCGACTGCCTGCTGGCCCTCGTCGAGCCGAGTCGCAGGGAATCCGGCAGCCGTCGCTACGAGATTCTCCAGAACGCAGACGACCCGAGGCAGTGGGTGGTGGTCGAGGACTGGGCCTCTTCGGACGCCTTCGACTTCCACATGGACACGCCCTACGTCAGGGCCTTCATGGACCGGGTGCCCCTGCTTTGCGGCGGGACACCCGAGATCCGCACCTTCATCAAGCGATCGAGCACTGACGTGCGTGGAAAGGAGCATGCATGAATGACGACAAGAAGGTCTGGTTGATCACAGGCTGCTCGAGTGGCTTCGGCCGTCACATCGCCGAGCACCTGCTCGAGCGAGGTCGTCAGGTCGTGGTCACGGCCAGGAACCTCAAGGCAGTCGCCGACCTGGGTGAACATCCTGGAGCCCTGCTGGTCCAGCTGGACGTCACTTCGGCCGGGCAGTGCGACGCTGCCATCAGGCAGGTGAAGGAGCGGTTCGGTCGACTCGACGTGCTGGTGAACAACGCCGGCATCGGCTACTTCGCCGCCGTGGAGGAAACGCCTGCCGAACAGGCGCACCGCCTGTTCGACGTGAACTACTTCGGCACGTCGAACATGATCCGTGCGACCTTGCCCCTGATGCGCGAGCAGCGCTCCGGCGTCATCGCGAACCTCACCTCCATCGGCGGCCTCTGCGGCTTTCCAGCGGTGGGGCACTACTGCGCCTCGAAGTTCGCGGTCGAAGGTCTCTCGGACACGCTGCGTGCGGAACTGTCGCCGCTGGGCATCCATGTGATGACCATCGAGCCCAGCGCATTCCGCACCGAGTGGGCGGGCGCCTCGAACGAGACCCCGTCGCCGATCGCGGACTACGACCCGACGGCCGGCGCCGCCAGGCGTGCATACCACGAGTCCGTGGGCAAGCAGGCCGGCGACCCTGCACGCGCGGCGAAGGTGATCGCCGACGCGGTGGAGTCGGCCTCGCCGCCCCGGTTCCTCCTGTTGGGCAAGGACGCGCACGACGCCGCCATGAAGAAGGTGGAGGACATGCGGTCTGAATTCCTCCGGTGGAAACAGTCCGCGATCGACGCCGATTTCCCCGCATGAACATGCGCACACAAAGGCACAAGGGAGCTTCAAGATGAATCGATTCGAAGGCAAGGTGGTGCTCGTCACCGGCGGCGGCTCCGGCATCGGGCTGGCGACCGTCAAGAGATTCCTGAGCGAAGGCGCCAGCGTCGTGGTGGCCGGCCGCAGCGAAAAGCGGCTCAAGGACGCCGTGGCGGGCATGCCCGAGGACAAGGTCCTGGCGGTGGCCACCGACGTCTCGTCGCGGGAGCAATGCGACCGACTGGTTGCAGAGGCCGTTGCCCGCTTCGGCCGCCTGGACACGGTGGTGAATGCAGCCGGGATGAACCTGGTCGGCTCCGTCAGTGACACGAGCGACGAGAGCTGGCGTCAATGCATGGGCTCGGACCTGGACAGCATCTTCTACATCGCCCGAGCGGCGCTGGTGCACCTGCGCAAGACGCGGGGCTCCATCGTGAACGTGGGTTCGGTGTCCTCGCTCGGCGGAGGCTGGAGCCATGCCGCGTACTGCGCCGCCAAGGCGGGCGTCGCCAACCTGACCCGCTCCATCGCCTGCGACAACGGTCGTTTCGGCGTTCGCGCCAACACCGTCTGCCCTGGCTTGACCATCACGGGGATGGTGGACGGGATCATGGACGACCAGGCCCTCCTGGAGAAGGCCTGGGAGCGCATTCCGCTGCGACGCGCAGGCCAGCCCGAGGAGATCGCCTCTGCCGTGGCCTACCTGGCCAGCGACGAGGCCGCCTTCATCACCGGCATCACCCTGGCCGTCGACGGCGGCCAGACGTGCACCGACGGTGGGCCCGAGTGGGGCAAGTGACCCTCGCCAAGACGCCATCATGAAACCCACGACAAAGACCGACTTCGACCTCGGTGAGGTGCGGCGCATTCTCGAACCGGGGCCGGTCGTCCTCGTCACCTCGCAGCACAAGGGTGAGCGCAACATCATGACGATGGGCTGGCACATGATGCTGGGCTTCACGCCGGCGCTCTTCGGGTGCTACATCTGGCCAGGCAACCACAGCCACGAGCTGATCCGCAAGAGCAAGCAATGCGTCATCAACGTGCCGACCCGTGCCTTGCTGGACCAGGTGGTGGGCATCGGCAACACCACCGGCAAGGACTTCGACAAGTTCGAGCACTTTGGCCTCACGGCAGAGGATGCCGAACACGTCGATGTGCCGCTCATCGGCGAGGCCTACGCCAACTTCGAGTGCAGGTTGCATGACGGCAGCAAGGTGGGAAGCTACAACCTCTTCATCTGGGAAATCGTGAGGGCGCGCGTTGCGGCCGAGCCGGCGCATCCGGAAACGCTGCACTACCTCGGCCGCGGCGAGTTCATGGTGGCCGGCAAGATCGTCAACTGCCGGCATCGCTTCAAGCCACAGAACCTGTGAGGCCGAAGCCGGCCTGCCGGGACGATCAGCCGAACAGCTTGACCGCGGTCTTGCCGACCAGCTCACCCTGGTGGCGGGCGCCGGCCAGGTCGATCTGCGTCGGCTGCCGCGAACCGTCGCCCGCCGCCACCGTCGAAGCCCCATAAGGAGAGCCGCCCACGATCTCGGTGACGCTCATCTGGCCTGCGTGGCTGTAGGGCAGACCCACGATGACCATGCCGAAGTGCAGCAGGTTGGTGATGACGGAGAACAGCGTCTGCTCCTGGCCGCCATGCTGGGTGGCGGTGGACGTGAAGGCAGCGCCGACCTTGCCGTTCAGCGCCCCGCGCGCCCACAGGCCGCCCGTCTGATCGAGGAATGCCGCCATCTGCGACGCCATGCGGCCATAGCGTGTCGGCGTGCCCACGATGATGGCGTCGTACTGCTCCAGCTCGGCCACCGTGGCCACCGGGGCGGCCTGGTCCAGCTTGAAATGTGCACCCTTGGCCACCTGCTCCGGCACGGTCTCCGGGACACGCTTGACGTCCACGACGGAAGCACCGCCAGCCAGCGCACCTTCGGCGACCGCCTGGGCCAGCTGTTCGACGTGACCGTAAGACGAATAGTAGAGAACTAGAACCTTGGCCATGCGGCACTCCTTGGATGGTGGCTGGTCAGCCACGTTGAAAAAGACGGATGGGATCGCGCGCCCGACTAAGCGGGCACGGACATGGAGCGGGCGAGCTGCAAGCCCAAGGTCGTGCTGCCTGCGGATCGGCTGGCTGCAGCCCGTCCGGCCGGGGCTTCTTCCAGGCAGCCGGCGGGAAGGTCCGCGCCGTGCCTCAGGATGCCACGCCTCCTGGCCACGGCCACGGCCTGGGTCCGGTTGTTGGCGCCGAGCTTGGAGAAGATGGAGCGTGCGTGGGTCTTCACGGTCCCGTCCGAGATCTGCAGCGTCCTGGCGATGGCCTTGTTCGTCATGCCGCATGACAGCAGCTCGAGCAAGGCCACCTCGCGGCAGGTGAGCCCGGGAGCACCAAGATGCTCTGCCATCACCGCGGCCACCGACGGCGTGATGTGCCGCAGCCCTGCGCCCACGCGCAGGACCGCCTGCTCGAGCTCGTCCGCCGTCATGGACAGAAGCAACAGACCGCGGGCGCCTCGGCGGATCAAGGCGCGCGCGGCTTCGTCACCGAAGTGCGGCGCGACCGCGATCACGGCGGCATGCCGGGGTCCTTCCGGGCCGTCGAGCAGCTCGAGCGCAAAGCCGTGGCTTGCGAGCAGCACATGCGCCGGCAGCAGGTCCGCCGCCACGGTCGGGCTGCCGATGCCGGCCGTGGCGACAAGCTGAAGGTTGCCGCTGCGGCCGACGAGGGCGGCCAGGCCTTGCTGTATGACGACGGACTCATGAAGCACACCTACGCTGAGTCGCCTTGCAGTGGTTGACATGTCCGACTCCTGGGAATGCGCATTGAACTGCCGGCCCTCGCACCAGCGCAGTGGGTGTATCGGAATGCTAGATGGCGACCGCGCAAGAACCTTGCTTCTGCGTGCCAGCGACTGGCCGCTGCGCGCCACCTGTGCAGGCCGGGACGCACGCTGGGTAAAGTCAGGGAAAACGCGGATAGCCGCATGCGATGGGCAGGGGGTCGGGGATGGAAGCGCAGAAGGAACAAGGCACCGAACCGGTCTTCAGGTGGTCGACGGACCAGCTGCCACCATCCCAGCGGCTGGACGCCTACGTGGGCAACATCTGTGAGCGGTTCATCCATGTCACCACGTCGTCCCGGGAGGTGGTGGACTTCCACTCCGAGCTGGCGGTGCGCCAGCTGGGGCCCCTGTCCGTCGCCTACATGGGCGGCTCAAGCCAGGACGCCTTCCGCACCGTGCGTGACATCGCACGCAGCACCGACCAGAGTTACCACCTCGTCATCGGCCACGGCCCATGGCGGCTGCGCCGGCCCAGCGAGGAACTGCTGCTGACCGCCGGCGACCTGGTGCTGATCGATTCGCGGTTCGAGCAGTCGGCCCACTGGCCCAGCGGCTGCACGGCGCACAACGTCAAGATCCCGTTCGAGTGGCTGGCAGCCTGGGTGCCCGAGCCGCGCAAGCTTGTGTGCCAGCGCATGGACGGCAGCGCCCCGTGGGGCCGATTGCTGGCCCAGTACGTGGCGCAGCTGGCGCCGCAGCTCGCGGACAAGCCGCTGCCGCTGTCCAACCAGATGCTGGCAGACCAGATCGGCGCCCTGCTGTCGCTGGCGGCCACCGAAGTCGCCCCGGCGGCTTCGGCGCCTGCGCGCACCTATCCCGAGCTCCAGGCACGCATCGTCGATGCGATCCGCGAGCGTTGCAGCGAGCCTGCCCTGGAGGCCCTGGACATCGCACGGCAGGTCGGCGTGTCCGTGCGGACGCTGCACCGTGTGCTGAGCGCCGGCGCCCTGACCTTCGGCCGCCTGCTCATCGACGCACGTGCCGACGTCGCCCGCCGCATGCTGGAGGCGCCGGGCTTCGACCGGCTCTCGCTGGAGGAGATCGGCCAGCGCGCCGGGTTTTCCGACGCCTCGCACTTTTCCCGCGTCTGCAGCGCCCGTTTCGGCCACACGCCCAGTGCACTGCGCAAGCTGCGCCCGGGCACCTGAGCGCTGCATTGGCCAATGCCGTCGCCTTCCATGCTGCAAGCCATCGTCTACACCAGCGTCAGCGTCCAACCGATGACGGACTTCATGCTGGAGACCCTCCTGCTGGAAGCTCGGCGCCTCAACCTGGAAAGCGGCGTGACCGGTGCACTGATCTACAGCGCGGGAACCTTCATGCAGTACTTCGAAGGCGAGCCCCTTGCCATGGCCGAGACCTATGCGCGCATCCGGGGCAGCCGTCAGCACACCCGGGTCACGGAGATGCTGAACGAGCCGATCGCCGCCCGGGCCTTCCCGGACTGGCAGATGGCGCTGGCGCAGCCCGCCCGCTCGGAACCGCTGGCCCTGGCCACCGCGGACTGGGTGCTGCGCAACAGCCTCAGCGTTGCGCATGCGCCGGTGGGCCTGGCGATGCTGCGCAGCTTCTGGAGACGCCGGCCACCGCCCGACTGAGCTGTCGCGGCCAGGTCATTCCGGCGCTTCGGCGTCGTCCGTTGGCGAGGTGAGCGCCGGCGACCCGTCGGCGTGGTGCGCGGCATCGTCCTCCATCCGGTAGCCGGCCGGCACGAGCGGCAGTTCCATCGACAAGATGCTGCCCCGCCCCGGCGCGCCGTGCACGCTCACCGAGCCGCCCTGCGCCTGCACCAGCCGCCGCGCCAGCGCCAGGCCCAGGCCGGTACCTTCGACCCGGTGGCCCGCGCTGTCCTCGGCAAACGCCTCGAACACGCCGGGCCATCGTTCGGGCGCGATGGCGGGCCCGCTGTCCTGCACCGCCAGCTGGAAGCGCTCGCCGCCCTGCAGCCGCACGCGGACCTCGACGTGGCCTGCAACGGGCGACGCCTGCAGCGCATGGTCCAACACACCGGCCAGCGCCTGCTTCAGCCGCGGTGCATCGAGCACCACCGGCGGCAGCCCGGGCGGCACGTCCACCAAGACCACTAGGCGCTTGCGTGCGATGCGGGTGTGCAGCACGTCCACCACGCCGGCAATCAGCGCCCGCAGGTCCACCCGCTCGGGCGCCAGCACGCAGGCGCCCGCCTCCACGCGCGACAGGTCGAGCACGTCGTTGATCAGATGCAGCAACTGCAGCCCGCGGTCGCGGATGTGACCCAGGTAATGGGTGCGCCGAGGCGAGTCCGCCGGCACCACGCCGGCCGCCAGCAGGTCGGCAAAGCCGATCACCGCGTTCAGCGGCGCGCGCAGCTCATGCGACAGCGTGGCCAGGAAGACGTTGCGCGCCTGGACCTCCTGCCGGATGCGCTGGTTCTCGACCTGCAGGGCCCTGGCCGTCTCGCGCGCCTGCGCCAGCGCGGCAGCGCGGGCGGCCGCCTGATGAACGGTCACTGGCCGTGGCGGCGCGCGCCGCAGCCTTGCTGCGATCTTCCGCCGGCGGCGCTTGCGGGGAGGAGCACTCTCACTGGCAGACATGCCGGCTCGCGGCAATCGAGGTGCCCGAAGTTGGTGCGCAGATCAGCGCTGCCGCAGCGCGGCGACGAACGCCTCTCGCTCGAACGGCTTGTGGATGAGCGTGACCTCCGTCGGCAACTGCCCATACTCCGCCAGTTCCTTCGGCGACTTGGCCGACACCGCGACCAGGAGGCGGGGCCGTGTGGCCGCATCGGCCAGCACGTTGCGGATCAGCTCGAAGCCGTCCATGTGCGGCATGTGCACGTCGGTGATGACGATGTCGGGCGCATGGCGGGCGATCATGACCAGGCCCTGGAAGCCGTTGCCGGCCACCTGCAGCTGCGCGCCGGGCAGCGCCACCTGCACCAGCATCGCGATCAGCTCCCGGTCCAGCGGATCGTCGTCCACGATCACCACCCGCAGCGGCCGGGGCGCGGCAGCGCGGGCCGGCATGCCGACCGCGGCATCCGCCGCCGCCGCCGAAGCGCCCATCGTCTGCTCATGCTGCTCGAACAGCAGCTCGGCGCTGCGGCCGTCGATGCGGCGGTGGCCGCCGGGTGTCTTCCAGGCCTTCAGCCGGCCCGAATCGACCCAGCGCTGCACCGTCTGCAACGAGACGCCCAGCCGCCTGGCGACGTCGACCGTCGAGTAGGAGCGCGCTGCTTCGTTCATGGCGGGATCTTAGGGGCCCCTGCTGCAGTGCAGCGTGGCTGCGCCCCGGCAGCGCTTCAGCCGGCAGCGTGCGCGGCTTCGCCGGGCTGCAGCGTGAACACGCCCACCGCCTCCACCAGGCGCGCCGCCTGCTGGCTCAGGCTGTCGGCCGCGGCCGCGCTTTCCTCCACCAGCGCGGCGTTCTGCTGCGTTACCTGGTCGAGCTGGCTGACCGCATCACCGATCTGGCCGATGCCTTGCGTCTGTTCCTGCGTGGCGCTGCCGATGTCGGCGATCAGGTCGCTCACACGGCGTACCTGCGACACGATGTCATCCATCGTGCGGCCGGCCTCGTCCACCTGCTGGCTGCCTGCCTCCACCTTCTCCACGCTCTCGGTGATCAGCGACTTGATCTCCTTGGCCGCGCCGGCCGAACGCTGGGCCAGCGTGCGCACCTCGGAAGCCACCACCGCGAAGCCGCGGCCCTGCTCGCCGGCCCGCGCGGCTTCCACCGCGGCATTCAAGGCCAGGATGTTGGTCTGGAAAGCGATGCCGTCGATCACGCTGATGATGTCCGCGATCTTGCGGCTGGAGGCGGTGATGCCCTCCATCGTGCGCACGACCGCGCTCACCGCCTCGCCACCCTGGCCTGCCGCCACGGTGGCCGCGGTGGCCAGTTGCGTGGCCTGCTGGGCGGTGTCGGCATTGGTCTTCACGGTGGCGGTCAACTGCTCCATCGAGGCCGCGGTCTGCTGCAGGTTGCTGGCCTGTTCCTCGGTGCGCTGGCTGAGGTCGGCATTGCCGGTGGCGATCTGCGAAGAGCCGGTCGCGATGCTGTCGCTGCTGGCGCGCACCTGGCTCACCACGCGGATCAGCGATTGCTGCATGTGGGCCATCGCCGTGACCACGCTGCCGTCGGTGGCACGCGAGGTGTCGATGCGGGTGGTGAGGTCGCCGGAAGCCACCGCATTCGCCACGCGGGCCACGTCCGCCGGCTCGCCGCCCAGTGCACGCGTGATGCCGCGGGTGATGAGCGCGCCCACCACCGCGCCGCACAGTGCGCTGGCCACCGTCAGCAGGCCCATCACCAGGCTGACCGTCTCGTACAGCTGCGTTGCGTCCTGCGCGGTGCGGGCGCCGTTCGCCTCCTTCAGCTTGGTCAGGGCGGTGAGCTGGTCGTCCACCTGCTTGTTGGCCTGCTTGGTGGCCAGGTCCAGCTTGGCCAGCTCGGCGTCGGGCGCCAGCAGCGCCTTGCCGGTGCTGGCCGCCATGAAGGCCTCGGCCGCCGGCACGTAGAGCTTGATCATGCCGTCCAGCCGGTCGAATTCCTGCTGGCCCTGGGCCGTGGTGAACAGCGGGCGCGCCTTCTCCAGCCACGCCTGCATGGTGTCCACCGACGCCTTGAAGGTGGCGCGGGCGCCGGCCCGTTCCGCATCGGTGGTGGCCAGCGAGAACTGGCCGCGCGCCCGCGCGGCATAGATCAGGTTGATGTTGGCTTCCTTCACGTGCGAGATGCCGAGCAGCTCCTGGTCGTACAGCGTGCCGTTGACGCCATTGAGCCGCTGCAGGCCATAGATGCCGAAGGCCGCCACCAGGGCACCCATGAGCACCAGGACCGTGAAGGCCAGCATCAGGCGGGCGCCGAGACGAAGATTCTTGAACACGAGTACTTCTCCATTGGGGCCGCAGGGCACGGCCGCTGGCAGGACTTCGGCATCCAAAACATCCAACTGAAGACAAATAATCGATTTGGGTGTTTTGGAAGCCGGGCGCGATGTCGCGCCAGGCAGGTAGCGATCGGGTGACGCTCCTGAATCAGGCGGAGCGGCGCAGCTTGACGGCCGGGAAATCGACCGGTACGGCGAAGGCGACGTTCACGTAGTTGGTGAACAGGTTGAGCGCGACGTGGGCCAGGATCTCGACGATCTCCTCGTCGCTGAAGCCCTGCGCCCGCACGGCCTGCACGTCGGCATCCGCGACCTGGCCGCGGTCGTTGACGAGCTTGAGCGCAAAGCGCAGCGCGGCCTGCGTCCGCGCATCGGCGGACTTGCCGGCCTGCGCCTGCTGCATCTCCTCCGCGCTGGCGCCGGCCTTGCGCCCGAGGGCGGTGTGGGCGGCCAGGCAGTACTCGCAGGCATTGCGGTCGGCCACGGCCACGGCGATCTGCTCGCCGAGCTTGGCCGGCAGCACGCCGCCGCCCAGGGCACCGAAGGCCGACCACATGCTCTGGAGCGCGGCCGGTGAATTGGCCACCGCACGGAACATGTTGGGCGTGGCGCCGAAGGTGCCGTGGATGGCGTCGAGCAAGGCCTTGCGGTCGGCGGTGGTGGCCTGGCGGTCGACGAGGGGAATGCGGTTCATGACGGTTCCTTGAAGTTCAGGTGGCTGGGCGCGGCGCCGATGTGGTGCTGCGCTGGACCACAGTGTCTTGCCCGCACCTGTATGATTCGATGCATTCCGTCCAGTAAAGCATCCATTCCGTCCAGTCTGCGCACGCCATGGCATCCACATCAACGCAGCCGGTGGACCGGTTGTCCGGCCTGCTGGAACGCTTCCGGGTGCATGCGCACCTGTTCCACGCGGGCCCCCTGTGCGGCGTGACCCACTTCGACGCCCAGGAGGGGCGTGGCTTCCTGCATGTGCTGCGCCGGGGCGAGATGGTGGTGACGCACCGGCCGCGCAGCGGCGCGCCCCGCCGCATCCAGGTCACGGAGCCGACCCTGCTGCTCTACCCGCGCCCGCTGGAGCACCAGTTCCACAACGCGCCCACGGAAGGCTCCGATTTCGTCTGCGCCACCGTGGATTTCGAAGGCGGTGTGCGGCATCCGGTGGTGGCGGCCCTGCCGCCGGTGGTCGTGCTGCCCCTGCATGCCGTGGACGGGTTGGAACAGACGCTGGCCCTGCTGTTCGCCGAGACCGAGCAGGTGCGCTGCGGTCACCGGCTGCTGGCCGATCGCCTGTTCGAGGTGCTGCTGCTGCAGTTGCTGCGATGGCTGCTGGATCATCCGGCCGAAGCCGGCATCACCGAGGGCACGCTCCACGGCCTGGGCCATCCCAAGCTGGCCCGCGCGCTGACGGCCCTGCACGACAAGCCCGGCGCGGACTGGGCGCTGGAGTCCATGGCGCAGGCGGCAGGCATGTCGCGCAGCGCCTTCGCCGCGGCGTTCAAGCAGCAGGTCGGCATCACGCCGGCCGACTACCTGCTCCGGTGGCGGGTGTCGCTGGCGCAATCGATGCTGCTGGCGGGAAGCTCGATCAAGCGGGCCAGCGACGAGCTGGGCTATGCCAGCCCGGCATCGTTCTCCCGCGCCTTCATGCAGGCGGTGGGTGTGTCGCCCCGGGCATGGCTGCAGGGCCGGCAGGCTTGAGCGGCGGCGGGCCAGCTCTCTCGGGGCGGGGCCGAAATGCCCTAACCTGTCCTTCCCGGCGCCGACGCGCAGCGGGATGGATCAGCAGGAGCCCGACATGTCGAAACTGGACAAGGACGCCGACCTTCAGGAGCCGGCGGCCCAGACCCCGGAGGAAGGCGCCGCGCCGAAGGGCGCCGCACGCCCCAAGGCCGAGACGCGTGCCTGGGCCACCGTCAACAAGCTTGCCGGCGGCAACAAGAAGTTCGATGCGCGGCGCAAGGTGCCTTCCGGCCCGCTCGGCGGCTCAGGCCGCAAGACCAACCTGTCGCGCTCCTCCTGAGCCGGGCCGGCCGCCGGCCTGGCCCGTCAACGGGAGGGCACGAAGCCTGCCTCGGTCAGCCGCATCGCCGCCAGGTCCAGGCCCATGCGGCCGGCGCCTTGGTGCACCGCCCGGGCCAGTGCACGAAGCTGGCTGGCGGACCCCTGGTGGTGGTCGACCGCGGCGTCGATGAACATCACCTGGACCAGCAGCGCCTCGGCGAACTCCTGCTTGGCCGCGTCGCTCGCCCCCGCGATGCCCGGCGTGGCCATCAATGCCCGCGCCGCCTGCTGGCGCACGGCGCTGGCCGTGGCGCGGCTGGGTGTCGGATTGATGCCCTGGGTAGCATTCCAGGCGGAGATCCACCACAGCGCATAGGTGTCGGCCAGGTCATCGATGCGCAGCCCGATGGGCCGGATCATCGGCGCCACCTTCTCGATGACGTCCCCGGACGCGAACAGCCGTTCCAGCCCGCTGGCGTTCTCCGGGTCCACGCGCCGGGTCTTCTCCACGAAGGCCGCCAGGTTCTGCTGCCGCCGTGCCTTGGACGGTGCGAAGCGCAAGGCGGCAGACGCTTGCTCGCCCGCGCCGGAAGGGCCGGCCGCCCCGCCCTGCGCGGCCACCGGCGCGCGTTGTTGCATCTGTTCACGCAGCACCAGGCCCAGCGTGTCGGTGCCGGTGATGGAGGGCGTGATGGTGCTCCAGCCCATGTTCTGGGCCGCGGCCGGCAGCGCCAGGGTGGCGGCCAGCCACAGCGCTGCCCAGGCATGGTGTCGGCGAGAGGACTTCAACAACATCTCCTGACGGGGTACACGTGCCAAGCCGCCAAGTGTGCCCCGCTTCCAGGGGTTGTCCGCGCCGAAGCGGCCCGCTACAAGGGTCCACCACTGCTCAGGCATCCATGCCGAAGACGATGACAAAACAGGTGGAACAGACGGAACGCCAGCAGGCGCTGGCGCGGTACGCCATCCTCGACACCGACCGCGAGGATGTGTTCGATCAGGTGGTCCGCATCGCCGCACGCGAACTGGATGCGCCGATGGCGCTGGTGAGCTTCGTCGACGACAAGCGCCAGTGGTTCAAGGCCGAGTACGGCTTCGGCACGCGCGAGACCGGGCTGGACAAGAGCATCTGCGTCAAGGCCATCGAGCACGAGGGCGTGTTCGTGGTGCCCAATGCCGAGCACGACCCTCGCGTCTGCGGCAATCCGCTGGTGATCGGCGAGCCGGGCATCCGCTTCTATGCGGGCGCGCCGCTGATGTCGCGCTGCGGCGTGGCGGTCGGCATGATCTGCGTGCTCGACACCCAGGTGCGGCCCGGCATCACGCCGGCCCAGCAGGCGTGCCTCGAACGGCTGGCCCAGGCAGTGGTCACCCTGCTGGAAAGCCGGTGCCCGCCGGCCGCCGCCGCGGCCGAAGTCATCGGCTGAGGCCGCCGCAGCAGCGCCCTGAGTGCCGACAACGCACCGATACTGGCTCGATGCACGAGATCGAGCAGATCCTGGTCCTCTTCCTCGCAGCGGTGGTGCTGGCAGCGGCCGCGCGGCGCGCCGGGGCGCCGTACCCGGTGTTCCTGGCCATCGGCGGCGCGCTGCTGGCCTTCGTGCCCGGTGCGCCCAGCCTGCACCTGCCGCCCGAGCTGGTGCTGGCGCTGTTCGTCGCGCCCATCCTGGTGGACGCCGGCTACGACGCCTCGCTGCGCGACCTGCGCGACAACTGGGCGCCGCTGGTGGGCCTGGTGCTGGTGGCGGTGGTGCTGACCACGGCGGCGGTGGCGGTGGTGGCGCACACGCTGATGCCCACGCTGCCCTGGGCGGCCGCCGTCGCGCTGGGGGCCATCGTGGCGCCACCCGACGCCGTGGCGGCCACCGCGGTGCTCAGACCGCTGCGGCCGCCGCACCGCATCCTGGCCATCCTGGAAGGCGAGAGCCTGCTCAACGATGCCAGTGCGCTGCTGATCTACCGGCTGGCCGTCGGCGCGGTGGCCGCCGGCGGCTTCTCGATCCAGGCGGTGGCGCCTACCTTCCTGCTGGCGGTGGTGGGCAGCCTGATCGCCGGGCCGGCACTGGGCTGGCTGGCCCAGCAGGTGCTGGTGCGGGTGCGGCACATCCCCACGGCCATCATCCTGCAGTTCGTCTGGACCGTGGGCGTGTGGCAGCTGGCCGAGCATGCGGGCCTGTCGGGCGTGCTCACCACCGTGTGCTTCGCGATGACGATGGCGCAGCTCGCGCCGGCCACTATTCCCGCGCGCATCCGCATCCCGACCAATGCGGTCTGGGCCACGGTGGTGTTCGCGCTCAACATCTTCGCCTTCATCTTCATCGGCCTGCAGATGCGGCCGATCTGGATGGACATGGCCCGCGCCCCGCTGCAGCAGTACCTCACGGTGGCCGCCGCGGTGCTGGCGACGGTGATCGGCGTGCGCATCGCCTGGCACATGACCTTCAATGCGGCGGTGCGCTGGCACAACCGGCGCCGGGGCTTCAGCCCGCCGCGGCCGATGCTGCGCCCGACGGTGGGCAGCGGGCTCGTCATCTCCTGGGCCGGCATGCGCGGCGTGGTCACGCTGGCGGCGGCGCTGGCGCTGCCAGCCGACTTTCCGTCGCGCGACCTCATCGTGCTGACCGCGTTCCTGGTTGTCTTCGGCACCCTGATGATCCAGGGCTTCACGCTCAAGCCGCTGCTGCGCGCACTGAAGCTGCGCGACACCGACCCGGTGGCCGTCGAGGAAGCCCGCGGCCGCGAGCGCATGCTGCAGGCGGCCTTCGCCACGCTGCCCGCGGCCCCGTCGCCGGCCATCGAGCTGGTGCGCAAGAACCTGAAGATGCAGCTCGGCCGGCCGCTGCATGACGGCAGCAGCCCGTTCACCGCCTTCGGCGTCGACTATGACCGCCACTACTTCGCCGCCGTGGCCGCCGCCCGCCAGACGTTGCTGGCCATGCGCAAGTTCGGCGACATCGGCGACGACGCCTTCCACGCGCTGGAGAACGACCTGGACTGGATGGAGGTATCGGATCCGCTGCGGGCGGCCAATGCCGACGCCACCGGCTAGCAATCGCTCCCTGGCAAGCCCTCTTGCCTGCGGCCGCCGGGCCGCCTTCAATCGCCGGGGTGACAACACCGGTCGTGACCATGCGCTCCTTTGCTGGCGAGCTGGCGGATCTGCACCGCCTGGCCGCCACCACCGCCGCCCAGGACTTTCCGGCAGAGCTGATCGGGCACCTGCGCCGCTGGATCGGCTTCGACGGCGCGGTGCTGGGCACCGGCATGCCGGCGGACGACACGCTGCGCATCGCCACCGCCACGGTGCACGGGCGCGACGAGGCCATCCTGCAGGAGTACGCGGCCGTCTCCCACGAAGACCCGGTGACGGCCGCCTTCCTGGGCCGCCCGGGTCGTCCCATCGCCGTGGATGCGGGCACGACCTACGCCGGCCCGCAGCACGGCGTGATGGCGCGCTTTGCGCGGCGCCATGACCTGCGCCACCTGCTGCTGTGCGGCGATGCACCGCAAGGCGACGCGCCGATGCGGTGGATCGTGCTGTACCGCGGCACGCGCGAGGGTTTCGACCGGCAGGCCATGGCCCGCATCGGCGCCGCCTGGGCGCATGTGAGCTGCGCGCTCGACCTCCAGCGGGCGCGCTGGAACCGGCGCCCCGCGCTGCCGGAACCGGTGCGCGCACTGGCGCTGGTGGATGCGGGCGGCAGCTACCACGTCGCCGATCCGCTGTTCCACGAGCTGATGGCCCGCGAATGGCCGCAGGCCGGCCACCTGCACCTGCCTGCGGTGGCCAAGGCGGCCATGGCGGGCGGCATGCCGTTTCACGGCCAGGCGATCACGCTGTCGTCTCGACGGCTCGGCGTGCAATGGCTGTGCGAGGCGCAGGCGCGCCGCAGCGGCGCAGCGCTGTCGCCGCGGGAGCAGGCCGTGGCGGGCCTGTTCGCCAGCGGGCGCACGCACAAGGAAGTGGCCAAGGCGCTGCACACCTCGCCGCATACCGTGCGTGCGCAGCTCGCCCAGGTCTATCGCAAGCTGGGCATCCAGGACAAGACGGCGCTGGTGCGCTGCCTGGCCGCACAGGGCGAGGACGCCAGCTTGTCTAGTCAGGTACCGCGATCGTCCCCGGCCCCACGCTGATGGTGTCGGCGGCCGCCGGCGTGGCCGCGATGGGCGGCAGCTGGGCGTCCGACAGGGTGGCGGCGGCCGAGGCGCGAGCCGTCGCCCGCACCACCTGCGAGGGCGGCAGCGCAGCGCCGGTGGTGAGCCGGCTGTGCATCAGCTCCAGCGACCGCCGGCCATACACCAGCAGCGGCACCATCACGCGGGGATAGAAGGTGACCAGCGCATCGAAATGGTTGGCATCGGTCACCTCGTAGTAGCGCAGGTCGGACGCCGCATCGGCGCGGCGGTTCAGCGCCGCATAGGGGCGTGCCGCATGGTTCACCGGCAGCAGCGTGTCGGCACGGCCCTGCACGATGATGGCCGGCTTGCCGCGCAGGTTGCCGGTGACCCGCACCTCCGCCAGGCCGGTGCGCACGCGGGCCGCCACCGCCTGCTCGGCCGCGGAGATCGGCGTGCGGCCCACGGCCGCGCCGGTCATCAGCCGGCGCAGGCACAGCGCGCCGTCGACGTTGTAGTCGGCGCGGCCGGTGCTGGCGCTGACCGACACCGTGTCCTTGGCCGGGCCGCCCACCGCCTGGTCGTTGACGATGGTGATCGGGCCGGCCGGCAGCCCCGAGCCGGTGCCCCAGAAGGACTTCAGGGCCGCTTCGGCCGGTGTGCCGGGCGTGGTGGCGCCCACGCCGCCCACGCTGTAGCCGCACAGCGGCTCCGTGACCGCGGCCCGCGCATAGGCGCTGGCATAGGACATCGCCACCAGGTTGGTGAACTCGAAGCCGTAGTGGCTGTCGTGCAGCCGGTCGGATTCCGGCTCCCAGCCGTAAGCCCGCAGCCGCGCCAGCGCATCGGTGGCCTGCGCATCCAGCGTGGCGCCGACCACCAGCCCATGCTGCGCCAGCGCCGCACAGCGGGCCGTCGCCAGCGGCGCGGCGACGAAGGCGGTGCCGTCGCGGATGGCCGGCGCCTGCGTGGCGCAGGGCTGGTAGAGGTTGGCGAAGGTGAAGTAGTCGAACAGCGGCCGGCCCGCCACCGGCACCACCACGTCGCCGCGGCGGACGGTCAGGCCGGCGTCGTCCGGCAGGTTCACCTGCGGCTCGGACACCGCCACGCCGCCGATCAGGCCTTCGGTGTCCTGCTCGGCCGCACGCAGCGCGGCGCCACCGCCGTTGGAGATGCTGGAGGCGATGACCAGCGTGTTCTTCGGCGTGAAGCCGGCCTGCGGGAAGCGCTGGTTGAGCACGTAGAGCGCCACCTTGATCGACTGCAGCGTGTAGGCGCCCCAGTCCTTCTCGGGGTTCTGCCGCGAGTGCAGCTGCTTGACCGCAAACCGGTTCGGGAAAGCGGCGCGGTAGGCGGCGAGGTCGTCGCCGAGCAGGTTGGCGTTGAACACCAGGTCCTGGCGCTGGCCGGCGGCCACCAGGCTGCCATCCGTCGCGTAGGCACGGTCGCGGTCCAGGTCGTGCACGCCCACGCCGGTGCCCTTGTCGGTGTAGGCCACCGCGCAGCCCTTGCCGAGCGCCCATTCGCCCACCGTCGGCACCTCGGCATAGATGCCGCGCGAGCCGCTCGAGGTGGCGGTGACGATGCACGGCCGGGCCGGATCGAAGTGGCTGGGCACCTGCACCGCCATGGTCACGTTCTGGCGGCCGCTGCCGTCGTCGGACACCGCGATGTACTCGCTGCCCTGGTTGGCCCGCGGGTCCAGTACGCCGAAGTACACGCCGAAGCCGCCGCCGGCGCTGAGGTCGTCGAGGCCGGCGTACGAGGCCTGGATCTGCAGCGTGCGCAGCGTGGCTGCGGTGGGCTCGCCGGCCGGGGCGGCATAGGCCAGCAGCGCCGGCAGGTCGGCCGCATTGCCGGTGACCAGGCCCGCGGTGCGGCCGTCGAAGTCGATGCGCTGCGGCTCGGCGGCGAGGAAGGCCGGCCGCTGCGCGTAGGCGTTGGACGGCGCATCGTCGCTGCCGCCGCAAGCCGGCAGCAGCACCACCGGCACCAGGCCGGCGAGCAATGTCTTTCTCAAGGGAACCTCCGTGGCACCGGGGCCGGGCGGCCCTGCTGCTGCACAGGCTAGGTGCCGTGCCCGCGCGGCGCCATAGCGCAAATGCACTAGGCGGCCGGTTGCCGCCACCCGCGGACCGGCCCGGCTTCAGCGCCGCGCGGCGGAGGCGGCGGCCGCAGCCGGCATCGGGCTGGGATCGACCGCCCAGGGCGCCCGCGCGAAGTGCGCGGCCAGGTAGTCGATCAGCACCTGCACCCGCGCCGGCCGGCCGCGGCCGGGCGGGGTGACGATGTGCAGCGCGATGGGCGGCACCTGCCACTCCGGCATCGCCTCCTCCAGCAAGCCCGAGCGCAGGTCTTCCCAGGCCAGGAACTCCGGCTGCAGCGCCAGGCCCAGGCCGGCCCGCAGCGCGGGCGCCAGCGCCTCCGCGTTGTTGACGCGCAGCGCCGTGGGCACCACCTGCGAGAACTCGCCGCGCCGGGCATGCCGGAAGCGCCAGGCCTCGCCCAGGCGCGTGTGCACGTAGCGCAGCGCGCGGTGCGTGGCCAGCTCGCGCGGATGACCGGGCCTTCCGTGCTGCTCGAAGTAGGCGGGCGCGCCCACCAGCAGGATGCGCACCGCGCACAGCCGCCGCGCCAGCAGGCTGGAATCCGGCAGCGCCGAGATGCGCAGGGCCACGTCGAAGCCCTGCGCCACCACGTCGATGAGCTCGTCGCTGAAGTGCAGGTCCAGCATCACCTCCGGGTGCTGCGCCATGAAGGCCGGCAGCGCCGGCCCCAGGTGGCTGATGCCGAAGGACATCGGCGCGGCGATGCGGATGGTGCCGCGCAGGTGCTCGGACTGCTCGGTCACCTCCGCCTCCACCGCCTCGCCCTCGGCCAGGATGCGCGAGGCGCGATCGAGCGACGCCTCGCCGCTGGCGGTGAGCGACATGCGCCGCGAGGTGCGGTGGAACAGCGTGGTCTTCAGCCGCGCCTCCAGCCGCGTGATGGCCTTGGAGACGGTGGGCTGCGAGATCGCCAGGTCGGCCGCCGCCTTGGCGAAGGAGCCCGTCTCCGCCACCTTGGCAAAGATGGCCCAGGCTTCCAGGTCAGGCAGCTTGCTCATGCAACTTTCGGAATCGATGGTTTTCCATCTTTTCTATTCTCTTATTGATCACCGACTCCTAAAGTCTCTCCATCGCAACACGAACCGCCCGGAGAAACACCATGATCGACCGCAGACCCTTCGATGCCCTCGGCGGCGCCAACCATGGCTGGCTCGATGCCAAGCACCATTTCTCGTTCGCCGACTACCACGACCCCGCCCGCATGGGCTGGGGCGCGCTGCGGGTGTGGAACGACGACACCATCGCCCCGGGCACCGGCTTCCCGCCGCATGCCCACGCCAACATGGAGATCATCACCTACGTCCGCGAAGGCGCCATCACGCACCAGGACAACCTGGGCAACAAGGGCCGCACCGAGGCAGGCGACGTGCAGGTGATGAGCGCCGGCACCGGCATCCGCCACGCCGAATACAACATGGAGCCGGGCGTGACCAAGATCTTCCAGATCTGGATCCTGCCCGACGGCCGGGGCGAGCCGCCGTCCTGGGGCGCCAAGCCCTTCCCGAAGGGCGAGCGCTCGGGCAGCTTCGTGGCGCTGGCCAGCGGCCTGCCGGGCGACGCCGACGCGCTGCCGATCCGCACCAACGCCCGGGTGCTGGGCGCCACGCTGAAGGCCGGCGAGAGCACCGAGTACCGCCTGGGCAAGGACCGCCGCGGCTACCTGGTGCCCGCCAGCGGCGAGGTGGAGGTGGACGGCGTGACGCTGAAGGCCCGCGACGGCGCGGCCATCAGCGACGTCGACACCATCCGCGTCACCGCGCTGGCCGATGCCGAGCTGGTGCTGGTCGATTCCGCACCCTGATCCCGCCGGGCCCGGCCGGGCCCGGTCCCTGCATTCCCGTTCCCGCCACCACTGACCCAAGGAGTACCCCGATGAGCCTCACCGCCACCCCCACCCCCGGCGCCAAGCTGCTGACCCCGCACGACCACACGCTGGTGATGATCGACTTCCAGTCGCAGATGGCCTTCGCCACGCATTCGATCGACCCGGTTCAGCTGCGCTCCAACGCCGGCCTGGTGGCCAGCGCCGCCGCGGGCTTCGGCGCCTCCACCATCCTCACCACGGTGGCCGAGAAGAGCTTCTCCGGCCCGATGTTCGAGGAGGTCACCGCGCCCTTCCCCGGCCAGCCGCTGCTGGACCGCACCTCGATGAACACCTGGGAGGACGCCGCCGTCATCGCCCGCATCAACGAGATCGGCAAGTCGCGCATCGTGCTGGCGGGCCTGTGGACCAGCGTGTGCATCGTGGGCCCGGCGCTGTCGGCGCTGGACCAGGGCTTCGAGGTCTACGTGATCGCCGATGCCTGCGGCGACATCTCCACCGAAGCGCACAACCGTGCGATGGACCGCATGGTCCAGGCCGGTGCGCAGCCGATCACCGCGCTGCAGTACCTGCTGGAGATGCAGCGCGACTGGGCCCGCACCGACACCTACGACATGACCACCGGCATTGCGAAGAAGTTCGGCGGCGGCTACGGCATCGGCATCACCTACGCCAAGACGATGTTCGGCGCACACGAAGGCTGAGCCCGACGACCCCGACCACCACCGCACCCAGGAGACGCCGCGATGGCCGACAGCAAGCACCCCGACCTCATCCTCCACCGCGGCCTCTTCACGACGCTGGACCGCGCCAAGCCCACGGCCAGCGCCGTCGCCATCCAGGACGGCCTGTTCGTGCGCGTGGGCAGCGACGCCGAGGTGATGGCCCTGGCCGGCCCGAACACCCGGGTGATCGACCTGCGCGGCAGGCGGGTGCTGCCCGGGCTGATCGACAACCACCTGCACATCATCCGCGGCGGGCTCAACTACAACCTGGAGCTGCGCTGGGACGGCGTGAAGAGCCTGGCCGACGCGATGCGCATGCTGCGGCAGCAGGTGGCCGTCACGCCGGCGCCGCAGTGGGTGCGGGTGGTGGGCGGCTTCACCGAGCACCAGTTCGAGGAGAAGCGCCTGCCCACCCTCGACGAGCTGAATGCGGTGGCGCCCGACACGCCCGTCTTCATCCTGCACCTGTACGACCGCGCGCTGCTCAACGGCGCCGCGCTGCGCGCCGTGGGCTACGACCGCGACACGCCGGCCCCGCCCGGCGGCGAGATCATGCGCGACGGCGCCGGCAACCCCACCGGGCTGCTGCTGGCCAAGCCCAATGCGTCCATCCTCTACGCCACACTGGCCAAGGGCCCGAAGCTGCCGCCGGCGTACCAGCTGAACTCCACGCGCCACTTCATGCGCGAGCTGAACCGCCTGGGCGTCACCGGCGCCATCGACGCGGGCGGCGGCTTCCAGAACTATCCCGAGGACTATCAGGTGATCCAGCAGCTGGCCGATGCCGGGCAGCTCACCATCCGCCTGGCCTACAACCTGTTCACCCAGAAGCCGAAGCAGGAAAAGGAAGACTTCCTGAACTGGACGGCCACCTCGCGCTACAAGCAGGGCACCGACTACTTCCGCCACAACGGCGCGGGCGAGATGCTGGTGTTCTCGGCCGCCGACTTCGAGGACTTCCGCCAGCCGCGGCCCGACATGGCGCCCGGGATGGAAGGCGACCTGGAAGAGGTGGTGCGCATCCTGGCGCAGAACCGCTGGCCCTGGCGCATGCATGCCACCTACGACGAGACCATCAGCCGCGCGCTGGACGTGTTCGAGCGCGTGGACCAGGACGTGCCGCTGCAGGGCCTGAACTGGTTCTTCGACCACTGCGAGACCATTTCCGAACGGTCGATCGACCGCATCGCCGCGCTGGGCGGCGGCGTGGCGGTGCAGCACCGCATGGCCTACCAGGGCGAGTACTTCGTCGAGCGCTACGGCCCCGGTGCGGCCGAGGCCACGCCGCCGGTGAAAAGGATGCTGGAGATGGGCGCCAAGGTGTCCGCCGGCACCGATGCCACCCGCGTGGCCTCGTACAACCCGTGGGTGTCGCTGTCGTGGCTCATCACCGGCAGGACGGTGGGCGGGATGCAGCTCTATCCGCAGCGCAACTGCCTGGACCGCGAGACCGCGCTGCGCATGTGGACCGAGCACGTGACCTGGTTCAGCAACGAGGTGGGCAAGAAGGGCCGCATCGAGGTGGGCCAGTTCGCCGACCTGATGGTGCCCGACCGCGACTTCTTTGCCTGCGCCGAATCGGAGATCGCCGACACCAGCGCGCTGCTGACCGTGGTCGGCGGCAAGGTGGTGTACGGCGCGGGCGAGTTCGCCGCCCACGACGACAGCGCGCCGCCGCCGGCGATGCCCGACTGGTCGCCGGTGCGGCGCTTCGGCGGCTATGGCCACTGGGGCGAGCAGGACGGCGCACCGCTGCAGGCGGGCCTGCAGCGGTCGGTGCTGCGCCATGCCGCGGCGGCCTGCGCCTGCGTCAACGACTGCAAGCTGCACGGCCACGCGCACGCCACCGCCTGGAGCAGCCGGCTGCCCATCGCGGACCTCAAGGGCTTCTGGGGCGCGCTCGGCTGCGCCTGCTGGGCGGTGTGATGGGCCCGGCGCTGGAAGCCTTGCGCCACGGCTTCGTGTCGCCGGCAGTGCACTGGCTGGCACTGCTGCTGCTGTGCGGCGCCTACCTGCAGGGCGCCGTGCACAAGCTGCGCCACTTCGAAGGGGCCATCGCCGAGATGCGCCACTTCGGGCTGGCACCGGCGGCGCCATGGGCGGTGGCCACCATCGGGCTGGAAATCGGCGCCTCGGCACTGGTGCTCACCGGCTGGCACCGCTGGCTGGGCGCGCTGCTGCTCGGCGGCTTCACGGTGGTGGCCAGCTTCCTGGCCGACCGCTTCTGGGTGGCCACGGCGGCGCAGCGCCTGCCGATGGCCAACGCATTCTTCGAACACTGGGGCCTGGCGGGCGGGTTCATGCTCGTCGCCTGGCTCGACCTGGGAGGCCATCTTGGCGTCTGAGCACGAACATCATCACGCGGCAGCGCCCGCGCCTGCACCGACGGCAGCGCCCGGCGGCAGCTTCGCGCCGCTGCGCCAGCCGGTCTTCGCCGTGCTGTGGACGGCCACCGTGCTGGGCAACATCGGCAGCTTCATGCGCGACGTGGCCAGTTCCTGGATGGTCACCGAGCTGTCGGCCAGCCCGGCCGCCGTGGCGCTGATCCAGACCGCGGCGACGCTGCCCATCTTCCTGCTGGCCATTCCGGCCGGCGTGCTGTCGGACATCCTCGACCGCCGCCGCTTCCTGATCGGCGTGCAGGTCCTGCTGGCGCTGGTCAGCGGCTGCCTGCTGCTGCTGGCGCGGACGGACACGCTCACCGTGGAGTACCTGGTCGCGCTCACCTTCGTCGGCGGCATCGGCGCGGCGCTGATGGGCCCGACCTGGCAATCGATCGTGCCCGAGCTGGTGCCGCGCAGCGACCTGAAGAACGCCGTCGCGCTCAACTCCCTGGGCATCAACGTGGCGCGGGCACTGGGCCCGGCGGCCGGCGGCCTGCTGCTGGCCAGCTTCGGTGCCGCGGCGGCCTATGGCGCCGACGTGCTGAGCTACCTGGTCGTCATCGCCGCGCTGCTGTGGTGGAAGCGCCCGGCGCCGGTGGACAGCGGGCTGTCGGAGCAGTTCCTCGGCGCCTTCCGGGCCGGCCTGCGCTATGCGCGCGCCAGCCGCGAGCTGCATGTGGTGCTGCTGCGCGCCGCCGTGTTCTTCCTGTTCGCCAGCTCGGTGTGGGCGCTGCTGCCCCTGGTGGCCCGCAAGATGCTGGGCGGCACCGCGGGCTTCTACGGCGTGATGCTGGGCGCGGTGGGCGCGGGCGCCATCGTGGGTGCGCTGCTGCTGCCCCGGCTGCGCCAGCGCCTGGATGCCGACGGCCTGGTGCTGGCGGCCTCGCTGCTGAGCGCGGGCGTGATGGCGGCGCTGTCCTTCGCGCCGCCGCAGGCGGTGGCCATCGGGCTGATGCTGCTGCTGGGCATGGGCTGGATCACCGCCCTCACCACCTTGAACGGCGTGGCCCAGTCGGTGCTGCCTAACTGGGTGCGCGGCCGCGGGCTGGCCATCTACCTGATGGTGTTCAACGGCGCGATGGCCGGCGGCAGCCTGGCCTGGGGCCTGGTGGCGCAGGAAGCCGGCCTGGCGACCACGCTGCTGGGCGCCGGTGCGGCGCTGGTCGTCATCGCGCTGGTGTTCCATCGCGTGAAGCTGCCCACCGGCGAAGCCGACCTGCAGGCCTCCAACCACTGGCCCGAGCCGATGCTGGCCGAGCCGGTGGCCCACGACCGCGGGCCGGTGGTGGTGCAGGTCGAATACCGCATCCGCAAGCACGACCTGCCCGCCTTCCTGCAGGCGATGAAGCAGGTGGCGCAGGAGCGGCGGCGCGACGGCGCCTATGCCTGGGGCGTGGCCGAGCACACCGGCGAGCCGGAGCGGGTGATCGAATGGTTCATGGTGGAGTCCTGGGCCGAGCACCTGCGCCAGCACCAGCGGGTGTCCAAGGCCGATGCCGACATGCAGGCCCAGGCGCTGCGCTTCCACATCGGGCCGGAGAAGCCCGCGGTGCATCACTTCCTGGCGCTCGACCTGAAGGACGGCCGGGCCTGAGGCGGCGCCGCCCGTCTCAGGGCGCCAGGGCCTGCGCCAGCGCGGCGTTGAAGGCCTCGGCGCATTCGTACTGCACCCAGTGCCCGGCGCCGGGAATGAACACCAGCGAGCCGGCCCGCGGCGCCTGCGCCAGCGCATGGCCGATGACCGCGGTGCGGCCGCGGTAGAGCACGTCGTGCTCGCCCCAGATGCCGTTCACCGGGCAAGCCACCGCCGGCAGGGTGCGCAGCAGCAGGTCGCCGCGCATCAGGCGGCGGCGGCGCAGGCGGTCGCGCTCGATGTTGGCCGCATGCAGCCGAACCGCCGTGTCGTCGATGGCGGCGGCGTCGTGCAGCATCAGCGTGGCCAGGTTGTGGCGGTGCACCGCATCGCGCCGGGGGCCGGGCGGCTGGGCATCCCAGGCCCGCAGCGGCAGCGGCGCCATCGGCTGCGGGCTCAATGCGGGCGCGCCCACCAGCACCAGCCGCTGCAGCCCCGGCAGGCCGGCGGCGGCCATCAGCCCGGCCACCAGGCCGCCGAACGAGAAGCCCACCAGCCACAGCGGCTCGCCCGGCAGCAGGCGCTGCAGGCCTTCGGCCAGCCAGTGCGGCAGCACGTCGGCATCGTGGCCGTCGGGCGGCGCGGCGGAATCGCCGAAGCCGGGCATGTCCGGCGCCACCACGCGCCAGCCGGCCGCACGCAGCGCACCGATGTTGCGCAGCCAGTGGGTCCAGCTGCCCGCGCCGCCATGCAGCAGCACCACCACCGGCCCGGCGTCGCCCCACAGGTGCCACACCACGTGGCCCTCGCCGCAGGGCGTGTGCGCCACGCGGGCCGCGGCCTCGAGCGCATGCAGCGCCTGCAGCCCATGCACGGGCGGGGGCGTCGGTGTCACTCCACCATGCCCTTCTCGACGTTCGGATCGAGCAGGTCGCGGTCGTGGTGCGAGGGCAGCTCCATCAGGCGGCGGCGGCCGCGGCTCCACAGCGCCATGTCCTCGTCGGTATGGAACACCTGCTCGGCCGGCATCTTCGGCCACGCGTCGATGCGCAGCCACATGCGCAGCAGGTGCCGGCGCTTGGGCAGCTCCTTGTGGTCCTCGTAGTCGGTGCGGCCGTGGACCATGATGCGGTTGTTCAGGAACTGGATGTCGCCGTCCTTGAAGCCCATGTCGAGGTAATGCTCGGGCGAGGCCGAGGCCTTGCGCACCACGTACAGCGCTTCCGATTCCTCGGGTGTGAACGGGCGCTGGCCGCTCTTTTCGGCCAGGCGTGCATAACCGGTGGGCAGGTAGCAGGTCACCTCGCCATTGTCGCCGTGGAAGAAGGGCACCTTGCGTTCGCTGTAGGTGCGCGTGGCGCGGCGGCCGTCCTCGTCGGTGCGCTTGAGGTACAGGCCCTCGGCCAGCACCTTCAGCAGGTCGGGCCGGTGCTCCAGCATCCAGTTGTGCACCGTCAGCGCGCTGGAGATGCGGCTCTCGCCGCCCGAGATGGCGGTGCGCAGGCACATCAGGCCGATGATGTCGCACGAGTCGGTGTGCATGAGCTGGCCGCCGCCCTTGCGGTAGCCGCGGGACTTGGGCTCCAGGTCGCTCACGTCCACCACGTGGCCGATCAGGTCGCCGAGGTACGACTGGGTCATCGGCCGGCCCACGTAGCAGCTCAGGCCGAAGTACACCCGCGCCATGTCGTCGTCGGAGTAGCGCTCGCGCGGCAGGCCGCGCAGCATCAGGAAGCCGCAGCCGTTGCGCAGCCGCTCGGGCAGCGAGCGCATCAGCGTGGCCACCTTGTCCAGCGGGAAGTTCTCGGGCGTGATGTCGGGGAAGTCCACGTCGCCGAGGGACAGCAGGTGTGCCAGCGCGGCGTCGATCTCCTGCACTTCCTCGGGGCTCAGCACATGCAGGCCCTGCTGCGTCCAGTCGATCTCCGGGCCCTTCCAGGCGCCGGGGGCGACGATGGGATGTCCGATGCGGTTCATGTCAGTCCTCAGGTTGCGCGGCCGCTTCAGGCCGTGGGGGATGTCGCCTGCGCCGCGGGCTGCGGCCGGGCCGGCTTCTCGACGATGGCGCCGGCATTCAGCAGCCGCTCGTACTCGGCCGTGCCCAGCAGCGGCAGCAGCAGCTCGCGGTTGTGCTCGCCGATGTGCGGCGCCGGGCGACGGAAGCCGCCGGGCGTGGCGCTCATGCGCGGCGTCACGTTGTGCATGGGCACGAAGCCCAGGTCCGCGTCCTCCACGTCGACCAGGCTTTCGCGCTCGATCACGAAGCGGTCCTGCGCCAGCTGGGCGGCATCGAAGATCGGGCCGATGGTCACCTGCGCCTGCTCGAAGAAGGCCAGGTTCTCCTGCAGCGTCCTGCCGCGGATGAAGCCGCCGACGATGGCGTCGATCTCCTCCACGTGCGCCAGCCGGCCGCGGGCGGTGGCGGTGCGCGGGTCCTGCGTGATGTCGGGCCGGCCGATGGCCTGGAACAGGCGCGCGGCCATGGTCTCGGTGGAGGTGGACAGGCACACCCACTGGCCGTCTCGGGTGGGGTAGGCGTTGCGTGGCGCCGTGGTGCTGGAGCGGCTGCCGGTGCGCGGCTTCACCTGCCCGGTGAAGCGGTGGTTGGCTGCCTGCGGGCCGAGGATGGACAGCATCGGCTCGAACAGCGAGAGGTCGATCACCTGGCCCTGGCCGCCATTGGCCCGCACCTCCCACAGCGCCATCATCGTGGCGCTGGCGCCGTACAGGCCGGTGGTCATGTCGCCGAGGAACATCGGCGGCAGCACCGGCTCGCGGTCGGCGAAGCCGTTCATCGCCGCGAAGCCCGAATAGCCTTCCACCAGGGTGCCGAAGCCGGGGCGCTCGCGGTAGGGCCCGGTCTGGCCCCAGCCCGACAGCCGCGTGATCACCAGCCTGGGGTTGAGCGCCAGCAGCACGTCCGGCGCCAGGCCCATCTGCTCCAGCACGCCGGGGCGGAAGCTCTCCACCAGCACGTCGGCGGTGGCGGCCAGCGCGTTCACCAGCGCGATGCCCTCGGGACGGCGCAGGTCCAGCCCCACGCTCTGCTTGTTGCGGCCGTAGGTCTTCCACCAGGTGTCGAAGCCTTCGGCGCGGAAGTTGCGCAGCGTGTCGCCGGCGGGCGGCTCGATCTTGACCACCTGCGCGCCGAAGTCGGCCAGCTGCAGCGTCATCATGTTGCCGGCCACCAGGCGCGACAGGTCGATCACCCGCAGGCCGTGCAGCGGGCCGCGCCGGGCGGGATCGAAACATTGCTTGTGCAGGCCGGTCATCGGTGGTTTCTTCTGAAATAGACAACGTGTCTATTTCAGAAGTCTAACGACGGTGGCCGGCTTGTCAACGGCCGGCCGTGAAGGCGCAATGGGCTTAGCATCACGGCCCACACGAGGAGCCCATGCCTGCCGAACCCCTGACCGAGAAGGAAGCCGCCGAACCCGGCGTGGCCGCCGTCAACCGTGCGCTGACCATCCTGCAGGCCTTCGAGCACAGCGTGGACGGCATGACGCTGACCGACCTGATGAAGGCCACCGGCCTGTACCACAGCACCATCCTGCGGCTGTGCGAATCGCTGGAGCATTACCGCTACCTCAAGCGGCTGGACGACGGCCGCTACATGCTGGGCTCCACGCCGTTCTACCTGGGCATGATCTACCAGGCGCAGTTCCGGCTGCAGGACTACGTGCTGCCGGTGCTGCGCGAGCTGACCAAGGCCACGCACGAGACCTCGGCGCTGTACGTGCGCGACGGCGATGCACGGGTGTGCCTGCACCGCGTGGAGCTGCCGCGCCGGGTGCGCATGAACGTGCCGGAAGGCGACCGGGTGGAGCTGCAGCGCGGCGCGGCCGGCAAGGTGCTGCTGGCCTTTGCCGACGAGCCCGGCAAGGCCTACGACGACATCCGGGCGGCACGCCATGCGGTCTCGCAGGCCGAGCGCGATTCGGAAAGCGCGGCCATCGCCTGCCCGGTGTTCGCCGGCCGGCAGCAGCTGGTGGGTGCGCTCTCGCTGGGCATCCCGCTGTACCGCTTCAACAAGTCGAAGTACGCCGAATGCCTGCCGCTGGTGATGGCCGCGGGCCGCCGGCTCACCTCCGACCTGGGTGGCGACCCGGCCTTCTTCGATGCACCCGCCGTGCCGCTCAAGGGGCTGAAGGTGCCGGCCGGCTGAGCCACTGCGCCTGGCGCGCCAGCAGCCGCTGCGCGCGCTCCACGATGGGCCTGTCGACCATGCGCCCGTCCAGCCGGAAGGCGCCCTGGCCCTGGGCCGCCCGCCGCTCGTTCTCGGCGACCACGCGACGCGCCCAGTCCAGCGCCTCGGGCTGCGCGCCGTACTCCTCGTTGACGATGGCCACCTGCCGCGGATGGATGCAGGTGGCGACCTCGAAGCCGAAGCGCCGTGAACGCCTCACCATCGCGCGGAAGCCCTCCTCGTCGTCGAGCGAGGCCACGCTGCCGATGAAGCCCATGGGCAGCACGCCGGCCGCGCGCGCGGCCAGCACCATCTGCTGTTTCGGCGCCAGCAGGGTGTCGTCGCCGGCCTCCATGCCGGCGTCCAGCGCGAAGTCCTCGCTGCCCAGGGCCAGGGCCACCACCCGTGGCGAGGCCTCGGCCAGCTCGCGCATGGCGAGGAAGGCCGACACCGTCTCCACCAGCAGCACGAAGCCCACCTGCCCGGCGGGCAGGCCTTCACGCGCCTCGCATTCGGTCACCAGTTCGTCGAACAGCCGCACATGCGAAGCGCCGTCCACCTTGGTGATGGTCAGCGCCTTGAGCTGCGGGCACACCGCGGCCTCGATGTCGCGCACGGCCAGCGACAGCGGCCGGTTGATGCGCACCAGCACGTCGGCTCCGGCCTGCGCCACGGTGGCGGCCGCCTGGCGCAGGCCGTCGCGCGCGGCGGCCTTCTCGGCCGGTGGCACGCTGTCCTCCAGGTCCAGCTGCACCGCGTCGGCCCCGCGGCGGTGGGCGCTGGCGATGAAGCGCGGCGCATGCGCCGGCACGTACAGCACCGAACGCCAGGCAGGCAGGACGCGGCTCATTCGGCGGTGATGTTGCGGTCCTTGGCCAGCTTGCTCCACTTGCCCACCTCGGTGGCCACGAAGCTGGCGAACTGGTCGGCGGTCATGGTGCCGGCCTCGGTGCTCTCGCGGGCATACAGCTCGCGCAGCTCGTCGGTCTGGCCGGCGGCGCGGATCTCCGCATTGAGCTTGTCCACCAGGGCCTTGGGCGTCTTGGCGGGCGCGAAAACGCCCCACCAGGCTTCCACCGCATACCCTGGCAGCGATTCGGCCACGGTAGGCAGGTCGGGCGCGAACTTCGAGCGCTGGGCCGAGGTGACCGCGATCGGCCGGATGGACCCGGCCTTCAGCGGACCGTTCACCGAAGCGGCGGTGGTGACCATCATCTCGACGTTGCCGCCGATCATGTCGGACACCGCATTGGAGATGCCCTTGTACGGCACATGCTGCACCTGGGTGCCGGCCATCGCGTTCAGCAGCTCCGAGCCCATCTGACCCACCGAGCCGATGCCCGCGGAGCCATAGTTCATGCGGCCCTTGCTGTCCTTGGCGGCGGCCAGCAGCTGCGCCGTGGTCTTGAACGGCGTCTGGCTGCTGACCACCAGCAGCATGGGCCCGCGCGAGACCAGCGCCACCGGCGCGAAGGACTTCAGCGGGTCGTACGGCAGCTTGGGCTGCACCGCGGCATTGGTGCTGAAGCTCACCGACGTGAGCAGCAGCGTGCCGCCGTCGGGCTCGGCCCGCGCCACCATGTCGCTGCCGATGGAGCCGCCCGCGCCGGGCTTGTTGTCCACCACCACGGTGACGTTGAACTTGCTGGCGATGCGCTGGCCGATGGCCCGGGCGAACAGGTCGTTGCTGCCGCCGGCGCTGAAGGGCACGACGATCCTGACCGTCTTCGGCAGCTCGCCCTGCGCGGCCGCCGGCCCCGCCGCGAGCCAGGCCAGGCCTGCGGCCACCAGGGCGCCACGCGCCATCACGTTCCAGGACCACCGCTGCATGACGTCTCCTTGACTGACCGGCCCACAGAAATAGACATGATGTCTGTTCCTGGTCAAAGTATAGGGGCCGGTGCCCTGGCAGGGCTACCAAGGGCAAACGCCTACCCGCCGGACGGCAGGGTGAACCTGGCGTGGTCAGGTCACAGCCAGGCCCAAACGCGGCGCAGCCAGGCGGGCGGATGGAAGCGGTGCGGGCGGGGGCTGTAGAGCTGGCGGTAGGCGGCAGTGGTCATGCGTATCTCCTTGCGGACCACTGTATAGGCATACAGCACTCGCTGCAAGAGCGCTTTTGCGCGGCCGCGCCAGCCCCCGGATCGGTGGCCCCCGTGAACAAGTTGGCGGGGGCCCCGGCGGCGTGAATCCTTCCTAGCATCGATGCATCGCCCGGATGCTTGCCCGGGCTCCCGGAAAGGCCGCCATGCAACACCCCGAACCCGCCCTGCCCGCCCCGCCCTCGCCCAGCCCCGCCGCACTGCGGGCGGCACTGGCCACGTCGGAGGCGCTGCTGCAGATGAGCTCCCAGCTCGAGCTGCTGGCCATGGCGCTGGACGAGCTGGCGCACGAGAGCCAGCCAGCGCTGCGCCAGCAGGTGGCCGCCGTCACCGCGGCCGCCATCGACAAGGCGCGCGGGCGCTAGGCGGCCGGGCGCTGGCGCGCGACCTGCTGCACGAAGTGCTCCAGCGCGTCCGGGTCGAAGGGCTTGGTGAAGTGCGCGTCGAAGCCCGCCGCCGCGGTGCGTTCGCGGTCCTGCGGCGCGCCCCAGCCGGTCACCGCCACGATGGTGGTGTGCGCCAGCCCCGCCTCCTGGCGCAGGCGGCGCGCCACCTCGTAGCCGTCCATGCCGGGCAGCCCGATGTCCAGCAGCACCAGCCAGGGGGCGGCCTGGCGCGCCAGGGCGAGGGCCTGCGGCCCGTCGGCGGCCGCACGCACCGCATGGCCGAACTCCTCCAGCAGCGCCACCAGCAGCTCGCGGCCGTCCTCGTTGTCCTCCACCACCAGGATGTGGCCGGCATCGCCGGCCTGCGTGGCCTCGGCACCGGCCTCGGGGCCAGGCGACGCCCCCTGCGCGCCCGGCGCCAGCGGCAGGTGCACGATGAAGCGGCTGCCATGGCCCAGGCCCTTGCTGTGCACCCGCACCTGGCCGCCATGCAGGTCCACCAGGCTCTTGACCAGCGACAGCCCGATGCCCAGCCCGCCCTGTGCCCGGCCGGCGGTGTGCGGCAGCTGGGTGAAGAGGTCGAACAGCCGTTCCTGGTCTTCCGGCGGAATGCCCACGCCGCTGTCGGCCACCTCGATGACGGCCTGGTCCTGCGAAACCGCGCCGGCGAGCTGGATCTGGCCGGCGTCGGGCGTGTACTTGATGGCGTTGTGCAGCAGGTTGGCCACCACCTGCACCATGCGGGTGGCATCGGCCTCCACCAGCACGTCCGGCGCGGGCAGTGACAGCGTCAGCCGGTGGCCGGCGGCCTGCAGCTGCGGCGCCACGGTCTCGGCGGCCTGCTCCAGCACCGCGGCCAGCGCGATGCGGGTGCGCTGCAGATGGATCAGGCCGCGGTTGATGCGCGAGACCTCCAGCAGGTCGTCCACCAGCCGCGTGAGATGGGCCGACTGCCGGTCCACCACGTCCAGCGCCTGTTGCTGGCGCAGGGCATCGCCGCCGCGGCGCAGCAGCGCCAGCGCATAGCGGATGGGCGCCAGCGGATTGCGCAGCTCATGGGCCAGCGTGGCCAGGAACTCGTCCTTGCGGCGGTCCTGCTCGCGCAGCTTGGCGCTGTCGCGCACCCGCTCGATGTGGGTCCAGCAGCGCTCCACCACCTCGGCCACCAGCGCGATGTCGTCGTCCGTCCAGTGGCGCGGCGTGGACTGGTGCACCGCCATCATCGCCACCAGCCGCTGGCCCTTGACCAGGCCGGCGCAGATGATGGCCTGGATGCCAATGGCATTGAACATGCGGCCGCCGGCCTCGTCGCCCAGCTCCGCATCCACGTCGTGCACCACCAGGTGCTGGCCGCGGCGCAGGTTGAAGGTGGCCTGCGGGCCGAAGCGCTCCAGCTCGTACACGCCGGCGCTGCTGTCCACGCCGGCGGCCGACCAGTCGTTGCGGATGGTGAAGCGGTTGCCGTCAGGTTCCACGTCGGCATAGGCGCAGCGGGTGGCGCGCAGGTGCTCGCCCAGCAGCCGGGCCACGGTGGACATCACGGTCTCGGGGTCGCTGAGGTGGCGGGTGGCCTCGCCCAGCTCGTCCAGGAAAGACAACCGCTCCTCGATGGCATGGCGCTTGGCGTCGGCCTGCAGGCTGTGGGTGATGTCGTTGCACACGCCGGCCCAGGCGGTGATGCGGCCGCCCTCGAACAGCGGACCGGCCAGGCAGGCCACATGGCGGTAGCTGCCGTCATGGCGGCGCAGGCGGTAACGGCCCTCGTACGGCGCGCCGGCCTGCACCGCCGCGCGCCAGCGCTCCGCGGCCTCGGCGCGGTCGTCGGGGTGCAACGCCTGCAGCCAGCCGTCGCCGGCGTACTGCTCGCGGGTCTGGCCGGTGAAGCGGGCCCATCCCGGGTTGTCACCCTCCAGCAGGCCTTGCGCCGAGGTCTTCCAGACGATGAAGCTGTCCACCAGTGCCACCGGCGGAGGAATTGGAATTGCGGTCATGAACGGAACCCTGCGAAGGGAGACGCGGCCCTGGCCGCGGGGCATTGTGGTCCAGCGCCGCGGCCCTTGCAGGCCGCGCAGCCGCTGCGGCCTGGCCTGCTGACAAGCCTGGTTACGCACCATTTCAGGGATTACTAGCAGGCCCTGGCGGTGACCCGCTCCTAAGCTCAGGGCACCAACAGGAGGCGCTATGGCGGCACGAACGAACCTGAGGTGGGGCATCTGGCCGCTGGCCGCGGCCCTGTGGCTGGGCGCCTGCGGCGGCAGCGACGACGACGATGACGGCGGCCCTGGCATCGAGGTGCCCGGCGTGCAGCAGCCGGTGGAGATCGTGCGCGACAGGAACGGCGTTTCCCACATCTACGCCGCCAACGAGCGCGACCTGTTCTTCGCGCAGGGCTACAACGCCGCGCGCGACCGGCTGTGGCAGCTGGACCAGTGGCGCCGCCGCGGCGAAGGCAAGATGGCCGAGCAGTTCGGCCCCCGCTTCCTGGAGCATGACCGCGCGGCGCGGCTGTTCCTGTTCCGCGGCAACCTGGACGAGGAATTCGCCAGTTACCACCCGCGGGCGCGGGAGATCCTCACCGCCTTCTCCGAAGGCATCAATGCCTACATCGACGAGGCCAAGGCCAGCGCCGACAAGCTGCCCATCGAGTTCCGGCTGACGGGCACCGAGCCGGGCTACTGGTCGCCCACCTCGTCGCTGATCCGCATCTACGGCATCACCCGCAACGTGGGCAGCGAGATCTCGCTGGCCCGGCGCATCTCGGCCGTGGGCCTGGCCACCACCCAGGCGCTGACGGTGACCGAGCCGCCCACCGCCATCCAGGTGCCCGAAGACATCGATGTGGCCAGCTTCAACAACAGCATGCTGGCGCCCTACAGCCTGGCCCGCAACGGCCTGGCCTTCGAGGCCGGCGACTTTCCCAGGAGCCCGCTGGCGCTGAGCCAGCGCGAGGCCCTGGCCAAGGCGCTGTCCGGCGCGCGGGCGGGCGCCGCGGCACCCACGGAGGAACAGCTGGCCGTGCTGCGCTCCGAGAGCAACAACTGGACGGTGCACGGGTCGCGCACCGCCAGCGGCAAGCCCATCCTGGCGGGCGATCCGCACCGGGCGATCGAGATGCCCTCGCTGCGCTACATGGTGCACCTGCATGCGCCGGGCTGGAACGTGATCGGTGCCGGCGAGCCGGCGCTGCCGGGCGTGTCGATGGGCCACAACGAACGCATCGCCTTCGGCCTGACCATCTTCGCCTTCGGCGACGAGGAAGACCTGTACGTCTACGACATCAACCCCGCCAACCCGCTGCAGTACCGCTACAACGGCGCCTGGGAAACCATGCGGGTGGTGAAGGAGCCGGTGACGGTGCGCGGCCAGCCCGGCACCACCGAGACCGAGTTGCGCTTCACCCGCCACGGCCCGGTGGTGCATGAGGACACCGCCCGCGGCAAGGCCTATGCGGTGCGCGCGGCCTACCTGGAATTTCCCGGCACCGCCGCCTACCTGGCCAGCCTGCGGCTGAACCAGGCCACCAACTGGACCGAGTTCACCGAAGGCATGGCCCGCCACTTCACGCCGGGCGAGAACATGGTGTACGCCGACGTGGACGGCAACATCGGCTGGTTCGGCGGTGCGCTGGCGCCGATCCGCCCGCGGCAGGACTGGTCCGGCATGCTGCCGGTGCCCGGCGACGGCCGCTATGAATGGGCGGGCTACCTGCCCGGCTCCTTGCTGCCCAGGGTGCTGAATCCGCCGCAGGGCTTCTATGCCACCGCCAACGAGTTCAACGTGCCGGCCGACTATGCCTACCGCAGCATGTCGGCCACCGCCTGGGCCGAGCCCTACCGCTTCCAGCGCGCCAGCGAGGTGCTGGCCGCCAGCAGCGGTCACACGGTGGCCGACTCGGCGCGGCTGCAGATCGACGAGCTGTCCATTCCCGCGCGCACGCTGGGGCCGCTGCTCACCGGCCTGGGTTCCACCGACCCGGAGCTGAACGAGGCGCTGCTGCTGCTGCGCGGCTGGAACCATGTGGTCAGCACCGATTCGGTGGCCGCCACCATCCATGAGCTGTGGATGCCGCGGCTGGTGGCGCAGGTGTCGCAGCGCATGGTGCCGGCGGCCGGGCGCGCGCTCTTCGGCAGCCTGTCGCGCCCGGTGGTGCTGGCCAAGCTGGCGGCCCCCGATGCGGTGTTCGGTGCCGATCCGGTGGCCGGCCGCGATGCCCTGCTGCTCGACACGCTGAAGGCCACGCTGGAAGAGCTGAAGACGCTGCGCGGCTGGGACAAGTCCGCCTGGCAGTGGGGCCAGCTGCACCACATCCAGTTCGAGCATGAGCTGACGCCCTTCCTCACCGAGGCGCAGGCCGCGCCGCTGCAGACGCCGCGCTTCCCGGTGGGCGGCGACAACGACACGCTGCACCGTGCCTCCTACCGCACGTCGGACTTCCGCGTGACCAGCGGCGCGTCGTACCGGCAGGTGATCGACCTGGCCGACTGGGACAACTCGCTGGCCATCAACGTGCCGGGGCAGTCGGCCGACCCTGCCAGCCCGTACTACAAGAACCTGATCGAGGCCTGGGCCAAGGGCGAGTACTTCCCGATGGCCTTCAGCCGCGCCAAGGTGGACAGCCTGCGGGCCGACAGCCTGACGCTGCGGCCGGCGCGCTGAGCCGCCAGGGCTGCGCTCACACCACCGACAGCCCGCCGTCCGGCGGGGCGGCGGGACGGCTGCCGGGTGCGTCGGGCGGCGCGGTGACGATGGACGTGAGGCTGGGCGACACCGGGCCCAGCCGGCCGGCATCCGGGCGCGGGCGGCGCAGCACGGGGCTGCCGGCGAAGGCCTGCTCCATCGCCAGCGCAGCCCCCAGCAGCGCGCGGTCGCCACGGAAGCGGCCCACCACCTGCAGGCCGAAGGGCATGCCACGCTCGTCCACGCCACAGGGCAGGCTCAGCGCGGGGTGGGTGGCCAGCGTGACCACATAGGTCAGTGCCAGCCAGCGGTAGTAGGTGTCCTGCGGTCGACCGTCGATCTCGGCCGCATGCGGCTGCGTCCAGGGGAAGGGCGACACCGGCGTGGTGGGCGCCAGCAGCAGGTCGTGGTCCTCGAACACCTGCTGGAAGCGCTGGATGATGCGGGTGTGCTCGGCCTGCGCCCAGGCCGCGTCCAGCAGGCTCATGCGCGCGCCCATCTCGTAGTTGGCGCGCGGCGCGGGGCCCAGGCTGTCGGGGTTGCGCTCGTACAGCGCATGCATGCCGGCCACGAAGGCCTCGGCGCGCAGCACGTCGAAGCAGCGGTGCACCTCGCCCAGCTCGAAGCCCACCTTGTTGCAGGCCGCGAAGTGGTGGCGCATGGCGTCCACCTTGGCGCGCATCGCGCGGCGCACCAGCGGATCGACGTCGCAGGTGCCGAAGTCCTCCGTCCAGGCCACGCGCAGGCGCGAGAGGTCGGGCATCGGCGGCTGCAGGAAGTCCATCGGCTGCAGCGGATGGCTCAGCGGGTCGCCGGCATGCGGGCCGGCGCTGGCGGCCAGTTGCAGGCAGGCATCGGCCACGGTGCGGCCCATGGGGCCCACCACCGAGATGGGCGACCAGCCCAGGCTCTTGCGCACGCTGGGCACCACGCCGGGGGAAGGCCGCAGGCCCACCACGCCGCACTTGGCCGCCGGGATGCGCAAAGAACCGCCGGTGTCGGAGCCGGTGCACAGCGGCAGCAGGTCCAGCGCCAGCGCCGCGGCCGAGCCACCGGAGGAGCCGCCCGCGTTCAGCCGCGGATCGAACGGATTGCCGGTGGCGCCCCACACCGGGTTGCGCGTGTTGGCACCGGCGCCCAGCTCGGGCACGTTGGTCTTGCCGGCCACCACCGCGCCGGCGCGGCGCAGCCGGGCCACCAGCTCCACGTCGGCCGTGGGCACATGGTTGCGCAGGCTGGGCGTGCCCTGGGTGGTGAGCAGGCCTTCGGTGGCCTCCAGGTCCTTCACGCCCAGCGGCAGGCCGTGCAGCAGGCCCAGCGCGCGGCCTTGCATCACCGCCTGCTCGGCCTCGCGGGCCTCCCGGCGCGCCCGCTCGAAGCAGGTGGCGGTGACGGCATTGACAAACGGGTTCAGCCGCTCGATGCGCTGGATGCAGGCTTCCAGCAGTTCCACCGGCGACAGCGCGCGGGTGCCGATCAGGCGGCGCAGCTCCACCGCGGGCAGGGCGACCAGCGCATCGGCATCGCGCGGGGTGGAAGGAGATGGGTTCATGCTCACGGGCCGGGCTCAGTCGGGCTGGATGTTGGCGCGGCGGGCCACGGCGCGCATCAGCGGCAGTTCCTTGTCGATCTGCGCCACTGATTCGGCTGCACCGGCAAAGCGCGGCTCCGCGCCCTGGGCCAGCAGCGCCTCGCGGGCCTGCGGCGTGGCCAGGATCTCGGCCAGCGTGCGTTCCAGCGTGGCCCGCACCGGTGCCGGCGTGCCCTTGGGCGCCACCAGCATGATCCAGGTGTCGGCGTCCACCTCGGGGTAGCCGGCCTCGGCGAAGGTGGGCACGTCCGGCAGCTGCGAGGCGCGGCGGGCGGTGGTCACCGCGATCGCCTTCACCTTGCCCGCCTTGAGCTGCGGCAGCGCCGCGGTCACCGTGTCCACCGAGAACGGCACCTGGCCGCCGATCAGGTCGGTCATGGCCGGTGCACTGCCCTTGTAGGGCACATGCAGCAGCTTGGCGCCCACCGCATGCAGCACGATCTCCGCGGTGAACTGGGAGGTGGTGCCGCTGCCGAAGGAGGCATAGGCGTACTGCTCGGGCCGCGCCTTGATGGCCTGCACGAAGCCCTTCACGTCGTTCACCGGCACCGACTTGTTGGCCAGCAGGATGAGCGGGATGCGCGCCACGATGCCCAGCGGGTCGAAGCTCTTGACCGGGTCGTAGGGCAGGTTGGGCCGCAGCGCCGGGTTCACGGTGAAGGTGGAGCCGGAGCTGATGAGCAGGGTGTAGCCATCGGCCGGTGCCTTGGCCACCAGGCTCGCGCCCAGGATGGTGCCGGCTCCGGCGCGGTTGTCGATCACCACCGGCTGGCCCAGCCGCTCGCCCAGGTGCTTGCCGATCAGCCGGCCCACCACGTCGGCACTGCCGCCCGGCGGAAACGGCACCACCAGCGTGATGGGCCGCTGCGGCCAGGCGCCGGCGGCCTGGGCCCGCGCCGGCAGCACGGCCAGGGCCAGCAGGCCGGCCAGCGCGCCGCACAGCACCCACGCGATGAGGCGGCGCGGGCCGGCGGCAAGGGAGGGGTGGGTCATGGGGTGGCTCCGGCAGTGGGGTGTGTGGGTCCATCGTAGGAAGCGAAGGGGGCTGCAGCAATCGCGATGGTGCGAATCGAGCGTTGCCGCAAACGCAACGCTGGGCTAGGCTCTCCGCCATGCCCCGCATCCCGCCGCCGCCTGCCGCTGCCACGCCGCCGCGCCCCCGGCGCGCCGCGGCGCGGCAGCGGTCGCTCAATCCGCGGGTGCTGCAGGAAGTGGCGCTGCAGCACTTCCTCGAGGTGGCGCACGCCGGCTCCATCACGCAGGCCGCGGCGCGGCTGGGCGTGGCGCCTTCGGCCGTCAGCCGCCAGGTGGCGCGGCTGGAGCGGGAGCTGGACACGCTGCTGTTCGAGCGCCGAGCCCGCGGCGTGGTGCTCAATTCGGCCGGCGAGATGCTCGCCGCGCATGCCCGCCGCGCCTGGCTGGACATCGAGCGCGTGGCCGAGGACATCCTGGCCCTGCGCGGCCTGCGCAAGGACCAGGTGCGCGTGGCCGCCACCGAGGGCTTCGCCTACGAGTTCCTGCCCAGCCTGGTGGCGCAGTACCAGTCGCGCAATCCGCATGTGAGCTTCCTGCTGCAGATGTGCGTGCAGGCCGAGGTGGTGCGCCGCGTGCGCGAGGGCGAGGCGGACATCGGCGTCACCGTCAACCTCACGTCGGAACGCGACCTGAACGTGGAGCTGCGGCATCCCTCGCCGGTGCTGGCGGTGGTGGCCGCGGGCCATCCGCTGGCGGGGCGGCGGCAGGTGTCGCTGGCGCAAGTGGTGGCCTATCCGCTGGCCATGCCCTCGGCCTCCTCCACGCTGCGGCGGCTGCTGGACGTGGGCTTCAGCCGCCAGGGCCTGGCCTACGACACCCGCTTCAGCAGCGACCACCTGTTTCCGCTGGTGGCCTACGTGGCCGAGACGCAGGCCGTCACCTTCTGCGGCGAGCTGGCATTGCGCCAGCACCTGCGGCACGGCTCGGTGGTGGCGGTGCCATTGCGCGACCGCGAGATGACCGAGCGCCACTTCGAGGTGCAGACGCTGGCCGGCCGCCACCTGCCCGACAGTGCACGCGCCTTCATCGACCACCTGCGCCAGCAGCTGGAGCAGGCCCGCGGCTGAAGCCACCAGCCTTGCGGCCAGCGCAACGCAGCTTTCAAGCCCGGCGGGGCGCGAACCGGTGCCGCTGCGCGGAATAATCCGCCGCATGACCTGCCCGACGTACCGCATGCCGGCGCGCCTGCGCCTCCCTCCGCTGGCGCCGCACGCCATGCCGCAGCCATGACAAGCCACATCCTGGTGCTGGGCGCCGGCATGGTGGGCAGCTGCACCGCGCTGCACCTGGCGCTGCGCGGCCATGCGGTCACGCTGGTGGACCGCCGCGAGCCCGGCCGCGAAACGTCCTACGGAAATGCCGGCATCATCCAGCGCGAAGCGGTGGAGCCCTATGCCTTCCCGCGGCAGGTTGGCAAGCTGCTGCGCGTGGCGCTGAAGCAGGGCGCCGACGTGAACTACCACCTGGCCGCCCTGCCCCGCCTGGCCGCGCCGCTGGCGCGCTACTGGGCGGCCTCGCAGCCGCAGCGGCATGCCCGCATCGCGCGCGACCATGCGGCGCTCATCGCCCACGCCACCACCGAGCACCAGCAGCTCATCACGCTGGCGGATGCCGGGGCGCTGGTGCGCCGGCAGGGCTACCGCTGGGTGTTCCGCAGCCCGGCGGCGCTGGACGCGGCCAGCGCACAGGCTTGCCGGCTGGCCGAGGCGCATGGCCTGCGCATCGAGCTGCTGGATGCCGCCGGCATGGCCCGCGCCGAGCCGGCGCTGCGCCGGCCGGTGGCTGGCGGCGTGCACTGGCTCGACCCATGGACCGTGGCCGATCCCGGCGAGCTGGTGGCGCGCTATGCGCAGGCGCTGGTGCAGCACGGCGGCCGGTTGCTGCGCGGCGATGCCACCAGCCTGGCTGCCGCCGGCAGCGGCTGGAAGGTGCGCACCGACGAAGGCGAGGTGCAGGCCGGGCAGGCCGTCATCGCCCTGGGCCCCTGGTCGGATGCGTTGCTGCAGCGGCTGGGCTACCGCTACCCGCTGTTCGTCAAGCGCGGCTACCACCGGCACTACCGCAGCGCCACGCCGCCGCAGGTGTCGCTGTACGACCTGGAGGCCGGCCTGGTGATGGGGCCGATGCGCCAGGGCGTGCGGGTGACCACCGGCGCCGAGTTCGCGGCACTCGATGCCGCGCCGACGCCGGTGCAGATGCAGCGCGCCGAAGCGCTGGCGCGGGAGCTGGTGGACCTGGGCCCGCCGGCCGAACCCGAGCCCTGGATGGGTGCCCGCCCCTGCACCGCCGACATGCTGCCGCTGATCGGCGCGGCGCCGCGCCACCGCGGCCTGTGGCTCAACCTGGGCCATGCACACCAGGGCTTCACGCTCGGGCCGGTGAGCGGCCGGCTGCTGGCCGAGCTGGTGGACGGCCGCACGCCGGTGGTCGACCCCGCGCCCTACGCGCCCACGCGCTTCGGCTGACAGCGCGGCTTCAGATGGCCGGCTGGTTCACCCGGCGCGACAGCTGCTCGGCCGACTCTTTTCGCTCGCTGTAGCGGTCCACCAGGTAAGGCGCCACGTCGCGTGTGAGCAGCGTGAACTTCACCAGTTCCTCCATCACGTCCACCACGCGGTCGTAGTAGGCGGAGGGCTTCATGCGGCCGTCCTCGGTGAACTCGTTGAAGGCCTTGGCCACCGACGACTGGTTGGGGATGGTGATCATGCGCATCCAGCGGCCCAGCACCCGCATCTGGTTCACCGCATTGAAGGACTGCGAGCCGCCCGACACCTCCATCACCGCCAGCGTCTTGCCCTGGGTGGGCCGCACCGCGCCCACGGCCAGCGGGATCCAGTCGATCTGCGACTTCATGATGCCGGTCATCGCGCCATGGCGTTCGGGCGAGGTCCACACCATGCCTTCGCTCCACGCGGCCAGCGTGCGCAGCTCCACCACCTTGGGATGGCTGTCGGGCGCGCCGTCGGGCAGCGGCAGGCCGGCCGGGTCGAAGATGCGCACCTCCGCCCCCAGCGCCTGCAGCAGCCGCGCCGCCTCGAAGGTGAGCAGCCGGCTGTAGGAGCGCTCGCGCAGCGAGCCGTACAGCATCAGGATGCGCGGCGCATGGGTGGAAGGTGCGGGCCGCAGCGCCTCGGCGCTGGGCGGGTGGAAGAGCGTGGCGTCCAGCGCGGGCAGGTCGGTGCTGAGGTTCATGCGGCCCGATTCTCGTACCAGCCCTGGCTGCGGTTGACCACCGCCACCACCGCCAGCATCACCGGCACCTCGATCAGCACGCCCACCACGGTGGCCAGCGCGGCCCCGGACTGGAAGCCGAACAGGCTGATGGCCGCGGCCACCGCCAGCTCGAAGAAATTGCTGGCGCCGATGAGGGCCGAAGGTCCGGCCACGCAATGCGCCACGCCCAGCCGGCGGTTCAGCCAGTAGGCCAGGCCGGAATTGAGCACCACCTGGATCAGGATGGGCACCGCCAGCAGCGCGATGACCAGCGGCTGCCGCAGGATGGCCTCGCCCTGGAAGGCGAACAGCAGCACCAGCGTGAGCAGCAGCGCCGCGATGGACCACGGCCCCAGCCGCGAGGCCACCGCCGAGAAGTGCGCCGTGCCCCGGCGCAGCAGCGCACGCCGCCACACCTGCGCGATGACCACCGGCACCACGATGTACAGGCCCACGGAGGTGAGCAGCGTGTCCCACGGCACGGTGATGGACGACAGCCCCAGCAGCAGCGCCACGATGGGCGCGAAGGCCACCACCATGATGGCGTCGTTGAGCGCCACCTGCGACAGGGTGAAGTACGGATCGCCCTTGCACAGCTGGCTCCACACGAACACCATCGCCGTGCACGGCGCGGCCGCCAGCAGGATGAGGCCGGCCACGTAGCTGTCCAGCTGGTCGGCCGGCAGCCAGGGCGCGAACACCTGGCGGATGAAGATCCAGCCCAGCAGCGCCATCGAGAACGGCTTGACCGCCCAGTTGATGAACAGCGTGACGCCGATGCCGCGCACATGCGACTTCACCTGGCCCAATGCGCCGAAATCGATCTTCAGCAGCATCGGGATGATCATCACCCAGATGAGCACGCCCACCGGCAGGTTGACCTGCGACACCTCCATCGCGGCCACGGCGCGGAAGAAGCCGGGCAGCCACTGGCCCAGCGCGATGCCGGCCACGATGCACAGGGCCACCCACACCGTGAGGTAGCGCTCGAAGAAGCCGATGGCCGGCTGCGTGGCTGGCGTGCCCAGCGTGCGTTGGAGCGGGGAAGTGCTCATGTCAGGCCACCGCGATGCGGTCCAGCGCCTGCTGCAGCTCGGCGTCGCCCATCGTCTCCAGCGGCAGCGCCAGCAGCTGCAGCATGCGGTAGCCGATGGCCTGGCGCGTCAGCTCGAAGGCCTGCGGCCTGTCGGCCTCGGGCGCGTTGGACGGATCGGGGTAGCCCCAGTGCGCCTTCACCGGGCTGCCCGGCCACCAGGGGCAGGTCTCGGCGGCGGCGCTGTCGCACACGGTGATGACGATGCGCATGTTCGGCGCCTCGGGCCCGGTGAACTCGTCCCAGCTCTTGGAGCGGTGGCCGCGGGTGTCCACGCCCGCGGCGGCCAGGGCCTGCGTGGCATGCGGGTTGATGCGGCCGCTGGGGGCGCTGCCGGCGCTGTAGGCCCGCACGTCGCGGCCCAGACGTTGTGCCCAGTGGTTGAGCATGCCTTCGCTCAGCACGCTGCGTGCGGAGTTGTGGGTGCAGAGGATGAGGACGTTGGTGGTCATGGGGTGGGGCGCCGCGCGGAGATTCAGGCCTTGCCGATGGCGTCGATGTCCTGCTGGATGGCCAGCCGCTGCAGGCTTTCCAGCGGCAGGGCCATCATCAGCTCGATGCGGCGCTTCAGGGTGACGGCGGCGTCCATGAACACCCGGGCCGTCTCCTCCTCGCTGCCCTGGAACTGCGCCGGATCGGGCATGCCCCAGTGCGCCGTCATCGGCTGGCCGGGCCACACCGGGCAGGCTTCGCCGGCCGCGCTGTCGCACACGGTGAACACGAAGTCCAGCCGCGGCGCATCGGCCGACGCGAACTCGCCCCAGCTCTTGCTGCGGTAGCCGGTATCGGCAATGCCCAGTGCGCGCAGCGTGGCCAGCGCCTGCGGATGCACCGTGCCGCGCGGGCTGCTGCCCGCCGAATGCGCCACGAAGCGGCCGCCGCCCAGGTGGTTCATCAGGCCTTCGGCCAGGATGGAGCGGGCGGAATTGCCGGTGCACACGAACAGCACCTGCCAGGTCTTGGGATTCATGATGATCTCCACACTTCCAGTTTTCTCGAAATGTGGACGGATCATAGCGCGAGGAAGCCCTCCACTTCCTGCGCGGTGCTGCGGGCGGTGCGCATCACGCCGATCAGCGTGGCCGAGGCCATGCCGGTCCATTCGCCATAGCCCACCAGCCACAGCCGCGGCTGCAGGCTGCTGCGGGTGCCCTGCACCGCCACGCGGGCCTGTGCATCCACCACGCCCAGCGGCTGCAGGTGGCGCAGCGCCGGCCGGAAGCCGGTGCACCAGACCACCGCGTCGAAGTCCTGCTGCACGCCATCCGGCCAGCGCACGCCGGTGGCGGTGAAGCGCTCGAACATCGGCCGCGCCACCAGCACGCCGCGTGCGCGCGCTTCCCGCACCGAGGCCACCATCACGATGTCGCCCAGCCCGCCGGGCGGGTCGTCGGGCACCAGCCCCTGCTGCAGCGCGCGCCAGCGTTGCGTGGCCCGCTCGAACAGCACCCGGCCGTCCACTTCGTCGGGCAGGAAGCGCGGCGGCGCCGCGGTGCACCACACGGCCTGCGCGGCCTGCGACAGCTCGGCCAGGATCTGCGCGCCGGAATTGCCGCCGCCCACCACCAGCACCCGCTGGCCGGCCAGGCCGTCGGGGCCGGCATAGTCGGCCGAATGCAGCTGCCGCCCCCGGTACAGCGCCTGGCCCGGGTACTGCGGCCGGTATGGCTCGCGCCAGGTGCCGGTGGCGCTCACCACCGCGCGGGCGCGCCAGCCGTGCCGGCTGCCGTCGGCAGCCTCGGCCTGCAGCTGCAGGTGGCTGCCCTCGTCGGTCACGGCCCGCACCTGCCAGGGCCGCCGCACCGGCAGGGCGTAACGCGCCTCGTAGCGGGCCAGGTAGTCGATCACCTCGTCGCGCTGCGGCTCGGCCTGTGCAGTGGCCGGCATCATCCAGCCGGCCAGCGAGCTGGACGAGGCCGGCGAGAACAGCCGCAGCGAAGGCCAGGCATGCCGCCAGGCGCCGCCGGGAGCGGGCTCCGCATCCAGGATGCAGAAGGAACGCCGGGTGCGCCGCAGGAAGTAGCCCACCGACAGGCCGGCCTGCCCGCCGCCGATCACGGCGACGTCCACCTCCGTCGATGCTGCTGTGCTGTCCACCGGCCACCTCCTTCGCGAGGAGGCCGATGGTAGTCAGCCGCGCTGGCGCAGCCGTTCGCGGATGGGGCCCAGCACCTCCTCGTCGTGCTGGCCCAGCAGCGGCGGCGCGGTGACCTCCAGCGACCGCTGGCCGTCGAAGCTGACCGGCGAGCGCACGGTGCGCCAGGTGCCGGTGACCGGGTGCGGCGTGTCGATGGCCAGCTGCAGGTGGCGCGCCTGCGGGTCTTCCAGCGCCTCGCTGGTGTCGTACATCGGCGCATGCGGCACGTCGCGCGCCTGCAGCCGGTCGCACCAGTCGGCGCGGGTGCGGGTCTTGAAGCGTTCGCCCAGCAGCTCGATCAGCTGCTCCTGGTGGGCGATGCGGCCTTCACGCGTGGCAAAGCGCTCGTCCTTGAAGATCTCCGGCCGCTCGATGGCATCGGCCAGGCCCTGCCAGAACTTCTCGGGCGACGACATGTGCAGCGCCAGCCACTTGCCGTCGGCACAGGCCAGCACATAGGACTGGGACACGCTGGGCCGGCTGAAGGGGCCCATCACCTCGCCCTCGGCGAAGTAGTGGGTGAAGGCATCGAGGTTGAAGTGGCACATCGCCTCCAGCATCGACACCTCCACCCGCCGGCCGACGCCGGTGCGGCCGCGTTCGATCAGCGCGCCCATCACGCCATAGGCGGCATAGAAGCCGGTCATCGCGTCGGCCAATGCCGGACCCACCACCCGCGGATTGGCCGGGTTGATCAGCAGGTTGAGGTAGCCGCTGGCGGCCTGGGCCACGGTGTCGTAGGCCGGGCGGCCGGCGGCCGGGCCGTCCTGCCCGAAGCCGCTGATGGCGCAGTACACCAGCCGCGGATTGAGCTCGTGCAGCCGCTGCCAGCCCGCGCCCAGGCGCTCGGCCGCACCGGGGCGGAAGTTCTGGATGTAGACGTCGGCCTCGCGCACCAGCTCGTCGAAGGCAGCGGCGTCCTCCGGCAGCTTGGTGTTGAGCGTGATGCTCTGCTTGTTGCGGTTGTAGGTCTGGAAGTGCGGGCTGTACAGGCCGCCGCGGAAGGCCCGGAACGGGTCGCCGCTGCCGGGCTGCTCGATCTTGATCACCCGCGCGCCCAGGTCGGCCAGCAGCATGCCGGCGGCCGGGCCGGTGATGAAGGTGCCTTGCTCCAGCACGGTGATGCCTTCGAGAACCTTGAACATTGCTTGTCGCCCTTCCTTCAGTCCACCTGCGCGCCGGAGCGCTTGACCAGCTCGGCCCATTTCGTGATCTCGCTGCCGGTGAAGCGCGCCAGCGCCTCGCCTTGCATCGGCTTCAGTTCCACGCCCTGCGCGGCCAGCCTGGTGCGCACCTCGGGCTGGGCCAGCGCCGCATCCGCCGCGGTGCGCAGCCGCTCCAACGTGGCCGGCGGCAGGCCGGCGGGTGCATACACCATGAACCAGGCGACCAGGTCCACGCCCGGCAGGCCCTGCTCGGCCAGCGTGGGCACGTCGGGCGCCTGGGCGCTGCGGGCCGCGCTGGTCAGGCCCAGCACCCGCAGCTTGCCGCTGCGCACGTGCTGCATCACCGCGGTGGGGTGGTAGAACATGAAGTCCACGTTGCCGGCCATCAGGTCGGTGAGCGCCTGCGAGCCGTCCTTGTAGGGCACGTGGATCATGCGGCCGCCCAGCTCGTTCATCAGCTCGCCGGCCAGGTGGCCGGAGGTGCCGTTGCCGGCCGAGGCGAAGGTGGCGCCCTCGGCCCGGCGCGACAGCGCGGCCAGGTCGCGCGGCACCTTGGCCGGCGAGGCGGCCGGCACCACCAGCATCAGCGGCGTGTAGCCGGCAAAGGCCACCGGCACGAACTGCTGGCGCGGGTCATAGCGCAGGTTGCGGAACAGCGTCGCGTTGATCGCATGGGTGCCCACCGTGCCCATCACCAGCGTGCTGCCATCGGGCTGGGCGCGGGCCACCTGCTCGGTGGCGGTGGTGCCGCCGGCGCCGGGCCGGTTGTCGACCAGCACCTGCTGGCGCAGCGTGCCGGCCAGGGCGTTGCCGAACACGCGGGCCACGATGTCGGTGCTGGTGCCGGCGGCGAACGGCACCACCAGCTTGACGGGCGCGGCGCCGTCCTGGGCGGCGGCCGGCAGGCCGCCGCCCAGCGTGGCGGCCAGCACCGCCGCCTGCAGCAGGAGGTTGCGGCGGTCCATCAGTCCACCCGGATGTTCTTGGCCTTGACGATGCGGCTGTAGATGCCCGCATCGCGCTTGACCCACTGCGCCATCTCGGCCCGGTCCAGCGACAACGGCTCGCAGTTCAGCTCCTTGATGCGGCGCTGCACGTCGGCATCCAGGCTGGCGGCATGCAGCACGCCGTAAAGCTTGTCCATCACCGGCGCCGGCGTGGCCGCGGGCGCCCAGATGCCGTGCCACGACATCATCGACAGGCCCGGCGCCGTCTCGGCGAAGGTGGGCACCTGCGGCATGGCCGGATGGCGCTGCGTGTCGGAGTACGCCAGCGCCTTCACCTTGCCGCTGCTGATGAGCGGATAGGCCGTGGCCATCGGCTCCAGCACCATGTCGATCTGGCCGCCGATCAGCTCGTTGATCGGCGTGGCGCGGTAGGGCACGTGCAGCATCTGCACCTTGGTCTCGTCCTTCAGCCACTCCATGATGAGGTGCGACGGGCTGCCCGCGCCGTAGGAGGCGTGCGAGAGCTGGTCGGGCCTGGCCTTGGCCTGGGCCAGCACCTCCTTCAGCGTGCCGGCTTCCATCTTGGGGCTGGCGATCAGCACCAGGCCCTGGCGCATGGTGGGCGCCACCGGCACCAGGTCCTTCTCGGCATCGAAGGGCAGCTTGCCGTAGATGAACGGGTTGATGGTGAAGGCGGTGGAGACGTTGTAGAGCACCGTGTAGCCATCGGCCGGCGACTTGGCCACCGCATCGGTGGCGAGGTTGCCGGCCGAGCCGGGCTTGTTGTCCACGATCACCGGCACGCCCAGCTTGCGCGAGGCGTATTCGCCGTAGATGCGGGCGAACACGTCGGGCGGCGTGCCGGCGGCAAAGCCGACCACGATCTTCAGCGGGCGGTTGGGAAAGTCGGCGCCTGTCTGCGCAACGGCCTGCGGGGCCAGGCCGGCCAGGCCCGAGGCGGCCAGGCCGAGGGCGGACGCGATGACGCGCCGGCGGGTACTGCTCATGGTGTTGTCTCCGGTCGTTATGGGTGTGGTCGATCTATGCCGCGGCGCGCGCGGGGGGCGGCGGGCCGTCGTACTGCAGCTCGCGCGTGGCCTGGTACGAGAGGGCGAAGCCGATGGAGCGCTCCAGCTCCTCGTTCAGGTGGGCGATCAGGCCCGCGGTGCGCGCCAGGATGGGCACGCCCTTGAGCGCTGGCAGCGGGAAGCCGATCCCCAGCAGCACCGCCGGAATGGCCGCCGACACGTTGAGCTTGAGCGCCTTGCCCACCGCCTGCGGCAGCACCCGTTCCACGCTCTCGGCAATGTGCACGAAGCGCAGGCCGGCGCCGGCCTCCTTCGCCACGCGGAACAGCGCATCCACCCGCGGGTCACGCGCCTTGTGCAGCGGATGGCCATAGCCGGGAATCTGCCTGCCGGCCTGGCGGTACTCCGTCACCACCGCCAGCGCCACTTCGTCCAGCGCCGCATCCTCCGCACCCGCGGCGCGCTGGTCGATCTCGTGGAACAGCCGGCCGGCGGTTTCCGATGCGCCCAGGATCACCGAGCCGCAGCCCAGGATGCCCGCGGCCACCGCGCCCTGCAGCGCATCGGGCGCGGCCGCCAGCGTCATGCGGCTGGCCTGCACGCTGGGCACCAGGCCATGCTCGGCAATGGCCACCAGCGTGGCGTCCAGCACCGCGGTGGCGGCCGGCGTGGGGCGCCGGCCGGTGACCAGCAGGTGGAAGTAGTCGGTGAAGCCCACCTTGCCGATCAGCTCGCTGCACAGGTCCATGCCGCGCACGGTGATGCTGTGTTCGTCGGAGGTGCAGATGGCGGTGCGCGGCAGTGTCTCCTTGCCGATCTTCATGTCGTTCCTTTCACGTCGGATGGAGGCGGACGTTAAGGATTGACTGCGCAGGCAGGAAGTGAAGAATTTCGATGCGGTTGATCTACGGCATCGATGGCTGCAGGCTGCGGCCCAAGGCCGCCTTGCGGATCTCGCGCGCGAAGCTCTTCACCGCCGCGCTCTGGCGCACCTCCCGCTTCCACAGCAGGCCGGGCGTGCGCATCGGCGTGGGGCTTTCCAGCGGCACGGTGCGGATGTCGGCCCGCGCCGGCACGGCGTGGCGCGAGACGATGGCCGCCAGCCCGGTGCGCGCCACCAGGTCGATCATCGGCGCGATGGTGTTCATCTCGGCGGCCACCAGCGGCTCGGCGCCGCAGCTGGCCAGGCAGGCATCCAGCATCACGCGGGTGGTGAACACCCGCGGCAGCATCACCAGCGGCTGCTTGTGCAGCTCCACCATGCGCACGCGGCGGCGGCCGGCCAGCGCATGGGCGGCGCCCACCACCAGCACCATCTCCTCGTTGTAGAGCGGCTCGAACCACAGCAGGCCGGCGTCGGTGGGCTGGTAGGCGATGCCGACGTCCAGCGTGCCTTCCAGGAGCCGCTGCGCGATGGCATCGGCCGACAGCTCGTCCACGCTGATCTTCACCGTGGGATGGCGGGCCAGGAAGGCGGCCAGGCATTCCGGCACGAAGCCCAGGTTGAAGGTGTGCGTGGCGCCGATGCGCACCTCGCCCGACAGCGCGCCGGCCGAGCGCTTGAGCTCGCCCAGGCCCTGGTCCACCTCGCGCAGCGCCTTGGAGGCATAGCCGAGGAAGGTCTCGCCCGCCTCCGTCAGCAGCACGCGGCGTCCGATGCGGTCGAACAGCTCGTGGCCCAGCTCGTCCTCCAGCTGCTTGATCTGGTGCGACAGCGTGGACTGGGTGACGTGCACCCGCTCGGCGGCACGGGTGAAGTTCAGGCACTCGGCCAGCGCGGTGAAGTAGCGCAGGTGTCGCAGTTCCATGGCGGGCGCCCGTCGGGCAATCGATGCGGTGAATGCAATTTATCGAAAAACTTCACTTCTGCGCGGGGAGGTCAATGGATATGGTGCGTCCCACAACTCCAGGAGACATGCCATGGCCGACGCATCCGATGCCGTCCACAGCCTGACCGACGAGGTGCTGGGCCGCCTGGCCGGCTGCACCGATGCCCGCTTCAAGCAGTTGATGACCGCACTGGTGACCCATCTGCACGACTTCGCGCGCGAGGTGGACCTGACGGGCGAGGAATGGATGCAGGCCATCCAGTTCCTCACCGCCGCCGGCCAGCAGTGCACCGACAAGCGGCAGGAATTCATCCTGCTGTCGGACACGCTGGGCCTGTCGATGCTGGTGGTGGCGCTGGCGCAGGCCCGCGCCAGCGGCGGCGCCCAGGGCGCCACGCCGGCCACGGAGGCCACGGTGCAGGGCCCCTACTACTGGGAGGGTGCGCCCGACCGGCCGCTGGGCTTCGACATCGGCGAAGGCGTGCCCGGCGAGCCCGCGCTGTACACCGGCCGCGTGACCGACACCGACGGCCGGCCGCTGGCCGGCGCGCTGCTGGACGTATGGTCCGGCGACGGCGAAGGCAACTACGACATGCAGATGGCCGACAACACCGAGATGCGCGCACGCGGCCGCTTCCGCACCGACGACCAGGGCCGCTTCTGGTTCTGGTCGATCCGGCCGAGCTACTACCCGATCCCGATGGACGGCCCGGTGGGCCGCATGATCGAGCGCATGGGCCGCGACCCCAACCGGCCGGGCCACATCCACATGATGGTGTCGGCCGAAGGCCATGTGCCGGTGACCACCCACCTCTTCGTGGCCGACAGCCCCTACATCGACACCGACGTGGTGTTTGGCGTGCGTGACAGCCTGATCGTGCCCTTCGAGCAGCATGAGCCCGGCACCGCGGTGGACGGCCGGCCGATGCGCAAACCGTACTGGTCGGCGCACTACGACTTCCGGCTGGCACCGGGGCCGTCCGCATGAAGCCGGTGCTGCAGACCATCGTGTGCAGCACCCGGCCGGGCCGCGTGGGCAGCGCGGTGGGCCGCTGGGCGCACGGCGTGGCCCAGGCGCACGGCGGCTTCGATGCGCAGCTGCTGGAGCTGGCCGACTTCGGCCTGCCGGTGTTCGACGAGCCGGAGCATCCGCGCACCGGCCGCTACCAGCATGAGCACACCCGGCGCTGGAGCCGCAGCGTGGCCGCGGCCGATGCCTTCGTGTTCGTGATGCCCGAGTACAACTACGCGCCGCCCTCGGCCTGGCTGAATGCGATGACCTTCCTGGTCAACGAGTGGCAGTACAAGCCGGCCGGCTTCGTCAGCTACGGCGGCGCCGGTGGCGGCGTGCGCGCGGTGCAGCTGGCGCGGCAGGTGCTCACCACCTTCAAGATGGTGCCGATGCTGGAGGCGGTCGCCTTTCCCGGCATCGCGCAGCAGCTGAAGGACGGCGAGCTGGCCGCGAGTGCCGATGCGGCCACCGCATGCCACGGCATGCTGGCCGAGCTGGAGCGCTGGGCGCGGGTGCTGCCGGAGCTCAGGTTGGCTGCCTAGGAGGCTGCGCCTTCACCCAGCTCCCGGCGCTTGAGCGCCAGGTACTCCTGCAGCGTCAGCTCATGCAACTGCTGCGGATGGCGCTCCAGCGCCGCATGGAAGCCCTGCAGCCGGCGTTCCAGCCGCTGGTCGGGCGGCAGGTCGGCGGTGCGCAGCACGGCTTCCATCGCCAGGAAGTAGCGCATGGTGTTGCGCTCGGCGATGCCCTGGATGCCGCCCACCCGCTGCGGCCGGCCCTGCTCGTCCTGGCCGGTGACGGTGAAGCCCACCTTGTTGCGACCGGCGGTCGACAGGTAGGCGGAGGTGGCCATGCGGGCCATCAGGCCCGGGCGGTAGGCATAGGTGAGCTGCACCACGGTGCGGTCGTCGGGCAGCGGCACGGCCTCGAAGCGCAGCGCATAGTCGGCGGTGCCCACCGGCCCCTGGTCGGCCACCAGCGCCATGGCCAGGCGCTGGCCGTCGGCGGCCTCGGTGCGGTGCTCGAAGGTGATGCGCTCGGCCTGGTCCACGCTGTCGGTATGGCGGCGCGCCACCGCCACCACCAGCTGCCGGCGCGGCGCCTCGCCCTGCACGCTGCAGGCCTTCACGTTGGTCTGCAGCAGCATGAGGGCGCACCAGCCTTCGGGCTGGCCCAGCGTGCGCGCCACGCGCGCGAAAGGCTGCTGCAGCACCGCCAGCACCTCGCCGCTGGGTGCGTCATCGCGGGCGCTGGCCTGCAGCAGCAGCGGCCGGCCGAAGGGGCTGCGTTCCAGCTCGGCGCGCAGCGCCTCGTGGCGCTGTGCCAGCGGCGCTGGCGTGGCCGCGCCGGCCGCGGCCGCCAGGGCCAGCAGGGCGGCGGCTGCAAGACTGCTCGTTCTCATGACGCCAGTCTGCCCAGGCGGTGGGCGCGGGCCATCGGCGGCGGCCGTGGAGGGCTGTCGGCAGCGTCCTGCATGCCGCCACATGCCGGAACGGCGATTGCCAACAGAAGGCATGTCGCAAGGACCACCATGATCTCGATGCACGGCGTGCCGTCCTCCCTGATCGCCCGCAACACCTCGTGGGTGCGCCAGGAAGCGGCCACGCTGGCGCGCAAGCTGCCCTCGAACGTGGAACGGGCCGACCTGATCCAGGCCGGCTTGATTGCGGTGGCGCAGGCCGCACTGTCCTTCGAGTTCGGCGGCAGCCACGAGACGGAGGAAGCGCGGGAGGCCTTCGTGCGCTATGCCCGCTCCCGCGTGCGCGGCGCGATGATCGACGAGCTGCGTGCGATGGACGTGCTGCCGCGGGCCGAGCGTCGCAAGATCAAGGCGGTGGACATCGCGCGTGAACGCTGGCTGGCGCTGCATGGCCGCCCGGCCACGATGGCCGAGGTGGGCGAGACCTGCGGGTTGACGGTGGAAGAGGTGGCGCAGCTCGACCAGTCGGCCGCCATGGCCCGCACCGAGAGCCTGACGCCCACCGACCCCGGCGACGACGCCCCCATGCGCACCCACCGCGAACCGGCCACGCCGCAGGAGGAAGTGGAGGCGCGGGTGGACACCGGGCTGCTGATGCAGCGGCTGGAGGCGATCTTCGCGGCGCTGCCGGAGGGCGACCGCCAGGTGATCGACGCCTACCTGGGCGTGGGCATGACGCCCGGCCAGCTGGCCGCCTCGCGGCAGCTCACGCCGTCACGCATCGCCCAGATGTACGGCGCCATCTGCCGGCGCATCGCGGTGCACATGGGCACCGCACCGGCCCGTGCCACCGACCGCGTGGGCGGCGACGATTCGCGCGGGTTCCAGCAGCTGGTGCAGGCCCGCGAAGCCGCGCTGGAGCGTCAGCAAGCCCATGGCAACTGGGGCGCGCTGCTGCAGAACGCGCTGGGCGGCGAGGCGGTGTTCAGCAGCCGCAGCGACGACCCCGACCGCATCGTGGTGGGACCGGGCACGCGCTGGTAGCCGGCCCGCCGCCGCCGGCTCAGGCGGCCTGCATCGGCTGCATGGCCTGCATGGCCTGCATGGCCAGCGTGTACGAATGCAGGCGCGCGGCCGGGTCGAACATCTGGCAGGTGACCATCAGCTCGTCGGCCTGGGTGCGCTGGATGAAGGCCTGCAGCTGGCGCTGCACCGTCTGCGGCGAGCCGATGGCGCTGCACGACAGCACGTCGTCCAGCATGGCGCGCAGCGGCGGCGGCAGCGATTCCAGGTAGCCCGGCACCGGCGGCTGCAGCCGGCCCGCACGGCCGGTGCGCAGGTTGACGAAGGCCTGCTGCATGGAGGTGGCCAGCAGCTGGGCCTGCTCGTCGGTGTCGGCGGCGAACACATTGAAGCCGAGCATCACATGCGGCTTGTCCAGGTGCTCCGACGGCCGGAAGCCGCTGCGGTACACCTCGATGGCCTGCATCATCTGCGCCGGCGCGAAGTGCGAGGCGAACGCATACGGCAGCCCCAGCATCGCGGCCAGCCGCGCGCCGAACAGGCTGGAGCCGAGGATCCACACCGGCACCTTGCTGCCCCGCCCGGGCACGGCGCGCACGGTCTGCTGCGGCTCGTCGGACATCAGGTCGATCAGTTCCAGCACATCCTGCGGGAACGCATCGGGATCGGTCGCCAGGTCGCGGCGCAGCGCCCGCGAGGTGGCCTGGTCCGATCCCGGCGCGCGGCCCAGGCCCAGGTCGATGCGGCCCGGATACAGCGCCTCCAGCGTGCCGAACTGTTCAGCGATGACCAGCGGCGAATGGTTGGGCAACATGATGCCGCCCGCCCCCACCCGGATGCGCTGGGTGCCCCCGGCGATGTGCCCGATGAGCACGGCCGTGGCCGCGCTGGCGATGCCGGGCATGCCGTGGTGCTCGGCCAGCCAGTAGCGCCGATAGCCCAGCCCTTCGGCATGCTGGGCCAGCGCGAGCGAGTGGCGGAAGGAGGCAGCGGCGTCGCTGCCTTCGGTGATGGGGGCGAGGTCGAGGACGGACAGGACGGTAGACATCTGGTGCACTTGGGGTCTCGGGTGGGAATGGCAAGTGTTGACCTTCCTGCCGGGTAAGCCGTCGGAAGTGTCTTGTTCGGCTGCCTTGTGCTGGACGGTGCGCTCTAGGTCAGGCGGATGCTTGTGCCGCGGCTGTCGGTGCTGTTCTTGTTCGGCCGCCGCGCGGGGCAGTCCGTGCGCAGCACGGACCGCGGAAGCTAAGCCCCCGGGCCTGCCCGCACGGCCCTGCGCAAGCCGCCCGCAGCAAGCCACCACACGGCGAACCAGGCCAGAACCTGTCTAGACAAGCAGGCACCACCCTCTTGATGCGTTCTTGACACCCACCCCCCGCTTCTTGCCACCGTCTTGACACCCTGCTGCCTAGCATCGTCTTCCTCTAAGGAGGACCTCATGGACCTTGTCTATCTCGCACTGGCCGCCGCCCTCTGGCTGGCCATGCTGGCCCTGGCGCATGGCTGCCAGGCGCTGCAGCCGCCGCAGGTGCAGCGGCCATGAACATGCTGTGGTATTGGGTGGCCGCCGCGCTGGCGGCCGGCCTGCTGGTCGTGCTGGTGGCCGCCCTGCTGCGGCCGGAGAAATTCTCATGAGCGGCGCCGCCTGGTTGCAACTGGCCGCCTTCCTCGCCGCCCTGCTGGCCGTGGCCTGGCCGCTGGGCCGCATGATCGATGCGGTGATGGCCGGCCGCTTTGCCATGGGCCGGCGGCTGGAGGCCCCGCTGTTCCGCCTGGCCGGCGTGCAGCCCGGGCAGGAAACCGGCTGGCTGCCCTACGCCACCGGCCTGCTGGTGTTCAACGGCCTGGGCGTGCTGGCGGTGTATGCGCTGCAGCGCCTGCAAGGCGGGCTGCCGTTCAATCCGCAAGGCCTGTCGGCGGTGTCGCCCGACTCGGCCTTCAACACCGCCATCAGCTTCGTCACCAACACCAACTGGCAGGGCTACGGTGGCGAGACCACGATGAGCCACCTCACCCAGATGGCCGGCCTGGCGGTGCAGAACTTCCTGTCCGCGGCCACCGGCATCGTGGTGGTGGTGGCGCTGGTGCGCGGCTTTGCGCGCCATGGTGCCGGCGGCATCGGCAACGTGTGGGTGGACCTCACCCGCGCCACGCTGTGGGTGCTGCTGCCGCTGTCGTTCGTGCTGGCGCTGTTCATGGCCGGCCAGGGCGTGGTGCAGCACCTGGCGGCCGATGCCGTGGTGCAGCAGCCGCTGGCCGGCGGGCCGCCGCAGGTGCTGGCGGGCGGGCCGGTGGCCTCCCAGCTCGCCATCAAGATGCTGGGCACCAATGGCGGCGGCTTCTTCAATGCCAACTCGGCCCATCCCTACGAGAACCCGGACGCGCTGACCAACTTCGTGCAGATGCTGGCCATCCTGGCCATCCCGGCGGCGTTGTGCTTCGTGTTCGGCCGCATGGTGGGCGACCTGCGCCAGGGCTGGGCGGTGCTGGCCGCGATGACCCTGCTGCTGGTGCTGGCGGTGGTGGCCACCACCGCCTTCGAGCAGCAGGGCAACCCGGTGCTGGCCGGCCTGGGCGTGGACGATGCCGCCAGCACCACCCAGGCCGGCGGCAACATGGAAGGCAAGGAGCTGCGCTTCGGCATCCAGGCCTCCACGCTGTTCGCAGCCATCACCACCGCGGCCAGCTGCGGTGCGGTCAATGCCATGCACGACAGCTTCACGCCGCTGGGCGGCGCGGTGCCGCTGCTGCTGATGCAGCTGGGCGAGGTGGTGTTCGGCGGCGTGGGCTCGGGCCTGTACGGCATGCTGCTGTTCGCGGTGATGGCGGTGTTCATTGCCGGCCTGATGATCGGCCGCACGCCGGAATACCTGGGCAAGAAGATCGAGGCGCACGAGATGAAGATGGTCTCCATCGCCATCCTGGTGCCGCCGCTGCTGGTGCTGGCCGGCACCGCGCTGGCCGTGCTCACCGACGCCGGCCGCGCCGGCGTGCTCAATCCCGGCCCGCACGGCTTCACCGAGGTGCTGTACGCGCTGAGCTCGGCCGCCAACAACAACGGCAGCGCCTTCGCCGGCCTGTCGGCCAACACGCCCTTCTACAACGTGCTGCTGGCCGTGGCCATGTGGCTGGGCCGCTTCGGCGTGCTGCTGCCGGTGCTGGCCATGGCCGGCGCGCTGGCGGCCAAGAAGCGCATCGCTGCCGGCGAGGGCACGCTGCCCACGCATGGCCCGCTGTTCGTCGTGCTGCTGATCGGCACGGTGCTGCTGGTCGGGCTGCTCAACTACGTGCCGGCACTGGCACTCGGCCCGGTGGCCGAGCAGCTGCTGCTGCCGGCACGGTGAAGGACCTGTCGATGAGTCGCAAGACCCAACCCACCCTGTTCGATCCGGTGCTGCTGCGGCCGGCCCTGCTGGAGGCGCTGCGCAAGCTGGACCCGCGCGTGCAGTGGCGCAACCCCGTCATGTTCGTGGTGTACGTGGGCAGCGCCTTCACCACCGCGCTGGCCATCGCCGAGCCCGCGGCCTTCACCGCCGCGGTGGCGCTGTGGCTGTGGTTCACCGTGCTGTTCGCCAACTTCGCGGAGGCGCTGGCCGAAGGCCGCAGCAAGGCCCAGGCCGCCAGCCTGCGCGGGCTGAAGAAGACCACCTGGGCCAAGCGCCTGCAGGGCGACTGGCGGCGCAGCACCACGCCGCGCGAGGCGATGCAGTGGCATCCGCTGGAGGCCGACCAGCTGCGCCAGGGCGACGTGGTGCTGGTGGAAGCCGGCGAGACGGTGCCCGCCGACGGCGAGGTGATCGACGGCGTGGCCTCGGTGGACGAGAGCGCCATCACCGGCGAATCGGCCCCGGTGATCCGCGAGTCGGGCGGCGACTTCAGCGCCGTCACCGGCGGCACGCGGGTGCTGTCCGACTGGGTGGTGGTGCGCGTCACGGTCAACCCGGGCGAGACCTTCGTCGACCGCATGATCGCGATGGTGGAGAACGCCAGCCGGCAGAAGACGCCCAACGAGATCGCGCTCACCATCCTGCTGGTGGCGCTGACGCTGGTGTTCCTGGGCGTGGTGGCCACGCTGCTGCCGTTCTCGCTCTTCGGCGTGGCGGTGTCGGGCGGCGGCGGCCAGCCGGTGGGCCTGGTGGTGCTGGTGGCGCTGCTGGTGTGCCTGATCCCCACCACCATCGCGGGCCTGCTCGGCGCCATCGGCGTGGCCGGCATGAGCCGCATGCTGCAGGCCAACGTCATCGCCACTTCCGGCCGCGCGGTCGAGGCCGCCGGCGACGTGGACGTGCTGCTGCTGGACAAGACCGGCACCATCACGCTGGGCAACCGCCAGGCGCACCAGTTCATTCCCTCAACGGGCGTCACGGTGGCTGCGCTGGCCGAGGCGGCGCAGCTGGCCTCGCTGGCCGACGAGACGCCCGAGGGCCGCAGCATCGTGGTGCTGGCCCGGCAGCAGCACGGCCTGCGCGAGCACGACGGCGCGGCGCAGGGCGCCAGCTTCGTGCACTTCACCGCGCAGACCCGCATGAGCGGCGTGGACCTGCCCGCGGGCGCCGGCCTGGCGCCACGCAGCTTGCGCAAGGGCGCGGCCGACGCGGTGCGCCGCCATGTCGAATCGCTGGGCGGCAGCTTTCCGCCGGCGCTGCAGGCCGCGGTGGACGAGGTCTCGCGCCGCGGCAGCACGCCGCTGGTGGTGGCCGAGGGCGCCCGCGTGCTGGGCCTGGTGGAGCTGAAGGACGTGGTCAAGGGCGGCATCAAGGAGCGCTTTGCCGAGCTGCGCCGCATGGGCATCCAGACCGTGATGGTGACCGGCGACAACCGCCTGACCGCCGCCGCCATCGCGGCCGAGGCCGGCGTGGACGACTTCCTGGCCGAGGCCACGCCCGAGGCCAAGCTGGCGCTGATCCGCGAGCACCAGGCCGCCGGTCGGCTGGTGGCCATGACCGGCGACGGCACCAACGATGCGCCGGCCCTGGCCCAGGCCGACGTGGCGGTGGCGATGAACACCGGCACCCAGGCCGCCAAGGAGGCCGGCAACATGGTGGACCTGGACAGCAATCCCACCAAGCTGATCGAGATCGTGGAGACGGGCAAGCAGATGCTGATGACCCGCGGCGCGCTCACCACCTTCAGCATCGCCAACGACCTGGCCAAGTACTTCGCCATCGTGCCGGCCGCCTTCGTGGGCACCTGGCCGCAGCTGTCGGCACTCAACGTGATGCAGCTGGCCAGCCCGTCGTCGGCCATCCTGTCGGCGGTGGTGTTCAACGCGCTGGTGATCGTGGTGCTGATTCCGCTGGCGCTGCGCGGCGTGGCCTACCGGGCGGTGGGCGCGGCCGCGCTGCTGCGGCGCAACCTGGCCATCTACGGCCTGGGCGGCGTCGTCGTGCCCTTCATCGGCATCAAGGCCATCGACCTGCTGATCGCAGCCGCCGGCCTGGCCTGAACCCCTCACCTCCTCTTGCCATGAACCAGACTTCCCTCTCCACCCCCGGCCTGCTGCGGCCTGCGCTGGTGCTGTTCCTCGTGCTGTCGCTCGTCACCGGCATCGTCTATCCGCTGGCCGTCACCGGCGTGGCACAGGCGGCCTTTCCGGCGCAGGCCGCAGGCAGCCTGGTGCAGCGCGATGGCCGCGTCGTCGGCGCGGCGCTGGTCGGGCAGCACTTCGCCAGTCCGGCGCAGTTCTGGGGCCGGCCATCGGCCACCGCGCCGCAGCCCTACAACGGCGGCGCATCCGGCGGCTCCAACCTGGGCCCGCTGAACCCGGCGCTGCGCGAGGCGGTGCAGGCTCGCATCGCAGCGCTGCGCGCGGCCGATCCCGGCAACACGCAGCCGGTGCCGGTGGACCTGGTGACCGCCTCCGCCAGCGGGCTGGACCCGCACATCAGCCCCGCCGCGGCCGGTTACCAGGCGCCGCGCGTGGCGCGGCTGCGCGGCGTGCCGCTGGCGCAGGTGCAGGCCCTGGTGCAGGCCCACACCCAGGGCCGGGTGCTCGGCTTCCTGGGCGAGCCGCGGGTGAACGTGCTGGCGCTGAACCTGGCGCTGGACGAACTGGCGCGCCGCTGAGGCGGGCGGCCCGTGCGTGGGAACATGGCGCCATGAGCATGCGCAACACCACCGCCCGATGAGCCGTGCCGGTGACCCGCAGCGCCCCGATCCCGATGCCCTGCTGGCCCGGGTGCAGCGCGAGGAGGCCGGCGCCCGCCGCGGCCGGCTGAAGATCTTCTTCGGCGCCTCGGCAGGCGTCGGCAAGACCTGCGCCATGCTGCAGGCCGCCCACGCCGCGCTGGCGCAAGGCATGCCGCTGCAGGTGGGCCTGGCCGAGACCCATGGCCGCGCCGAGACCGAGGCGCTGCTGCAGGGCCTGCCGCGCCTGCCGCTGCAGGCCGTGGCCCACCGCGGCCGCACGCTGGCCGAGTTCGACCTCGATGCGGCATTGGCCTTCGCCGCCCGGCATCCGGGCGCGCTGCTGCTGCTGGACGAGCTGGCCCACAGCAATGCGCCCGGTGCCCGCCATCCCAAGCGCTGGCAGGACGTGGAGGAGCTGCTGGCCGCCGGCGTGCACGTGTGGACCACGATGAACGTGCAGCACCTGGAAAGCCTGAACGACATCGTCGGCGGCATCACCGGCGTGCGGGTGCGCGAGACGGTGCCCGACCGCCTGTTCGACCAGGCGGACGAAGTGGTGGTGGTCGACCTGCCGCCCGACGAGCTGCTGGCGCGCCTGAAGGCCGGCAAGGTGTACCTGCCGCCCCAGGCCGAGCGCGCGGCCGCCCACTTCTTCCGCAAGGGCAACCTGCTGGCGCTGCGCGAGCTGACGTTGCGCCGCGCCGCCGACCGCGTGGACGGCCAGATGCAGGCCTGGCGCCGCAGCGAGGCGGGCCCTGCCGTGTGGCCCAACCGCCCGGCGCTGCTGGCCTGCGTGGGCACCGGCCCGCAGGCCGAGGCCGTGGTGCGCAGCTGTGCCCGCCAGGCCGCGCAGATGGATGTGCCCTGGCATGCGGTGCACGTGGAAACGCCCGCGGTGCAGGCGCTGCCGGAAGCCCGCCGCCAGCAGGTGCTGCGCGTGCTGCGGCTGGCCGACGAGTTGGGCGCGGCCAGCACCACGACCCTCACCGCACCCGAGGCCGCGCCCGCGCTGGTGCGTCATGCCCGGGAGCACAACTTGGTGCGCCTGGTGCTGGGCCGGCCGGCGCGGCGGCACTGGCCCTGGCAGCCGCCGCTGGCCGCCCGCCTGGCCGCGCTGGGCCAGGAACTGGAGCTGCTGCAGGTGGCCGGGCCCGCACTGCCCGCCCCGGCCGCGATGCCGTCCAGCCCCTGGGGCGCCGCACCGGCGGCACCGCTGCGCTGGCGCGGCCATGCGGCCGCGGTGGCGGCCTGCGCCCTCACCGCGCTGCTGGCCACGCCGCTGCTGGGCCGGCTGGAACTGAGCAACATCGTGATGCTGTTCCTGCTGGTGGTGGTGGGCGTGGCGCTGCGCTGGGGCCGCGGGCCGGCGGTGGTGGCCGCGGTGGTGGGCGTGGGCCTGTTCGACCTGCTGTTCGTCTCGCCGCGCTTCTCCTTCGCGGTGAGCGACGTGCAGTACCTGGTCACCTTCGGGGTGATGCTGGTGGTGGCGCTGGTGATCGGGCAGCTCACCGCCGGGCTGAAGGCGCAGGCCGAGGCGGCCCGCCAGCGCGAGCACCGGGTGCGCGGCCTGTACGAGATGGCGCGCGACCTCTCCGCCGCGCTGCTGCCGGAGCAGGTGGCCGAGATCGGGGCGCGCTTCCTGAAGGCCGAGTTCGATGCCGGCTCGGCGGTGCTGGCCGCCGATGCCGACGACCGCCTGGTGGTGCTGCCCGGCGCCACCGCGCAGGTGGATGCGGGCGTGGCGCAATGGGCCTTCGACCGCGCCAGCCCGGCCGGCCGCGGCACCGACACCCTGCCCGCCAGCGCCTGCCTGGTGCTGCCGCTGAAGGCGCCGATGCGCGTGCGCGGCGTGCTGGCGGTGCACACGCCCAGCCCGCATCCGCCGGGGCCGGAGCAGCGCCGGCTGCTGGAGACCTGCGCCTCGCTGCTGGCCATCTCGCTGGAGCGCATCCACTACATCGACGTGGCGCAGGCCAGCACGGTGCAGATCGAATCGGAGCGGCTGCGCAACTCGTTGCTGTCGGCCATCTCGCACGACCTGCGCACGCCGCTGTCGGCCCTGGTGGGCCTGGCCGATGCGCTGGCGCTGCAGCCGCCGCAGCCGCCCTCGGTGCAGGCGGAGATCACCCAGGCCATCCGCCAGTCGGCGCTGCGCATGGGCGCGCTGGTCAACAACCTGCTGGACATGGCCCGGCTGCAGGCCGGCGCGGTGCAGCTCAATCGCGCCTGGCAGCCGCTGGAGGAAGTGGTGGGCGCGGCGCTGGCCGGCTGCGCGCCGCTGCTGGCCGGCCGGCCCCTGGCCGTGAAGCTGGCCGAGGGGCTGCCGCTGGTGCTGCTGGATGCGGTGCTGTTCGAGCGCGTGCTGGCCAACCTGCTGGAGAACGCGGCCAAGTACACGCCCGCCGGCAGCGCCATCGAGATCGGCGCCCGGCTGGCCGACGGCCGGCTGGAGATCACCGTGGACGACCACGGCCCCGGCCTGCCCGCCGGCCGCGAGGAACAGCTGTTCGAGAAGTTCGAGCGTGGCAGCAAGGAAAGCGCCACCCCCGGCGTGGGCCTGGGCCTGGCGCTGTGCCGTGCCATCGTGCAGGCGCATGGCGGCAGCATCCACGCCGGTGCCCGGCCCGGCACCGGGCCGGACGCCCGGGGCGCCCGCTTCACCATCCGCCTGCCGCTGGGCCAGCCGCCGCAGGACGACGGCCGCGATGCCGCGCTGGCCTCCCCCTCCGACACCACCACGCCATGACCACCGCCGAACAAGCGCCCCGCCCCCGCATCCTGGTCGTGGAGGACGAGGCCGAGATCCGCCGCGTGGTGCGCCTGGTGCTGGAAGGCGAAGGCCACGAGGTGTTCGAGGCCGACACCATCGAGCGCGGCCGCATCGAGGCCGCCACCCGGCGGCCCGACCTGCTGGTGCTGGACCTGGGCCTGCCCGATGGCGACGGCGTGGCGCTGATCCAGGCGCTGCGCGGCTGGTCGGCGCTGCCCATCATCGTGCTGTCGGCCCGCAGCGCCGAGGCCGACAAGATCGCCGCGCTGGATGCCGGCGCCGACGACTACCTGGCCAAGCCCTTCGGCGCGGGCGAACTGCTGGCGCGCGTGCGGGCCCAGCTGCGCCGCCACTACCGGCAGACGGCCGAGGGCGCCACCACCATCGCCTTCGGCGCGGTGAGCATCGACCTGGCGCGCCGCACGGTGCAGCGAGAGGGCCAGGCGCTGCACCTCACGCCCATCGAATACAAGCTGCTGACGCTGCTGGCCACCCAGCCCGACCGCGTGCTGACGCACCAGCAGCTGCTCAAGGCCGTGTGGGGCCCCGGCCATGCGCAGGACACCCACTATGTCCGGGTGCACATGGCCAACCTGCGCAAGAAGGTGGAGGCCGATCCGTCGATGCCGGCCCACCTCGTCACTGAGGCCGGCATCGGCTACCGCTTCCTGCCCTGAGGCCGCGGCCTCAGCTGGCGCCGGCTATCAGGCCGTCCACCTGCGCGGCCAGCGCCGCCAGCTCGAAGGGCTTGGTCAGCACCTGCAGGCCCGGCTGCGGCTGCAGGCCGCCGAACACCGCGTTCTCGGCATAACCGGTGATGAACAGCACCTTCAATGCCGGCCGCAGCGCCTGCGCGGCATCGGCCAGCTCGCGGCCGTTCATGCCGCCGGGCAGGCCCACGTCGGTCACCATCAGGTGGATGGCGGCGTCGGAACGCAGCAGCTGCAGGGCGGCGGCGGCCTCGGGCGCCTGCAGCACGTGGTAGCCCATCTCCTCCACCACCTCGGCCACCAGGCCGCGCACCGGGGCGTCATCGTCCACCACCAGCACCGTGCGGCTGCCGCGGGCGCGCGGCATCGGCTGCGCCTCGGCGGGCGCCGGATCTTCGGCGGCCAGGCCCTCGTGCCGCGGCAGGTACAGGCACACGCGGGTGCCCTGGCCCACGCTGGAGCGGATCTCCACGCCGCCGCCCGACTGCTTGGCGAAGCCGTAGATCATCGACAGGCCCAGGCCGGTGCCCATGCCCATCGGCTTGGTGGTGAAGAAGGGCTCGAAGGCACGGGCCACCACGTCCGGCGGCATGCCCATGCCGTCGTCCGCCACGCTCAGGCACACATAGGCGCCCGGTGCCACGTCGGCGCCCGACGGCTCGCCCGGCAGCACGTGGCGGTTGGCCGTGGTGATGGTCAGCGTGCCGCCGCCGGGCATCGCGTCGCGCGCGTTGATGCACAGGTTGAGCAGCGCGTTCTCCACCTGGTGCGGGTCGGCCAGCGTGGTCCACAGCTCGGGGCCCAGCACCACCCGCAGCGTGATGCCGGGGCCCAGCGCGCGGCGCACCAGCTCCTCCATGCCCACCACCAGCCGGTTCACCGACAGCGCCTTGGGCGCCAGCGTCTGCCGCCGTGCGAAGGCCAGCAGGCGGTGGGTGAGCGCGGCGGCGCGGCGGGCCGCGCCCAGGCCCATGATCACCAGGCGGTCGATGTCCTGCAGCCGGCCCTCGGCCACGCGGCGGCGCAGCAGCTCCAAACTGCCGGTGATGCCGGCCAGCAGGTTGTTGAAGTCGTGCGCCACGCCGCCGGTGAGCTGGCCGATGGCCTCCAGCTTCTGCGACTGGCGCAGCTGCTCCTGCGAAGCCGCCAGCGCGGCCGCCTGGGCCTCCACCTCGGTCACGTTGCGGCCCACGGCATTGATCAGCCCGTCGGCGGAGCGGGTGTTCCATTCGATGTGGCGGTAGCTGCCGTCGCGGTGGCGGTAGCGGTTGCGCAGCGCGACCAGCGGCCGCCCCTGCGAGGCGGCCTGCGCCCCTTCGCGCGTCGGGGCCACGTCGTCGGGGTGGATCAGCTCGAACACCGAGTGGCCGACGAGCTGCTCCGGCGTCCAGCCCAGCAGGTCGGTCCAGGCCGGGTTCACCGCCACCATCTCGCCGTCGAAGCGGCAGCGCAGCATCAGGTCGGAGGACAGCGTCCACAGCGCATTGCGGTCGCGGGTGCGCTCCTCCACCCGCGCCGCCAGCTCCCGCGTGAGGGCCCGCAGGTCGGCCTCGGCCGCGTCGCGCCGCTGCTCGGCCAGCACGCGGTCGGTGATCTCGCTGCCCTGGTTCAGCAGACCGACGATGGCGCCGCTCTCGTCGCGGATGGGCGTGGCGGTGAAATCCCACCAGGTGTCCACCCGGCGGCCATGGCGCTCGATGGGCAGCGGCACCCGCTGCTGCTGCATGCCGCGGCCGGTGCGCAGCACCTCGAAGAAGGCGGGCGACACCGCCTCCCAGGCGCTGCCCCACACCTGCGCCACCGGGCGGCCCAGGGCCCAGGGATGGCGCTCGCCCATCGACGGGATGTAGGCGTCGTTGTAGAGCATGCGCAGCTCCGGCCCCCACAGCACCGTGCCCAGCATCGGCGAGTTGAGGCAGGCGGCCACCATGCTGCGCAGCGCCGGCGGCCAGCCGGCCACCGGGCCCAGCGGATGGGCGGCCCAGTCCATGCCGCGCATCAGCCTGCCCACTTCGCCGCCGTCGCTCAGGAAGATCGAGGGGTCGGGGCGGGACGGCGGGCTCATGCGGGCCGATTCTGCCCGGCCCGGCCCGGCGCGCGGCTCACAGCAGCTCGTTGAGCAGGTAGAAGGTGTTGTCCTTCAGCTTGTGCCAGGTGCCGCGGCGGGTCCAGGTCTCGAGGTCGATCTCGACGGCGCGCTGCGCATAGCGCTCGAAGATGGCGTCCAGCCGCTCGGCCAGCGCGCGGTCGGCGATGGACAGGCTGATCTCGTCGTTGATCTCGAAGCTGCGGTCGTCGAAGTTGCTGGAGCCGATGGCGCACCATGCGCCGTCCACCGTCATGATCTTCTGGTGCAGCAGCGTGTGCGGGTACTCGAACAGCCGCACGCCGCAGCGCAGCAGCTTCTCGAAGTTGCGGTGGCCGGCATGCTGCACCATGGGGTTGTCGGAGCCGCTGGTCGAAGGCATCAGCACCCGCACGTCCACGCCGCGCTTGACGGCCGAGCCGAAGGCGTCGATGGCTTCCGGCTCCGGGATGAAGTAGGGGTTCTGGATCCACAGCCGCTTGCGCGCCAGGCAGATGGCGGTGTGATGCAGGATCTTCACCGCGGGCGACGAGTTCTCCGGCTTGGCGTACACCGCATGGATGGTGAGGTCGCCGGCCGGCTGCAGGGGCGGGAACACCGCCTCGCCCACGAAGAGCTCACCGGTCTCGCCGGCCCAGTTCTCGCTGAAGGCGCCCTGCAGGCTGTGCACGATGGGGCCGTGCAGGTGCAGGCTCACGTCGGCGAAGTGCTGGCCGTCCTCCGCGTCGCCCAGCCAGTCGTCCACGATGCAGTGGCCGCCCACGAAGGCCTCGCGGCCGTCGAGGATGACGATCTTGCGGTGGTCGCGGTCGTTGAACACGCCGATGTTGCGCAGCGCCCGCTTGTGGAAGAAGGTGACGCGGCAGCCCGCCTCGCGCATGGCGTCCACCACCTCCTTGCCGGCGTTCTTGGAGCCCTGCGCATCCAGCAGCACCCGCACCTTCAGGCCGGCGCGGGCCCGCTCGGCCAGCGCGGCGGCCAGGCGCCGGCCGAGCACGCCGTCCTTCCATAGGAAGGTCTCGAAGTGCACCGACTTCTGCGCCGCGGCGATGCGCGCCAGCAGCACGTCGAAGAAGGCGCCGTTCTCATGCACCTCCACGCGGTTGCCGGGCAGCGCGGTGCCCAGCGTCAGGCCGGCCAGCGTGGGCATCAACTCGTCGATGGGGCTGTCGCATTCGATCTTCAGCGAAGGATCGCGGTGGCGGCGTATCGACCAGATCACCAGCAGCTGCACCACCACCATGGCGGCCAGCAGACCACCCCAGAACGCACCACCCATGCCCGCCTCCGCCGGTTGTTTGCCACCCGGCTTGCAACTGGCGAGCCCGCGCCGCGGAGGGGCCCCTTGTTACGGGGCGCGGCCGGCGCGTCCGCCGCCAGGGAACGGCAGCACCCTGGCACCCGCGGGCCCGGGCGCGGCATTGCGCAGCACCACCAGGCGCGACAGGCCGAACAGGTTCACCGGCTTGACGGACAGCACCTGCCAGTCATGCGCCAGGATGTGCTCGTCGTAGCGGAAATCGGAGCGGAAGCCCACGTGGTCGGCCAGCGACCGCACGGCCCGCTCCATCAGCCACCAGAAGCGGCTGCCGCTGAAATGGTTGACCACCAGCACCGTGCCGTCGGGCTTGCACACGCGGCGGATCTCGCGCACCAGCCGCGCCGGATCGGGCGTGACCGACAGCACGTAGGGCACGGTGACGCAGTCGAAGCTGGCATCGTCGAACGGCATGTGCTCGGCGTCGATGCGGTGCAGCTCCACCTGGCGGCCGGGCAGCGCGGCGGCCCGCTGGCGGGCGCGGGCCAGCATGTCGGCCGACACGTCGATGCCCACCACCTGCGTCGCCGCGGGATAGTGGGCCAGCGTCAGGCCGGTGCCCACGCCCACCTCCAGCAGCCGCGCGGGCTGCAGCGCCGCGGCGGCGCTGCACATCGCGCGGCGGCCGGGCGCCAGCACCTGGCCGAACATCAGGTCGTACAGGCCGGCCATGCGGTCGTAGGTGCGCTCCACCCCGGTTGCCGCGGGCGGGTCGAGCCGCGCGGCGGCAGGCGCAGGCGGGGCAGCGGGCTCGTGCAGGCGGTTGTCGCCGGGTGATGTCATCGGCACGGCTCCCAGGGGTGTGGGCAGCGCGGTTGCAAGCCGCATTCCCGGGAAATTTTCCCTGTTGCAGGCTGCAGCGCTTGGTTAGGTTGGCCTCCCACAGCACCACGACGGAGACTGACCGATGCCGCAAGCTCTTCCCACCGCGCGCCTGGCGGCCTGCCTGCTGGCCGGCGCCCTGGCCTGCGCCGGCGCTGCCGCGCAGG
>NZ_JZUE01000010.1 GCF_000969605.1 Aquincola tertiaricarbonis | reverse complement strand
CTCTCGGAGGGGGCTCGGGGGAGCCGTGCGTCAAGCCGCAGGCTAGCAGGCGGCGCGGCTTCTGCCGCGCAGACTCCTAGCCGGCCGCGTCCTGCGCCTCGGCCTCGTCGAGGTTGCCCCGCACCCGGCGCAGCAGCGCCAGCAGCTGCGCCCGCTCTTCCGCGCTGAAGCCCTGCAGGCTGCGCTGCGTCACCTCGCGCAGGCTGCGCTGGGTGGTGCGCAGCAGCTCGCGGCCGGCGTCGCTCAGGTGCAGCCGCGTCTTGCGGCGGTCGGCCTCGTCCACCTCGGCCTGCAGCAGGCCGCGCTCCTTCAGCCCGGCCAGCAGCCGCGCGATCTGCGCCTTGTCCCGCCCCGAATGCGCGGCCAGGTCGCCGGCCATCGCGCCGGGATGGCGGCCGAAGAAGCCCAGCACCTTGCCCTCCAGGTGGGTGATCTCATGGGGCGAATCACGCAGCACGCGGTACTGGCGCGCGCGCACCAGGTGCATCAGGCCGTGGATGGCATCGAAGACCTCGTCGGCCTCCGATTGGTTGACAAAATCAACTTTGCGCTTCATGATGGATGACATTGTCCACCAATCCACGCCACCATGTCCATCGACCACGCAACGGCCACCGAGGCACCCGCATCCACGCAGCGCCGCATCCAGCGCATCCGCCACGAGCTGCGCCGGCGCGAGCTGCAGGTGCTGCGGGTGCAGCGCATCAGCCCGCATTTCGCCAGCATCACCTTCGGCGGCGAGTCGCTGGCCGACTTCGCCTCCGCCGGCTTTGACGACCATGTGAAGTTCATGCTCGACGGCCCGCCGGGCACGGAGCCGGTGCGGCGCGACTACACGCCGCGGCGCTTCAGCACCGCGGCGCGCGAACTCACCATCGAATTCGCGCTGCATGGCCACGGCCCAGCCGCGGCCTGGGCCGCGCAGGCCGCGCCGGGCATGGCCGCCACCATCGGCGGGCCGCGCGGCTCCATGGTGGTGCCCACCGACTGCGACTGGCACCTGCTGGCCGGCGACGCCGCCGCCCTGCCCGCCATCCACCGCCGGCTGGAGGAACTGCCCGCCGGCACGCGCGCCATCGTGCGGCTGCAGGTGGAGGCCGCCGACCGCCGCGCACTGCACAGCGCCGCGGCGCTCGACCTGCAGTGGCTGGACAGCCCCGAGGCGCTGCTGCAGTCGCTGCAGGCGCTGGCACTGCCCGCGGGCGAAGGCTTCGCCTGGGCCGGCGGCGAGGCCACCCTGATGGCCCGCGTGCGCGACCTGCTGCTGCGCGACAAGGGCCACCCCAAGGAGGCCGCCCGCATCTCCGCCTACTGGCGGGCAGGGGCTGCGGGGTTCCACGAGGACTTGTGAGGCGGCCGCAAGGCAGGCCGACAATGCGCGCCGACCATGCCGAACCACACCCCCGCCGCCCAACTCGCCCGCCTGCTCACCGGCCAGCTGCAAGGCGCCACCCACCTGGACCTGCGCCACTGCGGACTGACCGAGCTGCCGCCGCAGGTGCTGTCGCTGGCCGACACGCTGGAGGTGCTGGATGTCTCCGGCAATGCGCTGCACACGCTGCCCGACGGCCTGGCGCAATGCCGCCGCCTGCATACGCTGTTCGCCTCGGGCAACCGCTTCGCCATGCTGCCGGCGGTGCTGGGCCGGCTGCCGGCGCTGGACACGCTGGGCTTCAAGGCCAACCAGATCGCCGAGGTGCCGGCCGCTGCGCTGGCGCCCACGCTGCGCTGGCTGATCCTCACCGACAACCGCATTGGCGAGCTGCCCGCCACCCTGGCGGACTGCCACCGCATGCAGAAGCTGATGCTGGCCGGCAACCGGCTGGCGCGGCTGCCCGCGGGCATCGGCCGGCTTCAGCGGCTGGAGCTGCTGCGGCTGGCGGCCAATCGCTTCGCGCGGCGGCAGGACGCGCTGCCCGACGAGCTGCTGGCGCTGCCGCGTCTGGCCTGGCTGGCCCATGCGGGCAATCCCTTCAGCGCCGCGCGGGAGCAGGCCGCGGCGGCCGAACGCAGCCCGGCGCGCCGCATCCCGTGGGCGCAGTTGTCCCTACAAGAAATGCTGGGCGAAGGCGCCTCGGGCCAGATCCACGCCGCGCAATGGCAGCCTGGTGCTGGCACTGCGGCGCGCCCGGTGGCGGTGAAGCTGTTCAAGGGCGAGGTGACCAGCGACGGCCTGCCGCAGTGCGAGATGGCCGCCACGCTGGCCGCCGGTGACCATCCGGCACTGGTGGGCGTGCACGGCGTGCTGGCCGACCATCCGCAGCACCGGCAGGGCCTGGTGCTGCCGCGCCTGGCGGCCCACTGGGCGCCGCTGGCGGGCCCGCCCAGCATGCGCAGCTGCAGCCGCGACGTGTATGCCCCGGGCCTGCGGTTGCCGGCCGACCAGGCCGACCGCATCGGCCAGGCGGCCGCATCGGCCATGGCGCACCTGCATGGACGCGGGCTGATGCACGGCGACCTGTATGCCCACAACCTGCTGGTCGACGGCCAGGTCGGCGCCCTGCTCAGCGACTTCGGCGCCGCGTCGTTCCTGCCCGAAGACGACCCGGCCTGCGCCGAGGCGCTGCGGGCGCTGGATCGAAGGGCGCTGGACATCCTGCTGGACGAGCTGGCAGCGCATGCCGGCGGAGGGCATCTGCCGACCCACGGTGCCTTTGCTTCCAACACGGGGCGGCAGCTCAGGTAGGCCGCATGGCCCGCTTTCAATCGGCCTTGCGACGCAGCTCGCGACCCTGCGCTGCAGGCGTCGACCGGCGGCGGCGGACAGCCGCCCGGGATGGCATCAGCCGCGCCACGCAAGCCGCCAGCCTTTGCACGCCTTCCTCGATCGTCGGCCTGTCGAGCAGGGCATACCCCATCACCAGCCCCGCCGGCCGCCGCCGGGCGCGTGGCGCCGTGGCATCGAACAGCGGGCCGATGGGATACACCCGCACGTCCTGCTGGCGCGCGGCCTGCACCAGCGCGCCCTCGGCGCTGGCCGGCAGGCCGGTGAACCACGCCACCAGATGCAGCCCGCTGGCCGCACCCTGCACCTGCACGCCCTCGCCCAAATGCCGGGCCAGGGCCTCCACCAGCGCACGCTGACGGGCCTGCTGCAGGCGCCGCATGCGGCGCACATGGCGCTGGTAGCTGCCGTCGGCCAGCAGCCGCGCCAGCGCAGCCTGCACGCCCGTCGGGGCATGGCGGTCGGCCACGCGCCGGGCCGCGGTGAAGACATCCACCAGCCCATCCGGCAGCACCATGTAGCCCAGCCGCAGCTGCGGCGACAGCGTCTTGGAGAAGGTGCCCACGTGGATCACCCGGCCGTGGGTGTCCAGCGACTGCAGCGTGGCCTCCGGTCGCACGCCGTAGCGGTACTCGCTGTCGTAGTCGTCCTCGATGATCCAGGCATGCCGGCGCGCGGCCCAGGCCAGCAGCGCCCGGCGGCGCGCCATCGGCAGGAAGCCGCCCAGGGGGAACTGGTGCGTGGGCGTGACGAAGGCCAGCTGCGCCGGGCCCAGCGCCGCCAGCTGGTCGGTGCACAGGCCGTGCTCGTCCACGTCCACATGCAGCAGCCGCGCGCCGCAGGCGGCGAAGGCATGCTGGGCCATGCGGTAGCCGGGGTTCTCCATCACCACGCCATCGCCGGCATCCACCAGCAAGCGCGCGCACAGGTCCAGCGCCTGCTGCGAGCCGTTGACGATCATCAGCTGCTCCACGCTGCAGGCCAGGCCGCGGCTGTGGCTCAAATGCGCCTGCAGCGCGCGCCGCAGGCCCAGGTGGCCGCGCGGGTCCTCGTATTCCAGCCGCGCGCTGCGCTGCCGCTCGGTGGCGCGCAGCGCCTTCATCCAGGCCAGGGTGGGAAAGTCCGCGCCCGCCAGCGGCCCGTAGACGAAGTCGATCTCGCGGGTGCCGGTGGGGCCGGCGTCGCGGATGTCCAGCGCGGCAATGCGCCGGGCCACTGCCGACAACCGCCCGGCCGGGCCGCGGGCGGCCGGCGCACGCAGCGCCGATGCCGCGCGCGCCACGCCCGGCGCCACCCGGCTGGCGGCGCCGGTGCGGGTGGTGATGAAGCCATCGGCCGCCAGCTGCTCGTACACCAGCGACACGGTGCCGCGCGACAGTCCCCGCTCGGCCGCCAGCGCCCGGGTGGACGGCAGCGGCGCACCCGCGGCATGGGTGCCGTCCAGGATGCGTGCGCGCAGTTCCTCGTACAGCCGGCGGCTGAGGCCCGGTGGGGCAGGCGGTGGCACGGGCGGTGGGTGGCGCATCTCGGCAACTGGTCCAGTGGAATGGCGTGGAACTGGATGTTTCCATGAATCCGGCTCGGGCGCACAGTCGCGCCATGTACCTGCCCAGCCAGTTCGCCGTGCCGGATGCCGCCCTGCTGCATCGCCTCATCCAGCAGCATGCCCTGGGCATGCTCACCTACCGCAGCGGCGACGGCCTGGAGGCCGAGCACCTGCCCTTCCTGCTGGACACCGGGCAGGGGCCGCAGGGCACGCTGCTGGCCCATGTGGCACGCGCGAATCCGGTGTGGCGGCAGGTGCCGGAGGGCGCCGAGGTGCTGGTGGTGTTCCGCGGCGCGCAGGGCTACATCTCGCCCAGCTGGTACCCCGGCAAGCAGCAGACGCACCGCTACGTGCCCACCTGGAACTACGAGGCGGTGCATGCCCATGGCACGCTGCATGTGCGCGACGACGAGAAGTTCGTGCGCGCCGTCGTGGCCCGCCTGACCCGCCAGCACGAGGCCACGCAGCCTGCGCCGTGGAAGATGGCCGACGCGCCGGCGGACTACCTGGCCACGCTGATGCAGCACATCGTCGGCATCGAGGTGCGCCTGACCCGGCTGCAAGGCAAGTTCAAGCTCAACCAGCACCACCAGCCGGCCGACCGCGAAGGTGCGATCCAGGGCCTGCAGGCCAGTGGCCAGGCCGCGCTGGCGAAGGCCATGCGGGAAGCGGGCGGCACGGGCTGAAGGGCCGTGGGCCCGCGCCTGCCGCCGTCAGGGCATCGGCACCTGCTGCGGCGGCCGCTGGCGCACGCGCCAGCAGCGCCACACCTCCACCACCACCGGTCCCAGCCCCAGCGCGGCCGTGCCCGCGAGGACCGGCGCCAGCCAGGCCAGCGGCAGAAGCGGCTGCTTGAGGTGCAAGCCCCACACGCTGCGCCCCAGTACCGGCGTGGTGGCCTCCTCCAGCGCAAGGTAGCTGCCGAACACCACCCAGGGCAGCAGCTGCTGCCAGCCATGCACCGCCTGCTCGTACCAGGGCACGCGGCGGCGCGGCTCGGCATGGGCCAGGTCCACCCAGGTGGTGGCCTCATGGGCCACGCAGGCGGCCAGCATCAATGCCAGGCTGCCGACGCTGGGCTGCAGCAGCAGCACGCCGCCGGCCAGCACCGCCATCTGCAGCGCCATCAGCAGGTGCAGCAGGCCTTCGGGCAGCCCGGCGCTGTGCTCCAGCCGCTGGATGCGGTGGCACAGCTGGTCGGCCACGCCGGCCGCCAGCCACAGCGGCAGCAGCAGGAAGAGGTACAGCGTCTCGAAGGCGGTGGGCATGGCGGGCGATGGATGCGCCCTGACTCGGGGCAACCGGTATTCCCAGCCGCCCTGCCCCTCGTCCTCAGTCCAGCTTCACCGGCACCGGGCGGGTGAAGAGGTCGACATAGAAGTCGAAGAAGCGGTTGTTGTCGAAGCGCGTGACCACCGTCATCTTCTGCAGCGGCACGCCGGCCGGCGGCACGTCGTAGCCCACCGAGCGTCCGTTTTCCGGGTCGCCCTTGCGCGCGATCACGTCCACGTATTCCTCGCGTGTCTCGGTGGCAAAGCGCGGGTCGATCAGGTAGGCCAGCACCAGGGTGTCCCAGATGTTCTGGGTGTACGTGGGGTCATTCTCGAAGCCGCTGTCGCCGCTGAAGCCATAGCCGTTGAGCTGCTGGAACAGCCGGGTGATGAGCGTGGGCTGCGGTGCGCGGGCAATGCGGTCGTACACCGGCTTGGTGAGCAGCACGGTGTCGGTCACGTCCAGCGGAATCACCACCTGCCGGATGGGCAGGCGCACCACCTGCTGCGCGGCATCGGGGTCGAACCACCAGTTGAACTCCGCCGTGCGGGTGGTGTTGCCGGGCACATGCACCGCGCCGCCCATGTAGATGATCTGCTTGATCAGCGGCACGATCTCCGGGTTGCGCGCCACCGCCTTGGCCACGTTGGTCATCGGGCCGATGGCCAGCAGCGTGATCTCGTGCGGGTGCGCCTTGACGGTGTCGACGATGAAGTCCACCGCGCTCTTGGCCTGCACCTGCGTGCGGGTGGCAAAGCCGTCGGGCGGAGCCACCAGGTCGGCATCGGTCTGCGGCTCGGGTGTGCTCCAGGCGCCCAGGTAGCCGTCACCGCCGGCACCCGCGGCCTGCTCGGCCTGCACGGCGGCGTAGTCATGGTCCAGCGGCATGTTCTCGCCGGCATACACCGGGATGGCGGCGCCGGCACCCAGCCGCTCCATCGACTTCAATGCATCGGCCACGCCCTGGCGCAGCCACTGGTTGCCCGACACGACGCTGATCCCCATCACCCGGATGCGGCCCTCGGCCTGCAGCTGCGCGGCCATCACGCCCAGCTGCCCATCGTCGCTCATGGTGTTGTAGTCGCTGTCGATGATCACCTTGTGCACGTCGTCATCGCCGCCATCGCCGCCGCAGCCGGCCAGCAGGGCGACGCACAGCATCCAGATCCATCCAAGCCGCATGGCACTCTCCTTTTCTGGTTCGTTAAGCGGTTCAGTCTAGGGCGCGCAAACGATTGCGCAAACGTTTGCGGCTGCTGGTTAACCCGGCATGGCGCAACCGGGTGTGTCAGTCAGGCGCGGCCTGCGCGGCTGCGGTTTCAGCGGCGCACCACCCGCCGGGTGACCGCCGGCGCACTGCCGTCGGTGCGGTTGCCCCAGGTGCCGATGTGCGCCGCCTGCATGAGCGGCGAGGCGCTGGCGGCGGCCGACAGCTCGGCGGCAGCATCCATGAGATCGGGGCCAAACTGCGCCATGCGTGCCGGCGTGAGCCGCACCGACGGCCCGGCCACCACGATCACGCCGGTGGCCGGCTCGCCGCGCCGCTGCACCGGCGCGGCCATCGAATTCATGCCCGGCGCATAGGTCTCGTTCACCATGCTGAAGCCGCGCTTGCGGTGCTCCTTCAGCAGCAGGTTCAGCGCGCGCATGCTGCGCGGTGCATTGGGGCCGAAGCGGGCGCGGTCGCCCATGCCCTGGCGGGCCACGGCCTGCATGGCCTGGTCCTCGGTCAACGTCATCAGCCAGGCATGGCCGGCGGCGCTGCACGACAGGTTGAGCTCGATGCCCATGTCGGGGTCGTACCTCAGGCCCGAGCGCGAGCCCTGCGCCTTGGCCACCAGCGTGAGCCGCTCGCCGTCCACGATGGCCAGCCGCACCAGCTCCTCCGTCTTCTCGGCCAGGCGGTTGATCACCGGCTGGGCGATGTCCACCACGCCCGACTTGCTGAGGAAGCTCAGGCCCAGCGAAGCCAGCTTGCTGGTGAGCGCATAGCTGCCGCGCTGAGGCAGCGCGCGCACGTAGCCGAAGCCGATGAGCTCCTGCAGCGTGCGGTGGCAGGCGCTGCGCAGCTGGTTGAGGTCGGTGGCGATGGAAGCCAGCGGCGCGCCTTCGGGCCGCGCGGCCAGGTATTCGAGGATGGCGATGGTCTTCTCGAGGGCTCCGCTCACGGCTTCTCCTTGGAACGGCTTTCAGAAATTGAATGCCACCACGATTATTTGAACCGCCGGAATGAACTCTGGCAACCTCCGCCGCGACGGAAGCGCCCGTGACGCGCACCGCACCCCACCTTGCCAAGAGGAGACATCCGATGATGAAGTTGAGCCACATCACCATGGCGGCGCTGATGGCCATGGCCGCATGCGGCGCTGCCGCCGTGCTGGCGCAGCCAGCGCCCTCGCCTTCGCTGGCACCGGCCGGCAGCAACTGGCCGCTGGTGCATGGCAACCTGGGCAGCCAGGGCTACTCGTCGCTCACGCAGATCAACAAGGGCAACATCAGGAGCCTGGGCCCGGCCTGGGTGGTGCACACCAACGTGGAGCCGGTGACCCAGCCGGCACCCGGCCCGGGCAGCAGCGACGTCGGCCAGCAGACCACCCCGGTGGTGGTGGACGGCGTGATGTACCTCGACACCCCGGGCGGCGGCGTGATGGCGCTCAATGCCGCCACCGGCGCGGTGAAGTGGAAGTGGATGCCTTCGGTGGAAGCCAACGGCTACGGCGGCAACCGCCAGCACCGCGGCGTGAGCGTGGGCGAAGGCAAGGTGTTCACCACCGCCGCAGGCGGGCGCATGGTCGCGCTGAACCAGCAGACCGGCGCCGTGGAATGGGCCGTGGTCCCCACCTACAACGGCACCGCCATCGGCGGCATCGCCAAGGTGGCCACCATCTACCAGGACGGCATGGTGTACCAGGGCACCAACGACAACGGCCGCGGCGCGATGATCGCGGTGCGCGCCAGCGACGGCGCGGTGCAGTGGGTGTTCTACAGCGCGTACCCGCACGGCACCTCGTTCACCGACGTCAACGGCAACACCTTCGACGCGGGCGACACCTGGACCACCCGCAACACGCCGAACGACACGCCCAACGACTGCTACCTCAACGGCGGCGGCGCCTCGTGGATCCACCCGTCCATCGACACCCAGCTGGGCATGCTGTACGTCACGTTCGGCAACCCGCGCAGCTGCACCGGCGCGCAGTGGGGCGGCGACCGGCCGGGCGACAACCTGTTCACCAGCTCGCTGGTGGCGCTGGACATGAAGACCGGTGCCTACAAGTGGCACTTCCAGTCGGTCAAGCACGACGTCTGGGACATGGACAACGTACACACGCCCAGCCTGGCCGACGTGCAGATCGGCGGCCAGACCCGCAAGGTCATCTACTACGGCAGCAAGTCCGGCCACCAGTTCGTGCTGGACCGCACCAACGGCAAGCCGGCGCTGCCGGTGGTGTACCGCCAGGTGCCCACCGATGCCCGCCAGGCCCAGCCCGCCACGCAGCCCTTCCCGGCTTCCGGGCCCTTCCAGGAACAGTGCCTGGTCTACCAGAACCTGGGCTCGGAGATCCCCGGCGCGCCCAACCGCGCGGTGCCCAACTGGAATGGCTACCAGGCCCAGCCCGATCCGGAGAAGCCCGGGCAGTACAAGCTGGTGCTCAACCCGGACAACTACCTGAAGAACGACACGCAGTACCTCTCGGGCACGCGCGAAGGCTGCATGTACGACCCGCACTGGGACGAGAACAGCATGTTCCTGTCGATGACCAGCCAGAACGGCGCGGCCGACTGGTCCAACGTGTCGATCAGTCCCAAGCTGAACATGCGCTACATCGGCATGTCCTACAACCCGGTGGCGCATGGCGCCTTCCAGGGTGGCAACGGCCTGCGCCAGATCGGCGGCTACCAGACCGGCGGCGTGGTGGCGGTGGATGCCTCGACCAACCTGCCGGTGTGGCGCAAGCACTTCGGCCTGGGCGGCGACGTGGCCCACGGCAACCATCCGCTGGTCACGGCCAGCGACCTGCTGTTCATCAACCGCGTGGACGGCTGGCTGATGGGCCTGGATGCGCAGACCGGCGAGGAGCTGTGGCGCTTCCAGACCGGCGCGCCCAGTGCCTCGGGCGTGGTGACCTATACCGTGGGCGGCGAGCAGTACATCGCGATGCCCGCGATGGCCGGCACCCAGCCCTATGCCCAGCAGGGCCAGGGCGCGGCGGTGTGGGCCTTCAAGCTGGGCGGCAAGGCCGTCTACACCACCGGCCCGCGGTCCAATCCGGTGGTGGTGTCGGGCAGCAGCGAGGCGCCGGCCCCGGTGCCCATCGCCAACCTGCGCCGGCCGGTGAACAACACGCCGGCCACCGGGCTGCCGGCCAACACCATCTACCTCGCACGCTCCGATGGCACCGCCACGGCCACCAAGGACAGCGTGACCACCGCATCGATGGTGCCTTCCACGCTGACGGTGCCGGTGGGCACCACGGTGACCTTCACCAACCCGGGCGACGCCACCTTCGGCGTGGCCGGCAGCGGCAACCTGAAGGCTCATTGCGCCACCCAGTACTTCGAGGGCCGCTTCAACTTCAAGCTGCAGCCGGGCCAGTCCGCCCAGCACAAGTTCGACCGCGAGGGCGAGTACTACTACAACGACTGCACCGACCCCCGGCCCACCGGCAAGGTGGTGGTGACGCTGGCCGCGCAGGAACAGCCGGGTGCGCTGCAGTTCACCCCTGGCACGCTGAACCTGCGGCCGGCCAACGGCGTGTTCACCAGCGTGCAGGGGCTGGTCACGGCCACCTTCAAGCTGCCGGCCGGGCACACGCTGGACGGCCAGGTGGAGTTGAAGACGCCGCTGACGATGCAGACCTTCCCGGCAGTGAGCGCCAGGGCCACCTCCGATGGCCGCACGCTGGTGGTCACCTTCGACAAGGCGCTGGTGGACAACAACATCCCCGAAGGCAGCGCCGTGCCGCTCACCGTGTCGGCCAACGTGCTGCACCAGGGCGTGCAGAAGAAGCTGACCTCCACCGCCACCGTGCGCGTCGTCAAGTGAGGGCCGACATGAACCGCTCCCTCCGACTGCACCCGTGCGCCCTGGCGGCGCTGCTGGCCGGCCTGGCCTTCGGCGGTGCCGCGCATGCCGCCATCCCGTTCTTCGACACGACGTTCGAAGCCAGTGCCATCGCCGAGGCCGCGGGCGCCCTGCCCGAGGCCGACCTGCAGGCGGGCGCGCAAGCGCTCAGCGCCTCGGCGGCCTCGGTGGCCAGCACCAGCGTGGCCACGGCCGGCGTGTTCGCGGGCCCGGGCCTGCTGACCACCTCGGCCGACGTGTCGGCGGGCGACCTCAGCCATGCGGTGGCCAGCGCACGTTTCACCGGCTCGTTCATCAGCAGCGGCACGGTGAACCTGTCGCTGGACTTCACCACGCTGGACTTCGAGAACGGCTCGGGCACCGCGGCCACCACGCTGTTCGTGTCGCTGAGCAACGGCGGCATCACGCTGTTCGAGGACCATGTGCAGGGGCCCTGGAGCTTCTCGTACACGCCCGCCGTGGGCAGCACCAGCCTGCTGGACCTCACCCTGTCCAGCGAGGTGAGCGCGGCCTTCGTCGGCAGCGGCACCGGCGATGCAAGCGCCTTCGGCTCGGTGGCCATCATGGGCGCGGTGCCCGAGGCCTCCACCTGGCTGATGTTCTCGCTGGGCCTGGCCGGCATCGGCCTGGCCGGGCGGCGCCGGCACATCGCGGCAGGCAGCACCGCAAGGAGCGCAGCGTGAAGCAGACCCATCTGTTGCGCCCTGTCATGGCGGCCCTGCTGGCCATGGCAGCCTGCCTGCCCGCTGCCCGCGCGGCAGCGGTGGTCACGCCGCTGGCCGACGGCTCCGCGGCGTCTGCCGCGGCCCTGGTGGACACCTTGCTGGGCGCCGAGAGCCGGCTGTCAGTGGTGGCCGGCTCGGCGAGCTACACCGGCCAGGCCAGCGCCTCCGGCCGCTTCACCGGCGGCGGCACCGGCGCCACCGGCCTGGGCATCGACAGCGGCGTGGTGCTGAGCACCGGCGACGCCCGCTTCATCGGCAGCAGCGCCGCCTTCGAAGGCGATGCCGCCAACCAGACCGGCACCTACACCGCCGGCGTGGGCAACGGCCTCACCGCCAACACGGCGGCCGGCCATGCGCTGTTCGGTGCGCTGACATCGGAGCCCACCTTCAATGCCTCGGTGCTCAGCTTCAGCTTCGTGCCGCAGCATGCGCGGCTGACGATGAGCTTCGTCTTCGCGTCGGAGGACTACAACGACCTGGTGGACAGCGGCTTTCCCACCGACGTGTTCGGCGTCTTCGTCAACGGCGTCAACCAGGCGCTGGTGCCCGGCACCGGGCTGGCCATCTCGGCCTCCAGCGTGCACTGCGTGGGCGCCGGCAGCCACTGTGGCCTGTACCGCGACAACCCGGCGTTCTTCGACACCGTGGACACCGAGCTGGACGGCCTGACGGTGGTGATGAACCTGGAGATGGCGGTCAACGCCGGGCAGGTCAACACCCTGTCCATCGGCATTGCCGACACCCTGGACACCGTGGGCGACTCGGCGGTGATGCTGGCCGCGGGCAGCGTGTCCGCCGTGCCCGAGGCATCGACCTGGGCGCTGATGCTGGGCGGCCTGGCCGCCATGGCTGCCACGGCGCGCCGCCGCCGCCGCCACACCACCACCGCTTGACCGGAGGAGAAAGACATGGAACGAAGAGACTTCCTGACCGGCGCCACCGCGGCGGCTGCTGCCCTGGCCGCCAAGGAACTGGTGCTGCCCACGGCGGCCCAGGCCCAGCCCGCGCCGGGCCAGCGGCTGGTCACGCAGCTGTGGTCGCGCCACCTGCAGTGGGTGGGCACCCAGGCGCAGCAGGTGGCCGACCCCTACGGCACCGGCGTGAAGGTGGGCGAGGCCGCACGCGCCGCCGGTTATGCGGCGGTGGACCTGACGGTGCGCAACGATGGCCATGTGCACCCGGCCAACGTGGCCACGCACCTGCCGGCCATGCTCAGCGGCATCCGCAGCACCGGCGCGCTGTGCGACCACATCGGCGTGAACTTCGCGCCGCCGGCCGACCCGGCCAACACCGCCTGGATCGCCAGCCAGTCGGTGCACCAGATCCTGTCGGTGGCCGGTGCGCACGGCATCCGCAAGTACCGCTTCAACAACTCGGGCGCGGTGGGCTTCGGCAGCAACACCTTCGGCGCGCAGATCACCACGCTGCTGGACGGCGTGCGGCTCAACCACCGCCGGCTGGCCGCCATCAATGCGCAGTACGGCGGCCTGTGCGGCGTGGCCCACACCCATGCCTCCAACATCGGCGTGACGGTGTACGACTACGCCTATGCCATGCAGGGCATCTCGCCCCAGCTCATCGGCATCAACCTGGCCATCGGCCACACCGCCACCGCCGCGCCCGGCACGATGTGGCAGCTGGAGATGCGCCGCAACATGCCGCACATCCAGTGCGTGGCGGTGGAGGACCTGGCCGCCACGGTGGACCCGGAAACCGGCGCCCTGAGCATCGGCCGCGTGCAGCCGCCCGGCGCCACCGGCACCGGCGGCGGCGTCATCAACTGGGCCACCTTTTATTCGCTGCTGCGGCTGGGTGGCTACAGCGGCGCGGTGGAGTCGCAGATCGAGTACCGCATCGCCGGCGCGGACGGCAGCCCGGTGAGCCTGAACAGCGCCTTCTTCGCCGACCATGCGCAGTTCGCTTCCGGCAACCTCACCCCGGCCATGATGATCGCGGCGATGCGGAAGGACTCCGACTTCATCCGCCAGCGCGCAGTGGCCGGCGGCTGGTCGCCCGACCAGGTGCTGTGAACAACGGCCCCGCATGATGGACGAGGTGTTCGGCGTGTTTCCCACGCCCGTGCTGCGCGCGGCCGGCGCGCTGGAGGGCGAACTGGTGCAGGGCCTGCTGCGCCACTTCGCCGGCCTGGCCGACAGCCCCAATGCCGCATCCGGCGCGCTCAGCCACACCCGCCTGCTGCGCCCGGCCGACAGCCCGCTGCTGGGGCAGGTGGCCGCGCGCATCACGCCGCGCATCGTGGACATCGGCGCGCTGATGTTCGGCCAGCGCCTGGGCTGGTCCATCAAGGAGATGTGGGTGAACCTGATGGACGGCGGCGGCCACCAGGCCATGCACCAGCATGCCAACAGCTTCGTCTCCGGCGTGGTGTACCTCACGCCGCTGGAGCCCGCGGCGCGCACCGTGTTCCACAAGCCGGTGGGCGGCACCGAGTTCGTGTTCCGCAACGAGCACGCCGAGGTGGCGCCCACGCCCTTCAATGCCGACCGCTGGATCAGCCCGTCCACCGCGCCCGGCGACCTGCTGCTGTTTCCCAGCTACCTGCTGCATTCCGTGCCGCCCAACCCGGGCGGCCGCCGCATCACCCTGTCGTTCAACGCCATCCCGGGCGGGCTGGACGCCTGGGGCTATGCGGTGCGCTTCGGCGCATGAAGAACCCAACCCACTTCCCTAACGGGGACAAGCCATGAACCTCCACCTCCTCAAGACCACCCTGGCCATCGCCGGCCTTGCCTTCGCAGCCGCCAGCGGCATGGCGCAGGCACAGGACATCAAGGAGCGCAACCTGCGCTTTGCCTTCAGCCTGGCCAAGGACCATCCGCTGGGCCAGGGCGCGCAGAAGTTTGCCGATGCCGTGGCCGCCCGCAGCGGCGGCAAGATGAAGGTGAGCCTCTTCCCCAATGCGGTGCTGGGCAGCGACCCGCAGAACCTGTCCGCCGTGCGCGGCGGCACGCTGGACTTCACCTCGATGGCCACCGGCATCGTCGCCTCGCTGGACAAGCAGTTCATGGTGTTCGACCTGCCCTTCCTGTTCAACGACGCGAAGGAGGCCTATGCCATCACCGACGGCCCGGTGGCCACGCGGCTGCTGGACGGCCTGTCGGCGCACGGGCTGGTGGGCCTGGGCATCTGGGACCTGGGCTTCCGCAACATGACCAACAGCAAGCGCCCCATCGTACGCGCCGAGGACATGCAGGGCCTGAAGATGCGGGTCATCAGCTCGCCGATCTTCATCGACCTGTTCACCACGCTGGGCGCCAACCCGCTGCCCATGACCTTCGGCGAGGTGTACGGCGCGCTGGAGTCCAAGGCCATCGACGGCCAGGACAACCCGGTGGCGGTGATCGAGTCGGCCAAGTTCGCCGAGGTGCAGAAGTACCTGTCGATCACCCGGCATGTCTATACAGGCATGCCCTTCATGATGAGCAAGAAGACCTGGGACGGCATGTCGGCCGACGAGCGCAAGGTGATCCGCGAGGCCGCGCAGGAGGCCAAGACCGAGGAACGCAAGCTCACCCAGCAGAAGGAGGCCCAGGCCATCGACAACCTGCGCAAGACCATGACCGTCAACGAGGTGAGCGAGGCCGAGATGGCCCGCTGGCGGCAGAAGGTGCAGCCGGTGATGGACAAGTTCAGCCGCGAGATCGGCGAAGGCGTGGTCGGCGAGGTGAATGCCGAGCTGGCCCGCATGCGCGCGGCGCGCTGAGGCGGCCTGGCATGGGCTTGATGGGCAAGGCGGCATTGGCCATGTGGTGGGACATGGCCGCCGAGACACGACCCGACTTCGAGCACTGGCACAGCCACGAGCACTTCCCGGAGCGGCTGGGCATCCCCGGCTTCCTGCGGGCCTCGCGCTGGCGCAGCACGGTGGGCCACGAGGACGGCGGCGAAGGCTTCTTCGTGATGTACGAGCTGGCCGACCACACCACGCTGTCCAGCGCGGCCTACCTGGCGCGGCTGAATGCGCCCACGCCCTGGTCCACGCGGCTGATGCCGCACCACCGCCACATGGTGCGCAGCCAGTGCCGGGTGATGGCCTCGGCCGGCAGCGCGGTCAGCGGCCATGCGCTCACGCTGCGCATGGCCACCGGCGGGGTCACCCAGGCGGGCATGGTGGAGGCCTTCGGGCCGCTGTGCGCCCGGCTGGCGCTGCTGCCCGGCCTGGCGGGCGCGCACCTGCTGCGCCATGAGCCGCCGGACATCGCGCCCACCACCGAGCAGCGCATCCGCGGCCTGGGCGACCAGGCCGCCGACTGGGTGCTGCTGGTCACCGGCTACGAGGCGCCGGCCGTCGCCGCGGTGCTGCAGCAGCCGGGCCTGCAGGCCGCACTGGGGGCGGCCGGCGCCACGCAGATGGCACCGCAGGCCTTCCGGCTGTGTCACTCCGCGGTGGCGGGCGAGCCGGCCGCGCTGCAGTAGGCCGCCATTCGTCCCATAACATGGGGCGGATGAAGGAAGTGTCGAGCGAGGTGCTGCCATGAGCACGGGCGCGCTGCCCACCCCGGCCGAGCGCCTGCGCCGCGCCAAGGGGCAGGCGCTGGCGGTGCTGCTGCTGGTGCCCGGCGGCTTCTATGCCGCCTCGCTGGCCTTCGGGCATCCGGTGGCCGCGGGCCTGTGCCGCTCCATCGCCGAGGCCGCGCTGGTGGGCGGCCTGGCCGACTGGTTCGCGGTGGTGGCGCTGTTCCGCCGGCCGCTGGGGCTGCCCATCCGCCATACCGCGGTGATCCCTTCCAACCAGGCCCGCATCGCCGACAACCTGGGCCGCTTCATCCACGAGAAGTTCCTGGACCCCCGGGCGTTGGCCGCGCTGATGCAGCGCACCGACCCGGTGGCGCTGCTGGCCGGCTGGTTCAGCGTGCCGGCCAATTCGCAGCGGCTGGGCACCCATGCGGTCACGCTGGTGCGCCATGGCCTGGCGCTGGTGGACGACCGGCGGGTGCAGGGCTTCGTGTCCGATGCGATGCAGTCCTTCATCGGCAAGCTGGACCTGGCGCAGGCGCTGGGCAACGTGCTGCAGATGCTGACGCGCCAGGGCCGCCACCAGCAGCTGCTGAGCGACGTGGTGGGCCTGGCGCTGCAGCACCTGAAGAAGGACTCGGTGCGCGAGGCCATCGTGGCCCGCGTGCTGGCCTGGATGAAGGCCGAGCATCCGATGCTGGAGAAGGTGCTGCCCAGCGACTGGCTGGGCCAGGAGGCCGCCTCGGTGGTGCAGAAGGTGCTGGGCCAGCTGCTGGAGGAAATGTCGGCCCGCCCGGACCACGACTACCGCGTCGCCTTCGACCGCATGGCCGAGCGCCTGGTGCAGCAGCTGCGCGAGGACGACGAGCTGCGCGAGCGGGCCGAGCAGCTCAAGCGCTACGTGCTGGAGGACCCGCACCTGCTGGCCTTCACCCGCGGCGTCTGGCAGGACATCCGCGGCTGGATCAGCGACGACATCGGCAAGCCGCCCGAGCAGTCGGTGATGGCCGCGCAGGTGCAGCAGATGGGCCTGTGGCTGGGCCGCAAGCTGGGCGAGGACGCGGCGCTGCGCGAATCCCTGGCCGGCCATGTGGTGCAGCTCACGCAGGACCTGGCGCCCGCCTTCGCGGACCACCTGGTGCGCCACATCCGCAACACCGTGCGTACCTGGGACCCGCAGGAGATGGCCCGGCAAGTGGAGCTGCAGATCGGCCCCGACCTGCAGAGCATCCGCATCAGCGGCACGCTGGTGGGCGGGCTCATCGGCGGGCTGTTGTTCGGTGCCGGGCAGTTGCTGCAGCAGCTGCGGGGCGGCACGCCATGACGGTGCAGATCGGCACCGCCGGCTGGTCGATCCCGCGCGACTGCGCGGCGCAGTTTCCCGGCGAAGGCCAGCACCTGCAGCGTTATGCCGGGGTGCTGGGCGTGGCGGAGATCAACAGCTCCTTCCACCGGCCGCACCAGCCCCAGGTGTACGCGCGCTGGGCCGCGATGACGCCGCCGGGTTTCCGCTTCTCGGCCAAGCTGCCGCGGGCCATCACCCATGAAGGCCGGCTGCGTCGTGCGCGGGCGCCGCTGCAGCAGTTCCTGGGCGAAGCCGCCGGCCTGGGGGACAAGCTGGCGGTGCTGCTGGTGCAGCTGCCGCCTTCCCTGGCCTACGAGGCGCGGCCGGTGCGCAGCTTCTTCACGCTGCTGGCCAGCCTGTTCCGTGGAGCGGTGGTGTGCGAGCCGCGGCATGCCAGCTGGTTCACGCCGGGCGCCGATGCGGCGCTGGCGGGCCTGCGGGTCTCGCGCGCGGCGGCCGATCCCGCCCGCTGGCCCGCGGCGGCCGTGCCGGGCGGCTGGCTGGGGCCACGCGGCGATGGCGGCGGTGCGCTGCTGTACCACCGCTGGCATGGCGCGCCGCGCATCTACTGGTCGCGCTACGAGGAGGCCTGGCTGCAGCAGCGCGCCGACGAACTGCACGCCTGGCCTGCCGACGCGCAGCCCTGGTGCATCTTCGACAACACCGCCGGCGGCGGCGCGGCCGCGAATGCACTGCGGCTGCGCCAGCTGCTGGCAGGCCCCTGAGCGAGCACGCACGCAAGCCGGGATTCCGGCCCCGGCCACCACAGCTCCGGCGCTGCGAACGTCCATGGCCGGCAGCCACCCGCCGGACGCCCGGTCCGTGGAGCGCCAGGCGGCGGTGTGGCCGCCGTCAGCCCTGACCCAGCGCCGGATCGCTGACGGTATGGCGCCCGGTTTCCACCCGGCCGGCAAAGCGGCGCAGGTACTCGGGGTGGCCGGTCACCGTGGCGCTGAAGTCGTACCACCAGCCGCTGTCGGCCACCGGCAGGCGCAGCGACAGTTCGCTGCGCGCGGCCAGCACATGGGTGGCCGTCAGGCTGCGGTAGGCGTTGGACCGCAGCGTGAAGGTGCACGGGCCCGAGCCCGCATTGGCCAGCAGCAGCACCAGCTCGCCGGTGCGGGCATCGCTGCGCACCTGCAGCTCCGGCCGCGGCTGCGCCGCCGATACGGCGCGGAATGCGCTGCCGGTGAAGTGCCGGTGGTAGCCGTCGGGGCCCAGCACCCACAGGTCGTACAGGCCGCCGGCGGCGGGCACCCAGGTGTCGGACAGCTGCTTGCCCGGCTCCACCATGTAGCGCCGCGGCACCGCGGCCAGGTCGAGGCGGTTGTAGACATGGAACACGGCCGCCTGCCGGCCGGTGTTGAAGAAGCCCAGCCGCACCCGCGCGTCGGCGATGCTGCGCGTGGCCGGTGGCAGCACGTCGCAATGGGTGGCCAGCTCATACGGCAGTGCGCGCGACGGCCGGGTGCCGGACACTTGTCTAGGCAACTGCTGCTGCGCCGGCGGGCGGATCTGGCCCAGCCTTTCCTGCTGGCGGCGCAGTGCATCGGCCTGCGCCTTGGTGGCACGGCCCTGCAGCACCGGCAGCACCTCGGTGTTGGGCGTGGCGAAGTTGAAGGCGCTGGTGAGGTCGCCGCACACCGCGCGGCGGAACGGGCTGATGTTGGGCTCCATCACGCCGAAGCGCGCTTCCAGGAAGCGCAGCACCGAGGTGTGGTCGAACACCTGCGAATTGACCCAGCCACCGCGGCTCCAGGGCGAGATGAGCAGCATGGGCACCCGCGGGCCGGGGCCGTAGACACGGCCGTCCGGCGGTGGCTGCCGGGTGCTGCCGGGCGGCTTGGGCTGGGTGAAGTACTCGGCCGCCATCTCGGCCGCGCCCAGCGTGGTCTTGCCGGCCAGGCCGCCATGGCCATCGGGCGAGGGAGCGGAGGGCGAAGGCACGTGGTCGAAGTAGCCGTCGTTCTCGTCGAAGTTGACGATCAGCACCGTCTTGCTCCAGACCTCGGGCACGGCGGTCAGCGCGTCCAGCACCTCCTGCAGGAACCAGGCGCCCTGCACCGGGCTGGATGGGCCTGGATGCTCGCAATAGATCGACGGCGCATTCATCCAGGAGACCTGCGGCAGCCGGCCCTCCCTGATGTCGCGGCGGAAGGCGTCCAGGTAGTTCTCGGGCTGGGTGCCGGGCAGCGTGTTGGCGATGCCCTTGTACAGCGGGTTGCCGGCGTTGTCGGTGGCCGGGTCGTAGGCCTTGTAGGGCACGGCCTGGCCGGTCTGGGTGTAGGGCCGGCCCGGCGAGCCGCCGCTGGAGACGGGATAGCCCGAGGCGATGTTGGCACGCTTGAACTGCCGGAACGCGCCCAGCATGTTGTCGCCCCACTCGTCGGGCATGTTCTGGTAGCTGATCCAGCTCACACCGGCCTGCTCCAGCCGCTCGGCATAGGTGGTCCAGGTGTAGCCGGTGTCCACGCCGCCGGGCAGGCCGTCGATGGCATCCCATTCGTTGGTGACGAAGGCGGTGCCGGTCGGCACGGCGCCGTTGGTGCCGGTGAGGAAGAAGGCCCGGTTGGCATCGGTGCCGGTGTGCATCGAGCAGTGGTACGCGTCGCAGATGGTGAAGGCATTGGCCAGCGCGAACTGGAACGGTATCTCGGCCTGCTCGAAGTAGCCCATCGAGATCTGGTTCTTGTAGCGCGGCCACTGGTCCATGCGGCCGTGGTCCCAGGCCTGCTGGCTGTCGTTCCAGTCGTGCGGCGTGCCGTTGGCGCGCTGGGCATTGCCCGCCGTGCCGTCCAGGTGGAAGGGCATCAGCACCTGGCCGGTGGCGGTGCGTTGCTGCCAGACGTTGCGGCCATCGGGCAACGGTATGGGAAAGCGGTCGCCGAAGCCCCGCACGCCGTGCAGCGTGCCGTAGTAGTGGTCGAAGGCCCGGTTCTCCTGCATCAGGATCACCACGTGCTGCACGTCCTGCAGCGTGCCGGTGGCGTTGTGCGCGGGGATGGCCAGGGCGCGCCGGATCGATTCGGGGAAGGCGCCGAGCGAGGCCGCCGCGATGCCCGCCTGGGCACTGCCGCGCAGGAAGCTGCGTCGTGAAGTCATGGGTGTCGGATGAAGGCTGCGTGTGATCGCTGCGCAGCGTAGGCGCGGGGCATGACATGGCCGTGAAGGCCCTGCCCTGCCCCGCGCGGCCGGCTCATCCGGGTCCGGTGGGCGCTGGCCTCACAGCCGGGCGCACTGGTCTTCCTTGCTGGCCGCGCGGTTGCCGCTGCCGGTGGGCGCCGGGATGTTTTCCTTGCACTGCAGGTTGCCGTTCATGCGGTTGTTCAGCAGCGTCACGCCGGCCATGTTCTTGAAGGCCTGCAGGTCGCCGCCCACCACATTGCTGCCGGCCCACAGCGGACCCACGTTCTCGTCGAACTGGATGTCGCCGTTGATGCGCGCGCCGCCAATGGAGGCCGAGCCGCCCTTGACGATCTGCACCGAGCCGCCGAAGGTGGAAGCACCGCCCACCCGCACGTCGGCCGCACCCTCGGCCTGCAGGTTGCCGTTGATCGACACGCTGGTGGCCTGCAACCGGGCGTTGTGGCCCACCACGATGCTGCCCTTGGCGCGGGTGCGGTCCAGCACGCAGCTGGCGTTGTCGGGCACGTAGATGTTGTCCAGCGCCACGGCGCCCACGCGCCCGGTGCAGCGGAATTCCTCCGCCGCGGCCGGAAGGCCGGCAAGGCCCAGCAGGCCGCCCAGGGTGCCGACGATGATCGAGTGCTTCATGAGGTTGCTCCGTCCAGGTTGGGGGTTGATGGCACCGGTGCCCGCAGGCTGTTTCCGGTGCCGCCCTACAGAGCGCTTGCTCAGGCACTTGATACGTCGTCGGCCCGTATTCTTCAGGAAAAATCTCAGCAGGCGATGTCGCGCGGCACTTCGTCGCGCACCGCGCCGGCGGCGTCCACCCGGCGCAGCGTGCTGCCGCACAGCATGGCGCTGCGGTCGGCCAGGCGCTTGGTCACGTCCACCGGCTTCCAGTCGGGGTTGCGCGCCAGCACCAGCGCGGCGATGCCGCTGGCCAGCGGCGCGGCCATCGAGGTGCCACTCCACACGCCGTAGCCGCCGCCGGGCACGGTGCTCGTCAGGCCTTCGCCGGGGGCCGCGGCCATGATCCACGGCCCGCGGTTGCTGAAGGCCGCCACGCGCGCGCCGGCGGTGGAGGCCGCCACCGACAACGCGCCTTCGGCGCCTTCGGCCGCCGGGTACTGGCGCTCGGTGCTGCTGGCGCCATTGCCGGCCGCGGCCACCACCACCGAGCCATGGTGCTGGTTGCAGCGGTCCTGGTCCTGGCGGAAGCCGGCGTCGCTCCAGTCGTCGTCGTCCTCGTCCTCGTCGTCGTCGCTGCAGGTCACCAGTTCCACCACCACGTCCAGCATGCGGGTGGGGCGGGTGGTGCCCAGGCTCAGGTTGATGATGTGCGCGCCATCGTCGGTGGCGCCCACGCCGTCGGGGTCGGCGGCATGCAGCAGGGCTTCGGCGATGGCCCATACGTTGCCGCGGCCGTCGGCGTCCAGCACCCTCAGCGGCAGGATGCGCGCGGCGGGCGCGGCCAGCGCCACCAGGCCGGCCACGTGGGTGCCGTGGCCCCAGGCGGGCCGGCCGGGGCCGCCGCCTTCCGACGCATCGAAGTCGCCGTCGACGAAGTCGCGGCCCGGCAGCAGCCGCGCGGCCAGCGCCGGATGGTTGCGATCCACCCCGGTGTCCAGCACCGCCACGCGCACGCCTGCACCCCGGCTGAGCTGGTGGGCGGCCGCCAGGCCGAGGGTCTGCGGCGCCCATTGCGCGGTGTACTGGCCTTCGCGGCCGATGGCCCACACCGCGGCCTTGCGGGCCTCGGGCGCGCTGGCGCGGTAGTTGGGCTCGGCGATCAGCACCCGTGCGTCGGCCCGCAGCGCGGCCAGCCGGGTGTCGAGTGACGCACCCGCGGGCAGATTGAGGCGGAACATCGGCCGCGCGCCGAAGCGCCCGGCCAGCGTCAGCCGGTGGGTGGACAGCACGCCCGGCAGGTCGGCGCCGCGGCGCAGCTTGACCAGCACCTCGCCGGCCACGGCAGTGTCGGCCGTGGTGGTGCTGGTGGACGCGATGCGCGCCGTGCCGGCCTCACCCTCGGCCCCCTGCGCGGCCTCTTCCTCTTGGCCACCACCGCAGGCAGCCAACAACACGCTGGCGGCAGCGCCCAGCAGGACTCGTCGGACCATGTCGTGTCTCCTCTCGGCGTACCACCGCCGGATGCGCCCACAGAAGGCCCGGCCCGCCGGTTGATACATGCCGCGGTGCGGTGGTTCCGCAACCGGTGGTTTCAGGCGACGCCGTAGAGCCGGAAGGCGGCCCAGTGCGCCGGGTGCGGCCGCTGCGCGCGCAGCGCGCGCTGGGCATCGGCCAGCGCCGCATCGGCCGGCTGGCCGGCCGCCCAGCGGCGGTAGAAGGCGTCCATGAAATCGGCGCTGGCCGCGTCGTCCACCGCCCAGGGGCTGGCCAGCACCTGCCGCGCGCCGGCCATCAGGAAGGCCCGCACCAGGCCCACGCCCTCGTCGGTGGCGCCGGGCTCGCCCAGGCCGGTCTCGCAGGCGCTGAGCACCACCAGCCGCGCGCGCAACTGCAGCTGCTGCACCTGGTCGGCGGTGAGGGCGCCGCCTTCCAGGTACAGCGCGGAGAACAGCGGGCTGTCGGCACGGAAGCGGCCATGGCAGGCCAGGTGCAGCAGCTCGGCCTGGCCGACCGCGACCGCCGCGGCCGTGTCGCCGAGCCCGCCCGCCTGCACCACCTGCGGCCAGCCGAGCGAGTCGGTCACCGCCTGCAGTTCGCGAGCCACATGCGGCAACCGGGTGGCATCGCCCAGCAGCAGCGCGCAATGGCCGGGCGCGGTGGCCACGGAGCCCGCAGCGGCGGCGGCGCGCTGCAAGGCATGCAGGGCCACGCCGGCGCTGGCGGCCAGCGTGATGTCGTGGCGGTCCACCAGCGCCTGCGTGCCATCGTGCAGCGCCGCGAAGGGCAGTTCGTGCAGTGGGCCGTGCGGCACCACCAGCAGTCGACGGCAATCCGCCACCGACGCCGCCAGCGGCGCCCACACCAGCGCATGCAGCTGCTGCAGCCGGCCCTGGGCCCGCTGGCACAGCTGCGCCATCGGGCCCGGGCCCCAGGCCTGGCCGGCGCGCAGCGCATCCACCTGCAGCTGCAGGCCGCGCACGGCTGCCTGCAGCGGCGCCAGGGTGCACAGGCGGCGGTGCAGCCGCAGCCCGTCGTGGCGCAGCACCAGCGCCAGCAGTTCGTCGTCCACGATGCCGTAGCACACCATCACCCGCTGCGGGCCCAGGGCCGCCTGCAGCGCGGCGACGTCCAGCGGGCCGGGTCGGGCGTAAGGCGCCTGGGTGTCGCCGGCAGCCCTGGTCGGTGCATCGGCCCCGGCCAGCAGGCGCTGCCGGCGCGCGCCTTCCAGCAGCCGCTGCTCCAGCGCGGCGGCCTCGGCGCGCAAGGCCTGCGGCGATTCGCCGTCGTCCTCCACCAGGCGCTGCTCGCGGCGGTACAGCCAGTCCAGCCGCTGGCGCAACGGCTCGTCGTCGGCCGCGTTCAGCGGCGGCCGTGCGCTGCCGCCCAGGCGCTCCAGCAGGCTGCGGGCCTTGAAGCGGTCCAGCCAGTGCAGCACCTCGGCCACGCCGGGGCCGTCCGGCGGCTGCGCCTCCTGCAGCGCCAGCCTCAGCCGCTGCAGGTAGGGCTGCAGCGCATCGGCCAGGAAGGCGCGCTGGAAGTCCTCGCCGGGCAGCACCGCGCGCAGGTCTTCCAGCTCGGCGATGGCGGATTCCAGCGCCTGCTGCGCCGGTGCGCGCCGGCCCAGTGCCAGCAGGGCCTGCGCCGATTCGGCACGGGCCCGGGCACGCACCTGCGGCGGCAGCGTGGCATCGGCCAGCAGCGCCTGGCATTCGGCCAGCGCGGCGGCGGCATCGCCGGCGCGGCCGCGGGCAGCGGCGGCCTGGACCCGCGCCGCCGCGGCATGCGCCACCAGCCCCGCCGCCTCGAAGCCCCGCACCGCCTGCTGCGCCGCCGCCACCGCCGCATCCACATCGCCCGCGGCCAGGCGCAGCTGCGATTCGATGGCCTGCGCGGTGGCCTGCCCGGCCGCATTGCCCTGCGCCGCGAAGCCGGCGGCGGCCTCGGCCAGGCAACGCAGCGCGGCCGCCGGCTGGCCGGCGCCGGCCCAGGCACGGGCCAGCTGCGCCTGCACCCAGGGCAAGGTGGCCTGCGCGTCCTGCAGGGCCAGCGCCTCGGCCAGGCCGGTGTACAGCGCGATGGCCTCGGGCAGCAGCCGCAGCTCCAGGTAGGCGTCGGCCACGCTTTTTTCGGCCTCGATGCGGCGATGCACCAGGCCCAGCGCATCGAAGTCCCGGCGCGTGGCCTCCAGCCCGGCCAGCGCCTCGCGGTAGCGGCCCTGGGCCAGCGCCAGCAGGGCGCTGCCGTTGGCGGCGGAGGCGGCCAGCACCTGCTGCCCATGCGCCTGCGCACGCAGCCGGGCACGGTTATAGAAGTGGCCGGCCTCGTCGAAGCGACCCAGGTAGGACATGGCATCGGCCAGGCCGATGTCTGCCATCACCGAATGCTCCGGATCGCCGGCACGGGCAAAACGCACCGCGGCGGCGCGGTAGTGCGCCACCGCGCCGGCATGGTCGTCGCGCGAGAAGGCCAGGCTGCCCTGGTTGAGCCGCACCTTGGCCGCGGCCAGCTCGTCGCCGCCGGCATGCAGCGCGGCCTCGGCCTGCAGCGCCAGGGCCTGCGCGTCATCAAAGCGGCCCAGCACCGCCAGCGCCATGATCTGCGGCACCTGCACCCGCGCGGCCTGCAGCGGCTGCCCCAGCGCCTGCCAGCCGCCACCGGCGCGGCCCAGCACCTGCAGTGCCTCGGCCATGCGCCCATCGATGAGGCAGGCGATGCCCGCCGTCCAGTCGCACAGTGCCTGCAGCTCGCTGCGCACGGCAGGCGCGGCCGTGGGGCCGGCCTGGTCCAGCAGTTGCTGCAGCGCTGCCGCCGCCGCCAGGGCCCGCGGCGGCTCGCTGCTCCAGGCGGCATAACACTGGGCCTTGAGCGCCCAGGCCGTGGCGAGAGCGGCCTGGCCCGCCGCGTCCTCGCCTGCAGGGGCCGCGCTCACGCGCCGACCTGGTCGTCGAGCGCCAGCTCGGGCAGCTCGATCAGCAGCTCGCCGATCTGCACGCTGAACTGGTAGCGGCCCGGCGGCAGCAGGCCGAACTGGAAGTCGCCGAATTCGTCCAGCACCGCGCTGGCCACGTCGACACCGGCCGACTGCAACAGCACGCGACCGCCCTCGCCCGGCCCCAGCACCTGCCCGCTGAGCACGAAACCGCCGGCCTGCGGCGGCTGCGGCCGCGCGATGCGCAGGTCGATGTCGTGCGCGCCGGCATGGAACAGCAGCTGCCGCACCGATGGGGCCGCGCTGCGCATCGCCATCGCCGGCTGCGCGGCCAGGCTGTCGAAGCCCAGCACCGCGGCCAGGCGCTGCAGCATTGGCGCCGGCGCTTGCACCGCGGCGGCAGCGGGCGCCGCCCGGGCCGGCCACAGCGCCAGCGCCTGCTGCAGCAGCGCCGGCGGGGCATCGGGCAGCCGCACGCGGGCCTGCGCGGCCAGTGCGGCCAGTTCGTCGTCGGGCAGGTCGGCGGGTGCGGTCATGGGCACGACTCCAGGAAAGGCGCCGGGCGGCCCGGCAATGTGCTTGCCGGCCCACAGAGGCCCCGCGGCCGGCGGAAATACACGATGGGCGGCTTCATCGCGCGCCGTCCTGCAGCGCCAGCAGCAGGGTGCGCAGCCGGGCCAGGCAGCGTGCCCGGGTGGGCCCGATGCTGCCCACCGGCATGCCCAGCTCGACGGCGATGCGTTCGTAGGGCACGCGCTGGTCGTCGTCGGTGAAGAGCCGGGCCAGCAGGCCGGCACAGCGCTCGTCCAGCCGGTCCAGCGCCAGGCGCAGCAGGTGCAGCTGCTGCAGCTCGTCCAGCTCGGCCTCGGGCAGCGGCAGGTCGCCGGGCAGCTCGTCGATCACGATGTCGCCCGGCGCCGCATCGGCGGCGGACACCAGCGGCAGGTCGCGCCGGGCGCGCCGCCACTGCAGCAGCGATTCACGCTTGGCGGTGGTGACGATCCAGGCGCGCAGCCGGTCGGGCTGGGCCAGCGTGGGCAGCGCCTGCAGCAGCCGGGTGAACACGGTCTGGAACACGTCGGCGGCGGCATGTTCGTCCAGGCCGGTGCGGCAGGCCACCGCGTACACCAGGCGCTGGTAGCGCATCACCAGGGCCTGCCACCCGGCGGCGTCGCCCCGGCGGCAGCGGGCCACCAGGTCGGCATCGGCCACGGCATCGTCGTCGGCATGCATCGTCATGGTCGTGGACCCGGGCTGGGAGGGTCGGCCGATGATAGGGGCGCCACGCCGCCGGGCTCAGCACCCAGTGCTTGAAGCGCACCGGCCCGTCCCGCTGCGCGCGGCGCTCGGGTGGCTGCGATCAGCCGGCCGCCTCGCGCTGCAGCAGCGCGCCGATGCAGGCCTCCAGCTCGTCGAGCGTGAAGGGCTTGCGCAGCATGCCCACGCCGGCGCCCACGGCCTGCTGGATGGCCGACGAATCGGAATAGCCGCTCATCAAGGACACGGGCAGGTTCGGCCGCTTGGCCATGGCCTCGCGGGCCACCACGGCGCCGCTCATGCCCGGCATCGCGAAGTCCACCAGCGCGGCGTCCACGGCGTGGCTGTCCAGCAGGGCCAGGGCCTCATGGCCGTTGCCGGCCTGCAGCACCACGTAGCCCGCGGCTTCCAGCGATTCGGCCACCACTTGGCGCACCGCCTCCTCGTCGTCCACCACCAGCAAGGTGGCGGCGCGGCGCACGGGCGGCAAATCGGCCTGCGCGTCGGCCGCATCGTCGGACGGCGGCTCGCAGGCCGGCAGCGTGAGCACGACGGTGGTGCCGCGCGCAGGGGCGCTGTCCAGCCGCGCGGCGCCGCCCAGGCCGGTGGCCAGGCCATACACCTGGCTCAGGCCCAGGCCAGTGCCGCTGCCCACCTCCTTGGTGGTGAAGAACGGGTCGAAGGCCTTGGCCGCCACCTCCGGCGGCATGCCGCAGCCGGTGTCCGCCGCGCGCAGCTCCACGTAGGCACCCGGCGGCAGGCCGCTGCCGGCGCCGGGCTCCTGCACCGGCCGCACCGACAGCTGGAAGCGGCCGCCCTCGCGCATCGCGTCGCGCGCATTGATGGCCAGGTTGAGCACCGCCGTCTCCAGCTGGGTGCGGTCGCCCATCACCCACAGCGGCTGCGCCGGCACGTCCACCGACAGCGCGACCGCCGGCCCGAAGGTGGTGCGCAGCAGGTCGTGCATGCGCAGCAGCACATCGCACACCGGCACCGGCCGGGTCTCCAGCGCCTGCCGGCGCGAGAAGGTGAGCAGCTGGGAGGTCAGCCGCGCGGCGCGCCGGGTCACCTCGATGCCCTTGCCGGCGTAGTTGACCACCCGCTCGTCGGCGCGGCCCACGCGGCGGATCAGCTCCAGGTTGGCCGAGATGGCCTGCAGCAGGTTGTTGAAGTCGTGCGCGATGCCGCCGGTGAGCTGGCCGATCGCATCCATCTTCTGGCTCTGCCGCACCGCCGATTCGGCCAGCGCCAGCCGTTCCTGCTCATGCAGCCGCTCGGTCACGTCGTACACGAACTGGTAGGCGCCGATCTGGCGGCCCTGCTCGTCGCGCAGCGCATCGAAGTGCACCTCGTAGTAGCGGCGGTGGCGGTTCAGGTCGCCGAAGGGCGCGATCTCGGTGAAGCGCTCTCCCGCCAGCGCACGCGACCACATGGTGCGCACCTCCTGCTGGTGCTCGGGCTGGTGGGACAGCACCGCCAGCATGTTGTCGCCCACGCGGGCATCCACGTCGTAGGCCCGGCGGAACTCGCGCGCGCCGGCCGGGTTGACGGCCAGCCAGTTGAAGTCCATGTCCAGGATGTGGACCATGGCCGCGGTGCCGTCCACGATGTCGGCCAGCAGCTTGCGTTCGGCCAGCGACTGCGACACCCGCTGCTGCAGCGTCGCCGCCAGCTCGTGCAGCTGGGACTCGCGCCGCTTGCGCTCGGTGATGTCCAGCGCCACGCCGATGCCGCGGATGCACTCGCCCTGCTCGTTGAAGAAGCCGCGGCCGCGCGCGGCCACCCAGCGCAGCATGCCGTCGTCCAGGCCCACGGTGCGGTACTCCACGTCGTACACGCTGCGGCGCGCCGGGTCCATCGCGGAGTCGAAGGCCTCCAGCGTGGCCTGCCGGTCGTCCGGGTGCAGGCCGGCATGGAAGTCGTGCAGGGTCACCGGGCGCTCGGTGGTGATGCCGAACAGCCGCTGCACCCGCGGCGGCCAGTACAGCGTGTGGCTGCGCGGGTCCACGTCCCACAGGCCGATGTCGCCCGCCTCGATGGCCAGGCGCAGTCGCTCCTCGCTCAGCTCCAGCTCGGCCTCGGCGCGCTTGTGCGAGGTGACGTCGATGCCCATCACCATGATGCCGGCGGTGCGGCCGTGCTCGTCGGCGATGGGCTGGAACACGAAGTCGAAGAACTGCTGCTGGTACGGCGCATCCGGGCTGCTGGCGCGGAATTCCGAGCCATGCGCGGTGGCCGCCACGCCGGTGGCATACACCTCGTCCAGGATGCGCGCATAACCCTGGGCCACCGTCTCGGGCAGCGCATCGGCCAGCTTGCGGCCGACGAACTGGCTGCGGCCGGTGAAGGTCATGTAGCGCTGGTTGACGAACTCGTACACATGCTCCGGGCCCTTGAGGATGGCGATGAAGGCCGGCGCGTTCTCGAACAGCCGCGCCCAGTGCGAGTTGGCCGCGGCCAGCCGCTGCTGCGACTGCACCGCGGCGGTGGTGTTGGCGCACAGCACCAGCACGCCGCCCACGCCGTGCGGCGCCTGGTCGTCGAACAGCGGCGTGTGCGAATAGGTCCAGAAGGACTCCTGCACCCGCCCGTCGCGCAGCAGCGGCACCGGCTCGTTCTCATGCCAGGTGGAAGGCCCGCCGGCCAGCACCGTCTGCACCTGCGCACCGATGCGCGGCCATGACTCGGGCCAGGCCTGCGCGCCCGGCAGGCCGAGCACGGACGGATGCCTGTCCGGCCCGACCAGGTCGCGGTAGCCGTCGTTGTAGAAGCAGAAGCTGGCCGGCCCCCACAGCACCAGCGCCGGATGCCGCGTGGCCAGCATCGAGCGCAGGGCCTGCTGCAGCGCCGGCGGCCACTGCGCCGGCGGGCCCAGCGGATGGCGGGACCAGTCGTGGCCACGGATGCACTCGGCCATCTCGCCGGCGGCCTGCAGGAACTTCGGGGGCTCGTCCAGCGGCATGTGCTTCAACCCTCCAGCAAGATCGGCCGCAGCCGCCTCATTCCATGAACACCACCGAGGGCAGCGCGGTGAACAGCACCGCCACCGTGGCGATGGCGATGGCGCCCTGCGCGAAGCGGTGGCCGAAGCCCAGCACCTCGCCCTGCTGCGCCAGGCGGGCCACCTGGCGGACATGCCGGCCCATGGCCAGCAGCGCCAGCGCGGTGAAGGCCCAGGCCAGGTGGTTGGCGCGGTCCTGGCCGGGCCAGATCTCCACCGCGGCCCAGCACAGCATGAAGTGGCCGAACCAGATCAGGAAGGCGGTGAGCATCAGCCGCCGCACCGGCCGGCTCGCCGGCACGCCATCCCGCCTCATGCACCACCCCACGGCACCACGCGCGGCAGCAGCAGGCCGGCCGTGCCTTCCAGCGCGGCATAGAGGAACAGCAACCGCAGCGCTTCCAGCGTCTTGTTGGCCGGCCCGGGCGCCAGGCCGCGCAGCCAGCGCAGCAGGTAGAACAGCGCCGACAGCACCACCGACACCACGATGCAGCCATGCCAGGCCAGCATCGCGTACACCGTGGCGCCCTGCCCGCTGGCGCTGCCGCGCAGCCCGGCCTGCCACCAGTCGTGCACGTCCAGCGCCAGCGCGGCCACCAGGCACAGCGCGCTGAGCATCATCGCCAGCGTGCTGAGGCCGGCGCCGCGCCGCAGGCGCGCCATCACCGGCCGCGCCAGCCAGGCCAGCCCGCCGGCCGCACCCAGCAGCACGAGCCCCGGCACCAGGGTGGCCTGCGGCGCGCTCACGAGCCACCAGTCGGGATGGGCATTGAACAGGTACAGGTACGAGAACATCGCCATGACGAAGATGGTGCCCAGCACCACGTCCAGCAGCACCGCGGCCCACCAGCCGTGGGACTGCGGCCCGGCGACGTAGGTGGGCAGCAGGATGCCGGCGCCCACGTCCACCTGCTTCTGCGGCACATGGCGGTCGTTGTCCCACAGCCAGCGCATCAGCCCGGCCACCGCCAGCACCGCGCACACGGCGCTGAGGGCCAGCGCCTTCACCGTCAGCAGCAGGAAGAAGCCGGCGGTGAACGCCGCCGCCAGAAAGGGCCACCAGGAAGGCCCGGGCATGATCTGCACGTACTGCGGCTCGGCCTGCACGGTGCTGGTGATCAGCGTCTCGCGCGCGCCGGTAGTGGTGCCGGGCAGGAAGTAGCGGCCGGCTTCCACGTCGGCCGCCATGCGCGGCGAGGTCCACAGCGGCTCCAGGTCGCCCACCACCGGGATGGAACGCACCGAGTAGTTGTCCGCGGGCAGCCATTCCAGCGTGCCGCCGTTGAACACGTTGCCGGCGCTGCCGCCGTTCTCCTTGGCGCCGCGGCTGTAGCAGCGCACCGCGTCGATGACGAACAGCAGCGCGCCCGCGGCCATGATGAAGGCGCCCACGGTGGAGATCATGTTCGGCAGGTCCCATGCGCGGCCGGGCAGGTAGGTGTCCACCCGCCGCGGCATGCCCATCAGCCCGACCAGGTGCATGGGCAGGAAGCACACGTGCACGCCGGTGAACATGAGCCAGAAGACCCAGCGGCCCGCCTTCTCCGACAGGCGGCGGCCGTTGATCATCGGCGTCCAGTAGTAGAAGCCGGCGAACAGCGGGAACAGCATGCCGCCGATCAGCACGTAGTGGAAATGCGCGACCACGAAGTAGGTGTCGTGCGCCTGGCCGTCGAAGGCCACCATGCCCACCATCACGCCGGTGAGGCCGCCCATCACGAAGATGAGGATGCCGCCCACCACGAACAGCGAGGGCACGTTGCGCTGCACCTTGCCCGAGGCCAGCGTGGCGATCCAGGCAAACACCTGCGCGCCCGCCGGGATGGCCACCGCCATCGAGGCCGCAGAGAAGTAGCCGGCCGCCAGCCCCGGCATGCCCACGGTGAACATGTGGTGGGCCCACACGCCGAAGCTGATGAAGCCGGTGGCGATCATCGCCAGCACCACGATCTCATGGCCCACCAGCCGCTTCTGCGCGATGGTCACCACCATGGTGGAGACCATCGCCGAGGCGGGGATGAAGATGATGTAGACGTCCGGGTGGCCGAAGAACCAGAACAGGTGCTGGTACAGCAGCGGATCGCCGCCGCGGGTGGCGTCGAACAGCGGCCAGTTGAAGGCGCGCTCCAGCTCCAGCAGCAGCGTGACCAGGATCATCGACGGAAAGGCCAGCAGGATCATCACGCCGAAGATCAGCACCGCCCAGGCGTAGACCGGCATGCGGGCCAGCGTCATGCCGGGTGCGCGGGTGCGCAGCACGCCCACCACCAGCTCGATGGCGCCTGCGATGGCGCTGATCTCGATGAAGCCGATGCCCAGCAGCCAGAAGTCGGCGTTGATGCCCTTGGAGTACACGCCCGAGCTGAGCGGCGGGTACATGAACCAGCCGTCGGCCGGCGCCAGGCTGAAGAACACCGAGCCGAAGAACACCGTGCCGCCGATGGCATAGGTCCAGTACGAATAGGCCGACAGCCGCGGGAAAGGCAGGTCGCGCGCAGCCAGCATCTGCGGCAGCAGCATCACCGCGATGGCCTCGATGGCCGGCACCGCGAACAGGAACATCATCACCGAGCCGTGCATGGTGAACAGCTGGTTGTAGGTCTCCTGCGGCACGATGCCGGCCAGCGGCGCGGCCAGCTGCACCCGCATCACCAGCGCCAGCACGCCCGCGCCGATGAAGAAGGCGAAGGCGGTGACGATGAAGATGAAGCCGATGAAGTTGTTGTTGACGTCGCTCAGCTTGGCCATGCCGGTCGGTGGCGCCCACACCTTCTCCAGCGCCTCCAGCTCCTCCTTCGGTCGCTGGCCGGCGGTGGGAAAGCGCCCGTACAGCCGGGTGTCGAATCCCGTTTCCGACGGCTCGGCCGCCGACCCGGGCACCGTGGCCTGCGTCACCGCAAGGACTCCATGTAGGCCGCCAGCGCATGCAGCTCGGCCGGCTGCAGCGAGCGGTAGGCCGGCATGCGGTTGTTGGGCTTGATCGACTGGCTGTCGCCGATCCAGCCCACCAGCGTGCCGCGGTTGTTGGGCAGGATGCCGGCGCCCAGGCTTTGGCGGGAACCCACGTGCGTGAGGTCCGGCCCCGAGATGCCCTGCGCATCGGTGCCGGCCACGCGGTGGCAGGCCGCGCAGCCCACCTCGCTGAACAGGCGCGCGCCGCGCTGCACCTCGATGTCGGCCGTGGGCAGCGGCGGCCGTGGCGCGCGGCGCGCCTCCATCCAGCGTTGCCAGTCGGCCGGCTCATGCGCCACCACCACGAAGCCCATCAGCGAATGCGCGCCGCCGCAGAACTCGGCGCACTGGCCGCCATAGCTGCCGGGCTTGTCGGCCTGCAGCTTCAGCCGGTTGGTGCGGCCGGGGATCATGTCCATCTTGCCGCCCAGCTTGGGCACCCAGAAGCTGTGGATCACGTCCTCCGACACCATGTCGATGACCACTGGCCGGCCGGTGGGGATGTGCAGCTCGTTGGCATCGGCCATCACCTCGTTGCCGGCCGCATCCAGGTACGAGACACGCCACCAGTAGATGTTGCCGGACACCCGCATGCGCAGCTCGTCGCCCTGGATGGTGGTGATGCCGGCCACCAGCGTGGTGCCGCCGGCCAGCAGCAGCAGCAGGATGCCCGACGGGATGATGAGGCCCAGCCACTTCACCACCTTCTCGCCGCCCAGTCGCGCGCGCAGGCCCGGGCTGCCGTACAGCGCCACCCACATGGCTGCGCACACGAACAGGAAGATCAGCGTCACCAGGGCCAGCAGCACCCAGGCCAGCGTGGTGACGCTGTTGGACAGCGGGCCGTGCGGATCGAGCACCGGCGGCGGCCAGCCGCTCAGCGCCTCAGCGAGGGGCGAGCTGGACGAGATAGGCTGTGACATCGCGGGCATCCTGGTCGGACATGGGAAAGGCGGGCATCGCGGTGCCCGGCACCAGCTCGGGTGCATTGCGTATGAAGGCCATCAGCACGCCGGGCTGGTTGGGCAGCTGCCCGGCGATCAGGCCCTGGCGGCCGAAACCCTCCAGCGACGGGCCGAGCCGGCCACGCGGCCACGGCACATCGGGAAAGGCATGGCAGGCGGTGCAGCCGTGCTGCGCCACCAGCTGGCGGCCGCGCTGCACGTCGGCATCGCCGAGCGCCGGCGTGCGGTCGGGCGGGCCGTCGCAGCCGGCCAGTGCGGCGCAGGCCAGCAGCAGCGCCCGGCTTGACCATGGCATGCTCGCCAGGGAAGATGGCCCGGACCCGATGTTCAACAACTCATTCCCCCTGCTCGTTCAACGCCGTCGATGTGCCCGCTGGGCCATCGTGCTGGCATTCCTGGTGCCCGCGTCGGCCTGCACCGACCGGATGACCCCCAGCGACGATCGTTTCGGCCGCGGCGGCGAGCTGATCGCGATGAGCGGCGGCGAGGGCGGCGCGCGCTACGCCTGCGTCACCTGCCATGGCGCGCGGGGCGAAGGCAACGGCTTCGACGCACCGCGTCTGGCCGGCCTGCCGGCGGGCTACCTGCAAAAGCAGATGGAAGACTTTGCCGCCGGGCTGCGACCGCATGCGCTGATGATGGACGTGGCGCAGTTCCTCGACAGCGACGAGCGGGTGCTGGTGTCCAACCACTATGCCGCCCTGCCGCCGGCCGGCCTGCCGCCGGCCACCACCGAGCAGGCCGCCGCCGGCACGGCCGCGCTGTATGCCCGGGCCTGCCAGAGCTGCCATGGCGCCGAGGGCGTGGGCACCGCGCAGGCACCGCCGCTGAACGGGCAGCCCGCGTTCTATCTCGCCCAGCAGTTGCAGGACTGGCAGCAATCGAAGCGGCGGAACGATGGCGACCATGCAATGTTGAAGGCGGCGCAGCAGCTGGAGGCCGCCGAGGTCAGGCAGCTGAGCCTTTATCTGTCCGCGATCCCAGCACGCCCGGCATCCCCGGCCCGTTGATGTCCAGCATCGACTGCAGCACCCGGTCCTTCTTGATGACGTAGTGCAGCACCGCCGCGCCGGCATGGCCGGGGATGGCCAGCGTGGTGATCCAGACGATCCACAGGTGGGCGGTGGCCGCCCAGCGCATCAGGCGCAGCTGCAGCGCCTCGGAGAGCTGGTCGAACGGCAGGTTGGGAAACGGCACGATGCCGGCGATGAGCAGCGGCAGGTCGCTGGGCAGCGTGGACCACATCACCCAGCCGCTGATGGGCAGCGCGAAGAAGCTGAAATAGAACCAGTTCTGCAGCAGGCGGCTGGCGCGGCCCTCGAAGGAATCCTCCTCCACCGTCTCGGGGCCCTTGATCTGGCTTTTCCAGAAAAATCGAAGCGAGCCCAGCGCCATCAGGGTCAGGCCGATCTGCGTGTGGGTCTGGTAGCCCAGGTACTTGTCGCCGCCGGCGGGCAGCCAGGCCAGATACCAGCCATGGCCGATCTGGAAGAACATCATCGCCGCCATGATCCAGTGGAAGGCCACGCCGATGGGCGAATACAGGCCGCGCCGGTTGTAGCCCTCCGCCCATTCGATGATGCCGACCAGGTTCATGCCGGCTCCACGCGCAGCCGGCGGTCACGCTCCACCCGCATCCAGCGCCAGCCGATCCACACCGCGGCCAGCAGGTAGGCGATGCTGCCCGGCGCCCACATCACGATGCCGGCCAGCTGCTGGTCTTCCAGCGGCGAGACGCCCCAGCCCAGCGTGGAGGCGATGTGCGGCTCGTACAGCGGCCGCGCCGCGAAGGTGATCAGCGCACCCAGCAGGCCCATCAGCACGGTGGTCACCAGGATGGCCGCCAGCGCCTCGGCCGGCCCGCTGCGGCGCACCGCCAGCCAGAAGGCCAGCGCGCTGCCGGCGATGGACAGCTGCATCAGCGCATACACCGCATGGGAGGACAGTGCCGCCGCATACGGCGCCGGCACATGCCAGGTCCAGAAGGCCAGCGCCGCGATGGCGGTGCAGGGCCACAGCGGCGCCGGCAGCCGGCGCAGCGCCGGCTCCAGGCCATGGGCCAGCAGCGGCGCCACCACCAGCACCAGCGCCATGTGGTGCACCACCCGCATGGTGAAGAAGGCGGAGCTGAGGGCGCACAGCGGCGAAAGGTACAGCAGCGCGGTGAAGGCCCAGGCCCAGCGCAGCGCGGTGCGCCGCGACGCGCTGGCGGCCGTCGGCAGCGCGGAGGTTGTTCGTGCGGGCCACCACAAGGCCACCGCCAGCAGCGCCAGCACGGCCCACAGCAGCGGGTCGTCGTTCCACCGCCCCAGCCAGGCTTCGGGCGACGGCGCCTCGCCGCAATAAGGGATCCACCTGCGAACTTCTTGCATGGCGTGTGGGCTGGGCAACTGCAACTTCGTTCGGACCAGTGTAGCGGTCGGGCCTGCCGGGTCAGGCCGTGTCCAGGTCGCCGGCGACGGACGGGTTGTCGGCCTCGTATTCGGCCCGGGTCTTGCGCCGGTGGTCGCCTGCCAGCCGCAGCGAGGCCATCGCCCGGTCCACGTAGATCTCCGAGCGCAGCGGCCAGCCGCGGGCCGCATCGAACAGCCCGGGCATCAGCTCGTAGTGCCGGGGCTCGCCGCCCTCCTCCACGTCGTTGAACCAGAGGTGGGAGCCGCACTGCGGGCAGAAGGCGCGCTCGGCGAAGGAGGAGGACCGGTAGCGCCTGACCTCGCCGTGGACGGTGACGGCCTCGGCATCCGCCTCGAAGCACAGGAACAGCCCGCCCGACCAGCGCTGGCACATCCGGCAGTGGCAGGCGCCCACGCGCGGATCGTGGGCACCTGCCACGGTGATGGTCACGCCGCCGCACAGGCAGCGGCCGGTCAGGGACCGGGACTCGGAGGTGTCGGTCGATGGCTCCATCGCAAAACTCCTGGCGGGATCTTCGACGCGGCAAGCATGCCATGGCAGGCGACCCGCCACCAAAGAGGGGAGCTCCCTCCCACCGATGGAGGGCGAAAAGCGGGCAGCCAGCGCCGATGCTGGTCTCGGCGGGCGGCGAGGTTGCGGCCCGCGTCCGCACCGAGAGGAAGTCGACCATGATCTCCCGCCTGCCCGCAGCGCAAGCCACCGCCCTGCCCGGTGCGCCATCCACCAGGAGAACGGTCTACCTGCGGCTGCTGACCTGGCTGTTCACGCTGTTCAACTCGGTGCGGGTGCTGGCCTACGTGCCGACCGCCTGGGCCATCTTCGTCAGCGGCGACTCCAGCCAGCATTCGCTGTGGACCTGGGGCACCTGGTTCGGCGCCAACCTGACGATGGCCGCCTGGCTGCATGAGCAGAACGGCCAGCACATGAACCGGGCCGCCGTCGTGTGCGCCTGCAATGCCTTCATGTGCGGTGCCACCGCCGTGCTGATCCTCGTCTTCCGCCTGTGAAGCACCGGCTTTCGGCCCGGCTTGTGCGAACGAAGCCACTTCCTACAATCGCCGCGCAAGCGAGGAGTGCGCCATGACGGTCGTTCCTGTGCAACTCGAGGAGGGTCGGTCCGCCCCGGCGGAGGCCCTGCGCGTCGGACGGTGGATCACGCCGGCAGGCACCGGGCCGGCGGCCGAGGAAGCCCGGCGCCGCGGCCACCACCGCCTGCAGGTGGCCATCGACACCATCGCCTACGCGCACAACGTGCCGCTGCGGCTGCTGCTGCCGGAACGCCTGGCGCATCTGCCGCGGGTGGTCGCCGGCGTGCTCGAGGAACCCAGCATCCGCGCCGTGCTGGCGGCCGACGCACCCGAGATGCGCGCGGCCGACTATCCCAGCCTGGCCGATCCCGCGGTGCTGGCGCTGGCCCGGGACTGGATCCTGCAGCTGCCCGTGGCGCTGGCGCCGCCGCCACCCTCGCTGCCGCCGCACTGGCTGCAGGGCGCGCTGGCGCTGCTGCCCTACGTCGAGCGCAAGATCTGGCTGACCGAGATGGGCAATCCCCTGCCCGCCCATGCGCTGTGCCGCATGCAGGACCACTGGGCGCTGTATGTGCTGATGTGGACCTGGAAGCATGTGGCCCAGCTCGGCAAGCCGGATGCGGTGCTGGCCGGCGCCCTCAACGTGACCGGCCTGGAGGTGCGCACGCTGCGCAGCTTCCTGCTGATGCGCCCGGATGGCGTTGAGCAGCTGTGCCTGCCGGTGGTGGGCCCGTACTTCGTGACCGCCGAGGACACCGACGAGGCGCCGGACCACGATGCCTTCTGCGACCGCTTCGAGCGCTTCGTCGAGCATGTGGTGCAGATCGACCGCGACCGCGACGGCCGCATGCACACCGTGCCGCTGCGCGAGGAACTGAAGGACGCCCTCGGCACCCGCATCGGCCTCACGCCTTCGGAGGCCAGCCTGCGCGTGGCCACCACGGCGCACACGCTGGAGCTGTTCCGCAATGCGCGCATCCTGGACGCGGCGGATGCCGACGCGATGACCCGGCCCGACTGGGAACTGGTGGCCGCCCTGTGCGCCTGGCTGGCGCGCTGGGACGACGTGCTCATCCCGGAGATGCGCAGCGGCCAGCAGGTGCTGCTGAGCCATGGCAACGACGTGCCGGCCCTGCTGGTGGACCTGGACACCGACAGCCCGGTGGACCGCCGCACCAAGCCGCGCGTGCGCGTCAGCCTGGTCACGCGGGCCGGCGGGGCTGCACGTGCCCTGGCGCTGGGCGACCTGCTGCGGCGCATCGATGCCGAGCACGGCGCGGCCATGCGCGGCGCCGAGTTCGATGCCTACCGCATCGACCGCCCGGAGCGCTACTACAGCCGCCTGCGCGAACGCCAGAACTCGATGTGGTCCTCCCAGGTCATCGCCATCAATAACCTGCTGAGCCGCCATGCACCTCGCGACGTCTACATCGGCGCCGACGAATTCCCCAGGGAGGATGCCCACGGCCGGCCCGCGGTGCGCCGCGACGAGGCCGAGCACCTGCTGCGCGGCTTCGGCGGCCGCATCTGCCGCTACCTGGTGAGCATGACGCGGGCCGACGCCGCCGCCATCTACTGGCTGGACTATGCGCAGGCGCCGCCGCGGCTGCTGCCGGTGGGCGACTATGCGCGCCATGCCGCGCACCGCGCCCAGGGGCATGCGGTGTGGGAGCAGCTGGACCGCTGGGCCTGGTCGCCCGGCCCGCGCAGCGACAACGACTGCCCGGCCAACCAGCGCGCCCGCTCGGCCGCGCAGGCCTACCGGGTGGCAGCCAGCGGGCAGGAGGATCCGCCGCCGGTGCCGGGCCTGGAGACAGGCCAGCGCAAGGGATCGCCGCCCCGCCAGCGTGTCGTGCCGGTGGAAGCGCAGCCGGCGCCCGGCGGTGAGCCCGCCGACGACCTGGGCGTGCCCACCTACCTGCTCAACTATGCGGAGCCGCGGCCGGTCGATGCGCTGGCCGCGCCGCTGCTGGTCAACGGGCGGGTGATCGGCGTGGTCACGCTGCTGGGCCTGGTCAAGGGCCAGTTCGAGCCGCGGCTGTTCTGGCCGCTGCGCCGCACCACCGGCCTGATGGCCGCCTGCATGAACCACCAGAACCAGGTCTGGCACATGCGGCGGCTGAACTACCTGTTCGCACGCCGCGGCCTGCATGAATTCCAGCGGCGCGGCGGCAATCCGGCCGTGAGTCCGCTGCGCGATGTCTCCCGCTGCCTGGCCAATGTGTTCCTGTGCCCGGTGGCGCACATCTGGCTGCAGAGCGCGAGCAATCCCAACCGCTTCCAGCTGGTGGGCCACAACTGGAACGGCCTGTTCAACTTCGACGGCGCCCCGCCGGAGTTCGCGCGGGAGTTCCAGTACAGCCCGCGGACCGAGCCGCCAGCGGACTGTGTCGCGCGGCCCTTTGCCGCGATGGCCATCGACGTCGCGCGTGCCGAACGCGCCGAGGCCAATCCGCTGGGGCGCTTCGTGCAGGGCCACTTCGATGCCCGGGCCGCCACCACCTCCGGCTACGACGCCGACACCGCCAGCCGGCGCGGCGTGCGGCTGGGGCGCGACTGCTACGACAGCCAATCGACCGACGCCCTCAACCCCACCCATCGCACCCGCGCCCGCATCTACGGCGCGCCCGGCGAAGGCGGCTATGCGCTGCACGACATCATGTCCTTCGCCCTGATGCTGCCCGAGGCGGCCGGCTGGAGCACCGTGGGCGTGGTGACGCTGCATGACAAGGGCGACAGCCAGCGCGACCCGCTGCGCGAACTGCAGCCCTGGGACCGCGGCTGGGCCTCGGTGGTGGCGCACATGCAGACCTACCTGCCCTACCTGTTCCGCCAGGCCGAGGTGCTGAACAACCCCGAGGTGGATGCGCGCCGCTACCTCATCCATGCCGGCCGCGCCGAGCTGATCGCGGTGCGCGACAACATGACCCGCCTGCGCCAGCGCCTGGAGGTGGCCCTGGCGCCCGGGCGCGGCGTGCGCCACATGCTGGACAAGGTCATGTCGCCCCACTTCAACGGCGACTACCGCGAGGCCTTGCGTACGGCGCAGCTCAACGTGGCGGATGCCTGGGAGACGCTGTCGCTGGCCGCCTCGCCCAACTGGGAGCAGAACCTGCGGCTGCTGTCCAACGTCATGCACGAGTACCGGGAGCTCAGCGCCCTGCCGGGCGTGTCGCTCACCGCGGCGCCGGAGCGGGTGCGCATCCATGCGCTGCTGGAGGAGACCATCCTGCGCTTCGCCCATGAGTTCAAGCATCGCCGCAGCCGCCGGCTGGACGTGCCCGAGAACCTGGAGCTGAACGTGCCCGGCCAGTGGCTGCGCATCGTGCTGCGCGACCTGGTGCACAACGCGGCCAAGTACACCACCGGCGACAGCTTCACCGTGAGCTGGGACCACGACACGCGCACGCTGCTGATGGTCAACGAAGGGCCCTACCAGAGCGACCAGGACAGCCAGGAACAGCTGCTGGCCGTGGGCGGCCAGGGCACGGCGGGCAAGGTGGCGCGCCAGCTCGCCTCCGACCGCCGCGCCACCTCCGACAGCCACGGCCACGGCCTGGGTCTGTGGGGCGCCAAGCTGCTGTGCAACGTGATGGACATCGAGTTCTCGATCGAGCCGAAGCCGATGGGCGCCACCCTCAAGGTCGACGGCCAGGGCGTGCAGCGCGGCACCGCCCGCTACAACGTCAGGCTCGTCTTCTCATCCGCTGCGGTGGCCAGCGCGCGCCCGGCCGGCAAGGGCTTCTACTGACAGGAGGAGTTGGACATGTCCGAACGCATCAACCTGCTGTGGTTCGACGACGACCTGCGGCCACGGGCCGAAGGCGCCTCGTCGGAACGGGAACGCCTGCAGACCTGGCTGCGCTACCTCTACACCACCGACCGCATCGAGCGCATCTGCCTGATCGAGGTGCGCGACCTGGCCGGCCTGCGCGAGCAGCTGCAAAGGCGCTGCGACAAGCCGCTGCACGATCCCGACCACATCGATGCCTTCCTCATCGACGTGCTGTGGCGCGAGGACGGCCAGGACGGCGGCTGGAACTTCGGCGAGCTGGCGCCGCAGTTCAGCAGCGAGAAGGTGCTGCCGCTGGACGCCGGCGCGCAGTTGATCGGCCTGATGCGCAACCGCCGCTATGCAGGCCAGCGGCCACCCTGGCTGAGCGCGTTCGAGCAGCATCCCATCGCCGTGCTGACCACGCTCACCGACCACACCGGCACGGTGGAAAAGCACATCGACCAGGAGGTGCTGGCCCAGCTGGACGTGCTGCTCAAGGGCGCCTCCGCCGAGGCCGACATGCCCGACGAGGCCTTCTGCCACTGGGTGAAGAACCTCTCGCGCCGCGCGGCACGGGCCAGGGCAGACAGCGGCCGCGCGCTGCGATGAACCAGCCGGCCGGGCATCGTCGCGGATGGGCCAGGCGCGTGGCGGTGCTGGCCCTGGTGGCCGGCGGCGTGCTGGCCAGCGCGGCCATGCTGGCCGTGATGCTGAGCCTGAGTGCGCAGGTGACCGCCTCCGTGTTCCCGGACGTCAAGCGGCTGATGCAGCCCACGGCAGCCTTGGCGCCCGCGGACACGGCGGCCTCGGTGCCGGCTTCGCCCGTGTCCATGTCGGACGCCAGTGCCACCGTGGGCAATGCGATGACCGCCATCGGCACCGCGGTGGCGGCGGTGGCGCTCATCCTCAGCGTGGGCACCACCTGGTTCGCGCTGCGCCTCAAGGAAATGGAGAACATGACCTTGAAGCTGGAGGAGGCCGACGCGGAGTACGAACGTCGGCTGGCCAAGCTGTCCGAGGCGATCGAACGCAGCGAGCAGGACCGCGCCGACCGGGAGGAGATCCGCCAGCTGCTGCTGGATGCGCTGTTCGCGCTGCGTAAGTGGGTGGACCGCAACGGCGCCGCGGTGACCCGGTATTCGGTGCTGGCGGACCTGGGCGCGCACCTGGAGATGCTGATGTCGCAATCGGCCGACCAGCGGCAGCGGTCGTATGCCGAGCTGACCAAGTTCCTGCCGCGGGCCTCGACGCCCGAGCTGGCGCCGATCGACGCCTATGCCAAGCGCTGCCATCGCCTGCATGGCGGCACCGAGTCCACGCACGGCCTGTGGTGCGACCTCTTCAGCGGCATCGAGCGCGAGGCCTTTCTGAAGTCACGCGCGCAGGACAGGCCGTTCTACTGAGCGCAGGCCGAGGCCGCACGCGCCGAGGCCGTGCGGGCTTGGCGCAGACCGCCCTAGGGCAGCTTGGTCTCCACCGTGCGCACGCCCTTCTCGGGCGGTCCGTACCGGCGCAGGACGGTCGCGCCCTTGGCAAACTCGAATCGCGCAAGCACGGGTTCGACGGCGCGCAGGAGCCGGTCGGCATCCGGGCCGTACAGGTAGAACCGGCCATTGCTGCCATCGACCGCCACGTCGTAGCCGTCCAGCTGGCCGACACCTGCCGCCTCGATCGCCGCCGCCAGCTGGCTTTCGGCCTTCGACAAGGCGTCCAGGTTGGTGCTGCCATAGCGGAAATGCACGATGACCGCATGGCCGTCCGTCGGCGGTGCGGCCACCGCGGCAACGCACCAGGTCCACGCCGCGGCCACCGACACCAGGATCTTCTTCCAACGCACTGCTGTTCCTTCGTGGAGCTGGTCGACGCCGGGCCGGCGGCCGGTGGTCGCAGGACGACGTCGAGGTTCTGGGGCCAGTCTATCGCCCGCAGTTCAGCAGCCGGCCTGCGGATTGACGGAGCGCAGGAACAGGCGCACAACCACGTGCATGGACGGCAAGCACTTCGAGGCCACGGCAAGGCGGCGCACGCTCGCCGCCGCCTGCCTGCTGGTGGGCATTCCGGCGGCGCTGGCCATTGGCATCGGCATGGCGATCGACGACGGCGAGCTGCGCAAGACGCTGTACACCGCCGCCATCACGCTGGTGTTCGCCGGCCTGTTGGGTGGCCTGCTGAAGATGCAGCTCGACGAGGTGGCGGCCTTCAAGCGCCGGCAGGAGGATGCGGCTGCCTTCGTGACCCATGTGCTGGCAGACCTCAAGGGCGTGTTCGACGAGGTCGCGCGCGCCCGCATCCTGATCCCGGCCCACCAGTCGGTGGCCACCCATGGCGAGGAAATGCGCGCCCTGATCCTGGCGCGGGTGCAGCTGCGCAACGTGATCCGGGCGCTGGAGCGCAGGACGGACGGCATCGACGAGGCCACCCGCTCCGAGGTCACCCGCCAGGTGCGGCGCATGGACCACTTCGTGGAGACGCTGACGACCGAGTTCCGCGACCACTACAAGGCGCTGTCCGACCAGCAGCGCGGCTACGAGGAGCGCGCCAGGGTGCTGATGAAGCAGTTCGGCGAGGACCTGGACCAGCAGGTGCCCCCGGCGCTGCCCGCCTTCGTCTGGCAGGCGATCTCCCGGCTGCCGCGCCTGGCCGACTTCATGGGCCCGGCCACCGCCTACCAGGCGGAGTTCGAGGCACCGTTGGACGAGGCCAGCGCATGGCTCAGGGACGAGCTGGCGCGCATCCTCGGCAGCACCTCGGCGCGCCGGCGCAGTGCGTCGCGCAGGTCGAGCCCATGAAGGCGGCCTGCCGGCCCCGCTAGGCCGGCCCCGGCTGCGCCGCGCCCAGCAGATCGACGAAGGCCCGCAGCGGCGCCGGCATGTGGCGGTTGGCAGGGAAGTACAGGAACAGGCCGGGCACCGGCGGGCACCAGTCGTCCAGCACGCGCACCAGCCGGCCTGCGTCGAGCTCGGCCTGCGCGGCGGTCTCGGGCACGTAGGCGATGCCCAGGCCGCGGAGCGCGGCCTCCACCATCAACGGCACGTTGTCCAGCGTGAGGGCGCAGGGCACGTCGACGGCGACCTCCTGGCCGTGCTGCATGAACTCCCAGCGGTAGCGCTTGCCGCTGGGCAGCCGCTGCCGGATGCAGCGGTGCTGGCGCAGGTCTTCCGGCAAGGCCGGCGGCGCACGATCCGCCAGGTAGCCCGGCGAGGCCACCGCGATGAACCGCAGCGGGCCGCCGATGGGCACGCCCACCATGTCCTGCGGCAGCGATTCGCCCAGGCGGATGCCGGCGTCGAAGCCCTGCTCCACCACATCCACCAGCCGGCCATCGGCCACCAGGTCCAGTTCCACGTCCGGATGCGCCGCAAGGAAGCGCGGCACCACCTGCTGCAGCAGCAGGCGCTCGAGCAGCCGCTGGCCCAGCTCCGTCGGTGCCACGCTGCGGGTGGTGCGGTTGAGCAGCCGTGCGCCCAGCTGCGCCTCCAGTCCCCGCATGGCATGGCTGAGGGCGGAGCGCGACTGGCCGAGCGCATCGGCGGCCTGCCGGAAGCTGCGATGCGCCGCGACGGTCTGGAAGGCGACCAGGTCGGCCAAGGTGGCCTTTGCCATTGGTGAATTCTCCTCACGGGCTCATGCCGCCCGGGCTGGCTTCCGCGGGCGGCGCTGGATTTCCAGAATGCAGGCTCCTGCCCACCCCTCCTGGAAGTACACCATGACGACCCCCAAGACCTGGTTCATCACCGGCGCCTCCTCCGGCCTCGGCCTCGGACTGACCGACACCCTGCTGGCCCGCGGTGACCGCGTCGTGGCCACGGTGCGTCGGCAAGGCGCGCTCTCGACGCTCGAAGCCCGGCATGGCGACCGCCTGGCCGTGCTGCCGCTGGACGTGACCGACGTGCAGGCAATCCGCGCAGTGACGGCCGAGGCCTTCCAGCGCATGGGCCGCATCGATGTGGTGGTGAGCAATGCCGGCTACGGCCTCTTCGGCGCCGCCGAGGAACTCAGCGACCCGCAGATCGACCGGCAGATCGCGACCAACCTGCTGGGTTCGATCCAGCTCATCCGGGCCTGCCTGCCGCTGCTGCGTGCGCAAGGCGGCGGCCAGGTGCTGCAGGTGTCGTCGGAAGGCGGGCAGATCGCCTACCCCGGCTTCAGCCTGTACCACGCGACGAAGTGGGGCATCGAGGGCTTCGTGGAATCCGTGGCGCAGGAAGTGCAGGGCCTGGGCATCGACTTCCTGCTGGTGGAGCCGGGTCCCACCGCCACCGGATTCGGCTCGGCGCTGGACCAGGCCGAGCCCCTGCCCGCCTACGAGCCGACGCCAGCGGGCGCCCTGCGACGGGCCTTCACCAGCGGTGGCTTCGCGTTGCGCGGCGATGCGCAGCGCACCGTCGCGGCCATGATCGCGGCCGCCGACGAACGCACGCCCGGCCTGCGGCGCCTGGCGCTCGGCAGCACCGCCTATGCCTCCATCCATGCCGCCCTGCAGCTGCGCTGCCGGGAACTGCGGGCGCAGCAGGCACTGGCCTTCTCGGCGGACATCGACGGCTGAGCGGCCGACCGAAGCGGCAGGCGCTGCGCCCTCAGGTGGGGCGGCGGCGCCGGGCCAGCAGGCCGACGGCCCCCAGGCCGGCCAGCATCAAAGCCGTGGTGCCGGGCTCCGGCACGGCCAGCACACCGGCGGTGCTGGTGAAGTTGGCGTTGTCCGGCGCGAAGTCCGAGATGGCGGCGAAGCCGGTGAAGGCGCCGTCGCGCGGCCACAGGTTCCAGGTGTAGTCCAGCTTGTTGAAGCCGGTGGAAGGCAGCAGCGAGCCGCTGACGTAGCCGGTGATGGAGTTGCCGGCGATCTTCACCGAGCCAGGCGCCAGGCCCACGCCGCCGATGCTGCCGGTGCCATCGGGACGCAGCAGCACCACGCTGTCGAAGCGCACGCCGGTGATGCCGCTGGCCTGGAAGTTGGCCACGCCGCTGCCGCGGTTGACGCCCCACACGTAGAAGCCCTTGTCGGTGGAGCCGATCGCGCCGGCCATGGTGCTGGTGAGTTCGAAGAGGTCCTTGCCGGCGTCGTAGGTGACGGTGGCGCTCAGCACGTCCAGGTCGGTGCTGGTGATGCTGCCGGCGAAGGTGGGCAGGAAGTCTCCCGCCGTGTCGGTGATGCCGCTCAGGGCATGGCTGGCGAAGGGCACGGCGCACAGCGCCGCGGCACAGGCCAACTGGCCAAGGATCCGGGTCTTCATCTTGCTCGCTCCTGCAATGTGGATGTGCTGCAGGCGCCCCATGCGCCCCGGCACACCCAGGCATACGCGCGACCACGGCGGAACATTCCCCTGCGCCCGACGAACCCGCATCCATGGCGCTGCGCTGGCTTAGACTCGCGCCATGCCTGCCCGCCTGCCCCTGGTCCTCATCGCGATCATTCGAATTCCGCGCTGACCGGGCACGTGCGCGTCGTCCCGGTCAGCCGGGTCGATGTTGCAGCCAGCTTCTTTCCGTCCGCTGTCCTTCGATCCACGCGCACCGCCGCCGGCGCCTCGCGCGCCCGCCCTTGTGGATCACCGGAAGACAGCATGAACGCCCAAGACCTCTTCTCCCGCGCACCGCGCCTGGTGCAGACCTACCTGATGGACCGCGATGCCGGCCTGATGTGCCGCATCCTCGGCCTGTACGCGGCCCGCGGCCTCGACCTGCTGCACGTGGACTACGCCTATGCGGCGCAGGACGTGATGAAGCTGGAAGTGGCCGTGTGCGGACAGCCGGCCGCCACCGCCGACTGCGTGCGCGTGCTGGTGGACAAGGCCTCCACCTTCATCGGCGTGATCGTCGCGACCGAGCAGCCGGTGACGCAGCGCCTGTCCGCATAGCGCCAGCGCCGAGACCACACCGCACCCTGCACAGCACCCACTCGCCGCCGATCAGTTTCAGGAAGGGCGAATGCGCAGGCATGGCCATCACCGCAGCGACCGGGCCACGAAGCCGGGATCGGCGACCAGCACCGGCCAGTCGGCCACCGGCACCTCCACCTTGACGCCGCCGCCCGCCGCGGCGCCCACGGCGGCAGCCGGCATGCGGTAGGCGCGGCCGTCCATCAGGTCGATGTAGAGCGGTCGCTGCGGCTCGCGCCAGGCCAGCCTGCTGCAGCTGATGGACACCACGGCCCGCGGCTCGGCGGTGTCGGCCACCGGCAGCGGCGTCATCTTCCACACGCCCAGCACCGTGTGCTCGCGGCCGCTGCGGTCCTTCTGCAGCCAGGCATGGGCCACGTAGCCGGCCGGCACGGTGCAGCCATGGTCGGCCACCGCCGTGGTGCGCTCGTCGAACAGCGCCGTCACGTTCTGGAAGGCACCGAAGGCGATCTTCTTGCCCTTGACCGACTGGTCGCCGTTGGTGAACACGCTGTCGTCGTTGGGGTCCCAGGTGCCGGTGGTCAGCAGGCCCTTGGTGTTCTTCGCATCGTTGTAGTGCCGCTTCGGGGGTTCAGAAGGAATGCTTGAGGCCGAAGTCCACCGCGGTGGTGCGCGTGCGCTCGACGCCGGCCAGCCGGCCCTGCTGCCTGGCGGAACCCAGGTCGGCATAGACCGAGGTGCGCTTGCTCAGCAGGTGTTCGTAGCCCAGACCGAGCTTGGTGATGTTGTTGTCATCGCCGTCCGGGTCGAGCCGGGCGATGGCGGCGCGCAGGATGCCCCGGCCCAGCGGCACGGAGGCGCCCAGGGTCAGGTTCACCACGTCCTTGGCGGCCACGCGTGAATCGGTGTAGGTGAACATCGGTCGCACCCAGCCCAGGTCATAGGCCGCACCGGCCACCACCACCCGCGTGTCGGCGTTCTGGCGGTCGACGCCCAGGCCGGCGTACAGCGGACCGCTGGCGTATTCCACGTTGGCGCCGGTGGCGCGGTCGCGTGCCGCCTCGCCGGCCGCCACGGCCACGTTGGCGCTGAAGCCGTTCCACTTCGGCGTCTTGTAGCCCACCGAGTTGTTGCCGCGCGCATGGCCGTCGATGCGGTAGGTCGCGAACTGGTGGTTGAGACCGGGCGAGCCCACCGTGTCCCACAGCCACGGGTCGGTCTTCAAGGCGGGCCAGAACGCGGGCACGTACTCGCGGCCGAGATACAGCGTGCCCACCTGTGCACTCTCCAGGTACACATAGGAGCGCGCCTTCCAGAACACCGGATCGGCTTCGCCGGTGTCGCTGCGGAACCGATGCTCGATCTGGAAGCCCGCGCGCAGCCCGCTGCCCAGGTCTTCCACGCCCTGGAAGCCGAGCCGGCTCTCGGAGCCGTGGCGCACGTCCCAGCGCTCGCCCTCGCGGCCCAGGCGGCCGTTGCTGCCGCTCAAGCTGGAGGTGCCGTCGTTCTGCCGCGTGACGCCCAGGTCGAAGCGGCCATAGATCGTGACGTTGGACTGCGCATGCGCGGGCATGCCGGTGCCGCCGGTGAGGGTGGCCAGGGCTGCGAGCGCCAAGACTCTGTGTTGCATCGTTGTCTCCAGGGTCGCGGACTATGGATAGTCCAGTTAATAAAATGTTTGCGGACGTGCGCTTTGGCTGGGCGTGCGCCTGGCGCGGCCTTGTCTAAAGGAAGCGGAAGCTGGCGGCCGGCAGGCCCAGACCGTCCGACACCAGGCGGAACAGGCTGCCGTCGCAGCTGCCCGCGTGCTGCTCATCGTCCTGCGGCGGTCCGGCGGTCCACTCCGGGCGGACCAGCGAGGTGACGAACCACCACTGCAGCGACGGTCCGCCATAGCAGCACATGGTCGGCGCGCGGCAAGGCAGGTGCAGCGCGGGCAGGCGCAGGCCGTCGGCCGAGAACCGGTTGAGCCGCCCGGCGGACACGCCGGCCGACAGGTAGTCGCCCCGGCGGTTGACCACGGCGCCGTCGGGCCGGCCCTCCGCCTCGCCGCTGAACACGAAGTGCCGCGGCGCGCCCAGGTCGCCCCGTGCCTCGTCCCAGGGCGCGACCCACACCTGCCCGGCATGGCTGTCGGAGAAGTAGATCTGCAGGCCGTCCGGGCTGAAGGCGATGCCATTGGCCACGCACAGGCCGCCGCGCAACCGGCGCACGCGGCCGTCGGCACCCAGCACATGCAGGCTGCCGGTGGGCAGCTTGTGGCTGCCGTCGTTCATCGAGCCGAAGACGAACCAGCCCCCGCCCGGCGATACCTTGCCGTCGTTCAACCGGTTGCCCGGTGGCTCGGTGTCCACCTCGGCCACCGGCTTCAGGCTGCCGTCGCGCCGGTCCAGCAGCACCAGCCGCCGCCGCAGCGCCAGCAGCACGCGGCCGTCGGCGCACAGCGCCATGGCACCCACCGGCTCGTCCAGCTGCCAGTGCTGCACCGTCGGCTCGTCGGACTGGGGGTCGATGGACAGCAGCTGCTGCCGCCGGACGTCGATCCACAGCAGGCGGCCGCTGCCGGCGTCCCACACCGGGTTCTCGCCGACGCGGTTGTGCACGCGGTACTCGGTCATGGCGCTGCCGCGCCCGTCCAGGTGCTGGTGCCGGGAGACGTGCCGCATGTCAGCCCGCAACGCGGTGGGGGTAGCGGGCCGCCTGCGCCGCCTTCCACGCCTGGAAGCGCGGCCGCAGTGCATCGTCGGTCAGCGGATACAGCCCGAACAGGCCATCGCCCTGCCCCAGCCGCTCGGCCACCCAGTCTTCGTAGATGGTCTGCTCGTAGGCTTCAGTGGCCACCTCGCTGGCGATGCCTGCAGGGATGACCACCACGCCCTCGGCATCGCCCACCATCACGTCGCCGGGGTACACCGCCACGCCGCCACAGGCGATCGGCAGCTGCAGGTCGATGGCATGGTGGCGGATCAGGTTGGTGGGCGCGGAGGGCCGCTGGTGGTAGGCCGGAAAGGCCATCTGCGCGATCTCCGGGCTGTCACGGAAGCCGCCGTCGGTGACGATGCCGGCGCAGCCGCGCTGCTGCAGCCGCGTGACCAGCAGGTTGCCCGCCGAGGCGGCCGTGGCGTCGCCCCGGCTGTCGATCACCAGCACGCTGCCCGCAGGGCACTGCTCCACCGCCACGCGCTGCGGGTGGGCCCGGTCGTCGAAGGCGCGCAGGCCATCGAGGTCCTCGCGCGCCGGGATGTAGCGCAGCGTGAAGGCACGGCCCACCATCGCCTGGCCGGCGCCGTGCAGCGGGCGCAGGCCCTGCAGGAAGGTGTTGCGGAAGCCACGCTTGAACAGCACGGTGGTGAGCGTGGCCGTGGAAACGGCCGCCAGCCGCTGTGCCGTCAGGCGGTCGAGAGGGGTCGAATGGTCATTCATCGTCTTGCTTCCGTCGGGTGAGTGCCGCGCGCGGCCGGCAGGGCTGCAGGTAGATCGCTTCGTGTTCGGTGCCCGCATTCCAGCCGCCGCTGGCAATGGCGCAGTTGCGCTGGCTGGGGTGGGCCTGCACCGCCGCCAGGTCGAGCGCCACGCCCAGCCCCGGGCGTTCCGGCACGGCCACCGTGCCGTCGCACACCGCCAGGCGGCTCGTCACCACCGCGTCGCGCCCCGGCCAGTCGGGCTCCATGCGTTCCAGGACCAGCACGTTGGGCGTGGCCGCCATGAAGTGCACCGCGGCGAACTCGGCCACCGGCCCCAGCGAGCCGGAATGCGGCGCGATCACCAGGCCATGGGCCTCGCACAGGCCGGCCAGCTTGCGCATCTGCGTCAGGCCACCGAAGCGGCCGGTGTCGGGCTGCAGCACATCCAGCAGCCGCGCCTCGATGAAGCGCTGCATGTCGGCCAGCGTGGCCAGGCGCTCACCGCCGGCCAGCGGCAACGCCACGCCGTCCCGCACGCGCTTCCAGCCGTCGATGTCGTCGGGCGCCACGGGTTCCTCCAGGAACAGCAGGTCCAGCGGTTCCAGTGCACGGCCCACCGCCACCGCATCGGCCGCGCTGGACCAGGGCGGGCCGTGCAGGTCCACCATCAGGTCGATGCCGGGGCCCACCGCGGCACGCACCGCGAAGGCGCGGTCGACCACGCCGGCCCGGCCGCCCACCTTCAGCGCCTTGACGCCACGTGCGACCGCGGCCTGTGCCTGGGCCGCGTCGGCCACATGGCAGTAGTACGGGATGCGGGCGCGCACATGGCCACCCAGCAGCTGTGCGACCGAAGCACCCAGGGCCTGGCCCTTGAGGTCCCACAGCGCCATGTCGATGGCGGCCAGCGCGCCCATGCCGACCACGCCGGTCTGGCCATGGCCCATCATGGCCACCCGCAGCTTCTGGCCCAGCCGTTCGATGTCGAAGGCCGGCTCGCCCAACAGCAGGGGCGCCAGGTCCTCGATGGCGCTGCGCACCACCCGCGGCCACCCGGAGCCTTCTCCGGTGCCCACCAGCCCGGCGTCGGTGTGCACGGTGACGAACAGCCAGTTGCGGCTGGCGGCCAGGGCGCTGGTGCCGGTGGCGCTCCAGCCGGTGTGCGGTGGAGCGCCGGCCTGCATCAGGTGGCACTCGATGGCGGTGATCTTCATTCGGTGCGGATGTTGGCGGCCTTGATGATCCCGGTCCAACGGACCAGCTCGGCGCGGTAGAGCTGCTGGAACTCGGCCGGAGAACGACTGGTGGTCAGCTCGGAGCCCAGCTGCTCGATGCGCTCGCGCACCTGGGGCGAACTGGCCGCCGCCACCGTCGCCGCATGCAGCTTGTCGACGATGTCGGCCGGCGTGCCGCTGCGCACTGCCAGGCCCTGCCAGCTGCGGATGTGGGTGCTGCTGTCCAGCCCCAGCTCCTTGGCGCTGGGCACGTTGGGCAGGGTGGCGATGCGGCTGTCCTGCATCACCGCCAGCGGGCGGATGCGCTGGCCGTCGATCAGCGACTTCAGCGAGCCCGACATCAGGTCGAACATCAGGTCCAGCTCGCCGCCCATCAGCGCCTGGTTGGCCGGCGCGCCGCCGCGGTAGGGCACGTGCAGGATGCGCACCTTCTCCGCCCGCGAGAACAGCTCGGCCGCCAGGTGCGACGAGGTGCCGTTGCCGCCCGATCCCACCTTCAGGCCGGGCTCGATGCGGCCGGCGGCGATCACGTCGGCCGGCGTCTTCAGCCTGCCGGCGGCGGGCACCAGCATGACCACCGGAACGCTCGTCACCTGGGCCACCATCTGCAGGTCGGTCGCCGGGTCGTACTTCACGCCCATCAACGCCGGGTTGGTCGCCAGGTTGATGGCCGCCAGCAGCACCGAGTAGCCGTCCGCCGGCTGCGAGACGACGGCCTGCGTGGCCAGGTTGCCGCCGGCTCCACTCTTGTTCTCGATCACCACGCGCTGGCCGAGCCGCTTGCCCAGTTCCTCGCCCAGCACACGGGCCACGATGTCGGCCGCGCCGCCAGGCGCGAAGCCGACGTACAGGGTGACGGGCCGCTCGGGCCAGGCGCCGGCTTGGGAGGGGGTGGCGGCCGCGCCGAGCAGGCATGCAGCGGCGGCACCGAGCGCCAGGCGGCGCCGGAAAGGGAACTTCATGGTGTCTCCAGTGGAAGAAGGGTCCGGCCAGCCCGGACCGGGCGTCAGCCTCGGCCGGGCTGATCGAGCAGGCGCAGCAGGTCGCGGCGCGAGGCCTCGACATGCTCCATGGCGGCGGCGGCCGCCTTGTCCTCGTCGCGGCGAGCGATGGCCCGCACGATCTTGCGGTGCTGGGCGATCACGCTGTCCAGCCGGCCGCCGCCATAGCCATGCGCGCGGCGGAAGGCATCCACCAGGCTGGAGCGCGACTCCAGCACCTCCAGCGCCAGGGGGTTGTCGGCCATGCCGTCCAGGTGCCGGTGCAGCGCCCGGTTGGCCTTGACGCAGGCCGCCACGTCGTTGCTGGCGGCGGCCGCCTCATGCGCCTCCGCCAGCGCCTGCAGCCGTTCGATCTGCACATCGCTGCCGAGGCGGGCCGCGTCGCGCGCCAGCATCGCTTGCACCGCGCCGCGCAGGCGGTACACGTTGTCGATGTAGCGCGCATCCACCTGCGGGATGACGGCGCCGCGGTGCATGCGCATGTCCACCACGCCTTCACCCTGCAGCTGCAGCAGCGCCTCACGCACCGGGTTGGCACTCACGCCGTAATGGCTGCTCAGCTCCGCCAGCGTCACATGGCTGCCCAGCGCCCAGATGCCGGCAACGATGTCGGCGCGGATCTGCTCGCGCAGGCGGAGGTAGGTGGGAGTGTTGATCGCGTCCATGGCAGCCACTCTACAGCGTGCATTTTATAAAATCAACGTCCGTTCATATATTTTATGAAATCCATAATGCGACCATCGCCACCCGTCGAGAGGACCCGACCATGAACCCCGCCTCCCCCTCCCCCTGGCCCGCCTGCGTGCTGCTCACCGGTGCCGGCGGCAAGGTGGCGCGCGCCGTGCGCCCCTACCTGGCTGCACGCTGCCAAACCCTGCGGCTGACCGACATCGCCGTCAACGACGACGACCCGGCTGCGGACGAGATGCACCTGGCGGATCTCGCCGATCCGGCCCGCGTGCGGGAGCTGCTGCAGGGCGTCGACGCCGTGGTGCATTTCGCCGGCTACCCGCGGGAGGCCGACTGGCCGGCCCTGCTGCATGCCAACGTGCAGGCGGTGGCCTGCCTGTGGGGAGCGGCCGTGGACGCCGGCGTGCAGCGCATCGTGTATGCCAGCTCCAACCATGCCGTCGGCTACTACCCTCGCAGCCAGCGCATCGATGCCGACGCGCCTGCACGGCCCGATTCACGCTACGGGGTGACCAAGGTGTTCATGGAGGCGCTGGCCAGCCTGCATGCGGACAAGCACGGGCTGCGGGCCCTGGGCATCCGCATCGGCTCCTGCGGGCCCCGTCCGGTGGACGCCCGTGCGCTTGCGCACTGGGTGCATCCCGAGGACCTGGCGCAGCTCATCGGCATCGGCCTGACAGCGCACCTCCATCACCAGGTGGTGTATGGCGTGTCCGCCAATCGCCGCAGCTGGTACGACAACCGGGCCGCCGAGCAACTGGGCTACCAGCCCGTGCACAGCGCCGATGGTTTCGAGCCCGCCCTGCTGCATGCGGTGTCGCCCGATCCGGTGGCCGAGCACTTCCAGGGTGGCAGCTTTGCCGCTGCCGGGCACAGATCTCCCGTGCCCAACCGCATCACCCCAGGCTGCCCGCAAAACGCCGCGCGAGGTCCTGCTGCCTGAAGGCCTCGACCACGTGGTCGATGAACGCACGGGTCTTGCCCGGCAACAGGTCGCGGCTGGCGTAGTACAGCGAGATCGCGCCGGCATCGGCCCACCATGCGGGCAGCAGCCGCACCAGCTCGCCCGATTCCAGCGCGGGCAGCGCATCGGGCACCGCCAGCATCGCGATGCCCAGGCCCAGGCGCGCCGCTTCCCGCGCCGCGGCCGGGTCGTTGACGACCACGGCAGGCCGCAGGACGGCAGCGGCCTCGTCGCCCGCTGCATTGCGCAGGGTCCAGGTCCGCACCCGGCCGGTGGCCAGCGAGCGGGTCACCACACCGTCCAGCGTCATCAGGTCGGCCGGCGCGCACGGCGCCGGGTGGCGCTGCAGGAACGAGGGCGATGCCACCGGGACGATGTGCGCCGGTGCCAGGGTGCGCGCCACCACGCCCGGCGCCAGGTCGAAGCCGCCGCCAATGGCGGCGTCGTAGCCCTCGGCGATCAGGTCCACCGCGCGGTTCTCGAAGTGCCACTCCGGCTGCACGCGCGGGTAACGCTGCAGGAAGTCCGGCAACAGCGGCAGCACATGGCCCAGGCCGAAGGTGGGCGGCAGGCTCACCTTCAGCACGCCGGCCGGCTGGCCGTCCTCCGCCGACACCGCGGCGATGGCGCTCTGCAGCGACTCCAGCGTGCCGCCGATGGCCGACAGGAAGCCCTCGCCAGCCTCGGTCAGCGTCAGCCGGCGGGTGGAGCGCTGGAACAGCCGCACACCGAGATTGCGCTCGAGCATGGCCACGTTGCGGCTCACCGCGGCCGGCGTGAGTGCCAGGCGCCGCGCCGCGGCCGAGAAGCTGCCGCCCTCCGCACTGCGCACGAAGGACTCGAGGTTGGCCAAGGTTTCCATGGCCGGATGTTAAACAGACGCTTGAAGATGCTCCAAGCGATTCGCCACTTATCAGCGGGCAATCGCCGGGCGACAGTCACTCCATGCCGAAGCCATCGGCCCTCACCAGGAGTGAACATGAACCCGACCACCTCCTTCCAACCGCTGGCCGGCAAGACCGCGCTGGTCACCGGCGGATCGCGCTCGATCGGCGCAGCGATCGTGCGGCGCCTGGCCGCCGAGGGCGCCCAGGTCGCCTTCACCTACGCCGGATCGGCCGCGCAGGCCGAGCAGGTCGCCGCCGCCATCGTCGCCGCAGGCGGACGCGCCCTGGCGCTGCGCGCCGATGCCGGGCAGCCGGACGAGGTGCGTGCCGCCGTGGCCCGCACCGTCGACACCTTCGGCTACCTGGACATCCTGGTGAACAACGCCGGCATCGCGCTGGGCGGCCCGATCGAGGACATCCGCTTCGAGGACTATCAATCGATGATCGCGGTCAACGTGACCGGCGTCTTCGTCGCGACGCAGGAGGCGGTGCGCCACATGAAGGACGGCGGGCGCATCGTGCACATCGGCAGCTCGATGACACGGTATGCCTCGTTCCCTGGTGCCTCGCTCTACACCTTGACCAAGGGCGCCATCACTGGCTTCAACCGCAGCCTGGTGCGCGACCTGGGCCCGCGCGGCATCACGGTCAACACCGTGCACCCCGGCCCCACCGGCACCGACATGAACCCGGCCGATGGCGAGCTGGCCCGCCGGCTGACGCCGCAGATCGCGGTCGGCCGCTATGGCCAGCCGAACGACATCGCCAACGTGGTCGCCTTCCTGGCCAGCCCGCAGGCCGGTTTTGTCACCGGCGCCGACATCCTGGCCGACGGCGGCTTCACCGCCTGAATCGCCACCCACCCAAGGAGCTTCAACATGAGCAACACCCTGCCCTCCATCGGCATCATCGGCGCCGGCCAGATCGGCAGCGCCTTCGCCCACGCCCTGGCCCGGCACGACATCCCGGCGGTGCTGTCCAACAGCCGCGGGCCGCAGAGCCTGCAGGCCCTGGTGCAGGCCATCGGCCCCAGCGTGCGCGCCGGCACGCGCGAGGAAGCGGCGGCGCAGCAGATGGTGCTGGTGGCCGTCAACTGGTCGAAGCTGCCGGCCGCCCTGGCGGGCCTGCCCGACTTCGATGGCCGCATCGTCATCGATGCCAACAACCCGATCGAGGCACCGCTGTTCAAGCCGGTGGAACTGCAGGGTCGCAGCTCCAGCGAGGTGTTCGCCGGCCTGGTGCCGGGCGCCCGGGTGGTGAAGGCCTTCAACCACCTGAAGCCGGCCCTCGTGGCAGGCGATCCGGCGCAGCGTGGTGGTCAGCGTGTGCTGTTCCTGGCAGCCGACGACACGGCCGCCAAGCAGGCCGTGGGCACGCTGGTGCAGGCGCTGGGCTTTGCGGGCATCGACCTCGGCAGCCTGGCCGGCGGTGGCCGCCTGAGCCAGTTTCCCGGCGGGCCGCTGGCCGCGCAGGAACTGGTGCGCTTTGCCTGAGGCCATCGACATGAGCAGAGAAGCACCCACCGATGTCGACGCGCTGCTCCAGGCGAACCTGGAGCGTGTGTTCAACGAGCGCGACGATGCGAGGCGCGCAGATGCCGTCGCAGCGCTGTACACCGAAGCGCCCGTGATGTACGAGCCCGCCGGTCCGGTGCACGGGCGTGGCGACATCCACCGCATTGCGGGCGAACTGCTGCAGCGGTTCGGGCCCCGCTTCCGCTTCGCCGCCCAAGGCATGGCAGCGGGCCACCACGGCATGGCCACCCTGCTCTGGACCGGCGGCGAACCGGGCCAGCCACCCGTGGTGCAAGGCTTCGACACGGCGGAGATCGTCGACGGCCGCATCGCGCGGCTGTGGGTGCTGATCGAGCCGCCCGGGCGATGAGGCGCACATTGCGCGCATGACCGCCTGTTTCGATCCGTTCAGCGGCCACCCTTCACCCACACGGAAGGGGCCGTCCGGCCAAGAACCCTTCAAGGCGTCATGCGCCAGTCGGCAAGGAAGCGTCGGACGGCGGCGTCCTCCGTCAACCCGATCGCGGTCTGCATGGACTCGGACGCCTCGCTACGCTGGCCTGCGGCCGCACGCGCATGCGCCAACGTCACCCAGTAGGGCTGGTACCTGGAGACGCTGGCCGGCGGCAGGCCGAGCAGCAGATCGAGGGCCTGCCGATGCGCGCCGGCTTCCACCAGGGCTGCAGCGCGCGCCACCAGTACCCCGGTACTCGGACAGCGGTCGGCCAGCAGCCCGTACAGGACGGCCAGCGCCTCATGCCGAGTGCGGCCGGTGATGGCGCGCTGTGCGTGCACCGACTGGATCGCCGCTTCGCATTGGTAGCGGCCGAACACCGCGGCGCGGGATGCCGCGATCAGTTCGTTCTCGGCCTCCACGATCATCTCGTGCGACCACAGCCGGGTATCCTGCAGCTTCAGGGGCACGAAGCTGCCGTCCGGCCCCCTGCGCGCGGCGCGGCGCGCTTCGCAGTGCAGCAGCAGCGCCAGCAGGCCGCGCACCTCCGGCTCGTCGGGCAACAGGGCGACCAGCAGCCGGCTCAGGAACAACGCTTCATCGGCCAGGTCCTGCTGCCCGGTGTCGGCGCCGGCCACCGCGTCCCAGGCCGTGCCGTAGGCCGCATAGATGGCGTCGAGCACGTCGGACAGCCGGGAGGACATGTCCTCGGCCGCAGGCAGTTCGAAGCGCAGGCCCGTGTCCTTGATCCTGGCCTTGGCGCGCACCAGGCGCTGCCCCATGGTCGCCGGGGCCACCAGGAAGGCCGCCGCAATCTGTGCCGCATCCAGGCCGAGCACGGTCTGCAGCATCAGCGGTGCGCGCGCGGCTTCCTCGATGGCCGGGTGGGCGCACACGAACAGCAACTTCAGCCGGTCGTCGGGGATGTCCGGCTGCTCGGGTGCGGCTTCGTCGTGAAGCAGCAGCAGGTCCGCCACCGACGCGTCGACCACCGCCCGGTGACGGGCCGTGTTCCTGGCGCTGTTGCGCGCGGCAGTGAGCAGCCATGCCTCGGGATTGCGCGGCACGCCCGCCGACGGCCAGCTGCGCAAGGCGGCCAGGAAGGCTTCGGCCAGTGCATCTTCAGACGACGCGATGTCGCGCGAGCGCGCCGCCAGGATCGACAGCAGGCGACCGTAGGAAGCCCGGGCCGCCTTTTCCGCGGCCCGACGCGGGTCGTCCATGCTCAGGGCGCCGGGGGCGGCATCACCGGCCGCACTTCGACCGAGGCGGTCGAAGCCGAGGGCGCCCGGGCCGCCCAGGCCAGCGCGGTGTCCAGATCCGGCACGTCGATCACGAAGTAGCCGCCCAGTTGCTCCTTGGTGTCAGCGAACGGACCGTCCTGGACCACGCGCTTGCCATCGCGGATGCGCACCGTCGTGGCCGTGTGCGGCCCGTGCAGACCATCGCCCTTGACGATGACGCCGGCCTGCGCCATGGCGCCGATGAAGGCATTCCAGCCGCCCCAGTAGGCGCCAGCCTGCGCGGGGTCGTCGCGCTTGGCGAATTCACTCGCGGGTTCGTTGAGCAGAAGCATGTAGTGCATGGTGGGGTCCTGTCGTGGTGCGGTATCGAGGAAGAATGGATGTCGACCGAGCAGCTGGCGACGTGCGGCTGTCTGCGCCGCCCAGTTCACCGGAACGCTGCTACCCGGATGACACCCGGATCGATGCGATTTCGACAGGCTGGGCCTTGTCATCAGGCTTTTCAGGTGTGCGCTGTGACCCTGACAGCGGCGTGAAAGGACTGGACCCGGGGAGATTCCGGGTAGCTCCGCCGGGCCGCCTAGGTTTGCTTGTGGGTCAGGTGGCTTGCAATCCGCTTCAGGATGCCGGGTCGGTGGTTGGGTGAAGCCGCCGCGGTCCCGGGGGAATCGTCCAGGATCTGCTGAACCATCGCAGCAGCAGGCTTGCGCTCTTCGCCGCCACGGCCCGGCAGGTACTTGTCCAGCGCCGCCTTGCCGACGTACTGGGCGGTGAAGCCCACCACGACTGCGCCCCAGAAGTCGGTGACGCTGATCTTCACCAGGAACTGGGACTCGGACAGGCGCGCCATCAGGATGGTGATGATGGCGGCATACAGGAAGACACCGAGAATGGCAGAAGCGTTCGCGCTGACCTTCCACAAGCTCGCCCCCCAGGAGCCATCGCGTGGAATGGCTCGGTCTTGACCTGGAAACAGCAGCCAACAGGCGAGCCCGCCGATCATGGCCCCGAAGATGATCACGAACTGGGGCGCGCCGGCCTTGATGGTGGCCACCTGGGAGAAGGTGTAGTAGCCCGGCTCGGTGGGCAGCTCGTTGGCGCCCACCTTGGCCTGCACGAGGATCTTGTAGTCCCCGGGCGAGAAGAACAGGTAGCGCATTTCCATCATGATCTGCGTCCAGGCGGAGTCGGCCACCTCGGCAAGGGTGTAGGCAGGCGCACGCGCGGGGCCGATTTGGCACGCTTCGAGGTGTTCTTGAACACCGCGGTGATGCCGAGGTCGGAGCCGACGACCGGATTGGCTCGCGAGGTCTGCACTTCGATGTCGAGGGTGATGTCCTCCGCCGTCGCCGGCACTGGCACGCTCGCGGCGGCCGCCTGCCGTGTGGCTGCCGTCTTTGCAGCAGGTGCCCCACGCGTCGGGAGCGTCGAGACGGCCATCAACACAAACACCACCCACTTGCAGATCGCTCCTGATGGCATCCGTCGCCTCCCACGCCTGGAGCAGCCGCCAGTGACCACGGCGGGCGCTCGATCCAGCGCCGAGTGTCATGTCGCCGGATGTGCCGGCGGTACCCCTACGTTGGCAGTCGCCAGGTGTCGGCGGTCATGCCCACGGGCACGAACTGCTCCGTGCCACGTTGGCAGAGCTGACCGTCCAGGTTCGTGCTGGCGAAGAGGGCTCTCCTGCGCCTCCCGCCAAAGTCATGGGCTCAATCAGGGCGTCCGCGTCTGACCTGGCTGCTTGGCAGGCCACCCCAGCCGGCCGGCGGCCATGTGGCGCGGCGACCTGCCATTGCCCCGATAAGAGCGAGGCCGCTCAGCATCATGACGACCGATGCGGGCTCGGGCACCGCTGTCAGCGCGTTGATCGTGTCGATCTGCGCGCTTGTCACCGAGTAGACCCACGTGGCAGCACCGTGGTCTCGCGTGGCCCATTCGCCCTGCTCCAGCCGGATGTCGCCGACGCTGATGTTCGAGACGACGGCGGAACTCCCTGCGACGCCCGAATCGACCAGGAAGGTGATCTCGGTGGCGTCGACAGGCTGCAGCGTGAGATCGATGTGCCGCAGGCTCACGGCGCTTGCAAAGGATTCGGTTCGGTAGACAGTGAATCCACCAAGCAGCACACGGAACGTCGTGTTCGGCTCAAGGATCGAGAGGTCGAACTCGAGACGAATCGGCGCGGAGGTGCCCGGCAGCGAGTGGGCTATCGAAGCCGGCGAAGCCGTTTGCAGCCATATGCCGAGGTCGCCAAGGGTCGGCGCCGCGTTCGACTGCCAATCGTTGCGCAGCAGGTCGGTCGCGTCGGTCCGTCTGTCGAGATAGCCTGGCGTCAGGGTCGGCCGCTCATTCGAGTCGCTGTTGAAGAAGAACAGGCGGTCCTGCAAGCCATCGCGCCAGTTGTCCAGGCGCTGCAGCAGACCCGAGCGCGGGGTTGTCTGCGAGGCGGGCGCCTGAACCGACAGCGTGTTGCGCAACGCAACGCGCAGATCGCCGGTGGCCTTGACGCTGGACTCCGGCAGGCCGCCCATCACCGTGAGCAGTTCATAGCTGCCGAGCCGCGGGGTGAACGTCCTGGTGCCTGCGACACCAAGCTCCAGATCCACGGGGTTCGTGCCAAGCACCTTCCGCTGCTCATCTCTCAGCCGGAGCTGCGTTCCAAAGGGCTGCTGCGTGAGCTGCACGAGCAGAGTCGCCGGAACGTTGATGTCGTTCACGCCGCCATCCATGCGACTCAGTGCACCACCAAAGCGTCCGGTCATCGCAACGTTCGAAGCCACAATCGAGGAAATGTCGAGATCGGCGGCTGGCGCAAAGCTGAATGGAAGCTCCCTCACCGAGCCCGTTGCCCTTTCCCAGCGATAGTCGAACACCTTGTCGAGAAAGACATCCTGTGGCGTCGACGATGCGAAGCCCGGCGTTGCGACCATGATGACGGTGAGGCCGAGTGCATGAAGCTGTCTCATGGTGCAAGTGCCCTCCTGCTCGAAGTCACCGTAGCACAGCTCATGGCCTCCGTGCCGGGCCTGGGATCCGTCGTGTTCGAGCCCCCCTAACTTGCATCACGGTCAGCCCGGCGCAGCGCGGCCTGCGTCAGGATGCAGGAGCTCAGCTTGTAGGATGCCAAGAACACCGCGCGACGCACCGACCTGAAGCGTGCACGCGCAAGAAGTGGCGGGGCAGCCTCGACCCGCCTGGCGCACGCGCCCCTTTCAAATCCAATCGGTTAGGACGGCCTTGAAACTCGCCACCTGGAACGTGAACTCCCTTGCCGTGCGGCTGCCGCAGCTGCTGGACTGGCTGGCCCTGCACCAGCCCGATGCCATGGTGCTGCAGGAAACCAAGCTGACCGACGACAAGTTCCCGCATGAGGCGCTGAGCGCCGCGGGTTACCACCCGCAGTGGTTCGGCCAGAAGACCTACAACGGCGTGGCGCTGCTGTCGCGCACGCCGGCCGACGCCATCGCCAGGAACATCGTGGGCGTGGAGGACGAGCAGGCCCGCGTCATCGCCGGCACGGTGGCCGGGGTGCGGGTGATCGGCGCCTACTTCCCGAACGGGCAGGCGCCGGCCAGCGACAAGTTCGCCTACAAGATGCGCTGGCTCGACGGCCTGCGCGCGTGGCTGGCCAGCGAGCTGGCGGCCCATCCGCAACTGGTGCTGATGGGCGACTTCAACATCGCGCCGGAAGACTGCGACGTGCACGATCCGCTGGCCTGGGCCGGGCAGATCCACTGCACGCCGGAAGAGCGGGCGCACTTCCGCGCCCTGCTGGACATGGGCCTGGTCGATGCCTTCCGGCTGTTCGACCAGCCGCCCAAGAGCTGGAGCTGGTGGGACTACCGCGGCCTGGCCTTCCGCAAGAACCAGGGCCTGCGCATCGACCACATCCTGGTGAGCCCGGCACTCAAGCCTCGCGTCACCGCCTGCACCATCGACAAGCTGCCGCGCAAGAACGAACGGCCCAGCGACCACGCACCGGTGGTGGTGGAGCTGGGCCTGCCGGCCGCCTGAGTTCGCGTCACAGCGCCGCGCGCCTGGGGGCCCTGCTCAGGCCGCGATGCGGAAGCGCGACACCGCGCCGGCCAGCTGCTCGGCCTGCGACTTCAGGCTTTCGGCCGCGGCGGCCGACTGCTCGACCAGCGCCGCGTTCTGCTGCGTCATCTGGTCCAGCTGGGTGACGGCGGTGTTCACCTCGCCGATGCCCATGCTCTGCTCGGCGGCCGAGGCGGTGATCTCGCCGATGATGTCGCTCACGCGCTGCACGCTGGCCACGATCTCGTTCATCGTGCGGCCGGCATCGCCCACCAGGCGGGTGCCCGATTCCACGCGGTCCACGCTGGCGCCGATCAGGCTCTTGATCTCCTTGGCGGCTTCGGCGCTGCGCTGGGCCAGGCTGCGCACCTCGCCGGCCACCACCGCGAAGCCGCGGCCCTGTTCGCCCGCGCGGGCGGCTTCCACCGCCGCATTCAGCGCCAGGATGTTGGTCTGGAAGGCGATGCCGTCGATGGTGCCGATGATGTCGGCGATCTTCTGCGAGCTGGTCTGGATGTCGCCCATCGTGGCCACCACCTGGGTCACCACGTCGCCGCCGCGCTGGGCCACCTGGGCCGCCGAATGCGCCAGCTGGTTGGCGGTGCTGGCGGCATCGGCACTCTGGCGCACCGTGCCCGTCAGCTGCTCCATGCTGCTGGCCGTCTGCTGCAGGTTGCTGGCCGTCTGCTCGGTGCGCATCGACAGGTCGGCATTGCCGGTGGCGATCTCCGACGACGCATGGTGGATGCTGTCGGTGGACTGGCGCACGCTGCCCACCATGCCGGCCAGCGCATCGTTCATGTGGCGCAACGCCCGCATCAGCGCGCCGATCTCGTCGCCGCGGCTGGTGTCGATGCGGCGGGTCAGGTCGCCTTCGGCGATGGCATTGGCTGTCTGCACCGCCTCGTCCAGCGGACGCTGGATGGAGCGCACCAGCATGGCCGTGGCGGCTGCGCCCAGCACCAGCACCAGCAGGCCCAGGCCGGCGGCGATGGTGATGACGCGGCTGCGCGCGCTGGTGGCGTCGGCCGCGGCCTGCTCGGCCTTGCGGCGCTGCAGCTGGCCGAACTCGTCGATACTGGCCAGGTAGGCCGCCACCGCGGGCTGGTACTCGCCCTTGAGGATGCTGTCCATCTTCGCGCGGTCGCCGCTGGCGCCGGCTTCCTTGGCCTTGGCGCTGGTGGCCAGCACGGCCTTGCCGTTGGCGGCGATCACCGGGGCCAGCTTCTTGTCCTCGGGCGTCTGCGCCTTCTTCATCAGCTGCTCGCGCAGCTTGGTGATGAAGGGCGCGTCCTTGGCCACGTTCTCCTTGAACAGCTCGCCCACCGCGGGGTCGGTGCTCACCACGGCGGCCATGCTGCGGGCCACGGCGGTCTCGGTCAGGCCTTTCCAGAGCGTGGCCTGCTCCACCAGCGCATGGCTGCTCGCCTGGTCGGCCAGGGCCTGGTCGCTGATGGCGGTGGCCTGCTGCAGCGCCACGCCGGCGCCGCCCACCATCACCACCTGCAGCGCCACCATCACGCCCCACAACTTGCCTGACAGGCGCAGGTTCTCGAACTTCATCGGGTCATCACTCCACTGCGGATTCCAAAGGAACGGGATGCGGGGTCGGGCGATCAGCCGGCCACCACGCGGAAACGGGCCACGGCGCCGGACAGGCTCACCGCCTGCGCCTTGAGGCTTTCGGCGGCGGCGGCGGATTGCTCCACCAGCGCCGCGTTCTGCTGGGTCATGTGGTCGAGCTGGCTGACGGCCTGGCCAACTTCGCCGATGCCCTGGCTCTGCTCGCTGGCCGAGGCGGTGATCTCGCCCACGATGTCGGCCACGCGCTGCACGCTGGCCACGATCTCCTGCATCGTGCGGCCGGCGTCGCCCACCAGGCGGCTGCCGGTGTCCACCCGCTCCACGCTGCTGCCGATCAGCCCGCGGATCTCGCGTGCGGCCTCGCCGGAGCGCTGCGCCAGGCTGCGTACCTCGGAAGCCACCACCGCAAAGCCGCGGCCCTGCTCGCCGGCCCGCGCCGCTTCCACTGCGGCGTTCAGCGCCAGGATGTTGGTCTGGAAGGCGATGCCATCGATGGTGCCGATGATGTCGGCGATGCGGCGCGCACTGGCCTGGATCTCGTCCATCGTGGCCACCACCTGGCCCACCACGGTGCCGCCGCGCTGGGCCACCTCGGCCGCCGAATGGGCCAGCTGGTTGGCGGTGGTGGCGGCATCGGCGCTCTGGCGCACGGTGCCCGTCAGCTGCTCCATCGCGCTCGCGGTTTCCTGCAGGCTGCTGGCCGCCTGCTCGGTGCGGTTGGAGAGGTCGGCATTGCCGCTGGCGATCTCGGCCGAGGCCTGCTGCAGGCCTTCGGTGGAAGCCCGCACGCTGCCCACCATGGTGGAGAGCGCACCGTTCATGTGATGCAGCGCGCGCATCAGTGCGCCAAATTCATCGCCGCGCGTGGTGTCGATGCGGCGGGTAAGGTCGCCCTGTGCAATGGCGTCGGCCGCCTGCACCGCCTGGTCCAGCGGCCGCTGGATGGAGCGCACCAGCAGCGCACCGGCCACGCCCGACATCACCAGCACCGCCAGCGCACCGGCGGCCAGTTCCCAGGCCAGCGTCGCGCGCCCGGCTTCGGCATCGAGCCGGGCCTGCTGGGCACGCTGCACCTGCCAGGCGGCGAATTCGTCGATGCCGGCCACATAGGCCTTGGTGGCGGGCTCGTATTGCTGCTTGACCAGCTCTTCCACCGCCGATGGATCGCCCGCGGTCATCGCCTGGCGAATGCGTTCGTTCACCGCGTCCAGCGTGCTGCCCAGGGCGCGCACGCGGTCGCTGATGGCCTGGTCCTCCGGCGAGGTGGCCAGGGCCAGCACTTCGTCGCGCAGCGCCGCGATGCGCTGGGGATCGGCAGCCACCGCGTCCTTGAACCAGGCGGCCACCGCAGGGTCGGCGCCGATGGCGCCGGCGATGCTGCGGATGGCAGCGGCCTCGGCGGCGGCCTTCCATTGCACCGCGCGTTCGGCCAGGCGGGCCAGCGCGGCTTCGGCGCCGGCGGCATCGCGCGCCATGGCGAATGAACGCATCAGGCCCAGGCCGCCGGCCGTCACCAGCAGCAACTGCAGGCACAGGATGGCGGCCCACAGCTTGTGGGACAAGCGCAGGCGGTTCAACAGCGACACGGCGAACCTTTACAACGGCTAGAGACCGTTGGGGTATCGGCCGGCGCACCGCCCGGCTTGAATCCATGAAGCGCCCGCGCGGGGCGCGTCAGTCGTCCAGGCCCAGTTCCTGGATCTTGCGGGTGATGGTGTTGCGGCCGATGCCCAGCTTGTGCGCCGCCTCGATGCGGCGGCCGCGGGTGATGTCGAGCGCGGTGTGGATGAGCTGGCCCTCGAACTGGCGCGTGAGCATGTCCCACACCTCGGGCGAGCCGGCTTCCAGCAGCTGCCGCGCTTCGCGCTCCAGGTCGGCCAGCCAGGGGCGTGGCCCGCCGGCCGGCGGCATGCCGGTGGCCGCATGCCCCCCGCTGCCCGCATTGCCTAGGCCACCCAGGCCACCCAGCCCGCCTGCGCTGCCCAGCCCACCCAGGCCGCCGGCCATGCCCGCCGGGTCGGACGACAGCGGCGGATAGCCGGCGGGCGTACCCGTCGGCGGCGCGCCGCCCTGGCCCACCGGCTCATGCAACGGGCTGGCCGGTACGCCACCGGCCGACACCACCGGCTCGAAGTGGCTGGCCGCAGGCGCGGCGGCATCGGACGGCGGCGGCACCATCATCGGGATGGAAGGCGACACCGCCAGCAGCTCCGGCGGCAGGTCCTTGGCTTCCACCACCTGGGCCGGCGCCATCACCGTGAGCCAGTGGCACACGTTTTCCAGCTGGCGCACGTTGCCGGGGAAGTCGAAGCCCATCAGCCGTTCCAGCGCGGCATCGGTGATGCGCTTGGCCTCCACGCCCAGTTCCTTCGCGCTCTTCTGCAGGAAGAAGCGGGTGAGCGCGGGCACGTCCTCGCGGCGCTCGCGCAGCGCGGGCAGCCGCAGCCGGATCACGTTGAGTCGGTGGAACAGGTCTTCGCGGAACACGCCCTGCTTGACGCGTTCCTCCAGGTTCTGGTGGGTGGCGGCGATCACCCGCACGTTGCTCTTGAGCGGCTGGTGGCCGCCCACGCGGTAGAACTGCCCGTCGCTCAGCACCCGCAGCAGCCGGGTCTGCAGGTCGAACGGCATGTCGCCGATCTCGTCGAGGAACAGCGTGCCGCCGTCGGCCTGCTCGAAGCGGCCGCGGCGCATGGTCTGTGCGCCGGTGAAGGCACCGCGCTCATGGCCGAAGAGCTCGCTCTCCAGCAGGTCCTTGGGGATGGCGGCGGTGTTGATGGCCACGAACGGGCCGTTGCCGCGCGGGCTGTGCTTGTGCAGAGCGCGGGCCACCAGCTCCTTGCCCGAGCCGCTCTCGCCGGTGATCATCACCGTGACGTTGCTCTGGCTCAGCCGGCCGATGGCGCGGAAAACGTCCTGCATCGCCGGGGCCTGGCCCAGCATCTCGGGCATTTCGGCCTGGCGCTCGTCGATCACCGACTCGCGCATGCTCTCGTCCACCGCGCGGCGGATCAGCTCCACCGCCTTGGGCACGTCGAAGGGCTTGGGAAGGTACTCGAACGCGCCACCCTGGAAGGCCGACACCGCGCTGTCCAGGTCGGAGTAGGCCGTCATGATGATGACGGGCAGGCCGGGATGGCGCGCCTTCACCTTGCTCAGCAGCTCGATGCCCGAGCCACCCGGCATGCGGATGTCGCTCACCAGCACCTGGGGTGCTTCCTCGTCCAGCGCACTCAGCACATCGCGCGGGTTGGAGAAGCTGCGGACCGCGAACTGCTCGCGGGCCAGGGCCTTCTCGAGTACGAAGCGGATGGATTGGTCGTCGTCGACGATCCAGATGGGTTTCATGCGCGCGGAGTTGCTTTCTAGAGCGGTGTGATCACGGCAGCGGGATCACGATCTTGAACACCGTCCGCCCCGGAACGCTGTCGCATTCGATCGTGCCCTGGTGCTGCTGCACGAAGGTCTGCGCCAACGTGAGCCCCAAGCCCGACCCGCCATCGCGCCCCGATACCAAGGGGTAGAAGATGCGATCGCTGATGGACTCCGGTACTCCCGGGCCGTTGTCCTCGATATGCAATTCAAGTGCCAGCCGGAAGCGGTTCTTGCCGATGGTGATCTGCCGCGCGATGCGGGTGCGCAGCCAGATGCAGGCGTCGCCCGCGAAGATGCGCTCGTGCAGCGCCTGCGCCGCGTTGTGCGCGATGTTCAGCACCGCCTGGATCAGCTGTTCGCGGTCGCCGCGGAACTCGGGGATCGAGATGTCGTAGTCGCGCTCGATCGTCAGCCCGCGCGGAAACTCCGCGGTGATCAGCGCCCGCACCCGCTCGCACACCTCGTGGATGTTGACGTCGCTCACCACGTGCGGGCGACGGTGCGGCGCCAGCAGCCGGTCCACCAGCGCCTGCAGCCGGTCGGCTTCCTGCACGATCACCTGCGTGTACTCGGTCAACTCCTTCGATTCGAGCTCCATCTCCAGCAGCTGCGCCGCGCCGCGGATGCCGCCCAGCGGGTTCTTGATCTCGTGCGCCAGGTTGCGGATCAGCTCCTTGTTGGCCTTCACCTGCCCCAGCGTGCGCTCCTCGCGGTCGTGGCGGGTCTGCTGCTCGATCTCGATCACCTCGACCAGGACGCGCTCGGTCTCGCCGTCGATCTGGTTGACGATCACATGCACCGGCATCGGCTCCAGGTGCACGTTGGGCTGGCGGCGCAGTGCGGCCTCGAAGCGGCCGGTGGCGTAGTCGTTGCGGGCCACCGCCAGCAGCGTGTCGCGCAGCTGCTGCGGCTCGACGAAACAATCCAGCAGCGAGCCGCGTTGCAGCGTGCGCCGCGACAGGCCCATCACCTGCTCGAAGCTCGCATTGGCGAACAGGCATTCGCCGGTGGGCCGGGCCACGGCGATCATCGTGGCCAGCAGGTCGAAGGTGTCGAAGTGGTTCGACGGATGAGACGGCTGCTTCATGAGGGCAGGCGCGACAGCTCGCGGCGGATGGCTTCCACATCGCCCTCCTTGCGCTGGATGGCGCTGCGCATTTCCTCCACGCGGTCGAGGTAGCGCTGGTAGTTGCGTTCGTTGCCTTGCCGCTCGGGCTGGCCGTTGTTGAATTCCTGCTTCATGGTGGCCAGGCGGTCCTGTTCCTTGCGGAGTTCGGCTTCGAGGATGCGGCGCGCATCGGCATCGCGGGCGCGCTGCTCGCCGGGGTCGATGCGGCCTTCGCTGCCACGCGCCGCCGGCGCGGCGGGCGAGCCGCCGGGTGGATTGGGCGACGCCACCGGCCGAGGCTTGCTGTTCTGCATGACGGTGACCGGTGCGCTCTCGATGGTGCGGCAGCCGCGGTCCTGGGCCTCGCGCGGGCTCAGCTGGTCGGTGTAGAGCACCGGCGGGCCCGGGCAGCGGTAGACCGTGGTGGCCTGCGCCCACGCACTTCCTGCATTCGCCAGCAACACCACCAGCAGCCATCGACGAACCGTCATGCAGAGTCTCTCCAAGGGTCGGGTCGATGATTGTGCTGCAGCGGCATTGCCATTCCTTTAACGAAAAAGGGACGGCCGAGGCCGTCCCTTCGAGGCAAGCCCGGGGGGCTTACAGGCTGTAGTACATGTCGAACTCGACCGGGTGCGTGGTCATGCGGAAACGCTGCACTTCCTGCATCTTCAGGTCGATGTACGCATCGATGTACGAATCGGTGAACACGCCGCCCTTGGTCAGGAATTCGCGGTCCTTGTCCAGGTACTCCAGCGCCTGGTCCAGGCTGTGGCACACGGTCGGGATCAGCTTGTCCTCTTCCGGCGGCAGGTGGTACAGGTCCTTCGAGGCGGCTTCGCCCGGATGGATCTTGTTTTCCACGCCGTCCAGGCCGGCCATCAGCAGCGCCGAGAAGGCCAGGTACGGGTTGGCCATGGGATCGGGGAAGCGCGCCTCGATGCGGCGGCCCTTCGGGTTGGCCACGAACGGGATGCGGATCGAGGCCGAGCGGTTCTTGGCCGAGTAGGCCAGCTTTACCGGGGCTTCGAAGCCCGGCACCAGGCGCTTGTAGCTGTTGGTGGTCGGGTTGGTGATCGCGTTCAGCGCGCGGCCGTGCTTGATGATGCCGCCGATGTAGTACAGCGCGAACTCGCTCAGGCCGGCGTAGCCGTCGCCGGCGAACAGGTTCTTGCCGTCCTTCCAGACCGACTGGTGCACGTGCATGCCCGAGCCGTTGTCGCCCACGATGGGCTTGGGCATGAAGGTCAGCGTCTTGCCGTAGCTGCGCGCCACGTTCTGCATCACGTACTTCTGCAGCTGGCACCAGTCGGCGCGCTGCAGCAGGGTGCTGAACTTGGTGCCGAGTTCCATCTGGCCGGCGTTGGCCACCTCGTGGTGGTGCACTTCGACGGGGATGCCCAGCGATTCCAGGATCAGGCTCATTTCCGAGCGCAGGTCCTGGCCCGAATCAACCGGCGGCGTGGGGAAGTAGCCGCCCTTGACGGTGGGGCGGTAGCCGGAGTTGCCGTGCTCGTAGTCCTTGCCGGTGCTCCAGGCGCCTTCCTCGGACTCGATCTTCACGAAGCAGCCCGACATGTCGACCTGCCAGCGCACGCTGTCGAACACGAAGAACTCGGGTTCGGGGCCGAAGAAGGCGGTGTCGCCCAGGCCCGACGACTTCAGGTAGGCCTCGGCGCGCTTGGCCAGCGAACGCGGGTCGCGCTCATAGGCCTTGCCGTCGGCCGGCTCCAGCACGTCGCAGGTGAGGATGACCGTCGGCTCTTCGAAGAACGGGTCGATGTTGGCGGTGTTCGGGTCCGGCATCAGCAGCATGTCCGATGCCTCGATGCCCTTCCAGCCGGCGATCGACGAACCGTCGAAGGCATGGCCGGAGGTGAACTTGTCTTCGTCGAAGTGCGAGATGGGAACCGTAACGTGCTGTTCCTTGCCGCGGGTGTCGGTGAAGCGGAAGTCAACGAACTTGACTTCGTTTTCCTTCACCATGGTCATCACGTCGGCGACAGTCTTTGCCATCAGGAATCTCCTAGCGGGCGCTGGTCTGGGGTGGTTTTAGGGGTAAGAAACGGCAGATCGGGGAATTGCAGGCGGCCCAGGAACGCTGGCTGCCAAGCCCCAAAAAGGCGCATCGGAAATTAGCAGAAAGTGTGCCCGCGGAATCTTACCGGTTCCGGGGCATGGAAACCCCATCTTGGTGCAGCCGAGCGCACCGACTTGGGCCGCCTTGCTGCGGCGTCAACGCACCATTTCCGGGCCAAGCGAAAGCTGCATCGCTTGCAGGCTGCCCAGCAGCTGCGCATAGGCGGCCGGCACGCCGGCGGCGGCACCCTTGACGCCCAGTTCGATGTGGCGGCCGTACTGGGGATGGTCGACGCTGGGCAGGCTGAACACCTTGATGCCGGGGTGGTCGCGCTCCACGGTCTCCATCAGCGGCGTCAGCGTGGCTTCCAGTCCGCCGAACACGATGACCGACTGCTCCACCTGCCGGTGGCTGCCATGCAGCGCGGCATAGCGGCCGTCCAGCAGCCACTCGATCATCGGATGCGCCATCACCGGGAAGCCGGGCACGAAATGCACCTCGCCCACGCTGAAGCCCGGGATCTTGTTGTACGGGTTGGGGATGATGGCCGCGCCCTCGGGGAACACGCCCATGTTGAGCCGGTGCAGGTTGTCGGGCCGGTCGGGTTCGTAGGGGGTGCCCTGCTCGGCCGCCACGTCGCGCATGCGCTCCTGGATCAGCGCCTTGGCCTCGGGGTGCAGCACCAGCGGCACGCCCAGGGCCGCGGCGGCGGCCTGGCGGCTGTGGTCGTCGGGCGTGGCGCCGATGCCGCCGCAGCTGAAGACCACGTCGCCGCTGGCGAAGGCGTCGCGCAGGGTGGCGGTCATGCGCTCGCGGTCGTCGCCCACGTAGCGGGCCCAGGCCAGCGACAGGCCGCGGGCGGACAGCAGCTCGATGACCTTGGCCAGGTGCTTGTCCTGCCGCTTGCCCGAGAGGATCTCGTCGCCGACGATGATGAGGCCGAAATTCATGGCAGCTGCTCCAGGGGCGCGGGGGTGATGACGGTGGGGCCGGCCTGCATGCGCAGGCGCTGCAGCGCCGCCAGGCCGTAATGGGTGAACCAGAGCGACGAGAAGGCGAACACCAGCGTGTACAGCCAGACCGAGGCCACGATGAGGATGGGCGCCAGCACCAGCGTCATGGCGCTCACCGCCCACAGCAGCGAAGGCGCGGCGCCGAGGTAGCCGCACACCACGCCGATGCCCATCAACGGCCAGCGGTGCTGGCGCAGCAGCAGCTTGCGCTCCTCGGCGCTGGCATGGTCGGCCAGCGCATCGAAGGCCATCACGCGGTAGGTGAGCCAGCCCCACACCAGCGGCGGGATCACCAGCACCAGCGGCGGGATGAGCCACAGCGGCACGCTGGCCGCCAGCACGATGAAGGCCAGCAGCGTGTAGCCCAGCGAATAGGCCACCGAGCTGGCCAGGCCCGCGCCATGCCGGCGCTCCAGCATCGGGAAGCGGCGGCGGGCCACCAGGGACACCAGCGCCGGCGTCATCATCATGGCCACCAGCACCAGCGATACCAGCACGATGACCGGCACCGCCAGCGCCACCACGATCAGCGGCGCGAGCACTGCGCGAAAGCCCTGCGCGCCCATGGAGTCCAGCCACTGCAGGAAGGCCGAGGTGAGCAGCCAGCTCTCCATCGTGGCGCGCACGCCGTCGATGGCCGCTTCATAGAAGAACCAGCCGGCGGCCAGCGTGAGGCCGCCGGCCACCAGCAGCGGCAGCAGCGACATCGCGATCACGCGCGGGTGCAGGCAGTAGGCGCTGGCGCGCCAGAAGGCATCGATGAGTGCTTTCATGCCGCCCATCATCCCCTGCCGGCCAGGCGCTTGAGGCCCAGCCACTGCTGGGCCCAGAAGCCGCGGCCGTAGTCCCGGCCGCCCTGGTCGGGCAGCTGGTCGCGGATGCCGGTGGGCTCCACCGGCCGGTCGAACTCGGCGGTGCGGAACAGCAGGTCCCACAACGGGAACAGCACCGCGAAGTTGTGGCCACCCAGCGTGCCCGCGCCGTTCGATTCATGGCCGATGCCGATGGCGTGGTGCACCCGGTGGAAGCGCGGGCTGACCAGCAGCCGGTCGCCCCAGCGGCCGAAACCCAGCCGCACGTTGGCATGCGACAGGCTTTCCAGCAGCTGCGTGATCACCACCACCGTCACGAACTGTCCCGGCGCGATGCCCACTGCCAGACCCACCAGCACGAACACGCTGTCGTGGATGAGGTCGTCCAGCAGGTGGTTGCGGTTGTCGCTCCACAGGGTCATCTGGCGCTGGCTGTGGTGCACCGCATGCAGCTGCCACCACCAGCTGAACTGGTGCTGCGCCCGGTGCAGCGCATAGCCCACCAGGTCGAACAGCAGCAGGTACATCAGCAAGGACACCCAGGCCACGTCGGTGACGCCGGGCCACAGGTTGTCCAGGTGAAAGGTAGGCAGGCCCTGCAGCCGCAGCCAGCCGATGCCGTCGTTCCACAGCGGCACCAGCGTGAAGAAGAGGGCCAGCCGGAAAACGCCCAGGCGGTGGATCAGCGTGTACAGCACGTCGGTGCGCACGGCGGCGCGGTCGGTCAGCGGCTCGGCGGGCCGCCAGCGCTCCAGCGCACGGAAGACGGTGAGCATCACCACGATCTGCAGCAGCCCGGCCAGCAGCCAGCCGGTGGCGTCGAAGGCGTCTTCCAGCAGGTTGCCCATGCCCAGCGTGTACAGCGCCGGCTGCACCGCCTGCTCGAACAGCCACTGCTGCGCGGTGCCGAAGGCGTCGATGAAGGGGTCGAGAACGGTCATGGACAGGTCAACGCGGCGCGGCCGCGGCGGCATACAGCGGATGCTCGCGCAACGTGGCGAAGCACAGGCCGCGGGCCTGCAGGCCGGTGACCAGCGGCTCCAGCACGGCCGGCGCCCAAGGGTCCTGGCGCGACCAGATGCCCAGGTGCGCCAGCAGGATGTCGCCCGGCCGCACCTTCTGCAGCGCCTGGGACAGCAGCTTGTCGTTGGGGTACTTGTCGCTGGGCAGCTCGTCGCCCAGGAAGCCGGCCGGCGACCAGCCGACGTGGGTGAAGCCGCAGGCCTTGGCCGCGGCCAGCAGCGCCGGCGAGGTGCGGCCGGCGGGCGCGCGGAACAGCGGCAGCATCGTCTGGCCGGTCATTGCCTGGAAGCGCTCGGCAGGCCGGCGAAGCTCGGCGCAGTACTGCGCGGGCGTGAGCGTCAGCGTCTTGCCTGCATCCGGCCCGGCGGTGGGCCGCAGGCGCAGGCCGGCGGCGGTGTCGGCCTGCCACACCAGATGGTCCCAGGTATGGGAGCCGAAGGCATGGCCCTCGGCGGCGCGCGCCCTCCACCAGGGCGCCCATTCGTCGTCCAGGCTGCTGCCGTCGGTGCGGGTGCGCTCGTTGGCCAGGAAGAAGGTGGCCTTCACGCCGTGGCGGGCCAGCACCTCGGCCACCAGCGGCGCCACGCCCATGTGGCCGGTGTCGAAGGTGAGGTAGACCGGTTTGGCGCAGCCGGCAGCGGCCGCCGTGCCCGCAGCGGCCAACGCCGCCGCGGCGGCCAGGAGGCGCAGGCCGCTGCGGCTAGATGCGGCTCGCATGGGCCAGCGTCCACACCCCGTGCGGCGACTTGCCCACGGGCACCTGCCGCACCACCTCGCGCCGGGTGATGTCGATGAAGGTGAGCTTGCGCGCCCAGCGCGAGGTCACCATCAGCGTGCGGCCGTCGTTGAGCATCTCCATGCAGTCCGGGCCGCCGGGCGCGGGATAGTGCTCCACCACGCTCAGCGACTGGGTGTCCAGCAGGCTGATGGTGTTGGCCACCCGGTTGCTGACGAACACATGCCGCCGGTCGCCGCGGGCGCGGAAGGCATGGGCGCCGGCCGCCGTCTTGATGCGCTTGACCAGCCGCGGCTGCGCGCCGGTGACGTCATAGGCCTCGACGAACTGGTCGCCGGTCAGCGCCACCAGCAGCGTGCGGTCGTCGGCGGTGAGGAACACATCCGCCGGCATCTTGCCGATGGGCACCTTCCAGCGCGGCGCCTGGGTGTGGATGTCGATGGCCATCAGCTCGTCGCTGTCCTGCATCGACGAATAGATGACGCTGCTGCGGCTGTCGATGGCCAGGTGGCTGGGCGTGCGGCTGGCGGCCACGCGCTTGACCAGCGCCAGCGGTTGCGCGGCGTCGGCCGGCTGCCAGCGGTACAGGTCGATGTGGTTCAGCCGGTTGGCGGCGGTGACGAACCACTTCATGTCCGGCGAGAAGCGCAGGTGGTAGGGATCGATGATGTCGGTCACCACCCGCTGCACGAGGCCGCTGACGGGATCGATGAAGGTGAGCGAGTCGCTCAGCGCATTGGCCACGATGACGGACTTCTCATCGGGCGTCAGGTACAGGTGGTGCGGCTCCTTGCCGGTGGGCAGGCGCCGGATCTCGGTGAAGCTGGCCGGATCGATCACGCTGACGCTGGCGTCCAGCGAGTTCAGCACGAAGATGGGACCCGCCTTGGCCGGCGGGGTGGCCGGCTGGGCGATGGCCGCACCGGGCAGCACCCCGGCGCTGGCCAGGCCGGCCGCGGCACCCGCCGCCAGGAACGTTCGCCGGCACAGCGGCCGGGCCGAAGGAATGACTTTCAAGACGCACCACCCGGAAACGGGCTGCCGTTATGCAACCCGCTAGTGTAGGCGGAGCGCCCTGCCGGGCACCTGCCGTTTACTCGTCGTCCCCGCCGCCGAGGATGCCACCCAGCAGGCCGCCGGCGGCCACGCCGCCCAGCACCGAACCCTCTTCCCGCGCGCCGCCGCGCTGCGGTGCCGCGGCGAAGATGCGCGAGGCCAGGCGCGACAGCGGCAGGCTCTGCAGCCAGATGGTGCCGGGGCCGGTGAGCTTGGCGAAGAACAGGCCCTCGCCGCCGAATAGCGCCGTCTTGATCTTGCCCACGTACTGGATCTCGAAGCTGACGTTGGGCGTGTAGGCCACCACGCAGCCGGTGTCCACCAGCAAGGTTTCGCCGGGCTGCAGCTCGCGCTTGACCACGGTGCCGCCGGCGTGCACGAAGGCCAGGCCGTCGCCTTCCAGCTTCTGCATGATGAAGCCTTCACCCCCGAAGAAGCCGACCGACAGCTTCTGCTGCAGCGCGATGCCCAGCGACACGCCACGCGCAGCGCACAGGAAGGCGTCCTTCTGGCAGATGAGCGTGCCGCCCAGGCGGCTCAGGTCCATTGCCATGATCTTGCCGGGGTACGGCGAAGCGAAGGCGATGCGGCGCTTGACGTTGGCCTCGTTGGTGTAGATGGTGGTGAACAGCGATTCGCCGGTGACCAGCCGCTTGCCCGCGCCCAGCAGCTTGCCGAAGAAGCCGCCCTGGCTCTTGGAGCCGTCGCCGAACACCGTGTCCATGCCGATGCCGGCATCCATGAACATCATGCTGCCGGCTTCGCCGATGGCAGCTTCGCCGGGGTCGAGCTCGACCTCGACGTACTGCATTTCGGCGCCCTTGATCTCGTAGTCGACGACGTCCATGGCCATGATGGTGGCTCCTGTCTCTGGCATGAGGTGGTTGAAACGGGCGCGATGGTAACGAAGCGGCGCTGCCGATAATGCGCCGCCCGCAACGCCCGCGGCGAGCCGCCCGCCCGCCCCTTCGATGCCCGACCTGCCGCCCTCCCCCGCCCCTGCTGCCCAGGCCGATGCCGCCGAGCGCCCGAAGCCCGGCGACACCTATGTGCAGTCGTTCGCCCGCGGGCTGGCGGTCATCCGCTCCTTCAGCGCCGAGGCCCCGACGCAGACGCTGACGGAGGTGGCCACCCGCACCGGCCTCACCCGCGCCGGCGCGCGCCGCATCCTGCTCACGCTGGAAGGCCTGGGCTACGTGGAGGCGCAGGGCCGGCAGTTCCGCCTCACGCCCAAGATCCTGGACCTGGGCTTTGCCTACCTGTCGTCGCTGCCGCTGTGGAACCTGGCCGAGCCGGTGATGGAAACCCTGGTGGCCGAGGTGAAGGAGAGCTGCTCGGCCGCGGTGCTGGACGGCGCCGAACTGGTGTATGTGCTGCGGGTGCCCACGCACAAGATCATGCGCATCAACCTGGGCATCGGCAGCCGGCTGCCGGCTTTCTGCACCTCGATGGGCCGGGTGCTGCTGGCTGGCCTGCCGCCCGAGGAAGCGCGGGCCCGGCTCGCCTCGCGCGAGCGGCTGCCCTGGACCTCGCGCACCGTGGTGGAGCTGGAAGCCCTGGTGGCGCTGGTGGAGGAAACCCGGCGGCAGGGCTGGTGCCTGGTGAACCAGGAACTGGAGGAAGGCCTGGTTTCGCTGGCCGCACCCATCGTCGACCGCACCGGCCGCACCATTGCCGCGCTGAACATCAGCGGCCAGGCCAACCGCACGCCGCCGGCGGTGATGGTCGAACGCTTCCTGCCGCTGCTGCTGCAGGCCTCGCGGGACATCGCGCGGCTGCTGCAGTTCAAGACATAGCATTCAGCCGCCGGGCCGCCCCAAGGCTGAATGCGCCCCCCTGGGGGGCAGCGAGCGCAGCGAGCTTGGGGGCTTCACGTTCAGCCGCCGGGCCGCCCCAAGGCTGAATGCGCCCCCCTGGGGGGCAGCGAGCGCAGCGAGCTTGGGGGCTCCACGTTCAGCCGCCGGGCCGCCCCAAGGCTGAATGCGCCCCCTCGGGGGGCAGGGAGCGCAGCGAGCTTGGGGGCACCATGCTCAGCCCTTTTCAGCCTCGAACTCCTTCATGTAGTCCACCAGCGCCTGCACCGCCTCCAGCGGCACCGCGTTGTAGATCGACGCGCGCATGCCGCCCACCACGCGGTGGCCCTTGAGCTGCACCATGCCGCGCGCCTCGGCGCCCTTCAGGAACGCAGCGTCGAGCGACGGGTCGGACAGGCGGAACGGCACGTTCATCAGCGAGCGGTCCTCGCGCGCCACCGGGCTGGTGTAGAAGCCGCTGGCATCGATCGCGCCGTACAGCAGGCTGGCCTTGGCCTGGTTGAGGCGGGCCATGCCTTCCAGCCCGCCCTGCGCCTTGATCCACTTGAACACCAGCCCGGCAATGTAGATCGCGTAGGTGGGCGGCGTGTTGATCATCGAATCGTTGTCGGCCAGGTGCTTGTAGTCGAACACCTGCGGCGTGATGGGCAGCGCACCGCCCAGCAGGTCGTCGCGCACGATCACCAGCGTGAGGCCGGCCGGGCCGATGTTCTTCTGCGCACCGCCATAGATCAGGCCGTAGCGGCTCACGTCCACCGGCTTGCTCAGGAAGTTGCTGGACATGTCGGCCACCAGCGGCACGTCGCCGGTGTCGGGCGTCCAGTGGTATTCCACGCCGCCGATGGTCTCGTTGCTGCAGATGTGCACGTAGGCCGCATCGGGGTCGAGCTGCCAGCTGTCCTGCTTCGGCACGTGCGTGAAGCGGCTGCCTTCGGCGGTGGCGGCCACGCGCGCAGTGCAGTACTTGCCGGCTTCCTCGATCGACTTCTTCGACCACTCGCCGGTGTGCACGTAGTCGGCGCTTTGGCGCCCACGCAGCAGGTTCATCGGCAGGATGGCGTTCTGGCCCAGGGCGCCGCCCTGCATGAACAGTACCTTGTAGTTCGGTGGGATGTTCAGCAGCTCGACCAGCAGCGCCTTGGTCTCGGCCAGGATGCCCATGAACTCCTTGCCGCGGTGGCTCATCTCCATGACGGACATGCCCGAGCCGTGCCAGTCCAGCATCTCGGCCGCGGCCTCGCGCAGCACCGGTTCAGGAAGCGCGGCCGGGCCGGCGCTGAAGTTGAAAACACGTGTCATGGAAAAGCGGCTCCAGGGTCGGCTGGTTCACGGAGCCCGGCAGGATAGCGCCTCGCCCGGCATCAGCCTTCTTCGGCCAGTTCGTCCGGGCCGGTGGCCGGCGGCGCCTCGGCAGGCGGCGCATGGCGAACGATGGTCACCGGCACGCCGGCATGCTGCAGCACCTCCTGCGAGACCGAGCCCAGCAGCGCCTCGCTCAACGCGCCGTGGCCGAAGGTGCCCATCACGATGGCGTCGCACTGCTCGCGTTCGGCCACCTCCACGATCTGCTGCGCCGGGTCGCCGGTGGTGATCTCCACTTCGTAGGCCAGGCCGGCCGCGTCCAGCAGCGCCTGCGCCGACTGCAGCGCGCTCTCGCCCGCCTCGCGCGCGGCGGCGGCGCGGGCATCGGCATCGCGCAGCATCAGCACTTCGTACAGGTGCGTGGGTTCCTGCACGTTCAGCAGCAGGAAGCTGGCCTGCAGGCCATCGCGCGCCAGGCGCAGGCCATGGTGGATGGCATCGAGCGAACGCGCGGAACCGTCGACGGGCAGCAGGATGCGCATGGGCACTCTCCGGGCAGTGGGCACCGGCCCATCTTGCCACCGGGCGTGCTGGCGTCAGCGCGGGTTCACACGGTGTCTTCGAACTTGGTGCCGAAGAGCTTGTCGCCGGCGTCGCCCAGGCCGGGAATGATGTAGCCGTTGGCGTCCAGGTGGCTGTCGATGGCGGCCGTCCAGCAGCGCACGTCGGGGTGCGCAGCCTGCAGCGCGGCAATGCCCTCGGGCGCGGCCACGAGCACCAGCGCCCGCACGTCGGTGCAGCCACGGTCCTTCAGCAGCTGCGCGGTGGCGATCATCGAGCCGGCGGTGGCCAGCATCGGGTCGATGATGAGCGCGGTGCGCTGTTCCAGGTGGCCGACGAACTTCTCGAAGTAGCGCTCGGGCTGCAGCGTCTCGTGGTTGCGCGACAGGCCCACCACGCTCACCTTCGCGCCAGGCACGATGTCCAGCACGCCGTCCAGCATGCCCAGGCCGGCGCGCAGGATGGGCACCACCGTCACCTTGCGGCCCTGGATCTGCTCCACCTCCACCGGGCCGCTCCAGCATGGCAGCGTGACCTTGCACAGCGGGAAGTCGGCCGTGGCCTCGTAGGCCAGCAGCCGGGCCAGCTCCTGCGTGAGGGCTCGAAAGTCCTTGGTGGTGATGCCGGCCTCGCGCAGCAGGCCAATCTTGTGGCGCACCAGGGGATGGGCGATCTGGATGACGGGCATGCCGGGGTTTTAGCGAGCTTCGTGCCAAGGCGCCAGCCCGGCCTGCCGCCAAACCCGAGGCGGAAGTGCGGCCATGCGGCAGGCCCTACCCTCGCGCCCATGCCGCACCGCCTTCCACACCGCCGCGTCCTCGTCCTGCTGCTGGCTGCCGCCGGCGCCCTGGCTGCCCTGCCAGCCCATGCCGATCCGCAGGCCGCGCTGGCCGCGCTGCGGGAGCCGGGCACGGTGGTGCTGATGCGGCATGCACGGGCGCCGGGCGTGGGCGACCCGGCCGGCTTCAAGCTCGGCGACTGCAGCACCCAGCGCAACCTGAACGACGAAGGCCGCGCCGATGCCCGCGCGGCCGGCCAGCGGCTGCGTGCGGCGGGTGTGAAGGTGGGCAAGCTGCTCAGCTCGCCGTGGTGCCGCTGCCTGGAGACGGCCCGGCTGCTGGACCTGGGTCCGGTCGTGGCCGATCCCGCCTTCGGCAGCACCTTTCGCTCCGAAACCAGCAGCGACGAGGTCACCGCCGCCGCCCGCCGCGTGATCGCCGATTGGCGCGGCCCCGGCGTGCTGCTGGCGGTGACGCACCAGGTCAACATCCAGGCCCTCACGGGGCGCAGCACCTCGTCGGGCGAGATGATCGTGCTCAAGCGGCAAGCCGACGGCAGCCTGCGCGAGGTGGGTGCGCTGGAATAAGGCGGCGCTTCTTCGGCCGTCCATCGGCCCTCCAGCGTCCATCAACCGCCGTTCAGGCGTTCCTCAGGCCGCCAGCAGGCGCGGCAGCAGCCCGGCGGCGGTGCCGGCCAGGTGCTCGTCGGCATCGCCGTCGATCTCGGTGGCGGCCGGGTTGACGATGGCGACCCAGGCGCCCGCGCGGCGGGCGATGCCGGCCAGCCCGGCCGCCGGCCACACTGCGCCGGAGGTGCCCACCACCAGCATCACCGTGCAGCCGCGGGCGGCGTCCTCGGCGTCGGCCAGGACATCGGCCGGCAGTGCTTCGCCGAACCACACCACGCCCGGCCGCACCAGGTTGCCGCATTGCGCGCAACGCGGCGGATGGCCGGGCAGCGCCTGCCGCAGGTCGCAGGGCGGCATGTGGCGGCTGGGGGCCAGCCAGCGGTCCTGCAGCAGGTCGCCGTGCAGCCGCAGCACGCCGTCCAGGCCGGCGCGCTGGTGCAGGTCGTCCACGTTCTGGGTCACCACCGTGAGCACGCCCGGCCGGCGCTGCGCAAAGGCCGCGAGTGCCTGGTGGCCTGCATGCGGCTGCGCGCGGCGCACGCCTTCGCGCCGCTGCTGGTACCAGTCCCACACCAGCTGCGGATCGGCCCGGAAGCCCGGTTCGCTGGCCAGCTGCATCGGATCGAAGCGGGCCCACAGGCCGGTCTGCGCATCGCGGAACGTGGGAATGCCGCTCTCGGCACTCATGCCCGCGCCGGTGAGCACGCACACGCGGGACGCGCGGGCGATGCGCTCGCGCAGCACGCGCACGGCGGCTTCAGGCACCGGCGCCGCCCGCCCCGCCGCGCTGGCGCAGGGCTTCGTACAGGCACACGCCGGAGGCGACGGAGACGTTCAGGCTCTCCACCGCGCCGCGCATCGGGATGCGCACCAGCTCGTCGCAGGTCTTGCGCGTGAGCTGCCGCATGCCGGGCCCCTCGGCGCCCAGCACCAGCGCCACCGGGCCGGTGAGGTCCACGTCGTACACCGTGCGCTCGGCATCGTCGCTGGTGCCGATGATCCGCAGCCCGCGGTCCTTCAGCTCGTTGAGGGTGCGGGCCAGGTTGGTCACCATCAGGTAAGGCACGGTCTCGGCGGCGCCGCTGGCCACCTTGGCCACCGTGGCATTGAGGCCCACGGCATGGTCGCGCGGGGCCACCACCGCATGGGCACCGGCGCCATCGGCCACGCGCAGGCAGGCGCCCAGGTTGTGCGGGTCGGTCACGCCGTCCAGCACCAGCACCAGCGGATCGCCGGGCACCTGGTCCAGCACGTCGTCCAGGCTGTGCTGCTGCACCAGCGGGCTCACCTTGGCCACCACGCCCTGGTGGCGGGTGGTGCCGCCGATGCGCGACAGGCGCTCGTCGTCGCTGTCCACCAGCTTGGCGCCGGCCTCCTTGGCGCGCTCGACGAACTGCCGCATGCGGGCGTCGCGGCGGGTGGAATCGACGTGGATCTCGCTGATGGACGACGGAGCCGTCTTCAAGCGCACGGTGACGGCATGGAAGCCGAACAGGACCTTGGAACTCATGCCCGCATGGTACGACCCGCGGCGGCGGGCACCCTGCGCGCGGTCAGCGCACGATCAGCACCGGCACCTTGCACAGCCCCAGCACCTTGGCCGTGACGGAGCCCAACACCATGCTGGCCAGTGCGCCGTGGCCATGCGAGCCCATCATCAGGATGTCGAACCTGCCGTGGTCGGCCGCTTCGGCAATCGTCGCGGCCGAGGGCCCGATCTTGGACAGGAAGCTGGCCTTCAGCGATTGCTGCTCGAAGAACTTGCGCACCGGGTCCAGCACCTCGGCGGCCTGGTCGCGGTAGTAGCGCTCGCACACTTCGCGGCCAAGCATGTGGGCGGCGTTGTGAGGCAAGGTGGGCTCCACGTGCAGCACGGTGTATTCGTGCTGCGGGCCCAGCCATTCGTCATGCGCCGCCACGTAGGCCAGCATGCGCTTGGTGTAGGGGCTGCCATCGGCGGCGATGAGGATCTTCATTGCGTACTCCTGCGGTTGACGCAACGAGTATGCGCAGGCGGCCCGCGCCGCCTTTGCCCTGCATCAAGCCCGCTGCAGGAGCGTCAGCAGGCCGATGAAAACCGGCTGGTGCAGCATGTACACGGTGAGCGGCCGGCGCCCCAGCCACACCAGCGGCCGGGCCCAGCCGGACAGCGGCCGCTGCACAGGCGCCTGTGGCCGCCGCAGCCACCACAGCATGGCCGCCACGCCCCACAGCATCACGCCCAGCCAGGGCAGCAGCGGCACATAGTCCTCGGTGGCCGGCTTGCGGGTCACCAGGCCCACCCAGTTGGTCCAGCGGTTGTCGAAGAACGGGTGCTCGATCACCAGCGGTGCCAGCACCGCCAGTGCGCCGGCCGCCAACAGCAGCGCAGGCAGCCACGGCGCGGACAGCCAGCGGGGCCGCAGCGTGGCGCGCAGCACCAGCAGCATCAGCGCAATGCCATGCAGCACGCCGAAGCTGATCCAGCTGCGCGGAAACATCCAGGCGGAGCCGACCGAGACCAGCACCGCGCAAGCCGCCACCTGCAGCCAGCGCCGCCAGAAGCGGCCCGGTACCTGGCCCTGCCGCAGCGCCACTGCCTGGCCCGCGCCGGCACACAGCAGGAACAGGCTGACGATGGCGGTGCGTTGCACCGTCCAGAACGGGTCTTCGTAGAAGTCCTGCGCCGGGATCAGCCGGAACTGGTGCAGGTCGAAGCTGAGGTGGAAGCCCATCATCCACACGATGGCCGCGCCGCGCAGCGCATCCAGCCAGGCCAGGCGCTGCGTGTTCATTCCACCTTTTCGTACACGTCGGTGAAGGCCTTGCCGTCCCAGGCATACAGCAGCACGGCCGCATGCACGCAGCCGCGTGCGCCGGTGGGTTTGAACAGGCCCACGCACTGCCCGCCGGGATGGCGCACGCTGCGGTAGGCCACGCCGGCCGAGCCCTGGTCGTGCAGCTGCCGGCCCAGGGCCTGGGCAGCGCGGTAGTCATCCGGGTGGTAGACGGCTTCGGGCGCCGCGTCGTCAGGCCGCAGGTCGTGCAGGCGGGCGTCGATGCTCACCTTGTACAGCCGCATCGGCAGGTGCATCGGCCCCTGCGCGGTGGCTGCAAGGAAGCGGCCATGGTGGTAGCGCGTCTCGGCCACCGCGGTGGCACGGTCGGCAGCCGCATAGAACACGCCGAAGCTGCCGTCGGAAAAGCGGCTGCCCAGCGGATTAAGGTGGGTGAAGGCGGCCATGATCGGCCCGGTGCCGGGACCGAAGATGCGGTCTTGCGGCGGCACCAGGTGGATCTGCCCCACTTCGTCGCGCACGCGGTCATTGGTCATCGATTCCAGCGCATACAGCGCATCGAAATCATCCGGACCGGCCACGCGGTCGAACAGGTACACCGAGGGATGGCGGGTGGGCACGATCCGGCAGGCCTGCGCCCAGCGGATGCGGCGTACTGCAGTCACGACCATCCGCCTCCGCGCACCGCGTCCAGGTACTGGCGCACCGCGGTCAGGTCGCTCAGGTTGCCCGCCAGCATGCGGTCGAGCGCGCTGCGGCCACCGAACGGCGTGGCCGTGTTGGGCTGGCGCACCCAGGCGTCGGCCGCCGCGGTGTCGGGCAGCAGGATCTGCAGCGCCTTGTAGATGCCCAGCAGGTTGGACAGCCGCTCCAGGGTATCGCGCGACAGGTGGGCCTTGTCCGGCTGCTTGCGCCACGCAAACAGCGTGGACCGGCCGGGGCTGCCCAGCAACACCAGCTGCTCGTCCACCGACAAGCCCCACAAGGCGGCAATGCGCTCGAAGGCCCGCAAGCCTGCGGCGGCCATTTGCTGCTCGGTGATGTCGGGCGCGGCGGATTGCGAGGCAGGGAGCGCGGTCACAATGCCCATCCAGATTCGTACATGATGCCGAATCTAGTCCAGATCCAGACGAAAGTACAGTTTCGGATGGAAAAAGAAAAAGGCCCCGTCGTCACCGACGGAGCCTTGATCGTGGTTTGGTGGAGCCGGGGGGAATCGAACCCCCGTCCGCGAACCATCACCGGACAGTTCTACATGCGTAGCTGGCTGATTTGGAGTCTCACGCTCAGGTCGCGCAGCAGCACGCTACCTTTCACGCCAGTCACTTAATCTCGTCCTGAACCGAGTGACCCGGCCCAGAACCAGCCAATGTGAATGACCTCTCAGCCTAGGATCTTGCGACCTTCAGCCCGGCCCATCGGCCAACCGTTGAGAGGCTCACCGGTGTTAAGCGGCGAGGGCGAAACGTTCGTCGTTCGCAGTTACTTTGTTTCCAGTGGTTTTACGAGCGAACTGGTGCTCGGCATGCCCTGCGCCGGATCCGTACCCACGTCGAAACCAGGTCGGCCCCAGGACTGCGTAGTTTAAGCCAGGTCCAGCCATTTCAAGAGTTCGCCGGGCATATCGATCAAGCCATCCGCACCCCAGCTGCCGATCGCGTCGCCCTGGCCGAGGTATCCCCAGGCCGCGGCCAGCGTGGCCATGCCGGCGGCGCGGCCGGCCTGCACGTCGCGCAGGTCGTCGCCGACGTAAACACATGCGGACGGATCGGCGCCGATGCGCCGCGCCGCCTCCAGCAAGGGCGCGGGATGCGGCTTGGCATGCGGCGTGGTGTCGCCGCACACCACCGCGCCCGCACGCACGTCCAGGCCCAGGCCCTGCACCACAGGCAGCGTGAAGCGCTCGGCCTTGTTGGTGACGATGCCCCAGCGCAGGCCCGCCGCATCCAGGGCGTCCAGCACCGGCACCATCTGCTCGAACACCCGGGTGTGCTGCAGCAGGTTGCGCTCGTACAGCGCCAGGAACTCGTCGCGCAGCGCGTCGAAGCCCTCGTCGCCCGGTTGGAGGCCGAAGGCGGCGCCGATCATGCCGCGCGCACCGGTGCCCACCATGGGCCGCAGGCGTGCATAGGGCACCGGCGCGAGGCCCTTGCGTTCCCGCAGGCTGTTGACGGCACCGGCCAGGTCGGGCGCGCTGTCGATCAGCGTGCCGTCCAGGTCGAACAGCACCGTGCGGATGGCGCGGCCGCTCATGCCAGCGGCTTCCGGCACGCCACCAAGTAGTTCACGCTGGTGTCGGCCGACAGCCAGTAGCGGCGCGTCAGCGGGTTGTATTCCATGCCCTTGGTCTCGCCCAGCAGCAGCCCCGACTCGCGACACCAGCGCGCCAGCTCGCTGGGGCGGATGAACTTGGCATATTCATGCGTGCCCTTGGGCAGCAACTGCAGCACATGCTCGGCGCCCACGATGGCAAACAGGAAGGCCTTGGCATTGCGGTTGATGGTGGAGAAGAAGACCGAGCCGCCCGGCTTCACCAAGGTGGCGCAGGCACGCACCACCGACGACGGATCGGGCACATGTTCCAGCATCTCCATGCAGGTCACCACGTCGAAGCTGGCGGGCTGCTCCGCCGCCAACGCCTCGGCGGCCACCTGGCGGTACTCCACGCCGTCGACGCCTGACTCCATCGCATGCAGCTGGGCCACCTTCAGCGGCTTGTCCGCCAGGTCGATGCCGAGCACCTTGGCGCCGCGCTGGGCCATCGACTCCGCCAGGATGCCGCCGCCGCAGCCGACGTCCAGCACCCGCTTGCCGGCCACTGGAACGGACTGTTCGATCCAACCCAGCCGCAGCGGATTGATCTGGTGCAGCGGCCTGAATTCGCTCTCGGGATCCCACCAGCGATGGGCCAGCTCGCTGAATTTGGCCAGTTCTTGAGGATCGGCATTCATCATGATTTACATCCTACCGCGACCCAACTGGAGATACTTGCCGCACAAATGACAAACCCCGCCGGAGCGGGGTTTGTTTAAGAACCGGAGAACCGATTACTTATTGCGCGTGCCAACCACTTCGATTTCCACGCGGCGATTCTTCGCGCGGCCATCGGCGGTCTTGTTATCGGCGACGGGCTGCTTTTCGCCCTTGCCTTCGGTGTAGACGCGGTTCTTCTCGACGCCCTTGGAGACCAGGTAGGTCTTCACGGCTTCGGCGCGACGCACCGACAGACGCTGGTTGTAGGCATCGCTGCCGACGGAGTCGGTGTGACCCACGGCGATGATGACTTCCAGGTTGATGCCGCCGGTCTTGCTGACCAGGTCGTCCAGCTTGGCGCGGGCTTCCGGCTTCAGGACCGACTTGTCAAAGTCGAAGAAGGCGTCGGCGGCGTAGGTGACCTTTTCGCTGACCGGAGCCGGGCGGACCGGTGCCGGGGCGGGAGCCGGAGCGGGTGCCGGGGCAGCCTGCGGAGCCGGAGCCGGAGCCGGAGCGGCCGGCTTCAGCGCGCCGTCGCAGCTGGGATCCGCCGTGGCGGGGGTCCAGTTGGCATCGCGCCAGCACAGTTCGTTGGTGCCGTTCTTCCAGACGGTACCGTCGGCATTGCGCCAATTGTCGTTCGTCTGCGCTTGGGCGAAGGCCGTCGACAGCGGAGCGGCGAGCGCGACCGATGCGAACAGCACCGCCACGGTGTTCAGTTTCTTCATTGATTCTCCTCTCAAGGAAAGCCGCAGTTGTGCTGCGTAACGTCCAAATTCGGAAGCGTATAACTTGGCAAGCGCCTTGTTTGTCAAGCGCCACCACCGACGCGAAGGATTGTGCCATACGGCGCTCGGCTGGCCCCATTTTGGCAACTGCCCGGCCGGGAGGTAACGCCTGTGTTGCTTTCGAGCGACAAAGCACTGCCGCTTAGAATCCCGCGTCTCATCCCACAGGTCACGGCGCACCCGCGCCGCCCGCGTTTGCCGCCCCCATGACCCAGTTCGCCAAGGAAACCCTGCCCATCAGCCTCGAAGAGGAGATGCGGCGTTCTTACCTCGACTATGCGATGAGCGTGATCGTCGGGCGCGCCCTGCCCGACGCACGCGACGGCCTGAAGCCGGTGCACCGGCGCGTGCTGTTCGCGATGCACGAGCTGAACAACGACTGGAACCGGCCCTACAAGAAATCGGCCCGTATCGTCGGCGACGTGATCGGTAAGTACCACCCGCACGGCGACCAGTCGGTCTACGACACCATCGTGCGGATGGCGCAGGACTTTTCCATGCGCCACATGCTGGTGGACGGCCAGGGCAACTTCGGCTCGATCGACGGCGACAACGCCGCGGCGATGCGTTACACCGAAATCCGGCTGTCGAAGATCGCCCATGAACTGCTGGCCGACATCGACAAGGAAACCGTCGATTTCGGACCCAACTACGACGGCTCGGAGAAGGAGCCGCTGGTGCTGCCGACGCGGTTGCCGAACCTGCTGGTCAACGGCTCGGGCGGCATCGCGGTGGGCATGGCCACCAACATCCCGCCGCACAACCTGAACGAGGTGGTGGACGCCTGCCTGCACCTGCTGCGCAGCCCGGATGCCACGATCGACGAACTGATGTCGATCATCCCGGCGCCCGACTTCCCCACCGCCGGCATCATCTACGGCTTGACGGGTGTGCGCGAGGGCTACCGCACCGGCCGTGGCAAGGTGGTGATGCGCGCCAAGTGCCACTTCGAGGACATCGACCGCGGCCAGCGCCAGTCGATCATCGTCGACGAGATTCCGTACCAGGTGAACAAGAAGACCCTGCTCGAGCGCATCGCCGAGCTGGTCCACGACAAGAAGATCGATGGCATCAGCCACATCCAGGACGAGAGCGACAAGTCCGGCATGCGGGTGGTGATCGAGCTCAAGCGCGGCGAAGTGCCCGAGGTGGTGCTGAACAATCTGTACAAGCAGACGCAGCTGCAGGACAGCTTCGGCATGAACATGGTGGCGCTGGTGGACGGCCAGCCGCGCCTGCTCAACCTGAAGCAGCTGATCGAGTACTTCCTGGAGCACCGCCGCGAAGTGGTGACGCGCCGCACGGTATTCGCGCTGCGCAAGGCACGCGAGCGCGGCCATGTGCTGGAAGGCCTGGCCGTGGCGCTGGCCAACATCGACGAGTTCATCGAGACGATCAAGAACTCGCCGACGCCGCCGGTGGCCAAGGCGGCGCTGATGAGCAAGAGCTGGGACTCGTCGCTGGTGCGCGAGATGCTGGCCCGCGCCGAGAGTGACACCCCCGGCGGCCGCCAGGCCTACCGCCCCGAGGGCCTGCCCGCCGACTACGGCATGCAGGACGACGGCCTGTACCGCCTGTCGGACGACCAGGCCCAGGAAATCCTGCAAATGCGCCTGCAGCGCCTGACCGGGCTGGAGCAGGACAAGATCGTCGGCGAATACAAGGACGTGATGGCGCAGATCGCCGACCTGCTGGACATCCTGGCCAAGCCGGAGCGCGTGACCTTCCTCATCAGCGAGGAACTCACCGCGCTGAAGCAGGAGTTCGGCCAGACCAAGGTAGGCACCCGCCGCAGCGTGATCGAGCACAACGCGCAGGAGCTGGGCACCGAGGACCTGATCACGCCCACCGACATGGTGGTGACGCTCAGCCACAGCGGCTACATCAAGAGCCAGCCGCTCGGCGAATACCGCGCGCAGCGACGCGGCGGCCGCGGCAAGCAGGCCACCACCACGAAGGAAGACGACTGGGTCGACCAGCTCTTCATCGCCAACACGCACGACTGGATCCTGTGCTTCAGCGACCGCGGTCGCGTGTACTGGCTGAAGGTGTGGGAGGTGCCGCAAGGCGGTCGCGCCAGCCGCGGCAAGCCGATCGTCAACATGTTCCCGCTGCAGCCTGGCGAGAAGATCACCGTGGTGCTGCCGCTGACCGGCGAGTTCCGCACCTTCCCGGCCGACAACTACATCTTCATGGCCACCGCGCTGGGCACGGTGAAGAAGACGGCGCTGGACGAATTCAGCAACCCGCGCAAGGCCGGCATCATCGCGGTCGACCTCGACGAAGGCGACCATTTGATCGGCGCCGCGCTGACCGACGGCAAGCACGACGTGATGCTGTTCTCCGATGCCGGCAAGGCCGTGCGATTCGACGAGGACGACGTGCGCCCGATGGGCCGCCAGGCCCGCGGCGTGCGCGGCATGGCGCTGGAGCCGGGGCAGAACCTGATCGCCATGCTGGTGGCCGAGGACGAACTGCAGAGCGTGCTGACCGCCACCGAGAACGGTTTCGGCAAGCGCACCTCGATCGTCGAGTACACCCGCCACGGGCGGGGAACCAAGGGCATGATCGCCATCCAACAGAGCGAGCGCAACGGCAAGGTGGTCGCAGCCACCCTCGTGCGCCCCGAGGACGAGATCATGCTGATCACCGACAAGGGTGTGCTGGTGCGCACCCGGGTCTCCGAGATTCGTGAGCTCGGCCGCGCCACGCAAGGCGTCACGCTGATCGCGCTGGACGACGGCACCAAGCTGTCGGGCCTGCAACGCATCGTCGAAAACGACGCCAACATCGAAACCCCGGGCGAAGGCGATGCCGCCGCCCCTGAGGAGAACACCTGATGAAGAAGACCCTGCTGATGGCGGCCCTGGTGGTCGCCGCGGTCGGCGCGCACGCGCAGACCAAGAAACAGCTGGTGGACAAGATCCTCGCGGCCCAGCAACCCGCCATCGAGAACATCGCCAAGAGCATCGCCGAGCGCCCCGCGCTGCAGATGATGCAGGCCGCGGGCAACGCCCTGCAGCAGCTGCCGGCCGACAAGCGCGAAGCGACCGGCAAGCAGATCGAGGCCGACGTGCGCAAGTTCGTCGACGAGGCGGTGCCGGTGCTGCGCGACCGCGCGATGAAACTGGCGCCCAGCACCCTGGGCGCGCAGATGGAAGAGAAGTTCACCGAGGAGGAGCTGAAGGCGCTGCTGGCCTGGCTGGAGTCGCCGGTGAACAAGAAGTACCAGCAGGTGGCGCCGGAGATCCAGAACGCCTTCGCGCAGAAGCTCATCGTGGAAGCGGCGCCCGCGCTGGACCCCAAGCTGCAGGCACTGCAGTCCAAGGTGCGCAGCACGCTGGGCATCAGCGCGCCCGCCAACGAGGCTTCCCGGCCCGCCGCCGGCAAGGCCAGCGGCGCCAAGTAAACCTTCCATCCCGCTCGACATGGCCGAACCCTCCTCTTCCACGCCGCCGGAGCTGCTGGCGCTGCGCCACCAGATCGACACGCTGGACCGCGACCTGCTGGCGCTGCTGAACCGCCGCGCCGCGCTGGCGCTGGCGGTGGGCGAGATCAAGAAGAAGGAAGGCTCGGTGGTCTTTCGCCCCGAGCGTGAGGCGCAGGTGATCGACGGCCTCAAGCGCATCAACGCCGGCCCGCTGCGCTCGGACAGCGTGGCCCCGATCTGGCGCGAGATCATGTCGGCCTGCCGCTCGCTGGAAACGCCGATGCGCGTGGCCTACCTCGGCCCGGCCGGCACCTTCAGCGAGGAAGCGGCGCTGGGTTACTTCGGCGCTTCCATCGTGCGGGTGCCGTGTGCCAATGCCGACGAGGTGTTCCACGTCACCACCTCGGGCGCGGCCGATTTCGGCGTGGTGCCGGTGGAGAACTCGAACGAGGGCGTGGTCACGCGCTCGCTGGACCTGTTCCTCACCACGCCGCTGTTCATCATCGGCGAGACCAGCCTGATGGTGCGGCAGAACCTGCTGCGCAGCGTCGATTCGCTGGAAGGCATCGAGGCGGTGTGCGCCCACCCGCAGGCGCTGGCGCAGTGCCACGGCTGGCTCAGCAACCACCTGCCGCATGTGGAACGCCGGCCGGTGGCCAGCAATGCCGAGGGCGCGCGGCTGGCCGGCACCGACCCGAAGCTGGCCGGGATCGCCAGCGAGCGCGCCGCCAGCGAATACGGCCTGCATGTGGTGGGCCGCGCCATCCAGGACGATCCCCACAACCGCACCCGCTTCGCGGTGGTCACCCACCCCGACCGCCATCCGCAGCCCAGCCGCTCGGGGCACGACTGCACCAGCCTGGTGGTGTCGGTGGTCAACCGGCCCGGCGCCGTGCACGACATGCTGGTGCCGCTGAAGCGCCACGGCGTGTCGATGACCCGCTTCGAGTCGCGCCCGGCCCGCTCGGGCCAGTGGGAGTACTACTTCTACGTCGACCTGCAAGGCCATCCGGAGGATCCGCCGGTGGCTGCGGCCATGCGTGAGCTGCGCGAGGTATGCGACTTCTTCAAGGTGCTGGGCACCTACCCGCTCGACAGCCACTGACCATGTTCCAGCAACTCGGCCTGATCGGCTGCGGCCTCATGGGCGGCTCGTTCGCGCTGGCACTGAAGCGCGCCGGGCTGGTGAAGCATGTGGTGGGCTACAGCAAGTCGCCCTCCACCACCGAGCGGGCCCGCCGGGCCGGCGCCATCGACGTGGCCGCCGAGTCGGCACTGCTGGCGGTGGCCGGCGCCGACATCGTACTTCTGGCCGTGCCCGTGTCGGCCACGGAAGCCACCTTCAAGGCCATCCGCCACCTCGTCGAGCCGGGCGTGCTCTTCATGGACGTGGGCTCCACCAAGCGCGACGTTGTGGATGCCGCGCGCCGCGTGCTGAAGGAGCGCATCGGCGGCTTCGTGCCGGCGCATCCCATCGCCGGCAAGGAAAAGGCCGGCATCGCCCATGCCGACGCCGACCTCTACGTCGGCCGCCAGGTCATCCTCACGCCGCTGCCACAGACCGACGCGGCCCTGGTGCAGAAGGCCACCGACGTCTGGGCCGCCATCGGGGCGCAGGTGCTGCGCATGTCGCCCGAGAACCATGACGCCGCCTTCGCCGCCGTCAGCCACCTGCCGCACCTGCTGGCCTTCGCGTACTTCAGCGCAGTGGCCAAGCAGCCGGGCGGCGACGATTTCCTGTCGCTGGCCGGGCCGGGCTTCCGGGATTTCACCCGCATCGCCGCCAGCGATCCGACGATCTGGCGCGATATCCTGCTGGCCAACCGGGAAGAGACGCTGAAGCAGTCGATGCGCTTCCGCCATGCGCTGGATGCGCTGGAGCATGTGATCCGCTCCGGCAATGCCGAGGCGCTGGAAGACCTGATCCGCAGCGCCTCCGAAGGCCGCGCCGCCTGGCAGATGAACAGCCCGCGCCCCGCCGCCCCGGTGGCCCTGCCGCCGGCGCGCTGAGCGCTCCCCTCCTCCACGCCCTACCGCCTCCAAGCCGCCGCGTTCGTGTTCGCCATCCCCTTCCTCGACCTGCCGCCGCTCGCCAAGGCGTCCGGATCCATCCGTCTGCCCGGCTCCAAGAGCATCTCCAACCGCGTGCTGTTGCTGGCCGGCCTGGCCGAAGGCAGCACGCTGGTGCACGATCTGCTGGATTCCGACGACACGCGGGTGATGATCGACGCGCTGCGCACCCTGGGCTGCGGCATCGAGCAGGAAGGCGCCACCCTGCGCGTGACCGGCATCGGCGGCCAGCTGCCAGTGCACCAGGCTGCGCTGTTTCTGGGCAATGCCGGCACCGCCATGCGTCCGCTGGCCGCCGCGCTGGCGGTGCTGGCCGCCACGCAGGGCGGGCAGTTCGAGCTGAGCGGCGTCGCCCGCATGCATGAGCGGCCCATCGGCGACCTGGTGGATGCGCTGCGGCAACTCGGCTGCGACATCCGCTACCTGGGCACCGACGGCTACCCGCCGCTGCTGCTGGCCGGCACCGCCAAGGGCACCCTGCGCACCGCCACCGCGGTGCGGGTGCGCGGCGACGTGTCGAGCCAGTTCCTCACCGCGCTGCTGCTGGCGCTGCCGCTGGCCAGCGGCGCCACCGATTCCACGCCGGGCCGCGACATCGTCATCGAGGTCGACGGCGAGCTGATCTCCAAGCCCTATGTCGAGATCACGCTGAACCTGCTGGCGCGCTTCGGCATCCAGGTGCAGCGTGACGGCTGGCAGCGTTTCACCCTCCCCGCCGGCAGCCGCTACCGCTCGCCGGGCGCGGTGCATGTGGAAGGCGATGCGTCGTCCGCCTCGTATTTCGTCGCGCTGGGCGCCATCGCCGCAGTGGACGCGCCGGTGTGCATCGATGGCGTGGGCAGTGCCTCCATCCAGGGTGACGTGCGCTTCGTCGAAGCCGCGCAGGCCATGGGCGCCGACGTGCGCATGGACGCCAACCGCATCGAGGTGCGGCGCGGCGCCTGGCCGCTGCGCGCCATCACGCTGGACTGCAACCACATCCCCGACGCCGCGATGACGCTGGCGGTCATGGCGCTGTATGCCGACGGTCCCACGCGGCTGACCAACATCGCCAGCTGGCGCGTGAAGGAGACCGACCGCATTGCCGCGATGGCCAACGAACTGCGCAAGGTGGGCGCCGAGGTGGTCGAAGGCGACGACTTCCTGGAGGTGCGGCCGCCAGTGCTGTGGCGTCCCGCGGCCATCCACACCTACGACGACCATCGGATGGCGATGTGCCTGTCGCTGGCGGCCTTCAACGGCCTGCCAATGCGCATCCTCGATCCGAAGTGCGTCGGCAAGACCTTCCCCGACTACTTCGAGGCGCTGTTCGAGCTGGCCCATGCCCCGCGCGAGCAGGTGCCGGTGATCACCATCGACGGACCCACCGCCTCCGGCAAGGGCACGCTGGCCAGCACGCTGGCGGCGTCGCTGGGCTACCACTTCCTCGATTCGGGCTCGCTGTACCGCGTGGCGGCGCTGGCCTCGCTGCGCCAGGGCGTGGCCGACAGCGACGGCCCGGGCATCGCCGCGGTGATCGCCCGGCTGAAGCTGCGCTTCGACGGCCCGCGGCTGTTCCTCGATGGCGAGGAAGTGAGCGACGAGCTTCGCCGGGAGGACGTGGGCAGCCGGGCGTCGAAGATCTCCGCGCTGGGCGACGTGCGCTCGGCGCTGTATGCGCTGCAGGTGTCCTTCCGCCGGGCGCCGGGCCTGGTGGCCGACGGCCGCGACATGGGCACGGTGATCTTTCCCGATGCGTTGCTGAAGGTGTTTCTCACCGCCAGCGCCGCCACACGGGCCGAGCGGCGGCATAAGCAGTTGATTTCCAAGGGTTTATCGTCTAATATCGACGACCTTCGCGCAGACTTGGAAGCACGCGACGCCCGGGACCGTACCCGTGCCATCGCACCGCTGCAGCCCGCCGAAGATGCGCTGCTGCTCGACAACTCAGCCCAGACCGTGGATGAATCCGTGGCCCAGGTGCTGGATTGGTGGGAACGGCGCCGGCCTTTCGGCGCATAACCGGCAGGCTTTTCGGGTGCCGCCACCCACCCCAGCAGCGCACAGGCTGCGCCGGGTGGCGGTTTGTTCAACGTAACCGCAACCTCCGTTGCACTCTCTGCCGGCCCCCTTGCAGATCGCTTTCGATCTCTCCCCTCCTCGGCCGGCTCCCAGGAAACTCCATGTCTGAAATGCAATCTGCCACCACCGGCGGCGAATCCTTTGCCGCCATGTTCGAGGAAAGCCTCCAGAAGCGCGACATGCGCGCCGGCGAGGTGATCTCCGCGGAAGTCGTCCGCATCGAGCACAGCTTCGTGGTGGTCAACGCAGGCCTCAAGAGCGAGTCCTACGTTCCCATCGAAGAATTCAAGAACGACCAGGGCGAGGTCGAGGTCGAAGTCGGCGACTTCGTGTCCGTCGCGATCGACTCCCTCGAAAACGGCTACGGCGACACCATCCTGTCGCGCGACAAGGCCAAGCGCCTGGCCTCGTGGCTGTCGCTCGAGAACTCGCTGGAATCCGGCGACTTCGTGACCGGCACCGTGAACGGCAAGGTCAAGGGCGGCCTGACCGTGCTGGTCAACGGCATCCGCGCCTTCCTGCCCGGCTCGCTGCTCGACACGCGTCCGGTCAAGGACATGAGCCCGTTCGAGGGCAAGACCATGGAGTTCAAGGTCATCAAGCTCGACCGCAAGCGCAATAACGTCGTGTTGTCGCGCCGCGCCGTGGTCGAAGCCTCGATGGGCGAGGAACGCGCCAAGCTGATGGAAACGCTGCGCGAAGGCGCCATCGTCAACGGCGTGGTCAAGAACATCACCGAATACGGTGCGTTCGTGGACCTGGGCGGCATCGACGGCCTGCTGCACATCACCGACATGGCCTGGCGCCGTGTGCGTCACCCGAGCGAAGTGGTGACGGTGGGCCAAGAGCTCCAGGCCAAGGTCCTGAAGTTCGACGCCGAGAAGAACCGCGTCTCGCTGGGCATCAAGCAGCTGGGCGACGACCCGTGGATGGGCGTGGCCCGCCGCTACCCGACGGGCACCCGCCTGTTCGGCAAGGTGACCAACATCGCCGACTACGGTGCGTTCGTCGAGATCGAGCCGGGCATCGAAGGCCTGGTGCACGTCTCGGAAATGGACTGGACCAACAAGAACGTCAGCCCGAGCAAGCTGGTGTCGCTGGGCGACGAAGTCGAAGTCATGGTCCTCGAGATCGACGAAGACAAGCGCCGCATCAGCCTGGGCATGAAGCAGTGCAAGGCCAACCCGTGGGAAGAGTTCTCTTCCAACGTGAAGCGTGGCGACCGCGTCAAGGGCCCGGTCAAGTCGATCACCGACTTCGGCGTGTTCGTGGGCCTGGCCCAGGGCATCGACGGCCTGGTGCACCTGTCCGACCTGTCCTGGCACGAGCCGGGCGAAGCGGCCGTGCGCAACTTCAAGAAGGGCCAGGAAGTCGAAGCCATCGTGCTGGCCGTGGACGTCGAGCGCGAGCGCATCTCGCTGGGCATCAAGCAGCTGGACGGTGACCCGTTCGCCACCTTCACCACGCTGAACGACCGGGGCGCCCTGGTCACCGGCAAGGTGAAGACGGTGGACGCCCGCGGCGCCGAGATCCAGCTGACCGACGACGTGACCGGCTACCTGCGTGCTTCCGAAATCAGCCGCGACCGCGTGGAAGACGCGCGCAACGTGCTGAAGGAAGGCGACGAAGTCAACGCCATGATCATCAACATCGACCGCAAGCTGCGTTCGATCCAGCTGTCGATCAAGGCCAAGGACTCCGCCGACCAGCAGGAAGCCATGCAGCGCCTGTCGCAGACCAGCGAGCGTGAATCGGCCGGCACCACCAGCCTGGGCGCCCTGCTGCGCGCCAAGCTGGACAACCAGAACAACGGTTGATGCCTGACGGCCGCCTGGTTTTTCGCGCATGACCCGGTCCGACCTCGTTGCCGCGCTGGCCGAACGCTTCGGCCAGCTGACGCAACGCGACACCGAGTTCGCGGTGAAGACCATGCTCGATGCGATGTCCGATGCGCTGGCGCGCGGTCACCGCATCGAGATCCGCGGCTTTGGCAGCTTCTCGATTAACCGCCGGCCGCCCCGCGTGGGCCGCAACCCGCGCAGCGGCGAGCAGGTGGTGATCCCCGAGAAGCTGGTGCCGCACTTCAAGCCGGGCAAGGCGTTGCGCGAAGCGGTGGACGCCAACGTGCCGCTGGCCTCGACGGCGGCGGACGCGCCCGACGACGAGCCGGCGCTCACGCGCTGAACGCGGCTCGCGCAAGCACACCACACGGCCTTCGGGCCGTGTTTTTCTTTGTGCAACACACGGCCGTGCAGCCCGCCGGCGCCCCTGGAACGCGTGGCTAGAATCCGCCGGCCATGCGCTTTCTCGTCTGGCTCATCCGAGCCTTTGTCTTCTTCGCCCTCTTCGCCTTTGCGCTGAACAACCAGCAGGAGGCCGCGGTGCGTTGGTTCTTCGGTGTGGAATGGCGCGCACCGATGGTCATCATCGTGCTGATCGCCTTTGCCGCCGGCTGTGCCATTGGCGTGCTGGCGATGGTGCCCAGCTGGTGGCGCCACCGCCGCGTGGCCCGCCGCGTGAGCCCCGAGCCTCTGGCACCCGCGCCGGCCGCCGTGCCGGCCAGCGTGCCCCCGCCTTCCGACTTCCTGCCCGAGCATCCCCCGCGCGATGGACTTTGACCTGCAGTGGTTGCTGCTCGGCCTGCCGGTGATGTTTGCACTGGGCTGGGCGGCCTCGCGCTTCGACCTGCGCCAATGGAAGCGTGAGCAGCAGGAGTCGCCCAAGGCCTACTTCAAGGGCCTGAACCTGCTGCTGAACGAGCAGCACGACAAGGCCATCGATGCTTTCATCGAAGCGGTGCAGAACGACCCCGACACCTCGGAGCTGCACTTCGCGCTGGGCAACCTGTTCCGCCGCCGCGGCGAGTTCGAGCGCGCGGTGCGGGTGCACCAGCACCTGCTGAACCGTGGCGACCTGCCGCAGGCCGACCGCGAGCGCGCCCAGTACGCGCTGGCCCAGGACTTCATGAAGGCCGGGCTGTTCGACCGCGCCGAGGAGGCCTATCGCGCACTCGAAGGCACGCCCTTCGACACCGAGGCCCGGCTGGCCCTGCTGTCGCTGCATGAGCGCTCGCGTGACTGGCGTGCGGCGGCCGACGTCGCCGCCAAGCTGGAAAAAGGCGGCACCGGCTCCTTCGCATCGCGCATCGCGCACTACTGGTGCGAGCTGGCCATCGAGGCCGACGAACGCAGCCAGCCCGAGGAAGCCGAAGCCTGCCTGCAGCGTGCCATGACCGCCTCGCCCACGGCCGCGCGGCCCTATGTGCTGGCCGGCCAGCGCCTGGCGCGCCTGGGCCGCCATGCCGAGGCGGTGCAGGTATGGAACGACCTGCGCGCGCGGCATCCGGCCACCTTCAGCCTGATCGCCCGCGACTGGGCCCGCAGCGCCCTGGCCAGCGGCCAGGCCGACACCGCGCGCACGATGCTGCTGGGCCTGTACGAGCGGCATCCCGGCATCGAGCTGCTGCAGGCACTGGCGTTGCTGGATCCCCCGGGGCATGAGGCCGATGCCGTGCAGCGCATGGCGCAGCACCTGGGCCAGCATCCGTCGATTGCCGCGGCCACCGCGCTGATGCAGCTGCCGCCCGCGCCCTGGGGCGACGCCGCTCGCGCCGGGCTGCGGCAGGCGGTGGAGCAGGCCGCCAAGCCCATGCACCGCTACCGCTGCGCCGCTTGTGGTTTCGAGGCGCAGCACTATTTTTGGCAATGCCCTGCCTGCCTGAGCTGGGACAGCTTCCCGCCGCAGCGGCTGGACGACCAGTGAGCACCGACGCCTGATGTCTTCCCTCTTTCTCGACAACGTCGAACAGCATCTCGACGTGATGCGCCGCCTGCCCGCGCTGGAAGCCGACGTGGAGCGCGTGGGCGCACTGCTGGCGGCCGTGCTGCAGGCCGGCAACAAGCTGCTGGTGTGCGGCAACGGTGGCTCGGCGGCCGATGCGCAGCACCTGGCCTCGGAGCTCACCGGCCGCTTCATCAAGGACCGCCGGCCGCTGGCGGCGATCGCGCTGTCCACCGACAGCTCGGCGCTCACCTGCATCGGCAACGACTATGGATTCGACGACGTCTTCGCCCGCCAGGTGCAGGCGCTGGCGCGGCCGGGCGACTGCTTCATCGGCATCAGCACCTCCGGCCGCTCGCCCAACGTGCTGAAGGCCGCCGCCGCCGCGCGCGAGGCCGGCGCCAAGGTGGTGGGCCTGCTCGGCCGCGACGGCGGGCCGCTGCTGGCCAAGAGCGACCTGGCCATCGTGGCGCCCAGCGACGTGACGGCGCGCATCCAGGAAGTGCACATCCTGGTGATCCACACGCTGTGCGGGCTGATCGAAGACAAGCTGGGGATCGCGTGAGTTTTCCGATTCCGCTCAAGAAAAGCGTCTCGCGCGATGCGCTGGCCCGCCGCCGCGTGATGGTGGTGGGCGACGTGATGCTGGACCGCTACTGGTTCGGCGACGTGGAGCGCATCTCGCCCGAGGCGCCGGTGCCGGTGGTGCGCATCCGCCGCGAGGAAGAGCGCCTGGGCGGTGCGGCCAACGTCGCCTACAACGTGCAGATGCTGGGCGTGCCGGCCACGCTGCTGACGGTGGTGGGCACCGACGACGCGGCCCAGCGGCTGCAGAAGCTGCTGGACGAACGCCGCGTGGCCCATGTGCTGGGCCACGACGCCACGCTGCAGACCATCGTCAAGCTCAGGGTGATCGGCCGCTCGCAGCAGCTGCTGCGCATCGACTTCGAAAGCCAGCCCAGCCACGAGGTGCTGTCGCAGCTGCTGGGCGCGGTGGAGCGCGAGGTGCAGCGCCATGATGTGGTGCTGTTCAGCGACTACGCCAAGGGCGGCCTGGCCCACATCCCGCGCATGATCGAGATCGCCCGCGCGGCCGGCCGGCCGGTGCTGGTTGATCCCAAGGGCACCGACTTCGACCGCTACGCCGGCGCCACCGTCATCACGCCCAACCGCTTGGAGCTGGCGCAGGTGATCGGCCGCTGGAGCGACGAGGCCATGCTGACCGAACGCGTCCAGGCGCTGCGCGAGCGGCTGAAGCTGCAAGCGGTGCTGCTCACCCGTTCGGAAGAAGGCATGACGCTCTTCGATGCCCAGGGCGCGCTGCATGTGCCGGCGCTGGCGCGCGAGGTGTTTGACGTGACGGGTGCGGGGGACACGGTGATCGCCACGCTGGCCGCCCTGGTGGCCGACGGCACGACGCTGCGCGAGGCCGTGCCGCATGCCAACCGCGCCGGCAGCATCGTGGTGGGCAAGTTCGGCACCGCCGGTGTCACCTTCGACGAGCTGTTTGCCCGCACCACCGCATGAACCCGTCACCCGACAGCAAGCTCTGCCTGCCCGACGAGCTGCCCGCGCGCCTGGCCACGCTGCCGCGGCCCTGGGTGTTCACCAACGGCGTGTTCGACCTGCTGCACCGCGGCCATGTGCAGTACCTGCACCAGGCATCGCAGCTGGGTGCGTCGCTGATCGTGGCGCTGAACACCGACCGTTCGGCCCGCGGCCTGGGCAAGGGCCCGGAGCGGCCGATCAACACCGAGCTGGACCGCGCGCTGGTCATCGCCGGGCTGGGCTCGGTGGCGCTGGTCACCTTCTTCGACGAGCCCACGCCGGTGGCGCTGCTGGCCCGCGTGCGGCCCGACGTCTACGTCAAGGGCGGCGACTACGACATGGACACGTTGGCCGAAACCGCGCTGGTGCGCGGCTGGGGCGGTCGCTCGCTGGCCATCCCTTTCGTGGATGGCTACAGCACCACCCGCCTGGTCAAGCGCATGGCCGCAGGCGGCGGCGCGGCATGAAGCGCGCCGCCTTCCTCGACCGCGACGGCGTGATCAACGTCGAGCACGGCTATGTGCACACCTGGGAAGACTTCGAGTTCGTGCCCGGCAGCGTGGACGCGATGCGCCGGCTGCACGAGGCGGGTTATGCGCTGGTGGTGATCACCAACCAGTCGGGCCTGGCGCGCGGGATGTACACCGAGGCGCAGTACCAGCAGCTCACCGCCACGCTGCGCGAGCACCTGCTTGGACAAGGCGTGCCGCTGGCCGCGGTGTACCACTGCCCGCACCATCCCAAGGGCACGGTGCCGGCACTGGCCGTCGATTGCGACTGCCGCAAGCCGGCGCCGGGCATGCTGCTGCAAGCGGCCCGCGCGCTGGACCTGTCGCTGGCCGATTCGGTGCTGGTGGGCGACAAGGGCTCCGACGCCGAAGCCGGCCGCGCCGCCGGTGTCGGCCGGGTGATGCTGGTGCGCTCGGGCCACGTGCTGACGCCGGCCGACCTGGCGCTGGCCGACAGCGTGCATGCCGACCTGGCCGCGGCCACCGCCGACCTGCTGGCGGACGCCACCGCCGCCCGCGCGCCGTGAGCGAACGGGCAGCCAACACGGCGGCGCAGCGCATCCTCATCGTGCGGTTGTCAGCGCTGGGCGACGTGATGATGGCCTCGGGCCTGATCCCGGCGCTGCGCTCGCAGCACCCCGATGCGCACATCGCCTGGCTGACCGAATCACCCGCCGCGCCGCTGCTGCGCCAGCACCCGCTGCTCGACGAGGTGATCGTCTGGCCGCGCCAGCAGTGGCAGCAGTTATGGAGAGACAAGCAGTACGGCGCGCTGTGGCGCGAGCTGCGCAGCTTCCGCCGCGCCTTGCGCGAACGGCGCTTCACCGTGGCCCTGGATGCGCAGGGCCTGCTCAAGAGCGGGTTGTGGGCCTGGATGAGCGGCGCACCGCGGCGGGTGGGCCTGCTGGCGCGCGAAGGCGCGCAGTGGCTGGCCACCGAGCGGCTCGATCCGCCCAAGGCCGGCGACCCGCGCATCGGCGCCGAATACCGCGCGCTGGCCCGCCACATGGGTGCACCGGACGAGGCCTTCCGGCTCGACCTGCGCTTCGACGAAGCCACCCACCGGCGTGCGCTGGATGCGCTGGCCGCGCGCAAGGTGCTGCCGCCCTTCGCCGTGCTGTGCCCCTTCACCACGCGGCCGCAGAAGCACTGGTTCGAGGACCGCTGGTCCGCGCTGGCCGAGCGGCTGGCGATGCATGGCATCACGCCGGTGCTGCTGGGCGGCCCGGCCGACCGGCCCGCGGCCGCGCGCATCGCGTCGGCGGCGCCGTCGGCGATCGACCTGGCCGGCCAGCTCAAGCTGGACGAGAGCGTGGCGCTCATCTCGCATGCCGCGCTGCTCATCGGCGTGGACACCGGCCTCACGCATGCCGGCAGCGCCTTCCGCATCCCGACGATCGCGCTGTTCGGCTCCACGCGGCCCTACCGCGACGCCGATGCGCCGCGCACCGCCATCCTCTACGAGCCGCTGCCCTGCTCGCCCTGCAAGCGCAACCCCACCTGCGGCGGCCGCTTCGACTGCATGCGCGCGCACACCGTCGACCACGTGTTCTCCACCGCGCAGCACCTGCTCGCCCAGCCCGCATGAAAGTCCTGCACGTCGAATCCGGCCGCCACCTCTACGGCGGCGCGCTGCAGGCGGTGCTGCTGATGCAGGGCCTGCAGCAGCGCGGCCACGAGAACCACCTCGCCTGCCGCATCGGCGCGGCCATCGGGCCGGCCGCGGCGCAGCACGGCGCGACGGTGCACGAGACGGTGATGAAGGGCGACGTGGACGTGTTCACCTGGTGGCGGCTGCGCCGGCTGATCCGCCAGGTGCGGCCCGACATCGTGCACCTGCATGCCCGTTTCGGCACCGACGTGTGGGGCGCGCTGGCCGCCCGCAGCGAGGGCGTGCCGGTGGTGCACAGCCGGCGCGTGGACAACCGCGAGCGGCCCTTCGTCGTGCGCCACAAGTACCCGCTGTACGACAAGGTGGTGGCCATCTCGCACGGCATCCGCGAGGTGCTGCTGAGCGAAGGCGTGCCGCCCGAGCAGGTGGTGTGCGTGCATTCGGCGGTGGACACCGAGCGCTACCGGCCGAACGAGCCGCGCGACGCGGACCGCGCCTGGTTCGATGCCCAGTTCGGCCTGCAGCCCGGCGACCTGGCGGTGGCGCTGATCGCGCAGTTCATCCCGCGCAAGGGCCACCGGGTGCTGGTGGATGCCATGCCGGCGGTGCTGGCCGCGCAGCCGCGTACCAAGGTCGTCTTCCTGGGCCAGGGGCCGCAGGTCGAGCCGATGAAGCAGCTGGTGGCCGAGCGCGGTTTGCAGGCCAGCGTGCTGTTCGGCGGCTTCCGCGACGACCTGCACCGGGTGATGCCCAGCCTGGACCTGGTGGTGCATCCCGCGGCCACCGAAGGCCTGGGCGTGTCGCTGCTGCAGGCCGCTTCCTGCGGCGTGCCGATCGTGGCCACGCGCGCCGGCGGCATCCCCGAGATCGTGCAGCCCGGCCTCAACGGCGAGCTGGTGCAGCCGGGCGATGCGCCGGCGCTGGCCGCCGCGATGCTCAAGCTGCTGGCCGACGAGGCGCTGCGGCGGCACTACGGCCAGGCGGCCCGGCAATGGGTGCTGGACGGCTTTTCCACCCGCTCGATGGTCGAAGGCAACCTGGCCGTCTACCACGAGGTGCTGGCCCGCCGCGGCCGGCGCCCGGCTTGAAGCGGCATGGCCACCGTCGCCGTCTATTTCGTCGCCTCGCCGCTGCAGTACCTGGCGGCGCGGCAGATCGCGCGCACGCATGAGGCGGGCCACCGCCAGGTGCTGGTGTGGTACCAGCCGGGCGTCGGCCCCATCGTGCGGCAGGAGGACTGGGACGCCGCCGTCTACCTGCCCTGGCCGCGGCTGAAGCCGCTGCCCGGCCCCTTCGGTCGCCACCGCCGGCTGCGCGAGAACATCCGCCTGGTGGCCGATGCGGTGGGTCGGGCCGACACGCTGCACCTGCACAGCGCGGTGTTCGACACCGAGGCGATCAACTACTTCCTGCATGCGCTGCCACGGGCCACCGGCGCGCGCCAGATGCGCGCGCGCATCCTGCCCGACGGCCTGATCAGCGTGCGGCGCTATCCGCTGTCGCGCGGCAAGCGGCTGCTGCAGCACCTGCGGCGGCTGCGCCGGCTGGCAGCGCCGGAGCTGCGCTTCACGCCGTTCGCGGGCGACCGCATCGGCTCCGACGCGCCCTTCTGCGACCGCATCTACGTGCTGCCCGGCATGCCGCATGAATACCCGGCTGCCAAGGTGGTGACGCTGGCGCCCATCGCCGGCCCGGTATCGCCGATCGCCACGGCCGGCCTGCGCCGCCGCGCGCTGGTGATCGGCCAGCCGCTGGTGGGCGCGGGCCTGCTGGCCGAGGCCGACCTGCCGGTGCTGTCGGCCGCGGTGCGACAGTGGCTGCGGGACCGCGGCATCGAGGAAGTGCTCTACAAGGGCCATCCCAAGGACCCCAACCGCGAGCTGTCGGCCCCGGGCGACGAGGTGCTGGTGCTGGACGAGCCGCTGGAGCTGTGGATGTCGCGCCAGCATTTCAGCGCCGTGGTGGGCGTGCGCTCCACCGCCCTGCTGTTCGCGCGCCAGGTCTACGGCGCCGACACCGAGGTGGTGGCCATCGGCTGGGACAAGGTGCGCTTCAAGTCCGACCAGGAACGGCGCGACATGCAGCGCACCTTCGAGCAGGTCGGCGTGAAGGTGCTGGGCTGATCAGCCGCTGACGAAGCGCAGCCACTGCGCCGCGAACAGGTCGACATCGCTCAACGGCCGCAGCCGCTGCGCCAGGCCCTCGCTCAGGCGCGCGCGTTCGGCGGGCTGCAGCGCATGGCGCAGCTGCTGCAGCCACTCGGCCTGCGTCGTGGCGAACAGCACGCCGGGCACTTGCAGCCGCAGCACGTCGCCCAGCGGCGTGGCCACCGTCGGCACGTCGAAGAAGCCGGCCTCGATGGTCTTGAGCGCCGACTTGCCGCGGGTGAACGGCGTGTCCTCCAGCGGCGCGATGTTCAGCCAGCTGGCGGCCACGGCCGCCGGATAGTCGCCGAACGGCAGCTTGGCCACGCGCTCCAGGCGCGGGTGCTGCAGCGGCGTGTCAAGCCGGCCCACCACGCGCACTTCCAGGTCGGGCATCTCGTCGAGCAGCTGCTGCAGCGCCGGCGCCACCAGCGCGAAGTCGCGGTCGTGGGTGCTGGTGCCGCTGAAGTAGGTCAGCACGCGGCGGCTGGCCCGCGGCAGCTGCAGCGCGCGCCAGCTGCGGTGCACCGCGTTCGGCACCACCGCGCAGGGCATGTCGGGCAGCAGCGGCCGCAAGCGGTGCTGCAGCTCGTCGGTGGAAACGGTCACACGGTCGAACAGGGCCAGGGCCGCCAGCGCCCTGGCGAACTTGCCCTCCGTCTTGCGCAGGCTGGCGCTGCCGGCCAGCACCGAAGGCCGGTAGGCGGCCGCCGCGGGGTCGAAGTTCAGGTCGTCGGTATCGGCCACCACGCGGCAGCCGCGGCGGCGCAGCATCGCCAGCGCCAGCCGCAGGCGCCAGGACCGCGAGGGCCGCAGGAACACCGCCACGTCGGGCCGGTCGGGGCGCAGCAGCAGTTCGTTCAGGTGCAGCAGCCGCACCTCGTGGCCCATCGCACGCAGGGCCAGGCCCAGGTTCTCGCAGCGGTAGATGAAGGAGGCGTCCTGCCGGAAGAAGCGGCGGCGCGGATGGTCGGAGACGAAGCAGATCTGCAGGGGCGGCATGGCCGGCGCACTGTAGCTGCTGCCGGCCTGTCAAGCGGGCGATGGGCCGCCGGCGTGATGGATCTGGCGGCCGCGCGGGCTCTTGCGGGTGCACCCTGCTGCGGGATTCACGGCAGCCTTGCGGCGCACGAACACGCAAGAGGGCCGGCAGTGCGTCGCGGCCCTCAACCCTTCGCAAAGGATCTGCCCATGTTCGCTCCCCTCAAGTCCCTGGCTGCCGCGCTGGCGGCTGCCGTGATGTGTGTCTCCGCCTGGGCGGCGGTCGACGTCAACAAGGCCGACCAGGCGCAGCTGGAAACGGTCAAGGGCATCGGGCCCGCCATGTCCTCGCGCGTGCTGGAGGCCCGCAAGACGGCGCCCTTCAAGGACTGGAACGACCTCATCGACCGGGTGCAGGGCATCGGCCCGGCCAAGGCCGGCAAGCTGTCGGCCGAAGGCCTGACGGTCAACGGCGCGGTGTTCGCGCCGCCCGGGGCCACCGCGGCCGCCAAGCTGGTGACCGACAAGAAGTAGCTCGCACCGCCGGCGCGCCGGTGGCTTCAGTCGCGGCCATGGCCCTTGCCATGGCCGTTTCCCTTGTCGTTTCCATGACCGTGGCCCTTGCCGGGGCCCTTGTCATGGTGCTTGCCGGGGCCACGGTCGTCGTCGCGGCCGCCGGGCTGGCCGTGCGGCCCGTCGCGCCGGTCGACATGCTGGTGGTACCAGTCGTCCCGCACGAAGTACACCGGCACGCCGCAGGCGTTGTAGCGGCCGCAGTGCTTGGCCCAGTTCTTCTGGTGGCCCGGCGGCACCCACATGTACACCGGCGGCGGCTGGTAGCCGCGCTGCACCGGCTGCACCCACACCGGCTCCGCCAGCACCACCTGGGGCTGCGGGAAGCGGCCGATGTCGATGCGGCCATAGACACCCGGCTCGCTGATGGTGACGGACACGCCGACGTCGGCCGCGCCCGCGGACGCCGCGGCCAGCAGGCCGGCAGCCGCCAGCGCCAGGCCGGCAGAGAGCTTGTTCATGGAGACTTCCTTCTTGAAGATGAGACAGCGCAGGGCACCCCGGCCTGCGGCCACTGCCGTGCCCGCGGCGGGGGCCGGCGCCTGATCAGGTGGTTTCCGCGTCGTACACCACGGTGGCGCCGCCGGGCACGCTGCGCAGCCAGCGCTCGAGCGCCGCGTCGCTGGGGAAAAACCTGCCCGCGTCGCCCAGGTCGACCACGCCCACCGCCTGCTCGCGCTGCAGCGCCAGCCGCACCGGCAGGCCCTGCAGCCGCTCGCCTTCCTCGGTGACAAGGCGGCGCGCCGGAAACTCCTGCACCAGCGCGGCCAGCGGCTGCAGCGCGTCCAGGCCCGCGCTGCCCAGCTTCACCTGCAGGTAGCGGCCGAAGCGGCAGCGCGCGGTGGGCAGGTCCCAGACCTGCTGCACGTTCAGCCGCAGGCCGCCGCTGAAGCGGTCGGGCTGCACCCGGCCCTGGATCACCAGCAGTTCGTCGTCGCGCAGCAGTTCCTTGTTCGCGTCCAGCGTCTTCTCGTCGGCCACCGCCTCGATGAAGCCGCTCTTGTCGTCCAGCTTGAAGATGGCCACGCGGCCGCGGTTGCCGTTGACGATGCGCAGGTCGCCGACGATGCCGGCCACCACCTGCGGATCGCGGCTGTCGCCCAGGTCGGCGATCTCGCGGCGCACGAACTGCCGCACCTCGGCCTCGCTCTGGTCGAACATGTGGCCCGACAGGTAGAAGCCGATGGCCGTCTTCTCCAGCGTCAGACGCTCCTTCACGCTCCAGGGCTCGGCGGGCACCAGCGGCGGCTCCTGCGTGCTGCTGCCGTGGGAATCGTCGAAGTCGAACAGGCCGCCCTGGTCGGCATGCGCGGCCTGGGTGTCGGCCCAGTCGAGTGCCAGGCTCACGCTGGCCAGCGCGCTGGCGCGGTCGGCATGCAGCTTGTCGAAGGCGCCGGCCTTGATCAGCGCTTCCACCACGCGCTTGTTGATGCGCTGGCGGTCCACCCGGGCGCAGAAATCGAACAGGCTGCGGAACGGCCCGCCCTGCGCGCGTGCGGCCACGATGGCCTCGATCGCGCCCTGGCCGGTGCCCTTGATCGCACCCAGGCCGTAGCGCACGGTCTTGTCGTCGATCGGCTCGAAGCGGTAGGTGCCGCTGTTGACGTCGGGCGGCTCGAAGCGGATGTCGAAGTTGGTCTGCGCGTCGTTGAGCAACACCTTCAGCTTGTCGGTGTCGTCGGTCTCGATGCACATGTTGGCCGCGAAGAACTCGGCCGTGAAATGCACCTTCAGCCAGGCCGTGTGGTAGGCCAGCAGTGCGTAGGCCGCGGCATGGCTCTTGTTGAAGCCATAGCCCGCGAACTTCTCCATCAGGTCGAACACCTCGTCGGCGGTCTTGCCGTCGATGCCCTTGGCGGCCGCGCCCTCGCGGAAGATCTCGCGGTGCTTGGCCATCTCCTCGGGCTTCTTCTTGCCCATGGCCCGGCGCAGCAGGTCGGCGCCGCCGAGCGAGTAGCCGCCCAGCACCTGGGCTGACTGCATCACCTGCTCCTGGTAGATCATCACGCCGTAGGTCTCGGCGAGCACGCCTTCCAGCAGCTTGTGCGGGTACACCACCTCCTCGCGGCCGTGCTTGCGGGCGCAGAAGCTGGGGATCAGGTCCATCGGGCCCGGCCGGTACAGCGCCACCAGCGCGATGATGTCCTCGAACACGCTGGGCCGCGCATCGCGCAGCATGCGCTGCATGCCGGGCGATTCGAACTGGAACACCGACTCGGTCAGGCCGTCGGAGAACAGCTTGTAGGCCCGTGCGTCGTCCAGCGGAATCGTCTCGTACGCGAAGTCCTTCTTCGCCGGATGCCGGCGCACGATGAACTCCTTGGCCGTCTCCAGGATGGTGAGCGTGGCCAGGCCCAGGAAGTCGAACTTCACCAGGCCGATGGATTCGACGTCGTCCTTGTCGTACTGGCTGACGGCCGAGTCGCTGCCCGGCTGCTGGTACAGCGGGCAGAAGTCGGTGATCTTGCCCGGCGCGATCAGCACGCCGCCGGCATGCATGCCGATGTTGCGCACCATGCCTTCCACGCGGGCGGCCAGGTCGAGCAGCGCGGCCACTTCCTCTTCGGCGGCTTCGCGCTGTTCCAGCTCGGGCGCCTCCTTGCGGGCGTAGATCACGCCGCCATCGGGGTTCTCGGGCACCTTGGCCAGCGTCACCGTCTTGCCGGGCGGCGCCGGGATCAGCTTGGCGATGGAATCGACATGGCCATAGCCCATGCCCAGCACCCGGCCCACGTCGCGCAGCGCGGCCTTGGCCGCCATGGTGCCGAAGGTGGCGATCTGGCTCACCGCGTCCAGCCCGTACTTCTGCTTGACGTAGTCGATCACCCGGTCGCGGTTGCCCTGGCAGAAGTCGATGTCGAAGTCGGGCATCGAGACCCGTTCCGGGTTCAGGAAGCGCTCGAACAGCAGGTTGTAGCGCAGCGGGTCGAGGTCGGTGATCGACAGCGCATAGGCCACCAGCGAGCCGGCGCCAGAGCCGCGGCCCGGGCCCACCGGGCAGCCGTTGTTCTTGGCCCAGGTGATGAAGTCCGACACGATCAGGAAATAGCCCGGAAAGCCCATCTTCAGGATCACGTCGATCTCGAAGTCCAGCCGCTCCACGTAGCGCGGCCGCTCGGCCTGGCGCCTGGCTTCGTCGGGGTAGAGCTGGCGCAGCCGGTGCTCCAGGCCTTCCAGCGACGCCGCGCGGAAGTGCTGCTCGATCGGGATGCCGCCGGGCGTCGGGAAGTCGGGCAGCCGCGGCTTGCCCAGCACCAGGCTCAGGTTGCAGCGCTGGGCGATGCGCACGGTGTTGGCCACCGCGCTGGGGATGTCCGCGAACAGCGCCTCCATCTCGGCCTGCGACTTGAAGTACTGCTCTCGGCTGAAGCGCTTGACGCGCCGCGGGTTGGCCAGCGTCTCGCCCTCGGCGATACACACCCGGGCCTCGTGTGCCTCGAAGTCGTCGGGCGTGGCGAACTGCACCGGATGCGTGGCCACCACCGGCAGCTTCAGCCGCGCGGCCAGCGGCACGGCCACCCGCACATGCGGCTCGTGCAGCGGCAGGCCGGCGCGCTGCAGCTCGATGTAGAAGCGGCCGGGAAAGGTGGCGGCCAGCCGCTCGGCGATGGCGGCGGCGCGGGCCTCGTCGCCCGCCAGCAGCGCCTGGCCGACGGCGCCGGCATCGCCGCCGGACAGCGCGACGAGCCCGCCGTTCAGCTCGGCCAGCCAACTCCACTTCACCCAGGCCTGCGCCCGCTGGGTGTTGCCCGTCCAGGCGCGTGACAGCAGCTGGTTGATGTTCAGGTAGCCCTGCGAGTCCTGCGCGATCAGCAGCAGCCGGCTCGGCTGCTTCTCCCCGCTTTCGGGCTCCATCCACACGTCCACGCCGATCAGCGGCTTGACACCCGCCTTGCGGCAGGCCGAATAGAACTTGACCGTGCCGAACAGGTTGGACAGGTCGCTGATGCCCAGGGCCACCTGGCCGTCGGCGCGGGCGCCCTGGGCCGCCTCGTCGATGCGCAGGGTGCCGTCGACGACGGAGTATTCGGTGTGGATGCGGAGGTGGACAAAAGGCATCGCGGGATTGTAGGCAGCGCCCCTCCTAGAATGCCCGCCGTGCAGCCTTCCACACCTTCCGTCCTGAATGCCTCGGCCTACAAGTTCGTCACCCTCGACGACCTGCCTGCCCTGCGCGACCGCCTGCATGAAGCCGCCGCTTCCCTGGGCCTGAAGGGCACCGTGCTGCTGGCCGAGGAAGGCATCAACCTGTTCGTCGCCGGCCCCATCGACGGCCTGCGCGCCTGGCTGGCACAGCTGCGCGCCGACCCGCGCTTTGCCGACCTGGCGCACAAGGAAAGCTTCAGCGACAAGACGCCCTTCCGCCGGCTGCTGGTGAAGGTCAAGCGCGAGATTATCCGCATGAACCAGCCGGCCATCCGGCCGGAGGCGCGGCGTGCGCCCTCGGTGCCGGCCAAGACCCTGGCCCGCTGGCTGGACCGCGGTACCGACGACGAAGGCCGCCCGGTGGTGATGCTGGACACCCGCAATGCCTTCGAGGTGAAGGCCGGCGCCTTCGAGCACGCCATCGACTGGCAGCTGCGCCGCTTCAGCGACTTTCCGAAGGCCCTGGCCACGCATGCACCCGAGCTGGCCGGCAAGACGGTGGTGAGCTACTGCACCGGCGGCATCCGCTGCGAGAAGGCCGCGCTGGCGATGCAGGAAGCCGGCATCGAGCACGTCTACCAGCTTGAAGGCGGCATCCTCAAGTACTTCGAGGAGACCGACGGCGCGCCGCACTGGCGCGGCGGCTGCTTTGTGTTCGACGAGCGTGAGCTGCTCGACGCCACCCTGGCGCCCCAGGCGGCGCCCGACGCCACACCGTGAAGCGGGGCCCGGCCGATCCGCCATCGGCCGCCGGCAGCTGGGCGCTGCGACTGCTGGGCGGGCTGCTGATCTGCACGGCGCTGGCGGTGTCCCTGTCCCGCGCGCCCGACCGCGCGCCCGAATCCCTGGTCGCGCGCTGGGCGCCGCCACCCTCGCAGTTCATCGAACTGGCCGGCCAGGTGGTGCACCTGCGCGACGAAGGCCATCCGCAGGATCCGCTGCCGGTGCTGATGCTGCACGACCTCGGCAACAGCCTGCACACCTGGTCCGCCTGGGCGCCGCGGCTGGCGCGCCAGCGGCGGGTCGTCAGCGTCGACCTGCCAGGCGCCGGCCTCACTGGCCCGCAGCCCGAGGCCGACTACCGCCTGTCCACCCAGGCGCGCTTCGTCCTGGCGCTGATGGACCGGCTGCAGCTGCGGCAGGTGCAGCTCGTCGGCCACGGGCGCGGTGGCGAGGTGGCACTGGAGCTGGTGGCTCAAGCACCCAGCCGTGTGGAACGGCTGCTGCTGCTCAATCCGGGCAGCGGTCCGATCCTGGCGCGGCGGACGCCGCCGCTGTTCCTGGTGGCGCGGCTGCCGGTGCTGCACTGGTTGGCGGAATCGCTGCTGCCCCGGGCGCTGGTGCAGGCGCACCTGGCGGCCCTGGTGGCGCGGCCCGATCGGCTCAGCGCCGAGCAGGTCGACCGCCATTTCGAGCTGCTGCTGCGCGAGGGCAACCGCCGCGCGCTGCATGAGCAGCTGCTGCAGGTGCAGGCTGAGGCCCATGCCCAGGGCGCAGCCGCCGCGGGTGGCAACGGCAGTCCGGCGCAGAATGCGACCCGCCAACTGCCAACGCCGATGCCGGTGCAGGTGATGTGGGGCCAGCAGAACCGCTGGATGCCGGGCGATCGGGCCGCTCGGGTCACCGCGTCCATCCCGAACGCCGTGCTGGTGCGCCTGCCGGAAGCCGGCCACCTGCCGCAGGAAGAAGACTTGCCCAGTGCGCTGGATGCAGCGCGGGCCTTCCTGGGCGCTTGAAGCGGGAAACTCAGGCCGTGCCGTGCGACATCAGGCCGCCCCACTGCGGGTTCATGCGGCGGTCGTCCAGCTCGCGCATGCGGCGCTCCAGGTCGTAGATGTCGACCGACTCGGCCAGGTAGGCTTCGTCCAGGGCGGCGGGTTCGGGGCGCATGAGGTCATGCAGCATTTCGATGATCTTGGTCATTACTATCTCTCTTTCGACTCAGCAAGAGGGTCGGTCTAAGTGCTAACCCTTAGACCTAGTGTAAACCCTAGGTCAAACCCTTGCCGGCGGAGGTGTGGGGCGTTTGCCTCACTGCTTGGCCCACTGCGCCGGCGACAGGGGGAAAGCGCACGGTTTCAAGGAGCCAGCTCGAACACCAGCACCTCGGCATCGCGGCCGTTGGCCAGCGTCAGCAGCGACTCGCCTTGCAGCTGCGCCGCGTCGCCGGCCTGCAGCGTCAGGCCGTTCACCTCCAGCTGGCCACGGGCCAGGTGCACATAGGCCGGGCGCGCCGGGTCCAGCGCCAGCTGCGCCCGCTCGCCCGCATCGAACAGCCCGGCGTGGATGCGTGCGTCGGCATTCAGCGTCACCGCGCCGTCTTCACCGCCGGGCGCCGCCAGCAGCCGCAGCCGGCCGCGTTTGCTGTCGGCGTCGAAGTGCTTCTGCTCATAGCCAGGCGGCAGGTTGCGACGCTCGGGCAGCAGCCAGATCTGCAGGAAGTGCGTCGTGCCGTCCTTCGAGTGGTTGAACTCGCTGTGGCGCACGCCGGTGCCCGCGGTCATGCGCTGCACGTCGCCGGGCCGGATCACGCCACTGTGGGCGCCGCTGGCGGTGCCGTTGCCCATGCTGTCCTGGTGCGCGAGCGCGCCGTCCAGCACGTAGCTGACGATCTCCATGTCCCGGTGGCCGTGGGTGCCGAAGCCGGTCCCGGGCGCCACGCGGTCCTCGTTGATCACCCGCAGGTTGCCCCAGCCCATGTGCGCCGGGTCGTGGTAGTCGGCGAACGAGAAGCTGTGGTGGCTCTTGAGCCAGCCGTGGTCGGCATAGCCCCGGTCTTCGCTCTTGCGCAGGGTGATCATGGTGCGGACTCCTTGTGTGAATCCAATGTAGGAGCCGCGGCCCGCCGCTCCAGCCGGCCTTGCTTGAAGCGTCCATTCAAATAAGATGAAGGCATGCCCGACCGCCGCAGCGCCCTCACGCCCGATGCCCTGACGATGATGGACACCATCGGCCGGCTCGGCAGCTTTGCGGCCGCCGCGCGGGAGCTGGGCAAGGTGCCTTCGGCGCTGACCTACAGCGTGCGCCAGCTGGAAGACGCGCTGGACGTGCTGTTGTTCGACCGCCGTTCAGGCCAGGCCCGGCTGACCGCCGCGGGCGAGGAGCTGCTCAACGAGGGCCGCCGCTTGCTGGCCGAGATGGACGCAGTGGCCAACCGGGTCAAGCGCGTGGCCACCGGCTGGGAGTCCTCCCTCACCATTGCGGTGGATGGCGTGATCTCCCGCCTCACCATGTTCGAATTGTGCGAATCCTTCTTTGCGATGCGCCCCGACGACGGCCAGGGCGGGCCGGGCACGCGGCTGCGGCTGCGCACCGAGGTGCTGGCGGGCACCTGGGAAGCGCTGGTGTCGGGCCAGGCCGACCTCGCGATCGGGGTGGGCACCGGGGTGGCGCCGCCGCAGGGCATCGCGATGAAGCCGCTGGGTGGCATGGACTTCGTGTTCACCGTGGCGCCGCACCATCCGCTGGCGGCAGTGGAAGGACCGATCAGCGATACCGAGCTGATCCGCCACCGCGCGGTCGCCGTGGCCGACTCGGCGCACCGCCTGTCCCCGCTGACGGTGAACCTGCTGCCCGGGCAGGACGTGTTCACCGTGGCCAGCACCCAGGCCAAGATCGAGGCGCAGATCCGCTGCCTGGGCTGCGGCTTCCTGCCCGAGCCCTTGATCCGCGAGCATGTGAACGCCGGCCGGCTGGTCATCAAGCCGGTGCAGCGCGAGCGCAGCCAGGTGCTGCTGGGCTACGCCTGGCGCACCACCGCCGCGCCGCAACCCAGGAAGGCGCCGCAGGGCCTGGCGCTGGCCTGGTGGCTGGAGCAACTGGAAAGCCCGGCCACCCGCCTGGCGCTGCTGGAGCGGCACATGGGCCTGCCGCAGCGGGTGGACTGACGGTGGCCGCCGGCCCCGGCGCCGCAGCGGCCTACCGCGGCCGCTTCGCGCCCTCGCCCACCGGCCTGCTGCATGCCGGGTCGCTGGTGGCCGCGCTGGCCAGCTGGCTGGACGCCCGCGCGCACCGCGGCGCGTGGCTGGTGCGCATCGAGGACGTGGACACGCCCCGCTGCGTGGCCGGTGCCGACCACGCCATCCTCGACCAGCTGCAGCGCCTGGGCCTGGTGGCCGACGAAGCGCCCTGGTGGCAATCCCGGCGCGGCGACGCCTATGCGGCCGCCTTGCAGGCGCTGCAGGCGGCCGGTGCGGTGTATCCCTGCGGCTGCACCCGCAAGCAGATCGAAGCCGCGCTGGCGGCGGCCGGCCACCCGCCCGAGCGCTTCGGCGAGCTGGTGTACCCCGGTACCTGCCGCCAGGGCCTGAACGGCAAGCCGGCCCGCGCCTGGCGGGTGCGGTGCGGCACCGAGGCGCAGCCGCTGCACATCGGCTGGCATGACCACCGCCTGGGCGACGCGCACCAGGACCTCACGCACGAGGTGGGCGACTTCATCGTGCGCCGGGCCGACGGCCTGTGGGCCTACCAGCTGGCGGTGGTGGTGGACGACGCGGCGCAGCGCATCAGCGACGTGGTGCGCGGCGAGGACCTGGCCGACAACACGCCGCGCCAGATCCACCTGCAGCGGCTGCTGGGCCTGCCCACGCCGCGCTACCTGCACACGCCGCTGGTGCTGGCGCCGGACGGGCACAAGCTGTCCAAGCAGAACGGGGCCGCGCCGCTGGCGCTGGGCGCGCCCGGGGAGGTGCTGCAGGCGCTGCGGCAGGCCGGCCAGGCGCTGGGCCTGCCACCGCTGGCCGCCGCCCACCGTGACGCCTGGCTGGCCGAAGCCACCGCAGCCTGGGCGCGCATCCACGGGCTGGCATGATGTGGGGCTGACAACACAAGAAGGACGCTCCGATCATGGTCACCACCTCCTCCGGCCTGCAGTACGAAGACACCGTGCCGGGCACCGGCGACGAAGCCCGCGCCGGCCAGCATGTCACCGTGCACTACACCGGCTGGCTGCATGACGCTGCCGCCCCCAACCAGCGCGGCCGCAAGTTCGATTCCAGCAAGGACCGCAACGACCCGTTCCAGTTCGGCCTCGGCCAGGGCATGGTCATCCGCGGCTGGGACGAAGGCGTGCAGGGCATGAAGGTCGGCGGCACGCGCGTGCTGACGATCCCCGCCGACCTGGGCTATGGCGCCCGCGGTGCCGGCGGCGTCATTCCGCCGAACGCCACGCTGGTGTTCGAGGTGGAGCTGCTGGGCGTCTGACGCACCGGCCCTGCCAAAGAAAAAGGGCTCGCATTGCGAGCCCTTTCTTCATGGCCGGAGCGCGATCAACGCTGGCGCGGCGACGACTTGAAACCGCCGCCGTTGCGCGGGCCGCCGAAGGCCGGACGGTCGCCGCCACCCGAGCGGAAGCCGCCCTTGTTGAACGGACGACCACGCGGGCGGTCGCCACCGGCGCCACCACCGAAGCCACCTTCACGGCGCTGCGTGAACAGGCGCGGGGCGGGCTTCTGCGGCTCCAGGCCGGCGATGGTCGCCACCGGGATCTGCTGGGTGGTGAACTGCTGGATGCGGCGGATCATGCCGGCGTCCGGCGCCTCGGCCAGCGTGATCGCCAGGCCATTGCGGCCGGCACGGCCGGTACGGCCGATGCGGTGCACGTAGTCCTCGGCCTTCATCGGCAGGCCGTAGTTGATCACGTGGCTGATCGTCGGCACGTCGATGCCGCGGGCGGCCACGTCGGTGGCGACCAGCACGCGCAGCTGCTTGTTGCGCAGGCCCTGCAGCACGCGGGTGCGGCGGCCTTGCGGCATGCCGCCGTGCAGCGAGGCGACATGGTGGCCCATGTCGGCCAGGCGGTCGGCCAGCCAGTCGGCATCACGCTGGGTGCTGGTGAACACCACGGCCTGCTCCATGTCGCGCTCCGACAGGATCTGGTCCAGCAGCGCATTCTTGTGCTGGCCGTTGTCGGCCCAGTGCAGGCGCTGCTCGATGTTCTCGTGCGTGTCGGTGTGCGAGGCGACGTCGATCGTCTGCGCATCGTCGCGCAGCAGTTCGGCGGCCAGGCGGCCGACGTGGCCGGCGAAGGTGGCGCTGTACATCACCGTCTGGCGCTCTTGCGGCAGCGATTCGGCGATGTGGCGGATGTCGTCGATGAAGCCCATGTCCAGCATGCGGTCGGCTTCGTCCAGTACCAGCATCTCGACGTTCGCCAGGATGGCCTTGCCGCTGGCCATGTGGTCCATCAGGCGGCCAGGGGTGGCGATCAGCACGTCCAGCGGGCCGCGCAGCGCCTTCAGCTGGGCGCCGTAAGGCACGCCGCCGACGATGGTGGCCACGCGCAGGCCCTGCACGTGGGTGCCGTAGGTGGAAGCGGCCTTGGAGACCTGCATCGCCAGTTCGCGGGTGGGCGTCAGCACGAGGATGCGCGGGCCGTGGACCACGCCCTTCTCGCGGCGCTTGCCATCGCCGCGGGCGGCCAGCACGCGGGTCAGTGCCGGCAGCACGAAGGACGCGGTCTTGCCGCTGCCGGTGCTGGAGGACACGCGCAGGTCCTGGCCGGCCAGCGCCGGCGGAATCGCGCGGCCCTGCACTTCGGTCGGGGTGGTGTAGCCGGAATCGGCCACGGCGCGCACCAGGGCGGCATGCAGGCCCAGGGTGGCGAAACCGTTGGTCTCGCCGTCGCCCGCGGGAATGTCGGCTGCGGGGGTGTTGGCTTCAGTGAACATGGAACTCTTTCTCTTCTCTCGGCGCGCAGCACAAAGCTTGCGCGGGCTGCACGGACGGTGCAGCCGGGTCAGGTCGCAGCAACAGGAACGCTCGACGGGCAACTCTGAGTGAGTGCCGCACAGTGACAAACGGGCCCAAGCGACGGCATCGCCGCCGACCCGCGCCCCGAGAGGGGCTTCCGGGCAGATTGCCCGGCCACAGAGTCAGTGGGGATGAACGAAACGGCTGGCAGCAACCACCAGCCGAAGCGCGGATTCTACTGTGAATCCGGGTTTTTACCAAGCACCCCGCTGCAATTTCACGCCGGGTCGACGGAAAGCAGGTGATTGCGGTAATACGCCAGCTCGTCTATGGACTCGTGGATGTCGGCCAGGGCGGTGTGCGCCTGCGCCTTCTTGAAGCCACCCAGGATCTCCGGCTTCCAGCGCTTGGCCAGTTCCTTCAGCGTGCTGACGTCCAGGTTGCGGTAGTGGAAGAAGGCTTCCAGCGCCGGCATGTAGTTGGCCAGGAAGCGGCGGTCCTGGCAGATGGAGTTGCCGCACATCGGGCTCTTGCCGGCGGGCAGGTACTGCGCAAGCCAGGCGATGACCTCGGCCTCGGCATGCGCCTCGTTCACGGTGGAGGCCTTGACCCGCTCGGTCAGGCCGCTGCGGCCGTGCGTGCCCTTGTTCCAGGCGTCCATCGCGTCCAGCGTGGCGTCGCTCTGGTGGATGGCGAACACCGGGCCTTCGATGCGCACCTGCAGCTGCGGATCGGTGACCACCACCGCGATCTCGATGATGCGGTCGGTGGTGGGAAAGAGACCGGTCATCTCGAGGTCGATCCAGATCAGGTTCTGGTCGCTCTTGGCGAGGCTGGGAGTCGTGGTGTCGGTCATGGCACGGCGGGTCTGGGAAAGCGGTCGATTGTCGCAGCCCTACACTTCGGCCATGCAAGCCCTCCTGCTGTCTCTGCTCTTCGCCGCCGCACTGCTGGCGTCGATGGGCGTCAAGTTCTGGCTCGCATCGCGCCAGATGCGCCACGTGGCCGCACACCGCAACGAGGTGCCCGCCGATTTCGCCCGCACGGTGACCCTGACCGCCCACCAGCGCGCGGCCGACTACACGCTGGCCAAGGGCCGCGTCGGCCTGCTGTCCACGGCGTTTTCCACGCTGGTGCTGCTGGGCTGGACGCTGCTGGGCGGGCTGGATGCGCTCAACGGCTGGCTTCTGGAAGCGGTGCAGCCGCGCTGGGGCGACATGGCCTACCAGCTCAGCCTGCTGGTGGCCTTCGCGCTGGTCGCTGGCGCGCTGGACCTGCCCTTCGACCTGTACAACACCTTCCGCATCGAGCAACGCTTCGGCTTCAACCGCATGACCTGGCGCATGGTGCTGGGCGACATGCTCAAGGGCCTGGCGGTGGCAGCGGTCATCGGCCTGCCGCTGGCGGCCCTCATCCTGTGGATCATGGGCGCCACCGGCAGCCTGTGGTGGCTGTGGGCCTGGGCCGCCTGGACGGGCTTCCAGCTGCTGCTGCTGGTGCTGTATCCCACGCTGATCGCGCCCCTGTTCAACAAGTTCGAGCCGCTGCCCGACGAATCGCTGAAGGCGCGGGTGCAGTCGCTGATGCAGCGCTGCGGCTTCGCGGCCAAGGGCCTGTACGTGATGGATGGCAGCCGCCGCTCCGCCCATGCCAATGCCTACTTCACCGGCCTGGGCGCGGCCAAGCGGGTGGTGTTCTTCGACACGCTGCTGTCCAAGCTGTCGCCCGGCGAGGTGGAAGCGGTGCTGGCGCACGAGCTCGGCCACTTCAAGCACCGGCATGTGCAAAAGCGCATGGCGGTGATGTTCGGCCTCAGCCTGGCCGGCTTGGCGCTGCTGGGCTGGCTGTCGCAGCAGGCCTGGTTCTATACCGGCCTGGGCGTGCAGCCCAACCTCGGCGCGCCCAACGATGCGCTGGCGCTGCTGTTGTTCCTGCTGGCGCTGCCGCCCTTCACCTTCCTGCTGGCGCCGCTGACGGCGCGCAGCTCGCGCAAGCACGAGTTCGAGGCCGACGCCTACGCCTGTGCACAGGCGAACGGCCGCGACCTGGCGAGTGCGCTGCTCAAGCTGCATGAGGACAACGCCTCCACGCTGACGCCCGATCCGGTCTACGTGCGCTTCTACTATTCGCATCCGCCCGCCACCGAGCGGCTGGCCGCACTGCGGCTGCACGGCGCATGACGGCCGCTTCCCGACGCGCCGAGCACGACACCGGCCTCATCGTCGCCGCCCACGGCCGCCACTTCATCGTCGAGACGCCGGAAGGCCGGCGCCTGACCTGCCATCCGCGCGGCAAGAAAAGCGACTGCGTGGTGGGCGACCGCGTGCGCTGGATGCCCACTGGCTCCGGCGGCGACGACGAAGGCGTGATCGAGAAGATCGAGCCGCGGCGCAACCTGCTGTTCCGGCAGGACGAGTGGAAGACCAAGAGCTTCGCCGCCAACCTCGACCGCATCATCGTGCTGGTGGCGGGTGATCCGATGTTCAGCGAGTCGCAGCTCACGCGCGCGCTCATCGCCGCCGAGGCGGCGGAGATCGACGTCTGCGTGGTGCTCAACAAGGCCGACCTGCCGCAGGCGGCGCTGGCCCGCGAGCGCCTGGCGCCCTACCGGGCCATGGGCGTGGAGGTGCACGACAGCTCCATCAAGCACGATGCCGAAGGCGCCCGCGCCCTCTTCGCGCCGCTGCTGGCCGGCCGCACGACGCTGGTGCTGGGTCCCAGCGGCACCGGCAAGAGCACGCTGATCAACCTCATGGTGCCCGAGGCCGCGGCGCAGGTGGGCGAGATCTCCACCGCGCTGAATTCAGGCCGCCACACCACCACCACCACGCGCTGGTACTGGGTGGACCGTGACGCCGGCACGGCGCTGATCGACTCGCCGGGCTTCCAGGAATTCGGCCTGCAGCAGATCGACGTGCAGCGCCTGCCGCGGCTCATGCCCGACCTGGCGGCGCACCTGAGCGAATGCCGCTTCTACAACTGCACCCATCGCCAGGAGCCGGGCTGCGGCGTGCGGGCGGCGGTCGAGCGCGGCGAGATCAGCCCCTCACGCTGGCGCATCTACGGCGAGCTGTTCGACGAGCTCTCGCGCAGCAGCCACCGCTGACCGCAGCGGGCTTCAGCCCAGCACGTTGGCCAGCGACAGCAGCGCCACCAGCAGCATCCACAGCACCACCGATCGCCACACCAGGCCCACCAGGCTGTGCAGGTGGCCCAGCTGCGGCGGCAGGCCGGGCGTGGTGCCCTGGGCGCGCACCGCCTCGGGATCCACGCCGCTCTCGAAGGTCTTGGAGCGGTCCGGCGTGATGCCCGGCGCCCAGCCGCCACCCAGCTGCACGTTCAACGCCCCGGCGGCGGCCGACAGGATGATGCCTTCGTTGACATGCAGCCACAGGCCGGCGTCGCGCCGCCACACATTGATGGCTTCCTCGAAGTTGCCGACCACCGCGAAGCCGAAGGCCGTCAGTCGCGCCGGCACATGGTCGATCAGCGAGAACATGCGCTGCGAGATCTCGCGCAGCCGGTCGTTCGACGGCGCCTGCAACGCACGCTGCTTGTAGGCCCAGTAGCGGCTGGCGAATTCGGCCATGCGGTACAGCACCGCCCCCGCCGGCCCCAGGCCGAAGGCCGAGAGCACGATGAAGCAGAAGAACACGCCCAGGACATGCCGGTGCGCGGCCAGCAGCGAATGCTCGATCACGTGGCGCATCAGCTCTGTGCGCGGCAGCTCGCTGGCGTCCAGGTGGCGCCACTCGGCCAGCAGGCGCCGCGCCTCGTTCTCCTGGCCGCGGTCCAGTGCGTCGCGGATGTCGGTGAAGTAGTGGCTGAACTGCCGGAAGCCCAGCGTGAGGTACAGCGTGGCCACGTTGAAGGCCAGTGCCAGCAGCAGGCTGTAGTGGGCGATGGCGGCATGCAGGCCCCAGGCCACCAGGGCGGGCGCGATCACGGTCACGCCCCACACCACCCAGGCGTGATGGGCCTTGCCCGCGTCGAAGTTGCGACCGCTCCAGCCGACCCAAGAGATCAGCGAATCGTGCACCCAGTTGTCACGCGGCAGCGGCTTGAGCTGTTCGATCAGCAGCGCAAAAAGGACGGCGAAGAAACTCATCGCCGGCGATGATAGCGACGACAACTACGCTGCCAGAAAGCGATAGAGGTTGCGCAGCATGGAGGCTGTTGCGCCCCAGATGAAAAACGCCTGCTGCCGGCCATCGGCGGCCGGTCCTTCCCAGTGCATCGACAGGAAGTGGCGTTCGTGGCCCTCGTATTCGAAGCGGTGCCGGCGGTGGTTGGCCGGCGTCATCAGGAAGGCCAGCGGCACCTCGAAGGCCTCGGCCACCTCGAACGGATCCAGCGTCAGCTCGAACCCGGGCCGCACCAGGCCCACCACCGGCGTGACCACGAAGTTGGTGACGGTGCTGTAGGGATGCAGCAGGCCCATCACCTCCACATGCTGGCGCTGCAGGCCCACCTCCTCCTGCGCCTCCCGCAGCGCGGTGTCGACGGCGTCGGCGTCGGTGGGCTCGGCGCGGCCGCCCGGAAAGCTCACCTGGCCCGCATGGTCGCGCAGGTGCGCGGTGCGCTGCGTCAGCAGCACCGACAGGCCCTGCGGCCGGTCCACCAGCGGCACCAGCACCGAAGCAGCGGCCGGCGCGCGCTCGGACTGGCCGCCGTCACCCGTGAACTCGGGCGTCCAGCCGCGGGCCTCGGCGAAGCGTTCGCGCAGCGCTGAAGCGGTGAGCAAGGCCGGGTCGATGGGCGGCAGTGCATCGTCGATGGCGACGATGGGCACGGCCCGGGGGTCTCGGATGATCGGTCGGGGCATGGCGTCGGCGAGCATAGGCTGCAAACGACAAAGCCGCCCGAAGGCGGCTTTGCGAGGCGGTGAGGACCGCGGCGACGATCAGGACAGCTTTTCCTTGATCCGTGCCGACTTGCCCGAGCGCTGGCGCAGGTAGTACAGCTTGGCGCGGCGCACGTCGCCGCGGCGCTTGACTTCGATGCTGGAGATCAGCGGGCTGTACAGCTGGAACGTACGCTCCACGCCTTCGCCACTGGAGATCTTGCGCACGATGAAGCTGCTGTTCAGGCCGCGGTTGCGCTTGGCGATGACCACGCCTTCATAGGCCTGCACACGCTTGCGGGTGCCTTCGACCACGTTGACGCTGACGATCACCGTGTCGCCCGGCGCAAAGGCCGGAATGGTCTTGTTCAGGCGAGCAATTTCTTCTTGCTCGAGGGTTTGGATCAGGTTCACGAAATTCTCCAGGTGATCTTGCCGGCGCGTGGTGTTCGTGTGCGGTGCCGGGCCCACGAGGGTGGGCCTGCCAGCACCGCGCCCGGTAGAGGATCGGTGAAAAGCCTGCGATTATATGCCGAGACTCGACAGGTAATGCTCGTCGGCCTTCGACAGCCGTCCTGCGGCCCGTGCGGCCTCGATGAGCTCCGGTCGCCGGCGCGCGGTGAGCTCCAGCGAACGCTCGCGCCGCCAGCGTGCGATGTGCGCATGGTGGCCCGACAGCAGCACCGCCGGCACCGGCACCTCCTCGCCGTCGTGCAGCCAGCTCTCGGGGCGGCTGTAGTGCGGGCAATCGAGCAGGCCGTCCTCGGAAAAGCTGTCCTGCTGGTGCGAGGCCGCGTCGTTCAGCACGCCGGGCTGCAGGCGGGCAATGGCATCCAGCAATGCCATCGCCGGCAGCTCTCCGCCGGACAGGACGAAGTCCCCCAGGCTCAGCTCGACATGCGGATGGCGGTCGAGAAAACGCTGGTCGATGCCCTCGTAGCGGCCGCACAGCAGCACGGCGCCGGGCCCGGCAGCCATCTCGCGCACCAGTGCCTGCGTGATCGGCCGGCCGGTGGGCGAAAAGTGGATCAGCGGCACCGCATCGCCGCGCTGCTGCCGAACATCGGCCAGCGCACGCGCCAGCGGGTCGGCCAGCATCACCATGCCGGGGCCGCCACCGAAGGGCCGGTCGTCGATGCGGCGGTAGGTCCCTTCCCCGTACTCGCGCAGCGGCCACAGGCGCACGTCCACCAGGCCGGATTCATACGCGCGACGGCTCACGCCCAGCGACAGCTGCGGGGCGAACAGTTCGGGAAACAGCGTGAGCACGTCGAAGCGCATGGCGTTCGGCGGCTCAGTAGTCCAGGCCCCAGTCGACGGTGATGCGGCGGGCGGGCAGGTCGACCTGGTCGACATAGGCGTCGACGAAGGGGATGAGGCGCTCGGAAGCCTCGGCTTCGGTGTCGGCCGGCACGCCGGCCGACCGCACCTTCAACACACTGTGCGGGCCGGTGCTGAGCAGGTCGGACACCACGCCCAGCTGCACGCCTTCGCGATTGACCACGTCCAGGCCGATCAGGTCGACCCAGTAGTACTCGTCGTCGTCGGGCGTGGGAAAGCTGCTGCGCGAGACGAACACCTGCGCGCCCTTGAGTGCCTCGGCGGCATTGCGGTCGGGCACTTCCTGGGCGGTGGCGACGACGGCGTCGCCCTGCTCGCGGGCGCCGGTGATCTTCAAGAGCCGGTGACCCGGTTCGATGAACCAGCGCCGCGAGGAGAACAAGGCCTTGGGATCGGACGCATAGGGCAGCACCTTCAGCGCGCCCTTGACCCCCCAGGGCCCCAGGATCCGGCCGACCTCCACCGCATCGTCGGGCCAGGCGGGATCGCCGGGCGCGTGGGCGGTGGTGTCCATCGGCCGGTATCCCGGACTCAAGCGGCGGTCTTTGCGTTGCCGACCAGGCGCTCGACGGTGGGCGACAGCTGGGCGCCGACGCCCTTCCAGTACGTCACGCGGTCGTGCGCGACGCGCAGCGACTCGGCGGCGCCGGAAGCCACGGGGTTGTAGAAGCCCACGCGCTCGATGAAGCGGCCGTCACGGCGCTCACGCGAGTCGGCGACGACGATGTTGTAGAAGGGGCGCTTCTTTGAGCCGCCACGGGCCAGACGGATGACAACCATTGTGTTTCCTCGGAGATTCCTGCGAATCGACCGCCTCACCGGGGAGACACCACCAGGTCTGGCAATCGTTGAAAGGCGCCGCTTGCGAAGACTGCAAGCCGGGCACCACGGTTCGGTTCTGTAGATACGCCAAAAGCAGCCAGCGGGCTTGCACCCGACAACCACCGGCCAGCGCCGAAACCGCGCATTATAAACTGTTGCGCATGACCAATCTGTTGATCCGTGCCAGCGCGGCGCATGACCTGCCGGCCATCACGGCCATCTACCAACATGCGGTGCTGCACGGTACCGGCACCTTCGAGCTGGAAGCACCCGACGAAGCCGAGATGGCCAAGCGGCGCGAGGCGGTGCTGGGCAATGGCCTGCCCTGGCTGGTGGCCGAGCGCGACGGCCAGGTACTGGGTTATGCCTATGCCAACTTCTTCCGGCCCCGCCGCGCCTACCGCTTCTGCCTCGAGGACTCGATCTACCTGCACGAGCAGGCGCGGGGACAGGGCGTGGGCAAGTTGCTGCTGGTGGAGCTGATGGCCCAGTGCGAGGCCCGCGGCGCGCGGCAGATGCTGGCGGTGATCGGCGATTCGGCCAATGCGGGCTCGATCGGGGTGCACCGCAGCTGCGGCTTCGAGCACACCGGTGTGTTCAAGGCCTCGGGCTGGAAGTTCGGCCGCTGGCTGGATGTGGTGCTGATGCAGCGCGCGCTGGGCGGGGGCGATGCCACGCCGCCCACCGACTCCGACGATTAAGCCGGCGATGGTCAGCTACAAGTCGAAGACGCTGGCCACCTGGCTGGCCCTGTTGCTGGGCAGCCTGGGGCTGCACCGTTTCTACCTCCATGGCTGGCGCGACCGCTGGGGCTGGTTCTACTGCGTGCCCACGCTGCTGGGTGTGCACGGCCTGCAGCGGGTGCAGGAGTACGGGCTGGACGATCACGTCAGCTGGGTGCTCATTCCGCTGCTGGGACTGATGGTGGCGCAGGCGATGCTGACCGCCATCCTTTACGGACTGACGCCGGACGAGCGCTGGGATGCCCGCCACAACCCGGGCCAGCCGGTGCATCCCACCCGCTGGGCGCCGGTGCTGGGCGCGGTGGCGGCCCTCCTGATCGGCGCCGGCGTGCTGATGGCCACCATCGCCTTCAGCGGCCAGCGCTACTTCGAATACCAGGTGGAAGAGGCGAAGAAGATCAGCCAGTAGATGTTGGCACCCGGTCCGGCGCCTGCGGCGCCGGTCCACCCGCCAAGCGGGTTGCGCGGCCGCCTTCGGAGCGGCCGGGCGTCGGCCGCGGGGGCACCCGGTCCGGCGCCTGCGGCACCGGTCCACCCGCCAAGCGGGTTGCGCGGCCGCCTTCGGAGCGGCCGGGCGTCGGCCGCGGGGGCACCCGGTCGGCGCCGGGTCGTTGCGCTAGAGCACCTGCAGGCCGAGCCAGTAGAAGACGGCGGCGATGAAGGCGGACGCGGGAATGGTGAAGATCCAGGCCCAGACGATGTTGCCTGCCACGCCCCAGCGCACCGCGGATGCGCGGCGCACCGAGCCCACGCCGACGATGGCGCCGGTGATGGTGTGGGTGGTGGACACCGGCACGCCCAGCGCGGTGGCGAAGAACAGCGTCATCGCACCGCCCGTCTCGGCGCAGAAGCCGCCCACCGGCTTCAGCTTGGTGATCTTCTGCCCCATGGTCTTGACGATGCGCCAGCCGCCGAACATCGTGCCCAGGCCGATGGCGATATAGCAGGTCCAGATGACCCAGGTGGGCGGCATCGCATCCGTGGCGCTGGCATAGCCTGTGGCGATCAGCAGCATCCAGATGATGCCGATGGTCTTCTGCGCATCGTTGCCGCCGTGGCCCAGGCTGTACAGCCCGGCCGACACCAGCTGCAGCCGCCGGAACCAGTTGTCCACCCGCAGCGGCGAGCTGCGCCGGCACGCCCAGGCCACCGCCACCATCATCAGCGAACCCAGCAGGTAGCCCAGCAGCGGCGAGACGAAGATGAAGGCCACCGTCTTCAGCACGCCGCCGGCCACCAGGGCGCCCACGCCCGACTTGGCGATGACCGCGCCGACGATGCCACCGATCAGCGCATGGCTGCTGCTGGAAGGAATGCCATACCACCAGGTGATGACGTTCCAGGCGATGGCGCCGACCAGTGCGCCAAAGACCACGTAGTGGTCGACAATGCCGGGCTGCACGATGCCCTTGCCCACCGTGGCCGCCACGCTGAGGTGGAAGACGAACACCGCGATCACGTTGAAGGTGGCCGCGAACACCACCGCCTGCTGCGGCTTGAGCACGCCGGTGGACACCACGGTGGCGATGGAGTTCGCCGCATCGTGGAAGCCGTTCATGAAATCGAAGGCCACTGCCAGCACCACCAGCAGCACCACCACGCCGAAACTTACCTGGACCGCATCCATCGCGCAGCCGGTCTCACGAGTTCTCGAGGACGATGCCCTCGACGAGATTGGCCACGTCCTCGCAGCGGTCGGTGATCGATTCCAGCTGCTCGTAGATCGCCTTGAGCTTGATCAGCTCGCGCACGTCCGGCTCCTCGCGGAACAGCTTGCTCATCGCCGCGCGCATCACGCGGTCGGCATCCGACTCCAGCTTGTCGATCTCCTCGCAGGTCTTGAGCGCAGCCTCCACCACCGTGTGGTCCGACAGCTTGGGCAGCAGCGTGACCACATGCGCCACGCGGTCGCAGCACTTGGCGCTGAGGTCGCCCAGGCGCAGCACCTCCTCGGTCATCGCGCGCACGTCGTACAGCTGCATGGTCTCGGTGGCGTCCTGCAGCAGGTCCAGCACGTCGTCCATCGCATTGATCAGGCCGTGGATCTGCTCCCGGTCGATGGGGGTGATGAAGGTCTTGTGCAGCAGGCGGTTCACCTCGGCGGTGATGCGGTCGGCGCTGCGCTCGGCGGCATTCACCTCCGCGGCGTACTGCTCGCGCAGCGTGAAGTCGGCGTAGTGCTCGATCAGGCGCGTGAAGGCACGTGCGCCTTCGGCGATCTGCTTGCCGTGTTCATTGAAGAGTTCGAAAAAATTGCCCTCACGGGGCAGCAGCTTGCCGAACAGCATCGGTCGGTTCCTCGGGGATCGGGACGCGGGCCGCGGTTGTCACAAGACAGTCACGCCACGGTCACATGGACACAGGGCGCGCAGTGTAGCTACATGGCCTCGCGCGGCCCCTGGAACTGCCGCAGGCGCTGCAGCAGCCTATCCAGGTCCTGCGGCCGCTCCAGTGGATTGAAGCGGGTGGTGTCGATGGCCAGCACCGGCAGCAGGGGCTCGCGCTCGAACCAGGCGCCGTAGGCCGCGGCCAGCGACTGCAGGTAGGCCGCATCGATGCCCTGCTCCATCGGCAGGCCGCGCCGCGCGATGCGGCCCAGCAGCGTGTCGGCATCGGCCTGCAGCCAGATCACCAGGTCAGGCCGCGGCACCTGCGGCGCCAAGGCCTGGTGGATCTGCAGGTACAGCCGGTATTCGTCGTCCGACAGCGTGAGCCGCGCGAACAGCGCGTCCTTCGCGAACATGAAGTCGCTGACGATGCGCGGCGTGAACATGCCGGGTTGGGCCAGCTCGCGGTACTGCTCGATGCGCTGGAACAGGAAGAAGAGCTGCGTCTGCATCGCGTACCTGGGCGCATCGGCGTAGAAGCGCTCGAGGAACGGGTTGTCATGCGGCCGCTCCAGCAGCAGCTGCGCGCCCAGCCGCTCGGCTAGCAGCCGGGCCAGCGTGCTCTTGCCCGCCCCGATGGGGCCTTCGATGGCGATGTGCCGCAACGCGTCCAGCATCGCCGCGCGGGCTGCCTTCAGCCCCGGAAGATGAAGTACACCGCGCCGACCAGGCACAGCCCGGCCCACAGGTAGTCCAGCTTCAGCGGCTGGCCCATCACCACCACCGCGAACGGCACGAAGACCGACAGGGTGATGACCTCCTGCGCGATCTTGAGCTGTGCCAGCGTGTAGCCGCCCTGGTAGCCGATGCGGTTGGCCGGCACCTGCAGCAGGTACTCGAACAGCGCGATGCCCCAGCTGATGAGCGCCGCGATCCACCACGGCCGGTCGGCCAGGCTCTTCAGGTGCCCGTACCAGGCATAGGTCATGAACACGTTGGACAGCACCAGCAGGCCGAAGGTCTGCACCGACAGCGGCAGCTGCGACAAGCTCGCAAACATCGTGTGGAATCCTGGGAGAACGGGTGGGGGGCCGCTAGGGCAGCCGCTCGATCGGCTGGCCGGTGCAGCTTGCCAGCAAGGCGCCGACCGTGCCCAGGCCAGCAATCTCCAGGCCCGGCGCCAGCTCCTGCAGCGGCGCGAGCACGAAGGCCCGCTCATGCAGCCGGGGATGCGGCAGCGTCAGTCGATCGTCGTGCTGCGCATGCTGGCCCACCAGCAGCAGGTCCAGATCCAGCGTGCGCGGTGCGTTGCGGTAGGGGCGCTGGCGGCCGTGCCGCTGCTCGATGGCCTGCAATGCATCCAGCAGCGCCTTGGGCGCCAGCGTGCTGCGCAGTTCGGCCACGGCATTCAGGTAGTCGGGACCATCGGCGTCGACCGGCGCGGTGCGGTAGAAGCCGGAGGCCCGCACCAGCACGACGCCGGGCAGCGCGGCCAGCCCGTCCAGCGCAGACTGCAGCGTGGCGCGGGCATCACCCAGGTTGGCCCCCAGACCGACGAACACGCGGTCGTCGGCCGATGGGACGCCGCCGGTCATCGACATCCGGCTCAGGCGTTGTCGCCCGCGGGCGCGGCGGCGTCGCCGGAAGCACCGGCCTCGCCCGCCACGGCGGCACCGGCCGGCTTGCGGCGGCGGCGGCGGCGCTTGCGCGCGGGGGCGCCTTCGGCCTCCATCGCGGGCAGTTCGTCTTCGTCCTCTGCGCTGTCGGCGGCGTCCGTGGCCAGCGCCTCCTCCCCCGCGGGCGCCGACTTGCGGCTGCGCGGCGGCTTGGCCGCGCCGGAGGCCGGCGCCCGGCGCACCTTGCTCTGCTGTTCACGTGCGGCGGCCAGCAGCGCATCACGCTCCTCCGGCGTCCCCAGCGAGAAGTCCTCCCACCATTCGGCCAGCGCCGGATCCACCTCGCCGGCATCGGCGCGCAGCCGCAGGAAGTCGTAGCCGGCGCGAAAGCGCGGCTGCTCCACCAGCGAGAACGGCGCGTTGCCGGTGCGGCGCTCGAAGCGCGGCTGCATGCCCCAGATCTCGCGCATGTCGGTGCCCAGCTTGCCGCGGCCGGAGATGTCGCCCACGCGGGCATCGAACACCGCGTCCACCGCCTGCATCAGTGCCGGGAACGGCGCCTCGCCCGCCTCGCGGCCACGGTGCCAGCCGGCCAGCACTTCGTGCCAGAGCAGGCAGGCCAGCAGGAAGCTGGGCGCCACCGGACGGTCTTCCGACACGCGGCGGTCGGTGTCGGCCAGCGCCAATTCCACGAACTTGCGGCGCGCCGCATGCTCGGGCTTGTCGGCGCCGGGCCCGATCAGCACGTCCAGCATCGGGAAGCGGCTGCCCAGGCCCTGCTTGCGCAGCTCTTCCACGCTGGCCAGGGCATGGCCGGTCTGCAGCAGCTTGATGGTCTCGTCGAACAGGCGCGAGACCGGGATGTTGTCCAGCAGCGCCGCCATCTCGCCGATGGGCGCGCGGGTCTTGGGCTCGATCTGGAAGCCCAGCTTGGCCGCGAAGCGCACCACCCGCACGATGCGCACCGGGTCTTCGCGATAGCGCGTCACCGGGTCGCCGATCATGCGCAGCACCTTGCGCTCGATGTCCTTCAGGCCGCCGTGGTAGTCCACCACGATCTCGGTCACCGGGTCGTAGTACATCGCGTTGACGGTGAAGTCGCGGCGGGCGGCGTCCTCGATCTGCGGACCCCAGACGTTGTCGCGCAGCACCCGGCCGGCGGCATCCACCGCATGGCTCTTGCCAGCCAGCTCCGACTTCGACGTCTTCTCGTTGCCGGCCACCGCTTCGGCGGCGCTGTTGTCCAGGTAGGCGCGGAAGGTGGACACCTCCACCACCTCGTGCTCGCGCCCTCGGCCGAAGATCACATGCACGATGCGAAAGCGCCGGCCGATGATGAAGGCGCGGCGGAACAGTGCCTTCACCTCTTCCGGCGTGGCATTGGTGGCGACGTCGAAGTCCTTGGGCCGGCGGTTGACCAGCAGGTCGCGCACCGCGCCGCCGACGATGTAGGCCTCGAAGCCGCCGTCCTTCAGCGTGCGCACCACGCGCACGGCGCGTTCGTCCAGCAGTTCAGGGTTGATGCGGTGCTCGCTCGCGGGCACCTCCACGCGCTTGCCCAGCGGCACCTTGCCGGCCGCGGCCTTGCCGGCCTTGGCGGAGGAGGTCTTGCCCAGCAGCCTGTCGATGAAGGTCTTGATCATTCGAAAAGTCTCAGGATGCGCCAGCCGCGCTCCCGCGCGATGGCTTCGAGCGCAGCGCTCGGGTTGGTGGCGACGGGCTCGGTCGCCCATTCGAGCAGCGGCAGGTCGTTGGTCGAATCGCTGTACACCGTGATGCGGTCGAAGTCGCCGCGGCGGCGGCCCTGCCCGGCCAGCCAGGCCTCCACCCGCGGCACCTTGCCTTCGCGGTAGGACGGGATGCCGCGGATGCCGCCGGTGGCCCGGCCCTGCGCATCACGCTCCAGCTCCACCGCGATCAGCGTGGGCACCTCAAAGGCGCGCGCGATGGGCTGGGTGACGAACTCGTTGGTGGCGGTGACGATGGCCAGCAGGTCGCCTGCCTGCGCATGGCCCCGGACCAGCGCATGCGCCTGCGGATGCAGCACCGGGCGGATGGCTTCGTCGAAGAAGCGCACGCGGCCGGCCTCGATCTCGTCGAACGGACGGTCGCGCCAGGGCGCGGTGGAAAAGCGCACATAGGCCTGCAGGTCCAGCCGGCCGGCCAGGTAGTCGGCGAAGAAGCGGTCGTTCTCGGCCTGGAAGGCGGCGCCGTCGGCCCAGCCGGTGCGCACCATGAACTCGCCGAAGGCGTGGTCGGAATCGATGGGCAGCAGCGTGCCGTCCAGGTCGAACAGGGTGAGGTTCATGCGGCGGCGCCTTCCTCGCTGAGCATCAGCTTGAGCAGCGGCACGGTGATGGCGCGCTGCTGCGCCAGCGCGAAGTCGTCGAGTCGGTCCAGCAGGCCCATCAGGTCTTTCATGTCGCGCGAGAAGCGGCTCAGCACGTAGTCCATCACGTCGTCGGAGAGAAAAATGCCGCGGCGGTCGGCCTCGCGGCGCAGCGCGGCGCGCGCCTCGGCCTCGGCCAGCGGCTGCAGCGCGAACACATGGCCCCAGCCCAGGCGGGTGCGCAGATCGTCGCGCACCGGCAGGTCCACCGGCGGCAGGCGGCCGGCGGCCACCAGCTGCACGCCGTGGCTCATGGCCTCGATGAACAAGGTGAACGCGCCGTGCTGGCGGGCCGCCTCCAGCGCATCGGCCTCGTCGATCACGATCAGCGACCAAGTGTCGTCGAATTCGAACGGCAGCGGCGACGCGGCATTGAACCAGCCGGCGCGCTCGCCTCGGTCCTGCGCCGCCAGGATGAGCGCATGCAGCAGGTGCGTCTTGCCGCTGCCCGGCGGGCCCCAGAGGTACACCGGTGCGGCAGGCGATTGCAGCGATTGCAGGTGCGCCACCGCCGGCGCGTTGGCACGGGCCAGGTAGCTCTCGAAGGTTTGCGGGGGTCGCGGCCCGAAAGCCAGCGGCAACTGTCTCATCTGGTCTGCGTCGCCCGGCGCAGTGCCGCGCGCGAAACGGCGGATTGTAAGGAAGGCGGGCCGCCGCCCTTCCTGCACATCCGCCAGGCGCTCAGTGCAGCGGCGGACGGCCCGCGCGGCGCAGCTGCGTCATGCGCCGGCGCAGCGCGGCGGCGTCCTCGGCATCGGGCCGGTGCTGCAGGTAGATCGCCAGGTCCTCGGCCGCCTCATCGGGGCGGCCCAGCTCTTCCAGGCACAGGGCCCGGTCGCGCCGCTGCTCCCACTGCTGCGGCAGCAGCACCACCAGGCGCTCGATCACCGCGAACAGGCGCGGCCAGTCGTTGGCGCTGCGGTGGATCTCCTTGAGGTTGCCCAGCATGCGCGCCAGCACGTCACGCGCCGGCGTGGACTGCAGGAACAGGCCCAGCGGCACCTCGAAGTCGCCCTCCAACCCCTGCTGTCGGCGGTACGGCGCCAGCCGTTCGTCCAGATCCTCGCGCGACAGCGACTGGCCGTTGAACGGATCGATCACCACCTCGCCCTGCGACATGCGCAGCTTGACCAGGAAGTGCCCCGGGAACGAGATGCCGCGGGCCGTCAGCCCGATCTGGCTGGCAATCTCGATGTACAGGATGGCCAGGCTGATGGGAATGCCACGGCGGCTTTCCAGCACCTTGTGCAGGTAGCTGTTGGCCGGGTCGTAGTAGTCGTTGACGTTGCCGCCGAAGCCCAGCTCATGGAAGAAGTAGCGGTTGAGCAGGCGCAGCTTCTGCAGGGTGGCGGCATCGGCCGGAATGCGGCGCTTGAGCTGCCAGGCCAGGCCATCGATCTCGGCGAGCACGGCCTGCGGGTCGAGCTGCGGATACTCGTCCTGCGCGATCGACACCGCGGCTTCGAGCAACGAGAGGCTCTCGTCCTCGGCCACCAGCGATGCGAAATACGTGAGAGGCGACGGGGCCTCGAAGCGCAGCGAACCGGTCATGAACCCAGTGTAGGCGATGGCTTCAGCCATGTCGGGCGAAGTGCCGAGGCCGCATGCCCAGCAGGGCCAGCACGCCAAAATACAGCGCCGCCACCCCGGCCAGCACCGCGGCCATCCACGCCGCACGCACACCCGGTTGCTGTTGCAAACCGATCCAGTCGATGCGCTCGGCGGCCACCCAAAGAGCCGCCCCCAGCGCCAGCGTCGCCGCCCCGATGCGCAGCGCGAACAGGCCCCAGCCCGGCCGCGGCAGGTACACCTGCAGCTTCAGCAGCCCGAACAGCAGCCACGCGGCATTGACCAGCGCGCCAAGTCCGATCGACAGCGCCAGGCCGGCATGGCCGAACCAGGGCACGAACAGCAGGTTCAGCAGCTGCGTGACCACCAACACCACCACCGCGATGCGCACCGGCGTGCGGATGTCCTGCCGTGCGTAGAAGCCCGGGGCCAGCACCTTCACCGCCACCAGGCCCATCAGGCCGACGCCGTAACCCATCAGCGCGCGCACCGTCTGTTCCACATCGTTCGGATTGAACTGACCGTAATGGAACAGCACCGACACCAGCGCCTTCGGAAACACCAGCAGCGCCACCGCACAGGGCAGCGCCAGCACCAGCATCAGGCGCAACCCCCAGTCCAGCAGGCCGGAATAGCGCTGCGTGTCCCCGCGCGCCTGCGCCGCCGACAGCTGCGGCAGCAGCACCACGCCCAGCGCCACGCCCAGCAGCCCGGTCGGGAATTCCATCAGCCGGTCGGCATAGAACAGCCAGGACACCGCGCCCACGCCCACGCGCGACGCGATCTGCGTATTGATCAGCAGCGACAACTGCGCCACCGATACGCCCACCAGCGCCGGCGCCATCTGCTTGAGCACGCGGCCGACGCCCGGGTGGTGCCAGGCCGCCTTCACCGCGCCGGGCAGCAGGCCGATGCGTGGCAGCGCGCCGATGCGCGCCAGCGCCGGCACCTGCACCGCCAACTGCATGGCGCCCCCCGCCAGCACGCCCACGGCGATGGCATAGATGGGCTCGATGCCCCAGCGCTCGAAAGCCGGCGCCAGCCACAGCGCGGCGACGATCCAGGCCACGTTCAGCAGCACAGGCGTCAGTGCCGGCACCGTGAAGCGCCGCCAGGTGTTGAGGATGCCGCCGGCCAGCGCCACCAGCGACATGAAGCCGATGTAGGGAAACATCCAGCGGGTGAGGTCCACCGCGTCGTCGAAGCGGGCCAGGCCGGAGCCGATGGCCAGCACCAGCAACGGCGCCGTGACCATGCCCACCACCACCGTCAGCACCAGCACCCAGAACAGCATGGTGGCCACCGCGTCGATCAGCTGGTGCGTGGCAGCATCGCCGTCGCGCTCGCGCGTGGCGGCCAGGATCGGCACGAAGGCCTGCGAGAACGCGCCTTCGGCAAACAGCCGGCGCAGCAGGTTCGGAATGCGGAAGGCGACGTTGAAGGCGTCCGTCCAGGCGCTGGCGCCGAAGGCGCTGGCCATCAGCTGGTCACGGACCAGTCCGGTGATGCGCGATGCCAGCGTGAGCAGGGAAACGGTGGAGGCGGCCTTGAAGAGGTTCACTGGGCGGGCGGCGGACAGCCGCATGGGGACGGGACAGGGACGCGGGATCGCGGGTACGCCCCCTCTGGCCAGGCCGGGCGGCGCGCGATTATGACGCTGGCCGAGGGCGTGCTATACTCGCTGGCTCCGCATCACCCGGCAACCCGAATATCCTATGGCAACCTCTTCCAAAGCCAAGAAGAAGACCGTCCGCCTCGCCTCCGGCCGCAAGCGCGCGCGCCAGGACGTGAAGCTGAACGCTGCTAACACCTCGCTGCGCTCGAAGTTCCGCACCGTCGTCAAGAACGTGCAGAAGGCCGTCGTCGCTGGCGACAAGGCCAAGGCCACCGAACTGTTCGCCGTCGCCCAGAGCGTCATCGACTCGGTCGCTGACAAGGGCATCTTCCACAAGAACAAGGCTGCACGCCACAAGAGCCGCCTGTCGGCCAAGGTCAAGGCCCTGTCGGCCGCGACCGCTTCGGCCTGACAGCCGGCAGCCGGGTGATGAAAAAAGGGCCTGCTCAGCAGGCCCTTTTTGCGTTGGTGCGCGGCTTCTTGTCCGGCGCCTGGGCTTTCAACGCGGCGGGGCCGGTACGTCCGGCAGCACGCACACCTCGGCCACCTGCAGGTTGTTGTCGCGGGCAAAGTTCATCACGAAGTCCCAGGCCATCGGCTCGATCTCCTTCAGCGCCTCGCTGATCAGCACCGCCTTCACATGGCCCACCGACGTGGGCACGCAGTACGGCGAATAGCCGATGCGCGCGCCGGGCCCGCCGACGTTGCCGCCCGGGCGGAAGCACGACATCGCACCCGCAAGCCGCTCGGCCCAATCGCTGGGGCGGAAGGTGCGGCCTTCCTTGGTCAGACCCTGGACGACGAACTCGCGCGGTTTCGGGGGAGGAGTGAGTGGCTTCATGCAGGGCAAAAACGCAGGGTCGACGGATATTGTGCCCTGAGGCTGCTGCGGCGCAGCACGACCGCGGCGGCCGTGGCGGCGAAGGCCGTGCCGTCATGCGCACGCCCTTAGAATCCGGCCCCTCTTGCATTTCAGACGGGCCCTTGCCCCGCCGGAGCCATCCATGACCGCTGCTGACACCGCCCTGCCGACCGAGCCGCACGTGATGCACACCTACGGCCGCCTGCCGATCGCGCTGTCGCATGGCCGAGGCTGCTGGGTGTGGGACACGCAGGGCCGCAAGTACCTGGACGGCCTGGGCGGCATCGCCGTCAACACGCTGGGCCACGCGCACCCGAAGCTGGTGCCGGCGCTGCAGGAACAGATCGGCAAGCTGATCCATTCCTCCAACTACTACCACGTGCCGCTGCAGGAGACGCTGGCCGCCAGGCTCACCGCGCTGTCGGGGCTGACGAACGCGTTCTTCTGCTCCACCGGCCTGGAGGCCAACGAGGCCGCGCTGAAGATCGCGCGCAAGTACGGCCACGACAAGGGCATCGAGCGCCCGGAGATCATCGTCTACGAGAAGGCCTTCCATGGCCGCTCGATCGCCACGTTGTCGGCCACCGGCAATGTGAAGGTGCAGGCCGGCTTCGGCCCGCTGGTGGAAGGCTTCGTGCGCGTGCCGCTGAACGACCTGGCCGCGGTGGAGGAAGTGGCACGCACCAACCCGAACGTGGTGGCGGTGTTCCTCGAGACCATCCAAGGCGAAGGCGGCATCAACCCCACGCGCACCGACTACCTGAAGTCGCTGCGCCGCCTGTGCGACGAGCAGGACTGGCTGCTGATGCTGGATGAGGTGCAGTGCGGCATCGGCCGCACCGGCAAGTGGTTTGCGCACCAGTGGGCCGGCATCCAGCCCGACGTGATGCCGCTGGCCAAGGGCCTGGGCTCCGGCGTGCCGATCGGCGCGGTGGTGGCCGGCCCGAAGGCGGCCAAGGTGTTCGGCCCCGGCAACCACGGCACCACCTTCGGCGGCAACCCGCTGGCAATGCGTGCGGGCGTCGAGACGCTGCGCATCATGGAAGAAGAAGGCCTGCTGGAGAACGCCGCGCGTGTCGGCGGCCTGCTGCGCGCCGGGCTGGAACGCGAGCTGGAAGGCGTGGAAGGCTTCGTCGAGATCCGCGGCCAGGGCCTGATGCTGGGCATCGAGCTCGACCGCCCCTGCGGCGAGCTGCTGGGCATCGCCTGCGAGAACGGCCTGCTGCTGAGCGTGACGGCCGACCGCGTGATCCGGCTGGTGCCCGCGCTGATCCTCAGCGCCGAGGAAGCCGCGCAGATCGTGGCCATCCTGTGCCCGCTGATCAAGCAGTTTCTGGCCGGCGGCAAGCCATGAAACCGGGGGCGCGGCTGATGAAGCACTACCTGCAGTTCAAGGACCTCCGGGCCGAGGAATACGGCTACCTGTTCGAGCGCGCACTCATCATCAAGCAGCGCTTCAAGAACTACGAGAAGTACCAGCCGCTGGTGGACCGGACGCTGGCGATGATCTTCGAGAAGGCCAGCACCCGCACCCGCGTGAGCTTCGAGGCGGGCATGTACCAGATGGGCGGCTCGGTGGTGCACCTGACCACCGGCGACAGCCAGCTGGGCCGCGCGGAGCCGATCGAGGACAGCGCGCGTGTCATCAGCCGCATGGTCGACATCGTGATGATCCGCACCTACGAGCAGAGCAAGCTCGAGCGCTTCGCGGCGCATTCGCGGGTGCCGGTGATCAACGGCCTGACCAACGAGTACCACCCCTGCCAGATCCTGGCGGACATCTTCACCTACATCGAGCACCGCGGCTCGATCCAGGGCAAGGTGGTGGCCTGGGTGGGCGACGGCAACAACATGGCCAACACCTGGCTGCAGGCGGCCGAGATCCTGGGCTTCACGGTGCATGTGAGCACGCCCGGCGGCTACGAGATCGACCCCGCGGTGGCCGGCATCCGCAATGCGGACTGCTACCGCGTGTTCGCCGATCCGAAGGAAGCCTGTGCCGGCGCGCACCTGGTGACCACCGACGTGTGGACCAGCATGGGCTACGAGGCCGAGAACGAGGCCCGCCGCAAGGCCTTTGCCGACTGGTGCGTGGACCGCGACATGATGGCCGCGGCCCAGCCCGATGCCCTGTTCATGCACTGCCTGCCCGCGCACCGTGGCGAGGAGGTGGCGGCCGACGTGATCGACGGCCCCCAGTCGGTGGTGTGGGACGAGGCCGAGAACCGCATGCATGTGCAGAAGGCGCTGATGGAGTACCTGCTGCTGGGCCGCATCGGCGGCTGACGCCGCGGCGCGGCGCGCAGGAAAAAGGCCGGGCATTGCCCGGCCTTCTTCGTTGTCGTACGGGCTTTGCCGTCAGTCGACCAGGCGCAGTTCCACGCGACGGGCTTCCTGCTCGTTGCCGCCGCCGACGGTCACTTCGGGCTTGCGCAGCCCGATGCGGTCGCCAGGCACGCCAGCGCTGGTGAGCGCCGTGCGCGCGGCCAGGGCGCGCTGCCTGGCGAGTTCGGCATTCCGCGCGGCGTCGCCGGTGGCATCGTGGAAACCGGACAGCACCACCTTGCGCGCAGGCGCGGCGGCCAGCGCTTCCATCACCTTGCTCAGCTCGGCGGCGGCATTGGCCGGCAGCGTGGCCTGGGCGGTCTCGAAGTACAGCACGCCGGTCAGCTCGCCAGTGATGGGGCCTTCGATCAGCACCACTTCCTCGACCACCGCGACGTCCGTCTGCGGCGCCGCGTTGTTCATGCGCAGCTGGCGCACCACCATCGATGCGATGACGCTGATGACCACCAGCGCCACCACGCTGAAGGTGATCCACAGGCCCACGCGTGTGGTGTCGTCCTTGTCTTCCTGGTACATGTCGGGCGTTCCTCGCTGCAGCGTTATCAATTGAGCCCGCGATTCTAGCGAGCCAGCACCTTGCGCAGCCAGGCGCCCAGGTGCGTGATCTCCTCCGGGCAGACCGAATGCTGCATCGGGTACTCGTGCCATTCGACGTCGTAGCCGGCGGCCTTCAACGCATCGCGCGTGGCGATGGCGCGGGCGATGGGGATGACGCCGTCGCTGCGGCCATGCGCCTGGAAGATGGGCACCAGCCGGTTGGCATCGTGGGCCTCCGCGGCCAGGCGGTCGGCCAGCGGCAGGTAGCCGGACAGGCCGGCGATGCCGCCCAGCCGCTCGGGATAGCGCAGCCCGGTCATCAAGGACATCGCGCAGCCTTGCGAGAAGCCGGCCAGCACGATGCGGTGCGCCGGCACGCCGCGCTCGCGCTCGCGGTCGATCAGCGCGGCCACCTGCTGCTGCGACTGGCGCAGCCCGGCTTCGTCCTCGCGGCGCACCAGGTCGGCGCCGAGGATGTCGTACCAGGCGCGCATGACGTAGCCGCCGTTGATCGTCACCGGCATGGTGGGCGCATGCGGGAAGACGAAGCGCACGTCGCCGACCTCGCCCAGGTCGAGCTCCTGCGCGATGGGCACGAAGTCGTTGCCGTCGGCACCCAGGCCGTGCAGCACGATGATGGAAGCGCCGGGCGCGTCGCCCGATTGCAGTTCGATGGTTTCCAGCAGGCTCATGTCGGTGGCGTGTGCGGCAGGCACAGCGGTGGGATCAGGATGCGCCCATCGTATGCGGTGGCGCGTCCCCGGCCGCTGGTGGGGCCGCCGCAGGCACGTCTTCGCCGCGCGTGCTAGGCTGCGCCATCGAATGATGGTCGTCATATGAAAACAGCCACTGCCGCCACGCCTTCCGATGCATCGCCCGCCCGCCCCGCGCTGGACCCGCGGACGCGGCTGTTGCTGGAGGGCCCCATCGCGCCCACGCTGCTGCGTCTTGGCGCGCCCAACGTGCTGGTGATGTTCGCGCAGGCGGCGGTGGGCCTGATCGAGACCTACTTCATCGGCCAGTTGGGCACCGATGCGCTGGCCGGCGTGGCGCTGGTGTTCCCGGTGGTGATGCTGATGCAGATGATGTCCTCGGGCGCGATGGGCGGCGGCATCGCCTCGGCCATCGCCCGCGCCCTGGGCGCGCGGCGGCGCGAGGACGCCAATGCGCTGGTGCTGCATGCGGTGCTGATCGCGCTGGCCTTCGGGCTGGTGTTCATGGCTGCGGCCCTGCTGGGCGGCCGGGCGCTGTACGCGCAGATGGGCGGCCGCGGCGCTTCGCTGGAGGCGGCGCTGCTGTACTCGAACTGCGTATTCGCCGGGGCGGTGCTGGTGTGGCTGTTCAATGCGCTGGCGGCGGTGATCCGCGGCACCGGCAACATGGCGGTGCCGGCCACCGTGACCTCGGTGGGTGCGCTGCTGCTGGTGCCGCTGTCGCCCGCGCTGATCTTCGGCTGGGGCCCGCTGCCGGCGCTGGGCATCGCGGGTGGCGCCATCGCGCTGCTGCTGTACTACGCGCTGGGCAGCGTGGCGCTGCTGGCCTACCTGCGCTCGCCGCGCAGCCTGCTGCGGCCAGTGTGGCGCGGCGTGCCGCTGCGCTGGCCGCTGTTCCGCGCCATCCTGGGCGTGGGCATCGCGGGCGCGATCTCCACCATCGCCACCAACCTGGCCATCGGCATCGCCACCGCGCTGGTGGGCGGCTTCGGTGCGGCGGCGATCGCCGGCTACGGCACCGCGTCCCGGCTGGAATATCTGCTGGTGCCGCTGGTGTTCGGTCTGGGCGGGCCACTGGTGGCCATGGTGGGCACCTGCATCGGCGCCGGCCAGCGCGAACGGGCGCTTCGCGCCACCTGGGTGGGCGCAGGCCTGGCGGTGCTGATCACCGAGACCATCGGCATCGCCGCCGCGGTGTGGCCGCATGCCTGGCTGCGCCTGTTCGACACCGACCCCGCGATGCTGGAAGCCGGCGCGCTGTACCTGCGCACCGTGGGTCCGCTGTACGGCTTCTTCGGGCTGGGGCTGGTGCTGTACTTCGCCTCGCAGGGCGCGGGGCGGCTGGGCTGGCCGGTGGCGGGCAACCTGGCGCGGCTGGCGGTGGCCGGCGCCGGTGGCTGGCTGGCGCTGCGTTGGGGCCAGGGGCTGGCCGGCGTGTTCCTGGCGCAGGGCGTGGCGCTGGTGGTGTACGGCCTGATCAATGCCGTGACCACCGCCGGCGGTGCCTGGTTCGGCCGCGTGGGATGGCCGGCCACGCCGGGGCGGCTGATGAAGCGCATGGCCGGCGCCCAGGCCGCGGCCTGAGCACCGGCCGGGAGGGCCTCAGGCCCCACCGGCCGCGCGCGTCCTCAGCCCAGCTGCACCGGCACGAAGATGCGCTCGCCCTGGCGCTCGATCAGCAGCGCCACGCTGCGGGGCTTGTTCTTCAGCACGCCCTGCAGTTGCTCGACCGACTGCACCGGCTGGCCGTTGATGGCCAGCAGCACGTCACCGCTGGACACGCCCGCCCGCGCCGCGGGACCTGCGGCCTGCTCCACCACCAGGCCTTCCTGCAGGCCGCTCTGCTGCCGCTCCTGCGGGCTCAGCGGGCGCAGGGCCAGGCCCAGCTTGCCGGGCTCCACCTCGCCCTGGGCGTTGGCAACCTGGCGCTCCGGGTCCTCGGCGCGGGCCAGCTTCACTTCCACCTCACGCGCAGCCTTGTCGCGCCACACCTGCAGCTTGACCTTGTCCCCCGGCGACGACAGGCCGATGCGGCTGGACAGCGTGCCCGAGCGCTCGATGGCCTCGCCGTTGACCTGCGTGATGACGTCGCCGGCCTTCAGCCCCGCAGCGGCGGCCGGGCTGCCCGGCGCCACCTGGGCGACGAGTGCGCCATCGGGCCGCGGCAGGCCGAAGGACTCGGCCAGCGGCGCCGACAGGTCCTGGATCACCACGCCCAGCCGCGCATGCTGTGCGCTGCCGGTGGCCACGATCTGGTCCTTGACCTTCAAGGCCACGTCGATCGGGATGGCGAAGGCCAGGCCCTGGTAGCCGCCGGTCTGCGAATAGATCTGCGCATTGATGCCCACCACGTTGCCGGCGCCATCGAACAGCGGGCCGCCGGAGTTGCCGGGGTTCACCGCGGCATCGGTCTGGATGAAGGGCACGAAGGCATCCCCCGGCAGCGAGCGGCCCTTGGCGCTGACGATGCCCTGCGTGGCCGTCTGCTCGAAGCCGTAGGGCGAGCCGATGGCCAGCACCGGGTCGCCCACCTGCAGCTGCTTGGGGTCGCCCAGGCGCACGGTGGGCAGGCCCTTAGCTTCCAGGCGCAGCACCGCCACGTCGGTGGCCTTGTCGCTGCCCAGCACCTTGGCGCGGTACTCGCGGCGGTCCTGCAGCTTGACGGTCACTTCCTTGGCGCCCTCCACCACGTGCGCATTGGTGAGCACCAGGCCGTCGCTGCTGACGATGAAGCCCGAGCCCGCGCCGCGGAACGGCACCTCGCCGCCGCGCGGGCCGCCGCGCTGCTGAAAGCCGGGGAAGCCGCGGAAGAACTGCGCCATCGGGTCTTCCTCCGCGCTGGTCTTGCGCGTGCCCTCCACGGTGACGCCCACGACGGCCGGCCCGGCCTGCTGCACGATGGCGCGGAAGTTGGGCGCGCTGGTGGGGGCCACCGGCGCGGCCGGCGCCACGGCGGCGGCGGCCGGCGTGGCCTGCGCGGTGACGACGGCCGGCGGCTGCTGCGCGGCAGCGTCGTCCTTGTTCCAGGGCAGCTTGAAGCCGAAGGCGCCGGCACTGGCGCCGGCCAGCACTCCGGCTGCGGCCAGGGCACCGACGAGGGGTTTGATTCGGGTCATTGCATGCTCTCCAGATGCGGTTCATTCCGCTTGCAGGCAATGATGGATGGCGGGGGTGAGCCGAAGATTAGCCGTCGGTGAAGTGAAGATTAAGGGCCTGGCGTGATTGCAGGGCGCGCCAAGCACAGGCGGCCCGACAAAGGCGTGCGGGTCACGATGCCAGCGGCAATGCACAACGCACACGCAGCCCGCCGAGGGGCGAGGCACCCAGCGACAGTGCGGCCCCATGCCGGTCGGCCACGCCCTTGACGATGGCCAGGCCCAGGCCGCTGCCGCCGGCGGCCTCGGGGCCGTCGTGGGCGGCTTCGCGGCGCCAGAAGCGGTCGAAGGCCTGGGCGCGGTCGGCCTCGGACATGCCGGGGCCGTCGTCATCCACCGTCAGCACCGCGGCATCGCCCTCGCGCTGCACGGCCACCTGCACCCGGGCGCCCGGCGGGCTGTGGCGCAGCGCGTTGTCGGCCAGGTTGCGGGCCAGGGCCGTCAGGCCGGCGGCATCCCCCTGCACCACCAGGCCGGGCGCGGCCTCCAGCGAGAGGGTGCTGCCGCGGGCCAGGGCCAGCGTGGCGCTGTCGGCCAGGGCTTGCTGCACCACGGCGCCCAGGTCCACCGGCTGCAAGGCCGGCTGGCGGCTGCCGGGCTCGTTGCGGGCCAGGGTGAGTAGCTGTTCCACCAGCCGCGTGGCACGGTCCACGCCGGCGCCGAGCGCGGCGATGGCCTCGGCGCGGGCGGCTTCGTCCTGCACCCGGCCCAGCAGCTGCACCTGCAGCTTGAGCGCGGTGAGCGGCGAGCGCAGCTCATGCGCCGCGTCGGCCACGAAGGCCCGCTGGGTGTCGAAGGCCGCGCCCAGCCGCTGCAGCAGCGCGTTGAGGCTGCCCACCAGCGGCGCCACCTCGTCGGGCAGGCCGTCGTCGGGCAGTGGTGCCAGTGATTCGGCGTCGCGCAGCTTCACCTCGCGCGAAACACGCTGCAGCGGCGCCAGCGAGCGCTGCACGCCCCACCACACGCCGATGCCCAGCAGTGGCGCCACCAGCAGCAGCGGCAGCACCGCCCGCCAGGCGGCATCGGCAGCAAGGCGCTCGCGGATTTGCCGCGGCTGGGCCACCTGGATCACCCGGCTGAAGGTGGCCACGCTGTAGGTGCGCCAGGTCTGGCCGCCGGCCTGCACGTCGGCAAATCCCAGCACCGCGCGGGTGGGCAGCGCCGCATGCGCACGGGACGCATAGATGGCGCGGCCGTCCACCGACCAGATCTGCACCACGAAGTCCAGGTCCGCGTCGGCGCTGCCGGGGGCGATCTCGCCCTGGTCGCGCAGCGACAGCGCCATCTGCTTGAGCTGGTAGTCGAAGAGCGCCTCGGTCTCGCGCAGCGCATTGCGGTAGGTGGCGCCGCCCAGCACCGCCACCGCCAGCAGCAGCGCCCCCAGCAGGTAGACGAGCAACCGCAGCCGCAGCGAGCTCATGCGTCGGCGTCGGCGCTGGCCGCGGCCTCGCCACGCCGGCCGAGGTAGTAGCCCAGCCCGCGCATGGTGCGGATCACGTCGGCGCCCAGCTTGCGCCGCAGCTGGTGGATGTAGACCGAGACGGTGTTGCTCTCCACTTCCTCGCCCCAGCCGTAGAGCTTGTCCTCCAGCTGCTGGCGCGACAGGATGGCGCCGGGCCGTGCCATCAGCGCCTCCAGCAGCGCGAATTCGCGCGCCGACAGCAGCACCGGCGTGCCGTCGCGCGTCACCTGCCGCGTCGCCGGGTCCAGCGTGATGCCTTCATGCTGCAGCAGCGGCGCGGCGCGGCCGGCATGGCGGCGCAGCACGGCGCGCATGCGGGCGGCCAGCTCGTCCAGCTCGAAGGGCTTGACCAGGTAGTCGTCGGCGCCGGCGTCCAGCCCGGCCACGCGGTCCTCTAGCGCATCGCGCGCGGTGAGCACGATCACCGGCGTCAGATCGCCGCGGGCGCGCATCTGGCGCAGCACGTCCAGGCCGCTGCCCAGGCGCTCGGGCTCGGGCAGGCCCAGGTCCAGCAGCACCAGCGCAAAGGCCTCGCTGCCCAGCGTGGCCAGCGCGGCCTTGGCGTCGTACACCCAATCGACCGCATGGCCTTCCAGCCGCAGCGCCTGGCGCAGCGTGCTGCCGATCATCCGGTCGTCTTCCACCAGCAGGAGTCGCATGGCGCGCAAGGATAGTGGTCTTGCGCATCGGTGATGCAATAGCCGCCTTCCACAGCCCTTCGCACCACCCGCCATGAAGATCGATTTCGTTTCCGACGTCTCCTGCCCCTGGTGCGCCATCGGGCTCACCGCGCTGGAGACGGCGCTGGCCGAACTGGAGGGCGAGATCGCGGTGGAGCTGCATTTCCAGCCCTTCGAGCTGAACCCGGACATGGTGGCCGAAGGCGAGGACATCGACGAGCACCTGAGCCGCAAGTACGGGACCACGCCGGCGCAGAACGCGGCCAACCGCGAGACGATCCGCAGCCGCGGCGAGCAGGTCGGCTTCACCTTCACCATGGGTGCGCGCACCCGCATCTACAACACCTTCGATGCGCACCGGTTGCTGCACTGGGCCGGGCTGCAGCCCGATGCCTCGCTGCAGCATGCGCTCAAGCGCGCGCTGCTGCAGGCCTACTTCACCGATGGCAAGAACCCGTCGGACCCGGCGGTGCTGATCGAGGCGGCCGCCGTGGCGGGGCTGGACCCGGAAGCCGCGCGCGAGGTGCTGGCCAGCGGCGAATACGCCGACGAGGTGCGCGAGGCCGAGCACTACTGGCAGGCGCAGGGCATTCGCGCGGTGCCCTCGGTGGTGGTCAATCACCGCCACCTGCTGCAGGGCGGCCAGCCGCCGGAGGTGTATCTGCAGGCGCTGCGGCAGATCGCCGCCGAAAGCGGCGCCGACTGAAGACGGCCGCAGCCTTGGCTTGAATTGGGCCGACGCGGCCGCAGTTGCTCCTCATCGCACGCACACCGCAAGGAACCCGTTCCATGGCTGCTCCCCTGCCCCAACCGTCTTCTTCCGCCCGCCCGGCCGATCTGCGGGCGCGCCTGGAAACCCTCATCGCCCTGGCCCGCCTGTTGGAACGGCTGGAGCGCAGCCCGGGCTCCGCATCGCCCGACCAATACCAGCAGCTGGTGCAGCGGCTGAAAGGCCTGCTGGACGAGCCCGGCCTGCCCGACGAGGCCTTGAATGCGGTGCTGGGCGCCCACCCGGCCACCGCCGAGCTGTACGAGAACATCCACTACGAACACTCGGGCCTGTGCCGTTCGCCACTCGATCAGGCCGTGGCCGCCGAGACGCAGGTGGCGCAGCTGGTGTCACGCCTGTCGCGCCGCCATTGACGCCCCCGGATACGTCGCGTATCCATCGGTAAACCGCCCTCGCCGGCCACCCCAGCCGGCCGGGGCCGATGTCCTACAGCATGCGGCGCAGGCGGCCGACGGACCCGCCCCGCCAACCCTCCTAGAGTGCACTCAGGCCAGTCGAACAGGCCTCCACCTCTACCACTAGGAGTACGGACATGAGCACCAAGAAGTCGATCACCGCGATCATCGCCGCCACCGCGCTGGCAGGCTCTTTCGGCCTGGCCGTTGCACAGGGTTCCGCCACCTCCACGCCGGGCACCACCAACAGCCAGCTGAGCAGCGGCAGCCAGAACGGCGTGCAGCCCAACAACACGACCTCGGGCAGCACCGGCTCCACGATGAGCCAGGGCAGCACCAGCGGCTCCACCGCCGCCCCCAGCGCCCGCACCGACGCCGGCACGATGAACAGCAACACCAACCCGCGCGGCACCGGCACGCAAGAGAACAACAGCAACCAGACGACGAACGGCGGCGTCGGCGCCACCGGCACGACGTCGGGCGGCATGAACAGCGGCAGCACCTCCGGTGCCACCGGCTCCACCTCGGGCGCCACCGGCAGCAGCATGGACAGCAGCACCAGCGGCACGATGAACCAGCGTCCGGCCCGCGCCGACCGCAACTAAGCGCATCCGCGCTGCTCGTCAAACCGCCCGCGCGCCTGCGCCGGGCTTGCAGGGAGGGCCGGCTCAATGCCGGTACTCCCTGCCTCCACATCCGCCCCATGATGTCCAGCCGCCCCGACCGCAACCCGCCTCCCGCCAGCGAGTGGGCCTTCGGCGTGCGCAGAGGCCTGCTGATCGCGGCCGCCATCGGCGTGCTCACCCTGCCGCCGCTGGGCCTGGCCACCCGGATGCCCCAAGCCGGTGCACCGGGTCCCACCGCCGCCCTGTCAGCCGCGCCCGCACCCGTCGCCGCGCCGCGCCTGGCGGATTTCGGCGCCGAGCAGCCGTCGCCTTCCGCCCGCCATGTGGCCAACTGGACGGTGGATGCGAACGACCACGGCGGCAAGCCCTTCGTGGTGGTCGACAAGCAGCAGGCCCGTGTCTACGTCTTCGACTCCCAGGGCCGGCTGAGCGGCGCTTCGCCGGTGCTGCTGGGGCTGGCCGTGGGCGACGATTCGGTGCCGGGCATCGGCGACCGGCCGATCCCGCTGGTCAAGCCCGAGGAACGCACCACGCCGGCCGGCCGTTTCATCGGCGAGCGCGGCAGCAACACCTCCGGCGAAGACGTCGTCTGGGTGGACTATGACGCCGCCGTCTCCATGCACCGCGTACGGCCGCTGGTGGCCGCCGAACGCCGCCTGGAGCGGCTGGCCAGCCCCACGCCGGAGGACAACCGCATCTCCTACGGCTGCATCAACGTGCCGGCGGCCTTCTTCGACGCCCACATCGAGCCGCTGTTCCGCCGCATGCAGGCGGTGGTGTACGTGCTGCCCGAAACCCGGCCGGTGCAGGCCGTCTTCCACTCCTACGACGTGCGCATCCGCCACGCCGCACTGGGCAGAACCACCGGGTAAACCGCAGCCTTTTGGTGGCTTGGGCCTTGCTTTTGGCTGGGTACCATGCGCGCCGGCGCCTTCGTGGCGCCGCTTCGCAGTACCCCACCGGAAGGCCAGATGCCGTTGCCGCCCCGTTGCCGTGCGCCCCGAGCCACCCCCTGCCTGGCCGCCGTGCTGATCGCACTGGCGGCCTCCTGCTTCACCCCCGCCGCGCAGTCGGCCAGCCATGACACCGCCCAGGCCTGGAGCCGCATCGTGCAGGCCGGCGACCACCGCGGGATGCCATTCGCCATCGTCGACAAGCGCGAAGCGGTGCTCAGCGTGTTCGACGGCCAGGGCCGCGAGATCGCGCGCACGCCCGTGCTGCTGGGCCTCGCACCCGGCGACGACAGCACGCCCGGTGTGGGCGAGCGGGCCCAGATCGGCGCGGTGGCGCCCCAGGAACGCACCACGCCCGCCGGCCGCTTCGAGGCCGAGCCCGGCCGCAACGCCCAGGGCGAGGACATCGTCTGGCTGGACTACGACGCCGCCTTCGCCATCCACCGCCTGCGCCCCGGCCCGGCGCGGCAGGCGCGGGAGCAGCGCCTGGCCTCGCCCCGGCTGCGCGACCGGCGCATCTCGCTGGGCTGCGTGGTGGTGCCGGTGGCCTTCTACCGCGAGGTGATCGCGCCGCATCTGGGCCGCAGCCGCAGCGTCGTGTACGTGCTGCCCGAGACGCGGCCGCTGGACACGCTGTTCGACGGCGGCGCCGGCCCCCAGCGCATGGCCTGGGTGCGTACCGCCTCCCGCTGAAGGCCGGCGCGGCGCGCCCGGCGCCTTTCGGCAGAACGGCCACGCACAGGCGGGGCGTCTTCCTACATCGGCCGCCGGGGCCCTTGGGTACAACTTGGGGATGATGAGCGCCCTTGCAGAAGCACGCCCCACCGATACCCCTTCCACCGCCGCGCCCGAAGCCGTGAACGTGCGGGTGCTGACGGTCAACACGCACAAGGGTTTCACCTTCTTCAACCGCCGTTTCATCCTGCATGAACTGCGCGAGGCGGTGCGGCAGGTGTCCGCCGACGTGGTGTTCCTGCAGGAAGTGCTGGGCACCCACACCCGGCACTCCACCCGCTGGGCCGGCTGGCCGGATGCGCCGCACTACGAATTCCTGGCCGACGAGATCTGGCCCGAGTTCGCCTATGGCCGCAACGCGGTCTATCCGCATGGCCACCACGGCAATGCGGTGCTGTCCAAGTACCCGATCGCGCACTACGAGAACCTGGACGTCTCCATCGCCGGGCCGGAAAAGCGCGGTCTGCTGCACTGCGTGCTGAAGCTGCCCGACGGTCGGCCGCTGCATGCCATCTGCGTGCACCTGGGGCTGCAGGAGCGCCACCGCGTCAAGCAGCTGCAGCTGCTGTGCCAGATGATGCACAAGCACATCCCGGACGATGCACCGGTGGTGGTGGCCGGCGACTTCAACGACTGGCGCGTGCGCGCCCACAACATCCTGGCCCGCGCCGGCCTGCGCGAGGTGTACCAGCATGCCACCGGGGCCTCGGCCCGCAGCTTTCCGGCCGCCTTCCCGATGCTGCAGCTGGACCGCATCTACGTGCGCAATGCGCGCGTGCATGCGCCCATCGTGCTGCCCAAGAAACCCTGGAACCACCTGTCGGACCATGCGCCGCTGGCGGCGGAGATCGCGGTATGAGCTCGCGTTGGGTGGCGGGCAACCGCTTCTCGCTGCTGGAGAACGGCGAGGCCTTCTTTCCCCGGGTGTTCGAGGCCATCGCCGCCGCCCGGCAGGAGGTGTATGTCGAGACCTTCATCCTGTTCGACGACAAGGTGGGCCGCGGCCTGCACGAGGCGCTGCTGAGCGCCGCGCGCAATGGGGCGCAGGTGTACCTGCTGGTGGACGGCTTCGGCTCGCCCGACCTGGGCCCCAGCTTCACCGACCCGCTGCGCGAGGCCGGCGTGGTGCTGCGCTCCTTCGACCCGGCGCCCTCCATCCTTGGCTGGCGGCCCAACATGCTGCGCCGCATGCACCGCAAGATCGTGGTGGTGGACGGTGCGCGGGCCTTCGTCGGCGGCATCAACTATTCCGCCGACCACCTGGCTGACTACGGCCCCGAGGCCAAGCAGGACTATGCGGTGGAGGTGGAAGGCCCCATCGTCGGCCACATCCATGCCTTTGCCCGCGCGGCCGCGCGCGTGGTGCAGCCCAGCCGCCGCTGGCTGCGCCGCGCCAAGCCCGAGGCCGAGAAGGCGCTGGAGGCGGTGGGCGATGCGATGGCGATGTTCATCACCCGCGACAACCGCGACCACACCACCGACATCGAGCGCCACTACCGCGCGGCCATCCGCTCGGCGCGGCAGCGGGTGGTCATCGCCAATGCGTATTTCTTCCCCGGTTACCGCTTCATCCGCGAGCTGCGCAATGCCGCCCGCCGCGGCGTGGAGGTGGTGCTCATCCTGCAGGGCGAGCCCGACATGCCCATTGCCAAGGCCGCCGCGGAGACGCTGTACGCCAACCTGCTGAAGGCCGGCGTGCGCATCTTCGAATACTGCGAGCGGCCGCTGCACGGCAAGGTGGCGCTGGTGGATGAGGAATGGTCCACCGTGGGTTCCAGCAACCTGGATCCGCTGAGCCTGTCGCTGAACCTGGAAGCCAACGTCGTCATCCGCGACCGCAACTTCAACCAGGTGCTGCATGGCCGGCTGAAGCACCTGATGGACAACGCCTGCAAGGAAGTGGACGCGGCGCAGATCGAACAGCCCAGCCTGTGGTCGATGGTGCGGAGCTACCTGGTCTTCCACTTCATCCGCAAGTTCCCGCGTTGGGCGCCGCGGCTGCCCCAGCTCACCCGGCCCGCGGTGGCACCGCTGCGGCTGTGACGCAGGAGGCCGCAGCCGTGGCATCCCCCGAAGCAACCGGCCTGGCCGCCCGCGCCTGGTGGCCCTGGGCCAAGCGCATCGTCACGCTGCTGTTCTTCGGCGCGGTGCTGTGGCTCATCGTGCACCAGGCGCGCACCATCGACTGGAGCGAGGTGTGGCAGGCAGCGGCCAGCCATCCGGTGGAAGGCCTGCTGCTGGCCGCGCTGCTGGGCGCCTGCAGCCACCTGCTGTACAGCAGCTTCGACCTGCTGGGCCGGCGCTACACCGGCCACACGCTGCCCACCGCCACGGTGATGCTCACCACCTTCATCAGCTACGCGTTCAACCTGAACATGGGCTCGCTGGTGGGCGGCGTGGGCTTCCGCTTCCGCCTCTATTCGCGGCTGGGGCTGGACAACGCGAGCATCGGCCGCATCCTGGGCGTGAGCATGCTCACCAACTGGTTGGGTTACCTGCTGCTGGCCGGCGCCATCTTCGCTTCCGGCCTGCTGGAGATCCCGCCCAACTGGCGCATCGCCGAGCCCACGCTGCAGGTGCTGGGCGGCCTGCTGGTGCTGGCCGGCCTGGGCTACCTGGCGGCCTGCTTCCTGTCCAAGCGCCGGCTGCTGGTGCTGCGCGGGCATGAGCTGCCGCTGCCCACCGGCCGCATGGCGCTGCTGCAGGTGCTGATGTCCTGCACCAACTGGATGCTGATGGGCGCCATGGTGTGGACCCTGCTGGACCAGCGCATCGGCTACCCCACCGTGCTGGGCGTGCTGCTCATCGCCGCCATCGCCGGCGTGGTGACCCATGTGCCGGCCGGCCTGGGCGTGCTGGAGGCGGTGTTCGTGGCACTGTTGTCCGACCGCATGCCGGCCGGCGAGCTGCTGGCCGCGCTGCTGATCTACCGCGGCATGTACTACCTGGTGCCGCTGGCGGTGGCCACGGTGCTGCACCTCACGATCGAGGGGCGGCTGCTTCGGGCAACGGCCCCGCCGCCGTCGCGGCAGGCGCCGCCGCGCGGGAGGCCAGCCAGTCCAACACCGCTGCGTTGAACTCGGCCGGCCGGCCCACCATGACCCAGTGGCCGGTGGGCAGGCCCACCACGCGGTTGCCCGGCTGCGCAGCCAGCTTTTCCGCCCAGGCGCGGGAGTGGAACATGAACGGCTTGCGCTGGCCGTAGAAGAACAGCATCGGGCACGGCGGCACGAAGGCCCGCGGCCGGCCGAAGCCGCCCGCCTCCTTGAACCACTGCACCGCATACGGGTAGCCCATCTGCGCGCCGATGCGCGCCTGCGGCGCCGGCGCCCGGAACAGCTTCGCGGTGCGCCGCGCGATGGCATCGCCCACGCTGCCGCGCAGCTTCCAGGCGGTGGCCAGCGTGAGCTGGTAGGCCACCGCGCCCAGCTTGCCCTTGGCGCCCATCTCCTTCAGGTTGTGGTGCGAGCCGGCATCGCCGATGTCCACGCCGACGAGGCGCTTGACGCGGTCGGGATGGCGCATCAGGTACTGGTAGCCGAAGAAGCAGCCCCAGTCGTGCACCAGCAGGATCACCGGGCGGCCGGGGCTCACCTGGTCGATCACGGCGCGCAAGGTGTCGATCACTTCGTCCAGGCTGTAGGCGCGGTCGATCGGCCGCGTGATGTCGAAGCCCGGCAGCGTGAAGCGCACGCAACGGTAGTGCGCCTTGAAGGCGGCGACCTGCGGGTCCCACAGGTGATGCGTGTCGGGCCAGCCGTGCACCATCACGATGGTGTCGGGGCCGGTGCCTTCTTCGATGATGTCGACGGGTATGGAGGCCATAGGGGTGGACTGTAGGGCTGCGCTCCTGCGCAGTAGACCGGATGCCTGCCGGGACGGCTGTCGCCGCGGCGACCCGGGAGACTCCGCCTAGACTTGCGGGTTTTCCAAGCATTGCCCACCTTCTCCCGAAAGACCACCGTGGCCGCGACCATCCTGCAAAACCTCCCCGCCGGCGAGCGCGTCGGCATCGCTTTCTCCGGCGGCCTGGACACCAGCGCCGCGGTGCACTGGATGCGCGCCAAGGGCGCCATTCCCTGCGCCTACACCGCCAATCTGGGCCAGCCCGACGAGAGCGACTACGACGAGATCCCGCGCAAGGCGCTGGCCTATGGCGCCGACATCGCCCGCCTGATCGACTGCCGCCCGCAGCTGGTGGCCGAAGGCATCGCCGCCATCCAGTGCGGCGCCTTCCACATCTCCACCGGCGGCGCCACCTACTTCAACACCACGCCGCTGGGCCGCGCCGTGACCGGCACCGCGCTGGTGGTGGCGATGCGCGACGACGGCGTCAACATCTGGGGCGACGGCAGCACCTACAAGGGCAACGACATCGAGCGCTTCTACCGCTACGGCCTGCTGGCCAACCCGGCGCTGCGCATCTACAAGCCCTGGCTGGACCAGACCTTCATCGACGAGCTGGGCGGCCGCAAGGAGATGAGCGAATACCTCATCGCCAACGGCTTCGACTACAAGATGTCGGTCGAGAAGGCCTACTCCACCGACAGCAACATGCTGGGCGCCACGCACGAGGCCAAGGACCTGGAGTTCCTGAACGCCGGCATGCACATCGTCAAGCCGATCATGGGCGTGGCCTTCTGGCGCGACGACGTGGTGGTCAAGGCCGAGACGGTGTCGGTGCGCTTCGAGCAGGGCGTGCCGGTGGCGCTGAACGGCATGACCTTCCCGAGCGCGGTGGCGCTGTTCGAGGAAGCCAACCGCATCGGCGGCCGCCACGGCCTGGGCATGTGCGACCAGATCGAGAACCGCATCATCGAAGCCAAGAGCCGCGGCATCTACGAAGCCCCGGGCATGGCGCTGCTGCACATCGCGTACGAGCGGCTGGTGACCGGCATCCACAACGAGGACACCATCGAGCAGTACCGCATGAACGGCCGCAAGCTGGGCCGCCTGCTGTACCAGGGCCGCTGGTTCGACCCGCAATGCCTGATGCTGCGCGAATCGGCCCAGCGCTGGGTGGCCCGCGCCATCACCGGCGAAGTGACGCTGGAACTGCGCCGCGGCAACGACTACTCGATCATGGACACCGTGAGCGAGAACCTGACCTACCAGCCCGAGCGGCTGAGCATGGAAAAGGTGGAAGGCGCCTTCACCCCGGCCGACCGCATCGGCCAGCTGACGATGCGCAACCTGGACATCCAGGACACGCGGCAGAAGCTGGGCATCTACACCGGCGTCGGGCTGCTGGGTGCGGGCTCGGAAGGCAGCATTCCGTTGCTGACTTCGGGGGCTGGGGACGGCGAGGGCTGATCGCTTTCTGTTGCGCTGGGCCAGCGGGGTACTTACCTCCGGGACTGTCCCCCGGCTTGGGCCTGCGGCCCAAGCCTCCTCCTTGATGTCCCTGCGGCAAGCACCCCGCCGGCCCCGACCCGGGCGGCTGCTCGCGCTGAAATGCCGTTGAACGGCGGGGCGCCTGTAGACCGAGGCGCCTGCGAGGTGTGTGCAGCCTAGGCGGCAGCGAGCCCCACGCGGGAGGGTGGCGTGCTGGGCGCAGGGACATAAGAGGAGGAGGTCCCAGCCCCAAGGCTGGGGCCGGGGGACAGTCCCGGAGGCCAGCGCCCCGCCCGCCCGCGGCGCACAGGCGCATGGAGACCATCCATAAGCCCTCCCGCGCCAATCAGGCAGATGGAGCCCATCCACAAGCCCGATCTCCCGAACAAGAAGCCGAACAGGGCCCAGTCCCACCCAGACCGCCCCGGCTTGATCCAGGTCATGCCGCCCCCGCGGCCCGCCGCCTACATTCCCGGCCATGACCGAAGCCGCTGCGGCAGCGGCGCCCGGCTTCGCGGCGCCGCCCCTTCTCGCCACCCTGGACGACCCGCTCGAGCTGCGGGCGTTCACCTCGTTCTCCGCCGACGCGGACGGGCGCCGGGTGGCCGAAAGCGCCTTGTGCTTGAGCGGCCTGCACTGCGGCAGCTGCGCCAGCATCATCGAAAACGCCTTGCGCCAGGTGCCCGGCGTGCTCTCGGCCAGCGTCAATGGCGCCGCCCAGCGTGCCAGCGTGCGCTGGGACGTGGCCGCCACCAGCGCCTCGGCCCTGGTGGACGCGGTGCAGCGTGCCGGTTATGGCGCCGCCCCCGACACCGCCGCCGGCGCCCGCGCCCAGCGGCTGACCGAGCGCCGCAGCGCCACCTGGCGCCTGTTCGTGGCGGCCTTCTGCTCGATGCAGATCATGATGATGGCCGCGCCGGCGTACTTTGCGGCGGCCGGCGAGCTGGCGCCCGACCTCAAGCAGCTGCTGGACTGGGCCAGCTGGCTGCTGACGCTGCCGGTGCTGTGGTTCTCGGCCGCGCCCTTCTTCACCGGCGCCTGGCGCGCCGCGCGGCAGGGCCGCATCGGCATGGATGCGCCGGTGGCCATCGGCGTGGCGGTGGGCTTCGTGGCCAGCAGCGGCGCCGCCTTCGATCCCGGCGGCCTCTTCGGCCACGACGTGTACTTCGACTCCATCACCATGTTCGTCGCCTTCCTGCTGGGTGGCCGCTGGCTGGAGATGGCGGCGCGCCACCGCGCGGCCGAGTCGCTGGAAGCCTCCATCGGCCAGTTGCCCACCGCCGTGCTGCGGGTGCGCGCCGACGGCAGCACCGAGACGGTGAGCGCCCAGCGCGTGGCCGCGGGCGACGTGCTGCGCGTGCCGGCCGGCCAGGCCTTCGCGGCCGACGGCGTGCTCACCCGCGGTAGCACGCAGGCCGACGAGGCCCTGCTCAGCGGTGAATCCCGCCCCGTGCCCAAGCAGGCGGGCGATGCGGTGGTGGCCGGCAGCCTGAACCTGCAGGCGCCGGTGGAGATGCGGGTGGAGCGTGTGGGCGCCGACACCCGCCACGAGGCCATCGTCGCGCTGATGCGGCAGGCCCTGTCGCAGCGGCCCTCGCTGGCCCGCAGCGCCGACCGCTGGGCTGGCCCCTTCCTGGCGGTGGTCATGCTGCTGGCCGCAGGTTCGGCGCTGGCCTGGTGGTTCATCGATCCTTCACGCGCGGTGTGGGTGGCGGTGTCGGTGCTGGTGGTCACCTGCCCCTGCGCGCTGTCGCTGGCCGCGCCTTCGGCCCTGCTGGCTGCCGCGGGCACGCTCGCCCGCCGCGGCGTGCTGCTGCGCCGGCTGGATGCGCTGGAGACGCTGGCCCAGGTGCGCCACCTGTTCCTCGACAAGACCGGCACCTTGACCGAAGGCAGCCTGCGCTGCAGCGAAGCACAACTGCAGCCCGGGGCGCCCGCCTGGGGCAGCGCATCCGAGCTGCGGGCACGGGCCGCCTCGCTGGCGGGCTGGTCCAGCCATCCGCTGTCGGCCGCCCTGGCCGCGGAGGGCCGCGGACCGGAGGCCTTCGCCTGGCAGGCGGTGCAGGAGCGGCCGGGCCAGGGCCTGCAGGCACAGGACGACGAGGGCCGCGAATGGCGGCTGGGATCGGCCGCCTTCGTCGGCGCTGCCGATGCCGCGCCCTCGCCCGACCCCGAGGTGTGGCTGGGCTGCGAAGGCCGGCCGCTGCTGCGCCTGCTCTTCGCCGAACGACTGCGTGCCGGCGTGGAGCCGGCGCTGCGCCAGCTGCAGGCCGACGGCGTGACGCTGACGCTGCTGTCCGGTGATTCGCCCGAGCGGGCCGCCGCCATGGCGGCCCGGCTGGGCCTGCAGGTGGCAGCCTCCGCGGCCGGCACGCAGCAGCGCGGCCTGCAGCCCGAAGACAAGCTGGCCGCGCTGCGCCAGGCGCAGCAGCAGGACCAGCGCGTGGCCATGCTGGGCGATGGCCTGAACGATGCACCGGTGCTGGCCCAGGCCGACGTCTCCTTTGCGATGGGCGAAGGTGCGCTGGTGGCCCGCAGCCATGCCGATGCGGTGGTGGTCTCCAACCGCCTGGCCGATGTGGCCGACGCCCGCCGCCTGGCGCAGCACACGATGCGGGTGGTGCGGCAGAACATGCTGTGGGCTGGCCTGTACAACGCGGCCTGCGTGCCGCTGGCGGTGGTGGGCCTGATGCCGCCCTGGGCCTCGGGCCTGGGCATGGCGCTCAGCTCGCTGCTGGTGATCGGCAACTCGCTGCGGCTGGCCCGCTGACTCGTCTAGACAAGTTCCCACGCATCGCACCATGGACATCCTGTACCTGCTCATCCCGATGTCGGCCCTGCTGGTCCTGGCCATCATGGGTGCCTTCGCCTGGGCGCTGTTCGGCGGCCAGTTCGACGACCTGCAGCGCGCAGGCGAGGACATCCTGCAAGAAGGCGTGGAAACCACACCCGGTTCCCACGGCACTGGCGGCGATTGATCCGCATCAAGGCCGCTTGAAGGCCTTGTCCCAACAATCCGGGCTGTCCTCTCACAAGCTCGGAAAGGAGGCGGCCGATGGCTGCCAATCCAGTCTCTTCAAACGCGGTGGCCTACACCGACGACGCCGTGCGTGGCTTCTCGCTCGCGGCAGTCCTGTGGGGCGTGGTGGGCATGGCGGTGGGCGTGTTCATCGCCGCGCAACTCACCTGGCCCGAACTCAACTTCGGCATCCCCTGGCTCAGCTACGGCCGCCTGCGCCCGCTGCACACCAATGCGGTGATCTTCGCCTTCGGTGGCTGCGCGCTGTTTGCCACCAGCTACCACGTGGTGCAGCGCACCTGCCAGACGCCGCTGTTCCTGCCCTGGCTGGCCAAGTTCACCTTCTGGGGCTGGCAGCTGGTGATCCTGGCCGCGGCCATCTCGCTGCCCATGGGCTTCACGCAGGGCAAGGAATACGCCGAGCTGGAGTGGCCGATCGACATCCTGATCGCCGTGGTGTGGGTCAGCTATGCCATCGTGTTCTTCGGCACCATCGGCATCCGCAAGGTGCGTCACATCTACGTGGCCAACTGGTTCTTTGGCGCCTTCATCATCGCCGTGGCGCTGCTGCACATCGTCAACAGCGCGGCGCTGCCGGCCGGCATGATGAAGAGCTACTCGGCCTATGCCGGCGTGCAGGACGCCATGGTGCAGTGGTGGTACGGCCATAACGCGGTCGGCTTCTTCCTCACGGCCGGCTTCCTCGGGATGATGTACTACTACATCCCCAAGCAGGCCGAGCGGCCGGTGTACAGCTACCGGCTGTCCATCGTGCACTTCTGGGCCCTGATCTTCACCTACATGTGGGCGGGCCCGCACCACCTGCACTACACCGCCCTGCCCGACTGGGCGCAGTCGGTGGGCATGGTGTTCTCGCTGGTGCTGCTGGCGCCCAGCTGGGGCGGCATGATCAACGGCGTGATGACGCTCAGCGGTGCCTGGCACAAGCTGCGCGACGACCCCATCCTCAAGTTCCTGATCGTGGCCCTGTCGTTCTACGGCATGAGCACCTTCGAGGGCCCGATGATGTCCATCAAGACGGTCAATGCGCTGTCGCACTACACCGACTGGACGATCGGCCACGTGCACTCCGGCGCGCTGGGCTGGGTGGGCCTGATCTCCATGGGCTCGCTGTACCACCTGATCCCGCGGCTGTACGGCCGCACCGAGATGTTCAGCGTCAAGGCCATCGAGCTGCACTTCTGGACGGCCACGCTGGGCATCGTGCTCTACATCGCCGCGATGTGGATCGCCGGCGTGATGCAGGGCCTGATGTGGCGCGCGGTGAATCCTGACGGCACCCTCGTCTACACCTTCGTCGAGAGCGTCAAGGCCACCTTCCCCTTCTACGTGGTGCGCCTGCTGGGCGGCCTGCTGTACCTGGGCGGCATGGTGCTGATGGCCTGGAACGTGGTGATGACCGTGCGTGGCGGCCGCCGCAGCGTGGCCTATGCGCCGCAACTCGTGCGCGCCTGAAGGAGCAACACAACATGAGCAATGACACCCAGGCACGCGGCCACCAGCGCATCGAGACCAGCAACTTCCTGATGATCGTGCTGATCCTGCTGACGGTGGCCGTCGGCGGGCTGGTCGAGATCGTGCCGCTGTTCTTCCAGCGCAGCACCACGCAGCCGGTCGAAGGCCTCAAGCCCTACACCGCGCTGCAGCTCGCCGGCCGCGACGTGTACACCCGCGAGGGTTGCTACAACTGCCATTCGCAGATGATCCGCCCGCTGCTGGCCGAGACGCTGCGCTATGGCCAGCCCTCCAAGGCCGGCGAGTTCGTCTACGACCACCCCTTCCAGTGGGGCAGCAAGCGCACCGGCCCCGACCTGGCCCGCGTGGGCAGCAAGTACAGCGACGAATGGCATCGGGTGCACCTGATCAACCCGCGCGACCTGGTGCCCGAATCCAACATGCCGGCCTACCCCTGGCTGGAGCGCACCGCGGTGGACGCCGCCTCGCTGCCCAAGCACCTGGCCACGCTGCGCACGCTGGGCGTGCCCTACAGCGACGCCGACATCGCCGGCGCGGCCGAGGCCGTCAAGGGCAAGACCGAGCTGGATGCGCTGGTGGCCTACCTGCAGGTCATGGGCACCCACGCCAAGTAGACGGAAGGCACACCACCATGGACATCAACGTTCTCCGCAGCGCCGTGACGCTGTGCGGCCTGGTGCTGTTCATCGCACTGGCCGTGTGGGTGTGGCTGCCCACCCGCCGCGCCGCGCTGGACGAAGCCGCGCTGCTGCCCTTCAACGACGACATGCACAAGGAAGGAAGGAGCTCATGAGCGACTTCATCAACAGCGGCTGGGCGCTCTTCGTCGCAGGCGCCACCATCGTCAGCCTGGTGTTCTGCCTGGCCCTGCTGTTCATCGCGGCACGCCGCCGCGTGATGGCCGACGACAACACCACCGGCCACGTGTGGGACGACAACCTGGTGGAGCTGAACAACCCGCTGCCGCGCTGGTGGATGTGGCTGTTCATCATCACGGTGCTGTTCGCCGCCATCTACCTGACCACCTATCCGGGCCTGGGCAGCCACCAGGGTACGCTGGGCTGGTCCAGCGCCGGCCAGCTGGATGCCGAGAAGGCCAAGGCCCGCGAGGCCGCGGCCCCGGTGTATGCGGCCTTCACCGGCAAGCCGGTGGAGGAACTGGCGCGCAACGAGCAGGCCATGGGCATCGGCGAGCGGCTGTTCGCCAACAACTGCGCCACCTGCCACGGTGCGGATGCCCGCGGAAGCAAGGGCTTCCCCAACCTGACGGACCGCGACTGGCTGTGGGGCGGCTCGCACGAGAAGATCGTCGAGACCATCACCCAGGGCCGCCAGGGCATGATGCCGCCGATGGCCGCGGCGGTGGGCAGCTCCCAGGACGTGCGCAATGTCGCCCAGTACGTGCTGAGCCTGTCGGGCGCGCCGCACGACGCCATCGCCGCCCACCTGGGCAAGGACAAGTTCAGCGCCTGCGCGGCCTGCCACGGTCCGCGTGGCCAGGGCAACCCGGCGCTGGGTGCGCCCAACCTCAGCGACCGCATCTGGCTGCACGGCTATGGCGAGGCAGCCATCATCGCGATGATCACCAACGGCAAGACCAACGTGATGCCGGCCCATGGCACGCGGCTGAGCCCGGAGCAGATCAACGTGCTGGCCGCCTACGTGTGGAACCTCTCGCAGCCTGCCACGGTGGCCAAGGCGCCCTGATCCGTCATGTCCGCCCAGCCCAAGCCCACGCGTGTCGTGTGGCTGTACGAGTCCCAGAAGAAGGTCTATCCGCGTTCGGTCAAGGGCTGGTTCGCGTCATGGCGCTGGGCCATGGTGTGGTTCACGCAGATCCTGTTCTACGGCCTGCCCTGGCTGCGCTGGGAGGGCCGCCCGGCGGTGCTGTTCGACCTGGCGGCGCGGCGCTTCTACATCTTCGACCTGATCCTGTATCCACAGGACTTCATCTACCTCACCGGGCTGCTGATCCTCAGCGCCTATGCGCTGTTCTTCTTCACCGCGGTGGGCGGCCGGCTGTGGTGCGGCTATGCCTGCCCGCAGACGGTCTACACCGAGATCTTCCTGTGGGTGGAGCACCGGCTGGAGGGCGAGCGCGGCGCCCGCATGAAGCTCGATGCCGGCCGCTGGAACGTCGAGAAGCTGTGGCGCAAGGGCGGCAAGCACGCCATCTGGCTGGCCATCGCGCTGTGGACGGGCTTCACCTTCGTCGGCTACTTCACGCCCATCCGCACGCTGTGGGCCGAGGCCTTCACGCTGAGCTTCGGGCCGTGGGAGTGGTTCTGGGTGCTGTTCTACGGCTTCGCCACCTATGGCAACGCCGGCTTCATGCGCGAGCAGGTGTGCAAGTACATGTGCCCCTATGCCCGCTTCCAGAGCGCGATGTTCGACCACGACACGCTGATCGTCAGCTACGACGAGAAGCGCGGCGAGCCGCGTGGCAAGCGCGGTCGCGATGCCGACAAGGCCAGCCTGGGCGTGGGCGACTGCATCGACTGCGGCCTGTGCGTGCAGGTATGCCCCACCGGCATCGACATCCGCAACGGCCTGCAGTACGAATGCATCGCCTGCACCGCCTGCATCGACGCCTGCAACGGCGTGATGGACAAGATGCACCAGCCGCGCGGGCTGATCCGCTATGCCACCCAGAACGCGATGGCGCTGGACGTGCAGGCGCCCGGCCAGCTGCTGCGGCGCATCGCGCGGCCGCGGGTGCTGGTGTATGGCGCGGTGCTGCTGCTGATCTCCGGCGCGTTCATCGTCAGCCTGATGCAGCGCTCGCCACTGAAGGTGGACGTGGTGCGCGACCGTGCCTCGCTGGCGCGCATCGTCGACGAAGGCCGCATCGAGAACGTCTACCGGCTGCAGCTGATGAACGCCAGCAGCGAGGTGCAGCGCTACCGGCTGACGGTCAGCGGCATCGAAGGCGCGCAGCTGGCCGAGCATGCGCCACTGGTGCTGCAGCCCGCCGAGGCCCGCTGGTTCGTGCTGCAGGTGCAGCTGCCGCCGCAGGCCGCGCAGTCGCTGGGCAGCGGCGCGCATCCGCTCCGCTTCCAGGTGGTGTCCGAGCCCGGCAGCCTGCCGGCCGACGTCACCGAGAAGTCCACCTTCGTCGTTCCGCGCTGAAACAGGCGCCCGAGGATCCGTCATGAAATCGCTCGATGTGCAACCCGTGATGCCCTGGTGGCGCGTGCCCGCCGTGTGGCTTGTGGTGGCCGGCCCCGCCGCGGTGGTGGTGGCCGGCATCGCCACCGCGGTGATCGCGGTGCGCGGCGCCGACCCGGTGGTGGCGCCTTCGGCCATTCCGCGCGCCGTCACGCAGCTCACGGTGGACACGCCGGCACCGGCCCCGGCGCCGCGGCAAACGCCCGCCGAGCCCGAGGCCCGGCCGTGAGCTTCGCGCTGCGCGCCGTGCTGATCGGCTGGCCGGCCTTCGTGATGGCCGGCGTGCTGGAGATGCTGGTGTTCGCGGTGGTCGACCCCGCCTCGCTCACCTGGTTCGGCCAGGAGCCGATCGGCTGGAGCCACAGCGCGGTCTACACCGTCACCTTCCTGATCTTCTGGGCGGTGATCGCCACCGCCGGCGCCATCACCCAGCTGCTGGGCGAGCCGGTGCTCAGCAGGTCGACGCGTTGACCAGCTTGCGCAGGCCTTCCTGATCGGCGATGCGGATATGGCGCTGCTTGACCTCCAGCAGCCCTTCCTCCTGGAACTTGGAGAAGGTGCGGCTGACCGTCTCCAGCTTCAGGCCCAGGTAGCTGCCGATCTCCTCGCGCGTCATGCGCAGCACCAGGGCCGAGGCCGAGAAGCCGCGCGACTGCAGCCGCTGCGTGAGGTTGAGCAGGAAGGCGGCCAGCCGCTCCTCGGCCCGCATGCTGCCCAGCAGCAGCATCACGCCGTGGTCGCGAACGATCTCGCGGCTCATGATCTTGTGGAACTGCCGCTGCAGGTCGGTGAACTCGCGCGAGAGGTTCTCCAGCTCGCTGAACGGGATCACGCACACCTGCGAGTCCTCCAGCGCCACCGCATCGCAGTTGTGGCGGTCGGTGCTGATGCCGTCCAGCCCCAGCAGCTCGCCGGCCATCTGGAAGCCGGTGACCTGGTCGCGGCCGTCCTCGGCCGACACGCAGGTCTTGAAGAAGCCGGTGCGCACCGCGTAGAGCGAATGGAAGGCATCGCCGGTGCGGAACAGCGCCGCGCCGCGCGGCACGTTGCGGCGCGCATCCACCAGGGTGTCCAGGCGCTCCAGGTCGGGTTGAGAAAGGCCCAGCGGCAGACACAGCTCACGCAGGTTGCAACTGGAGCAAGCCACCTTGAGTGGCTCGATGCGAATGGTAGGTGTGGGGCTATTCACTGCTTAGCCGTCCTGGTTGAGCTCAGTCAAGGATTGTTGCGCGCCCGCCCTCGCAGGCAGTTGCGCCACATCAAGCACGCCAGGCCGGTCCTCCGGCAAAGTTGAATGCGATGAACGCGATCGGTACCACTCTTCGCACCGCCCCCCTGGACACCGAGTTGCTGCGCCGATTCGACGTGCCGGGGCCACGGTACACCTCCTATCCTACGGCTGATCGCTTTATTGAAGCTTTCGGCGCTGATGCCCATGCCAATGCGCTGCGGCTGCGCTCGGAAGCCAGCGTGGGCGGGGGCCAGCCGCTGTCGATCTACGTGCACGTGCCGTTCTGCGAATCGGTCTGCTATTACTGCGCCTGCAACAAGGTCATCACCCGCCGGCATGAGCGCGCGGTGCCCTTCCTGCAGGCCCTGGCCGCCGAGGTGGCGCTGCATTCGGATGCGCTGGGGCGCGGCCAGGCGGTCTCGCAGGTGCACCTGGGCGGTGGCTCGCCCACCTTCCTGAACGACGAGGAACTGGCGCAGCTGATGGACCTGCTGCGCGCGCACTTCCGCGTCGTGCCGGGGGCGGAGCTGTCCATCGAGATCGACCCGCGCACCGTGGACGCGCAGCGCCTGGCCGCGCTGCGCGGCATGGGCTTCAACCGGCTGAGCTTCGGCGTGCAGGACTTCGACGCCCGCGTGCAGCAGGCGGTGCACCGGGTGCAGCCGCTGGAGATGGTGCGCGGCCTGATGCAGTCGGCCCGCGCGCTGGGCTTCGATTCCATCAACGTCGACCTGATCTACGGCCTGCCGCAGCAGACCCAGCTCAGCGTGGCCACCACCATCGCGCAGGTGATCGAACTCCAGCCCGACCGCATCGCGCTCTATGCCTATGCCCACCTGCCTGCACGCTTCAAGCCGCAGCGGCGCATCCATGCCGCCGAGCTGCCACCGGCCGCCGACCGGGTGCTGATGCTGGAAGGCGCGGTGGCGCAGTTCCTGGACGCAGGCTACGTGTACATCGGCATGGACCACTTCGCCCGGCCCATCGACCCGCTGGCCATCGCCAAGCGGCAGGGCCGGCTGCACCGCAACTTCCAGGGCTACAGCACGCAGCCGGACTGCGACCTGATCGGCCTCGGGCCCTCGGCCATCAGCCGCATCGGCGCTTCCTACAGCCAGAACGCGAAGGACCTGCAGGGCTGGTACGACGCGCTGGCGCAGGGCCGCTTCGCGGTGGAGCGCGGCCTGGCGCTCAGCCGCGACGACCTGCTGCGCCGCGCCGTGATCATGGCGCTGATGTGCCAGGGCCGGCTGGAGTTCGAGTCCATCGAACTTTCGCACCTGATCTCGGTGCCGCAGCACTTCCGCGAGGAAATCTCCCGGCTGCAACCGCTGGCCGAAGCCGGCCTGGTGGAGCTGGGCCCGGACGCCATCCAGATCACGCCCGCCGGCTGGTACGTGGTGCGCGCCATCGCCATGGTGTTCGACCGCCACCTGCAGTCCGACCGCCAGCGGGAGCGCTTCTCGCGGGTGATCTGATGAGCAGCGGCGCCCTCATCGCCGGCGCACTGGCGCTGGGCTTCGCCAGCTCGCCGCACTGCGGCCTGATGTGCGGCAGCGCCTGCGCCGCCCTCAGCCGCGGCGGCCGCGGCGATGCGGTGGCGCTGCATGCCGGACGCCTGGCGGGCTATGCCGCCGCGGGCGCGGTGGCGGCGGCCAGCATGGGCGCGCTGGGGCGCTGGGCGCAGATGGCGCCGATGCTGCAGCCGCTGTGGAGCGCCCTGCATGCGGCGCTGCTGGTGTGGGGCCTGTGGCTGCTGGCCACCGGCCGCCTGCCGGCCTTCTGGGGCCGCCTGTCGGGGCGCACGCCGGACGGCTGGCAGCGCATGCGCGGGCCGGTGCGCAAGGCCGGCATCGGCGTCGCCTGGGTGGCCTTGCCCTGCGGCATGCTGCAGGGCGCGCTGCTGCTGGCTGCCCTGGCCAATGGCCCGCTGGGAGGCGCCTCGGTCATGGCCGCCTTCTGGCTGGGCGCGGGGCCGGTGCTGTGGCTGGCGCCCGCGCTGTGGCTGCGGCTGGCCGGCGGCGCCGGAGGCGGCCAGGCCGTGGCCGGCGCAGGCGCGCTCGCCCGAGGCTGGCCGGTCCGGCTGGCCGGTGCGGCGGTGGCGGCCTCCTCGGCCTGGGTGCTGGCCGGCGGGCTGATCAGCCGCGCCGTGGCCTGGTGCCTGGCCTGATCACTCCAGGGTGAAGCCCACCTTCAGCGTCACCTGCCAGTGGGCGATGCGGCCTTCCTCGACATGGCCGCGGGTCTCGGTCACCTCGAACCAGCGGATGTTGCGCACCGATTCGGCGGCCTTGGCGATGGCCGTCTGGCAGGCGTCCTCGATGCTCACGGTGGACGAACCGGTGAGTTCGAGCAGCTTGTACACATGGTTGCTCATGCTGGTCTCCGCAGGGGTTGGGGTGATCCAGCGTAGCGCGGGCGCAAACGATTGGCACGCCCGACGCCCGCCGAAGAGGCGTGGCATAATTGCAACTCCTAAAGGACTTGCCGGCCGACACCAGCAAGTCCTTCAGCACGTTCTGTCCGCCAGCCGCCGCCCTCTTGTCACTCCGGTGCCCTGGAAATCGCCCGCTTCGGCCTCACGGTCCTGATCCGGCCCCTCGTTCCTCTCGCCCCCTCACAAGCACATGGCCAAAGACGCAGTTAAGACCACCATCGACGCCAACGGGCTGCGTTATCGCAGCAAGGCATCTGGATCGCCCTTCGCCTCCACCGGCGTGTTCAGCGCGGCGACGATGTCGTGTTTCCTGTGCGGCAAGCACCGCACGCGCTCTTCGCTGAAGTCGCGCCGCTTCCTGGGCAAGACCCAGTTCGTCTGCGCTCCGTCGTGCAAGGAAGCGGAAGCCGGCGTGGCGCCGAACGCTGCTCCGGCCACCGCCGCCGCGCCGGCCGCCGACACGCCCGACACCGGCAGCAACAACAACACCTGATCCCCGCACGGCGGCCCCGGCGCAGCGCGCCGGACTGCACGCCGCCTGCCGGACCGCAACGCCGCCCGCCTCACCGCGGGCGGCGTTGTCGTTTGCGGCCCCCGTTCAGCGGGGCTTCGTCTTCTTGGCGGGCGCGGCGGCCGCCGTCTGCTTGAGCGCATCGGACATGCCGATCAGCACGCCGCTGACCATGGCCGCGTAACTCTGCGCGAAGGCCTGCGCGGCCTTGACGCTGGCCGCGCGGCTGTCGCGCAGCGCGGTCTGCATCTGCTCGGCCAGGCCCTGCACCGTCTGCGCGGCCTGGGCGCCGGTGTGGGTGCCGCCCGCCTGCAGCTTGCCCAGCACCTGGGCCCACGGCGCGGCCAGTTGCTCGCCAGCGCCATCCACCGACTTGGCAATGGCCTTGAACATCGTGTCCTCGAGCTTTTCCAGCGTCTCGACGGCCTTCTTCATGTTGCTGTCCTGCAGCGTCACGCCCTGGTCGACGAACTGCTGCAGCGCCACCCGGTTGGCATCCACGGCCTTGAGCAGCGCGTCGTCCATGCCCTGCACCGCATCGGACAGCAGGTTCTCCACATCCACGTCGGGCACCATGTTCTTGGCCGCGCCCGCGCTCACGGCCTGGGCGATGCCCTTGAGCGTGCTGCGGATGTTCTGCAGCGTCAGCTCGCGGCCCTGCAAGGCCTTCAGCGTGGCGTCGAACACCGCCTTGCGGGCCTGCTCGCCCTGCTGGGCACCGGCCTCGGCGAAGGTCTGGATCAGCGCTTCCTGGTCGAAAGGCATCTTGGCCATGCGTGTGTCTCCTGCGGCGTTTGAGGTTGGTCGGACGCTGCACGTTATGCCGCGCCTGCATGGCCGGCTCTCGGCGTAAACCCTGCGGGCGCTCAGTCCGCCAGCGCGCGGTGCACCGCCTGACCGATGGCCAGCGCGGAGGTCAGTCCCGGCGACTCGATGCCGAACAGGTTCACCAGCCCCGGCACGCCATGCTGCGCCGGGCCCTGCAGCTCGAAGTCGCGCGCCGGCTCGCCATCGGCCTGGATCTTGGGCCGCACGCCGCTGTAGGCCGGTTGCAGCGCGCCGTCGGGCAGCGCCGGCCAGTAGCGGCGGATCTCGGCATAGAAGCCATCGGCGCGGCGCGGGTCGACGCGGTAGTCGATCGGCGCGTCGTCGCTCAGCCATTCGGTGTCGGGGCCGAAGCGCGCCTGGCCGCCCAGGTCCAGCGTGAGGTGCACCCCCAGGCCGGCAGCCTCGGGCACCGGGTAGATCAGGCGCGAGAACGGCGCCTTGCCCGCCAGCGAGAAATAGCTGCCCTTGCAGTAGTGCGCCGCGGGCACCAGCGCCTGCGGCAGTCCTTCGATGCGCGCGGCCAGCGCCGGTGCGGCCAGACCGGCGCTGTTGACCACGATGCGCGCGCGCAGCCGCATCGGCTGGGCACCGCCCACGTCGAGCTCGATGCCCTGCGGCACCACGCGGCCGCCGCGCACCGGGCTTTCGAAGGCCAGCATCGCGCCGTGGTCCTCCGCCTCGCCCTGCAGCGCCAGCATCAGGCCATGGCTGTCGACGATGCCGGTGGAAGGCGAATGCAGCGCGGCGGTGGCCTGCAGAGCCGGCTCCAGGCGGCGGGCGGCATCGCCGTCGATGAGCAGCGCGTCGTGCACGCCATTGGCCTGGGCCTGCTGCAGCAGCTTGTGCAGGTAGGCCTGCTGGCCGGGCTGCGTGGCCACCACCAGCTTGCCGCAGCGGCGGTGGGCGATGCCGCGCTCGGCGCAGTAGGCATAGAGCTGCTCGCGGCCCTTCACGCACCATCGGGCCTTGAGCGACCCGGGCGGGTAGTACAGCCCGGCATGGATCACCTCGCTGTTGCGGGCACTGGTGACAGTGCCGATCGCGTCCAGCGCCTCCAGCACCACCACCTCGTGACCGGCACGTGCCAGCGTTCGCGCCACCGCGAGCCCGACCACGCCGGCCCCGATCACCACCGCCTGAACCTGTTCGATGTCGTCCTTCATGCCGACATCATCGGCCAAGCCGTGGCGGATGCGCTTCCGTCAGGCCGCGCGGGCGGCGCCGCCCAGGCCCAGGTAGGCCTCGACGATGCGCGGATCGTGGGCCAGCGTGCGGGCCTCGCCCTCGATGGCCACCGCGCCCATCTCCAGCACATAGGCGCGGTCGGCCACCTGCAGCGCGGCCCGTGCGTTCTGCTCCACCAGCAGCACCGACACGCCCATGGTGCGCAGCCGGGCCACCACCAGCAGCACCTCGCGCACGATCAGCGGCGCCAGGCCGAGCGAGGGCTCGTCCAGCATCAGCAGCCTGGGGCGCGCCATCAGCGCACGGCCGATCGCCAGCATCTGCCGCTCGCCGCCGGACAGCGTGGCTGCCAGCTGCGCCCGCCGCTCCTTCAGCCGCGGGAAGATCGCGAACACCTCCTGCATGCGCGCGGCCTGGTCGCGCTGGCCGCGGCGCCACTGGGCAAAGCCGCCCAGCAGCAGGTTGTCCTCCACGCTCATCTCGCCGAACAGCTCGCGCTTCTCGGGCACCAGGCCCACGCCGCGGGCCACCATGGCTTCCACCGTAGGCCGGGCGATGCGCTCGCCACTGAACTGCAGCTCGCCCTGCGAAGGCAGCAGGCCCATGGCGGCGCTCAGCAGCGTGGTCTTGCCGGCGCCGTTGGGGCCGATGACGGTGACGATCTCGCCTTCGCGCACTTCCAGATTGACCTGGTGCAGCGCCTCGACCGGGCCGTAGGAAACGCAGAAGCTGCGCAGCTGGAGCAATGCCTGACCCGCGCTCATGCCACCGCCTTCTCGGCCAGCGCCGCGCCGGCCAGGTCGTCGGCGCCGCCGAGGTAGGCCTCCAGCACCTTCGGGTCGCGCTGCACCTGCGCGGGCGTGCCGTGCGAGATCACCTGCCCGAAGTCGAGCACGGTGATGCGGTCGGCGAGGTTCATCACGAACTCCATGTCATGTTCGACGATCAGGATGCCCAGGCCTTCCTGGCGCAGCTGCGACAGCAGCTCGGCCAGCTGGTGCTTCTCCTTGTGGCGCAGGCCGGCGGCCGGTTCGTCCAGCAGCAGCACGCAGGGGGCGCCGGCCAGCGCGCGGGCGATCTCCACGATGCGCTGCGCACCCAGCGGCAGCGAGCCGGCGGCCTCGTCCACATAGGCACCCAGGCCGCAGCGCTCGATCTGGCGGCGGGCCTCGGCCAGCAGCGCGGCTTCCTCCGCACGATCCAGCCGCAGCATGGCGGCGAACCAGCCCTTGTGGCCGCGCCGGTGGGCCCCGAGGGCCACGTTGTCCAGCACGCTGCGCTCCTTCAGCAGCCGCACATGCTGGAAGGTGCGGCCCATGCCGCGGGCAGCGAAGGCGCGCGAGGGATGGCCCACCATCGGCTGGTCCATCAGGCGGACCTCGCCTTCGGTGGGATCGTCCACGCCCGAGATCATGTTGAAGAAGGTGCTCTTGCCGGCGCCGTTGGGGCCGATGAGCGCATGCACCTCGCCGGCGCGCACGTCCAGCGCCACCTTGTGGTTGGCCACCAGGCCGCCGAAGCGCTTGGTGACTTCGCGCGCGGCCAGCAGCGTCTGCCCGCACGGCGGCAGCGTGGGCTGCGGCAGCGCGGCATGCGCCGCAGCCTGCGCCGTGGCCGTCGGCCGGGCCTTCATGCCCGGTAGCAGCCGCGCGGTGAGCGCGGACAGCATCGGCCACAGGCCGTCGGCATACCGCTGCAGCACCAGCAGCATCAGCAGGCCGAAGGCCACCACCTCGAACTGGCCGCTGGCGCCCAGCAGGCGCGGCAGCCAGTCCTGCAGCTGCTCCTTCATGAGCGTGATGAGGGCCGCGCCCAGCACCGCGCCCCACAGGTGGCCGGCACCGCCCACCACGGCCATGAAAAGGTATTCGATGCCGATGTTGAGATTGAAGGGCGTGGGGTTGACGAAGCGCTGCTGGTGCGCATAGAGCCAGCCCGACAGCGCCGCCAGCATCGCCGCCAGCACGAACACCCGCAGCCGGTAGCGGCCGGTGTCGATGCCCATGGACTCGGCCATCACGCGGCCGCTCTTCAAGGAGCGGATGGCGCGGCCCTCGCGGCTGTCCAGCAGGTTGGACAGGGCCCACATCGCCAGCAGCACCACCGCCCAGATCAGCACGCCCAACGGCCGCGGCGCGATCAGGGACAGGCCGCCGATCTCGATCGGCGGAATGCCGCCCATGCCGGTGTGGCCGCCCAGGAACTCCAGGTTGCCGAACAGGAAGTACAGGCTCAGGCCCCAGGCGATGGTGCCCAGCGGCAGGTAGTGGCCCGACAGCCGCAGCGTGACGGCGCCCAGCACCCAGGCCACCGCGCCGGCCACCGCCAGGCCCAGCAGCAGGCCCAGCCAGGGCAGCAGCGGCGAGCCGGCCAGGCCCAGCATCTGCGCGCCGGCGGTGCCCAGCCAGCCGGTGCTGTAGGCCGCCAGGCCGACGAAGGCGGCCTGGCCGAAGGAGGTCATGCCGGCCACGCCGGTCATCATCACCAGGCCGATGGCCACCAGCGCATACAGGCCGATGTTGTTGACCAGCGTGATCTGGAACTCGGGCAGCAACGCCAGGCCCAGCGCCAGCAGCGCGACGAAGGCAAGCGGCAGCAGACGACGCATCACTCGTCCTCCTCGACATGGCGCGTGCGCAGCGAGCGCCACCACAGCACCGGGATGATCAGCGTGAAGACGATGACCTCCTTGAAGGCACTCGCCCAGAAGGACGAGAACGATTCCAGCAGCCCCACCAGCAAGGCACCCACCACGGCCAGCGGGTAGCTGGCCAGCGCGCCGATGATGGCGGCCACGAAGCCCTTGAGGCCGATCAGGAAGCCGGTGTCGTAATACACCGTGGTGATCGGCGCGATCAGCAGGCCCGAGATGGCGCCGATGAGCGCGGCCAGGGCGAAGCTGAGGTCGCCGGCCAGCTCGGTGGGAATGCCCATCAGCCGCGCGCCGGTGCGGTTGATCGCGGTGGCACGCAGCGCCTTGCCGACGATGCTGCGCTCGAAGAACAGGAACATCGCCAGCATCAGCAGCGCGGCCACGCCCACCACCACCAGCGACTGGCCGGTGAGCGGAATGCCGCCCAGGTCCATGCGAAGGTCGGAGAAGGCCGGCGTGCGCGAGCCCTCGGCACCGAAGAACAGCAGGCCCAGGCCCACCAGCACGCCGTGCAGCGCCACCGAGACGATGAGCAGCATCAGCACGGTGGCATGGGCCAGCGGCCGGTAGGCCACGCGGTACAGCAGCGGGCCCAGCGGCGTGACGATGAGCAGCGTGAGCACGGTCTGCGCGGCCAGGCCGGTGGGCCGGGCCAGCAGCACCCAGGCCGCGGCAACGGCCGGCATCACCACCGCCCACAGCAGCGTGCTGCCCCACTCCACCTGGCGCCCGCGCGAGGCACGCCAGGCCTCGACGGCCAGCACGAACAGCCCCAACCCGACACCCAGCCACAGCGTGGGTGGTGTCTTGCCCAGCTGCAGCGCGGCCATCGACAGCGCACCGAAGGCCACCAGCTCGCCCTGGGGAATGAAGATCACGCGGGTGACGGAAAACACCAGCACCAGCGTGAGGGCCAGCAACGCATAGATGGCACCGTTGACGATGCCGTCCTGGCCCAGCATCAGGGCGATCTGGAAGTCCATTTACTCGGTCACTCGCTCAGGTACTTCCAGGTGCCATTGGAGATGGTCACCATCACCCGGCCGCGCTGGTCGAGGCCGGCATGGTCGGTGGCCGACATGTTGAACACGCCGTGCGCGCCCGGCAGGTCCTTGACCTGTTCCAGCGCATCGCGCAGCGCCGCGCGGAAGGCCGGCGTGCCGGGCTGGGCCTTCTTCAGTGCCTCGGTGGCGGCGGCCTGCATCAGCAGGCCGGCATCCCAGGCATGGCCGCCGAAGGTCGAGACCGAGCCCTTGCCGAACTTGGCCTCATAGGCGGTGACATATTCGGTGGCGCTCTTCTTCACCGGATGGCCGGCCGGCAGCTGGGCGGCCACCAGCATCGGGCCGGCGGGCAGCAGCGTGCCTTCCACGTCCTTGCCGCCCACGCGCAGGAAGTCGTTGTTGGCCACGCCGTGGGTCTGGTAGATCTTGCCCGCATAGCCACGCTCCTTCAGCGCCTTCTGCGGCAGCGCGGCCGGCGTGCCCGAGCCGGCGATCAGGATGGCGTCGGGCCGTGCGGACACCAGCTTCAGCACCTGGCCGGTGACCGACGTGTCGCTGCGGTTGTAGCGCTCGGTGGCCACGATGTTGAGCTGCTTGATACCCACGGCCTTCTGGAATTCCTGCAGCCAGCCTTCGCCATAGGCATCGGCAAAGCCGATGAAGCCCACCGTCTTCACGCCATTGGCGGCCATGTGCTGGGCGATGGCCACGGCCATCATGATGTCGTTCTGCGGCGTCTTGAACACCCACTTGCGCTTCGGGTCGCTGGTGGGCTCCACGATGCGGGCCGAGGCGGCCATCGAGATCATCGGGGTGCTGCTCTCGGCGGCCACGTCGATCATCGCCAGCGAGTTGGGCGTGACGGTGGAGCCCAGCAGCACGTCCACCTTGTGCTCGGTGATCAGCTTGCGGGCATTGGTCACCGCGGTGGTGGTGTCCGACGCATCGTCCAGCACGATGTAGTTCACCTTCTGGCCACCGATCTGCTTGGGCATCAGCTCGATGGTGTTCTTCTCGGGAATGCCCAGCGACGCGGCCGGGCCGGTGGCCGAGACGGTGACGCCGACGGTGATGTCGGCCTGCGCGGCCAGGCCGGCGGTGGCCAGCGCGGCGGCGATCAGCGTGTGCTTGAAGAATTTCATCGGGCTGTCTCCTTGGGATGGATGGGGGAACGCGGAACGCGCGGCGCCGGCTGCGGTGTATTCACCGCATGCAGGCCGCCGAAGAACAGGTCGGCCACCAGCGGGGCCATCGCTTCGTGATTGAGGGCGCCATCCGGCTTGAGCCAGGTGAACATCCAATTGATCATGCCGAACAGCAGCATGGTCAGCGGCTTGTCCAGCTGCTGCGCCGCCAATGCCGGCCGCACCTCCACCAGCGTGCGGGCGAAGGCATTGACCACGCGCCGCTGGCCGTCCAGCACCTGCTGGTGGGCCTGCGGATCGAGGAACTTCACGTCCTCCGTCAGCACCCGGTGGTGGTGCTGGGCATCGGCGTATTCGCGCACGAAGCGGCTGATCAGCAGCCGCAGCCGCTGCTCGGCCGGCAGCGGCATGGCGCCCACCTCGGCCACCAGCGCCTCCAGCCGGCCCACGTGGCTTTGCGCGATCTGCGCCAGCAGCTCGGCCTTGTCGCGCATGTAGTGGTACAGCGTGGCCTTGGACACGCCGCAGGCCGCGGCCACCTGGTTCATGCTGGTGCCGGGGTAGCCCTGGTGGGCGAACAGCGCCGCCGCCTGCGCGAGGATGTGCTCGCGCTGGTCGTCGTAGGTGGCAGCTCGGGTGCGGGCCATGCGGGCAGCTTGTCTAGACAGGTGCCGGCGCGCTCAGCGGCCGCGGCGGTCGATCACGCGGCGGGCCTTGCCCACCAGCGTGCGCTCGATGGAACCGGGCAGCCCCACGTTCACCCGGGTGCTCACGCCGATCAGCGTCTTGATGCGCTGCTGCAGCTGCCGCGCCACGGCCTGGCAATTGGCCTCGGAGGCATCGGCCTCGGGCAGCATCTCGCAGCGCACTTCCACTTCGTCCAGCGTGCCTTCGCGGGTGACGACCAGCTGGTACTGGCCGCCCAGCTGGCCATGCGCCAGCACGAGCTCTTCCACCTGCGTGGGAAACAGGTTCACGCCACGGATGATCAGCATGTCGTCGCTGCGGCCAACGATCTTGCCCATGCGCCGCATGCTGCGCGCGGTGGGTGGCAGCAGCCGCGTCAGGTCGCGGGTGCGGTAGCGGATCACCGGCAGCGCCTGCTTGGTGAGCGTGGTGAACACCAGCTCGCCCTCGCTGCCGTCGGGCAGCACCTCGCCGGTCTCGGGATCGATGATCTCCGGATAGAAGTGGTCTTCCCAGATCACCGGGCCGTCCTGCGTCTCGATGCATTCGCTGGCCACGCCGGGGCCCATTACCTCCGACAGGCCGTAGATGTCGACCGCCGACAGGCCGGCGCTGGCCTCGATGTCGCGGCGCATCGCCTCGGTCCAGGGCTCGGCGCCGAAGATGCCCACCTTCAGCGAACTGGCCGCCGGGTCCAGGCCCTGGCGCTTCATCTCCTCGACGATCACCTGCATGTAGCTGGGCGTCACCATGATGATGTCGGGCCGGAAGTCGGTGATCAGCTGCACCTGCTTCTCGGTCTGGCCGCCGCTCATCGGCACCACGGTGCAGCCCAGGCGCTCGGCGCCGTAGTGCGCACCCAGGCCGCCGGTGAACAGGCCGTAGCCATAGGCCACGTGCACCATGTCGCCGGGCCGGCCGCCGGCGGCGCGGATGCTGCGCGCCACCAGGTCGGCCCAGGTGTCGATGTCCTGCTGCGTATAGCCCACCACCGTGGGCTTGCCGGTGGTGCCCGAGGAAGCATGCACCCGCACCACCTGCTCCCGCGGCACCGCGAACAGGCCGAAGGGGTAGTTGTCGCGCAGGTCCTTCTTGGTGGTGAACGGGAACCTCGCCAGGTCGGCCAGCGAGTGGCAATCCGACGGATGCACGCCCTTGGCATCGAAGGCCGCCTTGTAGTGCGGCACGTTGTCGTACGCATGCTGCAGCGTGGCCTTCAGCCGCTGCAGCTGCAGCGCCTGCAGCTCGTCGGCGCTGGCGGTCTCGATCGGCTCCAGGTCACCGGGGGCGGGCATCTTCACGGGCATGGTGGCACTCCTGTGGCCGCGCGCCACGCGGCCGACTGCTGTTGGCGATGAAGGTTGGCGCGGCGCTTCAACCGGCCACGGCCGGCTTGCCGCGCACGGTGTAGGAGCGGCCGCGGAACAGCGCCAGCCGTTCGCCGCGCTGGTTGCTCAGCTCCACGTCGTACACGCCGGTGCGGCCGGACTTCGATTGCTCGGTGCAGCGCGCGGTGAGCACGTCGCCCTGGCGCGCCGGCGCCATGATGTCGATGGAGAAGCCGGAGGCCACGGTCAGCTCGTTGTACGCATTGCAGGCAAAGGCGAAGGCCGAATCGCACAGCGTGGTCATCAGGCCGCCATGGCAGATGTCGTGGCCGTTGAGCATGTCCTCGCGCACCGCCATCGTCAGCGTGGCGCTGCCAGGGCCCACGGCCACCACCTGCATGCCCAGCGCCTGCGAAGCCCGGTCGTTGCGCCACATGGCGTCACGCACATGCTCGGCGGTCTGCTGCGCGCTGCGCTGCGGTGCATCGGCGGCGGTGGATGACGTGGGTTCGAGGGCCATGGACATGGAAATTGATATACCGACCGGTCGGTGAATTTTAGGGAGGCCCCGGCCACCGCGGAAGCACAATCGCGTGGGGACAAACCCGAGGCGCATGCGTGCTGTCCGTCATCTGGATGACGCATTCGCGCCACGCGGCCGACACACTCGGCCCGCAGGCAAGGAAGTGATGAGGAGACCGTGTTGAAGATCCTGGTGATGCACGCGCGACCGTGGCTGGCTTGGCCGTTGCTGCGCGGATGGCTGCGCTGGCCGGTGGCGGTGTGGCTGGCCGCCACGGTGCCGCTGGCCTGCATGGTGATGGCCGTGCTGCTGGCCAGCGCGGCCGACCGCATGGCCACCGCAGCCGCCGATGCACCGGCGCGCGTGGCCTTCAGCTGTGCGGTGCCACCATCCGCCACAGCCGGGGCGAGCGCCGATAGCGGCTGTCGCCGTAGTGCGCCTGCAGGTGTTCCAGCACCTTGATCACCCGCGGGGCGCCCAGCAGCTCGCCCCAGGCCATCGGGCCTTGCGGATGGCCGGCGCCCAGCACCATGGCAATGTCGATGTCGGCCGGCAGCGTGCCGGTCCAGGTGCAGAGGTCGGCGGCCTCGTTCACCAGGCAGGCCGCCACGCGCATCACGCCCAGGCCGGCCACGTCGTCCAGCGCCAGCAGCTCGATGCCGGCCGGCCGCAGCGCGACGGCCAGCGTGGGCAGCCGGTCGTGGTGGCCTGCACTGGCGGTGGCCCCCAGCACCCGTGTTGACGCGAAGTCGCGCGCCAGGTCCAGCAGCAGCAGCGGCTGCCCTTCGCCGCGCTGCGTGGCGGTGCGGCCGTCGGTCAGCGCCACCGTCACCTCGTCGATGGCCAGGCTTTCGGCCGGCAGCGAGCCATCGGCCACCACCACCAGTCCGCCGGCGCGCAGCCGCTCCACCAGCGGCCCCAGCAGGCCCGGCTGGGCCGCGGCACGCAGCGCCGGCAGCAGCGGCGCCGGCTCCACCGGCGCGGCCAGCGGCGTGGCCGCGTCCAGCTGGTAGTCGTAGAAGCCGCGACCGCTCTTGCGGCCCAGCCGGCCGGCACGCACCAGCTCCTGCTGCAGCAGGTGCGGCGCATAGCGGGTGTCGAACTGCGTGGCGGCGAAGATGGATTCGCTGACCGCCAGGTTGATGTCCACGCCCACCAGGTCGATCAGCTCGAACGGCCCCATCGGAAAGCCGCCGGCCTCGCGCAGCAGCCGGTCGATCACCGGCGCCGGGGCCAGCTGCTCGGCCAGCAGCCGCAGGCTCTCGCCGTAATAGGGGCGCGCCACGCGGTTGACGATGAAGCCCGGCGTGTTGGGCGCATCCACCGGCGTCTTGCCCCAGGCCCGGCTCAGCTGGCTGATGGCGTCGGCCACGGCATGGTCGGTGTCCAGGCCCCGCACCACTTCCACCAGCCGCATGCGGGTGGCCGGGTTGAAGAAGTGCCAGCCCACCACGCGGCCGCGATGCTGCAGGCCCTGGGCCACGGCAGTGACCGAGATCGACGAGGTGTTGGTGGCCAGCACGGTGTGCGCCGGCAGCAGTTGCTCCAGCTGGCGGAACAGCGCCTGCTTGACCTCCAGCCGCTCGGCCACGGCCTCGATCACCAGGCCGCAGCCCTCGATGCCGGCGATGGAGTCGACCGGCTGCAGCCGGTCCAGCACGGCGGCGCGCTGAGCCGGCTCCAGCCGGCCGCGCTGCACGCCGTGCGCCAGTTCGTTGCCGATGCGCTGCAACGCCGCCTGCACGGCGCCGGGCTGGGCATCGAAGAGCCGAACCGCATGCCCGGCCAGCGCCGCCACCTGCGCGATGCCGGCCCCCATGCTGCCGGTGCCGATGATGCCGATGAGGGTCTGCGGTCCCAGCAGCGCTTCGGCTTCCGGCATGGTGGTGTGCTCATGGTGGTGGTTTGCAACCAATGGTAGGGGCAGCAAGGTGACACCCCACGGTTGCGGGGAGGACAGAATTCATGGTGCGATGCACCATGCACCGCTTCGGGGTTGACGACGGCCCCGTCCGGTTTACCGGGAGGAAAAGCAGGCGTTGCGCGGTTCGGGCAACGACATTGCAAGGAAAAGGGGCCTCGGCGCGTGCCGAGGCCCCTTTTTCATGGAAGTCCGGCAAGGGCGCACTCCACCTGGCGGATGCCCTGGCGGCGATGGCCGCGAGGGCACGCGAAGAACGCGTGTAGCCGCACGGCGGCCCCGCCCTCGCGGTGCCGGCTACCCCGCCGCCAGCACCGTGCCCCGGCATTCGCCGAAGCCGATGCGGCGTGCGCCAGGGGCTTCCGCCCAGGCCTTCAGGATCACCGTGTCGCCGTCCTGCAGGAAGGTGCGTTGCTCACCCGAGGCCAGCGTGATGGGCTGCTTGCCGCCCTGCGTGAGTTCCAGCAGCGAGCCGGCCTGGTCGGGCTTCGGGCCCGACAGCGTGCCGCTGCCCAGCAGGTCGCCGGGCTGCAGGTTGCAGCCGTTGCTGCTGTGGTGGGCCAGCAGCTGCGCCACCGTCCAGTAGGCGTCGCCCACGCTGCCCTGGCTCAAGCGCTCGGGCGCGCCCATGCCCGCCGTCTGCAGCCAGACCTCGATGGTGATGGCCAGCGCGCCGCGTTCGCGGTTGGCCGGCGAGTCGAGGTGAGGCAGCGGCGCCGGGTCGCCCTCGGGCCGGGTGAACGGCCGGCGGAATGGCGCCAGCGCTTCCTGCGTGACGATCCACGGCGACAGCGTGCTGGCGAAGCTCTTGGACAGGAACGGGCCCAGCGGCTGGTATTCCCAGGCCTGGATGTCGCGCGCCGACCAGTCGTTCAGCAGCACCATGCCGAACCATTCGGTCTCGGCCTGCGCCATCGTGAGCGGATCGCCCAACGCATTGCCGGCGCCGACGAACACACCCATCTCCAGCTCGTAGTCCAACCGCTTGGCCGGCCCGTACACCGGCACGCCGTCCGCGCCGGGCGTCTGTCCTTTGGGACGACGGAACTGCTGGCCGCTGACGCGGATGCTCGACACCCGGCCGTGGTAGCCGATGGGCACCCACTTGTAGTTGGGCAGCAGCGGGTTGTCGGGCCGGAACAGCTTGCCCACCGCGGTGGCGTGGTGGATGCCGGCGTAGAAGTCGGTGTAGTCGCCGATGCGGCAGGGCACGGCCATCTCGGCCTGCGCCTGCGGCACCAGCGCAGCTTGCAGCGCGGCCTGCTGCGGGCTGCCTGCGCGCAATGCGGCGCTCAGGGCCGCGCGCAGCGTGCGGCGGGCGGGGGCACCCTGCGCCATCAGTGCATTCAGGTCGCCTGCGGCCAGTGGCGCCAGCAGCGCGGCCACGTCGGCCGGCCAGCCGGCCTGAGCGGCGGCCTGCTTCAGGTCCAGCACCTGGTCGCCGATGGCCACGCCGATGCGCAGCGGCTCGTCGGTGCCCGCGCGGCGGAAGGCGCCGTAGGGCAGGTTCTGCAGCGGGAAGTCGGTGCCGGGCTCGTTGGCCGAAGCCACCCAGCTCTGCAGCGCGGGATCGAGCGTGGGGTCGGTGGAGGCGTTGAAGTCGGTCATGCAGCGGTGTCGGTGAAGCGGTCGTCCAGGGCCGACCAGCATTGCGGATAGTGGGGATCGAGCGCGCCGCCGTTCATTGCAAACTCGGTGGGCACGAAGCGCCAACGGCTCTCGAACATGAAGGCCAGCGTGTGGTCCAGCTTGTGCGGCTGCAGCGGCGCGTTGCTGGCCTTCTCGAAGGCCTCGGCATCGGGGCCGTGCGGCACCATGCAGTTGTGCAGGCTCATGCCGCCGGGCTTGAAGCCTTCGGGCTTGGCGTCGTACTGGCCGTACACCAGGCCCATGAACTCGCTCATCAGGTTGCGGTGGTACCAGGGCGGGCGGAAGGTGTCCTCGGCCACCATCCAGCGCGGCGGGAAGATCACGAAATCGCAATTGGCGGTGCCGGGCGTGTCGCTGGGGCTGGTGAGCACGGTGAAGATCGAAGGATCGGGGTGGTCGAAGCTGATGGAGCCGATGACCATGAAATGCGCCGTGTCGTAGCGCAGCGGCGCCAGGTTGCCGTGCCAGGCCACCACGTTGAACGGCGTGTGCGTCTGCCGGGTGCGCCACAGCTTGCCGGCGTACTTGCGTACCACTTCATAGCCGCCGGGCTCGGTCTCGTAGGCCGCGACCGGCGCCTGGAAGTCGCGCGGATTGGCCAGGCCGTTGCTGCCGATGGGGCCCAGCTCCGGCAGGCGGAACGGGGCGCCGTAGTTCTCCGCCACGTACAGGCGCGAAGGCCCGTCCACCGCCACCTTGAACACGATGCCGCGCGGCACCAGCACGATCTGGCCAGGCGCTGCTTCCAGCACGCCCATCTCGGTCGTCACGCGGATGGCGCCCTGCTGCGGCACCAGCAGCATCTCGCCATCGGCATTGACCAGCGCACGCCGCTCCATCGAGCGGTTGATGAGCACCAGGTGCGCGGCCATGCCGCTCTGCGTATCGGCGTCGCCGTTGACGGCCACGGTGCGGATGCCGTCGATGAAGTCGGTGGGCTGGTCATCGCCCGGAATCGCCACCGGATGCCAGCGCATCGGGTTGGGCGGTGCGTCCACACCCTCCTTCGCGCCGGTTTTCCAGTAGGCATGCGGCAGCGGCTCGAAGCCACCGGTGACCACCGACGGCTGGCGCCGGTAGACCCAGCTTCGGCGGTTCTCGTGGCGCGGCGCGGTGAAGGCGCTGCCCGAGATCAGCTCGGCATACAGGCCCAGGGCCACCTGCTGCGGGCTGTTGCGGCCCTGCGGCAGCGCGCCGGCCACCGCCTCGGTGGCGAACTGGTTGCCGAAGCCGCTGAGGTAGCGCAGCGGCGATGCTTGTTCACTCATGGATGTGCCTCGTGGAATCAATTGCGGTCACTGCGCCCTGGCGCGCCACGGCCAGCGCCTGCTTCAGCACCGCCATCGATCCGATGTGGTTGGCCAGCAGCAGCACCAGCCGGGCATTGAGCGCATGGCTCTCGGCCTCGGGCAGGTCGCGGTGGATCTCGATCAGCGCCTCGTAGAAGTCGTCGGGTGCGTCCAGGTGCGGCTCGGTGATCAGGGCAGCGGTGTTCATGCGGCGCTCCTTTCGGTCTGCGGGTCCACCATGCGGCCCAGCGCGCGGGCGCGCGCGGCCAGCACGGCGGTGGCGGTGGGCGCGCGCCAGCGGGCGCACACGTGCTGGTCGGGGCGGATGAGGTAGGCGCTGCCCGGCGTGGCGTCGTAACGCTGCCAGGCCAGCGCGGTGGCCTCGCCCGCCGGCACGGCCAGCAGGCCCAGGTCGGGCAAGTCGCGCGCCCAGCCGGGCACGCTGCCGAACACCAGCAACGTGAAGCCGCTGCCCAGCCCGCGCAGCAGCCAGCGACCCTCGGGCAGCGGCGCATCGGCGGCCACCGCGCCGGGCCGCATCGCGCCGGCGAAGGTGTCCACGTCCGGCGTGTTCAGCGATGAGCCGTCCAGCGTGGCCGGCACCGACAGCCGCCCGCTGTTGACCAGCTTGCGCGCAAACGGCTGCGTGCGCGCCAGCTGCAGCACCGCATCGCGGAACAGCCGGCTCACCGCGCTCTTGGGCGTGATGAAGTCGGTGGCGCGGGTGGAGTGGAGGATGTTCTCGTCGGCCGCGTATTCACGCTCGGCGCCATAGCTGGCGATCAGCGCATCGGCGCCCTCGCCCGCTTCGCCCTGCAGCACCGCGGCCAGCTTCCAGGCCAGGTTCTCGGCGTCCTGCACGCCGGAGTTGGCGCCGCGGGCGCCGAAGGGCGACACGCCGTGCGCCGCATCGCCCGCAAACAGCACCCGCCCGTGGCAGAAGCTGCCCATGCGCCGGCAGCCGAAGGTGTAGACGCTGGCCCACTCCAGCGTGAAGGGCACGTCCGGCCCCAGCAGCCTGCGCACCAGCGGCACGATGTTCTCGGGCTTCTTCGCCTCGTCGGGGTCGGCCTCCCAGCCGAGCTGGAAGTCGATGCGCCACACGTCGTCCGGCTGGCGGTGCAGCAGCACGCTCTGGCCGGGGTGGAACGGCGGGTCGAACCAGAACCAGCGCTCGGGCGGCTGCTGGCGGCCGGTGATCTTCACGTCGGCGATCAGGAAGCGGTCCTTGAACACACGGCCGGTGCTGCTCTGGCCGATCAGCTCGCGCACGGTGGAGCGGCTGCCGTCGCAGGCGGCCACCCAGTCGGCGCGCAGGCGGTAGGGGCCGTCGGGCGTGTCCACCGTCAGCAGCGCATGGTCGGCCTGCTGCTCGATGGCGCTCACCGCGTTGTCCCAGCGCAGGTCGATCAGCGGCAGCTGCGCGGCGCGCTCGGCCAGGTAGCCCTCGACGTAGTACTGCTGCAGGTTGATGAAGGCCGGGCGCTCATGGCCGGCCTCGGGCAGCAGGTCGAAGGCATACACCGGCTCGTTGCGCAGGAACACGCGGCCGACGTTCCAGGACACGCCCTTGTCCACCATCGGCTGGCCGCAGCCCAGGCGGTCGAAGATTTCCAGCGTGCGCTTGGCAAAGCAGATGGCACGCGAGCCGACGGACAGCTGGTGGTCGTTGTCCAGCACCACGACCGGCACGTTGCGCTGCGCCAGGTCGATGGCCAGGGCCAGGCCCACCGGCCCGGCACCCACCACCACCACCGGATGGCGCGCCGGCTCGGCGGCGCTCTGGTCGGCATGCCGCCGATACGGGAACTGCAGGGTCTGGAAGTCCATGGCCTTGTCCTCGTGGTCGTGCGGTGCTCAGCCTTCCAGCGTCTTCCACATCTGGGTGTCGCGCTCGGCGGTCCAGATGCGCGGGTCGGGGTACTGCGTGGCCTCGTCGTAGCAGCGGGTGACGTCGAAGGGCATGCAGTGGTCGAAGATCACCCAATGGCCGTACTTGGGCTTGAGCGCCGCGTAGGTCTGCTTGTAGACGGTGTTCAGGTCCTGGCCCGCGGCCACGCCGGCCTGCACGTTGGCCCACACGTCGGCGATGAAGTCGCGCGTGCCGGCCAGGCCCTGCTGCACCGCCTCCGGCGTGGTGAGCGCGGCGCCGCGGCCGGGCACCAGCTTCTGCGGCTGCAGCGCGGCCAGGTTGTCCAGCGTCTGCGGCCAGTCCTTGAAGTAGGCGTCGCCGGCATAGGGCGTGGCATCGAACTCGACCAAGTCGCCGCTGAACAGGATCCTCTGCTGCGGCAGCCAGGCCACGGTGTCGCCCTTCGTATGGCCACGGCCCAGCTGCAGCAGCTGCACTTCCAGGCTGCCCAGCCACAGCGTCATCCTGCCGCTGAAGGTGATGGTGGGCCAGGTGAGGCCGGCCGGCACGCTCTCCACGTTGCGGAACAGGCGCGGGAAGCGGCCGATCTCGCTGGCCTTGTCCTGCTCGCCGCGCTCGACGATGAGGTCGCGTGTGTCCTGGCTGGCGATGATGTGCTCGGCACCGTAGGCGCTGGCGCCCAGCACGCGCACCGCGTGGTAGTGCGTCATCAGCACGTACTTGATCGGCTTGTCCGTCACCTCGCGGATGCGGCGGATCACGTCCTGCGCCATCACCGGCGTGGCCTGGGTGTCGAGCACCATCACCGCGTCGTCGCCAATGATCACGCCGGTGTTCGGGTCGCCTTCGGCCGTGTACGCATAGGCGTTGTCGGACAGCTGGGTGAAGCTCACCTGCTTTTCTTCGAGATCGGCTTGCGAGGCGAAGGCTTTGCTCATGGTTTGACCTTGGTTAACGAGTTCAACGATGTCTAACTGATTTGACTGTAGTCAATCCGTTAGATAATGTCTAACTCATTCGCATAAGTAGAAACACGAGCATGGACGACGCCGACGAGGGACGCGGGCCGCGGGGCATCCAGAGCATCGAGGTGGGCGGCCAGCTGCTGCTGGCGCTGGCCCATCACGGCCGGCCGATGCCGCTGAAGGACCTGGCGCGCGAGGCCGGCATGGCACCGGCCAAGGCGCACCCGTACCTGGTGAGCTTCGGCAAGCTCGGGTTGGTAGAGCAGGAGCCGGGCAGCGGCCGCTACGGCCTGGGCCCGCTGGCGCTGCAGCTGGGGCTGATCAGCCTGCAGCAGTACGACCCGGTGCGGCTGGCCACGCCGCTGGCCGACGAGCTGGCGCTGGCCACTGGCCACACGGTGGCGCTCGCGGTGTGGGGCAACCGCGGGCCGACCATCGTGCGGGTGGCCGAGGCGCCCTCCCCGGTGCATGTGGCGATGCGCCACGGCACGGTGATGAGTGTGCGCGGTACCGCGTCGGGCTGGTTGTTCGCCGCCTTCCATCCGCGGGCGGAAGTGGCGCCGCTCCTGGCGGAGGAAGCGCCGGCGCCGGGTTTCGAGGCGCAGCTGGAAGAGGTACGGCGGCGCGGCCTGGCACGTGCGGTGGACTTGTCGCTGCCGGGCGTCAGCGCCCTGGCGGCGCCGGTGTTCGACGGCCGCGGCGCGGTGGTGCTCAGCATCACCGCAATCGGCCCCAGTGCCACCTTCGACAGCGACTGGGACGGCCCGCTGGCGACGGAACTCAAGCGCGTGGCCGACGGCCTGTCGCGCCGGCTGGGCTGGCAGCCCGGCTGAGCCGGGCGCAGCCGCCTCAGGCCCCGCAGCCCGGCCTGAACCCCGGCGCCCGAGCCTCGGCCGGCGCTGCCCTCAGCACCTGCGCCCGCATCGCCTGCAGCTCGGGCAGCAGGTAGCCGGCTTGGCGCTCGCGGGCCAGCGCCAGCGCTTCTTCGAGCGTGGCCAGCGCCTGCGCGTGCAGGCCCAGCCGCAGTTGCGCCTCGGCCAGGAAGGACAGGAAGGTCGGCTGCACGCTGGGCTGCACCACCGCCGAGGCGGCGACCGCTTGGGCGATCGGCTGCAGGCCGCCGGCATCGCCTTCCTGCGTGCGACACCAGCCCTGCAGCAGCGCGCCCACCGCCTGCCACAGCGCCAGGTCGTGGCGCTGCGCCACGGCCAGCAGCGCCTCGCACAGCGGCCGCGCCGGGCCGGGCTGGCCCAGGTGGCGGTGGGCCACGGCGGCCATGGCCAGGGCGAAGGCCAGCGTCTGCGCGTGGTCGAGCCGCCGGGCCGCGGCCACCGCGCGGGCAGCCTCGGCCTGGGCGGCCGCGGCGCGGCCCTGCAGCGCCAGCGTCCACGCCCGCAGCGCGCGGGCGGCGATGCCGCCATGCTCGCCGAAGCGCAGCAGCAGCGGCTCGGCGGGCAGGTGCTCGCCGGCCTCGGCCGCAGCCTGCAGCACCGAGTCAGCCTCGGCCAGCCGGCCCAGGAACAGCAGGTTGTTGCCGCGGGCGTAGGCGGCCTGCAAGGCGGCGGCCTCGTCACGCGCGCGGTCGGCCTCGGCGGCCAGTTCGTCCGCCAGCCGCAGCGCGGGGATGGGCTCGTCCGGCCCGCTGCGGCTGCCCAGCCACAGGCCCCACAGGGCCTGGAAGCGCTGGGGCTGCGCACCGTCCGGCGGCAGGCTGGCCAGCGCCTGCTCGAAACAGCGCCGCGCGGCGCGGCTGCCGTAGCCCTGCAAGGCCAGCAGGCTGGTGCCCAGCTGCAGATGCAGCGGCGCCAGCAGGCGCTGCCGCAGCGCCGGCGGCGCATCGTCTGCCGCCAAGGCCTGCAGGCCCAGCGTGAGCAGGTGGCGCGCCTCGGCATGCGCCGACTGGCTGGCCGCGCGGCAGCCGGCCTGCCACCAGTAGTGCGCCGCCGCCGCATCGCCGCTGGCATGCAGGTGCCAGGCCAGCAGCGCCGGCTCGTTGGCCACGCGGCGCGGAAACAGCCGCTGCAGTGCATCGGCCGCGCGGGCATGCAGCGCCTGCCGCTGCATCGTGCCCAGCGATTCATAGGCCGCATCGCGCAGCAACGCATGGCGGAAGTGCCAGTGCGGTGCTGGCGCCGGCTGGATGAGGCCGCCGTCGGCCAGCGCCTGCAGCGCGGCCGGCCGATCGGCCTGCGCCCGGCCCTCGTCGGCCACCGCCCACAGCAGCGGCTCGTCCCAGCGGCTGCCCAGCACTGCCGCGCACTGCGCCAGGCGACGCTGCGCGGGCGGCAGGCGCTCGAGCTGCTCGGCCAGCAGGTCCCACAGCGTGGCCGGCACACGTTCGTGCGGTGCCTGGCACAGCGAGCGGGCCAGCTCCTGCGCAAACAGCGGCACGCCTTGCGCCCGCGAGAGCACCTGCCGGCGGGCTGCGGCGCCTTCGGGCGCATCAGGCAAGGCGTCGATGAGCTGCGCCATGCCGTCGTCGCACAACGGGCCCAGCGCCAGCACCTGGACGCCCGGCGCCAGCTCCGTCGGCGGCGGCCGCCGGGAGCTGAGCACCAGCAGGCCGGGGCCGCGCCGGGCGGGCGGCTGCGACAGCCACAGCGCGAGCATGGAGCACAGGGAGGCATCGGCCCAATGCAGGTCCTCGATGACCAGGAGATGCGGCCGGCCGCACAGCAGGCCCTGGTACAGCGCGATCCACAGCCGATGCAGGCTGCGCTGCTCGGCCGCGCCCGGCGGCTGCAGAGCATCGCCGCCCATGCGCTTGCCGGGCCACAGCCACTGGGCCAGCGGCGCGGCGCCCTCGCCGGGCTCCAGCCCGGCGCGCTGGAGCAACCGTTGCAGCGCGGCCCGGGCCTGCGCCTCGGTGCGGCGGCTGCCCAGGCGGCGCCGCAACGCGTCCACGGCCGCATGCCAGGGGCTGTGGCGCATCTCGGGCCGGCATTGCAGGCGCAGCACCGGCACGGCCGGGCGCGGGCCAGCCACCGCCACCTGGTGCTCCAGCGCCTGCAGCAGGCGCGTCTTGCCCAGGCCGGGCTCGCCCTGCAGCCAGACCGCCCGGTACTGCGTCTGCGCCGCCGTCCAGTGCGCCAGCAGGCCGTCCAGCTCGGCCTGCCGACCCACCAGAGGCGGCAGCGCATCGGCCGCAGCCGGTCGGCGGCGCGGGCCCGCCAGCAGCAGGCCGCCGTGGGCCGCGGTGGCAAAGCGGTGGTAGCGCTGGCTCTGTGCCTGCAGCGCGAGGCTGACCAGGGCGGTGCCGGCCCGCGCCGCCACGGCCAGGCGCCGGGCCTCGCGCGACAGCGTGCCCATCACGTCCGGGCTGGCCTGCCCCGGCGGCGCATGCACCCAGCCCACATGCAGGCCCAGGCGCGGCAGCAGCAGGCCATCGGCGGCGCCCAGCGCCATCAGCGCCAGGGCGCCGTCCAGCGCAAGGCGGGGTGCCTGGTCGGTGGCCGCCGGATGGCCGAAGAAGGCCAGCAGCTCCCCGGCCTGGGCATGCAGCACGCAGCCGCCGTGGGCCTGCAGCAGGGCCTGGGCCCGCGCCTGCAGCCCCAGCAGGCGGGCAGCGAGCGCCTCGACATCCGCCGCTGCGGGGCTGCCGGTGGTGGGTCCCACCACCTCCCATTCGCACACCAGCGCCACCACGCGGCGGCGCTGCGCCGGTGACGGGGCCGGCGGCGCCGGGGCCAGCGCGGCGGGCTGGCGCAGCGCCGCGGCCAGGGCCTGGGTCTCGGGCTGCGGATCGACGCCGAGCTCCTCACGCAACCGCTGGCTGAACTGCCGGTGCAGGGCCAGCGCCTGGGCCGGCTGCTGCGCAGACAGGGCCTGCATCGCGCAGCGCAGCGCCGGCTCGCACCAGGGGTCCAGCGCCAGGGCGCGCTGCGCGCAGTCCAGCGCGCTCGACAGCTCGCCCTGCCGCAGCAGCCAGGCGGCCAGTGCCACCAGGTGCTCCAGCGCCTGGTGATGCAGGGCCTGCCGGCGGGGCGTCAACCAGGCGTCGAAGCCCGGGGCGTCGTCCAGGTGCACGCCATGCAGCAAGGGGCCGCGGTACAGCGACACGGCCTGCCGCAGGGCCGCCAGGCGGCGCGGGCCGTCGCTGGCCCGGGCGGCGGCTTCGGCCTGCTCGAAGGCCAGGCAGTCGATCTGCCAGGGCAGGCCGGTGGCCAGGGCGATGCGCCGGCGGTCGGCGGGCAGCACGGTGCCGATGGCGGGCGCCCACAGGGGGGCCAGGCTGCGCTTGAGGTCGAACAGGGCGCGGCGCAGGTTGGCCAGCGCCTGGGCGGGCTGCGAGTCGGGCCACAGCATGGTGGCCGTGGCCTCGCGCTCCAGCGGGGTGCGCTGCAGGCACAGCAGCGCCAGCAGCGCGCGGGCCTTGTCGTAGGGCAGGATGACCGGGTGCCCGGCAGCGTCCAGCAACTCGAAACCGCCGAGCAGTTGCAGCCGGGGCACCGCGGCAGCGGACGGAACAGGACGCATGGGCGGTACGGGTGGCCCACCCAGTATCCGTGCTGCACAGCAGCATCGCGCCGTGAGCGCGGCGGCGAAAATTTGCGCCGCCGCGCCGGGCACAAGGCGGTCAGTACATGTCGAACATGCGCTGGATTTCCTTCGGATCGCTGGTCTTCGTCAGCGCCAGCATCAGCAGGATGCGCGCCTTGGGCGGGTTCAGCGTGTCGCCGGAGATGGTGCCGAACTTGTCGTCGTCGAACTCCATGTTGCGGGTGATGATGCCCAGCGACGCACGCGGAGAGCGCACCACCGCCACCTTCCTGGCCACCGCATCCAGGATGCCCGGCTGCACCGCGGCGCTGACCGAGGCGGTGCCGGCGCCGGCATGCACGATGCCCTTGGCGCCGGCGGCCACCAGCGCGTCGATGGCGGTGCGGGAGTCGTCCTCGTAGCCGAGCACGATGTCCACCTTGGGCAGCGAGGTCAGGCCCGTGACGTCGAACTCGGTGGCGGTGGTGTGCTTGCGCGCGGCCGGCTTGTAGAAGTGGGTCTTGCCGTCCACCACGAAGCCCAGGTAGCCGAACACCGGTGCCTTGAAGGTGTCCACCGTCATGGTGTCGGTCTTGTGCAGGTCGCGTGCGCCGATGATCTGGTCGTTCATCACCACCATCACGCCGCGGCCGTGCGCGTCCTTGCTGCCGGCGGTGATCACGCTGCGGAAGATGTTCATCGGGCCGTCGGCGCTCATCGAGGTGCCCGGCCGCATCGCGCCCACCATCACCACCGGCTTGCTGCTCTTGACCACCAGGTTCAGGAAGTAGGCCGATTCCTCCAGCGTGTTGGTGCCGTGGGTGATGACCACGCCGTCCACGTCCTTGCTGGCCAGCAGCACGTTCACGCGCTGGGCCAGCTTCAGCAGGATGTCGCCGGTCATGTTGTGGCTGGCCACCTGCGCGATCTGCTCGCCAGTGACGTTGGCCACCTTGCTCAGCTCCGGCACCGCGGCCAGCAGCTTGTCCACCGGCGTGACGGCGGCCTGGTAGCCGGCGTACTGGGTGCTGGACACGCCGGCGCCGGCGATGGTGCCGCCGGTGGCCAGGATCTTGATGTTGGGCAGGGCCGGGTTGGCGGCCGGGGCCTGCGCCAGGGCAGGCTGCACGGCGGTGAGCAAGGCGCTGAAGGACAGCATCGGCAGCAGGGCAAGCAGTTTCTTCATGGTGTGTTCCGGTGGGTGGAAACGGGGCTCGTTTGAGCCTCGTCATGGTCCCGCCGGGACGCCGGGCTGACCATTTCTCCATCCGCCGCCGACTGGCGCTGTTTGCTGCCACCGCTGCGCCGGAAAGCGCCACCCGCCCCTAGACTTCCGCCGTCACCCCCCGCACGCCCCTGCCCTTCCCGCCCCGCCATGCCCCGCCTGCCCACCATCGCCGTACCCGCCACGCATCCCGGCCTGGCGGCCAACCTGCGGCTGCTGTGCAGCTTCAAGCCCTCGATCAGCGACGTGGCGCGGGCGCTGGACCTCAACCGCAGCCAGCTCAACAAGTACCTCAACGGCAGCTCGCAGCCGCGGCCGGCGCTGCTGCGCAAGATCGGCGACCACTTCGGCGTGGAGGTGCACGAGCTGCTGATGCCGGCGGACGAATTCGCCGCGCTGATGGGCGTGCGCAGCGCCGCGCGGCCGGAGGCCAGCCGCCGGCTGCAGGCCCACCTGGACCGGCTGCTGCAGGAGGCCGATCCGCGCGGGCGGCAACTGGTGGGCAGCTTCTTCGAGGTGTACCAGTCGATGTCCACGCCGGGCCATCTGCTGCGCACGCTGATCGTGTTCGAGCTGCAGGACGGCGCAGTGGTCTACAAGCGGCTGGAGCGCGTAGGCGCCCCGGGCGGGCGCTGCCGCCGCCATTATCGCTACCAGGGCATCGCGATGATGCTGGGCGACCGCATCATCCTCACCGACTACGAATGCGGCCTGCGCATCGAGCTGACGCAGACCATCCTCTACCCCGACTACGCCCGCTCGCTCAACACGCTGATGGGCGTGAAGGTGGGCATTTCCGCCAACCACCAGCGCACGCCCTGCGCGGCGCGGGTGCTGCTGGAACGCACCCCGCCGCGCGCCGGCCTGCTGGCCAACCTGCGGCGCTGCGGCCTGTATGCGCCCGACGATCCCGCCATTGCGCCGCACATCCGGCAGGCGGTGGACAACTGCAGCTCGGGCCCGCACCACTTCCTGGCGCCCACCGGCGCCTGAGGGCCCGCGGCGCGCTACAGCCCGCCGATCTGCCGGGCGGCCAGCGCCTCGCGCGCGCGGTCGATGGCGCCGGGCTTCACCCGCCCGGCCATGGCCAGCGCCACCGGCTGCCGCAGCAGGGTGGCGAAGGCGCCGCTCACGTCGGCGGCGGAGGCTGCGTCCAGCGCATCGGCCCGCTCCCGCGGGTCGCGCACCCGGCCGAGCGACAGCAGGTCCAGCGCCGCCCGCTCCAGCCGGCGCTGCGGCCGCTCGGCATCCAGCAGCTCGCGCACCGTCAGCTGCTTGCGCGCGCGCTGCAGCGACAGCGCCTGCACCTGCTGCGCATGCGCGGCCAGCAGCGTGGTGACGGCTTCCAGGTACTCGTCGACCCGCTCCGGCGCCATCGACGCTTCCACGATGAACTGGCCGCAGTGCTCGTACACGTCGGCCGAGCAGGAGCAGTAGTACGCGATGCCGCGCCGCTCGCGGATCTCGTCCATCAGCGGCGAGCTCATGCCCTCGCCGAACACCGCCGCGGCCAGCACCGCCGCATGGTGCGGCTCGGCCAGCGCGGGGATGGGAAAGCCCAGCACCACGTGCGTCTGGCTGGCGCCGCTCTGCCGGCGCGCGCCCAGGCCGCCGATGTGCCGCGGCGGGGCCACCAGGTTGGGCGTGCCGGCCGGCAGGCTGCCGAAGGCGGCCTCGGCCGCTGCGGCCAGCTCCTCCAGCCGCACGTCGCCCGCGGCGGCCACCACCATGTTGGCGCCGGTGTACTGGCGGCCGACGTAGCCCAGCAGGTCGTCGCGGCTCAGCGTCTCGATCACGCGGCGCGCACCGATGACCGGCAGCGCCATCGGATGGCTGCCGAAGCAGTGGTGGTCGAACAGCTTGTAGGCGGTGCTCACCGGGTCGTCGTCGTCCTCGGACAGCTCCTGCAGGATCACGCTGCGCTCGCGCGCCAGCTCGGCCTCCGGGTAGGTGCCGTTGCGCACGATGTCGCCCAGCATGGAGACGAAGCGCGGCGCGTCGGCGGCCAGGCCGCGCATGTGGTACGCGGTGTGGTCCTTGTCGGTATGGGCGTTCACCTCGGCGCCCAGCAGCTCGGCATCGAGGTTGATCTGCTGGCAGTCGCGCGTGTGCGTGCCCTTGAAGGCCATGTGCTCCACCACGTGGCTGATGCCGTTGCTGCGACGGCTCTCGTGCAGGCTGCCGGTGCGCACGAAGATGCTGACGCTGGCCGTGGGCGCATGCGGCAGCCGCAGCGCCAGCACGCGCACGCCGTTGGCCAGCGTGGCCACCTCCACGCTGCTGCCGTCGTCGACCGCTGCGGAATGTGCCATCAAGCCTCTTTGCGCACGCGCTCGATGAAGGCCTGCAGCAGCCGCGTGAACTCGGCCGGCGCTTCCTGCACGCTGAGGTGGCTGGCCTGCGGCAGCACCTCCAGCGCGGCGCCCGGGATGCGCTCGGCGATGGCCTGCGCCATCTCGGGCGTGGCGCCGGCATCGCGGGCACCGGCGATCACCAGCGTGGGCACGGCCACCTGGTCCAGCTGGCCCAGCCAGTCCACCGCCATCACCGCGGTGCAGGCGGCCGCATAACCGGTGGCCGAGGTGCGCAGCAGCGTGCCGCGCAGGGCCTCGGCCTGCGCCGGATGCGCCTGCCGGTGGTCTCCATGCAGGTAGCGCTGCACCACCATGTCGGCCACCGCGGCCATGCCGCCGGCCTTCACCGCCTCGATGCGCTGCACCCAGGCGGTCTTGGCGGTGTCGGGGTATTGCGCGGTGGTGTTGGCCAGCACCAGGCCCCTGACCAACTCCGGATGGCGGATGGCCAGGCCCTGGGCCACCATCGCGCCCATCGACAGGCCCACGAACAGCACCGGCCCGCGGCCCCATTCGCGGATGACGCGGGCGGCGTCGTCCACCATGTCGTCCAGGCTGAAGGCGGCATCGGGCACCGCCGAGCCGCCATGGCCGCGGTGGTCGTAGCGCAGCACCGGGTGGCTCCTGCCCAGCTCGGCGGCCAGGTCGTCCCACATGTGCAGGTCCAGGCCCAGCGCATGGCTGAGCACGATGGGCAGGCCGGTCTCGGTGCCCTGCAGCGCCACGCGCAGCTGCGGCTGGCTGAAGGTGTGGTGCAGCTGCACCCGCGGGCCGGTGGTCAGCGGCGCGGGCTCGGGCAGCAGGCCTTCCTTCTTCAGGATGTCCATGGTGATCTTGAAGGCGGTGTTGGCCGCCGGCACGCCGCAGTAGATGGCGCCCTGCATCAGCGTCTCCTTGATCGTCTCCAGCGGCACGCCGCCGCGGATAGCGGCGCCGCAGTGCAGCTCGAATTCCTCCCAGCGCGCCAGGCCCATCGTCATGCCCAGCACCAGCAGCCGGCGCGTGGTGTGGTCCAGGCCCGGGCGGCCCCAGATGTCGTTCCAGGCGAAGCGGGTGATCAGGTCCTGGAACTCGGCATTGAAGGCGGTGGCGCCGGCGGTGGACTTGTCCACCCAGGCGTCGCCCAGCACCGCGCGGCGGTTCTTCAGGCCGCGGTCGAAATCATCCTGGCGAGCACTCATGCTTGTTCCTGCTGTGTAGGGTCGGTGGGGGATGCCGCATCGGCAAAGGGTCGGGCGGCGGCGAGCTGCGCGGCCAGCGGCTGCAGCCGGGCCAGCTGTTCCTGCGTGCGCCGGGCGGCCGGCTGCGCCGCGTGGTCGGGATCGAACAGGCGGTCGATCTCCGCGGCGGGCACAGCCTCGCGCAGCCGGGCATCGGCCTGCACCGCCTGCTGCACCAGCTCGCGCAGGTGGCGGCCCTCGGCCATCACCTGCTGCGAGAGCTGCTCCAGCAATCGTTGTGCCTCCGGCTTGCCGATGGCGCCGGCCAGCCGCGTGGTGCAGGCCTCGGCGCTCACCAGGCCCTGCAGCGCCTCGATGTGGCCCCGCATGCGCTGCGGATGCACCTGCAGGCCGGCGGCCGCTTCGGCCAGCGCATGCACCGCGCCATGCGCGCTGATGAACAGGCCCGCCCATTCGGCCAGCTCCGCCTGCCAGTTGCCCAGGCCGCGCTCATGCTCCTGCCCCATGGCGCCGAGCAATGCGGCCACGCGGTGCGGCGTGCGCTGGGCGGCGGCCAGCGCCACCATGCTGGCCACCGGATTGCGCTTGTGCGGCAAGGCGGTGGAGCCGCCGCGGCCGGCGCCGGTGGGCTCGGCCAGCTCGCCGATCTCGCCCTGGCTCATCAGCGACAGGTCGCGCGCGAACTTGCCCAGCGCACCCACCAGCACGCCCAGCTCGCAGCCGAGCGCCACCCAGTCGTCGCGCTGGGTGTGCCAGGCGCCCTGCCACGGCGGCAGGCCCAGCTGGGTGGCCATGTGCTGCGCCACCGCGGGGCCGTGTTCGCCCAGCGTGGCCAGCGTGCCCACGGCGCCGCCGAACTGCAGCTGCAGCGCACGCGCGGCCTGCGCATGCAGCCGTTGCTGGCAGCGCACCAGCGGCGTGGCCCATTCCAGCACCTTGAAGCCGAAGCTCACCACCGAGGCCGGCTGCATCAACGTGCGGCCCATCACCGGGGTGCCCGCATGCTGCGCGGCCAGCGCCAGCAGCGCGGCATTCAGCGCGGAGAGGTCGTCGTCGATCAGCGCCAGCGCACGGCGGGTGAGCAGCACCATGCCGGTGTCGATCACGTCCTGGCTGGTGCCTCCCCAGTGCACTACCTGGGCGGCCTGGGCATCGAACAGCGCCACCGTGTCGGTCAGGCGCTTGACCAGCGGGATGGCCAGGCTGCCGGCGCGGCCGCTGGCGGCCACCAGGGCCGGCACGTCGTACAGCTCGGCCCGGCACACGCCGGCGATCGCGGTCGCCGCGGCCTGCGGGATCAGGCCCACCGCGGCCTCGGCCCGTGCCAGCGCGGCCTCGAAGTCCATCATCGACTGGATGACCGACGCCTCGCCGAACACGGCCAGCATCTGCGGCGTGGACAAAAAGCCTTCGAAGGCGAAACCCGACATGCCTGCTGCTCCTGCGGCCGCCCCTGCGGCCCTTGTGCGCGGCCGATGCTAGCCCCCGCCGCGGCCGCGCCGTGCGCAGAGCGCACAGGGCGCGCCGGGATCAGGCGTTGGCGGTGCGGCGGCCCCGGCGCTGGATCAGCCGCGTCATGTTGCCCAGCGAGAGCTGGTGCGCATTGATCAGGCCCAGGATGCCGCTGCGGTGCAGGTCCAGCACCTTGTCGTCGGGCAGCGCGGCGAACTTGGCTTCGTCGATGGCCAGGAAGCCGTCGACGGTGAGCTTGTTGCCGTCGGGCAGCGTGGCGTCGAAGCGCATGTCGCGCAGCAGCTCCAGCTCCACCAGCTTCTGGCCCACCAGCCGGGTGCGCTGCACCTCCAGCTCCAGCTTCTCCAGGAACTGCTGCATCTCCGTCAGGTAGGCCGTGGGCTTGCCATCGGCCTCGAACAGCGGCGTGCCCTCGGTCTCGGAGAAGCCGGGCCATTCGCGGGCGATGCACACGGCGTAGTTCTGCTCGTTGAGCTGCGCCATCGCGAAGGGATAGGCCCGCAGCACCGCGGGCACGTAGTCGGCCTGCCACCGGGTGCCGTCGGCAAACAGGTTCTCGTCCGGCGTCAGGCCGAACACGGCCACCGGCGCGATGTCGGGCTTCTGCGTCTGCGGGTCGGTGCCGGCGCGCACGAAGACGATGGGGTATTCCTTGCAGGCGTCCGCAAACTCCACCGCGGTGAGGAACATGGAGTTCAGCGCCGCGGTGTGCGAGACATCGGCGTAGTCCTGGCGCACGCGCAGCGTGCGGTGCTGGTCGCGGTCCAGCGCAACCGGGTTCTTGTGCAGGGCAGGATGGATCATTCTTCGGTCTCTTCTTCAGATGGGGGCAGGCGGCTCACCAGCACCTTGTCGACACGCTTGCCATCGAGGTCGACCACCTCGAACAGCCAGCCGTTCCACTCCACCTTGTCGGCGGTGCGGGGCAGCCGGCCCAGCAGCAGCATGATCATGCCAGCCAGCGTGTTGTAGCGGCCCCGGTCCTCCTCGGGCAGCTCCTTCAGGTGCAGGCGGTCCTTCAGCTCGGGCACGGGAATCAGGCCGTCCAGCAGCCAGGTGCCGTCGTCGCGCGGCACGGCCCAGGCGTCCTCGTCGGTGGGCGCGCCGAACTCGCCGGTGATGGCCTCCAGCACGTCGCGCACGGTGATCACACCCTGCACCTCGCCGTATTCGTCCACCACGAACACCAGCTCCGCGCCCGAGGCGCGGAAGTGCTCCAGCAGTTCCATGCCCGACAGCGTCTCCGGCACGAAGACCGGCGGCGCCAGGTGCTCGGTGAGCGTGGCCGACTGGCCGCGCGCCAGTGCCGGCAGCAGGCTTTGCGCCGACACCACGCCGATCACGTCCTGCATGCCGCCGCGGCACACCGGGTAGCGGGTGTGGCCGCCGCTGGCCATCTGCGCCAGCGTGTGCTCCATCGGCGCATTGACGTCCAGCCATTCGATCTCGTTGCGCGGGATCATCATCGAGCCCACCTGGCGGTCGTCCAGCCGGAACACGTTGCGCACCATCTGGTGCTCCTGGTGCTCGATGATGCCGGCGTCCAGGCCCTCTTCCAGGCTGGCGGCGATCTCCTCCTCGGTCACGCTGCGGCTGGGCCCGGCCTTGATGCCCAGCAGCCGCAGCATGCCTTCGGTGCTGAAGGACAGCAGCGCCACGAAGGGCCGGGTGGCGATGGCCAGCCACAGCATCGGCCGCGACACCAGGCGCGCGATGCGCTCGGGGAACATCTGCCCCAGCCGCTTGGGCACCAGTTCGCCGAAGATGATGGTGGCAAAGGTGATCACCATCACCACCAGCGCGGTGGCGGTGATGCCGGCCACGCGCTCGGGCATGTCGAAGCGCTGCAGCATCCACTCCGCCAGCGGGCCGGCGAAGGCCGATTCACCCACGATGCCGTTGAGCACGCCGATGGAGGTGATGCCGATCTGCACCGTGGACAGGAAGCGCGTGGGATCGTCGTGCAGCACCATCGCCGTGCGGGCGCCGGGTTCGTTGCCCTCCACCATCACCTGCAGCCGGGCCTTGCGGCTGGAGGCCAGGGCCATCTCCGACATGGCGAACAGCCCGTTGATCAGGATGAGGCAGACGAGTAACGCGATGTCCATTCAAGAAAATGCCGCTGTGCGCAGACGCAGCGGCACCGGGTAGCAGGGCAGCCCAGCGTAGCAGAATCACCCCATGCACTACCTCATCGGCGACCTGCAAGGCTGCTGCGACGCGCTCGAGCGGCTGCTCGACGAGATCGCCTTCTCCCCCTCGCGCGACCACCTCACGGTGCTGGGCGACATCGTCAACCGCGGGCCCCGATCGCTGGACACGCTGCGCCGGCTGCATGCGCTGGGCAGTTCGGCCGAGGCGCTGCTGGGCAACCACGACCTGCACCTGCTGGCGGTGGCGCACGGCATCCGGCCGCTGCACCGCAGCGACACGCTGGGCGACATCCTGGCCGACCCGAAGCGCGCGCAATGGATCGAGTGGCTGCGCCAGCGCCCTCTCGCGCTGATGGACAGCGGTTGGCTGTGCGTGCATGCCGGCGTGGTGCCGCAGTGGGACGCCGCCACCACGCTGGCGCTGGCCGGCGAGGTGGAAGCCATGCTGCGCGGCCCCGACCTGGCCGCCTTCCTGGCGGCGATGTACGGCAACGAGCCGCGCCGCTGGCACGAGGACCTGGCCGGCCACGACCGGCTGCGCTTCGTGGTGAACGTGCTCACGCGCATCCGTTTCTGCACCGACGATGGCACGCTGGACTTCAAGACCAAGGACGGCGCCGGCGCCGCCCCGGACGGCCACCATCCCTGGTTCGACGTGCCCGGCCGCGCCACGGCCGGCGTGAAGGTGGCCTTCGGCCACTGGTCCACCCTGGGCTTCACCCAGCGCCCGGATCTGCTGTGCCTGGATTCGGGCTGCGTCTGGGGCGGCGCCCTCACCGCGATGCGGGTGGACGGCGGGCGGCATGAAGTGCATCAGGTGCAGTGCGCGCAGGCGGCCCTGCCGGGGTGATGCCCGCTTGAGCGAGAATGCCGCCCGGGCGACCAAGGAAGCGTGGCAGAGTGGTCGATTGCACCGGTCTTGAAAACCGGCGGCTCGCAAGGGCCCGTGAGTTCGAATCTCACCGCTTCCGCCGGAATACTCTGTCTGTACGGCGACAGTACGCGACAGACAGCACACCTAAGTAGTTGATTTGACTGCTTTTTCTCCTGATCCCAGACTGCTACGCCGTGACATACGGTGCCGATAGCGCGACAGCAAATGCAGCGCTAGCCGGCGGACAGACTGGCGGACAAGGAAATCCCACATGCCACGCAAGCGCCTGCCGGCGCGACTGCACTTGCTTTCGGTGCGCGCGGTTCAAACCGCCGGTGACGGCGACCATTCCGACGGCGGCAACCTGATGCTGAGAGCACGTGGCGGCAGCGCCACATGGGTGTTCCGCTATACAGCGGCAACCGGCAAGCGCCGCGAGATGGGCCTCGGCCCTGTTCACCGATCCAACCCCGCCCAGACCGGTCTGTCGTTGACCTGCGCCCGGGAACTGGCCGCGGAGGCGCGCACCCTACTGCAACGCGGCGTCGACCCCATCGACGAGCGTGACCAGCGTCGAGTTGTGCAGCGCGAGGCCGTAGAGCAGGTGAAGGCGGCCAAGACGCAGCAGGCAATGACTCTGGCCCGCGCAGCGCGTGACTACCACCAGCGCGTGATCGAGCCGAGCCGCACGCCTAAGCACGCGGCGCAGTGGATCAGTAGCCTGGAGAATCACATGCCGGCGGCGCTGTGGCACGCGCCGGTCAGCACCATCACCGCACCAGCGCTGCTGACCGCGCTGACAGCGATCCAGCCGCACGAACGTGCGCGCAACTTGACCGCCGATGCCCGGCTTCAAGAGACGGTGCAGCGCATCCGCCAGCGATTGGACGCCGTCTTTGAGGACGCCAGTTTCCACGGCTGGTGCAGCACAAACCCCGCAGCCGCGGTCCGGCGCAAAGTGCGTGAGGGCATGCCTCGGCGCGAACGGGGGCAGTTCGCCGCCTTGCCCTACCGCGAAGCGCCCGAATTCATGTGCCGGCTGCGTGCTGCCGAAGGCGTAGCGGCCCGAGCATTGGAGTTCGCGATCTTGACGGCCGCCCGAACCAGCGAGGTGATAGGCGCCACCTGGCAGGAAATCGACCTCGACACCGCGCTGTGGGTAGTCCCCGCGGCGCGCATGAAAGCCGGCGAGGATCACGCGGTTTACCTGACGCCTCGCGCGGTGTCGCTACTGCGTGACCTCCAGCAACTCGGCAAGGCCTACGTGTTCCCCAGCCCGCGGCTCGACGGCGGGCCGCTCTCCAACATGGCGCTGCTGGCCGTGCTTGGCCGCATGGGCGAGCGCGAGCGGACCACCGTGCACGGCCTGTGCCGAGCGACGTTCAGCACTTGGGCCAACGAGACCGGAGCGGGTCGGCCCGATGTCATCGAGGCGTGTCTGGCCCATGAAGAGGGCAACCGAGTGCGCCGCGCCTACAACAGAGCCGGCTTCGCCGACGAGCGGCGCACGCTTCTGCAGGCTTGGACCGACTTTTTGAGCACCTGCAACGTGGTGACCATGCCACGGGCGAAGTAGCTCGCACTCAGGCCATCAGGCCAGACAGACATCCGCCACTACAGCGCCGGGCTGGTGGCGTTCGGCCAGGACCTGCTCCTCGAATCTATCGTTGTGTGTGCAGCGCTGTGCAATGCGTTGCATAAGTGCCCCTACTCGCAGGCACATGGCACGGCCCCGCAGCACCGCGGCACCGCGGCACTGCAAGTCGAGGTGGGGCGGCTGGCGACTCAAGGGTCTTTAGTTTCATGCCACAGCGGCTTGCGAAGATGACGCTACGCGAAGCTGACCAGCATGGCCCTAAACAAAGTTCCAGCAAGCACCATCGCCGCGGCCACCTTGCCCCACCGCCAAGTTGTGAACCAGTAACGGTGATTCATCCAAACGGCGCGGCGAAGGCGTCCGAAACCGATCAATATTGCCAGTGAAGCAACGAACGGCTCTACAAGCTCCACAGGCTGCGATAGTTGCCGCAGGAGCACCACCCACACAAACGGCAATGCGACCGCATCAACGGCCGCGAGCAGTCGCCGGCCGGGCCAGTCTCGTGCGTCCGGCCGGGGTTCACGAGTCAAAAGCAGCCACATACGCTCTCCATCCTGCCTCTAAGGGTGCGGGTTCGCCACCCATCGGCCAAATCGTGCTGGCAACTCAGCATTAACGACGTCGGCCTAACCCTGCCGCCAGGCGTGTTGTGCACCGACTGCCCGCCTTCCTTGTTAATAGGCGCAGTTGGCAGCGAGATCAAGCCCTGCTCCTCAGCACCTACACTGCCCGATACTTAGGAGTGAGTTCCGCAGTGAAGTCCAGTGCGCCACGCCACCCTCGGTTTACCGGGATCAACACTTCAACCGTCGTCCGCCGACCGTGCTTTTCTGCAACCGCTTTGTTCTGTATGCCGCTTGACACGGGCCAACCGACTTCATAAAAGCTCGCTACTACAGCAGCATAAAATGAGGCGAATATGACGCACGACGATGACGAAGCAGGCACGTTCTCTCGTTCCTCAACCACTGCTGAGCCTACAGGGCGCCCTGCAGAACTTAGCCAGCCAACATGGTTCGAGGTTGACGACTTCAGTAGCTACACACTCGTCATCGATGCGAGAACTCCCCGGGAGTTTGCCGCAGACCATGTTCCTGGCGCAATAAATCTACCGGTAGTTTCCGACGCTGAGTTCGCTGAAGTCGGCACTCTGCATGCAGTCAACCCACACTCCGCGTACCTTGTGGGTGCGAGATACGCCCTTCACAACATCGCGACTCATCTGGAGGCTAGGATCTCGCGATATGGGCGAGACGCTAGGTTCCTCGTGTACTGCTTCCGAGGCGGGAAGCGAAGCAAGGTGTGGGCCGATATGCTTCGGAACATTGGCTATCGCACAGACGTTGTCAAAGGCGGTTGGAAGGCGTACAGGTCATGGGTCAGAGCTGGATTAGAGTCCGCACCCGCAAAGTACCGTTATCGCGTCATCTCCGGTTTGACGGGATGCGGGAAAACGCTTCTCCTGCAAGAGTTGAAGGCGCAAGGTGAGCAAGTGCTTGATCTTGAAGACTTGGCTGCACACCGCGGATCTCTGATCGGAGCGTTGCCGGACCGTAGTCAGCCAACACAGAAGATGTTCGACAGCAACCTGTTTTCACTGCTGCGCTCCTTCGATATAAGGCGCACCGTCTGGGTGGAAGCAGAAAGTAAGAAGATTGGGCGACTACAGATTCCGCAGAGCATCTACGAAGCGATACAAACTTCGCCTTTGGTAGAAGTAACGAGCCCGATGGAGGCAAGGATCCGAGTTCTTCGCCAGACTTATCCGAACTACGTGTTAGACCCCGAGTCCATGGTGCGCCAGCTGGCCCCCCTTAAGCCGTTGATTGGCAACGAAGAGTTGCAGTGCTGGCAGCAGCTGGCAAAGACACATCAAGTTGACAAGCTGTTCGAACGCGTGCTGGTCGCACACTACGACCCAAGCTATGTGCGAAGCAGTCGCAAAGGTTCGCGACCATATAGCTCTGAGCACCTCCGACTTGACCCCACAGATACTAACCAGTTGCGCGACGCGGCCTCAAGTTTGACATCGGCGAGCAACACCTAAAGCGACTGTTTCTCGAAATGCTGCGGCAGGCACACCAGCCGCCAGCCTTGCGGTTCTACATGGCGTAGAGGATCGACCTTCCACGACCTGAGTGCAGGAAGCAACAGCCATCTCCAAATAGGCGGCACAAACGACGTCAGAAGCAGCAGCACATAACCAGCCGGCAGCCTGGGTGAGCCGCGATAGGGGACGACGCGGTAGTACGGAAGCCGGGACTCCTGATGGTGAGCATGGTGGAGCGCCAAGTTCAACATTAGCCAACCCTGGAACTGGCATCGATCCTCCCAAGCGTACCGACCTTGGTCAGCGTCAGCGACGCTGTCCACGCCCAATCCCCAGTGTTGAAGATAGGTCACCGCCTGTACGCCAAAGTGAAGGGCAACAGCAACACCAAGATAAATCAACAGACCGTGTAATCCAGCGGCCCAAAGGAAGCCCACGGCTGTGAAGGACGTCAAGGCCAATGCTTCCGCTGCACCGCCTAAGAGGATGCCCCGGCCTCGGCGCCTGGCTTGTAGGGCATTGTGCTCGACTGTGGACCGCCAGACACGCACGGTGCGGCGCATGGTAAAGCGCCAGACAGACTCATCGAGGCGCGGCCATTCGGCCAATTCAACATTGCCAGATGTGCTGTGATGCATCAAATGCTCATGAAGGAGCAGTGGGTAGCCTGCTATCGCGGCAAGAGCCTGACCGAGGCGGCGTCGTTGTGTGCTTTGATGGATCAACTCGTGCGCAACAACCACAGCGAAGAAGCAGCACGTCCACAGACTAGCCCCGTACCAGAACCCAAGCGATCCCGGCACGCCATCGCGGCTCAGAAGCACGATCGAGGTCACCGTCGCCAAGGTGGCGAACACGGCGTAAACGATCGGGAGCCGATCAAGCAAGCCCGCCGTTCGCTCACTCCATAGAACGGTTCGTTCCGGCACGTTCCCCGTCAACGATCTTAAAAGAGGACCCACGCCGAAGATCACCGCAAACGCTAGCCAAGGGATGTTCCAAAGCTGTCCCGTGAGTAGCAGGGTAAAGGGAGAGAACACAAGGATGTAGCCGACTGCCCTCATGACGCCTCCTACACAAGCCCGAGTCTGGCGGCGACGCTTGCCGCGTGTCGTCGCTGGGGAACGCCTAGCTTTGCGTTAAGCCGCTGCCAGCGCGTGTTGATCGTCGGTTCGCTGACACCAAGCGTCACTGCAACGGCCTTAGTGCCGTGTCCTGCCATCTCAAGCCTCAGCATATCCAGATCCAGATCACTGAGGCCAATCTTGCGAACTGTAGAAGCACGAATGAAGCGACTCCACCAGTCATGAAGCTCGACCGAGAGCGCACGAGCCAACACTCGCACCTCATCAAATCCCACACCGTCAAACCGACCAACCGTCTGAGATCCAAGCGCCAACATGCCAACTCGCGCGCAGTGGCCTACTGAAGGCGCTGGTGCAATGCACACGGACACCATTCCATATTTTCTGGCGAGTTCGACAGCGGCATGCTGCTCGGAAGTTTGAACGGAGATCGCAGTCGCCGGTACTGGCTCGCTATGTGTAGATGCATAGACAAGCCAAGGGTCAGTTGAGTAGCGGCATCGCAATTTGTACTCCAAACACCATCGAGCATCTGCCGCCAGCATGAAGTAATAGCTCTCGTGTGACTCTTCGTCTCTTAAGTAGCTTACAAACACAGCCTGTTCGGCTCCTAATTGACCGGCAGCATCAACAAACAGGCGATGCACGTCGGGCGGACTCTCACAGCCGTTGATCTGCCGAACGATCTCTAAGATCCGGCGCACATCACATGCGGCCTCAATCGAATGCGCTTTGATCATTGAGCAGACCTTCCACGACGTGACGTAGTCTCACGTATAAGTGCGGATGGCGGTATCGCATCTCATCTGCCGCATGCACGCTCTCGAAGCTGTCGATGTCGCAGAAGCGCATTAAGTATGTGAACGTTCGGAGACACCCAAGGGCCTCTTCGCGTTCAACTAGTACAACGCCATCAGCGCTATTGACTCTGAAGGTCAGAGCGCCGTCATCGCTAGTCAGCGAAAGCTGCGGTTGGCAGTCACTCGCTGCTGGCTGGCATTGATGCAGTCGGTTCTTCATGATTGGCTAACGCTCGTCCGCACGAGTGACACACCAAGCCGGAGAAACACTTCCCCTCCCTGGCGCTCGTCCACGTGAAGGGCGACTCTTCATCGCAACCATCGCACAGCAAGATCAGATAGCGAAACTCTGATAGGCAGCTAGGGCACTGCGTCCAATCAGACCGGCCCCTCGACATGACCTCGAACGCATCTTCTTTGGGTGCGCCGCACCGCGGACAAGGGACGGAAAAGTCAGCCATATAGCACCTCGCAACCTGTCAGGTGGCAGCGCACTGTATTGAGAACATCGTCTCACAGCGTTCCGGACGCAGCTACGAAGCTAACGTATGCCTGCCGAGCCCGCACGCACAATTTCTACCAGAGAAATCAGCAAGTTGCAACAACATGCAACGCCATGGGCCGCTGTTTGCCGCGTCGCCTGTCCAGTCATTCGCTGCAGGCTGCGATCAGCTCGCGATCACGCCTCATCCACCGCTGAAATTTTCCGCTTTTTCATATGCTGATGAGTCACTGCAAGTGCCTATATTGAACGCATACATTTGCCCAACACGAGTAACGGCCATGCATGTCGATCCAAATAACGTTTCGCATGACTCATCTCTCCGCTATTTCACTGGGGAGAACACTGAAGCCATCCGTTGCATTCGGACCCCGTTGAGCAATCACATCAAAAGCAAAGGTCTGGACCGCTGCGTCCACAAAAGAAAGCGTTCGCCCCCGTCGGAAGTTGCTTCAACCAACAATGCTGACTGTAGGACCTAGCAGGGTCATCTCCTGCCTTGCTCAGAGGCCACACCTCCAGCCGCCTAAAGATAGCTCATCGTTTTCGCTTCGCTATGTCGTACGGCTACTAGATGCAACCGCTTCTCCAGACGGAACTTCAATCGGCGACTTATCAGCAGATTGCGTCCCTTGCGGCCAGAGAGTTCGTTCTGAAGGAATGACTTATGCAATCGCAGATCTCAACCTCATTCAGATTCCATTCTTCGCCGCCGCTGAAAGCAGCGGTGTCTCTTGTGGGACTTACCCTTGTTTTCCCGTGCCTCGCCGTCGACGGCTGTCTCGTCCTACTCTGCCTGGCCGCACCCAGCTGGCAAGCGATCCCGCAGTGCGTTCCGCCCGTCCGCCAGCTGTTTCGCGACCTGGCGCTCGGCAGGCCGTTCCCCACGTGTGCCATGGCTGGCGCTGGCAACAGCGCCGCACACCAGTGGGCGAGTGCACCGGACTTCTGCCCGCCGCAGTACGTCTCGTCGTTCGACACCGAGAACAGCACGCAATACGACTGTGCCTTTGAAGGCGCGGTGTCGGTGTCCATCCGCGGCGAGCCGTTTGTGCGCACCTGGTGGCGCCGTGACGGTGAGGCCGTCAGTGAGTTCAGTCCCGCGGCCCAGGCCCAACTGGGTTCTTGGAACCGCCGCTTCGAGGACGACTACGCGGCTTGGGTGGCCGCGCAGCCACCTGTTGTCCCCGACCCAACGGCACCGTGAGACGACCATGGCCCCCACTTGGCTCGTCCCTCTACTGCTGACGTGTGCACCCCAGGTGCACAGCAGCACGGCACTGGCGTTGCTGCGCACGGAGAGCAGCTTCAACCCCTGGGCCATCGGCGTGGTGGGCGGCGCCCTCCAGCACCAGCCCCGCAACGCCGCAGAAGCGCTGGCGACCGCGCGTGCCCTGCACGCCGCCGGCTGGAACTTCAGTGTCGGGCTCGGGCAGATCAACGTGCGCAACCTGCCCCGCCTCGGCCTGTCACTCGACACCGCCTTCGAGCCCTGCCGCAATCTAGCGGCCATGCAGACGGTCCTGCTGGAGTGTTTTGGCAAGGCGACTGTCCGCGATGCGGGTTCGCCTTCCCTTGCTTCTACGCAGCAGGCCCTGCAGCGCTCGCTGTCCTGCTACTACAGCAGCAACTTCTCCACCGGTTTCCAGCACGGCTACGTGCACCGCGTCCGCACCGCTATCCGGGCATTGCCGGCCACCTCCCCTGTCCCGCCTTTCTTCCCGAAGGAGCCATCATGAGCCGATCTGTCCGCTGCGCCCGCATCGCCAAGTTCGTCGTCCTGCCAATGGTGGCCGCCGCCGTGCGTGCCCAGGGCTTCGACAAGGTCAACACCACCGTCGTCAACATCAACACCATTCTGGTGACCATCTCGGTGGCAGTGGTCACCATCGCCATCATCTGGGCGGGCTTCAAAATGATCTTCCAGGGCGCCCGCCTGTCCGACGTGGCCAATGTGCTGATCGGCGGCACGCTGGTCGGTGGCGCCGGCGCCTTCGCGGCCTACATCGTCAACTGAGGCCTCGCCGTGAACGCCGAGGTCATCTACAAGGGCGCCACGCGTCCGGCCATGAAGCTGGGCATCCCGCTGGTGCCGCTGGTGCTGGTGCTGGGCACCGGGTTCCTGCTGATGCTATGGGGCGGCCTGCTCCTCAGCGGCTGGATCGCGCTCGGCGTGGCGCTGGCCTGGGTGCCGGCGTTGGCGGCCATGCGCCTGGTCACCGCCCAGGACGACCAGAGTTTCTGGCAGGCCTACCTGGCGCTCAAGCTGCGTTGGCCGCAGCGCAACCAGCGCTTCTGGCAGTCGCGCAGCTATGCACCCACCCTTTACCGGGGAGCCCGTGATGCTTACCGCCGCTGAGGGCCCGCAGCGGCCCGCCCCACGCCGAGTGCGGCGCCGGCCGGTGTCCCACGTCCTGCACCCGCGTTGCTGGCAGCAGGCGCAGGTGGAGAACCCGCTGTCGCGTTTCATTCCCTTCTCTTCGGTGCTGACGCCCAACGACGTGCTGACCCGGGGCGGCGACTACCTGCGGGTCTGGCGGCTGGACGGCATCCCGTTTGAGTGCGCCGATGAGCCGGTGATCGCCGAGCGCCACGAGGCGCTGTCCAGCCTGCTGCGCAACCTAGCCGGGGGCCACTGGGCCGTCTGGACGCACCGGCTGCACCGGGTGGTGTCCGACCGCCTCGCCGACCCGGCCGAGCCTGGGTTTGCGCAGGACCTCTCCCGTGCCTACCAGGACCGCCTCGGAGCCCGGCGCATGATGAGCAACGAGCTGTACCTGACGCTGGTCTACCGGCCCACCGTGTCCCGAGTCGGCCGCGCCTTGCAGTTGACCCAGCGCACCCGCGACGCCATCGCCCGCCAGCAGGCCGACGCCCTAGTCGAGATGGCCGAACGCTCGGCGCTGGTCGAACGCGTGCTGCGCAGTTTCGGGCCGCAGCTGCTCGGTGCCCGGGAGCACCAGGGCCGGCTGTACTCTGAAGTGGCCGAATTCCTTGGCTACCTGGTCAATGGCTGCTGGCGCCCGGTGCCGCTGGCCGCCGGGCCGCTGTACCGCACGCTGCCGACTACCCGGCTGTCCTTCGGCGGCGACAAGCTCGAGCTGCGCCACGGCGGTATCCGCCGCTACGCCGCGCTGGTGGACATCAAGGAGTACGCCGACGCCGTGGAGCCGGGTGTGCTGAATGCCCTGCTCTACGAGGCCAGCGAGTTCATCGAGACGCAGAGCTTTTCGATCTTGCCGCGGCGGGATGCCCTGCGGGCGCTGACGCTGCAGCGCGACCAGTTGATCGCCAGCGACGACGTCGTGGCCACTCAAGTGGCCGACATGGACGCGGCGCTGAACGACCTGGGGGATGGCCAGTTCTGCATGGGGGAGTACCACTACAGCCTGGTGGTGTTTGGCGACGATGTCGCCGACGCCGGCCGCCGGGCGGCACAGGCCATCGGGGCGGTGGGCGAATCCTCCAGCCTGCAGATGGCCCCGGTGGACCTGGTGGCCGACGCGGCCTGGTTTGCGCAGTGGCCGGGTAACTGGCAGTGGCGGCCGCGGGAGGCCAAGCTGTCGTCGCGTGCGTTTGCGGCGTTGGCCAGCGGGCACAACTTCGCCCGCGGCAAGCGCGACGGCAACCCGTGGGGTGAAGCGCTCACCTTGCTGCGCACACCGTCCGGTCAGCCGTTTTACCTGAACTTGCACAGCAGCCCGGCCGGCCAGGACAGCAGCGACCAGGCCCTGCCGGGCAACACGCTGATCATCGGCTCGACCGGGGTGGGCAAGACGACGTTAGAGATGTTCCTGCTGGTGCTGACGCGCAAGTGGACGCCCGCGCCGCGGCTGGTGCTGTTCGACCTGGACCGGGGCTGTGAGATTGCGATCCGGGCGCTCGGCGGCCGGTACCTGCGCCTGCAGGCCGGGCAGCCGACCGGGCTTAACCCGCTGCAGCACGAGGCGACGCCGGCGCGGCTGCAGGCCTGGGCGCAGCTCGTACGCACCTGCCTGCATACGCCGGCGCTGCCACTGCTGCCGGCCGACGAGCGGGCCATTGCGGAAGCCGTCAAGGCCGTCGCCAGCATGCCGGCGGCGCTGCGGCGACTGTCGACCGTGCGACAGAACCTGCCCAAGGCGGGCGCCAACAGCTTGTACGACCGCCTCGGACGGTGGTGCGCCGGCGGGGCACTCGGCTGGGTGTTCGACGAAGCGGACGACCAGCTGCAATCGCTGCACGACGCACCGATCCTGGGCTTCGACACCACCGACTTCCTCGAGCTGCCGGAGGTGCGCACGCCGGTGATGATGGTGCTGCTGCAAGCGATGCAGGAGCGCATCACCGGCGAGCGGCTGATCTACGTCATCTCTGAGTTCTGGAAGGCGCTGGACCACGAGGTCTTCAGCGACTTCGCGAAGCAGCAGCAGAAGACCATCCGCAAGCACAACGGGTTGGGGATCTTTGACACGCAGAGCCCCTCGGACGTGCTCCGGCAGCCCATCGGGCGGACCATGGTCGAGCAGAGCGTGACCAAGATCTTCCTGGCCAACACCGATGCGGTGCGCGAGGAGTACATGGGCGGCTTCGGGCTAAGCGAAGCAGAGTTCGAGATCGTACGCAGCTTGGGCCAGCACGGCGGCCGGCGCTTCCTGTTCAAGCAGGGAACGACCAGCGCCGTCTGTGAGCTCGACCTCACCGGCCTGAATGACCTCATCACCGTGCTGTCGGCCACCACCGAGCACCTGGCACTGCTCGACTCGCTGCGTGAACGCCATGGTGACGATCCGTTTCAGTGGCTTCCCGCGCTTCAGCAAGAGGTTCACGATCGTCGGCTGCGCATCGTCCGGAGGGTCGCATGAACACCACCGCAGTTGTCACCGCCGTGGCCAGCCTGCTGCTGGCCGCCACCGCCGCCACAGCCCAGTTTGTCAAGGGCAACGAGGCCGTCAAGATCCTGCCGGATGGCAGCCGGCGGGTGGAGACGCCTCCCCAACCTGCTGACACTTTGATGCCTCAGCCATGCCCAGCCGCTCGTCCCGGTTGCTCTGGAGGTGGATGGCGGATGGTGGAGACGCAGAATGGAATCGAAGAATGCACCGAGCTGTACGCGAGGCCGACCACGTGCCGGTCATCAACATTCGGGTTGGAGAAGAGAAGCCGACTTTGGATTGTTAAGTCTGGCGGCATTTGGCTCCAGTGCCAGCATCCGAACCTGCAGAGCAGATGCGTCAGCACTAAGGCGCTGCCTTACTCCGCCGTGCAATAACGGATCTACGTTCATGTTTACTTGGCTTGGAATCCAATTAGATGTGGTTCTGGACGGCTTCGTGCTAGGTGCAGTGAGCTCACTCATGACCGGCGTCCGACCAGTTGCATTGACTGGAATGACTCTGTGGATCGGCTTATATGGCTGGGCCATTGCGCGCGGCGAAGTCAACCAAGCGATACCCAGCCTGCTTTGGAACGTGTTCAAGGTTGGCATCATCCTTTCGCTCTCGCTGCAGTCGGGTCTTTACGTCCAAACCATTTCTGACGCTGCCAACGGGCTGGCGTTGGGCGTCGCCACAACTTTCCTCCCAGCAGCGGCAGATGCCTCAGCCGTCACTTCACCGTACGCACTGATCGATGCGTTCACTGAGAGGGCCTTGCAACTCATTCTTGAGCTGTTGAAAGACGCAGGCATCTTGCGACTTGACCTTGTCTTGGCATCGATTCTCACTGCACTAGGAACGATCGTGTTCCTGTGTGTCGCGCTCTTCGTCGTAACGCTTGCCAAGCTACTCATGGCTTTTGTCATTGCGGTAGGGCCGCTCTTCGTACTTTGCCTTGCCTGGCGACCAACTGCCCGCTTCTTCGACAGTTGGCTGTCGGTCGTCTTGAACACCGTTGTGCTTGGCTGGTTCGCATTCTTCGCGTTAGGACTAAGCATGTACCTTGGCGAAACGATTGTTCAGGCCGTGCGAGACCAAGGCGGCTTTCTCGGACCCACCTTCAACGTCGTCGCTGAAACCCTCAAGTATTGCGTCGTCATGGTGCTGATGGCCATCATCTGCTTCCAAGCGCCGGGCCTGGCCGCCGCCCTGACCGGCGGTGCCCCCGTCCAGCAGGGCCTACAGATGGTGCAGAACGCCATGATGATCGCCGGCCTGCGCTCGATTTCGCACGCCCGCAGTCCCTCTGCCGCAGCCGGTCAGGGGGGCACCGTGCGCGCCGGCGCCGGCCTGCTCGGGCACGCCAGCGCAGCAGCGGCCTCCGCCGTCTCGCGCACCCCCGCCTACCGCCGCGCCGCCTTGCGCGGCCAGTCCTGACCTTCGCTGCCACCAAGGAGCTTGCCATGTTCTGCCTGCGTCGATCCCTCGCCCGCCTGTCGTTTGCCATGGCGGCAGCTGCCCTGCTTCCCCGGCCCGCGGTCGCCCAAGGCATCCCCGTCATCGACACGGCCAACCTGGCCCAAACCATCCAGCAGGTGGCCAACGACATCACCAGCATCCAGAACCAGGTACAGCAGATCACCCAGTTGCAGGCACAGATCAACAGCCTAAACGGCATGCGCGGCCTGGGCACCATCCTCAACAACCCGCTGCTCAAAAACTACGTGCCGCCGGAGGCTTACAACGTCGTCAACGCCGTCAACGTCTCCGGCTACTCCGGGCTGAGCGCCACCGCCAAGGCGCTGCGGGACGTCGGCATGGTCTACAACTGTGCCGACCGCACAGGTGACGCCCGCCTGGCCTGCCAGTCCACTTTGGCGCAGCCCTACCAGCACAAGGGCTTGCTGCAGGACGCCATGCGCTCGGCCGCTGGCCGTCTAAACCAGATCCAAGCCTTGATGGGCCAGATCGACGCCACCACCGATCAGAAGTCGGTCCAGGAGATCCAAGCCCGCATCGGCGCCGAGAACGCCTTGCTCGCCCACGAGCTGTCGCAACTGCAGATGCTCCAGGGCCTGGCCGACAGCGAGGAGCGCATCGCCCGCTCGCGCGAACGCGAACGCCAGTACGAGATGCTGAGCCGCACCGGCCGCATCGCCGACTACCTACCCTGAACCGAGGCCCCCATGACCACCGTCCTGAGCCCAGGCGCCGCCGCCGCATGGTCGGATGACACCGGCGTGGCGGATGAAGCGCCCCTGCCGCGTCGTGCCGAGACTACGTCCCACCCTGCGTCAAGAGAACTGCCTGACACCGACGAGCTGTTCGCCCGCAACCGTGACTGGGAAGTCGACCGCGCGGTGCTGCTGGAGCGCTCCGAGCGGCGCGCCTGGCGGGTGGCTATGGCCGGCGGACTGCTGGGCCTGCTCGGCATCGCCGCGGTCTTCGTGCAAGGCCCACTGCGCCAGGTCGTCGAGATCCCGATCGTTGTCGACCGGGTCACCGGAGAGACCACCATCCAGCAGCGGCTGGCCGAGGAGACCATCCCCTCGCTCGACGCCCTCGACAAACACAACCTGGCCACGTTCGTGCGGGCCCGGGAAGGCTACAGCTGGATGTTCCTGCAGCGCGACTTCGACCAAGTCGCGCGCATGGCGGTGCCCACCGTCTTTGCCGACTACAACCGACAGTTCGAAGGCGAGGCCGCCCTGCACAAGAAGCTGGCCGCTACCGAGGAGTGGCGCATCCAAGTCATCGGCGTGCGCTTGTCCCCCGCCGGGCGCCGCGGCAACCGCGGCGACGCCACCGTCACCTACGACAAAGTCGTGCACCGCAGCGACCGCCAGACCCCGGAGATCAGCAGCCGCCATGTGGCGAGTGTCGTCTTTGAGTACCAACCCAAGGTGCTCGCCAATGAACGCGACCGGCTGGAGAACCCCTTGGGTTTTGTCGTGACCGCCTACCGGTCGGACCCCGAGCTAACAGCGCCGGCCGCCGGAGGCAAGCCATGACGCCACGCACATGGACCTGCTGCGCCGCGCTGCTGACCGGCCTGAACGCCTCGGCGGATCCGCGGCTGCGCGACGTGTTCTACGACCCGCAGGTGGTGCTCACCGTGCCGGTGCAACGTGGCGTCGTGACCTTGATCGTGCTCGACGATGGCGAAGCCATCAGTGAACTGGCCGCCGGCCTGGGCGGCGACTGCAGCAAGCCGGACGCTGTCTGGTGCATCGCGGCCCAGCCCGGCGGGCGGCACGTGTTCGTCAAGCCCAAGAGCGATGCACGGGCGCCCAACACGGTGGCTGTCGTCACCGACCGGCGCGTGCACAACTTCCGCCTGCAGGTGGTCGACGACAGCCGCCAGCTGCCGGTCTACCGCCTGACCGTGCGAGCGCCCTTGCCGCCAGCACCGCCGCCGCAGCCCGCAGGCGCAACCACGCCGGTGCCCTTGGCGCCGAGCCGGCTCCCACCGCTGCCGGCCCCCGAAACACTGGTCGCCGAGCGACTGGCTGCCAAGCCGTTCGTGCGCAACACTGCGTACTCCCTCGCCGAAGGCGCCGCCTCTCAGGACATCCTGCCGTCGTTGGTCTTTGACGACGGCCGCTTCACCTACCTGCGCTTTGCAGGCCACCGCGAGGTGCCGGCGGTGTTCCAAGTGCTCGGCGATGGCCGCGAGAGCCTGGTCAACGCCCGTATGGAAGACGACCTGCTGGTGGTCGACCGGGTGGCCCGGCGCCTGACGCTGCGCGCGGGCACGGCGGTGGTGGGGATCTGGAACGACGCGTTTGACCTCGACGGTGTACCGCCCGAGGACGGCACCACCGTGCCGGGCGTGCAGCGACGGCTCAAGGCCGACGCTGAGTCTCCAACAGCCCACGGCAAGGCCCACCGCCCTGCCTCTCCCGGAGCCGGCCATGACTGACCTTCCCCCGCGCCCGGATCCAGATGACGAAGCCCCATCACCGCAGCCGCCTTCGGCATCGGCCCCAAACACGCTGACCCCATTGCCGGGCGAACCCGGCATCCCGCACGTGGCGACGACGAGCCCGCTGCGCATCTCACGCAAGAGCCTGTTTGCGCTTGGGCTGCTGCTCGTCACCTTGGCGCTCGGCGCCGGGGTCTGGCTGCACCGCTGGCTGGACAGCTTCCAAACGCCACGCAGCCCCGCGGCACCGACGGTCAGCCAACAGCCGTCCGCCGCCACCGCGCCACCTCGCCGGCTGGACCTGTCAGCGCCCGCTGCGTCCGCATCGCTTCCACCCGCGGCCGCGCCGGTGCCGCTCGTTCCGGCCCTCGACCCCAACGCGCCGCTGGCCGAGCCGATCCCCGTCCGCCGCACCGGCCCCTCCGGCGGCGCTGGCGGCGGCCCGGTGCCCATGGCGCCAGAAGACGCCCCCGTGCTGCTGCTGACCAGCCGGCCTGGTGCCGTGGCCAACCTGACGCCCGCCCCCGCGTCTGACGACCCGATGGCCGCCACCCGCCAGCGCCTGGACGGCTACCAGCGGCAGCTGCAAGGCCTGCTGCAGAACTTGGAGACCAGCGCAGCGCGCGCGACCGCCAGCCCGGCGTCCGCCGGTGCGGCCAGCTTCGCCAGCGACAGTCCAACTCCCGCCGCCCGCCCGGCTTCGCCCCGCCCCGGCTTGCTCGGCGGCGCGCTGCCCACATCCTCGACGCCGCGTGTGGCAGCCACGTCGCTTGGCCAGCGCAGCCTGACCCTGCCCAAGGGCACCGCTTTCACCTGCGCGCTCAAGACGAAGGTGGTCAGTGCCAACGCCGGCCTCGTCGGCTGCCAGGTGCAGCGCAACGTCTACAGCGACGACGGCCGGGTGCTGCTCATCGAACGCGGCAGCCACCTCGACGGCGAGTACCGCGTCGCCGGCGTGCGACCGGGCACCACCCGCATCCCGGTGATCTGGACCCGCGTGCGCACACCGCTGGGTGTGCTGGTGGACCTGGAGTCGCCTGCCACCGGCCCGCTGGGCGAGTCCGGCCTGGAGGGCCACGTCGACAACCGCTGGCGCGAGCGCATTGGCGCCGCGATGCTGGTCTCGCTCATCGACGACGCCATCGAAGTCGTGGTGCAGAACCAAACCGACCAGCGGGGCGGTGAAACGGTGGTGCTGGGCTCGACCACCGACCGCACCAGCGAGCTCGCAGAGAAGGTGCTCGACAGCACGATCAACATCGCGCCGGTCATCACCCAGCACCAAGGCGCGATCGTCGGCATCTACGTCGCGCGCGATGTTGACTTCTCCAGCGTCTACAAGCTGCAGCCGGAGGCCCGATGAACTGCTTCACAACGCCTCAGGACACAACGCCACGGGACACCGCTGCGGCGGCGTGTCCGACCCCGGCCACCACCGCCACCCCCTCAACCTGGTGCGGCGACGCCACCTCGGTCATCACCTTTCTTCAGCCGCTGCGCATGGCGCTCGACGCCCCCGGTGTGTTGGAGGTCTGTGTCAACCGACCGGGGGAGCTGCTGGTCGAGACCCAGCACGGCTGGCAGGCCGTCGCGGCACCGGCGATGACGTACGACCGCTGCCTGGCGCTGGCCACCGCGGTGGCCACCTTCTGCGACCAGCAGATCCATGCCGAGCGGCCACTGCTGGCGGCCACATTACCCACCGGTGAACGCGTGCAGGTGGTGATCCCACCGGCCGTGCCGCGGGGCACGGTGTCCCTCACCGTGCGCAAGCCGTCGGCGGTGACCAAGCGGCTGGACCAGCTGCACCACGAGGGCCTGTTCGACCGGGTGGCCACCGGATCCGACGCACGGATTTCCCCGCTCGAGCAGGAGCTGCAGGGCTTGCAGGCCGCCGGGCGCTGGGCCGACTTCCTGCGACTGGCGGTGCGCTCGCGGCGAACCATCGTGGTCAGCGGCCGCACCGGCTCCGGCAAGACCACCTTCATGAAAGCGCTGATTGAGGAGGTACCCCACCACGAACGCCTGATCACGATCGAGGACACGGCCGAGCTCACCCTGCCCGAGCACCCGAACGTCGTGCACCTGTTCTACAGCCGCAATGTGCCCGGACACGCGGTCACTGCCCGCAGCCTGCTCGAAGCCAGCCTGCGCATGAAACCCGACCGCCTGTTCCTGGCCGAGGTGCGGGGCGAAGAGTGTTTTTCGTTCGTGCGGCTGGCGGCGTCCGGTCACCCCGGCAGCATCACCAGCGTGCACGCGGGCAGCTGCGCGCTGGCGCTGTCCCAGATGGCACTGATGATCCGCGAAAGTGCGGCCGGTGGTGGCCTCAGCCTGCCGGAGATCCACGGCCTGCTGCACACGGTGATCGACGTCATCGTGCAGTTCGACCGCGATGTGCACGGCCGGCATGTGGCCGAGCTGCAGTACCGGCCGCGGGCCCAGCGCGGCCTGGGAGCGCTGGCGTGAGCGACGTCGCCGCGCTGCCGATGTCGGCCTGGCCGCGCAGCCGGCAGCTCGCGGCGGCCGTGTTCATGGCGCTGACGGTGCTGGTCCTGGCCGCGGGTGCGCTGCAAGCGGCCGGCATGGTTTTCCTGCTGCTGAGCCGGGAGGACCCCCGCCAGGCCGGCTGGGCCAGCATCCTGGACTACTGGCAGCACTACGGCGCCGACACTAGGCTCCGGCCACGGCTGCTGCTGGCTTCCCTGCTGCCCGGCGCCGCTGCCGTGCTGCTACCGATCGCGCTGGTGATCGCCGCCCGGCCCAAACGCGCCTTGCACGGCGCAGCCCGCTTTGCGACTCCCTCGGAGGTCGCCCGTGCGGGGCTGACTGGCGCCCGCTCCACCATTGGCCCCAGCATCCTCATTGGCCGCCACCGCGGGCGTTTCCTAAGCCTGCCGGGGCAGCTGTCGGTGATGCTGTCGGCGCCGACCCGCAGCGGCAAAGGTGTCGGCGTCGTGATTCCCAACCTGCTGAACTGGCCCGACTCGGTCGTCGTGCTGGACATCAAGGGCGAGAACTACGACCTGACGGCCGGTTATCGCGCCGAATGCGGACAACAGGTGTTTGCCTTCTCGCCGTTCGACGACAACGGCCGCAGCCACCGGTGGAATCCGCTGTCGGCGGTGCGGACCTCGCCGCTGCACCGGGTGGGCGACCTGCTGACCATCGGGCAGGTGTTTTTCCCGAACGACGGCAGCGGCACGTCGTCGGAGGCGTTTTTCAACGACCAGGCACGCAACCTGTTCCTGGGGCTCGGGCTGCTGCTGCTGGAGACTCCCGCCCTGCCCCGCTCCATCGGTGAGATGCTGCGCCAGTCGTCCGGCCAGGGCCAGCCGCTGAAAGACCACCTGAACGGTGTGATCCACCAGCGGCGCGAGCAGGCAACCGCCCAGTTGCCGGCCTTGTCCGACGAGTGTGTCGACGCGCTGCAGCGGCTGCTGTCCAACTCGGACAACACGCTGTCCAGCGTGGTCGCGACCTTCCATGCGCCGCTGACGATCTTTGCGGACGTGGTGGTCGACGCCGCCACCAGCGGCGACGACTTCCGGCTGCAGGACCTGCGGCGCCAGCGGCTGTCGATCTTCGTGCGCATCCCGCCCAACCGCTTGTTGAGCGCGCGGCCGTTGCTGAACCTGTTCTTCTCTCAACTGGTGAGCCTGAACACCCAGCAGCTGCCGCAACAGGATGCCAGCCTGACCGTGCAGTGCCTGCTGGTCAACGACGAGTTCACCGCCATGGGGCGGGTGCCGGTGATCAGCACCGCGGCGGCTTTTCTGGCGGGGTACCACCTGCGGCTGCTGACCGTGGTGCAGGCGATGTCGCAGCTCGATGCGGTGTACGGCGACAAGGAAGCGCGGACCTTTGCGACCAACCACGGGTTGCAGATCTTGTTCGCGCCGCGCGAGCAACGGGACGCGGACGAATACAGCGCGATGCTGGGCACCTTCACCGAGCGGGCGACATCCCACGGGCGCAGCCGGTCCTTCAGCGGGCGCAGCTCCAGCAGTGTCAGCCGCAACGAGAGTGAGCAGCGGCGGGCGCTGCTGCTGCCGCAAGAGTTCAAGGAGCTGGGCAGCGAACGGCTGGTGGTCGTGTGTGAGCACTGCAAGCCGATCCTCGGCGAAAAGATCCGCTACCACCAGGACCCGGTCTTCCTCGCCCGGCTCCGCAAGCCGCCCGTCGTGCCGGCCATGGACCTGGACCTGCACCTGGCTCAGGTGCAGCGGCGCATCCGCGTGTTGCCGGACGAGTTGGGTGCCAACGAGACGTTGGACGTGAGCCGGCTGGCCATCGACCACCAGGCGCTGCCGGACTGCTTCAACGGCACGGAGGAAACGCTGGCGCATGCGCTGTTGTCGCTCTTCGACATGGCCATCACCGAAGGCGGCGCCGTCCAGGCCGAGCCGGACGACGACGGTGTGCTGCCGGACGCCCACGTTGAACCGTTGGTACAGCCGGCCGACCGTGCTTTGCAAGGAGAGATGCCATGAGATTGCTGATGCCCTGTGTGCTGGCCGGTGGCCTGCTGGCCGCTTGCAGCAGTCCGCCGTCCCTGCCCACCGCCGACGATGCCCCCCGCCGGCCGGCCAACCGGCCCGACGCCGTTGAGCTGCAAAGCTGCCGCCATGAGCTGCACAACAGCCGCATCGAGCTCAGTGAGTCGCGGCAGCAGGTGCTGCAGCAGACCACGCGGCTGGTGCAGTGGGCGCAGCAGCCGGTGGCCCTGCCGGCGGTACCGCAGGGCAACACGGTGGTGACGGTGCGCTTTGCGTTTGGCAGCAGCCAGGCGGATTTGCCGGCAGGACTGCTGCAAGGGCTGGTGCCCCTGGCCCGGCAGGCGCCGCTGATCGTGCTGCGCGGCCGCACGGACGGCACCACCGACAGCTTTGCGGAAGCGCGTATCGCGCGGGAACGGGCCCATGCCGTGCGCGACGTGCTGGTGGCCGCGGGCATCGAGCCGTCGCGCATTCGCACCACCTATCAGCCGGCCGGTGACCACGTGGCTGACAACGACAGCCCCAGCGGCCGCGACCTCAACCGGCGGGTGGAGATCGAGCTGTACCGGACGCTGCCGGTGCCGGTCAGCGCACAAACACTGACCGCCATGGCGTCTGCGCCGTAGACCAGCGACCTCCCGAGCCCGGTCCTTTGTCTTCACTTCTGACGTGAGGTTGTCATGGACGATGCGCCCCTTCCTTCTCGCCCGGCCGCGGCCGGTGGCAGCGTCGAGCCCGCCAATCGGGCGACGGTGGCCAAGGCCCGGTTCCAGACCCCTGCCGAACCTGCCACTGAACGCTTCGAGCTGCGCGACCCGTTTGCGGATGTGCTGTACCACGCGACGCGCTGGCCGGACATCGTGGCCAAGGCGGAGCAGCTGGGCAGCCGGCGCTTCACGGCGATCGATGCGCAAGGCCATCGCAGCACGGTCGACAAGGTCGACGGTCAGTGGCACCGGGGGCCACAGCGGGACGCCGTGCCGACCCGGCCGCCGCCCCTGGCCACCACACGCGATGAGATCCCCGATCTGGTGGCGGCGGCCGAAGCGAGGGAACGGGGTCGCGCTGCGCCGCAGCAGGGCAACACGCCTGACCCGTCGCCATCGCCCACGGCCGAAGCCCCTTCCGGATCTCGCCCGAGCAACCCGCTACCCCGCATCGATGCCGATGCCGACCGCAGCGTGCGCTTGGCGCAGTTGGAGGCGGCCTTGAAGGACCGCTACGTCATCAAGCGGGCGCCGATGACCCTGGGTGATGTGACGGTGGGGCGTACCGAATACCGGTTTCGCGGCGACACCACCCGGGTCGCCTTCACCGAATCCACTTTCAAGCTGTCGACCGACACCAACAGCCCGTCGGTGGCCCGGTCGATGATCGATGTCGCTGAAGCCCGCAACTGGCGCGCGTTGCGCGTGTCTGGCAACGAGGAGTTCAAGCGGCTGGTGTGGCTGGAAGCGTCCGTGCGCGGAGTGAAGGCATTGGGCTATGAGCCTACTAAGGCCGACCTCGACGTGTTGGCCAAGGAACGCAGCGCCCGCCAGCGCAACCACATCGAAGCGGCCCCCCAGACAGCGGCGCAGCCCGGTACCACGCCGGATGCCCAGAAAGGCAACAGCGGCCGCGGTGGCGGTGGCCGCAAGGCGGTGCTGGCCGCCATCGATGCCATCCTGGTGGCCAAGAACGTGCCGGAGGCCCGCCGCGAGGCGGTGCTGGCCGCGGCCACCGAGCAGCTGGCGCAACGCACACGCGCCGGTCCGGCGCCCAAGGTGGCGGTTTATGACCGCGAAGCGCCGTCGCAACGGCCGGTGGTGGCACCGCCCGAGCGCAGCCGCGGGCGGGACCGCACGAGCCCCGCGCGCTGAAGTCGAGCACGGCCATGGCGCTGCCCGACGACGTCCCGCGGTACGCCCTGGGTGACGAGCTGGTCAGCCCGAGGTCGGTGGGGTTTGAGGAGGCGCTTGCCAAGGGCCACCTGCGCCATGTCCGCCCGCGCTGCTTGTGCCAGCCGGGGGGCGTGCCGATGTACATCGCGCGCCTGGGCGACGGCTTCATCGTCAAGCGCATGCCGTTCACCGGCCACTGCCACGCGCCGGACTGCGGGTCGTACGAACCGCCCCTCGAGATGTCCGGCCGCGGCGAGGTGGCACCGGGTATTCGCGAGGACTTAGCCACCGGCTGTACAGCGCTGAGGGTGGACTTTGCGCTGTGTCAGCGGCCCGGGCGCGCGGCGCCGATGACGGCGGGTGAGCCTAGCGGCAGTGCGCGCAGCCCGGGCAGCCGGCTGACGTTGCGCGGGGTGCTGCACTACCTGTGGGAGCAGGCGGAGCTGAACCGCTGGCATCCGGGCTTCGAAGGCCGTCGGCAGTGGGCTGCGGTGCGCCGGCTCTTGCTGCGGGCGGCGCAGACGACACTGGTGGGCGGTCAGCCATTGGCGCAACGGCTGTACGTGCCCGAGGTCTTCAGCGCCGAACAACATGAGGTACTGGCGCAGCGCCGACGCCAGCAATGGGCCAGCGCCCTGCCCCGGCCTGGGCAGCCGCAGCCCCTGCTGCTGGTGCTGGCAGAGCTGAAGCAGTTGCTGCCGGCGCGTTACGGCCACCAGGCGGTGCTCAAGCACTTGCCCGACATGGCTTTTGGGCTCGATGCGGCGCTGGCACGGCGGCTGACCCGGCGCTTTGAGGCGGAACTAGCCAGCTGGAATGCGGACAACCGCTTGCACCTGGTGCTGCTGGCCACCGCAATATTGTCGGAGCACGGGCTGCCGAGTCTCGTGGAAGTCACGCTCATGTTGACGACCGCGGCCTGGTTGCCGGTGGACAATGCCTGGGAAGTGGAGCTGCTGAACACACTGGTGCACGAGGGACGTCGTTTCAGCAAGCCGATGCGATATCACCTGGCAGCGGCTGAACGGCTTCCCACGGCAGTGCTGGCGGACACCGAGACGCCGCCCACACCGTTGATCCTCGTCGACGGGTCGGCCAACAACGCCGAGGCTGATGACAGAACCACCTGGTGTTGGTCACCCCTGGACTCGTGCATGCCGGCGGTGCCACCTCGCCGAACGGGGTCCGCGCGACCCGCGTGGTCACCCCTGCAAGAGGGGGAAGCTCGCGGCAGGAGCCACTGGCACACTGCACACCCATGAGCGCCGACTGACCATGGAACCGGTGCCAACCCACGACAACAGCACGCCAGACGGTAGGGTTGAGTGCTGGTCTGCCCGCATCCGGGGTCGGGTGCAAGGCGTAGGCTACCGTGACGCCTGCGTGCAGGCTGCGCGGGCGGTCGGCGTGACCGGCTGGGTGCGCAACCGGAAAGACGGCTGGGTCGAGGTGCAACTGCAGGGCTCGGTGGACCAGCTGCTGGCCATGCGTTGTTGGCTGGGCGACGGGCCGCCGCTGGCCGAGGTTCGCAACATCGCGTGGCAGCCGGCCGAAGCCGAGATGACGCCTGCTGCCGCTTTTGAGCGCCGACCCACGGCTTGAGCGTCAGGACTGCAGATTACGGGCGTTCGATTGAGCGATAGGCACAGCAGGCGGGCTGCGCGATGCTGGGCACCGTTGTGGTGAGGGAGAAAACGATGGCCTTGATCCGATGTCCTGCATGCACCGATGTGGTGAGCTCTTTGGTGCGGTCGTGCCCGAGTTGCCACAGCCCACTGCGCACCTCGACGGCCATCAAACCTGTCCAGCGCCCACCCGGTTGGCTCACCACCCCGCGCAAGGTCCCGCCGTCGGTGCAGCGGGTGTCGCACTTCCCGACGCGGGGTTAACCCCGGCGGTCAGGCGTCGACCAGGAACGACTCGAGCGAGCTGCCGTTGGCCAGGGCCGACTTCAGCCAGTTCGGCCGCAGCCCGCGGCCACTCCAGGTGTTGCCCGAGGCGTCGCGGTACTTCACGGGCCGCTTGCTGACAACGCCCTTGGCGGCTGTATCCGGTCGGCGGCCCGGCGTGCGGCCGCGGCGTGCGGGCTGATCCGCGTTGTCAGTGGCGGTGCCACCGCTGGACGTTGCCACATCGCCGTCGGCACCACCGGACGTCGACTGCCGGCCGCCCGTGGCAAAGTCCTCCAGCGACTTGCCTTGCTGCAGCGCCTCCCGCAGCCAGCGCGGACGGGGGCCACGGCCGCCCCAAACGTTGCCCGTTCCGTCCGCATACGCAGCTTCGCGTGCGGCGGCCGACTTGGCCGGGCGGCCCCGCTTCTTGGCAGCAACACGGGACGTGGTGCCAAACAGGTCACGCTCCGTCAGTTCGTAGGCGGTAATCGCTTCGCGGATGCGGGCCACCACACCGGCCTTTTCTTCTTCACGCAGCGCATTGGCTTGGGCTTGCAGCTTCTGAATCTCGGCTTGCAGATCAGCGAACGACTTCTTTGCCATTGAAGTTCCTTTAAATCTAGATGCAGCGAGTATGCCGCAATCTCTAAATGTAGGGAGGCTAAATCTTGGCTTAACAGATTGCCACTCGGAACGTACGCCACAGGTCGAGAGCTTTCAGCGAACTACAGCCGTGACGCGGATACAGCGACTTGCCCATTGGGCGTCCTTTGAATCCACTTAGCGCAGGAACGAAACCTCAATTTTGGTGCGTTGGCGACACATCTACAAGGAGATCGAATGGCCACTGCAAAGAAGTCCACACACGCCAAACCCTCGATCCTTCGCAACACCGCCACGGCCAAGATGCCCCCGAGTACGCAGCTACGGCCCGACCGCTTCCGCGCAGTAGCGGCGCTGGGCGTTCCCCTCATGGGACGCGCGCCGATGCCACCGAGCAAGCTTCTTCCACAGACAAAAGGATCTGTCTTTTTACGCGCTGTACTTTTCCGAGCCTGGTTCGGCAGCAAGTGAGTTCGAACGGGACGTTCGAGCCACGTTGCTGGAAGTCTTCTACTCCGCGTCAGGTGATGCCGGTTCTCGCACTGACCCTGCTACACCCAATCCGTTTGGGATGGTGAGCCGCACTGCAGGCCTGTTGGCCAAGCTGCCAGAGCCAAGCGGACCATTGCCTTGGCTACTGCCTGCCGATATGGCTGAATTCGTCGTTCGACCCGCTGCACAAGCTGGATTGCTGCGTGGTCAGCGACGGCGGCGGCGCGCTGGTGGTGGTGCGGCCCGAGATCGCCCGCAGCCTGAAGCGGCAGCTTCGAGTCCTCCGGATTCAGGGGTGGCTTGGACTACTACCGCAGGCAGGACAGGAGATGGGCGCAGTAAGCTGCATTCGAAGGCCTTCGAGTCGAGATTCCCGCTCTCTATCTCGTGGGTGAACGGGGCCAATTGTCATTGTTGGATTGAAACTGCCCTGCCGCGACTGGAAGACAGCACCGATCTGCGTCCCGCGGATGCGTCGCCACTGCGGCTCCCGCAGCGCAGCCAAATCCTGGCCCTGAAAAGTGGATGCTACCGGCCAGCTGTGCCGTCCGGCGGTCTGGCAAGCCCAGCATCGCGAGCGCGACGGTGCACTTGCCCGAGCCGCGGCCAACGATTCACCTGCGCTGGCAAAAGCCGCGCAGAATGAAGCGCTCTCGGAAGCGCCCTGGTTGAGCGTCGACACCTGCAGGCCCGGCACATTGCGCAAGATGTCGACGCCCTGCTGAAGCGGCGACTTCAGCAGGATCTAATCCCCACCCAAGATGACGGTGGACGATGGCAGCGAGGCCACCGGATTGCGTTTGCTCGAGACGACGACGGTGCCCGATTGCAGCGTGCGCTCGGAGTCGTCCTGTGCCACGGTGACGGGTTGCTGCTGCGCCAAGACCCACATCGGCATAGCGCAAGCCAACGCAGCAGTTACGCCGGATAAGCGAGAGGGGTGCGATGCGTAGTCAGCGGGTCTTGGCCCATGGCAGCAGGGCGGGCGGACCCCAGGGCTCATGCGAAGGCTGCAACACCGGCGCAGGGGCCGGCGGGGGTGCCGGTGCCGGTGCCGGTGCCGGTGCCGGTGCCGGTGCCGGTGCAGGTGCCGGTGCAGGTGCAGGTGCAGGTGCAGGTGCAGGTGCAGGCGCGGGCGAAGGCGCCGGGGCCGGCGATGGCACGGGGGCCGGCGGCGGTGCCGGGACGGGCGGCGGAGGTAATGGTGGCGGCGGTGGCGTCACCCGCGCCAGGATGGCGGCCTGCAGCTGCGCCTCGGTCAGGCCGTGCTCGAACACGATGTGCACCGGCTGCGAGGCCACGTACTTGGCCTGCCCGCCGGCCTGGGCGGTGGACCACACCTCCAGCGTCACCCGGTAGGCGCCCGCCGGCACGTTGCCGACGGCATGGCAGGGCGTGGCGGCGGTGCTGTCGGCCACCGCGCTGATCAGCCAGTCCAGGTGCGCATGCACCGTGCCGCCGGCGCCGGTGCGGGCGATGGCGGCGGTCAGCGGCCCGATGACCCCGGCGGCCGAGAAGCGCGTGCCGCGCTGCCACCAGCCGTATTGCTCGGCCCACGACGCGGGGTCGCGGATGTAGTTGCGCAGCAGCTCGGGTGGCACCGCGCCGAACAGCGCGATGCTGACGCCCGCCGGTGCCGGTCCCCAGCGTCCGCTGGCCGGGCTCCAGTGCAGCAGTGTGCCCACGGCCCGGTAGTGCAGTTCCTCGGCCGCCAGGAAGTGGCCCCCGAACGCCTGGAATCCCGGATCGTCGGTGGCGCAGCTGCCACCTTCGAAGTCGCCGAAGTACCCCGGGAAGATGCGCCAGCCGGTCTCATGGTCGAGGGGCAGCCGGTCCAGCCCGCTCAGGTCGCCGAAGAACTCGGTGCTGATGCGGCTGCCCGCCACGGGGCCGGCGCTGGTGCGCAGCTCGATGTCGAAGTGCACCGCATGGGCCGGCAGCGCCAGCCACAGCACCGCAGCCGCTGCGCATGCGATGGCACCGCGTTCCCACGGCGAGCGGGGTACCGCAGGCCCGCGGTGCACGGCGCTCAGCGCGCCTGGCGGCGGCGTGCCACCGCGCCCACGGCCACGATGCCCGCCAGCATCAGCGCATAGGTGCCGGGCTCGGGCACGGCCGTCACCAGCGATTCGACGGCCAGCTCGAAGTTCTCCTCGCTCACCCCGTAGTTGAAGGCGATGAGGAAGGGTGCCGACGCGGTGTAGACGGGCGACGTCAGCTGCATCGTCAGCAGGTAGGCGCCTTCGGTGCCCAGGGGGTTGGTGCCGAAGGTGAGGTGGGTGTGCACGTTGCCGCTGCTGTCCACCCGCGCGACGAAGGCACTGCTGCCGGCCTGCACGCCGGTGCCAGTCCAGCGGGTTTCCTGGCCGGCTGCATCACGCGCGGTGATGAAGTCGCCCGTGGCCGCCGCGCTCCAGGCGCTGCCGGTCCAGTACTGCAGCATGCCCACGCCGGCAAAGCTCAGGAAGCTGTTGGGCTGCAGCGTGGCGCCGCCCTGCGTCTGGAAACCGGGGTTGCTGGTCTGGTAGTAGACGAACTGGTCGCCGAAGGTGGCCTCGTACAGCTTGGTGCCGTCCAGCGTGGTCTGGTAGCCACCGCCGGCCACCAGCTGGCCGCCGGAGGCGGACACGGCGATGTCGCCGGCGTGTTCGTGCGGGTCGGCCGCCAGGGCGGCGGCCGGCACCAGGCTGGCCGTGGCCAGCAGGCCGCTGAATGCGATGCGATGGAACATGTTCACTCCTGAATGTTGATGCAACACGGTTGCACTTTACATGAAAGCGCAACTCAGTTGCATCTATAGTCGCGACCTCCACATCGCTGAAACCCGTCGTCATCGTGCCGTCACTGCAGTCTGCTGCAAGCCCGCTTCCGCACCTGCCGGTCTGGCTGCTGCTGGCCGTGCTGGGCGGCCCCTTGGGGGCACAGGTGACACAGGCGCAGCAGCCTGAGCAGGCCCAGCCGGAGGCTGCGCAGGCGCCCAGCCGCATCACCATCACCGGGCAGCGGCAACCCGTGGCGCCCGCGGCTGCCGAACCGCAGACCACGCTGTCCGGCGCGGGCCTGCGCAACCGCCAGGCCGCCACGCTGGGCGCCACGCTGGAGCAGGAGATGGGCGTGGGCAATGCCAGCTTCGGCCCCAACGTGGGCCTGCCGGTGGTCCGCGGCCAGGGCGGCACCCGCACGCGCGTGATGCAGGGCGGCCTGGGCACGCATGACGCTTCGTCGGTCAGTGCCGACCACGGCGTGATGGTGGAGCCCGCACTGGCCGAACGCATCGTGGTGCACCGCGGGCCGGCCGCCGTGCGCTTCGGTGGCAATGCCATCGGCGGCGCGGTGGAAGTGGACGAACAACGCATCCCGATGCGGCGCCCCGCCCAGGCGCGCGGCCGTGGCGAATCGCGCTTGGGAACCGACGGCGGCATGGCGATGCTGCGGCTGGACGGCCCGGCCGCCGACACCCTGGCCTGGCATGTGGATGTGCACGGCCGGCGCAGCCCACGCACCCGCATCGCCGGCTGGGCGCTGGACGAAGACGCCATCCGCGAGCAGTTCCAGCTGGTCAACGGCCGCAACAGCCATGGCCGCATCGACAACAGCGACGCCCGCAGCGAGGGTGGTGCAGTGGCGCTCAGCCGTGTGACGGGCAGCGGCGCGCTGGGCTTGTCGGTCTCGCGGCTGCAGCAGCATTACGGCCTGCCGCCGGGTGCGCATTCGCATGCATCCGGCACCATCGGCGTGGCGCCGCCGCCCGAGGAGGTGCGCATCGCTGCCACGCAGCGGCGGCTGGACCTGCAGGGCGAGTTCGATCTGGAGGCACCCCACTTTCCGCAGCTGAGGGTGCGCGCCGCGCGGGTGGACTACAGCCATGACGAGACGGACCAGGGACGCCTGGGCAGCCGCTTCAGCAATCAGGTGAGCGAGGGCCGCATCGAGCTGGACCATGCACCTGCGCGCCACCTCAGCGGCACGTGGGGGCTGCAGCTGCAGCACCGGGTGTTTTCGGCGCTGGGCCCGGAGGCCTTCGTGCCCCGCACCCAGGTGCGCAGCCTGGGCCTGTTTGCCATCGAGCGGCTGGAGCACGGCCCCTGGCGGCTGGAAGGCGGCCTGCGCGTGGAACACCAGGAAAGCCGTCCCCCCGACAGCTTCCCGGTGCCCGCGCTGGGCGGCGACGTGCCGCTGCAGACACGGCGCTTCACGCCCGGCAGCGGCTCGCTGGCGCTGCAGCGTGCCTACGGCGGCGCGGCCCAGCCGGGCGGAGCCGACGACACTGCGGCGCTGCCCGGTGGCCGCGTCACCCTCACCCACTGGCGTGCCAGCCGCGCGCCCGACGTGCAGGAGCTGTATGCCGGGGGCCCGCACATCGCCACCCGCAGCTTCGACCTCGGCAACACCGGGCTGGACATCGAGAAGCTCATCGGCTGGGACCTGGGCTGGCAGCATGCCCACGGCCGGTTCAGCGCCAGCGCCAATGCCTGGCGCTACCGCAGCGACAGCTACATCTACCAGCGCAGCCTGGGCTGGTTCTACCGGCCCGAAGAAGGCAAGGCCACCTTGCTGTGCGTGCGCCTGGACCACTGCCTGCCGGCCACCAAGTACCAGCAGGCACCGGCCGAGCTGCACGGCTACGAGCTGGAGCTGGGCTGGCAGCTGCCGCTGCCCACCCTGGGCGACCCGCGGCTGAGCTTCTTCTCGGACGCGGTACGCGCCCGGCTGAAACCCGGCGGCGACGTGCCGCGCATGCCGCCGCAGCGCTACGGCCTGGCGCTGCAGGTGGCTCAAGGGGCGTGGCTCGCCGACCTGCGTGCCACCCGCGCCCGCGCCCAGGCCCGCCCCGGTGACAACGAGACCGCGACCGACGGCTGGTTCCAGCTCAACGCCAGCCTGCGCTGGACCCACACGCTGGACGACGCCCGCACGCTGACCTGGTTCGTCGTCGGCCGCAACCTGGGCAACCAGGAGGTGCGCAACAGCGCTTCCTTCATCCGCAACTACGCGCCCGAGCCCGGCCGCACGCTGCAGGCCGGACTGGAGATGACGCTATGAACGCCCGCCGCCTGCTGTGCAGCGTGGCACTGTCCTGCTTGCTGGCTGCGTGTGGCGGCGGGGACGGCCGCGGCGAGGACAGCCTGGGCGCGCCGCAACCCGCGCAGCGCTGCGACGGCTGCGCCGCCGGCCGCCTGACGGGCACGGTAAGCACCGGCCAGCCGATGGCCGCGGTGCCGCTGCGTGTGATCGACGGCCGCGGCCGCGAAGCGGCGGGCCAGAGCGACGATGCCGGCCGCTACGACATCGACGTGAGCGGGCTCGCCGGCGCGCTGCTGGTGCAGGCCCTGGTGCGCAGCGGTGGCCAGGCGCAGTGGCTGCATGCGGCGGCATCGGGCACTGAAGCAGGACAGGTGGCGGTCAACGTCACCCCCATCACGGAGCTGATCGTGGCCGAAGCCCTGGGCGGCCGGCCGGCCGACCTGCTGCAGGCCGGCCGCGCTGAATTCGCGCGCATCGACGCCAGCCTGGCCGACAGCGAGACGCGCATCGAAGCCGTCCTGCGCCCGCTGCTGGATGCAATGGGCGTGGCCGCATCCATCGACCTGCGCACCACGCCGATGCCGCAGGCCGCCGGCCTGGCGCAGGCGCTGGCCGCGCTGCAGGTCACGGCGGTGGAAAGCGGCTACCAGCTGCGGCATGGCGCCAGCCCCGCGGCTGCGGTCCAGCCGCCCGGCGAGCTGGTGCAGGCCGATGACCAGGCCGTCATCGTGCAGCCCGGGCGCGCTGCCGGCGCCGCTGCGCTGCCTGCACCCACGCCGCCAGCCCTGGCCGCCTGGCAGGCCGGCCAGGCGGCGCTGCCGGCAGTGCAGCAGCGGCTGCAGCAGCTGGCGGACGCCTTCGCCCCGGCCATGCCGCCGGCCGAAGCACTGCTGCCCTGGCTGGCCGAAGGCTTCATGCATGCCGGCCTGGACGCACCTACGTATGTGGCCCAGGTGCTGCGCAGGCAGGACGCCATCACCGAGGGCGGCTATAGCCTGCTTGGCGTGGGCTTCGATCAGCTGCGCCTGCTGCAGGTGGCCGATGAAGGCCGGCGCCTGTTGATCGCCTTCCGCGTGCAGCCGGCTGCGCCGCAGCCCGCCTGGGACGAACGCATGTGGTTCCGCCTGGGCCCTGCCGGCTGGCAACTGGCCGGCGATGGCCTGGGCGCCCGCGTGCGGGTGCGCCATGCCGCCGTGCTGGGCCCGCGGCCGCAGCCGGCGGAAGAGGTCCGACGGCTCACTGGCGCGGTGTGCGCCATCGGAAGCGTGCTGCTGACCGACAGCCTGCGTGAGCGATGCGCCATCGAGGGCGGCCTGGCAGGCGTGCCAGCCCCGGGCTGGCTGGACCTGGGCAGCCCCGACGAGGCGGGCTTCGGCCTGCGGGCGCTGTACCGCTCCGATGCGGACACGCCCGCGCAACGGCTGGCCGAGCATGCCGCGCACAGCCGGCTGCTGGGCCAGCCCAGCGCGCTGGTGCGCAACCATGTGCTGTTCGAGGTCGATGCCTGGCAATCCGACCCCCGCGCCCGCCAGGTGCGGGTGCAAGGCCCCGGCCTGTCCGAGTCCGGGCTGCGGCTGTACCGGCCAGCACCCGGCGCCGGCACGGCCAGCTTCACCCTGGATCCGCAAGGCGGCGAGCCCTGGCAGGGGGTGCAGGTGGGCCACTGTGCCGCTGAGCAGGCGGGCGACGGCGCGCCTGTGCAGGCGCAGGCGCAGGAGGGCTGTGCCGCCGGCTGGCAATCGCTGGCCACCGGAAGTGGCTACCGATTCACGCTGATGGACGCAGCGGGTCAGGCGCTGCACACGCTGGTGGCCCGGCTGCCCGGCGCGCCGCCGGACGAAGCCGCTCTGCACCTGCAGCAGGCCCGCCACTTCGCCCGCTGGAGCCTGCAGGGCCAGCCGCTCGCCCAGCCCACGCTAGCCCGCCTGCTGGGCGCGCCACTGGCCGACGGGGCAGGAGATGCGCTCGTGCTGTCCCAGACCTGGTCGCCTCCGCAGGACCCACAGCACCAGGCGCTGTGGGTCGACCTGGCATGGCATCGCGCCCCGCTGCCCCCGGCCACCGGCGAAGCTTCCGCCGTGCGCCAGCGTCGGCTGCTGCCTGCCGCCGGTCCGGGCGCGGCCGCCGGTGCGCTGTGGGAAGCGGCGCTGCCCGCGCGTGACGGCCAGCGCACCATCTGGCTCAGCGTGGTGATCACCGCCAGCGATGCGCTGGGCAATCGCTACCTTCATGCGGTGTCGCCCGACAACCCGTATTGACCGGCGACAAAACCTGCAGATCTGCCTGGCGGCGTGCGCTTCTACAATTTGGTCATGCCGACGACCAAGCCAGCGCGCGCCAGGCGCGACCACCAGCCAGCCCAGCAGCGGGAAGAGCGGCTGGCCGCCTATCGCCAGCGCCTGGCCGAAGCCGGCATGCGCGTCACTGCGGCCCGGTTGTCGGTGATGGACATGGTGGAGAGCGCGCGCGCTGCGCTCAGCCATGCCGACATCGAGGCCGCGCTGCCCGAGCCGCTGGACCGGGTGACGCTCTATCGCACGTTGGACGCGCTGGTGGAAGCCGGCTTCCTCAGCCGGCAGGTCGGCGCCGACCGGGTGAGCCGGTTTGCGGCGATGGGCGCCTCGACGCAGGCGCATGATGAACATGCGCACTTCCACTGTGACGACTGCGGCAAGGTGTATTGCCTGCCGGCGCGCACCCCGCGGGTACCGTCGGTGCCCGAGGGATTCGAGGTGGAGGGCGTCGACCTCCATGTGCACGGCCACTGCGCGGCCTGCAAGCCGCGCCCGCGGGCGCGTTAGCGCATGCCGCGCCTGCCGGCGCCGCAGGCCCGCTCAGCCGACCTTGCGGCGCCGGGCCATGCCGGCCGCTGCGGCCAGGCCGATCAGCATCAGCGCCCACGTCTGCGGCTCGGGCACAGGGGCGGCCACCGAAAAGTCGTAGGCAAAGCTGCCGCCCGACTGAACGGCGCTGTTGCCGCCTAGGTTCACCAGCGAAAACTGCGCGCTGTAGACACCCGGTGCCACGTTGGCATCCGCATGGAAGGTGGGCAGGAAATTCAGGCTGCCGCTATCACCCAGCGTGAACACGCTGCCCACGCCGGCTGCAAACGCGTCCATTTCGTTGCCGATGGCCACCTTCAGGCCGCTGCTGATGCTCTCCAGCTTCAGGCCCACCACCACGTCGCTGAAGGCGGCGTTCCAGCGTCCGGCGCTACTGTTGTAGAGCACCCCGGCGGCGGTGCCCAGGCCGGACAGCGACTGGATGGATGCGCCGCCCAGATAGCTGTAGTCGGCCGCAGGCGCACCGGCAGCCAGCGGCTGGCTGACCCAGCGGCCGGCGTAGGCGCCGCTGCCGGCCTGCAGCGCGATCGATGAGGTGGCCTCGTCCACGCGCGACGACGGCTCGGGCAGGCGGTTGTTGGCGCTGGTGGGCTGAACCACCGGTGCGGCAGCGGTGCCCGTGTAGCTGTACGCGCCGATGCCGTGGAAGTGGTTGCCGTGGTCCAGCAGCAGCGTCAGCCGGCCGGCATTGGGATTGGCCAGCCCGGCGAAGGTGCCCGAGGCCACCGTCTGCAGGCTGTCCACGCCGATGTAGTAGCCGATGCCTTCGGCTGCGCGGATGCCGCTGGCCGCGGCGCTGCCGCTGAAGGCCAGCAGGCCGGCCATGCCGGTGGCCCAAACGCTGTGGCGGGTGATCGTGTTCATGGGTACTCCGTCCTGTTTGATGGAGCGCGCATTATGCAACTCAGTTGCATTTGTGGGTCATGCCGGCTGCGTAGCGGTCGCACATGCTTGCGCCGCGGTCCTACTGGCCTTGCGCCGGCTGCCGATGCGCTGCGCGCGGCTTGGACCGATCGTCGCGAGAACAATGTCGCACCCATGCCCACCACCGGCACCCGCCCGCCGCTGCCGCCGCAGATGCGCCACGGCCGAGACTTCCGTGGACCCATCGCACCCTGGAATCCCGTACTTGTCGCTGGTCTTCAAGACCTTGGCTTGGTAGTAGAAAGTGCGCGCGACCACCCTCCGTTTGAGATGCTGGCCACCTTCATACGCCCTGCGCTGTGAGGCCGTACTTGCCTCGATCAGGACGGCTGCGCGCTTGGCACCGGCCGGAGCAGCGCCTTCAGTCCCTGTGGCGGCGCTATGACATGGCCGTGGGGACGTGTGATGGCGAGCTCACGTGTCTTGCGCATTCGCTAGGACCGCTCCGTGCATCAGCTGCCAGGCTGACGGTGCCGGCGCAGATGGATGGCACGCGAAAAACGCAAGGTGCGCTGGGGCCACCTCTGGTGGTGCGCCGGCACAGCTTCGAGCGCCGCGGCCGAACAAGCCGAAGGCATTGCATCGAACTGCTCTGGCGCCAGCCCACGATGCGCCGGCCGAACACGTCCACTACAAACGCCACTTAGACCCAGCCCTGCCAGGTCGAGACGTAGGTGAAGTCCGAGACCCACAGTTGATTGGGCCGCTCGGCACGTAACTGCCGGTTGACCCGGTCCTGCGGGCATGGTGCCTTGGGGTCAGGAATGATGGTGCGCACCGCCTTGCCTCGGCGCACGCCCTGCAGGCCCTGCCGGCGCATCAACCGCTCGACGGTGCAGCGGGCCACCACTACGCCTTCGCGGTTGAGCTGACGCCAGACCTTGTCGGCCCCGTAGACCTGCATGTTGGCCTGCCACACGCGCTGGACCTGCGGCACCAGGCCCGCGTCACGCTGCGCACGGCGCGAGCGTATCGCTGGGTTGCGCTTGCGGGCCGCATGGCGCCAATACGCAGACGGGGCGATCTGCAAGGCTTGGCAGATCGACTCGACCCCGAACTGCTGGCGATCCTGGTCGACGAAGTCCTTCAGGACTTGATGCGGCGGTCGAGCACCGCCTGGGCGAAAAACGCACTGGCCAGCTTCAAGATCTCGCTGGCCTTGCGCAGCTCACGCACTTCGCGTTCGAGGTCCTTCACGCGTTGGGCCTCGCAGCCAATCTTGGGCGCGATGGACTCGATAGCCGCCCACAGCGACGGGTACTCCCCTCGGTGCTCTTGCACCATCCTCACCGCGCGCTCACGCACCTCGGGCGAGAACTTGTTCGACTTGTTCATGGCTCAATCCTCTCAGAGCGTTGAGCCTCCCCAGAACCCGGGGCTGTTCACCGTGCGCTTGGGAGCGTTCAACGCGCCGCACAGGCCAACGCTTGCTTTAGGTCAGTGACTAGCTTAGACGCCGAGTCGGTCCCAACAGACAGTCGAACAATTCCCTCCTGCACTGCGCAGTGGACCCGCCGCATCTGCTCAGCGGCGGGGTAAAACGCGGCCAGACTGTGCGTTCCGCCCCAGCTCGCGCCGATTGCAAAAACCTGGAGCGCATTGAAGAAGGCGTGGATGCTGGATCGGTCCTGGAAGCGTGGCACGAATGACAGCACGCAGCCGCCACCCCGGAACGAAGTGGCCCACCGCGCATGGGCTCGATCTCCCAGACGCGGCGGAAACAGGACCTCGCGCACGCTTTGGTGTTCGGCAAGCTCGGTGGCCACTTGCAGGGCAGCCGCAGTCTGATGCTCATAGCGCAGCTCAAGGGTGTCCATACCACGCATCGCGAGAAAGCAATCGTCCGGACTGACCGCCTGACCGAGGACGCTTTGCGTTGTGCGGAAGCGCTCGTACAGCAATCTGTCGTTCGTCGCGACCGTGCCGAGCAAGACGTCGGAGTGCCCGCTAAGGAGCTTAGACGCAGCTTCGACCACGACATCGATCCCTATGTCAATCGCCTGAAACCCCATTGGCGACGCCCAGCTGTTATCCAGAACCGTGACAACGCCCGCCGCCTTGGCGACACGCACGATGGCCGGAATGTCCTGCATCTCCATAGTGATAGAGCCGGGCGACTCCATGAAGAGCAGCTTTGTATTCGGGCGGAACGAGGAAGCGATCTCACCACCCGCTGTGGGTTCGAACGTCTCAACATGCACGCCAAGGCGCTGCAAGTAGTCACGCGCGAAGGTGCGCAAGGGACCGTAAGCGGAGTCCGCGATGAGAACATGATCTCCGGCGCTCACGAGGGCGAGTGCCACCAAGCACAGCGCAGCTTGACCCGAGGGCGCAGCGACGCAATGCTCCGCACCTTCCAAAGCAGCCACCCTCGCCTCAAACTCGCGAGTCGTCGGCGTGCCGGTCACGCCGTACGTGTAGCCGTCGAACAGCCGTTCCTTGCGGGACGTGAAGTCGTCAATGCTGTCGAATAGCACCGTGGACGCTCGCCACACTGCGGGGGACAGACTGCGAAACTCTGGCTTGCTCATTCCGGCTTGATTCCAAGATCGGCCACGACGCGGGACCACTTCGTCGCCTCTGCGCGCACGAAGGCCAGGGTCTCGTCAGGTGACCGGCTGCCTAGGTTGATTGCCAGGTTCGAGATCCGATCCTTCACCCGCTTGTCGTTCACGGATGCTGCGGTCGCCTTGTAGAGCGTTTCAAGGACCGGCTTCGGAATCCTGGCCGGGGTCACCAGAGCCCACCATTGACCGAAGTCCATTCGCGTCAGCTTGAGCTCGGTGGCACACGGCACGTTTGGCAACTGGGGAACGCGCTTGTTGCCGGTGACCATCAACGGAACGATCTTGCCGCCAGCGAGAAGGCTACTCGCACTGGCCAGCGTGCAGATGTGACCAGCGAGAAGCCCGCCGGCCACATCGGTCAGCGCCGGCGCCGAGCCCTTGTACGGAATCATCTGAAACTCAACCCCCGTTTCCTTGGCGAACAGGCCGGCAGCGAGGTGGCTGATGCTTCCATTGCCACTGGTCGCAATGGCAAAGGTGGGTGTCGACTTCTTCGCATCGTCGAGGAACCGCTGGTACTGACCCGGCTTGTACTTCTGGGCATCGACGAACAGGATCAGCGGGGAGTCTCCCAGCATCGACACGGCCGCCGTGTCGTTCATGATGTCGTAGCTCATCCTTTGGAAGATCGACGGCGCGATAGCGTGCGCAAGCTCGATGACAGCGGTGGTGTATCCGTCGGCAGGCGACTTGACCATGGCGTCGATACCGAGGCGTCCGGACGCGCCTGGCCGGTTATCGATGACGACGGGTTTTCCCAGGAGATCGTTGAGGTTCTGGCCGACCGCGCGGGCAAGCACGTCCGTGCTGCCACCTGTGGCCCAAGGCACAACCAGCTTGATGGCTCGGTCGGGGTATGTGCCATTGGCCCAAGCACCAGCCGCCGGCAACACAGTGGATGCCGCACCGGCGGCCGCACCAGACAACACCTGGCGTCGATTCATGAGCATCTTCATCACGTAGTCCAGAGTTCAAGAAGTCAGTCAACCCAGCAACACATACAGGATGGCGCTGGGCACGTGGAAGAACTCTAGAATCGAGACCAATGCGGATCAATGATCCAACACGCAGCCTCTATGCGCAAACCTGATGGCTTTCCGATGAACTTTCGTCAAGTCGAAGCGTTCCGAGCTGTGATGGTCACCGGCTCAGCTTCGCGTGCCGCCGACCTCCTGCAAGTGACGCAGCCCGCCATCAGTCGTAGCATCCTGGAGCTCGAAAAGGCCACCGACTTCAAGCTGTTCGACCGGGTGCGCGGTCGCCTGGTCCCGACGGCCGAGGGCCAGCTCTTTTTTCGTGATGTCGAAAACACCTTTGAGGGCCTCGACCGGCTGCGCAGCAGCGCTGCTCGCATCCGCGACTTCGGGACCGGCGACATCCGCATCGCCAGCCTCGCTGCGATGGGATCCACCCTGGTACCTCACGCGCTGCGCCTGTTCCGCGAGAAGCACCCCTCCATCGCGGTGACGCTACAGGTCACGGGGTCTGCTACGGTCCGAGAGTTGGTAATGAGCAGTCGCTTCGACGTCGGGCTGGCCGCCGACGAGATCGACGTGGCCGGCCTCGAGCACCAGTTGTTCGCGACGCCGAAGGCCGTTTGCGCGATGGCAACAGGACATCGCCTGTGCGAGCGCTCCGTCATCAAGCCGGAGGACTTGCACGACGAGGCCTTCATCGCGCTCTCGCCTGAAGACACCGTCCGTGCCAAGCTGGAGAAGGTGCTCAAGACCCATGGCGTACGCCCAAAGGTCGTGGCGGAAACGCCGAATTCGTCGACCGTCTGTGCGTTGGCGATGGAGGGCCTGGGCGTCGGTCTCGTGAATCCATATGCGACCGATGGCTACGCGGCACGAGGCGTGGTCTTCCGCCCGTTTTCAGCGGCGGTGCATTTCCGGACGCTACTGATCTTCAGGCCCGACCTGCCCAAGTCACGCATCGTGCGCGACCTCGTGGCGTGCATGCTTGAAGCGCGCAATAGCCGCGCCGAGCGTTTGGGCACCTGATCTAGGCACCTGGCCTGCGTCGGAACCTCTCAGGTCTATTGCCTACTTCGTCGCCCCAGCGGGTGCCTCGCCTCGTCGCCGCCCTCGCCGCGTGGATTGTGCCACCCCGGACCCGGCACCGGTCCATGTCATCACGCATCTCGCCGGCATCATGTGCAGCTCAGCCGACCCCGGCGTGTCCGCTGCGGTCGCAACGTCAAGAAGTTGAACGGGACTGGCCATTAACGGCGTGGCTCTGAGTGGCGGTTCCATGAAGCATCCCGAGCAGTTGGCGGCGTCATGCGTTCTGAAAGCCGAAAGTTGGGTATCCGCTGCATGAATGCAGCAAGCTGACGAGCCAGGTCGCGATCCTGAGGGTCCCCTGATCGGACAAGAATCTGCCCGACGTGGGCCAAGGCTTGGCGTGCCAAGACATGGGACGGGGCGGCACACGCCAAGCGATTCGAACCGTCCCTCCGTAGCCGCTGCTGCACCCAAGCCTGCCGTCGCCATAGCGGCTCATCACGCCCGCGCACACCACGTGTGGCAGCACGCGTGGCCTCTGCCTAAACGCCCCAAGCAAGCAGCTTCTCGGCAAAGGTCTCGCGCCAACGCTGCAGATCCGCCTTTCGCGGATTCAGCCGTCGTCAATGATTCGACTTCGCTCTCACGCTGAGATGGACAGGCGGATGGGCTTAATGGCCGTGCAGCACCAACACGTACTTGTGATCGGCCAGCTCGGCCTGGGCAAACTCGCGGGCCGCTCGCTGCACGATGGACGGGTCGGTGCCGCGCGGCATCGACAGCATGATGTTGTAGGCCTCGCGCCGCTCGGCGTGTTCGGCGATGTGACTACCGCCTCAGCGCCACTCGTCTAACAGCAGTTCCAACTCCTCTCGGCCTCGTACTGCGTCGCCCCGTTCGTCCTCCATTGGCAAGCGACCGTGCTTGCTGATGTAGTGAAAGTGCGCCGTGATGGCTCGCATACCCCTTCCACCTCTGGTGACCTTGACCATGACCTGCGCAGCTCGACTTTGCACCAGCGCGGCAATGCGCTGGCGCAACGCTCGGTTCCAAACTGCGGTCGGCTTCGCTCTGTGGGTCTGATAGCGCCGCTACGTACCGCGTGCAGCTCGAACGGTGTAGGCGACGAGCCCAGTACTCAATGCCGCTGCGCACAGGCGCGCCAGTCAGTGGGCGCAAAACCTCCTTGGCAACGATCATCACCGTGCGGGTAGACAACCAGCTCGCCGAGTTACGCAGCAGCGCGGCCCCAAGCACTTCACACAAGCGCAAAGACTAGACCGTTTGGTCAGTCAGGCGCTCTATATTGGAAGTCGCCTGCGACCGTGCCACCGGGGCCTTCGGTGCTCGTCACACGGTGGACCTCGCTGCAAGAGTGCTCTGCACTACACGACCATGACTACCAGCTTGAACATCCACGAGTACCTGAACAAGACCTC
>NZ_JZUE01000009.1 GCF_000969605.1 Aquincola tertiaricarbonis | reverse complement strand
GCTTGGTCCGCTCGAACTTACCTTTTGCCATGTTGCGCGCTCCTGGCTGAGAAACGATTTCTTACGATTGGCGGGTGGTGCCCATGGCGCGGATCGAACGCGCGACCTCTCCCTTACCAAGGGAGTGCTCTACCACTGAGCCACATGGGCATCGACACGGCTTTGGGTCGGGAGACGGCACAAAGCGGTGTCGACACAGACTGGAGCGGGAGACGGGAATCGAACCCGCGTCATCAGCTTGGAAGGCTGGGGTTCTACCATTGAACTACTCCCGCTCGGGAGTCAGCACCAAAACACTGCACTACTGAAAAACAAGCTCGCTTTGGTGGAGGAGGCTGGATTCGAACCAGCGTAGGCGTAAGCCAACAGATTTACAGTCTGCCCCCTTTAGCCACTCGGGCACCCCTCCTGGGCGAGCCGATGACTATAGCACGGTTTGCGAAAGTGTCCAATCAAGCGCGCCGAATGTTGCATCGGGCCCCAAAAATTCCTGTGCACGGCGGAAGTGGCCGCAGCCGATGAACGGTACCGGCGGGCGCTGCGCCGAGAGTGGCGAGGGGTGATTGGAGGCCAGCACCAGGTGCTGCGGATGAGCCGCCGCGATCGGCTGGCCGAAGGCCTGCGCGTGGTTGCCCCACAACATGAACACGAGGGGCCGCGGCTCCTGCGCAACACGGGCCAGCAGCGCCCGTGTCAGCGATTCCCAGCCCCTGCTGGCATGCGCGCCGGCCTGGCCGTCTTCCACCGTCAGGCTGGTGTTGGTCAACAGCACGCCGCGGCGCGCCCACGCGCTGAGATCGCCGGAGCGCGGCATCGGCAGGCCGAGGTCGCGCTGCAGTTCCTTGAAGATGTTGCGCAGGCTGGGCGGCAGGCGCATGCCTTCGGGCACCGAGAACGCCAACCCCTGCGCCTGGCCGGGGCCGTGGTACGGGTCCTGGCCGACGATGACGACCCGCACGCTGCGCAGCGGGGTAAGTTGCAGCATGCGCAGCGGGTTGGCCGGGTACACCGCTACCCCGGCGGCCACGCGCGCGTCGACGTGGGCGATCAGGCGGCGCGCCTCGTCGGTGGTGCGCCAGGCGTCGATCACCGGCTGCCAGTCGCCGCCCACCTCGGCGAGCAGTTCATCAAGCGGCCGGCACAGGCGGTTCGGCGTCACGAGAACAGGGTGGCCAGGGCGAGGCCCGGGTCGTCGGCGCGCATGAAGGCCTCACCGACGAGGAAAGCGTGCACGCCGGCATCGCGCATGCGTTGCACGTCGGGTTGGCCAAGGATGCCCGACTCGGTGACCAGCAGCCGGTCGGCCGGCACCCGGGCCAGCAGGCCCAGCGTGGTGTCCAGCGTGACCTCGAAGGTGCGCAGGTTGCGGTTGTTGATGCCGACCAACGGCGTCTTCAGGCGCAGCGCGCGGTCCAGCTCGGCGCCGTCGTGTACTTCCACCAGCACCGCCATGCCCAGGGCGTGGGCGATGGCTTCCAGGTCGGCCATCTGCGCGTCGTCCAGGCAGGCGGCGATCAGCAGGATGCAGTCGGCGCCCATCGCGCGGGCCTCGAACACCTGGTAGGCGTCGACCATGAAGTCCTTGCGCAGCACCGGCAACGCACAGGCGGCGCGGGCCTGCTGCAGGTACTCAGACGCGCCCTGGAAGAAGGAGCGGTCGGTGAGCACCGACAGGCAGGCCGCGCCGCCGCGTTCGTAGCTGGCGGCGATCTCGGCCGGCACGAAGTGCTCGCGCAGCACGCCCTTGCTGGGGCTGGCCTTCTTCACCTCGGCGATGACGGCTGCCCGGCCGGCGGCGATCTTGGCACGCAGCGCGGCCTCGAAACCACGCACGTCGGTGCGGGCTTCGGCATCGCGCCGCACCGCAGCCAGGTCGCGCTGCTGGCGCGCCGCCGCGATCTCCTCGTGCTTGACCGCCACGATGCGGTTCAGGATGTCGCTCATCTCATGCCGCCTTCAGCCTGCAGGTGGCCGCCACGACCTGCTGCAGCTTGGCCCGGGCCGCGCCGCTGGCCACGGCCTCGCGGGCCAGCTTCACGCCGTCGACGATGGAGGCGGCCACGTTGGCGCAGTACAGCGCGGCGCCGGCGTTCAGCAGCACGATGTCGCGCACCGGGCCATCTTCGTTGGCCAGCGCCTTCTGGATGCAGACCACCGACTCCTCCTTGTTGGCCACGCGCAGCACGCGCGAGTCGTAGACCGGCAGGCCGAAGTCGCTGGGGTGCACCACGTACTCGCGCACCGCGCCGTCCTTCAGTTCGCCGACCATCGATTCGCCCGACAGCGACAGCTCGTCCATGCCGTTCATGCCGTGCACGATCATCACGTGCTCGCTGCCCAGGCGCTGCAGCACGCGCACCTGGATGCCGACCAGGTCGGGGTGGAACACGCCCATCAGCTGGTTGGGCGCGTTGGCCGGGTTGGTCAGCGGGCCCAGGATGTTGAAGATGGTGCGCACGCCCAGCTCCTTGCGCACCGGCGCCGCATGCTTCATGGACGCATGGTGGTTGGGCGCGAACATGAAGCCGATGCCGGTTTCGGCCAGGCAGGCGGCCACCTGCTCGGGCGTGAGGTCGATGCAGGCGCCCAGCGCCTCCAGCACGTCGGCGCTGCCGGAGTTGGACGACACGCTGCGCCCGCCATGCTTGGCCACCCGTGCGCCAGCGGCTGCGGCCACGAGCATTGCGGCGGTGGAGATGTTGAAGCTGTGCGCCGCGTCGCCGCCGGTGCCGCACAGGTCGACGAGGTGCGTGCGGTCGGCCACCGCCACCGGCGTGGCGAACTCGCGCATCACCTGCGCGGCGGCGGCGATCTCACCGATGGTTTCCTTCTTCACCCGCAGGCCGACGGCCAGCGCGGCGATCATCACCGGCGACATCTCGCCCATCATGATGCGGCGCATCAGCGCCAGCATCTCGTCATGGAAGATCTCGCGGTGCTGGATGACGCGGGTCAGCGCGTCGGTGTTGCTGATGCTCATGCGGGGCTCCTCTCGGGCGGCCGGCTCAGCCGGCCAGCAGCTCGCGCAGCACCGGCAGCGCGCGGTCGATGTCGTCGGTGCTCACGTCCAGGTGGGTGACGAAGCGCAGCTTGTACAGGCCGGTGGCCAGCACGCCGCGTTCGGCCAGGCGCTGCACCAGCCCCTCGCCGCGCTCGGGCGGCACGTCGACGAAGACGATGTTGGTCTGCGGGGCCTGCACCTGCACGCCGGACAGGCCCTGCAGGCCTTCGGCCAGGCGGCGGGCGTTGGCATGGTCTTCGGCCAGGCGGTCCAAATGGTGCTCGATCGCATGCAGCGCACCGGCCGCGATCACGCCAGCCTGCCGCATGCCGCCGCCCACCATCTTGCGCCAGCGGTGCGCGCGCTGGATGAAGTCCTTCGAGCCGCACAGGGCCGAGCCCACCGGCGCGCCCAGCCCCTTGCTGAAGCACACCGACACGCTGTCGAACGGACGCGCCAGCTCTGCCGCGCTGCGGCCGGAGGCCACCACCGCATTGAAGAAGCGCGCGCCGTCCAGGTGGCAGGCCAGGCCCTTGCTGCGCGCCAGCGCGGTGGCCTCTTCCACATAGGCCTGCGGCAGCACGTTGCCGCCCCAGGTGTTTTCCAGGCAGAAGAGCCGGCTGCGCGCGAAGTGCGAGTCGTCGGGCTTGATGTTGGCCGCGATGTCGGCCAGCGCGATGGTGCCGTCGGGCTGGTTGGGCAACGGCTGCGGCTGGATGCTGCCCAGCACCGCGGCGCCGCCAGCCTCCCAGCGGTAGCAGTGGGCATGCTGGCCGACGAGGTACTCGTCGCCGCGGCCGCAATGCGTCATCAGCGCCACCAGGTTGCTCTGCGTGCCGGTGGGCACGTACAGCGCCGCCTCGAAGCCCAGCATCTCGGCGATGCGCTGCTGCAGGCGGTTGACGGTGGGGTCGTCGCCGAAGACGTCGTCGCCCACCTCGGCGCGGGCCATCGCCTCGCGCATCGCAGCCGTCGGCCGGGTGACGGTGTCGCTGCGCAGGTCGATGGTCATGCTTTGCTCTGCTCCAGGAAGTTGCGCAGCATGGCGTGGCCGTGCTCGCTGAGGATGGATTCGGGATGGAATTGCACGCCTTCCATCATCACCTCCTTGTGGCGAACGCCCATGATCTCGCCGTCCTCCGAGGTGGCGGTGACGACGAGTTCGGCGGGCAGCGTCTGCCGCTCGATGGCCAGCGAGTGGTAGCGCACCACGTCGAACTGCTCGGGCAGGTTGGCGAACACGCCCTGGCGGTCGGTGCTGATGCGGCTCACCTTGCCGTGCATCTGGACTTGCGCGCGGATGACCTTGCCGCCCAGCGCGGCGCCGATGGCCTGGTGGCCCAGGCACACGCCCAGCAGCGGCAGCCGGCCCTTGAAGTGGCGTATGGCCTCCACGCAGATGCCGGCCTCGGCCGGCGAACACGGCCCGGGCGACAGCACCAGCTGGTCGGGCTTCAGCGCCTCGATGCCGGCGATGTCGATCTCGTCGTTGCGGAAAACCTTCACCTCCTCGCCCAGCTCGCCGAAGTACTGCACCAGGTTGAAGGTGAAGCTGTCGTAGTTGTCGATCATGAGCAGCATGTCAGAACCCCTCTTCCACGAGTTCGGCGGCGCGGATGAGCGCCCGGGCCTTGGCCTCGGTCTCCTTCCATTCCAGCTCGGGCACTGAATCGGCCACCACGCCGGCCGCAGCCTGCACGTACAGCGTCTGGTCCTTGATGATGCCGGTGCGGATGGCGATGGCGACGTCCATGTCGCCGGCAAAGCTCAGGTAGCCGCAGGCGCCGCCGTAGATGCCACGCTTGACCGGCTCCAGCTCGTCGATGATTTCCATCGCGCGGATCTTGGGCGCGCCGGTCAGCGTGCCGGCCGGGAAGGTGGCCTTCAGCACGTCGAGGTTGGTGGTGCCTTCCAGCAGCGTGGCTTCGACGTTGCTGACGATGTGCATCACGTGCGAATAACGCTCCACCACGAAGGCCTCGGTCACCTTGACGCTGCCGGTCTGCGCGATGCGGCCCAGGTCGTTGCGCGCCAGGTCGATCAGCATCAGGTGCTCGGCGCGCTCCTTGGGGTCGGCCTTCAGCTCGGCCTCCATCGCCAGGTCCTGCTCCGGCGTGGCGCCACGCGGACGGGTACCGGCCAGCGGGCGGATCGTCACCTTCTGGCCTTCGGGCGTGCTCTCCTGCCGCACCAGGATCTCGGGCGAGGCGCCGACGATCTGGAAGTCGCCCATGTCGTAGAAGTACATGTACGGCGACGGGTTGAGCGAACGCAGCGCGCGGTACAGCGTCAGCGGCGACTCGGTGTAGCGCTTCTTCAGCCGCTGGCCCACCTGCACCTGCATCATGTCGCCGGCGGCGATGTACTCCTTGGCCACGGCCACGGCCTTGAGGTAGTCGGCCTTGTCGAACTCTCGCTCCACCGCGTAGCTGGCGCCGCGGCGCACCGGGGGCGCGGTGACGCTGAACTTGAGCTTGTCCGCCAGTTCCGACAGGCGGCGCTTGCCTGAGAAGTAGGCCTCCGGCCGCGACGGGTCGGCATAGACGATCAGGTACAGCCGGCCCGACAGGTTGTCGATGACCGCAAGCTCCTCGCACTGCAGCAGTTGGATGTCCGGCGTGCCGATGCCGCCGGGCTTCTCCACCTTCGCGAGCTTGGGCTCCATGTAACGCACCGCGTCGTAGCCGAAGTAGCCGGCCAGCCCGCCGCAGAAACGCGGCATGCCCGGGCGCAGCGCCACCTTGAAACGCTGCTGGTAGGCCTCGATGAAGTCGAGCGGATTGCCTTCGTGCGTCTCCACCACCTGGCCGTCGGTCACCACTTCGGTGAGCGGGCCGGTGGTGCGCAGCAGCGTGCGCGCCGGCAGGCCGATGAAGGAATAGCGGCCGAAGCGCTCGCCGCCGACGACGGACTCCAGCAGGAAGCTGTACTTCTGGCCGCCGGCCAGCTTGAGGTACAGCGACAGCGGCGTTTCCAGGTCGGCGAAGGCCTCCGCGATCAGCGGGATGCGGTTGTAGCCCTGCGAGGCGAGGCTCTTGAATTCGAGTTCGGTGATCATGTGTTCAGCCCTCCGGGACCCCGTGCACGCATGGCGCGGCCGAGGTCGAGATACGGAATTGCGGGGAAGCGGTGGCGGTATCAGTCGCTAGGCAAGGCCGGCCGGAAGATGGCGGCATGCACAGGCCGAGCCCGCAGCAAACTAGACGGCAGCGGAAGCAGGCTGGCGACGCCAGGGCCAGGCTCCCCGGTCGTTCGACCTCGTCGTGAGTTTGCGTGGCATGAACATGGGCGGCGACTATAGCAGCGGCGTGGGGTGAATACCCCCGGAAGGGGGCGCCCGTATGATCGCCCGCTCCCATGGCAGACACCCTCAATCCCGCCCAGCTCGAAGCGGTTTATCACCTGGACGGCCCCTGCCTCGTGCTGGCCGGCGCCGGCTCGGGCAAGACCCGCGTCATCACCCACAAGATCGCACGGCTGCTGCAGGCCGGGCTGGCGCCGAAGGAGATCGCGGCCATCACCTTCACCAACAAGGCTTCGCAGGAGATGCGCGAACGGGCCAAGTCGCTGGTGGGCCCGCGCGCCGCGAAGGACCTGGTGGTGAGCACCTTCCACTCGCTGGGCGTGCGCATGCTGCGCGAGAGCGGCACCCGTCTGGGCCTGAAGGAGCAGTTCTCCATTCTGGACAGCGACGACGTGCTGGGTGTGCTGCGCGACGCCGGCGGCACGGCCGACGCCGCCACCGCCCGCCGCTGGCAATGGACGATCAGCCTGTGGAAGAACCAGGGCCTGACCAGCGACACCGCGATGGCCGCCGCCAAGGACGCCGACGAGCAGGTGGCCGCGCGGGTGATGAAGCTCTACGAGGAGCGCCTGTCGGCCTACCAGGCGGTGGACTTCGACGACCTGATCAGCCTGCCGCTGAAGCTGCTGAATACCGACGAGGAAGCACGCGCCGAATGGCAGGGCCGCTTTCGCCACGTGCTGGTGGACGAATACCAGGACACCAACGCGGTGCAGTACGAACTGCTGAAGGCGCTGGTCAGCCATCCCGACGACCGGCGCGCCGGCCGCTTCACCGCGGTGGGCGACGACGACCAGAGCATCTACGGCTGGCGCGGCGCCACGATCGACAACCTGCGCCGGCTGCCGCAGGACTTCCCGAAGCTGAAGGTCATTCCGCTGGAGCAGAACTACCGCTCCACCGGCGCCATCCTGCGGGCGGCCAACAACGTGATCGCCGGCAACCCCAAGCTGTTCGAGAAGAAGCTGTGGAGCGACTTCGGCGATGGCGAGCCGGTGCACCTGATGGAGTGCGACGGCGAGGAACACGAGGCCGAGCGCGCGGTGTCGCGCATCCAGTCGCTGCGCTCGCAGGGCGGGCAGGTGAAGTTCAGCGACTTCGCGGTGCTGTACCGGGCCAACCACCAGGCGCGTGTGTTCGAGCAGAAGCTGCGCGCGGCGCAGATCCCCTACAAGGTGTCCGGCGGCCAGAGCTTCTTCGACCGCGCCGAGATCAAGGACCTGTGCGCCTGGCTGCGGCTGCTGGTCAACCAGGACGACGACCCGGCCTTCCTGCGCGCGGTGACCACGCCCAAGCGCGGCATCGGCCACCAGACGCTGGGCAAGCTGGGTGAGTTCGCGGGCAAGTGGAAGCTCAGCCTGTTCGAGGCGCTGTTTTCCGAAAGCCTGGGCGTGTCGCTGAATGCCAAGGCCATCGGCGGGCTGCACGAGTTCGGCCGCTACATCAACGATTTCGAGCACAAGGCGCGGCACACCGTGGGCGGCGAGGACGCCAAGGTGCTGCTGCTGGAATGGCTGAAGGACATCGGCTACGAGCAGCACCTGTACGACAGCGAGGAGAGCGAGAAGCTGGCCGCCTCGCGCTGGTCGAACGTGATGGACTTCATCGACTGGATCGCCAAGCGCTGCGGCGGGCAGATCACGCAGGAAGGCGGCACCTTCGAGAGCGAACGCAAGAGCGTGCTGGAGGTGGCGCAGACGATCAGCGTGATCATCAGCCTGGCCGAGCGCGGCGACGAGCAGGACGTGGTGACGCTGTCGACCCTGCATGCGTCCAAGGGCCTGGAATGGCCGCACGTGGTGCTGGCCGGCGTGAACGAAGGACTGCTGCCCTTCCGCAGCGACAGCGAGGAGATGACGCCCGAGCGGCTGGAAGAAGAACGCCGGCTGATGTACGTGGGCATCACCCGGGCGCGCACCACGCTGGCGGTGAGCACGCTGCGCCGGCGCAAGAAGGGCCGCGAGACGATCCAGGGCATCCCCAGCCGCTTCATCCTCGAGATGAAGCTGCACGAGTCGTCCAGCAAGGAAGACCCGAAGGAGCGGCTGAAGAAGATCCGCGAGGCGCTGGCGGCCAAGGCGGCAGCGGCCGCGGCGGCTGCGGCGCCGCCGGGCTGAAGCTCAGCCGCCCACCGCGCGGCCCGCGGCCCAGCGGAACTCGGGCGCGCCCGTGGCCGCCTCGTGCAGCCGGCAGGCCTGCACCAGCTTGACCACGTGCTCGTCGTCGCTGGCGATGGCCCGCTGGATGATCTGCGGCCAGGCCAGGTCGGTGGCGCGCGCCGGCGGCAGTTCGGGCGGCACGTCGCTGGCGCGCAGCGCGGCCGCCGCGGCGATGCTGAAGTGCCGCATCGCCGGCGCCTCGTCGCCCCACCAGGGCTGCAGCTGCCGCATCGCCTGGCAGGCGGTGACCATGTGCAGCACGGTGAAGTCCTCAGTGGCGGCATAGAGGCCGGCGGCGGTGCGAGCCAGCGCGTCCAGCGTGCCGGGCTGCAGCAACAGGCGCGGCGCCACGTCGCCAAAGCCTTCGGTGCGCGACCAGGCCTGCATGCGGCGGGTGATGCTCCAGGCATCGGCATCGGCATGCTGCGGGCGCGGCAGCCACTGCACCTGCGCCAGCCAGTCGGCCAGCGGCAGGTCGGCGGCGGCCTGCTCGTTCGGTGCGGCCAGCGGCGCATGTCGGGCCGCCCAGTAGGCCAGGCCCATCGACAGCTCGCCTTCGTGTCGCGCCGCCACCGCATGCGCGGTGCGGATCAGGCCGTGGAAGGCCCCGCCGGCCACGCCATCCAGCAGCGCCGGCACGGTTTCGGCCAGCACCGTGTCGGGCTCTTCCTGCTGCAACCGCAGGGCGAACATTGCCTGCAGCGGCTCGAAGGCATCGCCCTGCCCGCGCAAGGCGTGCCAGCTGTGCGGCTCGGCGGCGGCCGCGGGCACCGGCCGGGCATGCAGCTCGGCGACGTGCTGCTGCGCGAAGTCATGCAGCCGCGGCGCCGTCGCGCCCAGCGCATGCAAAGCCTGCAGCGCCATCGGCAGGTGGGTGCTGAAGCCGGGGCCGTATTCGGGCGCCCGGTCCAGGCCGGCATCGAGCAGCCGGTACAGCATGCGGGTGGCGGCGGATTTGTCCATCGTGCGGGTCCGGTGATGAAGGAGGCGCCTACGATGGAAGTTGAAGTGAACTTCAAGTCAAGCACCGACAGGAGCCCCGACATGGCCACCCGCAGCATCCCGGCCGACACCACCCGCTGGCTGCCCATCGGCGAGCTGGCCCGGCGCGCCGGCATCGCCGCCAGCGCGCTGCGCTTCTACGAGGCGCAGGGCCTGATCGCCGGCGGCCGCAGCGCGGGCGGCCACCGGCAGTACCCGCGGCATGTGCTGCGGCGCGTGGCCTTCATCCGCGCCGCGCAGGCGGTGGGGCTGGAGCTGACGCAGATCCGCAAGGCACTGGCGGGCCTGCCCGAGGGCCGCACACCCACCAAGGCCGACTGGCAGCGGCTGGCCAGCGCCTGGCAGCCGCTGCTGGATGAACGCATCGCCGCGCTGCAGCGGCTGCGCAACCAGCTCGCGGGCTGCATCGGCTGCGGCTGCCTCTCGCTCAAGGCCTGCGCGCTGTACAACCCGCAGGACACCGCGGCCGCTCGCGGGCCTGGCGCACGCTACCTCGCCGGCGACAGGCCGCCGGTCACATCCCCTTGAAGAGGTGCGTGTAGCTGCGGCTGACTTCCAGCTTCTCCGGCCGGTCCTTGATGGCCACCAGCTGCCGGCCGCGGAAGTCGCGCGAGACGCCGGCGATGGCGTTCACGTTGACCAGCGTCGATCGGTGGATCTGCCAGAAGCGCTTGGGGTCCAGCTCGTCCACCAGCTCCTTGATGGGCTTGCGGATCAGCGCTTCCACCTGCGGCGTCTGCACCCGGGTGTACTTCTCGTCGCTGACGAAGAACAGCACCTCGTCCACCGGGATCATCTGGATGCTCTGGCCCACGCTGGCCTGGATCCACTGCAGGTAGCTGGGCGGCTGGCCCATCTGGGCGGCCAGGCGGTGCAGCAGCTGCTGCAGCGGCTGGGCGGCGCGGCTGGCGGAGGTGCTGCCAGCCGGGTCCGCGGTCGCCTCGTCGCCGCGGCGCTGCGCCAGCCGCTTGCGGATGCGCTCCACCGTCACCGCCAGCCGCTCGCGCTCGGCGGGCTTGAGCACGTAGTCGGCCACGCCTTGCTCGAAGGCCTCCACCGCGTATTCGTCGTAGGCGGTGATGAACACGATCTCGCAGCCGTCCCAGTCGTCGCCGGTGGGCAGCTGGGCGATCTGGCGGGCCGCGTGGACGCCGGTCAGGCCGGGCATGCGGATGTCGAGGAACACGAGGTCGGGCCGGTGCTGCGCCACCAGCTCGACCGCTTCCTGGCCGTTGCGGGCCTCGGCCACGATCTCGAGCGCCGGCCACACCTCGGCCAGCCGGGCGCGCAGTTGCTCGCGCATCAGCCGCTCGTCATCGGCGATGACGCAGCGGACGAAGGTGGTCGAAGGGGCGGGAGTGCTCATGCGCGTGCTTCCTGCCCGTCGGCGCCGGTGCGTGCTGCATAGGGCACGGTGATCGTCACCACCGTGCCGCTGGGGGTGTTCTCCGCCACGGTGAGGCTGGCCTTGCCGCCGTACAGCAGCTGCAGCCGCTCGCGGATGTTGGCCAGGCCCACGCCGGTGCCGGCGGTGGCCGCCTTGCCGAAGCCCAGGCCGGTGTCGGCCACGGTGACGGCCAGCTTGCCATGCAGGATCTCGGCCCGCACGCTGAGCTGCCCGCCTTCGGGCTTGGGCTCCAGCCCGTGCTTGATCGCGTTTTCCACCAGGCCCTGGATCATCATGGGCGGAAACTCCGCCGAGTGCAGGCCCTCGGGCACGTCGATGACGGTCTGCAGGCGCTCTTCCATCCGCACCTTGAGGATCTCGAGGTAGGGCCGTATCACCGCCAGCTCGCGGCCCAGCTCGCGCACGCCGCCGGTGCTGGCCTCGCGCATCGTCGGCATGCTGGCGCGCAGCAGCGCGATCAGGTTCTTCTGCATGCGGCTGGCGCGCGAGGGATCGGTCTCGATCAGGTGGTCGATGGAGGCCAGCGTGTTGAACAGGAAGTGCGGCTCCACCTGCGCCTGCATGGCGGCCATGCGCGCCTCCACCACCTGGCGCTTCAACGATTCCGCCTCGGCCACCTCGGTGGCCTGCGCGGCCTTGGTCTCGGCCTGCAGGCGGCCGCTATAGGTGATCTTGATGATGGCGGACGCGATGATCCACAGCACCGCCAGGTCGGTGAGAAAGCCGCCCACCTGCACCGTGCGCGTGCGGGTGCCGGGCGAAGGCTCGTCGGCCGCCTCCTGCGCCGCATCGGTGGCCTCGCGGATGGCGTCGGCAATCTCGCGGCTGGCTTCCTCGATGGCTTCGCGCACCGCCTCGCCGTTGGCACCCTCGGGCACCGAGGCGTTGACGGCCGGCAGCCGCGCCACGATGGCATCGGCGGCCGCCCGGGCGGCGTCTGCCGCCGACGCGGCGCTGGCGGCTGATGCAGCCGATGCCGCCTCGGCCGCGCGCCGCTGCACCCGCACGCCGTCGGCGCCGATGGTGATGTCCACCGTCGGCTCGATGGCGTTGCCGGGCTTTTCGATGCGCACGCGCGGCACCGGCGGTGGCGCCGGCGGCTTGGGCACGCTGGGGCCGCGCTCCACCTCCTCGGTGATGCGCCAGCTGAACGGCGGCAGCCGCTGCACGATGCTGACCAGCACCAGCAGCAGCACGGACAGCACCGCAAAGCGCTTCCAGCTGATGCTGACCAGCCAGGCGGCATAGGACCGGAAGGCCGGCACCCACGCCGCTACCCAGCCTTGCCAGGTACCGGGCTTGCCGATGGATGTCGCTCGGAAATCTTGGGCGGACATGAGGCACTGACGGAATGTCGATGCCTCACTGTACGCAGTGGCCTGCAGTCCACGCGCGGGGCGCGCGACACACTGCAGGCGGGTGGGCACAGGCGGTCGCCTGGCCCGACCGGTGGCGTGTCGTTACTGGATGCCCTGGAATGCGACCAGGAACAGAAGCACGACAACCATGGCCATTTGTACGGCTCGCTGTTGGTTCATAGTGCGGGTTCTCCCTAATGACCTGCAGCCTACAGGCATTGAGTGACCGGCACCACCACCCTCTTGAGCCGAAGCTGTAACAAGATTTGTGCAGCGCAGCACGCAGGCCGGTCGAGGGCCGGCGATTGTTGTTTTATTGCTTCACCGCTTCCACCTGCACCACCAGGCGCATGGTGTCGCTGAAGCCGTAGTTCAGGCCGTAGTTGACGCCGAACAGGCTGCGGGTGATGGTGGTTTCGAAGTCGCCGCCGCACACTTCGCGCTTGAGCATCGGGTTCTGGTAGCAGTTGAACTTGTTGGCCTTGAGCGTCACCGGCTGGGTCTTGCCCAGCAGCGTCAGGGTGCCGGCCACTTCGGTGACCTTGTCGCCGCTGAAGGTGAACTTGTCGCCCACGAACTTGGCGGTCGGGAATTCGGCCGTGTTCAGGATGTCCTTGCTCTGCAGGTGCTTATCGAAGGCGGCGGTGCCGCTGTTGACCGAGGTGGTGTCGATGGTGATTTCCACCTTGCCGGTCTTGGCGGCGCGGTCGAAGCTGACGGTGCCTTCCTTCTTGTCGAAGCGCGCGCGGTTGGTCGAGGTGCCGAAGTGGTCGATCTCGAAGGTGACGAAGGTGTGCGTCGGGTCCACCGCGTAGTCGGCGGCATGCGCCGGAACGGCAAAGGCGGCAGCCAGGGCGAGGGCGGCGAGGGTCGTGGTCTTCTTGATCATGGGGCAGTCCTGTGGGGGTTGCAGGGCGGGTTGGGAGGAATCAGTCGGGGGAATCAGAGCGCGCCGATGCCGGTGAGTTGCAGCTTGAACTTCACTTGCACGTCGTTGGCCACCATCGAGGTGTCGGCCCATTCGCCTTCGCCGATCTTGAAGTCGGCGCGCTTGAGCACGAAGCCGCCGGTGGCGGTGGTGGCGCCGCCGGCCTGCGTGAGCACCACCGGCACGGTCATGTCGCGCACGTTGCCCTTGATGTTGAGCTTGCCGGTCACGTCGAACTTGCCGGGGCCGGTGGCCTTCACCCCGGTGGAGGTGAAGCTGGCCTGCGGGAACTTGGCGACGTTGAACCACAGCGGCTTGACCACCTCGGCCTCGCTCTCCGGCGCGCCCAGGTTGATGCTGGCCAGGTCGATGGACAGGGCGATGCGCGCCGTCTCGGGCTTCTTCGGGTCGAAGTCCACCTGGGCGTCGAACTTGCGGAACTTGCCGTCCACCGGCACGCCCATCTGGCGGCTGGTGAACTGGATCTCGCTCTGCGCGGGCACCAGCTTGGCGGGTTGGGCCCAGGCCGGCGCGGCGGCCACCAGGGCGGCGGCCAGCAACGGGCCGGTAAGGAAGGAAGCGGCAGGAAACGTCATGGTGGTGAACCTTCAGGAGCGGCCGGGCAGCATGCGGCGCAGCAGGCCGTCGCGGTCGATGAAATGGTGTTTGAGGGCGCCGGCCACGTGCAGCAGCACCAGCGCGGCGAGGGTGTAGGCGAGCCAGGCGTGCCAGGGCTTGATGGCCGCGGCCAGCGCCTTGTCCACCGGCACGAAATCGGGCAGCGGCAGCAGGCCGAACACCACGATGGGAAAGCCCGCGGCCGAGCTGTAGGCCCAGCCCACCAGCGGCACCGCGAAGAACAGCAGGTACAGCAGCTGGTGCGTGGCATGCGCCGCGCGCTGCTGCCAGCGGGGCATCGGCAGGTCAGGCGGCGGCCGGTGCGTCAGCCGCCACAGCAGCCGCAGCGCCGACAGCGCGAGGATGACGACCCCCGCCCACTTGTGCCAGTTGTAGAGCTTGAGCCGCTGCGGCGAGAACGGCATGCCGGTCATCGCATAGCCCACGACCAGGCTGCCCAGGATGAGCAGGGCCAACAGCCAGTGCAGCAGCATGGCCGGCGCGGTGTAACGGTGGGAGGAATGGGCGGTCGACATGGAGCGGCAGTGTGCCCAGCGCCGGTCGGAGGCCGGTTCAGCAGGCTTCACGTCTCGCTTCAGATGGTTTGAATGGCCGGTGGTTCCCACCACAGGTGCGCGGCGGCCTGCGCCTGGGCCTGGAGCACCGGTTCCGGCAGCAGCCGGTGGCGCAGGCAGAAGTCCAGCGTCACCAGCGCCGCATCCACCGTCATTTCGCCCGCCTGCGCCACAGCGGCGACCTCGGCCACCGGCACGCAGTGAAAGCCGGCGACCTCGCCGTCCTGGTTGCACGGCTCCAGGCCGGGCGGCAACTGCAGGTCGAAAGCGAACAGGTGCTCGAACTGCAGGCCTTCGGGCACGTCGCGCGCCAGCCGCATCACCCGGCCGCGGCGGGCCGCCTGCATCACTTCAGCACCCAGGCCTGCTTCCTCCCAGCCTTCGCGTACAAGCGTTTCGAATGGCGTTTGGCCCAGCGGCACGCCGCCGCCCACGAGGTTGTCGAGCAGCCCGGGGTCGGTGGGCTTGGTGGTGCTGCGCCGGCCCAGCCACAGATGGGTAGGCCGGCCTTGTGGATCGGCCAGGTAGCCGTTGGCATGCGCGCCCAGCGTCAGCGTGCCCCAGAAGCGCGCGGCGGCGCGCTCGATGACGGCCAACGGCGGCGCGTCGGCCGGCCCGGCCGGGTCCGTCACCGGCAGCCACTCGTGCCGCCAGCCGCGCACCCAGCCCTGGGCCTGCAGCCGCAGGTTGAGCGGCGTGAACCAGGCCGTGGCCTGCTCGGCATCTGCCAGCGCCGCCGGCGCATGCAGGCCGTCGGCTGCCAGTTGCAGCGCGGGGTCAAGCGCCTGCAGACCGGGCACCAGCGCGCTGGCCACGCTGCCCACCCGGCGGCCGGCAAGGAAGAAGGGCTGGCGCGGCAGGCGGCGCATGCGGGCTTGGGCGATGCAGGGCCAGGGGCGGAGGGCGTCGGTCACGGCCGGATGGTAGGCGGCCCGCCAAGCGCCGGGATGGCGTCTGACACGCGCCGCCGCCGGGCGCCGACTGCGCGGGCGCGGCGCGCTTCGTACATTGAAATCAACCCCAGGAGCCCACCATGCACCGCCGCCGCCGCCACCCCTCTGCCAGCCAACGCCCCCAGAACCACAAGGCGCCGCCCGGATTCCGGCTGTCGGTGGCCACCTTCGCGGCCGGCATCGCTGCTGCGCTGGTGATGATCGGTGCCAATGCCGACGAGTCGCACGCTGCAGCGCCGCAAGAGATCGGCACCGCGCATGTTGCGCTGACCATCGGGCGCTGACCCGCGCCCCCGGTCGGTTACTGCCCGGTCAGCTCCGGGTAAACCATGAAGGCGGGTGACAATCCGCCCATGCCTCCTTGCAGTTTGGCGGGCCGGCCTTGAGCCCGGTCCAGCGGCCCTTGCAGGCCATATGTTTCGTCGTCCTGGCCGTGGCCTGCTTCGCGGGCCTGGATACCGGCACCAAGATGGTCAGCGCCACCGTGCCTGTGGTGATGGCGGTGTGGTTCCGCTACCTGTTCCAGGCCCTGGCCACCGCGCTGGCCATGTTGCCCCGCCGCGGCATGCGGCTGCTGCACACCCGCCAGCCGGGGTTGCAGGTGGCCCGCGGCGCGCTGCTCACCGCCTCCAGCGTGTTCTCGTACCTCAGCCTGATGCACATGCCGATCGGCGAATTCACCGCCATCGTCATGCTGACGCCGCTGATCATCACCCTGATGGCCGCCACCTCGCTGGGCGAGCGCATCTCGCCGCTGCGCTGGCTGTGCGTGGCCGGCGGCTTCATCGGCGCCATCACCGTCATACGCCCCGGCAGCGAGGTGTTCAGCCTCGCCAGCCTGATGCCGCTGGGCCTGGTGGCCACGAACGCGGCCTACCAGGTGCTGACCAGCCGGCTGGCCCGCACCGAGGAAGCATCGACCATGCACTTCTACACCGGCTGCGTGGGTGCCGGGCTGCTGACGGTGCTGCTGCCCTTCGTGTGGACGGCGCTGTCGCCGGCGGTGTGGCTGGCACTGATCGGCATGGGCCTGTGCAGCACGCTGGGCCATTACCTGCTGATCCTGGCGTACGGCAAGGCGCCGGTGGCCGTGCTGACGCCCTACCTGTACCTGCAGATCGTGTTCGCGACGCTGGCCGGCTGGCTGGCCTTCGCGCACATGCCGGATGGCTGGGCCATCACCGGCATCCTGACCATCGGCGTGTGCGGTGCCTTCGGCACCTGGCTGACGGCGCGGGACAAGGCGCGGGTGGCGGTGGCGGCCTGACGCGACCGCGCCCGGACTGATCAATCCAGCGTCATCAGGCTGGCATTGCCGCCCGCCGCGGCGGTGTTGATCGACACGCTGCGTTCCAGCAGCAGGCGTTCCAGTGCGAAGACGCCGGGCCGGTGCTGGCCGGGTGCGGCCACCTGCAGGCCGACGATGGCGCCTTCCCGCTGGGCCAGCGCCCGGCTGGCGGCACGGGCAGCCTCGGCGTCGCCGTGCAGCAGCATCGCGTCGATGGGGGCGACGGTGGCCGCCTGCGTCCAATCCCCCGGCACCGTGCTGACCCGGCCGCGCAGCGCGGCGGGCAGGGTTTCCAGCGCCTGCCGGCTGGCCGCGCCCTCCACCCACACGGCCGACGAACCCGCGGCCAGCACATGCGCCAGCTGGCACAGCAGGTCGTCGGCATCGCCCGTCGCGGCCACGCACAGCACCGCATGGCGCGGCAGAAGCCGGTAGACGTTGCGCTCGCCGGTGGGCCCCGGCAGCAGCGCCTGCATGCCGACGGGTGACTGACGGGCGAGCGCCTCGCACAGCGCGCCCAGCCACGGCGCCGATGGCCGGCTGGCGGCCAGCGCCTGCAGCGGCGCCTGCAGCACCGCACGGGCGCCGGGTTCCAGCACCGGCACCGGCGACTGCACCGGCCCGGCCACCAGCCGGCGCAGGTACAGGGGCCCGCCGGCCTTGGGCCCGGTGCCGGACAGGCCTTCGCCGCCGAACGGCTGCACGCCCACCACGGCGCCCACGATGTTGCGGTTGACGTAGTGGTTGCCGGCCTGCACGCGCTCCGTCACCAGCGCAATGGTCTCGTCGATGCGGGTGTGCAGGCCCAGCGTCAGGCCGTAGCCGCTGGCGTTGATCTCATCGATCAGCGCCGGCAGCGCCTCGCGCCGGTAGCGCAGCACGTGCAGCACCGGGCCGAACACCTCGCGCTGCAGCTCGGCCAGCGCGCCGATCTCGATCACCGCCGGCGGCACGAAGCTGCCACGCGCCAGTTGCTGCGCATCGCCGGCCAGCCGCTGCACCGCGCGGCCGCGCTGCTGGAAGGCGGCGATGTGACGCTCGATGCCCTCGCGGGCGTCCTCGTCGATCACCGGGCCGACGTCGGTGCTCAGTTCGTCAGGCCGGGCCAGCTTCAGCTCGCGCAGCGCGCCGTGCAGCATGGTCAGCACATGGTCGGCCACGTCGTCCTGCAGGCACAGCACGCGCAAAGCGGAGCAGCGCTGGCCGGCGCTGTCGAAGGCGGAGGTCACCACGTCGGTCACCACCTGCTCGGCCAGCGCGGAGGAGTCCACGATCATCGCGTTCTGCCCGCCGGTCTCGGCGATCAGCAGCGGCGGCTGGCCGCGCTCATCCAGCCGACCGGCCAGGCTGCGCTGCAGCAGCCGCGCCACCTCGGTGGAGCCGGTGAACATCACGCCGCGGATGCGCTCCTCGGCCACCAGCGCGGCGCCCACGGTCTCGCCGCGGCCGGGCAGCAACTGCAGCGCGCCGCCGGGCACGCCGGCCGCATGCAGCAGCGCCACCGCCTGCGCGGCGATCAGCGGCGTCTGCTCTGCCGGCTTGGCCAGCACGGTGTTGCCGGCGGCCAGTGCCGCGGCCACCTGGCCGGTGAAGATGGCCAGCGGGAAATTCCAGGGGCTGATGCAGACGATGGGGCCCAGCGGGCGGGTGTCGTTCGTGAGCTCCGCGCGGGCCTGGGCCGCGTAGTAGCGCAGGAAGTCCACCGCCTCGCGCACCTCGCCGATGGCGTTGCCCAGCGTCTTGCCGGCCTCGCGCACGATCAGGCCGAGCAGCGGTTGCATCTGCGCTTCCAGGGTGTCGGCGGCACGTTCCAGCAGCGCGGCGCGGTCAGCCGGTGGCGTGGCGGCCCAGGCGGGGGCGGCGGCCACCGCGGCGGACACGGCGTCGCGGGCGTCGTCGGCCGTGGCTTCGATCACCTCGCCCACGACGTCGCGGCGGTCGGCGGGGTTGGTCACGGGCTGCGCCTCGCCGGCTTCGCGCGGTTGCCCGTCGACCAGCGGCACCGCGCGCCAGGCCGCGCCAGGCCGCAGCAGCGCACCGGCCAGCGAGGCCAGCCGATGCTCGTTGGACAGGTCGATGCCCGCGCTGTTGGCACGCGCCGGCCCGAACAGCTCGCGCGGCAGCACGATGCCGGGATGCGGCAGGCCGGCCTGGCCCTCGGCGGCGGCCGCGGCGTCCACCACCGCCACCGGGTCGGCCACCAGCTGCTCGACCGGCACGGCCTCGTCGGCGATGCGGTTGACGAAGGAGCTGTTGGCGCCGTTCTCCAGCAGCCGGCGCACCAGGTAGGCCAGCAGCGTCTCGTGCGTGCCCACCGGTGCGTAGATGCGGCAGGGCCGGGCCAGGCCGCCTTCGGCGCGCGCGCCCACCACCTGGGCGTACAAGGGCTCGCCCATGCCGTGCAGGCACTGGAACTCGTACTGGCCGGCGTAGTAGTTCTGGCCGGCCAGGTGGTAGATGGCCGCCAGGGTGTGCGCGTTGTGCGTGGCGAACTGCGGGTACACCGCCTCGGGCGCGGCCAGCAGCTTGCGGGCGCAGGCCAGGTAGCTCACGTCGGTGTGCACCTTGCGCGTGTACACCGGGTAGCCCTCCAGGCCGTCGACCTGGGCGCGCTTGATCTCGCTGTCCCAGTAGGCGCCCTTGACCAGCCGCACCATCAGCCGCCGCCGCGTGCGGCGGGCCAGGTCGATCACGAAATCCAGCACATGCGGGCAGCGCTTCTGGTAGGCCTGCACCACGAAGCCGATGCCGTGCCAGCCTTCCAGGCCGGGGTCGGCGCACAGCTGCTCCAGCAGGTCGAGCGAGAGCTCCAGTCGGTCGGCCTCCTCGGCGTCGATGTTGAGGCCGACGTCATGGCTGCGCGCCAGCAGCGCCAGCTTCAGCAGCCGCGGATACAGCTCGGTGAGCGTGCGACCGACCTGCGCGCGGCTGTAGCGCGGGTGCAGCGCCGACAGCTTGATGGAGATGCCCGGCCCTTCGTAGATGCCGCGCCCGGCCGACGCACGGCCGATGGCATGGATGGCCGCCTCGTAGGAAGCGAGGTAGCGCTGGGCATCGGCCTCGGTCAGCGCGGCTTCGCCCAGCATGTCGTACGAATAGCGGAAGCCCTCGGCCTCGCGCCGACGGGCGTTCGACAACGCCTCGTCGATCGTCTGGCCGGTGACGAACTGCTCGCCCATCAGGCGCATGGCCATGTCCACGCCCTTGCGGATCAGCGGCTCGCCGCTCTTGGCCACCACGCGGGCCAGCGCGCTGGCCAGGCCGGTCTCGGTGTGGGTGGTGACCAGCTTGCCGGTGACCACCAGGCCCCAGGTAGCTGCATTGACGAACAGCGAGCCGCTGCGGCCCAGGTGCGCGGCCCAGTTGCCGTCGCCGATCTTGTCGCGGATGAGCGCATCGCGCGTGGCGGCGTCAGGTATGCGCAGCAGCGCCTCGGCCAGGCACATCAGCGCCACGCCTTCCTGCGACGACAGCGAGAACTCCTGCACCAGGCCCTGCACCAGGCCTTCCCGCCCGCCGGCGGCCTTGCGCTCGCGCAGCCGTGTGGCCAGCTGGCCGGCCAGCGCCTGCACCGCGGCCGCCTGGCCGGCCGGCAACCGGGCCTGCTCCAGCAGCACCGCCACCGCCTCCGGCTCCGGCCGGCGATAGGCAGACGTGATCGCCGCGCGCAGCACGCTCTGCGGGCGCAGCTGGGAGGCGAATTCGGCGAAAGGACGGACGGTGACTTCAGCGGTGTGCATGGTGCTTCCTGGGTGTGCGGCCACTATAGGAATCGCCCCGGGCCAAGGCAACGGTCGGGCCAGACGGCTTGCCGATGCAGCCATAGGCAAAAGTGCTGGCTGCCGCCGATACTGGTGCGATGGACCTGCGACAGCTCAAGTACTTCACCCGCATCGTGGAGCTGGAAAGCCTGACGGCGGCCGCGCAATCGCTGCACGTGGCGCAGCCTTCGCTGAGCCAGCATGTGGCCAAGCTGGAGGCGGTGCTGGGCGTGAAGCTGCTGGAGCGCGGCGCCCGCGGCGTGCGCAGCACGGCCGCCGGCCAGCGCCTGTACGAGCAGGCCAAGGCCCTGCTGCGGCAGGCGCAGGAGGTGGCGGCGCACGTGCGCCAGGAAGCGGCGGGCGACGTGGTGGGCCTGGTGCGGCTGGGCCTGCCGGCCAGCACCTCGCGCCGGGTGGCGGTGGCACTGCTGCGGGCGCTGCGGCAGGCGCATCCGGGCGTCACGCTGGAGATCGTCGAGGGCTCCACCGCCTACATCGCCGAGATGGTGCAGCGTCATCTGCTGGACCTGGGCGTGACGGTGCAGGCCGCCGATGCGGGCCGCATCGACAGCCTGCCGCTGGTGACCGAGGAACTGCTGCTGGTGGGTCCGCCCGGCAGCGCGCTGGCCGGGCCCGTGGCGGTGGAGCAGCTGTGCACCCTGCCGCTGCTGCTGCCGGCCTTCCCGAATGCCATCCGCGTGCGCATCGAGCAGCTGTGCAACGCCGCCGGCCTGCGCTACCAGCTGGTGGCCGAAAGCGCCGCCGCACCGGTGATGACTGCCGCCGCGCAAGCCGGCCTGGCCTGGACGATCCTGCCCTGGTCGGCGGTGGAGCGCGAGGATCCGGCCAGCCTCACCTGCCTGCCCATCGCCGGCCGGGCCTTCATGCGCACGTTGGCGGTGTGCACCGCGCCGTCTGCCACCGGCCAGCCGGCCTGTGAAGCCGTGAAGGGGCAACTGGCCGCGGTGGTGTCGCAGATGGTGGCCGGCGGCGACTGGCGGCATGCCGAAGTGCCGGGGCGGCGGTGATTCAGCAGGCGCGCGGTCGGGCGCTCAGTACGACGTCACCGCGCTCGGCTGCCCGCCCTTGAACGTGAACACCGTCACCGGCGACGACTTCAGGTCGCGCTTGTCGTCGAAGGCATAGGTGCCGGCGGCGCCCTTGTAGCTGCCCTTCTGCAGGGCCTCGGCCACCTTGGCGGGATCGGCGCTGCCCGCGCTCTGCATGGCTTGGGCCATCAGGTGCACGGCGTCATAGAAGTTCACCGCATAGGTCAGCGGATCGCGTTGGCCGTTGGCAGCGCGGTAGGCGGCCACGAAGGCCTGGCCTTCGGACGCGCGCTGGATCATCGCGCCGCCCTGGGTGCACCAGACGTTCTCGCCGACGGCGTCGCCGCCGGCCAGCTTGGCGGTCTCGCTGGAGCACAGGCCGTCGCCGCCCAGCAGCCTGGCGGTGATGCCGAGCTGCTTCATCTGCCGCGCCATCGGGCCGGCCTGGGCCGAATAGCCGCCGAAGAAGATGGCGTCGGGCTTGGCCGCCTTGATGCTGGTAAGCACCGGCGTGAAGTCGGTGGCCTGGCCCGAGACGTATTCAGTCTTCACCACTTCCAGGCCGTTGGCCTTGCCGGCCGCGCTGAACTCCTGCGCCAGGCCCTGCCCGTAGGCGCTGCGGTCGTCGATCACGGCCACGCGCTTGACCTTCAGTTCCTTGGCGGCGTACACGGCCATCTTCACGCCCAGCGCGGTGTCGGCCGCGCCCACGCGGAACCCACGCGGAACAGCCGCGAGAAACCCTGCTGCGTGATCTTCGGGTTGGACGACACGGTGGCCACCACCACGCCGGCCTGGTCGTACACACGCGATGCCGGCATCGTCACGCCCGAGTTGTACGGGCCGACAACGAAGCGCACGCCGCTGTCCACCAGCTTCTGTGCCACGGCCACGCCCTGCCGCGGGTCGGCCTGGTCGTCTTCGGCCTTGAGCACCAGGCGCAGCGGCCGGCCGCCCACGCTGGGCTTGCGGGCATTGACCTCGTCCACCGCCAGCTTGGCGCCGGCCAGGTTGTCCTGCCCGTTGCCGCTCTGCGGTCCGGACAAGGGGCTGCTGAGGCCGATCGGCACCACCAGTTCCTGCGCCCGGGCCGTGGCCCAGGGCGAGGACGACAACACGGCGGTGGCCACGGCGGCTTTCAGGGAGATCGACAGGGCCGCACGGCAGGCGGCGTTCAGGCAAAGAGGCATCGTCAAGGGTCGAAATGAAGACTGCGGTTCAGGAAAGGAAGGAGAGCGGCTTCAAGCCACCCGCCGTGCCGCCGACTGGCCGGCGCGCCACTGCGCCATCAGCCCCTCCCACTTCGGCCGCGCGGTGGCCAGGTGGCGGGCCTTCACATGGCCATAGCCGCGGATGTCCTCGGGGATGCTGGCGATCTCCACCGCCAGCGGCAGGCGCTCGGCGGTCAGGCCCTGCAGCAGCTCGTCGATGCAGGCCTTGTAGTCGACGATCAACGCACGCTCCATGCGGCGCTCCTCGGTGCGGCCGAACACGTCGAAGGCGGTGCCGCGCAGACCCTTGAACTTGGCCAGCACGCCGAAGGCCTTGTGCATCCACGGGCCGAAGGGGCGCTTGACCAGCTCGCCGCGTTCGTTGGTCTTGGCCGTCATCGGCGGGGCCAGGTGGTGCACCAGCTTGTAGTCGCCCTCGAACATCGCGGCGATCTTCTCGTCGAAGCCGGTCTGCGTGTGCAGCCGCGCCACCTCGTACTCGTCCTTGTAGGCCATCAGCTTGAACAGGTAGCGCGCCACGGCCTCCGAAAGCCGCGTGCCGCCCAGCGCGGCCTCGGCCTTTCGCACCTTCTCGACGAAGGCGCGGTACTGCTCGGCATAGGCCGCGTCCTGGTAGTCGGTGAGGAAGGTCACGCGCTTGCCCACCAGCTCGTCGATCGACGGCTTCTTCAGGAACTGGATCACCTGCGCGGCCTTGAACAGCGCCTGCACCGCCGCCAGGTCGTGGGCGCATCGCCGGCCCCACTCGAACGCCGCCTTGTTGTTGTCCACCTGCACGTTGTTCAGCTCGATGGCGCGCATCAGCGCGGCATGGCTCAGCGGCACGCGGCCCTTCTGCCAGGCGTAGCCCAGCATCAGCGGGTTGGTGTAGATCGAGTCGCCAATCAGCTGCACCGCCACCTGCTCGGCATCGAAGGCACCCAGCTCGCCGGGGCCGACGGACTTGGCCAGCGTCGTCTCGCAATGGCCGGCCGGGAACTGCCAGTCGGGGTTCTGCACGAAGGCCGCGGTGGGCGCGCCGTGGGTGTTCATCGCCACGAAGGTGCGGCCCGGCTTGAGCACCGCCATCGTGGCCTTGTTGGCGCCCACGATGGGGTCGCAGGCGATCACCAGGTCGGCCTTGGCGGTGTCCACCTTGGTGGTGAAGATGGCATCGGCGCGGTTGGCGATCTGGATGTGGCTCCAGGTGGCGCCGCCCTTCTGCGCCAGGCCGGCCGCGTCCTGCGTGACCACGCCCTTGCCTTCCAGGTGGGCGGCCATGCCCAGCAGCTGGCCGATGGTGATGACGCCGGTGCCGCCCACGCCGGCCACCACGATGCCCCAGGCCTGCTCGGCCAGCGGCAGCACGGGCTCGGGCAGCGGCGGCAGCGTGCTCAGGTCGCCCTTCTTCTCCTTCTTGGGCTTCTTCAGCGTGCCGCCTTCCACCGTGACGAAGCTGGGGCAGAAGCCCTTCAGGCACGAGTAGTCCTTGTTGCAGCTGTTCTGGTTGATGCGGCGCTTGCGGCCGAACTCGGTCTCCACCGGCTCCACGCTCAGGCAGTTGCTCTGCACGCTGCAGTCGCCGCAGCCCTCGCACACCAGCTCGTTGATCACCACCGTCTTGTCGGGCGTGGCCAGCTTGCCGCGCTTGCGGCGGCGGCGCTTCTCGGTGGCGCAGGTCTGGTCGTAGATGATGGCCGTGGTGCCCTTCAACTCGCGGAACTGGCGCTGCAGGCTGTCCAGCTCGTCGCGGTGGTGCACCGTCACGCCGGGCAGCAGGCTCACGCCGTCGTACTTCTGCGGCTCGTCGCTGACGATCACGGTCCTGGCCACGCCCTCGGCGTCCAGGCTCTTCATGATCTGCAGCACCGAGTGGCCCTCGGGCCGCTCGCCCACCTGCTGGCCGCCGGTCATCGCCACGGCGTCGTTGTAGAGGATCTTGTAGGTGATGTTCACGCCCGAGGCGATGCTCTGGCGGATGGCCAGCAGCCCGCTGTGGAAGTAGGTGCCATCGCCCAGGTTGGCGAACACGTGCGCATCGGTGGTGAACGGCGCCTGGCCGGTCCAGGCCACGCCCTCGCCACCCATCTGGCTGAAGGTGACGGTGCTGCGGTCCATCCAGGTGGCCATGTAGTGGCAGCCGATGCCGGCCAGCGCGCGGCTGCCTTCGGGCACGCGGGTGCTGGTGTTGTGCGGGCAGCCCGAGCAGAACCACGGCGCGCGGTCGCCGGTGCTGGCGGTGTCCACCGTCAGCAGCGTGCGTTCGGCGGCCTCGATCACGGCCAGCCGCGCATCCATGCGGGCGGTGATGTCCGCCGGCACGCCCAGCTTCTTCAGCCGCTTGGCAATCGCCTTGGCGATGATGGCGGGCGTGAGGTCGGCCTTGGCGCGCAGCAGCCAGTTCTCGCTGGGGTTGGGCATGGCCCATTCGCCGCCGGTGAGGTCGCCTTCCGGCTCGTCGAACTTGCCCAGCACGTTGGGCCGCACGTCGGCGCGCCAGTTGTACAGCTCTTCCTTCAGCTGGTATTCGATGACCTGGCGCTTCTCCTCCACCACCAGGATCTCCTGCAGGCCCTGCGCGAAGTCGCGGGTGATGGTGGCTTCCAGCGGCCACACCACGTTGACCTTGTGCAGCCGCACGCCCAGCGCGCGGCAGGTGTCGTCGTCCAGGCCCAGGTCGGCCAGCGCCTGGCGGGTGTCGTTGTAGGCCTTGCCGCTGGCGATCAGGCCGAAACGGTCGTTCGGACCGGCGATCACGTTGTAGTTCAGCCTGTTGGCCCGCACGTAGGCCAGCGCGGCGTACCACTTGTAGTCCATCAGCCGCGCTTCCTGCTCCAGCGGCGCGTCGGGCCAGCGGATGTGCAGGCCGCCGGGCGGCATGGTGAAGTCCTCGGGCAGCACGATGCGCACGCGGTCGGGGTCGACCGAGACCGAGGCCGACGACTCCACCACCTCCTGGATGGTCTTCATGCCCGACCACACGCCGGAGAAGCGGCTCATCGCGAAGGCATGCAGGCCCATGTCCAGGATGTCCTGCACGCTGGACGGGAAGAACACCGGCAGGCCGCAGGCCTTGAAGATGTGGTCGCTCTGGTGCGGCGCGGTGCTGCTCTTGCTGATGTGGTCGTCGCCCGCGATGGCGATGACGCCGCCGTGCTTGGAGGTGCCGGCCATGTTGGCGTGCTTGAACACGTCGGAGCAGCGGTCCACGCCCGGGCCCTTGCCGTACCAGATGCCGAACACGCCGTCGAACTTGCGGCTCCCGGGGAACAGGTCGAGTTGCTGCGTGCCCCACACCGCGGTGGCGCCCAGCTCTTCGTTGACGCCGGGTTGGAACACGATGTGGTGCTCGGCCAGGTGCTTGCGCGCGGCCCACAGCGCCTGGTCATAGCCACCCAGCGGCGAGCCGCGGTAGCCGCTGATGAAGCCGGCGGTGTTCAGGCCGGCGGACAGGTCGCGCGCGCGCTGCAGCATCGGCAGCCGCACCAGCGCCTGCACGCCGCTCATGAAGGCCCGGCCACTGGCCAGCGCGTACTTGTCGTCGAGGCTGACGGTCTCGAGGGCGCGGCGGACCGACTCGGGCAGGGGTGCATTCATGCGGCAGGACTCCAGTGGCGACGGCTTGGCTTGGAGGCACTGCCCGGCTCGTGACCCGGCACACCCCCGTATGGCTGCCAGTGTAGATTTCACGGCCCGCGAAGTCTTTTCGTTGTTTGCTCGGCTACCATGGTTTTGAGCAAGCTTCTTTCGCCAACTGCCTCTCGCGCAGCCAAATGCCATCGCGAATCGCCAAATCAGGGAAAACCCCAGCAGCCGCCGAGACCACCGCCCCGGAGCCGGAGAAGCACGGCAGCGGCCTCGACCGCTACGACGTCGCCATCCTCGAAGCGCTGCAGCGCGACGCCCGGCTGTCCAACGCCGAACTGGCCTCGCGCATCGGCCTGTCGGCCGCGCCCACCTGGCGCCGGGTGAAGTGGCTGGAGGCGCAGGGCTACATCACCGGCTACCGGGCCGAGCTGGACCGCCGGCGCATCGGCCTGGGCGTGCTGGCCTTCGTGCGGGTGGACACGGAGCGCAGCAGCGGTGCGGCCACCAAGCAGCTGGAACAGGCGCTGCGCGAGCTGCCCGAGGTCACCGCCTGCCACTACATCAGCGGCGCCGGCACCTTCGAGCTGCAGGTGATGGCGGCCGACCTGGATGCGTTCTCGCGCTTTGCCACCGACACGCTGCTCAACCTGCCCAATGTGAAGGACATCCACACCAGCTTCTCGCTGGGTGAGGTGAAGTCGGGCGCGGCGCTGCCGCTGGCCCACCTGAAGAAGACCTAGGGACGCCATGCCGACCGAAGTACGACGCGGCCTGCCGCTGATGCACCTGCTGCTCGCCCTGGCCGTGGTGGCCGTGTGGGGCACCAATTTCGTCATCATCAAGCAGGCGCTGGTGCGCATGCCGCCGCTGCTGCTGGGCACGCTGCGCTTCGTGTTCGCGGTGCTGCCGGCAGTGTTCTTCCTGCCGCGGCCCAACGTGCCGTGGAAGCAGCTGGCGGCGTATGGCGTGCTGATCGGCGCCGGGCAGTTCGGGCTGCTGTTCATCGCGATGCGCGCCGACATCACGCCCGGCCTGGCCTCGCTGGTGGTGCAGACGCAGGTGTTCTTCACCATCGGCATGGCGATGTTCATCCACCGCGAGCGGCTGCGCGGCTACCAGTGGCTGGCGCTGCTGCTGGCCGCCGGCGGGCTGGGCGTGATCGCGGCGCACACCGATGCCCACACCACGCTGCTGGGCCTGGCACTGGTGCTGGGCGCGGCGCTGTGCTGGTCGGCCGGCAACCTGGTGGCCAAGGCCGCCGGCCCGGTGAACATGCTGGCCTACGTGGTGTGGGCCAGCCTGTTCTCGGTGCCGCCGCTGCTGGTGCTGTCGCTGGTGGTGGAAGGCCCGGCGCTCATCGCCCACAGCCTGCGCCATGCCGATGCGGTGGCGTGGGGCGCGGTGCTGTGGCAGTCGGTGGGCAACACCCTGTTCGGCTACGTGGCCTGGGCCTGGCTGCTGGCGCGCCATCCGGCGGCCACGGTGTCGCCGATGGCGCTGCTGGTGCCGCTGTTCGGCATGGGCGCCTCGGCGCTGGTGCTGGGCGAGCCGCTGCAGGGCTGGAAGCTGGGCGCGGCCGCGCTGGTGATGGGCGGGCTGGCGCTCAACCTGCTGGGGCCGCGGCTGCTGGGCCGGCGCGCGGCTTGACCGGCCGGGCACTGTCATCGGCCTGTCGCGCGGGCGCTTCAGGCTGGTGACCATTCACCCGCCGCACCGGCCCGGGGCGGCACTGCGCTTGCATGAAAACCCCGGCGGCGCCAGGCCGCGCACCTTTTCGGGAGCCCCTTGCCATGAACGACTACACGATCCAGCTGGTCAACGAAAGCTTCGATCTCGTGGAGCCGATGGCTCCGCAGGCGGCGGCGCTGTTCAGGCAGAACCTGTCGCAGGTCTCCCCCACCCTGCGCACGCTGCTCGACGAGGGTGCCGACGTGCCCGGCGAGCGGCTGGTGATGGCCGTGGGCCAGGCGGTGCGCCAGCTGCGCGAACCGCAGGAACTGCTGCCCGCGGTGCAGGGGCTGGGCCAGCGCCACGCCGGCCTGATGGGCCTGCGCGACGAGGACTACGACGCCGTGGGCGGCGCGTTGCTCAAGACGCTGGAACAGGGCCTGGGCCCGGCCTTCGATGAAGAAACGCGCGCCGCCTGGATCGACGTCTACGGCGCGATGGCCGGGATCATGAAGCAGGTGGGGCGCGACCGCCTCCCGTCCTGAGCCCGGCCTACTTCGGCGCCAGCGCCCACATGCGCAGGCGCTGCTTCATGCGGCCGGCCTGCTGCTCGGCGATCTCGCCGGGGCCCCAGAAGTAGTCGGCCCGCACCGCGCCCACGATGGCGGTGCCGGTGTCCTGCGCCAGCACCAGCCGGCGCAGCGGCGTGTTGGACAGCGGCTCCGTCGTGTCCAGCCACACCGGGGTGCCGTAGGGCACGCTGCGCGGGTCGACCGCGATCGAGCGTTCGGGCGTCAGCGGCACGCCCTGCGCGCCGCGCGGGCCGGCGGTGGGGTCGGGCAACGGCTCCTCGCGGAAGAACACCGTGCGCGGGTTGCTCCACAGCATCTCGTTCACACGGCGCGGATTGCGCCGCGCCCAGTCGCGGATGGCGGGCCACGAGGCGGTGTCGGCGGTGAGCTCGCGCTGCTCGATCAGCCAGCGACCGACCGACTTGTAGGGCTGGTCGTTGTGGCCCGCAAAGGCCACCCGCACCGTCTGCAACCGGCCGTCGGGCTCGGTGATGCGCAGCCGGCCGGAACCCTGGATCTGCAGCACCAGCGCATCCAGCGGATCGGCCACGTAGGCGATCTCGCGGCCCTTGAGCGCCGCCTGCGCGGCCGGCAGGGTGTCGATCTGCTGCCGCGTGAACCAGGGCCTGCGCTGCTGCAGATCGGCCGGCGCGCGGTGCAGCGGCACCTTGAAGGCACCGCGCGGCAGGCGGCTGGCCTCGACCAGCGGCTCGAAGTAGCCGGTGATCAGGCCGTCGGGGTCGGGCCGGTCCAGCGCCTCGATGCGGTAGGGCTGCAGGCGCTGCATGAACCACTGGCGGGTGCCATGGTCGTCGGCGGGCGTGCTGAACACGGCCTCCGCGCACAGGCGGCTCCAGCCCGGCGCCGGGCGCTCGCAGCCGCGCAGGAAGGCGCTCCAGGCCTCGGCGGCGCGGTCGGCGTCCCAGCCGGGCAGTTCGGCCCAGGTCACGGGAATCCAGCGGGAGGCGGCGCGGTCGATGGTGCCGGGCGGCAGGCCGGGCGGCCCGGGCACCGAAGGCGCGGTGGCTGCGGGCGGCGTGAGCGGCGGCGGCCCGGCGGCTTCGTCGTCGGGCAGCGGCGTGGTGGAGCAGGCGGCCAACACGGCGGCGGCGCACGCGGCCAGGGCGGCGCGCAGGGTTCGGTAAGCTCGCTGCATGTGGCTACTCTTGCTGGAAGCGCTCGGAGCGCTGGCGATTCTCATCTTCATCGTCTGGTGGACCATGTTCTCCGGCCGCCGCAAGGGCGAGCGCCGCGACGACGAGTAGGCTCGGCCGGTGGGATGTCCGCCCCTCGCCCGGCGGGTACGCCGGTCGGTCCCCCGAGGGGACGCCGGCCGGCCTGGGGCGGCCCGGCGCTCGGCCGGTGGAATGTCCGCCCCTCGCCCGGCGGGTGCGCCGGGCGGTCCCCCGAGGGGACGCCGGCCGGCTTGGGGCGGCCCGGCGCTCGGCCGGTGGAATGTCCGCCCCTCGCCCGGCGGGTACGCCGGTCGGTCCCCCGAGGGGACGCCGGCCGGCTTGGGGCGGCCCGGCGCTCGGCCGGTGGAATGTCCGCCCCTCGCCCGGCGGGTACGCCGGTCGGTCCCCCGAGGGGACGCCGGCCGGCTTGGGGCGGCCCGGCGCTCGGCCGGTGGAATGTCCGCCCCTCGCCCGGCGGGTGCGCCGGGCGGTCCCCCGAGGGGACGCCGGCCGGCTTGGGGCGGCCCGGCGCTCGGCCGGTGGAATGTCCGCCCCTCGCCCGGCGGGTACGCCGGTCGGTCCCCCGAGGGGACGCCGGCCGGCTTGGGGCGGCCCGGCGCTCGGCCGGTGGGGTGGGGCCATCCGTCACTTCGGTGGCACCAGGAAGCTCATCGGCTGCCGCAGCAGCCGCTGCCGGATGGCTGCGTGGATGTGCTTGCGCTCGCGCACGCGGATGCCGCGCGAGCGCATCGCCACCTTGAAAGCCAGCCAGAAGCTCACCGTCACGTTGAGCATGCCGGTGAGCACGATGCCGGCGATGCACCACCAGAAGGCCGCGGTCTGCAGCAGGCCCAGGCCGTGCGCGCCCACCGCCGCCGCCAGCTGGCCGGTGGACAGCGTGACGTGCCGCACCTCGATGGGCAGGCCGAAAAATGCGAACACCACCGGCACCACGCCCAGCATCATGCCCAGCGACACATTCGCCGCCAGGCCCGAGATGTTGTTGCGCCACCAGATGGCCCAGCGCCGCGCCCGCGCCGCGCCCAGCCGCGCCACGATGCGCGGGTTCCAGGCAATGGCGCCGTCCAGCCGGTGGAAGACGAACCAGTTCTCGGTCCAGCCCGCGATCAGCGAACTGGCGAACAGCAGCACGCCAGTGAACGCGGCATACAGCGGCGTGGGCCCCAGCAGGGTGATGGCATGCAGCACATGGTCGGCCTCCGCCGGGCCCACCAGCGGCCGGCCGAAGGCCGCCTGGCAGATGAACTGCACCGCCAGCACCACCGGTGCGCACACCGCCAGGTTCCCCACGATGCCCGCCACCTGCGAACGGATCAGGTGCGCCACCTGGTCGACGAAACCTTCCACCGCCGCCACGTCGTCCGCCTGGCCGGTGGTGCCGGCGGCCTCGCGCACCTCGGCCAGCTTGGCGGCCATGGCGGGCGCCGTCATCGCCGGCTGCTTGGTGGCCACCGTCCAGTGCAGCAGCATGATGAGCACGAAGCTGGCGGCGTAGTTGGCGCCGGCCCAGAAGCCGCCCCAGAAGGCCGACAGCCCCAGCGCCGCCACGCCGAACTTGGCGTAGGTGGTGCCCGCGATCACCAGGCCGCCGCCGCCGGCGCGGCGCAGCATGTCGGCGTACTGCGCGCGGGTGCGGGTGATGTAGTGGTCGCCGGTCTCGGCGCTCCGCTCGGCCACCTGCCGCGCCAGCTGGGAGTAGTGCCGCGCCATCAGGTTGCGCACGCCGCGGCGCTGGCCGGCCACCTGCACCAGCGTCACCAGCAGGTGGCGCACGTCGGCTGCTGGCTGCTCCGACAGCACGCAGCCCAGCAGCTGGTCCACCCGGTGGCAGCGTTCATGCAGCTGGTCGATCTCGAAGACGATGTCCACCGAGACGCCGAACTCCTCCAGGTGGTCGACGATGCTGTCGGTCGCCCGGCGGCAGGCGTCCAGCAGCGCGCGAAGGTACACGGTGGCCTGCAGCGCCACCTCGCGCTCGCCCGACAGCACCGCGCTGCGCACCTGCTCGGCCGCCAGCGGCAGCTGCCGGAAGGGCTCGGAGACCAGCAGCGCACGGCTCATGCGCTGGCGCAGCGGCGGCGAGAAGCCCGCCGCCTGCACCGCGCTCACCAGGATGGAGATGGCGTCCAGCAGCGTCTGCCGCCACTGCTGCGGCCGCGCACCGGCCGAGCCGGTGGCCTCCTCCAGCGGCGGCGGCGTGGCCAGCTCCACCGCGGGCTGCTGCTGCGGCACCACCAGCGCGGCCACGCGGCCCAGCGTCTCCTCGTCCAGCTGGGCCAGCCAGGTGGCATCGCCGCCGCGGAACAGCAGCGGGAACAGGCTGGCCAGGTCGTGCGTGGCCGGCGAGCCAGGCAGCACCTCGGCGCGCAGGCGCTGCCACAGCTCGCTGCCCAGCGCCCGGCGGCTGGAGAAGCCGAAGTCGGCCATCAGCGCCACGGCGTCGATCTCGCGCCAGAAGGCGTGGAACATGCCCTGCACCTGCACGCGGTGCTCGGGGCTTTGCTCCAGCACCCGCAGCAGGTGGCGCAGCCGCAGCACCGCCATCGGCGTGACGCGCTCGGGCCGGGCCGTGGCGGCGTCGGTGCCCACGGCGACTTCCCGGCGGGTGGGAACGTGGCGCAGCCATTCCATCAGCCGCACCATCCACATGTGGCGCTCGGGCTGCGCGGCCCGTGCATCGGCGCCGTTGAGCAGCGCCGTCAGGTCCCAGGCGATCGTGGGTTTGGCAGCCGGCACGGCGTGCGGCCCCCGGTCAGTGGAGCTGCTGCGGCTGCGCGAGCATGAACTCGGGTATGTCGGCCTCGAACGGGTAGGCCTGCTCCGTCATGCAGAAGAAGGTGCCGCGCATGGTGCCCTGCGCGGTGGGGATGCGGGTCCAGCTGGTGTATTCGAAGCTCTGCCCCGGGGCCAGCAGCGGCTGCTTGCCCACCACGGCCAGGCCGCGCACCTCCTCGGTGTGTCCGTTGGCGTCGGTGATGACCCAGTGGCGGGCCACCAGCTGCGCCGCGACGTCCCCGCTGTTGACGATGTGGATGGTGTACGCGAAGGCGTGTTGTCCGTCCTGGGACTGCTCCGGCAGGTACTGGAGCTTGACGGTGCAGCGGAACTCGGGGTTTGCCATCCGCGGCATTTTAGGAGCCCCCCGAGCTGAAGGGGTGCTGCCGGATTAGTGCACACCGCGCAGCCTGTTCGCGGGGGTGGTGCCCTCCAAAGGGGGTTGCCGATCGTTACAGTTCCCCGGCAGTTACAAATCCCCTCCGTCATGACCTCCCTGCTGTACCGCGCCGCCGTGCGCTGGCTGCCGCCGCTGGCGCTGGCCGCCGGACTGGCGCACGGATGGCCCGCCTGGGCCACGGCCCCGGTGGCCGCCCCGGGCAACACCCAGGCCGCCCGCTATTACGAGGACGCGCTGTCGCGCTACGACAAGCGCGACCTGGCCGGCGCCATCCTCCAGCTGAAGAACGCGCTGCAGATCGACCGCAACCTGCTGCAGGTGCATGTGCTGCTGGGCCAGGCGCTGCTGGCGCAGGGCGATGCCGCTGCGGCCGAGGTCTCCTTCAGCGAGGCGCTGCGCCTGGGCGTGGACCGTGCGGAGGTGGTGGTGCCGCTGGCGCAGGCGCTGATGGCCCAGGGCAAGCAGGCCGACGTGCTGAACCAGCCGCGGCTGGCGCTGGCCGGCCTGCGGCCGCCGGTGCAGGCCGCCCTGCTGCTGCAGCGCGCGGCCGCCGCCTCCGACCTGGGCGACGGCGTGCAGGCGCTGCGCGCGATCGAACAGTCGCGCGCGCTGGTGCCATCGGCCGATGCCTGGGTGGCCGAGGTGGCGGTGCGCCTGCGCGCCCGCCAGCTTGCCGAGGCCGGTGCCGCCGCCGACCGCGCCCTGGCACTGGCGCCCACCGCCGCCGCGGCCCACTACCAGAAGGGCGCGGTGCTGCAGCTGCAGGGCGACCTGGCCGGCGCGCTGGCCGCCCATGAGCGCGCGCTGCAGCTGGATCCTGCGCACATCGAGGCGCGCGTGGCGCGCATCGGCCTGCGGCTGGACCAGCAGCGCGATGCCGATGCCCGTGCCGACCTGGTCGAGCTGCAGCGCCTGTCGCCCCGGGAGCCGCGCGGTGCCTACCTGCGCGCGCTGCTGGCCGAGCGTGCCGGCGACTTGCCGGCGGCCCACACCGCGCTGCGCCAGGTGACGGACCTGATCGACCCGGTGCCGCTGGACTACATCCGCCACCGGCCGCAGCTGCTGATGCTCAACGGCCTGGCCCACTTCGGCCTGGGCGAGCGCGAGAAGGCCAAGCCCTACCTGGAGCTGCTGCAGCGGCTGCAGGGCGCCAGCCCGGCCTCCAAGCTGCTGGCGCAGATCCACCTCGACGAAGGCAACACCGACCGGGCGGTGCTGCTGCTGGAAGCCCACCTGAAGGCACAGCCCGCCGACGCCCAGGCGATGACGCTGCTGGCCGGCGCGCAGATGGCGCGTGGCCAGCACGCCCGCGCCGCCGAGCTGATGCAGGCCGCGCTGGCGGTGCAGGACAACGCCGAGGTGCGCACCGCGCTGGGCCTGAGCCTGCTCGGCAGCGGCCAGCCGGCCGGGGCCGTGGCCGAGCTGGAAGCGGCGCTGAAGAAGGACCCGCGGCAGCTGCGGGCGGCGGTGTCCCTGGTGGGCCTGTACCTGCGCGAACGGCAGGACGCCAAGGCGCTGGCGCTGGCGGAAAGCCTGGTGCGCCAGCAGCCGCGCCAGGCCGGGCTGCTGAACCTGCTGGGCACCGCCCGCCTGCGCAGCGGCCAGGCCGACGCCGCGCGGCAGGCTTTCGAGCAGGCGGTGCAGCTCGATGCGCGGCTGATGCCGGCGCAGATCAACCTGGCGCGGCTGGATGCGCAGGCCGGCCGGCTGGACGCCGCGGCCAAGCGCCTGGCCGAGCTGATCGGCCGCGAGGAGCGCAACGTGGACGCCATGCTGGAGATGGCCGCCCTGGCGCGCCGCCAGCAGCGACCGGCCGAGGTGCAGCGCTGGCTGGAGAAAGCCGCCGCCGCCGCACCCGCCGCGGAAGTGCGCCCGGGCCTGGCGCTGGTGGACCTGCACCTGCAGGCCGGCCGGCCCGATGCTGCATTGGAGCCGCTGCGCAAGCTGGGCGCCAAGGCGCCGCAGAACCTCGCGGTGCTGCTGGCGGACGCCCGCGTGCGCCTGCTGCTGGCCGATACCGCCGCCGCGCGCAACACGCTGGCCACCGCCACCCGCGTGGCCAACTTCGACGCGCCGGTGCAGGTGGAGATCGCCAGCCTGCAGCTGGCGGCCGGCCATCCCGAAGGCGCGGACTACAGCCTGCAGAAGGCCCTGTCCGGCCAGCCTGACCACCTGCCCGCGCTGGCGCTGCAGGCCGAGCTGTCGCTGCGCCGCGGCGAGCTGGCCCAGGCCGAGCAGCAGGCCCGCGCCATCACGCAGAAGGCCCCGCGCCGCGCGATCGGCTACAGCCTGCAGGCCGACGTGGCGATGGCACGGCGCCAGCCCGCGGCCGCCCTCGAGCTGTACCGCAGGGCGCACCAGACCGAGCCGTCCACCGATACCGCCATCCGCCTGTTCAGCGCACTGGGCAGCCAGCCTGACGGCGCCCGGCTGGCGCTGCCGGTGCTGGAGCAATGGGTGAAGGTGCAGCCGCAGGACCTGGCCGCCCGCCGTGCGCTGGCCGATGGCCAGGCGCGGGCCGGCCGTTATGCCGCCGCCCGCGCCAGCTACGAATCGCTGGTGCAGCAGGCGCCCGCGGATGGCCGCGCCTTGAACAACCTGGCCAACGTGCTGCTGAAGCTGAACGACCCCGGCGCGCTGGCGGTGGCCGAGCGGGCGCTGGCGCTGCGGCCGACGGACGCGGACGTGATCGACACCGCGGGCTGGGCCGCCTTCCGCGCTGGCCAGGCCGACCGCGCGCTGCAGCTGCTGCGCGATGCCCGGCTGCGTGCGCCCGACAACCCGGACATCCGCTTCCACCTGGCCACCGTGCTGGCGCAGGGCGGCCGGCGCGCGGAGGCCCGGGACGAGGTGGAGGCTGCACTGAAGGCCCATGCCGCCTTCGACAGCGTCGCGCAGGCGCAGGCGCTGCGGGAGTCGCTGCAATGAGTCGTCCTGCTGTCGACCGGCTTTACACATCCTGGCCAGCTGCTGACGGACCCGCTTGCAAGTGCTTGATTTGCAAAGAAGTCACATGCGCGGCACGCTAATTGCGCACCGGTGTAACAAAAAACCTTGGGGAAGTTCATGACCATCGTTCGTCACTCTCTTGTGGCCGCCGCCTTCGTCGGTTGCGCCACCCTCAGTGCACCGGCCTTCGCGGCCATGACCTGGGGCTTCCAGCAACCCGGCGTGTGCAGCCAGAACGCCGGCAACGCCAACAACTACGGCAACAGCTGGGCATGCGGCGGGGGCAACCCGGCGCTGACCGTCAGCGGCTATTCGTCCAACGGCGCGGGCAGCACCTTCGTCTCGGCCTTCACCGACGACAACGGCGGCTCCGGCTTCGGCGTCAAGTCCTCGAGCGAAGGCCTGAACGCCACCTCGCCCCAGCACGCGATGGACAACAACGGCAGCACCGACGTGCTGCTGCTCAGCTTCACCAGCAGCGTCATCCTGCGGCAGCTGCAGCTGGGCTGGTGGAGCACCGATTCCGACGTGACCCTGCTGCGCTACACCGGCAGCACCAGCCCGCTGGCCAACAGCGACCTCACCGGCCTGACCACCGCGCAGCTGCTGAGCAACGGCTGGTCGCTGGTGGGCAACTACGGCACGCTGGACACCACGATGTCCAACGTGAACGCCGGCAGCGCCAGCTCCAGCTGGTGGCTGCTCTCGGCCTACAACTCCACGCTGGCCGGCAGCACCGCCAGCGCCAATGGCCGCAACCTGAGCGCTGGCGACGACTACGTGAAGGTGCTGGCCGTGGTGGCCGATGCCGTCACGCCGCCGCCGGTGGGCCGGGTGCCGGAGCCCGCCTCGCTGGCCCTGGCCGGCCTGGCGCTGGCCGGCGTGGTGGCCGCACGCCGCCGCACGGCCGGCGGCAACGCCGCGCTGCCGCGCCTGGCCGCCGCCTGACCCCCGTCGTCACGCAGGCCAGCAGCCGGCCCACGGGCCGGCTTTTTCTTGCCCGTCCCAGGCGTCGACGGGCCGCATAAGACAATCCCGCCATGGCTACCTACCGCATTGCCCCCAGCATCCTGTCGGCCGACTTCGCCCGCCTTGGCGAAGAGGTGCGCAACGTCATCCACGCCGGCGCCGACTGGATCCACTTCGACGTGATGGACAACCATTACGTGCCCAACCTCACCTTCGGCCCGATGGTGTGCCAGGCGCTGCGCAAGCATGCGGCCCGGGCCGACGGCACGCCGGTGCCCATCGACGTCCACCTGATGGTGCAGCCGGTGGACAGCCTGGCCCAGGCCTTCGCCAAGGCCGGCGCCGACCTGGTGAGCTTTCACCCCGAGGCCAGCGCGCACGTGGACCGCACGCTGCAGCTGATCCGCGCCGAGGGCTGCCAGGCCGGGCTGGTGTTCAACCCCGCCACGCCGCTGGACGTGCTGGAGTGGGTGATCGACAAGGTGGACCTGGTGCTCATCATGAGCGTGAACCCGGGCTTCGGCGGCCAGAGCTTCATCGACAGCGCCCTGCGCAAGACCGAGCAGGCGCGCAAGCTGATCGACGCCAGCGGCCGCGACATCCGGCTGGAAGTGGATGGCGGCATCAAGGTCGACAACATCCGCCGCGTGGCCGATGCCGGCGCCGACACCTTCGTGGCCGGCAGCGCCATCTTCGGCCAGCCCAACTACAAGGCGGTGATCGACGCGATGCGCGCCCAACTGGCCGGCTGACCTGCGGCCAGCATGCTTCGACACGCGCCGAAGCATTCAACACCCGGGGCCGGCGAGCATGGCCGCCATGACTGCCGACCTCCTCTCCTCCCCCACCCTGCTCCTGCTGCTGCTGTTCACTGGCGCCGTGTTCGCGCTGGCGGGCTTCGTCAAGGGCGTGATCGGCCTCGGCCTGCCCACCATCGCCATGGGCTTGCTGAGCCTGCAGCTGGCCCCCTCGCAGGCCGCGGCGCTGCTGGTGGTGCCTTCCTTCATCAGCAACGTGTGGCAGCTGGTGGGCCATCCAGGCCTGCGCGCATTGTTGCGGCGCCTGGCCACGATGCTGGGCGGCGTGTGCATCGGCACCTGGCTGGGCGCGGGCTGGCTCACGGGCGGCCCCAGCCGCTGGGCCGGCGCGGCGCTGGGCCTGGCGCTGGTGGCCTACGCGCTGATGGGCCTGCTGATGAAGCCCTGGCGGCTGCCGCCGGGGCAGGAGCGGCTGTGGTCGCCGCTGGTGGGCCTGGCCACCGGGCTGGTGACGGCGGCCACCGGCGTGTTCGTCATTCCCGCGGTGCCCTACCTGCAGGCGCTGGGCCTGGAGAAGGAATCGCTGGTGCAGGCGCTGGGCCTGTCGTTCCTGGTTTCCACGCTGGCGCTGGCGGCCACGCTGGGCGGCGGCGGCGCCCTGCCGCTGCCGGTGCTGGCGGCCTCGGTGGCTGCGCTGCTGCCCACGCTGGCCGGCATGGCACTGGGCCAGCGGCTGCGCCGCAGCACCCGGCCGGAACGCTTCAAGCGCTGGTTCTTCCTCGGTCTGCTGGCGCTGGGCCTCACGCTGGCGCTGCGCGCGCTGGCGGCCTGACGGACTCCCGGCCATGACGGCGCCCGAACCGCGCTTCGCGAAGGTGGCGGCGATGATCGCCGACCCCACCCGCGCCCGCATGCTGGCATTGCTGATGGGCGGCCAGGCCCACACCGCGGGTGAGCTGGCGGCGGGCGCCGGCGTCACCGCGGCCACTGCCAGCGGCCACCTGTCGAAGCTGGTGGAAGCGGAGCTGCTGTGCCTGCGGCCGCAGGGCCGCCACCGCTATTACCGGCTGGCGGACGAGCGCATCGCGCATGCGCTGGAGGCGCTCTCGCTGGTGGCCGAACGCTCCGCGGGCGACGGCAAGTGGCTGCAGCCGGGCTACCGCTCGCTCAAGCACGCACGCACCTGCTACTGCCACCTGGCCGGCGAGCTGGGCGTCGCCTGGCTGCAAGGCCTGCTGCGGCAGGCGCACCTGCGGCCGGAGGACGGCCACTTCGTGCTGACCGAGGGCGGCCGGCAGGCGCTGGCCGCCAGCGGCCTGCAGCTGACTGCGCCGACGCCCACCGCACCCACGGCCCGGCGCCGCTTCGCCTACCCCTGCCTGGACTGGTCGGAACGGCGCGACCACCTGGCCGGCACCCTGGGTACCGCCTTGCTCAGCCATGCGATGGCCAGCGACTGGCTGCGAAGGCAGGGCGAAGGCCGCGCGCTCCAGCTCACGCCCACCGGGCGCCAGGCCTTGGCGCCTTGGCTGGGCGATGCGGCGCGCTGAGCGCCTCGGCCGTCAGCGCACGGCCGGCGCCGGCGGATCGGAAGCTGGCGACGACGCGGCCGACGCGGCCTGTGCCACCGGCGGCGTGCCCACGGTGCGGGTCACGGTTTCCTTGATGAGCCCGCCGCCCTTCACGCTGCCGCTCTGCTGGCCCAGGCCGTTGGCGCGCTTGACGCAATCGGCCTGTTCGGCCGCGGGCAGGCCCTGGCAGCGCTGCAGTGCGTTCTGCTGGTAGCGGTCGGCCTGGCCGTCGTCCAACGTGCCGCGCCGGCGTTCGTCCTGCGCCGCGCCGGCTTCCTTCAGGCAGGTGGCACGGTCCTGATGGGAGGTGCCGTTGAGGCACGCGGCGCGTTCCGCTTCGGCGCGTGAAGCGGCACTGCCCGCGGCGGTCTGGGCCTGGGCCTGGGCCGGCGCCATCTGCGTGGCCAGGCCCAGCAGGCAGGCAGCCGCCAATGCGGCCAGGCGCTGGCAGGAAGCCGGCGCGGGCGAAAGGTTCAGGGCACGGGCGGTCATCGTCATCTCCATGCGGTTCTAGGAATACCAGGAGACTAGGCGCCGCCGCGCCCGGTGCGTGCAGGCCTTGTGCCAGCGCCTGCCCAAGCCAAGGGCGGCCACCACCGTAGGATGTGTCCTGCATGGCCGCGCAGCGGTTATGGTGCGCACCCTATGCCGCTCGACACCTCCCACCTGCAAGCCGCCATCGTCGACCTCGACGGCACGATGGTGGACACGCTGGGCGACTTCATGGTCGCCCTCACCCACATGCTCGACGACCTCGGCCTGCCGCATGCGGAGCGCGCCTTCGTCGAGCGCACCATCGGCAAGGGCAGCGAGCACCTGCTGCGCAGCACGCTGCAGCATGCGGCCGGCGAGCCGCCTTCGCAGGCCATGTTCGAGCATGCCTGGCAGCGCTACCAGCAGCACTACCTGGCCATCAACGGCCAGCATGCCGACGTGTTTCCCGGCGTGGCCGAAGGGCTGGAACTGCTGCGGGCCGCCGGCCTCCGGCTGGCCTGCCTGACCAACAAGCCGCTGTCCTTCGCGCAGCCGCTGCTGGCGGCCAAGGGCCTGGCGGGGCACTTCGCCTTCGTGTTCGGCGGCGACAGCTTCGAGCGCAAGAAGCCCGACCCCCTGCCGCTGCTCAAGACCTGCCAGGCACTGGGCACGGCGCCGGCCCGCACGCTGATGCTGGGCGACTCCGCCAACGACGCGCAGGCCGCGCGCGCGGCCGGCTGCCCGGTGGTGCTGGTGACCTACGGCTACAACCATGGCGAGCCGGTGCAGGCGGTGGATGCCGACGGCTTCCTCGACCGGCTCGACCAGCTGGCGCTGCCCCGCCGCTGAAGCACCGGCTGCGCCATGGCCCTGCACTTCGACCTGACCGACCTGCGGCTGATGCTGCGGGTGGCCGAGACCGGCAGCCTCACGCGCGCGGCCGAGGCGGTGCACCTCTCGCTGCCCGCGGCCAGCACCCGCATCAAGCACCTGGAGGAAGGCGCGGGCGCCAAGCTGCTGCTGCGCACGCCACAGGGCGTGTCGCTGACGCCGCCCGGCGAGGCCTTGGTGCACCATGCCCGCGTGGTGCTGGCGCAGATCGAGCACCTGCGCGACGACCTGCAGGAATACGCCGAAGGCATCAAGGGCCACCTGCGCGTGTATGCCAACACCACGGCGCTGGGCGAATACCTGCCGCCGGTGCTGCACCGGTACCTGCAGCGCCACCCGGACGTGAGCGTCGACCTGCGCGAACGGCTCAGCCACGACATCGTGCGCGCGGTGCAGGAAGGCCAGACCGACATCGGCATCGTGGCCGGCAACGTGCGTACCGACCGGCTGCAGGTGCTGCCCTACCGCAGCGACCGGCTGGTGCTGGTGGTGCCTGCCGGCCATGCAATGGCCAATGCCGCCGAGGTGGACTTCGCCGACACGCTGGCGCTGCCGCACGTCGGGCTGACGGAAGCCAGTGCGCTGCACAGCTTCCTGCGGCAGATCTGCGAAGGGCTGCAGCGCCACCTGCGCGTGCGCATCGAGGTGGGCAACTTCGAGGCCGCCTGCCGCATGATCGAAGCGGGCATCGGCGTGGGCGTGCTGCCCGATTCCGCCGCCCGCCGCCATGCGGCCACGATGGCCATCCACCGCGTGCCGCTGCGCGACGCCTGGGCGCTGCGCGAGATGCAGGTGTGCGTGCGCAGCCTGGAGGCGCTGCCGCCCTTCGCGCGCGACCTCGTCACGCTGCTGCAGGAGGATGCGCGGGCGGACGCCGCGCCGCCGCTCAGTCCGCGTACACCCCCGCGGCCTTGATCATCGGCGCGTAGCGCTCGGTCTCGGCCTTCAGCCAGGTGCGCAGGGCTTCGGGCGTCTGCTTGCTCTCGGGCACCACCTCGGCGCCCAGCTCGGCCATGCGGGCGGTGACGCCGGGGTCCTTCAGCGCGGCACGCAGCGCGGCATTGAGCTTGTCCAGCGCTTCCTTGGGCGTGCCCTTGGGCGCATACACGCCATGCCACACCACCACCTCCACGCCCTTCAGCCCGGCCTCGGCCAGCGTGGGCGCATCCGGCAGCGCCTTGATGCGCTGCGCGGTGGTGGTGCCGTACATCTTCACGGTGCCGGCCTTGATGTGCTGCACCGTCTGCGTGGTCTGGTCGCACAGCACGTCCACCTGGCCGCCGAGCAGCGCCGTCATCGCCGGCGCGGTGCCCTGATAGGGCACGGTCTGCAGCTCCACGCCCACCGCCTGCCGCAGCACCATGCTGCACAGGTGCGACACCGCGCCCAGGCCGGCATGCGCCAGGTTCACCTTGGCGGCGTTGGCCTTCAGCCAGGCGGCCAGTTCCTGCGCGTTGTTGGCCGGCAGGTCCTTGCGGCCCAGCAGCGTCATCGGCACGTCGACCACCTGGCCGACGTACTCGAAGTCGGTCTGCGCGTTGAAGCTCAGCTTGCGGTACAGCGAAGGCGCGGTGGCCATGCCGTTGTGGTGGATGAGCACGGTGTAGCCGTCGGGCGCGGCCTTGGCCACGTAGCCCGCCGCCAGCGTGCCGCCGGCGCCCAGCTTGTTCTCGATCACCACCGACTGGCCCAGCGTCTTGGCCATCGCGGCGCCCACCGAGCGGGCCACCACGTCGGTGGGTCCGCCGGCCGCAAAGGGCACCACCAGCGTGATCGGCTTGTTCGGGTAGCCCTGGGCCCAGGCGCCCAGGCCGAAGGCGAGCGCCGCGGCGCCAGCCAGGAGGTGTCGGATCGAGGTCATGCGGTTGTCTCCGTTGGTGGTGTCTTTGTCAGGCGCCGACGCGCGCCAGGATGGCCCGCGCACGCAGGATCACGGGCTTGTCGATCATCTTGCCTTCCAGTGCCACGGCCGCGCCCCCCGAGGTTTCCGCCATCTGCAGCACCCGGCGCGCCCATTGCACGGCCTGCTCGGTGGGGGTGAAGGCGGCGTTCACCGCGGCCACCTGGCGCGGGTGGATGCACAGCTTGGCGCCGAAGCCCAGGCGGCGCGCGCGGTCGCTGTCGTGCTGCAGCTGCGCGGCGTCGTCGATGGCGACGCTCACGCCGTCCACCGGTGGCTGCAGCTGCGCCAGCCGCGAGGCCAGCACGATCTGCGAGCGGAAGAACAGCAGCTCCTCGCCTTCGCCGTCGATGCCCAGGTCGAGCTGGAAATCGACGCTGCCGAACACCAGCCGCTGCACGCCGGGCACCGCGGCCACCGCACGCAGCTGGTCGATGCCGGCGGCCGTCTCCACCAGCGGCAGCACCGGTCGGCCGAGGGCGGCCACGCGCTGCACGTCGGCCATGCGCTCGGCCTTGGGCAGCATGACCGCCGCCACGAGCGCATGGGTGCACAGCGCCAGGTCGGCCGCGAACCATGCGGTGTCCGCCGCGTTGACGCGCACGACCACGGGCCGCGCATCAGCACCTGCGAGCCACGCCTGCAACTGCGTGCGGGCGGTGTCTTTGGCATCGGGGGCCACCGCGTCTTCCAGGTCCACGATCACCGCATCGGCACCGCTGCCCAGCGCCTTGGCGATGCGCTCGGGCCGGTCGGCCGGCACGAAGAGGTAGGAACGGGCCGCGCTCACGGCAGCAACCGCCCCACCACCGGGGCCTCGGCCAGCGACCAGATGCGGGCGATCGCCTCCCGCATCTCGGCCTCGGTGGCGCCGCCGCGGTACGTGGCCAGGCGCACGGCCTTGTCCTCCAGCTCCGCGCGGCTCAGGGTGTTGCCGGGGTCGCCCTTGGGCTCGTCCACCCGCGCGGCCAGCACCCGGCCGTCGGCGGTGGTGACCTCCACCTTGCCGATCCAGCGCGCCGGATAGGCGCCGTCCACCTCGTCGTCGAGCTGCATGCGCACCTTGTCGCGGAAGGCGGCCACGGCCGGCGCGCGGTAGAAGGCGTCGAACTCGGTGAGGCCGGCCTGGCCGTGCACCGCGATCAGGCCCAGCACCGTGCCCATCGAGAACTTGCCCTGGTGCACCGTCTGCGGGTCGGTCACCGGGCCCAGCACGTCGATCGCGCCCTGGTGCACCTGCGCAGTGACGCTGGCGACGTCGCCCGCCGTCAGCCGGTGGTCCCGCATCAGCCGCTGCAGCGCGTCCGCCGCCGGGTGGGTGTGGCGGCACGAGGCGTGGAACTTGAAGGAGGTCTCGGCCAGCGCCCAGCGGGTGCCCAGGCCATCGGTGAGCTTGCGTGGATCGGCATCGGTGGACATGCCGGCGGCCATGCCCTGCGCGCCGTCCAGGATGCGCCGCGCGCCGGTGAAGCCGTCGGCCGCCAGGTAGGCCGCGGTGAGCCCGGTGCCGGCGGCATGCGCGGTGTGCAGCTGCTTGCTGTCGGCCGCGTCGCGCAGGAACTCCCACAGGCCCGCGGCCTGGGTGCCGGCCGAACCGAAGGCATGCAGCATCTGCGCGGCATCCAGCCGCAGCAGGTGGCCCACGGTGGCCGCCGCGGCGATCGAGCCCACCGTGCCGGTGGTGTGGAAGATGCGGTAGTGCGAGCGGCCCATGAACTCGCCGATGCGGATGCCCACCTCGTAGCCGGCCACGGCCGCGGTCAGCAGCTCGGCACCGCTGCGGCCCAGCGCCTGGGCCACCGCCAGCGCCGGCGGAAACACCACCGCGGCCGGATGGAAGACGGAGCCGTTGTGCACGTCGTCCTGCTCGGCGAAGTGCGAGGCCGCGGCATTGGCCATCGCCGCGGCCAGCGGGCTGCTGCCGCTGCGGTGCACCAGCACCTCGCTGGGGCCATCGGCCGGACCCATCATCGTGTGGAAGCGCACCAGGCTTTCCACCGGGCGTGCGCCCTTGCCGGCCAGGGTGGAGCCCAGCCAGTCGAGCATCAGGTCCTCGGCCCGGCGCAGCACCGGCGCGGGAATCCGGTCGAAGCGCAGGCCGGCGGCGAAGGCGGCCAGGGCTTGTGTGGGATGGTCGTCGTGCATCAGGAGCTCCGGTTCACACCGCGCGCTCGGCGCGCAGGCGTTGGATGTCGTCGGCGGCGAAGCCCAGCTCGGCCAGCACCGCCTCGGTGTGGGCGCCCAGCGCGGGCACCGGGCCGATGCCGGCGTCCTGCGCATCGCGCACGCCGGGCGGCAGCAGCGTGGGCACCGGGCCGGCCGGCGTGGCCACCTCGGTCCAGCGCTGCCGGGCCTGCAGCTGCGGATGGACCCACACGTCGGACATCGTGTTGACGTTGGCATTGGCGATCTGCGCGTCCTCCAGCCGATGCACCACCTGCTCGGCGGTGAGGGTCGCGAAGGCCTCGACGATCAGGGCCCGCAGCGCATTGCGCGCGGCCGAGCGCTTGCCATTGCTGGCAAAGCGCTCGTCGTCGGCCAACGCCGGCTGCTGCAGCACCTTGGCGCAGAAGGCCTGCCATTCGCGCTCGTTCTGCAGGCCCAGCATCACGCTCTTGCCGTCGCCGGTCGGGAACGGACCATAGGGGTAGATGGTGGCGTGCGCGGCGCCGGCGCGCGGCGGCGGCGGCGCGCCATCGAAGGCGTAGTACAGCGGGTAGCCCATCCACTCGACCATGCATTCCAGCATCGACACGTCGATGCGCTTGCCCACACCGGTGATGCCGCGCTCGATCAGCGCCGCCAGCACGTTGGAGTAGGCATACATGCCGGCGGCGATGTCGGCGATGGAGCAGCCCGCCTTGGCCGGCTCGTCCGGCGAGCCGGTGATCGACACGAAGCCCGACTCGCTCTGGATCAGCAGGTCGTAGGCCTTCTTGTCGCGGTAGGGACCGGGGCGCTCCACATCGTCGCCATAACCCGAGATGTCGCACACGATGAGCCTGGGATGCTGCGCATGCAGCGCCTCGAACGACAGGCCCAGCCGCGCCGCGGCGCCGGGTGCCAGGTTCTGCACCAGCACGTCGGCCTGGGCCAGCAGCTTGCCGAGCACCTGCGCCGCCTCCGGGTGCTTGAGATCCAGCGTCACGCTCTCCTTCGAGCGGTTGGTCCACACGAAGTGCGAGGCCAGGCCCTGCACCCGTTCGTCGTAGCCGCGGGCGAAATCACCCACGCCGGGCCGCTCGACCTTGATGACGCGGGCCCCCAGCTCGGCCAGCTGGCGGGTGCAGAAGGGCGCGGCGATCGCATGTTCCAGCGCCACCACGGTGACGCCGGCAAGGGGAAGGCGGGCAGCAGCCATCAGAACGACCTCGGCAGCCCGAGCAGGTGCTCGGCCACGTAGCTCAGGATCAGGTTGGTGGAGATGGGTGCCACCTGGTACAGGCGCGTCTCCCGGAACTTGCGTTCCACGTCGTATTCGTTGGCGAAGCCGAAGCCACCATGGAACTGGATGCAGGCGTTGGCCGCCTCCCAGCTGGCCTTGGCCGCCAGGTACTTGGCCATGTTGGCCTGCGCGCCGCAGGGCTGCTGCGCATCGAACAGCTCGCAGGCCTTCCAGCGCATCAGGTTGGCGGCCTCCACCTCGATGTAGCTCTCGGCGATGGGGAACTGCACGCCCTGGTTCTGGCCGATGGGGCGGCCGAACACCACGCGATCCTTCACGTAGGCGCTCACCCGGTCGATGAACCAGTAGCCGTCGCCGATGCATTCGGCCGCGATCAGCGTGCGCTCGGCGTTCAGCCCGTCGAGGATGTACTTGAAGCCCTGGCCTTCCTCGCCGATCAGGTTCTCGGCCGGGATCTCCAGGTTCTCGAAGAACAGCTCGTTGGTCTCGTGGTTGACCATGTTGGGGATCGGCCGCACCACCATGCCGTGGCCGATGGCGCTCTTCAGGTCGACCAGGAAGATCGACATGCCCTCGCTCTTCTTCTTCACCTCGGCCAGCGGCGTGGTGCGGGCCAGCAGGATCATCAGGTCGGAGTGCTGGATGCGCGAGATCCACACCTTCTGGCCGTTGACCACGTAGCGATCGCCGCGGCGCACCGCGGTGGTCTTGATCTTGGTGGTGTCGGTGCCGGTGGTGGGCTCGGTCACGCCCATGCTCTGCAGGCGCAGCTCGCCGGTGGCGATGCGCGGCAGGTAGCGCTGCTTCTGCTCGGCGCTGCCATGGCGCAGCAGCGTGCCCATGTTGTACATCTGGCCGTGGCAGGCGCCGGAGTTGCCGCCCGAGCGGTTGATCTCCTCCATGATCACCGAGGCTTCGGTCAGGCCCAGGCCCGAGCCGCCGTACTCCTGCGGGATCAGCGCGGCCATCCAGCCGGCCTTGGTCAGCGCATCCACGAAGGCCTCGGGGTAGCCGCGCTGCTCGTCGACCTTGCGGTGGTACTCGTCCGGAAACTCCGCGCACAGCGCGCGCACCGCATCGCGGATGTCCTGGTAGGCGTCGGGGGTGTGGTGGTTTTGCATGACAGGGTTCCTCAGGCCAGCTCGGCGGTGGCCTGCATCGCCAGGTGGCCCTGGTGGTCGCGGGCCCACAGCGTGAAGCGTCCACCCTCGTCGGGCCGGCCGCAGACGTGGAAGCGGTGGATGTCGAAGATCGGCCGCACCGCCTTGAAGGCGAAGCGGCGCACGGTGGCCTCGGGATGCTGGCGGCGCAGGTTGTCCAGCAGCAGCGTGGCAATCAGCGGGCCGTGCACGATCAGGCCCGGATAGCCCTCGACGCCGGTGACATAGGGCTGGTCGTAGTGGATGCGGTGGCCGTTGAAGGTGAGCGCCGAGTAGCGGAACAGCAGCACCGGGTCGGGCACTATCTCGCGCTCGAAGGTGGCGTCGGCAGGCGCGGGCTGTGGCGGCACCTCCGGCGCGCCGGGCTGCAGCGGGTCGCGGTAGACGATGTCGTGCTCCTCGGTCAGCGCCAGGCCGTTGGCGCCCGACAGCTCATGCCGCACGGTGACGAAGACCAGCGCGCCGCTGCGGCCCGACTTGGTCGAGACGCTGCGGATGGTGGAGGTGCGCACGCCCTCCTCGCCCACGCGCAGCGGCTGCAGGAACTCGAGCCGGCCGCCGGCCCACATGCGGCGCGGCAGCGCCACCGGGGGCAGGAAGCCGCCGCGCTTCGGATGGCCGTCGGGCCCGATCTCGCGCGCCGGCACCTGCGGATTGAAGTAGATCCAGTGCCACAGCGGCGGCACCGGCGTGCCGGCGGTGGGCGGCGGGTCGTCGCGGTCCAGCGTGGCGGCCAGGCCGGCCAGGGGCGCGGCGGCGATCAGGTCGTGGCGGGTCTCGCTGCGCCCGACCCAGGCGCTGTAGTCATGGTGCTCTGTCATGGGCGCAGCATCGCGCGGCCGGCGGCCGGCCGCCATTCGCATTTGCCGAAGCGAGGGTTTTGCGCCGCGAAAGCCCGTCGGGCCGGCGCCTGCCGCACCGCTGGCACACTCGGGCTCCAGCCCGCACGGGCCGCCCGGCGCCCCGCCCGTGCCATGCAGCAGATCTTTGCAGTAACGATCCCCTTCTTCGCCTTGGTGTTGTCCGGTTGGCTGGCGGCCCGCCAGCGCGTGCTGCCGGACACCGCCATCCCCGGCCTCAACGCCTTCGTCCTGTACTTCGCGCTGCCGGCGATGCTGTTCCGCTTCGGCCGCACCACGCCGCTGGGCGAGCTGCTGAACCCGGTGGTGCTGGGCGTGTATGCGCTGGCGGCGCTGGTCATCGTGTTCGGCACCGTGTGGTTCACCCGCTCGGCACGGGTGCACCTGAAGGATGCTGCGTTCGGCGCGCTGGTGGCGGCGTTCCCCAATTCGGGCTTCATGGGCGTGCCGCTGCTGGCCACCCTGCTGGGCCAGGCGGCGGCCGGGCCGGTGATCAGCACCATGCTGACCGACATGGTGCTGACCTCGTCGCTGTGCATCGCGCTGGCGCAGGCGCACGAGGCCAGCGGCCAGGGCTCGCGGGCGGCGGCGCTGAAGGCGCTGCGCGGCGCCGCTTCCAATCCGCTGCCGTGGTCGATCGCGGCCGGCGCGGCGGTGGGCGGCATCGGCCTCGAGTTCCCGCGGCCGGTGGACGTCATCATCCGCATGCTGGCCGACGCGGCCACGCCGGTGGCGCTGTTCACCATCGGCGCGGTGCTGTGGCGGGCCGGCCAGCATGCGCACACCCGCACGCCGGTGGCGCTGTACCTGCCGGTGGCACTGATCAAGCTGCTGCTGCATCCGGCGCTGGTCTACGGCCTGGGCCGCGCGGCGCAGGCCGCCGGCCTGCCGCTGAGCGGCGGCCAGCTCACGGCGCTCACCCTGGCCGCCGCGCTGCCCAGCGCCAGCAACGTCTCGATGCTGGCCGAGCGCTACGGCGCCGACGACGGCCGCGTGGCCCGCATCATCATGAGCAGCACGCTGCTGGCGTTCGGCACCTTCAGCCTGGCCGCCTGGTGGATGGGGGCGGGGTAACTCCTGTCATCGCGCTGCCAAACATTCGGCTCATGATGGCTGACCGGCCGCGCACAGGCCGGCATGCCAAGAGGAGTCGAGGACATGAGTACCACTTCGCTGCCGCTTGCGCGGCTGACCCTGGCCGCTGCCTGCGCGGCGGCCTGCCTCCCCGCCGGGGCGGTGACCTGGAACACGCTGAACGGCCAGGCGCCGATCATCATCGGCCACCGCGGCGCCTCGGGCTACGTGCCCGAGCACACGCTGGCCAGCTATGCCAAGGCCATCCAGCAGGGCGCGCACTACATCGAGCCCGACCTGGTGCTCACGCGCGACGGGCACCTCATCGCCCGCCATGAGCCGGTGCTGGACGGCACCACCGACGTGTCGGCCAAGTTCGGCGCCGACCGGCGCAGCACCCGCATGGTGGACGGCGTGAGCACCACCGCCTACTTCGCCGACACCTTCACGCTGGCCGAGATCAAGACGCTGCGCGCCATCCAGCCGACCGCCAGCCGCGACCAGAGTCTGAACGGCCTGTACGAGATCCCGACGCTGGACGAGGTGATCAACCTGGCCAAGACGCAGAGCGCGGCCACCGGACGCACGATCGGCATCTACCCGGAGCTGAAGCACAGCACCTACATGAAGCAGCAGTCGCTGGCGGCCGGCCGCTCGGCCACCTACTTCGAGGACACGCTGGTCAGCAAGCTGCACGCGGCCTACGGCAACACGCAGAACGCGCCGGTGTTCATCCAGTCCTTCGAGTCGGCCAACTTGCAGTACCTGAACGGCCAGACCGACATCAAGCTGGTGCAGCTGGTCGACGCCAACGATGTGCGGGCCGACGGTTCCATGGACCTGACGCCGCCCTACGACCGCCCCTACGATTTCACCGTGGCCGGCGACCCGCGCACCTTTGCCGACCTGCTGACGCCGCAGGGCCTGGCCTTCGTGGCCACCTATGCCGACGGCGTGGGCCCGTGGAAGCCCTACCTGGTGAAGACGGTGGACGACGGCGTGGACCGCGACGGCGACGGCAAGCTGACGGTGAACGACCGCCGCGTGGACGGCAGCACCGGCATCATCGAAGCCGCCCACGAGGCCGGCCTGCAGGTGCATGCGTACACCTTCCGCAACGACTCCGGCGGCTACGGCTTCGCCGACCCGCAGGCCGAGATGGAGTACTACCTGCGCCTGGGCGTGGACGGCGTGTTCACCGACTTCCCCGACACCGGCGTGGCCGCCCTGGCCGCCGCCGCGGTGCCGGAGCCGGAGACCTATGCGCTGATGCTCGGAGGGCTGGCGGTGGTGGGGTGGGTGGCGCGGCGACGCGCAACGACCCCTGCGAACAGCAAGCGCTGACCGTTTCGCCAAGGTCGGCGCGGCTACGGCGCCTGTCTAGACAGGCGCCGCCACCCCCAGCCGCTCGCTCCATGCCCTGAACTCCGCCTGCAGCCCCGGCTCCACCGGGATGCCCTGCTGCAGCCGCACCGCCTGCTTCTCCAGCTCCGGGTCGCCGGGCATGCGGGGCGAGCCGGGCTCGGCGGCCAGGGTCTGGGCCATGTGGGCGACGGTGGCGGCCAGCATCGGGCCGCCGGCGAAGCGCATCGGGTCGATGGCGAGGAAGAAGGCGCCCAGTTCGCGCGGCTGGTCGAGCTGCTCGTACATCGGCGTGATGAACGGGCCGTACGGATTGCCGTTGAGCGGGCCGCACAGCAGCTCGATCACCAGCGCCAGGCCGTAGCCCTTGTGGCCGTAGTCGGTGCCGCCCAGCGGCCGCAGCGCGCGGATCTGATGCGGGTCGGTGCTGGGCCGGCCCTGTTCGTCCACCGCCACGTCGGGCGACACCGCGTGTCCCTCGCGGCGGGCGTTCATCACGCGGTTCCAGGGGATGGAGGTGGTGGCCATGTCCAGGCACACCGGCTCGCCGCCGGCGCGCGGGAAGGCCACCGAGATCGGGTTGGTGCCGAAGAACGGCTGGTGGCCGCCCTGCGGCGCGGCGATGCGGTCGGCGTGGGTGAAGGCGATGCCGACCAGGCCGGCCTGCGCCGCCTCCCGCGTGTACAGGCCGATGGCGCCGCAGTGCGACGAATCGGCCACGCCCACCGCGCCGATGCCGCTTTCGCGTGCCAGCCGCATCGCCAGCCGGTTGGCATGGTGGGCCACCACGATGCCCAGGCCGCGGTCGCCGGCCACCTGGGCGGTGCCCGGGCCGGTGAGGGTGTCGCGCATCGCGGGCCGTGCGCGGATCGATCCGTGGTGCAGCCGGTTGAGGTAGTGCGGCAGCCGCGCGATGCCATGGGAATCGATGCCCCAGAGGCTGGTCTGCACCAGGCTGTCGGCCACGGTGCGGGCGTCGTCGGCCGGTACGCCGGCGGCCTGCAGGCAGCGCCGGCCCCAGTCGCGCAACGCGGTGTGCGGCAGGTGAACGATGGTGGTGTCTCTCGTCATGCGGTGGCTCCCTTCAGCCCGCCCAGCGCCTGCTGCAGCGTGGCGCGCACGCCGGCCTGCTGCAGCGACTGCAGCCAGCGCAGCACCGGGCCGCTGAAGGCCGCTTGCCCGGCCAGGTCGCCGAACACCGGCGCATGGGCCAGCACCGCGGCGGCACCGCCTTGCGCGCGCAGTGCGGCCAGCGTGCCGGCCAGCGGATCGTCGACGGCATGCGCCTCGCCGGCCTCGTCCACGCCGCTCAGGTGGTGCAGCCAGCCGGCCACGGCCAGGGCCAGCAGCTCGATGCCCGCGCCCTGCTGCAGCCGGTGGCGCACCGTGCCCAGCAGCCGCTGCGGCAGCTTCTGGCTGCCGTCCATCGCGATCTGCCGCAGCCGGTGCTGCAGCGCCGGGTTGGCATAGCGGCCGACGATGCGCGCGCTGTAGGCCGCCAGGTCGAAGCCCGGCGTGGCGGGCAGGGTGGGAATGATCTCCGTGGCCATCAGGGTCTCGATCAGTTGCCGGAACAGCGGCTCGCGCACCGCTTGGTCCACGGTGCGCAGGCCGGCCATGGCGCCCAGGTAGGCCAGCGTGGAATGGGTGCCGTTGAGCAGCCGCAGCTTGGCCAGCTCGAAGGGCGCGACGTCGGCCACGAAGCGGGCACCGCCGTGCTCCCAGGCCGGGCGGCCGGCGGCGAAGCGGTCTTCGATCACCCAGTCGAGGAAGGGCTCGCCGATGACCGGCCAGGCGTCTTCCGCCCCCAGCGCCGCACTCACCTGCGCGCGATCGGCCTCGGTGGTGCGCGGCACGATGCGGTCGACCATGCAGGCCGGAAAGCTGCAGGCCGTGCCGATCCAGTCGGCCAGTGCCGGGTCCACCTGCCGCGCCATCGCCAGCACCAGGCCTCGCAGCAGGTGGCCGTTGGCGGGCAGGTTGTCGCAGCTCAGCAGCGTGAGCGGCGGCCACCCACGTGCGCGCCGCAACGCCAGCCCGTGCACGATGAAGCCCAGCGCGGTGCGCGGCGATGCGGGGTGCACCAGGTCGTGCTGCACGTCGGCGTCGTCGATCCGCAGCGCGCCGCTGGCGGGGTCGTGGTGGTAGCCCTTCTCGGTCACCGTCAGGCTCACGATCCGCGTGCCCGGCGCGGCGATGCGCTCCAGCACCGCCTGCGGATCCTCGGGCGCCACCAGCAGCTCGATCAGGCTGCCCACCACCTGCAGCCGCTGCCGCGGCCGGCCCTGTTCATCCGCATCGCGCAGCGCCAGCGTGTACAGGCCCTGCTGCGGCGCCAGCGCATCGCGGGTGTCGGGCTGCCGCAGCGAGACACCGCAAAGGCCCCAGCCCCCGTCGCCGGTGGCTTCGATCGCCGCATCGTTCACCACCGCCTGGTGAGCGCGGTGAAAGGCTCCCAGGCCCAGGTGCACGATGCCGACCGACAGCGCGGCACGGTCGAACGCCGGCCGCTGCACGGCGGCCGGCAGCCTGGCCAGCCCGTCAGCCTGCAGCCGCGGCATGCCGCTCACCAGCTCCACAGCGTGCCGTCGTGCTGCTGGCGGTTCACCGGCAGGTAGGCGCGCTGGTAGGGGTAGCGGGCGGCCATCGCCTCGTCGATGTCCACGCCGTGGCCCGGTGCTTCGCCCGGGTGCATGAAGCCGCGGTCGAAGCTGTAGGCATGCGGGAACACCGCGTCCGTCTCGTCGGTGTGGCGCATGTATTCCTGCACGCCGAAGTTGGGCACCCAGAGGTCGAAGTGCAGCGCCGCGCCCATGCACACCGGCGACAGGTCGGTGGCGCCGTGGCAGCCGGTGCGCACCTGGTAGACGGACGCGAAGTCGGCGATGCGCCGCAGGTGCGTGATGCCGCCGGCATGCACCACCGTGGCACGGATGTAGTCGATCAGCTGGTGGGTGATCAGGTCCTTGCAGTCCCAGATCGTGTTGAAGATCTCGCCCACCGCCAGCGGCGTGACGGTGTGCTGGCGGATGAGCCGGAAGGCCTCCTGGTTCTCGGCGGGCGTGGCGTCTTCCATCCAGAACAGGCGGTAAGGCTCCAGCGACTTGCCCAGCCGCGCCGCCTCGATCGGCGTGAGCCGGTGGTGCACGTCGTGCAGCAGGTGGTGGTCCCAGCCGATGGCGCTGCGCACCGCGTCGAACAGCTTGGGCGTGTGGTCCAGGTACTTCTCGGTGCTCCAGTCGTGCTCGCTGGGCAGGTCGGCATCGGCGGGTTCGTAGAACAGCCGGCCGCGGCCCACGCCGTACACCTTCTCCAGCCCCGGCACGCCGCTCTGCGCGCGGATGGCCTTGTAGCCCAGCTCGGCGTAGCGCAACACCTCGTCGGTGGTCTCGGCGATGTCGCGGCCGTTGGCATGGCCGTACACCATCACGCCGGTGCGGCTGGCACCGCCCAGCAGCTGGTACAGCGGCAGGCCGGCGGCCTTGGCCTTGATGTCCCACAGCGCGGTGTCCACCGCGGCGATGGCACTCATCGTCACCGGCCCGCGGCGCCAGTAGGCGCCCTTGTAGAGGAACTGCCAGATGTCCTCGATCTGGTGCGCGTCGCGGCCGATCAGGCAGGGAATGACATGGTCGGTCAGGTAGCTGGCCACCGACAGCTCGCGGCCGTTGAGCGTGGCGTCGCCGATGCCGGTCAGGCCCTCGTCGGTCTCGATCTTCAGGGTGACGAAGTTGCGCCCGGGCGAGCAGACGATGACGCGTGCGTTGGTGATCTTCATGGCGGGGTTACATCACGGCGCCCAGCTGCCAGGGCACGAACTCCTGCTGGCCGTAGCCATGGCGTTCGCTCTTGGTGGGGGTGCCCGAGGCGGTGGCCAGCATGAGCTGGAAGATGCGCTCGCCCAGCTCGTCCACCGTGGCTTCGCCTTCGACGATGGCGCCGCAGTCGATGTCGATGTCGTCCTGCTGGCGCAGCCACAGCGCGGTGTTGGTGGACAGCTTGAGCGAAGGCGATGGCGCGCAGCCGTAGGCCGAGCCGCGGCCGGTGGTGAAGCAGAGGAGGTTGGCGCCGCCCGCCACCTGGCCGGTGGCCGACACCGGGTCGTAGCCCGGCGTGTCCATGTACAGCAGGCCGCGGTGGCGCACGGGCTCGGCGTATTCCAGCACCGCCTCCAGCCGGGTGGTGCCGCTCTTGGCGATGGCGCCGAGCGACTTCTCCAGGATGGTGGTGAGCCCGCCCGCCTTGTTGCCGGCCGAGGGGTTGTTGTCCATCTCGGCGTCGTTGCGCTCGCAGTAGCGCTCCCACCAGCGCAGGCGCTCGATCAGCTTCTGCGCCACCGCCGGCGAGGCGGCGCGCCGCGTGAGCAGGTGTTCGCCGCCGTAGATCTCCGGCGTTTCCGACAGGATGGCCGCGCCACCGTGGCGCACCAGACGGTCCACCGCCGCGCCCAGCGCCGGGTTGGCGCTGATGCCCGAATAACCGTCGGAGCCGCCGCACTGCAGCCCCACCGTCAGGTGGCTGGCCGGCACCGGCACGCGCTGCACGCGGTTGGCGTCTGGCAGCAGGGCGCGGATCAGCTCGACGCCGCGTTCCACGCTGGCCGCGGTGCCGCCGCTGTCCTGGATGTTGAAGCTGTGCAGCATGGCCGAAGGCGCCAGCCCTTCCTGCTGCATCAGCCCGGCGATCTGGTTGGTTTCGCAGCCCAGGCCCACCACGATGATGGCCGCGAAGTTGGGATGCCTGGCATAGCCGCCCAGCGTGCGGCGCAGCAGCTGCAGCGGCTCGCCGGCGCTGTCGGTGGCGCAGCCGGCGCCGTGCGTCAGCGCCACCACGCCGTCCACGTTCGGGTAGGCGCGCAGCAGGTCGTGCTCGGGCGGCAACCGCGGGTCGGGCCGGAAGCGCTCGGCAATCGCCCGGGCCACCGTGGCCGAGCAGTTCACCGAGGTGAGGATGCCGATGTAGTTGCGCGTGGCCACGCGGCCATCGGCCCGCACGATGCCCTGGAAGGTGGCCGGCTGCGCCACGTACTGCGTGGGCTGGGCGTCCTGGCCGACGGCGTAGTCGCGCTCGAAGTGGCTGAAGGCCAGGTTGTGGCTGTGCACATGCTGGCCGGCGGCGATGGGCCGGGTGGCGGTGCCGATGATCTGGTTGTAGCGCCGCACCGGCTGGCCGGCCGCGATGGCACGCACCGCCACCTTGTGGCCGGCGGGGATCAGCCCGCTGACCGTCACGCCCTCGCCTTCCAGCACGGTGCCCGAGATCAGCTGCCGGCGGGCGATGACCACATCGTCGTTGGCATGGATGCGTATGTGGCTCATGGCGTGCTCAACCGTCGCTCAGTTGTCGATCAAGGCGGGGTCCCATGCATGCACCTTCTGGTGCTGCTCGCCCAGGCCCTCGATGCCCAGGCGCATCTCGTCGCCGGGCTTCAGGTAGGTGGGCGGCTTCCGGCCCATGCCCACGCCGGGCGGCGTGCCGGTGCTGATGAGGTCGCCGGGCTGCAGCGTCATGAAGCGGCTGACGTAGCTCACCAGCGTGGCCACGTTGAACACCATCGTGCGGGTGCTGCCGTTCTGCACGCGCTGGCCGTTGACCTCCAGCCACAGGCCCAGCTGCTGCGGGTCGGGCACCTCGTCGGCCGTCACCAGCCACGGGCCCACCGGGCCGAAGGTGTCGCAGCCCTTGCCCTTGTCCCAGGTGCCGCCGCGCTCGATCTGGTATTCGCGCTCCGACAGGTCGTTGACCACGCAGTAGCCGGCCACGTGCTTCAGCGCATCCGCCTCGCTCACGTAGCGCGCGGTGCTGCCGATCACCACGCCCAGCTCCACTTCCCAGTCGCTCTTGACCGAGCCTTGCGGCAGCACCACCGCGTCGTTGGGGCCCATCAGCGCGGTGATGGCCTTCATGAAGATCACCGGCTCCGCAGGCACCGGCAGGTTGCTCTCGGCCGCATGGTCGGCGTAGTTCAGGCCGATGCAGATGAACTTGCGCATGCCCGACCACGGCGTGCCGATGCGGCCGGGCTTGTCCAGCACCGGCAGCGTGGCGGTGTTCAGCTCGCGCAGCCGGGCCAGGCCGGCTGGCGTCAGCGTGTGGGCGGTGATGTCGGACAGCTCGCCCGACAGGTCGCGCAGCACGCCCTGGGCGTCGATCAGGGCGGGGCGTTCATGGCCCTTGGGGCCGACTCTCAGCAGTTTCATGCGTTGCTTCTTTCGTGTGTCAGTTGGACCAGCCGCCGTCGATGACCTGGGCGGTGCCGGTGGTGAAGGCGGATTCATCGCTGGCCAGGTAGACGGCCAGCGCGGCGATCTCCTCGGTGCGGCCCAGCCGGCCCATCGGCTGGCGGGCCACGAAGGCGGCTTCCACATCGGCAATCGACTTGCCGCTGGCGCGGGCCTGCGCATCGATGCGCTGGCGCAGCGAGGGTGATTCCACCGTGCCCGGGCAGATGGCATTGCAGCGGATGCCTTCGGCCACGAAGTCGGCCGCGACAGACTTGGTCAGGCCGATCACCGCCGCCTTGGTGGTGCCGTAGACGAAGCGCCCCGGCGCGCCCTTGATGCTGCCGGCCACCGAGGCCATGTTGACGATGGCGCCGCCGCGCTGCGCCCGCATGCCCGGCAGCACCGCGCGGATCAGCCTGTACATCGAGCGCACGTTCAGCTCGAAGGAGAAGTCCCAGGCCGCGTCGTCGCACTCCAGGATGCTGCCCGCGTGCACATAGCCCGCGCCGTTGAACAGCACGTCGATGCGCCCGGCCTCGGCCACCGTGGCGGCGATGGCGGCGGCGTCGGTCACGTCCAGCCGGCGGGTGGTGATGCCGGGCGTGCCGCCCAGCTCGGCCAGCAGCCGGTCGTCGATGTCGGTGGCGATCACCGTGGCGCCTTCGCGGGCGAAGGCCAGCGCGGTGGCGCGGCCGATGCCCTGCCCCGCGGCGGTGACGAGGCAGCGCTTGCCTTGCAGTCGGTCGGTCATGCGTTGAGCTTTCAGCGGATCAGGAAACGGTGTGGAAGGCCACGCGCCGGCGCTCGATCTCCGGCCAGTGCCAGGCGATGCCCAGCCCCGGCGCATCGGGCGCCACCGCCTGGCCGTCGGCGATCAGCAGCCGGCTGGTGGTCACCGCATCCAGCTGCGGGATGTATTCCACCCACTGCGCGGCCGGCACCGCGGCGCACAGCGACACCTGCAGCTCCATCAGGAAGTGCGGCGCCACCATCAGGTTGTGCGCCTCGGCCAGGTGCGCCGTCTTGAGCCACGGCGTGATGCCGCCGATGCGGGCCACGTCGGCCTGCACGATGTGGCACGCGCCCTGCTGCACATAGGCCGCGAACTGCCCCGGCGAGTACAGCGATTCGCCCACCGCGATGGGCAGCGTGGCGGCGGCCGCCAGGCGTGCATGGCCTGCGATGTCCTCGCTGGGCAGCGGCTCCTCGAACCAGGCGATGCCCAGCTCCGCATACCGCGGCGCGCGGCGCAGCGCCTCGCCCAGGTTGAACACCTGGTTGGCATCCACCATCAGCTCGAAGCCCGGGCCCACCGCCTCGCGCACCGCGCGCAGGCGGTCCAGGTCCTCGCTCAGGTGCGGCTTGCCCACCTTGACCTTGGCGCCGCGGAAGCCTTGCTCCTTTGCCAGCACCGCCTCGCGCACCAGGGTGTCGGTGGCCAGGTGCAGCCAGCCGCCTTCGGTTGTATAGACAGGTATGCGCTGGCGGGCGCCGCCGGCCGCCAGCCACAGCGGCTGGCCGTCGCGCAGGCAGCGCCAGTCCCACAGCGCGGTGTCGATGGCCGCCAGCGCCAGGCTGGTGATGGCGCCCACCGAAGTGGCATGCGTGGCGAACAGCAGGTCGCGCCAGATGCTTTCGATGCGCGCTGGGTCGCGGCCCAGCAGCCGCGGCGCCAGGTGGTCGCGCAGCAGCGCCACCACCGAGGAGCCGCCGCTGCCGATGGTGTAGCTGTAGCCCACGCCCTCGGAGCCGTCGTCGCAGCGGATGCGCACCAGCGGCGTCTCCTGCGTGACGAAGGTCTGGATCGCATCGCCGCGCGGCACCGGCGGCGGCAGGTCCACCTGCGAGATCTCGACGCTGCGGATGCGGGTCACTTCAGAAGCCCCAGCTGCTGCGGCAGCCACAGCGTGAGCGCCGGCACGTAGGTGATGGCGATGAGCGCGCCCACCAGCGGCACCAGCCAGGGCAGGATGGCCATGGTGGTGCGCTCCACCGACAGCCGCGAGATGCGCGCCAGCACGAACAGCACCATGCCCAGCGGCGGATGCAGCAGCCCCACCATCAGGTTGAGCACGATGATCAGCCCGAAGTGCACCGGGTCGATGCCCATCTTCAGCACGATGGGCAGCAGGATGGGCACGAGGATGGTGATGGCCGCGATGGTGTCGATGAAGCAGCCGACGAACAGGATCAGCAGGTTGGCCAGCAGCAGGAAGACCCACGGGCTCTGCGTCACGCTGAAGATCCAGTCGGTGAGCATCTGCGCCGCCTGGGTGGTGGTGAGCAGCCAGGCGAAGATGGACGCGGCGGTGACGATGAACAGCACCGAGGCCGTGGTCTCGATGGTGTCCAGCGTGGCCTTGGCCAGCGTGCGCAGCGTCATCGAGCGGTAGCGCACCAGGCCCAGGAACAGCGCCCAGATCACCGCCGCCACCGCCGCCTCGGTGGGCGTGAACCAGCCCATGGTCATGCCGCCGATCAGGATCACCGGCGCCATCAGCGCCATCACCGCGCTGAAGTTGAACTTCCAGTCCAGCAGCAGCAGCGCCACGAAGCCGATGCCCGCCGCCATGTTGGGCGACACGCCGGCCAGCGTCAGCAGCCACACCGCCATCGGGAAGGCCAGCACCACCAGGATCTCGATGCTGGCGCCGCCCAGCTGCTTCCAGCTGAAGGGCGTGTCGCTGCCCCAGCCGTTGCGCCGCGCGAACCAGGCCACCGTCACCATCATCAGCAGCGTCATGAACACGCCGGGCAGGATGCCCGCGACAAACAGCGCGCCGATGGAGACGTTGGCCATCATCCCGTAGATGACGAAGGGCAGGCTGGGCGGAATGATGGGGCCCAGCGTGGCCGAGGCGGCGGTGACGCCCACCGCGAACTCGGTGGAGTAGCCGTGGTCCTTCATCGCCTTGATCTCGATGCTGCCCAGGCCGGCCGCATCGGCGATGGCGGTGCCGCTCATGCCCGAGAAGATCACCGAGCCGATGATGTTCACCTGGCCCAGGCCGCCCTTCATCCAGCCCACCAGGGCCACGGCGAAGTTGTAGATGCGGCCGGTGATGCCGGCGATGTTCATCAGGTTGCCGGCGAGGATGAAGAAGGGCACCGCCAGCAGCGGGAAGCTCTCGATGCCCGCGATCATGCGCTGCGCGATCACGATGTCGGGCACGCTGCCCGAGATGGTGATGTACAGCAGCGAGGCGCCGGCCATCGCCACCGCCACCGGCATGCCGATGACCATCAGCAGCAGGAAAGAACCGATCAGGATGGCCATGCGGTCGCCCCTTGCGTCACTCGATGTCCTCGAACGCCTCGGGGCGCTCGAGATTGGAATAGCCGCGGCGCCAGTTCTCCCAGCTCACCTGGATGCTGCGCAGGCCCATGGCGGCGAAGCCGGCGAAGGCCAGCCAGTACACATGGCTCTTGTTCCAGTCGATGGTGGTCATCGGCTCGTTGTTGACCGCCAGCGCATAGCGCGCCACCAGCCACGCGGCATAGAGGAAGAAGCCGGTGCGCAGCAGGTCCACCGCGGTGGAAGCCGCGCGGCCCACGGCCGGCGGCAGGTAGCGGTAGAGGAAATTCACCTGGATGTGCCGGCTGCGCCGCACGCAGGCCGATGCGCCGATGAACACGATCGGCATCAGGCAGTACACCGCCAGCTCCTCCGTCCATGCGAACGAATCGTTCATCACGTAGCGGGTGAAGAACTGCAGGAATACCAGCGCCGCCATCACCCAGAAGAAGCCGACGCAGATCCAGTCCTCCACCGTGTAGCCGGCCAGGCTCACGCGGTGCTGGTCGGCTTCGGCGAAGCTGCCGGCCAGCTCGGCCGCACTGGCCTGCACCGGGGCCGAGGGGTCGGCCTTGGGCGAGTAGCCACCGCCCTCGGGCAGCGTCGGGTTGGCGGCAGCCATCACTTGATCGCCTGGATGCGGTCCCAGTCGGCCTTCTGGTAGCCGTACTGCTCGAAGGGCACGCCCTTGAGCACCGTGCTGCGGAAATCCTCGATGTCCACCTGCTGCACGTTGATGCCCTTGCCCTTGAAGATGCCCACCAGCTCCTTCTCGCGCTCGGCCACCTCGGCCGAGGCCTTGGCCGCCGCCTCCTGGGCGACGTCGGTGAACAGCTTCTTGTCGGCGTCGCTGAGCTTCTTCCACAGGCCGCCGGCCACCACGGTGTTGAGGTGGTCGACGATGTGGCCGGTGAGCACGATGTTCTTCTGCACCTCGAAGAACTTCTTCGCCTCGATGGTGGGCAGCGGGTTCTCCTGCGCGTCCACGGTGCCGTTCTGCAGCGCCAGGTACACCTCGGCAAAGGCGATGGGCGTGGTGTTGGCGCCGCAGGCGCGCGGCATGGCCAGGTAGGCCGGCACATCGGGCACGCGCATCTTCAGGCCCTTCATGTCGGCGCACTTGGCGATGGGCTTGTTGCTGGTGGTGTGCCGCACGCCGTAGTACGTGGTGGCGATGATCTGGTTGCCGCTGCTCTTGTCGGCATAGCCCGCGGCCATCTCCTTGTAGAGGTCGCTCTTGGTGTAGGCCAGCAGGTGGTCCACGCCGCGGAAGGTGTAGGGGTAGTAGGTGACGCCGATGCGCGGATAGCTCTTGGCCGCGAAGCTGGAGCCGCTGATGATGATGTCCACCGTGCCCAGGGCCAGGCCCTGGTTGATGTCGTTCTCCTTGCCCAGCTGAGAGGCGGGGTACACGTCCACCGCGTAGCGGCCGTTGGTGCGCTTCTTGATTTCCTCGCCGGCCCAGACGGACCACTTGTGGAAGGGCTCCGAGGTCTCGTACACATGGGCCCACTTGAGCTTGGTCTGGGCCTGGGCCGGGCTCATGGCGCCGGCCGCAGCCAGCAGGGCGGCCAGCGTGACGGCGGCCTTCAGGAAGGAGCGGGTCGTGGTCATCGGTGTCTCCAACGGGTGGTTGTTCTGGGGTCGGCGATCCGCGGGTGGATCACTCCATCACGAGCTGCACCTTGGTGCTGCGGCTGCGGTCGGCGGCCAGTGCGAAGGCTTCGGCCGCACGGGCCAGCGGCAGCTGCGCGCTCAGCAGCGGCCGCACGTCCACGCGCCGCTGCGCGATGGCGTCCACCGCCCACGCGAACTCGTGGTTGGCGCGGAAGGCACCCACCACGTCGATCTCGCGGGCCATGATCTGGTTGGCGTTGAAGCCGACGTCCTGCGCCAGCGTGCCCACCTGCACCACCCGCCCGCCGCGGCGCACCGCCTGCAGGCAGGTGTGCCACGCGGCCGGGCTGCCGGCGGCCTCGATGGCGACGTGGAAGCGGTCGGTCAGCTCGGCCGCATCGGCCAGGTCGCTGCGCAGCACCGCATCGGCACCGACGGTGCGGGCGATCTCCAGCGGCCGGTCGGCCACGTCGGCCACCGTCACGTGGGCTGCGCCGGCCAGCCGGGCCGACATCGCGCACATCAGGCCGATGGTGCCGCCGCCGGTCACCAGCACGCGCTTGCCCATCAGCGGGCCGGCGCGGTGGGCCGCATGCAGGCCGATGGACAGCGGCTCGGCGCAGGCGATCTCGCCCAGGCTCACCGACGGGTCGGCCACCGGCGTGAGCTGCCGCTCGTGCATGGTGAAGCGCTCGCGGAACAGGCCCTGCGCATGCGGCTGCACGCTGGCGCTGCCCAGGAAGAACATGTGCCGGCACAGGTTGAGCCGGCCTTCGCGGCAGTAGTCGCACTGGCCGCAGGCATGCGAGGGATCGATGGCCACGCGGTCGCCGGGCTTCACGCGGCTGACCGAGGCGCCCACCGCCTCCACCACGCCGGAGGCCTCGTGGCCCGGCACCAGCGGCTCGCGGATGACGAAGGCGCCGGCGCGGCCGTGCTGCCAGTAATGCAGGTCGCTGCCGCAGATGCCGCCGGCGCCCAGGCGCAGCAGCACCTCGTGCTCGCCCAGCGTGCCGGTGGCTGCGCCGGAAACGCCGCCGCGCACGTCGCCCCGCACGCCGGCCGGTTCGAGCCGCAGGTCCTGCGCACCGTGGATGCGGCAGGCGGCGACGGTTTCTTGCAGGGTCATGGGTACTTCCTCGGAACGGCGGTAAGGGGAGCGGCGGCTAGCGGCGCGGCGCCTCGGCTGGCGGCACCAGGGCCGGCGCGCTGGAGGGCCAGTTGGCGATGAAGCGGTCGTGCGACAGCTGCAGGTGGGCGCGCATCGCCTCGCGGGCGGCGGCGGCGTCGCCGGCGGCAATGGCCTCCACCACGCGGCGGTGCTCCTCCACCGCGGCGCGCCAGTTGGCTTCGTTCTCGAAGTGGCTGCCCAGGCGCTCGAACAGCGGCTTGTTGCGCTCGTCGAACAGCTCGGTCACCACGCGCAGTAGCGGCGAGTTTTCGCTGGCCTCCGCCACCCGCAGGTGGAACAGGCGGTCGCCGCGCAGCGGCATCACGCCGGCGTCGATGTCGGCTTCCATCAGCGCGACGGCCTCGCGCAGGCCGGCCACCAGCGCGGCGTCGCGGCCGGCGGCGACGGCGGCCGCGGCGGCCAGCTCCCCTTCCACCAGCTGCCGGGCGCGGATGGTTTCCAGCGGCCCTTCGCCCTCCACGCCGGCGGCAGGCGCGGCGGCCATCGCCTCCCGCGGCCGCACGTAGATGCCCGAGCCCATGCGCACCTCGATCACGCCCTCGACCTCCAGCGCGATCAGCGCCTCGCGCACCGAAGGCCGCGACACGCCCAGCTGCACCGCCAGCTCCCGCTCGGCCGGCAGCCGGCTGCCGGGCGCGAACTCGCCGGCTTCGATCAGGCCGCGCAACTGGTCGGCGATCTGGCGGTACAGGCGGCGGGGTTCGATGCTTTGCAGCGGCATGGATAGGGAGGCATGGCAACTGGACAACTGGCCTGACCAGTTGGCCGCGATTCTTGGTCTCCCGCCCCAGCGATGACACCGGAGATTCCCGATCCGGGTCTGCCCTGAGTCGTCTTGCCGCGCGGGCACCGCCCTTGCCTCCCCGTCCGGCCCCTTCCCTCCCCCCGACCAGAAAGGCTGTCCATGCAACTCGAAGGTTCCTGCCACTGCAAGGCGGTGCGCTTCTCGGTGGTGTCCCACGAGCCGGTGCCCTTCATGCGCTGCTACTGCAGCATCTGCCGCAAGACGGCCGGCACCGGCGGCTTCGCCATCAACCTGGGCGCCGACCACACCACGCTGAAGGTGCAGGGCGAGGAGAACCTGAGCGTGTACCGCGCGAAGATGGACGACGGCAGCACCAGCGGCGGCCAGCGCCACTTCTGCAGGCAGTGTGGCAGCGCGTTGTGGCTGTACGACCCCGAGTACCCCGATCTGGTGCATCCGCATGCCGGCGCCATCGACACGCCGCTGCCCGCGCCGCCTTCGGTCACGCACATGATGCTGGGCAGCAAGCCCGAGTGGGTGGCGGTGGTGGTGGACCGCGAGGACCAGATCTTCGATACCTATCCCCAGGAATCCTTGGCAGACTGGCATCGCCGTCACCATCTCACCCGCTAGCGCCGGTCTCCTGCCGCCGCGGCCACCCACCACCGACGACGGCACTGGAGCTTCGAAGATGACCGTTCCGTTCGCCGCCCGCGCCACCGCCGCTGCCGTGATGGCGCTGGGCTGCCTGCTGCCCGCCATGGCCCAGACGGCCGCCGCGGGCGAATCCACGCTCGACCGGGTGATGAAGAGCGGCGTGCTGCGCGCCTGCGCACCGGGCGACTACAAGCCCTTCGGCTTCCTGAAGCCGGACGGCAGCTTCGAAGGCATGGACATCGACCTCGGCCAATCGCTGGCCGCGGCCATGGGCGCAAAGCTGCAGCCGGTGAAGACCACCTGGGCCAACCTGCTGGCCGACTTCACCGGCGGCCAGTGCGACATCGCGCTGGGCGGCATCTCGGTCACGCTGGAGCGGCAGAAGCGCGTGTTCTTCAGTGCGCCGTACATGGTCAACGGCAAGACGCCGATCGTGCGCTGCGAGGACGTGGCCCGCTACCAGAGCGTGGCCGACATCGACAAGCCGGAGGTGCGCGCCATCGCCAACCCCGGCGGCAGCAACGAGCGCTTTGCCAAGGCCAACTACAAGCAGGCCCGGCTGACGATCCACACCGACAACCTCACCATCTTCGACGAGCTGGCCCAACGCCGCGCCGACGTGTTCGTGACCGAGGCGGCCGAGGCGCTGGTACAGCAGAAGCTGCACCCCGGCGTGCTGTGCGCGGTGAACCCGGACAAGCCGCTGCAGTACGCCGAGAACGCCATCATGCTGCCGCGCGGCGACGTGGCCATGAAGGCCTTCGTCGACCAGTGGCTGCACCTGGCCAAGGCCGGCGGCGAGTACCAGCGCATCGAAGCGAAATGGACACGATGAAAGGCCGGCCATGAACATCGCCGTGATGGGCGCTGGCGCCGTGGGTTGCTACTACGGTGCATTGCTGGCCGCGGCCGGCCATGCGGTGACGATGGTGGGCCGCGTGCAGCATGTGGAAGCGATGCAGCGCGACGGCCTGCGCCTGTCGGCCGCCGACGGCACCGAATTCGTGGTCCCCGTGCAGGCCAGCACCGAGACCGCCGCGGTGCAGGGCGCCGAGCTGGTGCTGGTGTGCGTGAAGTCCACCGACACCGATGCGGCAGCCGCCGCGATGGCGCCGTACCTTTCGCCCGACGCGGTGCTGCTCAGCCTGCAGAACGGCGTGGACAACGCCGAGCGGCTGCAGGCCGCGCTGGGGCGGCCGGTGCTGCCCGCGGTGGTGTACGTGGCCACCTCCATGGCCGGGCCCGGGCATGTGAAGCACCATGGCCGGGGCGAGCTGGTGGTCGGCCCTTCGGCCGACAGCGAGCGCGTGGCTGGGGTGCTGCGCGCGGCCGGCATTCCGGTGGAGGTGTCGGACCATGCGCTGGCCGCGCTGTGGACCAAGCTGATCCTCAACTGCGCCTACAACGCGCTGTCGGCGCTGACCGAGCTGCCCTATGGCCGGCTGGCCCAGGTCACCGGCATGCTGCCGGCGATGCGCGAGGTGGTGGACGAATGCCTGAAGGTGGCGCATGCGGCCGGCGTCACCACGCTGGAGGACGAGGTGGTGTGGCAAGCGGTGCTGCGCATCGCACAGACCATGCCGGCGCAGCGCTCCTCCACCGCGCAGGACCTGTCGCGCGCCAAGCCCACCGAGATCGACCACCTGAACGGCTTCGTGGTGCGCACCGGCGACCGCCTGGGCGTGCCGGCGCCGGCCAACCGCCTGCTGTGGGTGGCGGTGAAGGGCCGCGAGGCGGCGCTGGCCCCGCCGGCCTGAAGCCTCAGCGCCCCACGTGGATGGGCTGCGGCGTGGTCAGCATCTCCGGCCGCAGCAGCTCGTCCAGCTTGGCCTTGGACAGCAGGCCGCGCTCCAGAACGATCTGGTACACGCTGCCGCCGGTGGCATGGGCCTCCTGGGCCACCGCGGTGGCATTGGCATAGCCGATGTACGGATTGAGCGCGGTGACGATGCCGATGGAGTTCTCCACCGCCGCGCGGGTGCGTTCCGGGTTGGCGGTGATGCCCTTGACGCACTTGTCGGCCAGCGTGATGCAGCCGTTGCGCAGGTGCTTGACGCTCTTGAACAGGCTGTGCGCGATGATGGGCTCGAAGGCATTGAGCTGCAGCTGCCCGGCCTCGGCCGCGAAGGTGACCGTCAGGTCGTTGCCGATCACCTCGTAGGCGATCTGGTTCACCACCTCCGGGATCACCGGGTTCACCTTGCCGGGCATGATGCTGCTGCCGGCCTGCATCGGCGGCAGGTTGATCTCGCCGAAGCCGGCGCGCGGCCCGCTGGACAGCAGCCGCAGGTCGTTGCAGGTCTTGGACAGCTTGACCGCCACCCGCTTGAGCACGCCCGACAGCTGCACGAAGCCGCCGCAGTCCTGCGTGGCCTCCACCAGGTTGGCTGCGGTGACCAGCGGCATGCCGGTGATCTGCACCAGCTTCTTCATCACCAGCGGCGCGTACTGCGGATGCGCGGTGATGCCGGTGCCGATGGCGGTGGCGCCCAGGTTCAGCTCGCACAGCAGCGAGACGGCCTCGCGCAGGCGCTGCTCGTCCTCGCCCAGCATCACCGCATAGGTGCTGAATTCCTGGCCCAGCGTCATCGGCACCGCATCCTGCAGCTGGGTGCGGCCCATCTTCAGCACGCCGGCGAACTCATCGGCCTTGGCTTCGAAGGCACGGCGCAGGTAGGCCATGGCGTCGATCAGGCTGAAGATGCCGGTGTACGTGGCCACCTTGAGCGCCGACGGATAGACGTCGTTGGTGCTCTGGCCGATGTTCACGTGCTCGTTCGGGTGCAGGTGCTGGTACTCGCCCTTGCGGTGGCCCATCAGCTCCAGCGCGCGGTTGGCGATCACCTCGTTGGCGTTCATGTTGGTCGAGGTGCCGGCACCGCCCTGGATCACGTCCACCACGAACTGGTCGTGCAGGTTGCCGTCGCGCAGCTCCTGGCAGGCGGCCACGATGGCATCGCAGCGCGGGCCGTCGAGCAGCCCCAGCTCATGGTTGGCCAGGGCTGCGGCCTGCTTGATGCTGGCCAGCGCCTGGATCAGCTCGGGGTAGATCGAGATCGGCGTGCCGGTGATCGGGAAGTTCTCGACCGCACGCAGCGTGTGCACGCCGAAATAGGCTTCGATCGGCACCTCGCGGTCGCCGAGCAGGTCGTGTTCGCTGCGGGTGGTTTGGGCAGTCATCGGGTCTCCTCCAGTCGCCTTCGGAATCGGGCGTGCCCGCCAGCGTAGCGAAGCTGCCGCCTTGCGACGATGGTTATGCGGTTTCGGACTGAGTCTTTGCCGTTTCGCGCAAGCAGCGTGCTATCTTGGCTGGGTCACCCCTTGAGACCCGACCCGTTCCGATGGAAGCGAAATGGCTGGAAGACTTCTTGAGTCTGGCCGAATCCCGCAGCTTTTCCCGTGCCGCCCAGCAGCGGCACCTCACCCAGTCGGCGCTCAGCCGCCGCATCAAGGCCCTGGAGGGCTGGCTGGGCGTGACCCTGGTGGACCGCAGCACCAGCCCCGCCAAGCTCACGCCGGTGGGATGGCTGTTCCACAGCCTGGCGGCCGACATCCTGCATGGCATCTATGCCGCGCGCACGCTGGTCAATGGCCGTGAGCAGCTCTCCGGCGACCCCGGCACCGTGACCTTCGCGGTGGCGCACACGCTGGTGTTCACCTTCTTTCCTGGCTGGCTCAAGCGGCTCAACGAACACTTCGGCGAGGTGGCCGCGCATGTGATGGCGGTCAACGTGCCCGAAGGCGTGCAGCGGCTCATGGAAGGCGAATGCGACATGCTGCTGGGCTACCACCATGCGCAGCTGCCACTGCTGCTGGATGCGTCGCGCTATCCCTCCGTCACGCTGGGCGTGGAGGAGATCCTGCCCTTCTCGGTGGCCGACGAGCGCGGCCGCCCGGTGTTCGCGCTGCCCGGCGTGCCCAAGCGGCCGCTGCCCTTCATGGCGTATTCGTCCGGCGCCTTCCTGGGCAACGTGGTGGAGATGCTGCTGCTCAACGCACCACAGCCCTGCGCGCTGCAGACCCGCTTCGAGACCCACATGGCCGAGGCCCTCAAGGCCATGGTGGTGGCAGGCCATGGCGTGGGCTGGCTGCCCGCCAGCTGCGTGGCCAAGGAGCTGAAGGAAGGCACGCTGGTGGCAGCCGGCCCGCGCCAGTGGGGCACGCCGCTGGAGATCCGGCTGCACTGCGCCGTGGAGCGCCAGCGCCCGGCCAGCGCGGCCTTGTGGCGCGCGCTGCAGGCCCGGCGCTAGGAGCCTGACGGTGCCGGGCGGGCCGCCCGGTGGCACACCTCTTGCGAACCACCCGGCTGCTCCTGCCCACCCCGCGCCCGCCGGCGCCGTGCCCATGTCCTTCGACTTCCTCGTCGTGCTCACCGAATGGCCGCTGCTGCTGCGCGGGCTGCTGGTCACCATCGGCCTCACCGTGGCTGCCGCGCTCATCGGCACGGTGGTAGGCATCGGCTGCGCCTGGGCGCGCGCCGAGGGTCCGGGCTGGCTGCAGTGGGTGGTGGGCGCCTATGTGGAGCTGATCCGCAACACCCCCTTCATCATCCAGCTGTTCTTCGTGTTCTTCGGCCTGCCCTCGCTGGGCGTGCGCATGTCGCCGGAGGTGGCGAGCGTGCTGGCCATGGTGCTGAACCTGGGCGGCTATGCCTGCGAGATCATCCGCGCCGGCATCGAGAACACCGGCCGCGGCCAGATCGAGGCCGCGCAAAGCCTGGCCATGGACCGCTGGCAGATCTTCTCGCGCGTGGTGCTGCCGCCCGCGCTGCGGCGCGTGTGGCCGGCGCTGGTCAGCCAGATCATCATCGTGATGCTGGGCTCCGCGGTGTGCAGCCAGATCTCCACCCAGGAGGCCTCCTATGCGGCCAACCTGATCTCCAGCCGCACCTTCCGCAGCTTCGAGGCCTACATCGTCGTCACCGCGATGTACCTCGGCCTGGCGGTGCTGCTGCGCAGCCTGCTCAACTGGGCCGGGCCGCGCTTCATCTTCCACCGCTGACGCGGGCGCAAAGGCAAGACGACATGGTCGAGTTCTCGACGTGGGACATCGTGCGCCACCTGCTGCTGGCGCTGCGCTGGACGGTGGGGCTGTCGCTCATCGCCTTCGCAGGCGGCATCGCGCTGGGGCTGCTGATGCTGGTCATCCGCATCGCCAGGCTGCCCGGCGCGCAACGCGGGGTCGGCTTGTATGTACAAGTGTTCCAGGGCACGCCGCTGCTGATGCAGATGTTCCTGGCGTACTTCGGGCTGGCGCTGCTGGGCGTGAAGACCTCGGCGCTGATGGCGGCCTCGGTATGCCTCACGCTGTATGCCGGCGCCTACCTCACCGAGATATGGCGGGGCTGCGTGGAAGCCATTCCGCGCGGCCAGTGGGAGGCTTCCTCCAGCCTGGCGATGAACCTGCGCGAGCAGTTGCGCCACGTCATCCTCCCGCAGGCGCTTCGCATCGCCATCGCGCCCACGGTGGGCTTCCTGGTGCAGGTGGTCAAGGGCACGGCGCTGGCCTCGGTCATCGGCTTCATCGAGGTGACCAAGGCCGGCCAGATGATCGCCAACGCCACGTTCCAGCCCTTCATCGCCTACGGTTTCGTCGGCCTCATGTACTTCGCGCTGTGCTTCCCGCTGTCCTGGTGGAGCCGCCGGCTGGAGCGCCGGCTGCGCATCGCCCGCTGACCTCCTGAAAGCCCCCATGAAAGACAACACCGCACCGCTGGTCGACATCCAGGGCCTGCGCAAGCGCTTCGGCACGAACGAGGTGCTCGCGGGCATCGACCTCCAGGTCACCCGCGGCGAGGTGATCGCGCTCATCGGCAAGAGCGGCTCGGGCAAGAGCACGCTGCTTCGCTGCATCAACGGGCTGGAGCAGTTCCAGGAAGGCACGCTGGTGGTGGGCGGCCAGCCGCTCAAGCATGGCGACCCGCAGGCCATGCGCGCGCTGCGGCAGAACGTGGGCATGATCTTCCAGAGCTTCAACCTCTTTCCGCACCTGAACGCCGGGCAGAACGTGATGCTGGCGCCCACGCTGGTCAAGGGCCTGCCCAAGGCCCAGGCACGCGAGCGCGCGGCGCAGCTGCTGCAGCGCGTGGGCCTGGCCGACAAGTTCGGCAGCTACCCCGACCAGCTGTCGGGCGGCCAGCAGCAGCGCGTGGCCATCGCCCGTGCGCTGGCGATGAACCCCGAGGTGCTGCTGTGCGACGAGATCACCTCCGCGCTCGACCCCGAGCTGGTGGGCGAGGTGCTGCAGGTGGTGGAAAGCCTGGCCGAGCAGGGCATGACGCTGATCATGGTCACGCACGAGATGGCCTTCGCCCGCAAGGTGAGCGACCGCCTGGCCTTCATGCACCAGGGCCGCATCCACGAGCTGGGCGCGCCCGAGGCGCTGTTCGCCGAGCCGGCCACGCCGGAGCTGCGCAGCTTCCTGGCGTCGTCGCGCCACTAGGCGCGGGCTCAGATCACGTTGTGCTCCACCACGCGCCGGCCGTCGAGCAGGCGCTGCGGCGACAGCACTTCCAGTGACGGTGCATCGCTGCGGCCGCCGGCCATCAGCGCGGCCATCGCACTGCCCACCGCAGGTGCGTGCTGCATGCCATGGCCCGAGAAGCCGCAGGCCGTGAACACGTTGCGCCATCCCGGCAGCGCGCCGGCCAGGCCGTTGTGGTCGAAGGCGTTCATCTCGTAGTAGCCGGCCCAGGCCGATCTCACCCGCAAAGCCTCGAAGGCCGGCACGCGTGCGGCCATCAGCGGCCACAGCTGCTCGTCGAACTGCGCATGGTCGATCTGGTGCAGCGGCAGGAAGTCGGCATCCTCGCCGCGCGGCGGCGCACCGGCGATGAAGCCGCGGCCCTCTGGCCGGAACCAGAAGCCGCTGGGGTCGATCACCAGCGGGCAGCCGGCCAGCGGCGCGGCCGGGCAGTCCAGCACGAACACGTCACGCTTCTTGCCGCTGATCGGCAGCACCACGCCCAGCTGTGCGGCCAGCGGCGCGGACCAGGCGCCCGCGGAGAGCAGCACGCCGTGCGTGGCGCCGATGCGCAGGCCATCGGCGCACCGCACCGCCTGCACGCGGCCGGCCCCGTCGTGCTCGAAGCCCACTGCTTCGGCCTGCAGGAAGCGCACGCCGCAGGCCATGGCCTTGCGCCGGAAGGCCTGGTGCAGCGCGGGGCCGTCGAACCAGCCTTCACCGCGCAGGCCGAGCGCGCCGAGCGCGATGCCTTCGGTGCTGAGCCACGGAAAGCGCTGCTCCAGCTCATCCGGCTGCAGCAGCTGCACCTGGGCGCCTGCACGCGCCTGCAGCGCCTGGTGGGCCCGCATCGCCGCGGCACCGGCCGGGCTGGCCAGGTACAGGTAGCCGGCTTCGGTCAGCCCGATCTGCGGCGCGGGCTCGCCGGGCACGGCCAGCTCGTCGCCCAGCCGGCGCAGGAAGGCAATGCTCCACTGGGACAGCGCGACGTTCAGCGGCGTGCTGAACTGCTGCCGGATGGAGCTGGCCGACAGCGCGCTGGAGGCCTGCGCATGCAGCGGGTCACGCTCGATGACGATGGCGGACAGGCCCTGGTCGCGCGCCAGGAAGCAGGCGGTGGCCGCGCCCATGACGCCACCACCCACGATCACGATCGGTGCTTGCATGCCGCGCAGTCTAGGATGGGCCCGACACCGAAGTACCTGGAGACGGCGATGCGATGGATGCTGTGCAGCGGGCTTGCGATCCTGGCCGGCCTTGCTCTGCCCGCGGCGGCGGCCGACGACACCTCCGCGGCCGGCTACGTGCAGTTCGTGGAGGACTTCGCCGCCACCTGCGTGCAGCGCAACGGCGTGCAGATCCAGGTGCGCAACACCCACCCCAGCCGCACCATCCGCATCTGGCTGGACCGGGTGCAGATGGGCGTGGGCACCGGCGACCGTTCGCGCAGCGAGTTGCCGCCGAAGGCCGAACCCGAGCCGCTGGGCTGCTCACGCACCCTCACCGGCACCCAGGAATGGAAGCTGGTGCGGGCGCAGTTCGTGGACTGAGCGGCGGCGGCTCACTCCCGCCGTGCGGCCCAGTAGGTGGCACCGGTGGCGCCATAGCGCTCGGCATGCGGCTCGTCGCGGTCCAGCTCGAAGCGATCACCAGCCTGCAGATGGCGGGTGGCGCCGCCCACGGTGAGCCACATCTCACCCTGCACCACCAGCGCCTGCACCGCGAAGGGATGGCTGTGGTCCTCGACCACGGCATCGGCCGGCCAGCTGCGCTCCAGAACCTGCGGATAGCCGCGGCTGCGGGCTTCGTCGGCGAAGCTGTCGAAGGTGGGCATGGTCATCGGGCGGCTCCTGCTTACGGCATGTCGGCCGCCATTCTGCGCGGGCGCACCGGCCTCGGAACCTGTGAATGAACCAGTCGCGACCAAGCGGCGAGACAGGGCGGCCTGGATCAGGCGCAAAGCGCAGCCATGGCTCGGGCTATGGCGAGCATTTGCAACGACAAGCCGGGTTGTGAGGGCGCGTCTAGCGGGCGTGAGTGGTTCGTTCACAGGTTCTCAGATGGCCAGCGGATCGACGTCCACCGCCCAGCGCAGCACGCCCTTGTGCACGGTCCGCAGACCATGCAGCTGCGGCAGCCAGTCGGCCAGCAGCCGCTGCAGCGCCACCCGGGAGGGCGACTCCACCAGCATCTGCATGCGGTCCACGTCGGCCACCCGCGCCACCGGCGGCGGCACTGGCGGATAGATCGTCACGCCGGCCTCGTCGGCCGCCGCCTGTGCCTGCGCGGCGGCCTCCCGCAGGAAGGCCTGGGCGATGCTGGCCTCGCGCGCCTCGGCCCGCAGCAGCGCCAGGCTGCTGAAGGGCGGCAGGCCGGCGGCTTGGCGTTCCTCCAGTTGCGTGGCGGCAAAGGCTTCGTAATCGTGCTTGCGCAGCGCGGCATACAGGCCATGCTGCGGATGCCAGCTCTGCACCCACATCTCGCTGCGGGCCGCATGCTCGGCATCGCGGCCGGCGCGGCCGGCGGCCTGCATCAGCAGCGAGAAGAGGCGCTCCGGCGCGCGGAAGTCGCTGGCGAACAGCGCGCTGTCCGGGTTCACCGCGGCCACCAGCGTAATGCGGCGGAAATCATGGCCTTTGGCAATCATCTGGGTGCCCACCAGCACGTCCACGTCGCCCGCATGCACCGCGCCCAGCTGCGCTTCCAGCGAGCCCTTGAGCCGCGTGGTGTCGGCGTCGATGCGGGCCACGCGGGCGCCGGGCAGCAGCTCGGCGATCTGCTCCTCCAGCCGCTCGGTGCCGCGGCCCAGCGGCGCGATGTCGAGGTTGCCGCAGTCGGGGCAGGCGCGCGGCACGCGCTCGCTGAAGCCGCAGTGATGGCAGCGCAGGCTGCGATCGCCCTTGTGGAACACGCGCCAGGCGCTGCAATGCGGGCAGCCGCTCTTCCACCCGCAGGCGGTGCAATGCAGCACCGGGGCATAGCCGCGGCGGTTGAGGAACAGCAGGCTCTGCTCGCCGCGCTCGATGCGTTCGGCCACCGCGTCCACGATCATCGGCGCCAGGGCCGGCGCAGCGGCACCGCGCTGGCGGGGCAGCGTGTTCATGTCGAACAGCCGCACCCGCGGCAGCACGCCGCCGCCGATGCGCTGCGACAGCGCCAGCCGGGTGTAGCGCCCTTCCTGCACCCGCTGCCAGGTTTCCAGCGAGGGGGTGGCCGAGCCCAGCACCACCGGCACGCCTTCCAGATGGCCGCGGTACACCGCCAGGTCGCGCGCCGAGTAGCGGGCGCCCTCCTGCTGCTTGAAGGAGGGGTCGTGTTCCTCGTCGGCCACGATCAGCCCCAGCCGCGGCAGCGAGGCGAACACTGCCAGCCGCGTGCCGAGCACCAGGTCAGCCTCGCCCAGGTGCGCCAGCAGCCAGTGCTTGAGCCGCTGCGCCGGCGTGAGCGCGCTGTGCAGCGACACCAGCCGCCGGCCGGCGAAGCGCTCCGCAAAGCGGGCCTCGAGCTGAGGCGTGAGATTGATCTCGGGCACCATGACCAGCACCTGGCGGCCGGCCGCCAGTGCCGCCTCCGCCGCATGCAGGTACACCTCGGTCTTGCCGCTGCCGGTGACACCGTGCAGCAGGTAGGTGCCCGCTGCCGCGCCGATGGCCTGCACGGCCATCAGCTGCTCGTCATTCAGCGGCGGGCGGCTGGGCGGCAGGTCCGCCGGCGGTACTTCGTCAGCCCGCGCGGCACCGATGCCCGCGGCGGCGCGCTCGACGACACGCGGTGCGGCCGGGCCGACGGCGGGCGCCGTCGCCTTGCGCAGCCGCGACACCCGCCGGGCCAGCTGCACATCGTCCAGCTTGCGCAGCTCAGGCGGCAGCACGGCCAAGGCCAGCTCCCCCAGCCCACGCTGGTAATACGCCGCCGCGAAGGCCACCAGCTGCCGCCAGTGCGCGCCCAGCGGCGGCAGGGCCGACACCACCTCGCGCACCGGGCGCAAATCGGGCGGCGCCTCGGCCTGGGGCGGCCGCTGCCAGACGATGCCTGGCACGTCGCGACGCCCCAGCGGCACCCGCACCAAGGTACCGGGCGGCAGCGGTTGCGGGCTGGCGTAGTCCAGCGGCATGCCCAAACCGCTGTGCTGCGGCGTTTCCACCGCCACGGACACGGTGACTGCATGCTCAACTTGCACACCGAAGCTCGGTTCTGCCTGAGGGATGACGTCTAAGTGCTTGATGGCAAACGGCTTTCAGAACTTGCTCAGATTTTCTGTGGATAACTTTGTGCAAAACCTGGAGGTAGACGCGCTAACTGCTTGATCCGCCGGGCATCAGCGTTGGTTTGCCCAAGCTTGCAGCATGTGCCTGCGCGAACAAAATCAAGCACTTAGCACGGTTTTGGGTCATTCTGCCGCCCCCGGCCCTACCCGCGACCCCCTGCCAGCGCAAAGCCGTTTTTTGGGGATAAGTCAAGCGGACTCGCACGGTGTTGGCAACTCCGCTGGGCATGTCATCGAAGCGCGAGCCAAAGGCAAGGCAGCCATCCGAATAGCACTCGTTTGCATTCTGTCAATCGAAAACTTGCCCAGTTTTTCTGTGGATAACTTTGTGCAAAAGCTGGAGGCAGATGCGCTAAGCCCTTGATTGGCAAGGCAAGCCGCTTAGGCTGCCTCTTCCTGAGGCAACGAAAGAAATCATAAAAATCAAAGACTTAGCGTATGACAGTTGAAGTGAGGAACCATCCACTCGCCGCCAGGGTCGCCATCGGCGCAGTTCGTGGAAGTGGGGATAAGTCAAGCCCCTGCGCGATATTTTTGGAAGGCTGTTGCACCGCTTGCGACGGCCTGCCGCATCCCTAGCTTGGCAAGCGTTCCGGGTTTGCCCGAGTTGCCCCGAATTTCTGTGGATATCTTTGTGCAGAAGCTGATGGCAGACGCGCTAAATGCTTGATTCGCCGGGCAGGCATGACAGGTTGCCCACAAAAGCGGCAGAGCCGCATCGCCAGGAAAATCAAGCACTTAGAACAAGGCCCCCAGCGCTGGCAGCCGGCCTGGAAATCTGCAAAAGGCGCCATGCGAGAACGCCGATCTGGGGATAAGTCAAGCTTTCCAGCGCTCGGCCGGTGGCTTACGCGCCCTGCCGCAGGGCGCGTGAATGCCGGTGCACTTCATCTACCAACGCGCTGACGGCGTCCGGCGGCGTGTGCTGCGAGATGCCGTGCCCCAGGTTGAATACATGGCCGCCACCGGCCGGCGGGCCGAAGCGGTCCAGCACCCTGCGCGCTTCGGCCCGCACGGCCTGCTCGCCGGCAAACAGCACCATCGGATCGAGGTTGCCCTGAAGGGCCACGCGGTCGCCCACGCGGGCACGGGCGGCGCCCAGGTCGGTCGTCCAGTCGAGGCCGATCACGTCGGGGCCCAGCGCGGCCACCTGCTCCAGCCACTGGCCGCCGCCCTTGGTGAAGACGATGCACGGCACGGGTTGGCCGTCGGCGTCCTGGCGCTTCAGCGCCGCCAGGACGCGGGCCGTGTAGGCCAGGCTGAATGCCTGGAAGGCGCCATCGGCCAGCACGCCACCCCAGCTGTCGAACAGCATGACCGCCTGGGCGCCGGCGTCGATCTGCGCGTTGAGGTACTGCGCCACCGCCTCCGCATTGATGGCCAGGATGCGATGCAGCAGGTCGGGCCTGGCGTACAGCATCGTCTTGATGCGGCGGTAGTCGTCGCTGCCCGCGCCTTCCACCATGTAGCAGGCCAGGGTGAACGGGCTGCCGGAAAAGCCGATCAGCGGCACCCGCCCGTTCAGCGCCTGGCGGATGGAGCGCACCGCATCGAAGACGTAGCGCAGCTTGTCCATGTCGGGCACGGCCAGCGCGTCCACCGCCGCCTCGTCGCGCACCGGGGTGGCGAATCGCGGGCCTTCGCCGATGGCGAAGCTCAGGCCCAGGCCCATGGCGTCGGGCACCGTGAGGATGTCGGAGAACAGGATGGCCGCATCCAGCGGAAAGCGCTCGAGCGGCTGCAGCGTCACCTCGGTGGCATAGGCCGGGCTGGTGGCCAGGCCCATGAAGCTGCCTGCACGCGCGCGGGTGGCGTTGTACTCCGGCAGGTAGCGCCCGGCCTGGCGCATGAGCCAGATGGGCGTGTGGTCAGTGGGCTGGCGCAGGCAGGCGCGCAGGAAGCTGTCGTTTTGCAGAGGGGCTGGCATCGGCGGATTATCGGCGCCGGCCGCCTCGGCGTGGCGCGGCAGCTACATGCGGCGGGCGCGCTCGTGGGCCGGGGGCAGCGCCTCGCCGGCCAGCCAGGCACGTGCGAGTGCGGCCGCATCGGCCTGCTGGGCCGCCTGCCACACCAGTTCCGCCGGCACCACCCGGGTGCCGCCTGGCGCATCGGCCAGACCGCGGGCCAGTTCCGCCGCGAACTCGGCCACCTTGGCCGCGCGCACCGGCAGGTCGCGCTGCGGCACCATGAAACGCAGCTGCGACAGCATCAGCTCGGCCACGCGGGCCAGTGCACCGCCGGCGGCCTGGCGCTGCGGTGCGCGCGCCGGCCGCATGAACACCACGTGCCGGAAGCCCAGGGCCGCCACGGCCTGCTCGTCCAGCGTGGCCAGGCCCGCCTTCAGCGCTTCGGGCGCCCGGGCGGCGTCGTGCGGCAGCACCACCAGCAGGTCCTGGATGCCGGCGTCGTGCATCCATGCAGCCAGCGCCGGCAGGTCTTGCGGCATGGGCCGGTGCATGGCCGCCTCGCGGCCGTTGGCATGCCGGGGAGCGTCCAGCACCACCACGCCCGTGGCGGCACCGAAGGCCGACAGCGTGGCAACGTCCGCCGGCCAGGGCAGCGTGCACATGCCGCGCAACGTGGGTTGCAGCGGCTGCACCGTGGTGATGGCCACCTGGGCAAAGCCACCGCGGCCGAGGAGCTGTTCGAGCACCGCGGCACCCAGCGCGCCGGCGGCGCCGGCCACGACGGCGCGGCGCACGGCGGGGGCGGTACTCGGGGCCGGTTGGCGGGCGCCACGCAGGGCATCGTGCAGGGAGGTGGTCATGTGGGCCCAGTATGTGCCCTGCGCTTGAAAGCGCGCCGTGACGCGCGCACCTAGAGCAGCGGGGTAGCATGCCCCGAAACAGGAGGAAACCCCCGATGCGCACTCCCCGAACCGCCGCCCGCAGCGTCCTGGCGGCCACCGTGCTGAGCACTGCCGCCCTGTTGTCCGGCTGCGGCTACAACGACTTCCAGCGCCTGGACGAAGAGACCAAGGCCAGCTGGAGCGAGGTGCTGAACCAGTACCAGCGCCGCGCCGACCTCATCCCCAACATCGTGAACACGGTGAAGGGCGAGGCGGCCTTTGAACAGGAGACGCTCACCCGCGTCATCGAGGCGCGTTCGCGTGCCACCTCGATCCAGGCCACGCCCGAGCTGATCGAGAACCCCGAGGCATTCCAGAGATTCCAGGCCGCACAGGGCGAGCTGAGCAGCGCCCTGAGCCGGCTGCTGGTGGTGTCCGAGCAGTACCCCAACCTGAAGGCCAACCAGGGCTTCCAGGACCTGCGGGTGCAGCTGGAAGGCACCGAGAACCGCATCACCGTGGCCCGCAACCGCTACATCAAGACGGTGGCCGACTACAACGTGCTGGCTCGCAGCTTCCCCACCAACCTCACGGCCAAGATCTTCAGCTACGAGGTCAAGCCCAGCTTCACCGTGCAGAACGAGGCGCAGATCTCCACGCCGCCGACGGTGGACTTCGGCAAGCCGGCCGCGCCCGCGGCATCGAGGTAAGCGCATGCGCGCCGCGCTGGCGCTCTTCCATCCCTCGCTTGCACCGGCACGGGCCCGGCTGCGGTGGCTGGCTGGCTGCCTGCCCCTGCTGGCGATGACGTTGGCGCTGCTGTGGCCGGCCGTCGCCCTGCACGCCCAGCCCGCGCTGGTGCCGGTGCCTGCGCTCAGCGGCCGGGTGATCGACCAGACGGGCACCCTCACCCCCGAACAGGCCGCCGCGCTGGACGCCAAGCTGGCCGGCTTCGAGGCCCAGCAGGGGCCGCAGATCGTGGTCGTCATCGTGCCCACGACACAACCGGAGGACATCACCGACTTCACGCAGCGTCTGGGCGACGCCTGGAAGATCGGCCGCCGCGAGGTGGGCGACGGCCTGCTGCTGGTGGTGGCCAAGAACGATCGCAAGGTGCGCATCGCACCGGCCAAGGCGCTGGAGGGCGCGGTGCCGGACCTGGCCGCGCGCCAGATCATCGAGCGCACCATCGTGCCGGCCTTCCGGGCGAACGACTATGCGGGCGGCCTGCAGGCGGCCGTGGACGCACTGATTGCCCGCATCCGTGGCGAGAACCTCCCCGCGCCCGAGGCGGCGCCCGCCGGCAGAGGCGACGCGCAGCCCGGTCCGCAGTGGGAAGAGTTGATGTTGTTCTTCTTCATCGGCGTGCCGGTCGTGGGCGCAGTGCTCACCGGCGTGCTTGGGCGCAAGCTGGGCTCAGTGGTGACAGCGGGCGCCGCCGGTGGCCTGGGATGGCTGCTGTCGGCCAGCCTGCTGATGGGCGGCGCGGTGGCGGTGGTGTCCCTGGTGCTGGTCGGGTTGCTGGGCGTGGGCAGCGCCGGGCGCCGCGCTGGCGGCCTGCGGCGCGGTGGCCGGGCGGGCATTCCACCCATCATCTTCGGCGGCGGCGGCTTTGGCGGGGGTAGCGGCGGCTTCGGCGGCGGCGGGTTCTCTTCCGGCGGCGGCGGCGATTTTGGCGGCGGCGGCGCCTCGGGGGACTGGTGATGGCAAGGCAACATCGCTCCCGCTGGCTGAGGCTGCTGCGGCACCGCCTGCTCGACGAATCCGACGTCAGCCGCGCACTGGACGCCGAGGCGATGGCTCGGCTGCAGGCCCGCGTGGAAGTCAGTGAGCGCCGCCATACCGGCGAGATCCGCTTGGCGGTGGAGGCCGGACTGCCCCTGTCCTACCTGTGGAACGACCTCAGCGCGCGTGACCGCGCGGTCACGCTCTTCGGCAAGCTGCGGGTATGGGACACCGAGCAGAACAACGGCGTGCTCATCTACCTGCTGATGGCCGACCACGCCATCGAGATCGTGGCGGACCGGGGAGTGTCACGCGCGGTGGACTCGACGCAGTGGCAGTCGATCCTGCACGGCATGCGCGAGGCGTTCCGTGCCGGCCGGTTCGAGCAGGGCCTGAACCTGGCCATCGACGCGGTGGACGCCCTGCTCACGGCCCGTTTTCCGGCCGGTGACAGTGACCTTCCGCGCAATGAACTGCCGGATACTCCATGGACACCTTGACACAAACTTTCCGGAACCCTGCCCCCGTTCAGGGGGGAAACCCGAACATTGGCGCTCTTCTTGCTGCACTGCAACCGGCGTGATGCCGTTGCTGCACCGTATTTCGGCCTGATGGGCAGGCCGGGGGTTCAGTGGCACATCAGGAGGAGCCATCTTCATGAAGCAAGTTCTCAAGCAATCGGCCGTACTGGCTGCAGTCGTTCTGGCCTGCGCACAGGCCAATGCGGCCTCGACGACCGTGTTCACCACCTTCGGTGACTCCATCACCTCGGGCGCTGACCACGCTTTCGCCGTCGTGGCTGGTTCGTTCGTGGACACGTTCTCGTTCACCCTGACGGGCGAGAGCACCATCGAAGCCGGCCTGACCGCCGTGCTGCCCTCGTCGTTCTCGGCGGGTTTCTTCGAACTGTCGAGCTTCACGTCGCCGGGCTCCATCGCCAGCGGCTCGATTGGCTCCACCTTTACGGCAAATCTTGCCGCTGGTGACTATTTCTACACGGTCAAGGGTGTCGGCACCCCGGGCAGCACCTACGCCCTGAAGTCGGTCGTGGCCGCCGTTCCGGAACCCGAAACGTACGCCCTGTTCCTGGCTGGCCTGGGCGCCATCGGCTTCATGGCCGCTCGTCGCCGCTCGAACTGAGCGTAGGCAACTGCCTCGCCTTGCCGCCCTCACCGGCGGCAGGCAAAGAAAAAGCGGGCCTCGGCCCGCTTTTTTGTGCCCGACGGCGCCGTCGCGCCGCGGGTGACTTACTTGTTGCCGCGGAATTTGCGCAGCGCCGCGAGCTGGGCCGCCATGGCGGCGAACTCGCTCTGTGCCGCCGCGAAGTCGATGTCGGTCTTGGCGTTCTTCATCGCCTCCTCGGCCGCCTTCTTGGCCTCGGCCGCCTTGGCCTCGTCCAGGTCATGGCCGCGGATGGCGGTGTCAGCAAGCACCGTCACGGTGCCAGGCTGCACCTCGAGGATGCCACCCGCCACGAACACGAACTCTTCCTCGCCGTTGTCGGCGCGCTCGATGCGCACCGCGCCGGGCTTGATCCGGGTGATCAGCGGCGTGTGGCGGGGCAGGATGCCCAGCTCGCCGTTTTCGCCCGGCAGTGCGACGAACTTCGCCTCGCCCGAGAAGATGAGCTCCTCGGCCGAAACGACATCCACGTGTAGGGTGGCCATGTCGATGCTCCGCGCTTACTGCAGCTTCTTGGCTTTTTCGACGGCTTCTTCGATCGTGCCGACCATGTAGAAGGCCTGCTCGGGAAGGTGGTCGTATTCGCCGGCCACGATGGCCTTGAAGCCCTTGATCGTGTCCTTCAGCGACACGTACTTGCCAGGCGAGCCGGTGAACACCTCGGCCACGTGGAACGGCTGCGACAGGAAACGCTGGATCTTCCGGGCACGTGCCACGGCCAGCTTGTCTTCCGGCGAGAGCTCGTCCATGCCCAGGATCGCGATGATGTCGCGCAGTTCCTTGTAGCGCTGCAGGATGCCCTGCACGGCGCGGGTGGTGTTGTAGTGCTCTTCACCCACCACGTTCGGGTCGACCTGGCGAGAGGTCGAGTCGAGCGGGTCCACGGCGGGGTAGATGCCCAGCGCGGCGATGTCACGCGACAGCACGACGGTGGCGTCCAGGTGGGCGAAGGTGGTGGCAGGCGACGGGTCGGTCAGGTCGTCCGCAGGCACGTACACGGCCTGGATCGAGGTGATCGAGCCGACCTTGGTCGACGTGATCCGCTCCTGCAGGCGGCCCATTTCCTCGGCCAGCGTCGGCTGGTAGCCCACGGCGGAAGGCATGCGGCCCAGCAGTGCCGACACTTCGGTACCGGCCAGGGTGTAGCGGTAGATGTTGTCCACGAAGAACAGCACGTCACGGCCTTCGTCGCGGAACGACTCGGCGATGGTCAGGCCGGTCAGGGCCACGCGCAGGCGGTTGCCCGGCGGCTCGTTCATCTGGCCGTAGACCATGGCCACCTTCGAGTCCGGCAGGCTCTCGAGGTTGACGACGCCCGAGTCGGCCATCTCGTGATAGAAGTCGTTGCCCTCGCGGGTACGCTCGCCCACACCGGCAAACACCGACAGGCCGCTGTGCGCCTTGGCGATGTTGTTGATGAGCTCCATCATGTTCACGGTCTTGCCGACGCCGGCGCCACCGAACAGACCCACCTTGCCGCCCTTGGCGAATGGGCAGATCAGGTCGATCACCTTGATGCCGGTTTCCAGCAGCTCGGTCGACGGCGACAGCTCGTCGTACGTCGGGGCCTTGCGGTGGATGGACGCGGTGAGTTCCTGGCTCACGGGGCCGCGCTCGTCGATCGGCGAGCCCAGCACGTCCATGATGCGGCCCAGGGTGGCCTTGCCGACCGGCACCGAGATGGCGGCGCCGGTGTTGTAGACCATGGTGCCGCGGCGCAGGCCGTCGGACGACCCCAGCGCAATGGTGCGCACCACGCCGTCGCCCAGCTGCTGCTGCACTTCCAGCGTCAGCGCCGAGCCTTCCATCTTGAGCGCGTCGTACACGCGCGGCATGTTCTCGCGGGGGAATTCAACGTCCACCACCGCGCCGATGCATTGGACGATCTTGCCTTGGGCTTGCGTCATGTCAGTTCCTTTAATCTTTTCCGTCACACTGCAGCGGCGCCGCTGACGATCTCGGAGAGTTCCTTCGTGATCGCTGCCTGGCGGGTCTTGTTGTAGACCAGCTTCAGCTCACCGATCAGGTTGCCGGCGTTGTCGGTGGCGGCCTTCATGGCGACCATCCGGGCCGACTGCTCCGACGCCATGTTCTCGGCCACGGCCTGGTACACCAGCGCCTCGATGTAGCGGGTGAGCAGGTCGTCGATCACCGTGGCGGCATCGGGCTCGTAGATGTAGTCCCAGCCGTACGCCTGCTTCTCTTCAGTGGTCTGCGTCAGGCGCGAGCTGTCGAGCGGCAGCAGCTGCTCGATCACCGGCTCCTGCCGCATCGTGTTGATGAAGCGGGTGTAGCAGAGGTAGACCTTGTCGACCTTGCCTTCGACGAAGGCATCGAGCATCACCTTCACCGGGCCGATCAGCCTTTCCAGCACCGGCGCGTCGCCGAGCTGCACCGCATGGCTCACCACCGGTGCGCCCATGCGGTTCAGGAAGCCGTAGCCCTTGTTGCCGATGGCCACGGCCTGCGCCTTGAAGCCGGCGGCCTGGTCCTCGCGCATGCGGGCCGTGACGGCACGCAGCACGTTGGTGTTCAGGCCACCGCACAGGCCCTTGTCGGTCGTGACGACGACATAGCCCGCGACCTTCGACGTGCCGTCGGTCCGCATGTAGGCCGACTCGTACTCCGGGTTCGCGTTCGACAGGTTGGCCGTGATGTTGCGGATCTTGTCGCTGTACGGACGCGCGCCGCGCATCCGCTCCTGCGCCTTGCGCATCTTGGACGCGGCGACCATTTCCATGGCCTTGGTGATCTTCTTGGTGTTCTCCACCGATTTGATCTTGCCGCGTATTTCCTTGCCGACAGCCATCTCGGGCTCCTGTTAGGCGAACGACTTCTTGAACGAAGCGACCGCGTCCGTCAGCTTGGCCTCGGAATCCTTGCTCAGCGCCTTTTCGGTTTCCAGCGTCTGCAGCAGGGCTGCGTGGCTGGTCTTCAGGTGCTGGTGCAGGCCGTGCTCGAAAGCCAGGATCTTCTTGACGTCGACGTCGTCCATGTAGCCCTTGTTCACCGCGAACAGCGTGGCAGCCATCAGGCTGATCGGCAGCGGCGAGTACTGGGCCTGCTTCAGCAGCTCGGTCACGCGGGCACCGCGGTCCAGCTGCTTGCGGGTGGCGGCGTCCAGGTCGGAAGCGAACTGTGCGAAGGCGGCCAGCTCACGGTACTGCGCCAGGTCGGTACGGATACCGCCGGACAGGCCCTTGATCAGCTTGGTCTGGGCGGCACCACCGACGCGCGACACCGAGATACCGGCGTTGATGGCGGGGCGGATACCGGCGTTGAACAGGCTGGTTTCCAGGAAGATCTGGCCGTCGGTGATCGAGATCACGTTGGTCGGCACGAAGGCGGACACGTCGCCGGCCTGCGTTTCGATGATCGGCAGCGCCGTCAGCGAACCCGTCTTGCCCTTGACTTCACCCTTGGTGAAGGCTTCGACGTAGTCGGCGTTCACGCGGGCGGCACGCTCCAGCAGGCGGCTGTGGAGATAGAACACGTCGCCGGGGAAGGCTTCGCGGCCCGGCGGGCGGCGCAGCAGCAGCGAGACCTGGCGGTAGGCCACGGCCTGCTTGGACAGGTCGTCATACACGATCAGCGCGTCCTGGCCGCGATCGCGGAAGTACTCGCCCATCGTGCAGCCCGAGTAGGCCGACACGTACTGCATGGCAGCGGATTCAGAAGCCGAGGCGGCCACGACGATGGTGTAGTCCATCGCGCCGGCTTGCTCCAGCGCGCGCACCACGTTCTTGATCGAGGAAGCCTTCTGGCCGATCGCGACGTAAATGCAGGTCATGTTCTGACCCTTCTGGCTGATGATCGCGTCGATCGCCACGGCGCTCTTGCCGGTCTGGCGGTCGCCGATGATCAGCTCGCGCTGGCCACGGCCGATGGGCACCATCGAGTCGATCGACTTCAGGCCGGTCTGCACCGGCTGGTCCACCGACTTACGGGCGATCACGCCCGGGGCGACCTTCTCGATCACGTCGGTCAGCTTGGCGTTGATCGGGCCCTTGCCGTCGATCGGCTGGCCCAGCGCGTTGACCACGCGACCGATCAGCTCCGGGCCGACCGGCACTTCCAGGATGCGGCCGGTGCACTTGACCGTGTCGCCTTCGGAGATGTGCTCGTACTCGCCCAGGATCACCGAGCCGACCGAGTCGCGCTCGAGGTTCAGTGCCAGGCCGTACGAGGGCTGGCCGTCCTTGCCGGCCGGGAACTCGAGCATCTCGCCCTGCATCACGTCCGACAGGCCGTGCACACGCACAATGCCGTCGGTGACCGACACGACGGTACCCTGGTTGCGGATGTCCGACGAGGCTTGCAGGCCCTCGATGCGGCTCTTGATCAGTTCGGAAATTTCAGCGGGATTCAGTTGCATAGCTTTCTCCGGTCGGCCGCGGGGCCGAGGACACTCAGGCGGTGAGCGCGACCTTCATCTGTTCGAGACGTGCCTTCACCGAGGTGTCGAGCACTTCGTCGCCCACGACGACGCGGACGCCGCCGATCAGCGCCGGATCGATCCAGACGGTGGGATTGAGCTTGCGCCCGAAGCGCCTTTCGAGCGCAGCCACCATCTCGGCCAGAGCGGTGTCGTCGATCGGGAAGGCGCTGTAGATGGCTGCGTCGGAAATGCCCGAACGGGCATTGACCAGCGCATGGAACTGGGCAGCGATCTCGGGCAGCGCGGCGAGCCGGCCGTTGTCGATCACGGTGCGCAGGAAGTTCTGCAGCGCCGGCGACAGCGGCTGGTTGGCCACCGACGTGATCAGGTCATAGACCTGGTCGGGCTGGGCCTTCGGGTTGTCGGCGAACTGCTGCAACCGTGCATCGGCCGCCACGGCGGCCAGTGCGTTCAGTTGCTGTGCGGTCTGCGCGTCGCCGCCGGCCTTGAACAGCGCCTCGGCGTAGGGCCTCGCGATGGTTGCAAGCTCGGCCATGGCTTCAGAGTTCCGTCTTCAGGCGCTGCAGCAGATCGGCATGCACGCTGGCATTGACCTCGCGACGCAGGATCTGCTCGGCACCCTTGACGGCCAGCGCAGCCACCTGCTCGCGCAGGGCTTCGCGGGCCTGGACGATGGCCTGGTCGGCCTCGGCCTTGGCGGCGGCGACGATCTTGGCGCCTTCGTCGTTGGCGCGTTGCTTGGCTTCCTCGACGATGGACTGGGCCAGGCGCTCGGCGTCGGCCAGGCGCTTGCCGGCGTCGTCGCGCGCAGCGCTCAGCTGCTGCTCGACGCGCTGGTTGGCTTGCGCCAGCTCGGACTTGGCCTTGTCGGCCGCAGCCAGGCCATCGGCGATCTTGCGGGCCCGCTCATCCAGCGCCTTGGTGATCGGCGGCCAGATATAGCGCATCGAGAACCAGACGAGGATCGCAAAGACAACCGCCTGCAGGAACAGGGTCGAATTGATGTTCACGGCACGATCCTTTCGCTCGTGAAAGGGTCAGGGCGGGAAATCAGGCGGCCAGCTGGAACGGATTCGCGAAGGCGAACAGCAGCGCGATGGCGACGCCGATCAGGAACGCAGCGTCGATCAGGCCGGCCAGGATGAACATCTTGGTTTGCAGGTCGTTCATCAGCTCAGGCTGGCGAGCCGACGATTCCAGGAACTTGCCACCCATCAGGGCAATGCCGATCGATGCACCGATGGCGCCGAGACCGACGATCAGACCGCAGGCGAGGGCGACGAGGCCGAGGATGTTTTCCATGTTGTGCTCCTAAGGAGAGTTTTGGTGAGAAAGGAAGGAAACGAGAGAAAGAACGGGATCAGTGCGCGTCGTGCGCCTGACCGACATAGATCAGCGTGAGCATCATGAAAATGAACGCCTGCAGCGTGATCACCAGAATGTGGAACAGGGTCCAGACGGTCCCGGCCACCACATGCCCGACGCCCAGCCAGAAGCCGCCGGACAAGGGGTTGAATTGCCACGCCCACACGCCACCCATCAGCGCGATCAGCATGAACACGAGTTCACCGGCAAACATGTTGCCGAACAGCCGCATGCCGTGCGAGACGGTCTTGGCCAGGAACTCAATCATCTGCATCAGGAAGTTGACCGGGTACAGGAACCACTTGTCGCCGAACGGCGCCGCGATCAGCTCATGCGACCAGCCGCCCAGGCCCTTGATCTTGATGTTGTAGAAGATGCAGACCAGCAGCACGCTGCACGACAGGCCCAGCGTGGTGGACAGGTCGGCGGTGGGCACCACGCGCATGTAGTCGGCCTGGCCCATGGCGGGGCCGACGTTGTGCCAGATGCTGGGCAGCAGGTCGACCGGCAGCATGTCCATGAAGTTCATCAGGAAGATCCAGACGAACACCGTGAGTGCCAGCGGCGACACCAGCTTGCGGCTGTTGGCGTTGTGGATCACGCCCTTGGCCTGGTTGTCCACCATCTCGACCATGATCTCCAGCGCGGCCTGGAAGCGGCCCGGCACGCCCGAGGTGGCAGCGCGAGCGGCACGCCACAGCACGAAGCAGCCCAGGATGCCCAGGAGCACCGAGTAGACCAGCGAATCGAGGTTGAACACGCCGAAGTCCACGATCGAGGTCTGCTTGGCAGGCTCGAACGACAGGGTCTTCTGCAGGTGCTGGAGGTGGTGGACGATGTACTCGCCGGCGGTGGGCGCGTGTCCTTCTGCTGCTGCCATCTCTGTTTGAACCTGTAGTCTTATCGTTTCACCGTCCGCGCCACAACAGCGCGACCCAGTACGTTTTCAAGCACAGCACCAGGGCGACCAGCAAAGCCGGCCAGCTCAGATGCGGCAAAAGCTTTGGTGCCAGCACAAGCAGCGACACCGAAACCAGCAACTTCACCAACTCCCAGATCATGAAGCTCACGGCTCCGGACCCGGGGGCTGTGGCACTCAGCCTGCTGGTGATTCCGCGCGCCATCACGGCACCCGGCAACACCACCACACCGGCACCGTACAACGCCGACCAGAACGCGCTCGACTCCCGTGTCACAGCCCACGTCACGAGGGCGATGACCACGCCCACCAGGGCCTGGAACCTCACCACCCGCCACGGCGAAATCGCCGGGTGCCGCTCGCGCCAAGCCTGGGCCTCTTCGGGCGACAGGCTCTTGGCCTGCTGCTCGTCGACCTCATCTTGTCCGGTATCGGCCCACGTGTCCGAGCGGTGCGTCCGTTCTGACATCGTGCTGCTCTCTCTTACCGGCCAGTGGCAAAGCGGCGGGAGTATACGGTCAAACCCGTGCTTTTCCCGGCATCCCACCCTCTTGCTGCGGATTGACCTCCGAACGTGTCTTCACGTAAGGCAGCGTTGCTCGGCCCAGCGTGCTGAAATGATCGGCCCCGAGATCCGGAACCGCCGCCGCCCGCGGCCTTCCAATGCGCATGCTGCTCCCACGTGTCCTGCTGTCCCTGGCATTCGTCGTGCCGTGTAGCGCGCATGCCGTGCTGTTCGGCGGCTCGCCCGCGGTGGTCAAGACCGACCAGGTGCGTGTGGAGCTGGTGGCGCATGCGCCCGATGGCGTGCAGGCCGGCAAGCCCGTGTGGCTGGGCCTGAAGATCACCCACGAGCCGCACTGGCACACCTACTGGAAGAACCCGGGCGATTCCGGCTTGCCCACCACGCTGCAGTGGACGCTGCCGACCGGCCTGCAGGCCGGCGAGGTGGCCTGGCCCACGCCGAAGAAGCTGCCCGTCGGCCCGCTGGTGAACTACGGCTACGAGGACACGCTGCTGCTGCCGGTGCCGCTGACGGTGCCGGCCGGTTTCGCCGCGCCCACGGTGGAGGTGAAGCTGCATGCGGAGTGGCTGGTGTGCAAGGAGGTGTGCATCCCGCAGTCCGGCGACTTCACGCTGGCGCTGCCAGCGCAGGCCGCCACGGCGGCGAATGCGGCCGACTTCGACGCGGCGCAGCGCCGCATGCCGGCGCCTCTGCCGCAGGCTCGCGCCACCGCCACGCTGAGCGACACCGCGCTGCAACTGCGCATCGCCGGCCTGCCGGCCGCATGGCAGGGCCGCGCCGTCGAGTTCTTCCCCGAGACGGCGGGCGTGGTCGACAACGCCGCGCGCATCACAGCGCAGTGGCAGGGCGACGCCTGGCAGGCCGCGGTGCCGCTGTCGGCCCAGCGCAGCGAGAGCCCCGCCCGCATGGCCGCGGTGCTGGTGGCCGCGGGGGTGCCGGCCGGTGTGCAGGTGGCCTTCGACGTGCCCGGGCCCTGGCCCGACCCGGCGCTCGCCGCCGCGGCGCCGCCGGCGCCGGCCCACGAGGCAGGCGCTCAGGCCACGCCGTCCGGCACGTCGCTGGGCTGGGCCGGTGCGCTGCTGCTGGCGTTGGGTGGCGGCATGCTGCTCAACCTGATGCCCTGCGTGTTCCCGGTGCTGTCGCTCAAGGTGCTGGGCTTTGCCAGCCATGCGCACGACGGGCGCGCCCGCGTGGGCGGCGGCCTGGCCTACACCGCGGGCGTGGTGCTGTCGTTCCTGGCGCTGGCCGGCGTGCTGCTGGCGCTGCGCGCCGGCGGCGAGCAGCTGGGCTGGGGCTTCCAGCTGCAATCGCCTTCGGTGGTGGCGGCGCTGGCCGCGCTGTTCACCCTGATCGGGCTGAACCTGGCGGGCGTGTTCGAGTTCGGCTCCGTGCTGCCGGGCAACCTGGCCAGCCTGCGCGCACGCCACCCGATGGCCGACTCGTTCCTCACCGGCGTGCTGGCGGTGGCGGTGGCCTCGCCCTGCACCGCGCCCTTCATGGGGGCTTCGCTGGGCCTGGCCGTCACGCTGCCGGCGGCGCAGGCGCTGGCCGTCTTCGGCGCGCTGGGCCTGGGCATGGCCCTGCCCTACCTGGCCGCCAGCCTGTGGCCTGCGGCGGCGCGCGCCCTGCCGCGCCCGGGGGTGTGGATGCTGCGCTTCAAGGTGCTGATGGCCTTCCCGATGTTCGCCACGGTGGTGTGGCTGGTCTGGGTGCTGGGCCAGCAGGCCGGCATCGATGCGGTGGCGGCCCTGCTGGGCCTGCTGCTGGCACTGGCCTTCGCGGCCTGGGCCTGGGGCGGCCCGGGCTTCGGCCGCACCGCGCGCCTGGGCTTTGGGGGCGTAAGCGCCCTGCTGCTGGCGGCGGCGCTGGCCTGGGCGCTGCCGGCGCTGCGCGAGCCGCCGGCCGATGCACCGGTGGCCACCGCCGGCATCGCCACCGGCGCGTGGGAGCCCTGGAGCGCCGCCCGGGTGGCGGAGCTCACCGCGCAGGGCCGGCCGGTGTTCGTGGACTTCACCGCCGCCTGGTGCGTGACCTGCCAGTTCAACAAGCGCGGCACGCTGGCCGATGCGCAGGTGATGGCCGACTTCCAGGCCCGCGACGTGGCGCTGCTGCGGGCCGACTGGACCCGGCGCGACGCCGCCATCGGCGCCGAGCTGACGCGACTGGGCCGCAGCGGCGTGCCGGTGTATGCGCTGTACCGGCCCGGTGCCGGCGGCGGCGCGCCACAGTTGCTGCCCGAGATCCTCACTGCCCAGGCCGTGCGCGAAGCACTCGGCCGGCTGTAGCTCTGCCTGCCCGCGGCGTTGCGGGTGTTGTCTGATGGAGTACCGCATGAACACAGTCACCGCCTGGGCCTGCACCGCACTGCTGGCCATGGCTGCCGGCACCGCAGCGGCCGCCGCATCGGTGGGCGCGCCCGCGCCCGCCTTCACCGCGACGGATGCACAGGGCAGGCCGGTCTCGCTGGCCGACTTCAAGGGCAAGCACGTGGTGCTGGAGTGGGTGAACCCCGGCTGCCCCTTCGTCCAGAAGCACTACAACGCCGGCAACCTGCCCGCCACCCAAAAGGCCGCAGTGGCCAAGGGCGTGGTGTGGCTGGCGGTGAGCTCCACCGCGCGCGAAGCCAGCGACTACAAGGCACCGGCCGAGCTGCAGCAGTGGATGCAATCGAAGCAGGCGGCCGCCACCGCCACGCTGATGGATGACGACGGCCGGATCGGCCGTGCCTACGGCGCCCGCACCACGCCGCACATGTACATCATCGACCCCAAGGGCACGCTGGTGTATGCGGGTGCCATCGACAGCAAGCCCACCGCCAACCCGGCCGACATCGCCACCGCCACCAACCATGTGACCGCCGCCCTGGCCGAATCGCTGGCCGGCAAGCCGGTGTCGCAGTCGCGCACGCAGGCCTACGGCTGCTCCATCAAGTACGCCGCCGGCGCCTGAACGGCGCGGTCAGGGCCGCGCGAAGTTGGCCGGCAGGCCGGGCACGTCCACCTGCAGCGTGAGCACCGCGCCGGCCCAGGGCGTGCGGGCCAGCTCGTCAGCCGGTCGGTTCTCGCGGCCGGTGGTGATGTAGAGCGTCTTCAGGTCGGGGCCGCCGAAGCAGGGCATGGTGGGGCAGCGCACCGGCAGCCTGACCTCGCGCAGCACCTCGCCGCGTGGCGACAGGCGCAGCACGCGCGCACCTTCGAACATCGCCACCCAGTAGCAGCCTTCGGTGTCGACGCTGGCACCGTCGGGGCGGCCGCCGTAGTCGGCCAGGTCCGTGCCGGGCTGCTTGACCGGGAACTGCACCCACACGCGCTTGCCCGACAAGGTGCCCTGCGAGGGGTCGAAGTCGAAGGCGTAGATGGTGTGGGCCTTGGTGTCGCTCCAGTAGGCGGTGCGGCCGTCGGGACTCCAGGCCAGGCCGTTGGCGGTGGTCACGCCCTCGGCCTGCCGGGTGAGCTTGCCGGCCGACCAGCGGTACAGCGCGGCGGCCGGCCGGTCCTTGGGCTCATACAGCGTGCCGGCCCACATGCGGCCCTGCGGATCGGCCTTGCCGTCGTTGAAGCGCTCCACCGCCGGGTCATAGGGCGGCTTGGCCAGCGGGCGGCTCTTGCCGGTGCGGGGATCGAAGTTCACCAGCCCGCTGCGCAGCGCCAGCAGCAGCTCGCCGCCGAGCACCGGCGCGCAGCAGGCCACGTCGGTGTCGAAGGCCCATTCGTCGTGCCGGCCGCTGGCGGGGTCGAAGCGGTTGAGCTTGTGGCCGGGGATGTCGCACCAGTAGAGGCACTGCTCGCCGGGATGCCACATCGGCGATTCGCCGAGCAGCGAAGGGGCCACAGGGATCACGCCCACCGCGTCGGCGACGGCTTGCAGCTCGTTCATCGCACCGCCTCCACGTCCAGCTTCATCCAGCCCTGCAGCGTCTGCCCCGGTGGCAGCGACACCAGCCCATGCGCCAGCGGGTCCGCCATCTGGATGGCATTGCTGAGGTGGCTGACCGGCTCCACGCAGTAGTAGTCCTTGGTCTGCGGCGTGAAGACCACCAGGTAGGGCATGGCCGAGGTGAGGCGCAGCGACAGCAGTTCGTCGCGGATCAGCGCGGTGCCCGTCCAGCCCTGGAAGCAGTTGTCGAAGCGCAGCTCGCGCACCGGCGCGTCGATGGCAGGCTGGGGCACGGCCTGGCGAGGCAGCTCGTCGGCGGGGTCGGAATCCCAGCGCTGCGCCGCCTGGATCTGCAGGTGGCTGCGTTCGCGCTTGGGAAAGTATGGATGCCAGCCCAGGCCCACCGGCTGCGGCTGGTCGGCCTGGTTGGTGACGGCCATGCGCACCTCCAGGCCAGCGGGGTTGAGCACGAAGGTCTGCGTGGCCTCGAAGGCGAAGGGCCAGTGGTCGTCGGCCGCATGCACGTAGCGCAGCACGGCCTCGGTGTCGGTGTGCGAGACCACCGCCCAGGGCCGCTTCCAGCCCACGCCATGGACCGAGTGCGGGCTCTGGTCGAAGTTGGGCTGGGTGGTGTGGGCCTGCCCCAGCCAGTTGAACCGGCGGAAGCCGATGCGGTTGGAATACGGCACCAGCGGGTAGCAACCCGAAGGCCGCGAGGCCTGCAGCTCGGCCGGCTCGGTGCTGCGAAGCACCGCCACGTCGCCCCGCCACAGGCCGGCGATGCAGCCGCCCAGGTCGGGGCGCAGGGCCAGGCGCAGCGGTCCGGCGCGCAGTTCGAGGATGTGCGGGGAAGGCGTTGGATCGTTCATGCGGGCCATCGTACCGTCGGCCCGCGCGCGGCCTCAGCCCAGCTGCACGCGCAGGTAGTGCGATCCCGGCAGGGGATTGAAGTAGTAGGGCGGGATCTCTTCGAAACCCAGCGAGCTGTACAGGCCGCGGGCGGCCTCCATGTCGTCCAGCGTGTCCAGCAGCATCGACGAATAGCCGGCCTGCAACGCGCGGTCCATCAGCGCCTGCGCCAGCAGCCGGCCGAGGCCGAAGCGACGGAAGGCGCGGCGCACGTACAGCCGCTTCATCTCGCAGGCGTTGGGATAGTCGGATTCGGGCAGCGGGCGGAAGCCGCCGCAGCCGGCCAGTTCGTCGTCGACGAACACCAGCAGCAGCGCGCCGGCCGGCGGCGCATAGTCCCCGGGCAGGCCGGCCAGCTCGGCATCGAAGTTCTGGAAGCACAGGTCCACGCCCAGCTGCTCGGCGTATTCGCGGAAGATGCCGCGGGTGGCTTCCAGCAGGGCCGGCGTCGCGGCGTCCACCAGCTCGATGCGGGGCGATTCGCTCATCGCCTCATCCCCCGAGCGAAGCCACCCAGGCCGCGCCGCCGGCGCACAGCGCCAGCAGCAGCGCGGCCAGCGCGCGGGTGGCTGCACGGTCGGCCGAGGCGGGCGTGCCCGCGGGCAGGGCCTTGTCGCCCGACAGCATCGGGCCCACCAGGTTGCGACGCTTGACCACGCGGTAGAACACGATGGCCAGCACATGCAGCACCACCAGGCCGATGATGAGCCACTGCCCATAGCCTGAATGCCAGCCGGTGGCGGCGGCCGAGGTGTCGCCCGAGACGAGGGCATACAGCGGGCCCTGGTTGGCGATCTCGTCGTCGGCCACCAGCCCGGTGGCCACCTGCGCCACCAGCACGCCCAGCAGCGCGAACACCGACAGTGCGCCCACCGGGCTGTGGCCCACTTCGAAGCGGCCGTCGGGTCCGCGGTGGCCGCGCAGGTAGGCGAAGGTGCTGCCCGGGCCGTAGATGAAGTTGGCAAAGCGCGACCAATGGCCGCCCACCAGGCCCCACAGCAGGCGGAAGGCCAGCAGCGCCATCACCAGGTAGCCCAGGCGGAAGTGCCAGGTCATCGCGTTGCCGCCGACCTTGGCGGTGACCACCAGCGCGATCACCGCGGCCGCCAGCAGCCAATGGAACACCCGTGTGGGCAGGTCCCACACACGCACGCGCTGCAGCGGCGCATCCCCGTTCATTCCCAGCTCCGAAAGCCTGTCATGGGCTGGAAGATAACCGCTGCGGGCCGGCGCTTCCAGCCGCTGCGGGCGCCAGGGAATGAAAGCGATGGTGCGTCCGTACACTCATCGGGCCTCGCGCCGCGAGGTCTTGCCAGCCCCAGCTTTCCGCCCGGAGACCCCCGCATGAAGAAAACGTTGCCGACCGTTCTTGCCACGCTGATGACCGCCGTCGCCTTCCCGGCCGCCGCCCAGTTCCAGAAGACCGAAGACACCATCGAGTACCGGCAAGGCGCCTTCTTCGTGATGGGCCAGCACTTCGGCCGCATCGGCGCCATGGCCAACGGCAAGGCGCCCTTCGATGCCAAGGCCGCGGCCGACAACGCCGAGATCGTGAACACCCTGGCCAAGCTGCCCTGGGCCGCCTTCGGCGAGGGCACCGACAAGGGCCACAACACCAAGGCCAAGCCCGAGGTCTGGAAGGAACAGGACAAGTTCAAGTCTGCCGCCGCGAAGATGCAGGACGAGACCGGCAAGCTGCTGGTGGCCGCCAAGACCGGCGACCTGGCGCAGCTGAAGACCGCGTTCGGTTCCACCGCGCAGACCTGCAAGGCCTGCCACGACGACTTCCGCGCCAAGTAGGCCGCGGCCCCGCCCGCTGCGCCCATGACCGCGGCGTTGCAGCTGCCTGCCAACCCGGGCGTCGCCGAGTTCGACGCCCTGCAGGAGGACCCCGCGCGCTGGATCGGCGTGATGGCCGCGCTGGGCGCGCGCTACACCGCCGCGCCGGCGGTGCCGGCCGGCGAGGGCACGGTGCTGGTGGCCCTGCTGGGCCACGGCCTGGTGCTCAAGCTGTACCCCCCCTTCCTGCGCGACCACTTCGCCTTCGAGCGAGCGATGCTGGCGCAGCTGCACGGCCGGCTGGCGCTGCCCACGCCGCGCCTGGTGGACAGCGCCGAGCATGACGGCTGGCCTTACCTGGTGATGACGCAGCTGCCGGGCACGCCGCTCGACCGCGTCTGGCCCATGCTGCCGCCGCCGCAGCGGCAGGCCGTGCTGCACAAGATCGGCCGCCTCGCGGCGCAGGTGCATGCATTGCCGGCGGGCGAGCTGCCCGCGCTGGCGCCGCGCTGGGCCGACTTCCTGCAGGGCCAACGGCAACGCTGCCACCCGCGCCAGCAGCGCACCGGCCTGCCGGCGCACCTGCTGGCGCAGCTCGACACCTTCCTGCACGGCCCGGTACCCGAAGGCCCCGAGGTGCTGCTGACGGGCGAGTACACGCCCTTCAACCTGCTGCACCGCGGCCAGGCGCTGAGCGGCATGTTCGATTTCGGCGATGGCCTGGTGGGTCCGCGCGAATACGACTGGCTGGGGCCGATGTGCTTCCTCGCCGCCGGGGATGCGTCGCTGCTGGACGCCTTCTTCGACGGCTATCACGGCCGGCCCTTCGACCGCCGCCAGCGCGAGGCGCTGCTGCGCCTGCTGCTGCTGCACCGCTACAGCCACCTGCCGGCGCAGATCGCGCTGGCGGGCTGGCAGGACGCGCCGGACTTCACGGCCCTGGCCGCGCTCGTCTGGCCCTGAGACGCGCCACCCGCCCTAGTCGGCCAGGCCCAGCACCACGCGCCGCGTGCGGGCCGACTTCTTCTCGATCTTGCTGACGAACACCGCGCCGATCTCGGCGGTGTTGGCCACATGGGTGCCGCCACAGGGCTGCAGGTCGACGCCCTGCACCTCCAGCAGCCGGATGCGGCCATGGCCGCGCGGCGGCTGCACGCTCATGCTGCGCACCAGGCCCGGGTTGGCGTCCAGCTCCTCCTCGGCGATCCAGCGGTGGCGCACCGGATGGGCCGCGGCCACCAGCCGGGCCAGGCCGGCGTTCAGCACGTCCTTGTCCAGCGGCTCGGTCATGTGGAAGTCCAGCCGCGCCGATTCGGCGGTGATGGAGCAGCCATCCACCGGATGCGGCACCAGGGCGCACAGCAGGTGGGTGGCGGTGTGGAAGCGCCGGTGCCGTGCACGGCGCGCCTGGTCGATGCAGGCCTGCACCGCCATGCCGGGCTGCAGCGCGGCCAGCAGCGCCTGCTGGTCGGGCGCGGGCACATGCAGCACGCCGGCTTCGCCCTTGCGGGTGTCGGCGATCCGCAGCACCCGGCCATCGGGCAGCCGCAGCTCGCCGCGGTCGCCGGCCTGGCCGCCGCCCAGCGGATAGAACACGGTGCGGTCCAGCACCACGCCTTCCGCGCCGGCCTGCACGACGCGGGCCTCGCAGTCGGCCAGCTCGGCGTCTTCGCGGAACAGCTCTTCGGTGGACATCGGCATCACACCATGAAGGGCGAGGACAGGATGACCGGCCCCCGCGGACTGAGAAACCGCGCACACAGCACCGGGCCGGCATCCTGCGGCCGCTGGATGCCGGCAGGCTGCAGCACCTCCGCCGCGACGTTCGGCAGGCCGCGCACTGCCAGCGCCTGCAGCTGCAGGCCGCTGTCGGGCACGCTGTCGGTGGGATGCGCGCCGGCCCATTCGATCAGCGTGGGCAGCGCGCCCGCGCAGCGCGGCAGGCCATCGTCGGCCACCACGATGCGCCAGCGCAGCAGGCCGGCCGGCGTGGCCCGTTCGGCCGCCAGCACGCGACCGGTGTCGTGGCCCGCATCGGCCAGCCGCCGGTGCTGCTCCGCCAGCGCGCTGCTGCGCGCCACCCAGTGCAGCAGCTGCGGTCCGCGGGCCAGCGCAGCCTGCACCGGCGGCGTGTCCAGCCCGAACCAGCGCGCCCGGCCAGGCGGCGCGGCCGCCGGGTCGATTGCGATGATCTCCAGGTAGGCCTGCGCAAACGCATCGCCGCCCTGCAGCCGAAGCAGCCGGTTGTGCGTGCCCATCAACGGATGCTGGCCGCCCGGGCCGGGCACGATGCCGAAGGTGGCTTCGCACCAGGCCGCGCCTTCTTCCAGGCTGCGCGCGCCCACCACCAGGTGATCGAGTTCGACGTGCATCGGATGCAGCCTTCGGGCCTACAGGCGCACCTGGCCTTCGATGCAGCCGGCCACCTCGCCGCCCACCCACACGTCGCTGCCGTCATGCTCGAGGAACACACGGCCGGCGCGGCCCATGGCCGTGCCCTGCGCAGCCACGTAGCGCGCCGGTGCCAGCCCGGCGCCAATCAGCCACTGCGCCACGGCTGCGTTCAGGCTGCCGGTCACCGGGTCCTCGTAGTCGCCGTCGCCGATGAAGGCACGCAGCTCGAACTGCGCATCGTGCCCGGCCGCATGCGGCCCCACCACGCCGAGCTTCAGGTCGCCCAGGGCCGCGTAGTCGCACTGCAGCGCCAGCACCTGCCCGGCCGAATCCAGCATCACGCCGGCCCAGCCGGGGCCGTTGTCGCACCACTCGTGGTGGCGGATGGCATCGCGCGGCAGGCCCAGCGCCGCGGTGATGCGGGCCAGCACGTCGTCCGGCAGCGGGCCGGTGCGCCGGCGCGGCGGGGCGGCGAAGGCCAGGCGCTGCACATCGCCTTCCGCCTGGCGGCGCACGCGCACCAGGCCCACCTCGCATTGCTGCACCACATGGTCGCCCCTGGCCTGGCCGCCGGCCTGCAGCCAGGCGTGGCAGCTGCCCAGCGTGGGATGGCCGGCAAACGGCAGCTCGCCGGTGGGGGTGAAGATGCGCACCCGGTAATCGGCCTGCGGGTCGGTGGGCGGCAGCAGGAAGGTGGTCTCCGACAGGTTGGTCCAGCGGGCGAAGGCGGCCATGCGCTCGTCGCTCAGGCCTTCGGCGTCATGCACCACGGCCAGCGGGTTGCCGTACAGCGCACGGCCGGTGAACACGTCGAGCTGGGTGAAGCGGCGGGTCTTGTCCTGGCTCATGGCTGCACCTCCTGCGAAGCCTTCAGCACCCGGCCGAGGGCGGCAATGCCCTGCTCGATCAACTCCGGGGCCACGGTGACGAAGCTCAGCCGCAGCGTGTTCATGCGCGGCTCGCTGGCATAGAAGGCGGCGCCGGGCACGTAGGCCACGCCGGCATCCACCGCCCGCGGCAGCAGCGCCAGGGTGTCGAAGCCTTCGGGCAGCGTCACCCAGAAGAACATGCCGCCGGCGGGCAGCTGCCACTGGCAGCCGGCCGGCAGGTGGCGCTCCAGCGCGGCACGCATCGCATCGCGCTGGGCCTTGTAGCGGGCGCGGATGGTGGGCACGTGCTGGTCGAGGAAGCCGTTCTTGATGACCTCGTGCACCACGCGCTGGTTGAAACCCGGCGTGTGCAGGTCGGCCGCCTGCTTGGCCTGCAGCAGCTTGGGGTACAGCAGGCGCGGCGCCACCATGTAGCCCAGGCGCAGGCCGGGCGCCAGCACCTTGGAGAAGGAGCCCAGGTACAGCACTTCGTCGGGCGCATGCGCGGCCAGCGGGGCGGCGGGCGGCTGGTCGAACCAGAGGTCGCCGTAGGGGTTGTCCTCCACCACCGGCAGGCCCAGGCGCAGGCATTCGGCCATCAGCGCGTCGCGGCGGGCCGCGCCCATGCAGCGACCGCTCGGGTTCTGGAAGTTGGGCAGCATGTACAGGAAGCGCGCGCCCTTTGCCGCCTTGAGCGCGGCCGGCAGCGGGCCCTGCTCGTCGCAATCGACGGCCAGGAACTCGGGCTCGTAGGGCGCGAAGGCCTGCAGCGCGCCCAGGTAGGTGGGCGACTCCACCGCCACCGTGCTGCCTGGGTCCAGCAGCACCTTGCCGGCCAGGTCCAGGCCCTGCTGCGAGCCGGTGGTGATCAGCACCTGGTCGGCGTCGCACTTCATGCCCTGCGTGGCCAGCTGCGCGGCCACCCATTCGCGCAGCGGGGCGAAGCCTTCGCTGGCCGCGTACTGCAGGGCTTCCTGGGGGTGGTCGGCCAGCACGCGGGCGGTGGCCTCGCGCATGGCCTGCACCGGAAAGCCCTCGGCCGCGGGCAGGCCGCCGGCCAGCGAGACGATGCCCGGGCGCTCGGTGACCTTCAGGATCTCTCGGATGATCGACGGATTGAGCCGCTCGGCGCGGCGTGCCATGTTCCAGGTCATGAGGGCTTTCGTTCAGGGTGGGACGGTTCTTCCAGCAACCAGCCAACGGCCGCGGCGGCATGCAGCCCGGTGCTGTCGAACAGGGGAAACGGATGCTTCTCGGGGTCGAGCAGCAGCGAGATCTCGGTGCAGCCGAGGATGACGCCCTGCGCACCGCGCGCGGCCAGGCGATCGATCACGCCGAGGAACACCTGCCGCGAGGCATCGCTGACGACACCGCGACACAGCTCATCGTAGATGGTGGCATGCACCTTGGCGCGGTCGGCGGCCGGCGGCACCAGCACCTCCACGCCGCTGCGCTGGCGCAGGCGGTCGATCAGGATGGAGTCGTCCTCCATCGTGAAGCGGGTGCCCAGCAGGCCCACCTGGGTGAGGCCGGCCGCGCGGATGGCGGTGCCGGTCGCATCGGCGATGTGCAGCAGCGGCAGGCCAGCCGCGGCCTCGATGGCATCGGCCACCTTGTGCATGGTGTTGGTGGCCAGCACCAGGCCCTGCGCACCGGCGCGCCACAGGCCCGAGCCCAGTGCGCCCAGGTGCTGCGCCGCGGCGGCCCACTGGCCGTCGGACTGCCACTGCGCCACCGGCGCGAAATCGACGCTGGCGATGCGCAGCGGCGCGCTGTGCAGGCCGCCCAGCCGGCGGGCCACGCCCTGGTTGAGCAGGCGGTAGTAGACGGCAGTGGATTCCCAGCTCATGCCGCCGAGCAGGCCGAGGGTTCTCATCGCGAAGGCTCCGGTGAAGTGGAAGGGGCCACGGGCACGCGCTTGCCCACCAGCACGGTGGCGATCACCGCCAGCGCGAACAGCACGGTGACGCCGTCCAGCCGCTCTCCCAGCAGCGGTACCGCCACCAGCATCGAGGCGAAGGGCTGCACCAGTTGTACCTGGCTCACGCGCAGCGTGCCACCCAGCGCCAGCCCGCGGTACCAGGCGAAGAAGCCCAGCCACATCGACACCAGCGACACATAGGCGAAGCCGCCCCATGCCGCAGGCCGGGCCGCGGCCAGGGCTTCCGGATGGCGCAGGCCGATGGCCAGCGCCCAGGGCAGCGTGAGCGGCAGGCACAGCACCAGCATCCAGCAGATGACGTGCTCGCCGCGCATGCCCTGCGCCGCCAGCCGGGCGCCGCCCACGTAGCCCACCGCGCCGCTGGCCACCGCGGCCAGCAGCAGCCCGTCGGCCGCCTGTAGCCGGCCGCCGCCCTGCACCACCGCGAAGGCCAGCACTAGGCCGCAGCCCAGCAACGCGCACAGCCAGAAGGCCGGCGCCGGCCGCTGGCGCAGCCACAGCGCACCCACCACCGCGGTGGCCAGGGGCAGGAAGCCGTTGATCACCGAGGCGTGGATGGCCTCCACATGGCGCACGGCGAAGCCGCTGAACCACGGGAAGCCGAACACCACCCCGGCCGCGCTGACGGCCAGCAGGCTCCACTGTGCGCCGCGCGGGCGTGGCGCGCCGGTGGCGGCCAGGTACAGCACCGACAGCAGGCCGGCCACCGCTGCGCGACCGATGGCCACGAAATCCGGCGGCAGCTGCGGCTGTGCGGCATCGCCGCCGGCCAGGCGCGTCATCGGGATGCTGAGCGCGAACATCAGCACGCCGGCCAGGCCCAGCCACCAGCCGCGGCGGGCCGCCCGGGTGGCCGCGGCGCCGGTGATCGGGGTCGGGCGGGGCAGGATCGGCAGCGCGGTGCTCATGGCGTCTCTCTCACAGGAGGTCGGCTGCCCAGTCTAGGGCCCAGCACCAGCACAGTATCAGTACACTTCGGCACACTGCAGCCTGATCTGTGCTGCTGCCACTGCCAGCACAGCTACAGCGCACCACCTGCCCATGAATGCCGCTACGCCCCTGCCTTCCACCGCCCTCTCCCGCGACGGCGAGGCCACGCTGGCCGCCCAGCTGGCCGCCCGCTATGCCGAGCGCATCGAGCAGCAGCTGCTGGCACCCGGCGCGCGCCTGCCCTCGGTGCGCGAATGCGCACGCCGCCACACGGTGAGCCCCAGCACCGTGGTGGCCGCCTACGACCAGCTGGCGGCGCAGGGCCTGGTGGAGGCGCGCCCGCAGCGCGGTTTCTTCGTGCGCGGTCCGCAATCGCTGCGGCGGCCGGCACAGAGGCCCCCCGCGGCCACCGGCAGCGCGCCGCGCATCCGCCCCACCGACGCGGCGGCGATGATCCGCGGCATGTTCCACGGCGTGGGCACGCCCGGCCCCGGCATGGGCACGCTGCCGCCGGACTGGCTGGACCTGCCGCTGCTCAACGGTGCCATGCGCCGCGCGATGGCGGACGACGACAGCGCGCTGCGCTATGGCGAGCCGGCCGGCGACCTGCGCTTCCGCACCGCCTTCGTCCAGCGGCTGGCCGACATCGGCATCGCCGCCACCCCCGCGCAGCTGCTCACCACCATGGGCGCCACCCAGGCGCTGGACGTGGTGTCGCGCACCCTCACCCAGCCCGGCGATGCGGTGCTGGTGGACGAGCCCGGCTGGCCGATCGAATTCGCGCGCCTCGCCCGCCTCGGCCTGCGGGTGCTGCCGGTGCCGCGCGGCGCGCAGGGCCCCGACCTGGAGGTGATGCGTGCGCTGGCCCAGGCGCACCGGCCGCGCCTGTACATCACGGTCTCGGTGCTGCACAACCCCACCGGCGCCATGCTGTCGCTGGCCGCCGCACACCAGGTGCTGAAGCTGGCCGAGGCCTTCGACTTCACCATCGTGGAGGACGACACCTATGCCTACATGGCCCCGGTGCATGCGCCGCGCCTGTCGGCGCTGGACAACCTGCAGCGCAGCGTCTACCTCACCGGCTTCTCCAAGATCCTCACGCCCAATTGGCGCGTGGGCTGCATCGCCGCCGCGCCGGCGCTGACGGAGCGGCTGATCGACACCCGGCTGCTGGGCATGCTCAGCACGCCCACCGCGCCCGAGCGCGCGCTGGCCGTCACGCTGGAGCAGGGCTCGCTGCGCCGCCATGCGGAGCGGGTGACCGCCCGGCTGGAGGCCGCGCGCATGCGCACGCAGCGGCTGGCGCAGGAAGCGGGCTTCCACTTCGCCGCGCCGCCGCAGGGCCTGTTCGGATGGGTGGACACGCAGGTGGACACCGAGCGCCTGACCGAAGCCATGCTCGACCGCGGCTGGCTGCTGGCGCCGGGCACGCTGTTCCATGCCACGCCACGGCCCACCACGCTGATGCGGGTGAACTTCGCCACCGCGCAGAACGCGGCGCTGTGGCAAACGCTGGGCGAGGTGCGACGGAGCCTGTAGAGCCTGCGCGGCGAAACGCCGGCCGGACCGGCGGTTGCAGCGCTTAACATGGGCGGGCGTATGCCCCCTTTTCCGGCGCGGCACCCAACGTGAATTTCGAATCCACCCTGCCCTTTGGCACACCCGACCTCATGCGGGTGAGTGACTTCCAGCGGTACCTCGATGAGCTCGTGCTCACCGAGCGCAGCGAAGGCGTGCCCGGATTCCTGGCCTCGCTCAGCCCGTCGCTGATGATGGACCTGCAGCGGGTGGAACAGAGCGGCCAGCCGGCCGACGTGCTGGTGGTCATCGCCGCCAGCCTGCGCCATGGCCATGCGCTGGCGGTGCACCTGCAAAGCGGCGACAAGGTGCTGCCGTTGACGGTGTTTCCCGCGCAGCAGCTGGCGCACTGCCCGGTGCCGCTGGAGGAACTGCTGGGCGGGCGGCTGTCCGACCTGCGGGTGATGCATGTGGAACCCGCGGTGCTGCGGCCGCCGGGCGATGCGCAGGCCTCGCTGGTGGGCGACACCCACCTGTACCACCCCTTGCCGCAGCTCACCTGGGACATGGCGATGCGCGGCGCGCGCGACGAGCTGCTGCCCGAGATCGCCGGCCAGGCGGCCTACCGCATTTCACCCGGCACCGACCTTCGCAACCTCGGCCTGAGCGGCACGCTGCTGGCGGCGGTGCAGCGGCTGCAGCGACAGTCGATCAACCTGCGCGACCTGGCCGAGTGGCCCGGCTTCGACCGCGTGCGCGCGGCGCGGCTGCTCAACGGCCTGTACCTGCAGGCGGGCCTGATCGTCAGCCGCACCCATCCCGCGGCAACAGGCGGTCGATAGGACGGAGCCGCCGCCAGCCGGGTTGCGCGGTCTTCAGCGCTCCATCAGCTTGAAGCTGCCGGTGGCCAGCGCGACCAGGGTGCCTTCGGCGTCGTGCGCCTCGCCGCGGGCGAAGCTGATCGAGCGGCCACGGCGTTCGCAGCGGGCGGTGCACACCACGTCGCCGCGGGCGGCGGCCACGAAGTGGATGCTCAGGTCGATGGTGGCCACGCCGAACTGCACCGGCGCATGCGAGCGCACCGCGGCGGCCAGGCCGCAGTCGAACAGCACCGACAGGGCGCCGCCATGCACGTCGCCGCGGCTGTTGGCATAGGCAGGGTTGAAGGGCAGGCGCACACGGGCCTGGTCGTCGCCCACGGCTTCGCCCTGCAGGCCGAAGGTGGTGGCCAGCGGGATGCTCAGGCCGAATAGCGTGTCGGGGGGAAAGGAACTGCTCATGCCCCCGATCATGCCGGCTCAGCGCGCGCCCAGCTGCTCCCAGCGCTCCAGTGCCGACAGCAGCTCGTCGTCGATGGCGGCGTAGCGCGCCTGCAGCTCGGCCACCTTCTGGTGGGTTTCGCGGGTGTAAATGTCGGGGTCGGCCAGCTGCTCGCCGAGCTTCTTCTGCTCGGTCTCCAGCGCCTCGATCTTTGCGGGCAGCGCGTCCAGCTCGCGCTGTTCCTTGTAGCTGAGCTTGCGCGTGGCCGCGGCCGGCTTGGCGGCCGCGGTGCCGCCGGCCGCGGGCGATGGCGCTGATGCCGGGGCCGCGGCAGCCGCAGCCGCCACCACGGCGCGCGAGCGGTCGCGCTGCTGCAGCCAGTCCTCGATGCCGCCTTCGTATTCGCGCCACAGGCCGGGCTGGGCGTCGCCCTCCCAGGCGATGGTGCTGGTGACCACGTTGTCGACGAAACGCCGGTCGTGGCTCACCAGGAACACAGTGCCGCTGTAGCTCTGCAGCAGTTCTTCCAGCAGCTCCAGCGTGTCGATGTCGAGGTCGTTGGTGGGCTCGTCCAGCACCAGCACGTTGGCCGGCAGCGCGAACAGCCGGGCCAGCTGCACCCGGTTGCGTTCACCACCCGACAGCGTGCGCACCGGGCTGTTGGCGCGCTCGGGCGAGAACAGGAAGTCGGTCAGGTAGCTCTTGACGTGTTTGCGCTGACCGCCGATTTCCACCCATTCACTGCCCGGGCTGATGGTGTCCACCAGCGTGGCGTCCAGGTTGAGGCCGGCGCGCATCTGGTCGAAGTAGGCCACCTGCAGGTTGCTGCCGCGGCGCACCGTGCCCTGCGTGGGCTCCAGCTCGCCCAGGATGAGCTTGAGCAGCGTGGTCTTGCCGCTGCCGTTGGGGCCGACCAGGCCCACCTTGTCGCCACGCAGGATGGTGGCGCTGAAATGGTCGATCAGCGTGCGGTCGCCGAAGCGCTGGCTCACGTCGCGCAGCTCGGCCACGATCTTGCCGCTGGGCGCGCCCGAGTCCACTTCCAGCCGCACCTGGCCCAGCGAATCGCGGCGGCGCGCACGCTGCTCGCGCAGCGCCTGCAGCCGCTGCACGCGGCCCACGCTACGGGTGCGGCGCGCTTCCACGCCCTTGCGCACCCACACCTCTTCCTGGGCCAGCAGCTTGTCGGCCCGGGCGTTGGCCAGCGCCTCGTCCTCCAGCTCGCGGGCCTTGGTGGCCTCGTAGGCGGTGAAGTGGCCGGGGTAGCTGCGCAGCGTGCCGCGGTCCAGCTCCACGATGCGGGTGGCCACGGCGTCGATGAAGGCGCGGTCGTGCGAGATGAGCAGCAGCGCGCCCGTCCACTCGTTGAGCAGCGTCTGCAGCCAGACGATGGCGTCCAGGTCCAGGTGGTTGGTGGGCTCGTCCAGCAGCAGCACGTCGGGGTGCGCGGCTAAGGCCTGCGCCAGCGCCACGCGCTTCTTGGTGCCGCCGGACAGCGCATCCACCACGGCCGTGGGGTCCAGGTGCAGGCGCTGCAGCGTCTCGTCCACCCGGCGTTCCCAGTTCCAGCCGTCGAGTGCCTCGATGCGGGTCTGGATGGCGTCCAGGTCGTCGCCGGGCTCATGCGCTTCATAGCGCGCGCGCAGGGCCTTGGCCTCGGCCACGCCTTCGCTCACCACGTCGAACACGGTGGCGCCGGCCGGGAAGTCGGGCTCCTGCGGCACATAGAAGCGGCGCACGTTCTGCTGCGCCTGCAGCAGGCCGTCGTCCAGCTTCTCGGTGCCGGCCAGCACCTTCAGCAGCGAGGACTTGCCGGCGCCGTTGCGGCCGATGAGGGCCACGCGCTCGCCGGCTTCGAGCGAGAAGCCCGCGCCATCGAGCAGCGGGACGTGGCCGAACGCGAGGTGGGCATTGGAGAGGGACAGCAGGGCCATGGGATGCAAGCAGCGTTCAGGCGCGGTGCAGCGGTACGCCGCACGCAACGGGGGAGCATACCCGCCGGCCCCTGCCTCAGCGGGCGGAGGGCGGTAGGCGGTGCGAATACTCGTCGGGCGGCACCGGCCGCAGCGCGCCGTGGGCGCGGATGAAGTCGACGAAGGTCTGGGTGTAGTACAGGCCCGTGTCCACCCAGCGCGTGGGGTCGGCATGCACCCGGCCCAGCGTGGCATAGCCGTCCTTGCCGCCGGCGATGTAGTCGTTGGTCATCACCACGTAGCGGCCTTCGGGCTGCAGCGGCAGCCAGCGTCCGGTGGCCCGGTCGCGCACTTCCAGCGCGGTGAAGCGGCGGCCGCGCGGCTGGTTCAGGTCGAGCGACCAGCGCAGCCCGGCGGCGTAGGGATGCGAGCCGTCGGAGCCGCGAACGCCGTTGACCGGGTCGCGGTGGAAGGACACCGCGTCTTCCAGCATGGCAGCCACTTCCGCGCCGGTGAGTTCCATCTCCACCAGCGTGTTGGCGAAAGGCAGCACGCGGTAGGCGGTGTCGTAGCTGATCGTGCCCTGCGGGATGGACGTGCGCACGCCACCGGCGTTCTGCAGCGCGAAGTGCGCGCGGCGCGACGCCTGCAGGAAGGCCTGGGCCACCACCTGGGCGGTGTCGCTGCCCTGCGGCCCGCAGCCCGAGCTGGGCGTGCCGCCCGGCACCCGCTCGTGGCACAGGCCAGCCGGCGCCTCGCCGAGCCGCTCGCGCAGGCGTTCCCCCAGCTGCCGGGCGTAGCCGGCCACCACGGCCTCGGCGGCCGGGTCGGGCGGCAACACCTGCCATTCGGGTGAGCGGGCCAGGACTTCGCGCACCGCGCGGGCCTCGGGCGCCGGCAGGGCGGCCCAGCGGCCGGCCGCGTCCTGCCGCTGCACGGTCTCGCCGATCGGCAGCACCAGGCGGCCACCGCAGGCGGTGACGCGGCCCGTGGCGTCGAAGGTGACGTCCAGCGCGCCGACCGCCTTGGCGTATTCCCACGCCTGCACCACGCACACCGGCGCGCCGTCGGCGTTGGTGGCCTGCAGCGGATAGGGACCGGCGGGCTTCAGGCCGGACTCGGCCAGGCCCGGTGAGGCCAGCAGCGTGTGCGAGTCGCCGCCCACCACCACGTCGACCTCCGGCAGCCGGCGCACCAGCGCCAGGTCGTTCTGCAGGCCGAGGTGCGTTGCCAGCACGATGTGGCGCACACCCTGCGCACGCAGCGCCGCCACGGCATCGGCCGCGGCGTCCACTTCTTCCAGGAAGACGGTGCTGGGCAGCGGCTGCGACGAAGCGAGCGTCTTGCCCTTGATCGTCAGCCCGACGATGCCCACGCGCACGCCGCCAACGGAGCGCACCACGTATGGCTGCACCAAGGCCGGCCCGCCCCCGGGCGCCAGCGGCGTGCCGGCTGCCGGCCGCACGTTGGCCGACAGCACCGCCGTGCCGCAGCGGCCGTCGGCGCGCAAGGCGTCGAGGAAGCGGCGCAGCGCCGCATCGCCTTCGTCGAACTCATGGTTGCCGAGCGTGAACGTGTCGAAGCAGCCGAGGTTCATCACCTGCGCATCGGCCGCGACGCCGAACACCGTATGGAACAGCGTGCCGGTGAGCGCGTCGCCGGCATGGATCTTCAGCAGCGGCCGGCCGTCGTCCAGCTGCCGCATCGCGGACACCACGCGCGGCATGCCGCCGAGTTCCACCCGCGTGGGCAGGCCCTCCACCGTGAGGTCGAAGCCGCGCTGCGGCTCGAGGTTCGCATGGTGGTCGTTGATGTGGACGATGCGCAGCTTGAATGGCTCGGCAGGGGGCAACGTCGCGCACCCCGCGAGCAGCGTGAACAGGGCGGCGATGGCAGGCCGGGCCAGGCGGCGCAACAGGGGGCTGGGAAGAAGGTCGGTCACGGTCGGGCACCAAGCAGCGGGTCCGGCGGCACAGCAAGATTGATGCAAGCCGCAAGTATCAGCGCCTTGGTGTCATTTTCATCATTGATGGAACGCTTCTTGCGCAGTTGAAGGCTCGCGGCAGTTCTCCTCCCCACCCTTCTCCTCCTGTCCACGATGCGCTTCAAGCAACGAATCCTCCGGTTCCTGGCCGGCATGCTGACCTGCGCGGCCGCCCTGCCGGTCGTCGCCCAACAGATGACGATTTCCGGCCGCATCGACCTGGCGCTGCGCCAGGTCGACAACGGCCCCGACACCACCCGCCTGATGCAGCGCGAGGGCGCGCGCAGCAGCAAGCTGTCGGTCCAAGGCAGCGACGACCTGGGCAACGGCTGGAAGGCGGGCTTCGTGCTGGAGAGCCAGCTCCGTGCCGACACCGGCACTTCCGCCTCCACCTTCTGGGAGCGGCAGAGCATCGTGCGCCTGTGGGGCCCGGTCGGCGAGCTGCGCCTGGGCCGCGACTTCGCGCTGCAGAACTCGATCGGCGGCGACTTCGACGCACTCAACGGCAAGGGCGTGGGCAACGTGATGAACCTGGCCACGCCGTTCAACTTCTCCAATGCCGCCACCTACACCCGCGTGAACAACGCGGTGTCGTACATCACGCCGGCCTGGCAGGGCCTGCATGCGCAGCTCCAGGCCGCACCCTCCGAAGGCAGCAGCGGCCACCGGCATGTGGCAGCGGGCCTGTTCTACCGGCAACCGGCCACCGAGGCGCGCCTGACCTGGGGCCGCACGACGGTGGACCGGGTGGCGCGGGTCGATCCGCTGTCCGGTGCCAGCCGCAAGGTGGCGGCGAAGGGCCACTTCGACTATGGCGCGCTGGGCCTGTCGCACGACTTCGGGCCGGTGCGGCTGCTCGGCTCGGTGATGTACTGGCGCAGCGCGCAGGAGGTCTCCAGCGGGCAGCACCGCACGCAGCGCAACCTGAACCTGGGCGCGATGGTGCCGGTGGGTCCGGCCGGCAGCCTCAACGTTGCGTGGACGGCGGCCGACCGCTCGGGGATGGGCAGCGACGACCAGGGCGCCCGGCAGCTGGGCCTGCAGTACGTGCACAAGCTCTCCAGGCACACGCTGCTGTACGGCAGCGTTGCGCGGCTGACGCAATCGGCATTGGCGGCGGCGGACACCGCCCCGGACGGCGCCCGCTACAACATCGACGGCACCACCGTCGTCGGCCGCCGCGGTGGCGGCTTCGACCTCGGCGTGGTGCACGCCTTTTGAGCGCGCCCGGGGCGCTTCAGAGCGCCATGGTGTGCTCGCCGCCCAGCGCTTCCAGCAGGTCGGGGATCAGCTGGCGCAGTTCGCCGGTGGCGATGGCGGCGTCGGCCTCGAAGGCCTCGTCCTTCTCGGCCTTGGGCAGGCCTTCGAACACGCCGTCCAGGAAGGCGATCTTGCGGATCTGGCCGGTATCGCTCAGCACGAAAGACACGCGGCCCTGCCAGGTGAGCGCCAGCCGCGTCGGCAGCTTGCCGCCGGCGATGTGCTGGCGCACCTCGTCGATGTCCAGCGCGTGGCGGGCATAGCGCACCACCGACTTCATCTCGTCGGGCGACTTCAGCTCGCATTCGCGGTCGATGCTGAAGCTGGCCGGCGGCTCGGTGCCGGCCAGCCAGGCCGACATCACCGCGGCGGGCGTCTCGGCGGTCTGCAGCAGCGTCACGCCCAGGCCTTCGGCGGCCTTGACCAGCTGCGTCACCACCTCGTCGGCGCGGTTGGCGCTGCCGCTGTCCACGGCCATCAGCCGCTGCTCGGGGTCGATCCACACCTGCACCGCGGCCCGCTTGGCGAAGGCCTGCGGCAGCAGCTCATGCAGCGCGTCCTCCTTCAGCTCCTTCATCTGCTTCTTGCCGGGCTTGCGGCCGGTCTGCTGCTCGATCTGCGCGGCCATGTCCTCGGCGCGGCGGCGCACCACCGCGCCCGGCACGGCCTTCTGCTCCACCTGCAGCTTGAGCAGCCAGTGGCCGTCCACCACCTCCAGCAGCGGCGCATGGGCCACGCCGCGCGGCTCCACCCAGCCGGCCGACATCGGTTGTGTGGGCGTGCAGGGCACGAAACGCATCTTGTCCAGCGCCGCTTCCAGCTGCACGGGGTCGGCCGCCCATTCGGGCGCGATGCGATAGACGATCAGGTTCTTGAACACGTGGGAAAGGGCAAGGCGAAAAACCGCGGATTGTCCGCTGGCCGCACTCCGCGGCCACCGCGGTGCAATGGCATCAATATTGCTGATTTGCGCATCCCCGCCGAACACCGCCGACCCTCCACCACCACCGCCCGGAGACCTTCTTGCGCCGCCTTCCCACCCTGCTTCTCGCGCTGCTGGCCAGCGCCTTCACCGCCCCGGCCCAGGCCGCTGCCCCGGCCCGCTGCCTGACCGAATGCACGCCGCGCATCGGCATCGTCTCGGCCTTCGGTGCGGAGGCCGACATCCTGGTGGCCCAGACCACCGGCAAGCGCACGCACACCATCAACGGCAACCGCTTCACCACCGGCACGCTGCGCGGCAACCGCGTCGTCATCGTGCTCAGCGGCGTGAGCATGATCAATTCGACGATGGTCACGCAGCTGATGCTCGACCACTTCCGGGTGCAGCGGCTGATCATGAGCGGCATCGCCGGCGGCGTGAACCCGGCCCACCATGTGGGGGACGTGACGGTGCCCGACCGCTGGGTGATGCCGATGGAAGTGTTCTGGAATGCGAACGACCAGGTGCCCGCCGCCTGCGGTGCACCGGGCGACGTGTCCTGCCTCGGCCTGTCGCTGGCGAAGAAGCCCGATGGCCAGCCGATGCCCGCCTACCAGGGCTGGTTCCTGCGCGAGAACTTCGTGATGAACGCCATCAGCGCGCCCAAGGGCGAGTTCCGATTCGACTATCCCGTCGACCCCGACATGCTGGCCGTGGCGCAGTCCCTGAAGCCCTCGCTGCAGCGCTGCGGCCCCAAGGCCGCCGCCGGCGGCACCGTGGACGAGAAGCAGTGCGTGCGCCAGCAGCCCAAGCTGGTGGTGGGCGGCACCGGCGTGTCGGGCACCGCCTTCCTGGCCAATGCGTCCTACCGCCGCTACCTGTTCGACAACCTGAACGCCCAGGTGGTCGAGATGGAGACGGCCGCGCTGGCCCACGTGGCCTATGCCAACCGCGTGCCCTACATCGCCATGCGCAGCGTGAGCGACCTGGCGGGCGCGGAGGAATTCAATGCCGACGTGGCTGCGCTGTTCTCCAGCGGACTGGCCGAAGCCAATGAAGCCGCCGTCACCCTGTCCTTCCTCGAAGCCTGGGCGGCCCGCCGCAAGGCCGCCCGCTGACCGCACCCTACCTGCCCATGAAGACACTGCCCAAGCTCACCCTCCTGGCCGCGGCCCTCACGCTGGCCACGCCGCTGCTGGCCCAGACCGCGGCGGCACCGCGGCCGATCAAGGCCGTGGTCATCACCATGTTCTCACCCGAGGCCGAAGGCTGGGTGAAGCCGTTCAAGCTGGACGAGCGCATCCCGGTGCCGGGCCTGTTTCCCGACCACCCGGCCATCCAGTGCAACACCGACGACGTGTGCCTGCTGACCACCGGCATGGGCCATGCCAATGCCGCGGCCTCCACGCTGGCGCTGACGCTGGACCCGCGCTTCGACTTCACCCGCACCTGGTTCCTCATCGCCGGCATTGCCGGCCTCGACCCGCAGCAGGGCACGCTGGGCACCGCGGCCTGGGCGCGCTGGCTGATCGACTTCGGCATCGCGCACGAGATCGATGCACGCGAGATGCCCAGGGGCTGGTCCACCGGCTACTACGGCCTGCTCACCAAGGGCCCCGGCGAGAAGCCCAAGTTCGAGTACCGCACCGAGGCTGCCCGGCTGGACGAAGCCCTGCTGCAGAAGGCCCTGGCCTTGACCCGCGGCCTGCCGCTGGCCGACAGCCCCGAGGCCGCGGCCTACCGCGCCAAGTACAAGGAGCCTGCTGCACGGGCCAAGCCGCAGGTGACGCAGTGCGACACGCTGGGCGGCGACACCTGGTGGCACGGCCACCGGCTGGGCGCGCACGCACGCGACTGGAGCAAGCTGCTCAGCGACGGCCAGGCCACCTACTGCACCACGCAACAGGAGGACAACGCCACCTACAACGCGCTGGAGCGTGCGGCTGCCGCAGGCAAGGTCGACCTCAAGCGGCTGGCAGTGCTGCGCGCCGGCTCCAACTTCGACCGCCCGCACCCGGGGCAGACGGCGCATGCCTCGCTCACCGCGTCCCATTCGGGCCAGACCGGCGGCTTCATGCCCGCGCTGCAGAACCTGCAGACGGTGGGCGGCACGCTGGTGCGGGACATCGTGGCGAACTGGCCGCAGTGGCGTGAGGGCGTGCCCAAGCCTTGAGCGGTGCACAGGGTGCTGCCGCACCCTGTTTTGAGGCACGCCGACAGGCATGGGCCTTGCGGTTCCCCCGGGCAAACCATCCCTGGAGGAACCCTTGCCCACTGCCCGCCGTATCGCCAGCCGCCGCACCGGCTTCCAGTTCGCCCCCCTGTCCGCCGCGCTGCTGCTGGCCTTGCCGGCGCTGGCGCAGGAGGCCCCCAAGCTGGAATCGGTGACCGTCACCGCCGAGCGCCGGGCCGAGAACATCAAGGACGTGCCCAGCTCGGTGTCCACGATCTCGGGCGAGGTGCTGGACGTGCTCAATTCCAGCGGCCAGGACGTGCGTGTGCTGTCGGGCCGCGTGCCCAGCATGAACATCGAGTCGTCCTTCGGCCGGGCCTTTCCGCGCTTCTACATCCGCGGCTACGGCAACACCGACTTCCGGCTGAATGCCTCGCAGCCGGTCTCGCTCATCTACGACGACGTGGTGCAGGAGAACCCGATCCTGAAGGGCTTCCCCGCCTTCGACCTGGAACGCATCGAGGTGCTGGCCGGGCCGCAGGGCACGCTGTTCGGCCGCAACACGCCGGCCGGCGTGGTGAAGTTCAATTCGGTGCGTCCTTCGCAGAAGCAGGAGGGCTACTTCAGCGGCAGCGTGGGCAGCGACAGCGCGGTGAACCTGGAAGGTGCGTTCAACCTGCCGCTGACCGGCGCCTGGTCGGCGCGGGTGTCGGCCCTGGCGCAGCGCCGCGACGACTGGGTAAGCAACACCCAGTCCACCGGCACGCAGGACCTCGAGGGCTACCGCGACCGTGCGGTGCGGCTGCAGGCGCTGTATGAGCCCAGCAAGGACTTCAGCGCGCTGTTCAACGTGCACAACCGCGACCTCTCGGGCAGCGCGCGGCTGTTCCGCGCCAACATCATCCGGCCCGGCAGCAACGGCCTGGTCGATGGCTTCGACCCGGACAAGGTGAGCATCGACGGCATCAACGAGCAGACCCTGTCCAACACCGGCGGCAGCGTGCGGCTGAAGTTCGGCCTGCCGGGCATGGCGCTGTACTCCATCACCGGCTACGAGACGCTGAGCAGCTTCAGCCGCGGCGACGTGGACGGTGGCTTCGGCGCCGGTCCGGCGGCCGAGCCGGCGCCGATCCCCTTCCCGTCCGAGACGGCCGACGCGCTGCGCGACCACCGGCAGGTGTCGCAGGAGTTCCGGCTGGAATCGGCCACCGACGCGCCGCTGCAATGGCAGACCGGCCTGTACTTCTTCAACGAGAAGTACCGCATGCTGAGCTCGGGCTACGACTCCACCGCCGCCGGCAACCCCAAGATCAGCCAGACCGAGACCACGCAGGAGAACAAGGCCTGGGCGGCCTTCGGCTCCCTGAGCTACGCGGTGAGCCCGCGGCTGAAGCTGCGCGGCGGCCTGCGCTACACCCATGACAAGAAGGAGTTGGGCACCGCGCCGGATGCGTCGCTGAACACCGCCAACGGCCTGGCGATGGACACCAGCGACTCCAAGACCAACTGGGACGCCAGCGCCACCTATGCCCTCACGCCCGACGTGAACGTGTATGCCCGCGTGGCCACCGGATTCCGCGGCGCCAGCATCCAGCCGGCCTCGGCCTTCGCGCCGATGTCCTCGGCCGCGCCGGAGACCAACACCTCGTACGAAGCCGGGGTCAAGGCCGACCTGTTCGACCGCCGCGCGCGCCTGTCGGCCAGCGTGTTCCGCTACACGGTGAAGGACCAGCAGCTCACCGCGGTGGGCGGCACCGACAACGCCAACATCCTGGTGAGTGCCAAGAAGTCGCAGGGCCAGGGCGTGGAAATGAACCTCACCGCCTACCTCACCGACAACCTGCTGCTGGGCCTGTCGGGCAGCTACAACCACACCAAGATCAAGGACGGCAACCTGCAGGTGTTCGGCTGCGGCGGCGGCTGCACCGTCACCGACCCGGCGGGCACCGTGGCCGGCTCGTACAACATCGACGGCAACCCGCTGCCCAACGCGCCGAAGTGGATCGGCAACATCAACCTGCGCTACAGCGTGCCTACCGCCACCGGCGAGTGGTATGTGTTCACCGACTGGTCGTACCGCAGCAAGGTCAACTTCTTCCTGTACGAATCGAAGGAGTTCACCGGCAAGTCGCTGCTGGAAGGCGGCGTGCGCCTGGGCTACATCTGGGGCAACGGCAAGTACGAGGCCGCGGTGTTCGGCCGCAACATCACCGACAAGGTGGTGGCCACGGGCGCGATCGACTTCAACAACCTCACCGGCTTCATCAACGAGCCGCGCACCTGGGGTGCGTCGTTCAAGGCGACGTTCTAGGCCGTGTCGTGAGCACCGCCAGGGCCGGGCTGCGCCCATCGCACCCGGCCCTGGGTCAGGTCTTCGATGCGCTGCCGAAGCGCCTGCACGGCCGGCTCGGTGACGGTGAAGGCCAGCGTCACCTCCATGCCGTGGGACACCTCGCCCAGCGTGGCCTGGGCCGCTTCCAGCTCGCGCCGCAGCGCGCCTTCCATCGCATAAGGCACGGTGCATTGCAGGGCGGCCAGGCGCTCCAGCCGCACACGCTGGGCCGACAGCAGCGCCTGCGCCACCGCATCGGTATAGGCGCGCACGAGCCCGCCGGCGCCGAGCTTCACGCCGCCGAAGTAGCGCACCACGGTGGCCAGCACGCCTTCCAGCTCCTGGTGGCGCAACACCTCCAGCATCGGGCGGCCGGCGGTGCCGCCGGGCTCGCCGTCGTCGTTGGCCGCCGAGTCGCCGCCGGCCAGCAGCGCCCAGCACACATGGGCGGCGGCGGGATGCATCGCGCGCAGTTCAGCCACACGCTGCAGGGCGCCGGGCCGGTCGCGCATCGGCTCCACGCAGCCGATGAAGCGGCTCTTCTTGATGACCAGCTCGCTTGAAACCGGTGCAGCCAGCGTGAAGGCCACGGCCTTCAGGCGGGGGCGTTGAGCACCGCCGCGTGATGGGCCAAGTGATCGGCGATGAAGGTGCTGATGAAGTAGTAGCCGTGGTCGTAGCCCGCATGCCGGCGCAGCGTCAGCGGCTGGCCGGCGGCCTGGCAGGCGGCCTCGAAGGCCTCCGGGTACAGCTGCTCCGCAAGGAATTTGTCGGCCAGGCCCTGGTCGATCAGGATGCCCTGCGGGAACGCGGCCACCGTGCGCTGGGACATCAACACGCTGGCGTCATGCGCCTGCCAGGTGCTGCGGTCAGCGCCCAGGTAGCCGGTGAAGGCCTTGTGGCCCCAGGGGCAGCGCGTGGGCGCGGCGATGGGCGCGAAGGCCGACACCGACTTGAAGCGCCCCGGATGGCGCAGCGCCAGCGTCAGCGCCCCGTGCCCGCCCATCGAGTGGCCGAACAGGCCGGCACGCTGCGCATCCAGCCCGAACGCGGCCGCAGCCTCGGGCAGCAGCTCCTGCATCAGGTAGCTTTCCATGCGCCAGTGGGCGGACCACGGCGCCTCGGTGGCATCCAGGTAGAAGCCGGCGCCGACGCCGAAGTCCCAGGCGTCGGCCTCGCCCGGCACATTGGCGCCGCGTGGGCTGGTGTCGGGCATCAGCAGCGCGATGCCGTGCTGCGCCGCGAAGCGCTGGGCGCCGGCCTTGATGGCGAAGGTTTCTTCGTTGCAGGTGAGGCCGGCGAGATACGTCAACACCGGCACCGTACCCTGCGTGGCCTGCGGCGGCAGGTACAGGCCGAAGCGCATCGGCAGGCCGATCTCGCCCGACTCGTGCCTGTAGAAGCGCTGTTCACCGCCGAAGCAGCCATGCGCGCTGAGCAGTTCGAAGGCCATGCGCTGCTCCCGTTCAGTAGACGACCACCGAGCGGATGGACTCGCCGCGCTTCATCAGGTCGAAGCCTTCGTTGATCTGGTCCAGCTTCAGCGTGTGGGTGATCAGGTCGTCGATGTTGATCTTGCCTTCCATGTACCAGTCGACGATCTTCGGCACGTCGGTGCGGCCGCGGGCGCCGCCGAAGGCGCTGCCCTTCCACACCCGGCCGGTGACCAGCTGGAACGGCCGCGTGCTGATCTCCTGCCCCGCCGCGGCCACGCCGATGATCACGCTCTGGCCCCAGCCGCGGTGGCAGCACTCCAGGGCCTGGCGCATGGTGGTGGTGTTGCCGATGCACTCGAAGCTGTAGTCGGCGCCGCCGTCGGTCAGCTGCACGATCGCGTCCACCACGTTGGGCACGTCCTTCGGGTTGACGAAGTGCGTCATGCCGAACTGGCGCGCCATGGCCTCGCGCTCGGGGTTCAGGTCGACGCCGATGATCTTGTCGGCGCCCACCATCCTGGCGCCCTGGATCACGTTCAGGCCGATGCCGCCCAGGCCGAACACCACCACGCTGGCGCCGGCCTCCACCTTGGCCGTCCACAGCACCGCGCCGATGCCGGTGGTAACGCCGCAGCCGATGTAGCAGACCTTGTCGAACGGCGCGTCCTCGCGGATCTTGGCCAGCGCGATGGCCGGGGCCACGATGTGGTTGGCGAAGGTGCTGGTGCCCATGTAGTGGAACAGCGGCTTGCCGTCGATCGAGAAGCGCGAGGTGCCGTCCGGCATCAGGCCCTTGCCTTGCGTGCCGCGGATGGCGGTGCACAGGTTGGTCTTGCGCGACAGGCAGCTCTTGCACTGCCGGCATTCCGGCGTGTAGAGCGGGATCACGTGGTCGCCGGGCTTGAGCGAGGTGACGCCCGGGCCCACGTCCACCACCACGCCGGCGCCTTCATGGCCGAGGATGGCCGGGAAGATGCCTTCGGGGTCGGCGCCCGACAGCGTGTAGTAGTCGGTGTGGCAGATGCCGGTGGCCTTGATCTCCACCAGCACCTCGCCTTCGCGCGGGCCGTCCAGCGTCACTTCTTCGATGGTGAGCGGGGCTCCGGCCTTCCAGGCAACGGCGGCTTTGGTCTTCATCGGTGGGTCTCCTGCTTCTGCAAACGGAACCGGCCGCTGAAGACGGCCAGCAGGGGTGGGGTGGGCGGCGGGTGCCGCGTCAGGTGCGGGGCGCGGCCACCGCGGCTTCCAGCGCATCGACGAAGCGGGCCGCCACGTCGAAGCCGGTCTGCTGGGTGATCTCCTGGAAGCCGGTGGGGCTGGTGACGTTGATCTCGGTGACGCAGTCGCCGATCACGTCCAGGCCCACGAACAGCAGGCCGCGCGCGGCCAGCACCGGGCCGATGGCCTCGGCGATCTCGCGGTCGCGCGCCGACAGCGGCTGGGCCACGCCCTTGCCGCCCACGGCCATGTTGCCGCGGATCTCGCTGCCCTGCGGAATGCGCGCCAGTGCATGCGGGATGGGCTGGCCGTCGATCAGGATGATGCGCTTGTCGCCCTGCACGATCTCGGGCAGGTACTTCTGCACCATCACCGTGGTGCGGCCGTGCTGGTTCAGCGTCTCGATGATGGAGCCGAGGTTCAGGCCGTCGGCACCCACGCGGAAGATGCCCATCCCGCCCATGCCGTCCAGCGGCTTCAGGATGATGTCCTGGTGCTCGGCATGGAAGTCGCGGATGGCCTGCGCATCACGCGTGACCAGCGTGGGGCCGATCACGTCGGGAAACTCCAGGATGGCCAGCTTCTCGGGATGGTCGCGCAGCGCCCGCGGGCTGTTGAGCACCCGCGCGCCCTCGCGCTCGGCCTGCTCGAGCAGGTGGGTGGCGTAGAAGTACTCGCTGTCGAAGGGCGGGTCCTTGCGCATCAGCACCGCGTCCACCGCAGCCAGTTCCACGGTGGCCTGCTCGGCCACCTGGAACCAGGCATAGGCATCGCCGGTGAGCGTGATGCGGCGAGCGCCGCGGGCCACCACCCTGGCACCGCGCTGCCAGGCCAGGCCGCGCTGCTCGCAGGCCCAGATCGCATGGCCGCGGCGGGCGGCCTCGCGCATCATCGCGAAGGTGGTGTCCTTGGCGGTCTTGAAGACCTCCAGCGGGTCGGCAACGAACAGCAGATCCATGGGGCGCAGACGGGTCAGCGGGCGGGGCGCCAGTGTTGCACAGCCAGCGCCAGGCCGCCGGCCACCACGCCCCAGAAGGCCGATGCCACGCCGAACAGGCTGAGCCCGCTGGCCGTCACCAGGAAGGTGATGAGCGCGGCCTCGCGGCTGGCGTCGTCCTTCATCGCCACCGACAGCCCGCTGCCAATGGTGCCCAGCAGCGCGAAGCCGGCCACGGCCAGCACCAGTTCCTTCGGGAAGGCGGCGATCAGGCCCACGACCGCGCCGCCCAGCAGGCCGATGGCGATGTAGAAGCCCCCGGCCGCCACCGCGGCCATGTAGCGCCGGCGCGGGTCCTCATGCGCCTCGCGCCCCATGCAGATGGCCGCGGTGATGGCCGCCAGGTTGAAGGCGAAGCCGCCGAACGGTGCCAGCAGCAGGCTGGCCAGGCCGGTGACGGCGATCACCGGCGACACCGGCGTGTCGTAGCCCGCGGCACGCTGCGCCGCCACGCCGGGCAGGTTCTGCGAGGCCATGGTCACCACGAACAGCGGCAGCGCGATGCCCACCAGCCCGCCAAGGCTGAACGCCGGCGCGGTGAACACCGGCATCGCCGGCGCCCAGGAGATGCCCTCCAGGTGCAGCAGCCCGCGCCAGGCCGCCACCGCGATGCCCACCGCCAGCACGCCGGGCACCGCATAGCGCGGCCAGCCGCGGCGGCCGGCCAGGTAGGCCAGCAGCATGCACAGCACCAGCGTGAACTCGGTGCGCAGCGACAGGAAGGCATCGAACGCGAAGCGCGCCAGCACCCCGGCCAGCAACGCCGCGGCCAGCGCCTGCGGAATGCGGTCCATCGCCCGGCGGAAGGCGCCGGTGGCACCGGCCAGCGCGATGAGCAGCCCGCAGAGCATGAACGCACCCACCGCTTCGCCCATCGAGCGGCCCGCGCCAGCGGTGACCAGCAGCGCCGCGCCCGGCGTGGACCAGGCGGTGAGCACCGGCTGCCGGTACCACAGCGACAGGCCGGCGCTGGTCAGGCCCATGCCCAGGCCCAGCGCCCACATCCACGACGTGAGCTGCGCCGACGTTGCGCCCAGGCTGGCGGCCGCCTGGAACACGATGACCACCGAGCTGGTGAAGCCCACCAGCACCGCCACGAAGCCGGCGACCGTCGCGCTCAGCGACGCGTCACGCAGAAAGCGCATGCTCAAATTTCGACCTTGGAGCCGAGCTCCACGATGCGGTTGGCCGGCAGGTGCAGGAAGTCGGCCGCGGCCGCGGCATTGCGGTGCATGTTGGCGAACAGCTTCTCGCGCCACATCGCCATGCCCTGGCCGATGCTGGGCACCACAATGTCGCGGCTGAGGAAGTAGCTGGTCTCCATCTCGTCCAGCGGCACCCCGCGGCCGGCCAGCAGCTTCAGCGCCTCGGGCACGTCGGGGTCGTTCTTGAAGCCGAAGTGCAGCAGCACCGACCAGCAGTCGTGGCCCAGCGGCGTCATCTCCAGCCGGCGGCCGAAGCCGATCCACGGCACCTCGTGGTTCTGCACCGACACGAACAGGTTGTACTCGTGCAGCACCTTGTTGTGCTTGAGGTTGTGCATCAGCGCATTGGGCACGATGGTGGGGTCGGCCGCCAGGAACACGGCCGTGCCCTGCACCCGCGTGGGCGGGCTGATGAACACCGACTCGAGGAAGCTCTTGAGGTCGATGGCGTCGTCGCGCAGGCGCTCCGCCACCAGCTGGCGGCCGCGCATCCAGGTTGTCATCAGCGTGAACATGCCCAGGCCGATGACGATCGGGAACCAGCCGCCGGAGAAGAACTTCAGCAGGTTGGACGCGAAGAAGGTGACGTCGATGATGAAGAAGAAGCCGGTGGCCAGCAGGCACAGCGGCAGCGAGTACTTCCAGCCGTAGCGGATGACGTAGAAGGTCATCACGGTGGTGATGGTCATGTCCAGCGTGACCGCGATGCCGTAGGCATGCGCCAGGTTGGACGAGCTGCCGAACAGACCCACCGCCAGCACGATGAGCGCATACAGCCCCCAGTTGACGAAGGGCACGTAGATCTGCCCCGTGTCGCGCACCGAGGTGTGCTTGATGTACATGCGCGGCAGCAGGCCCATCTGGATGGCCTGCCGCGTGACCGAGAAGGCCGCGGTGATCAGCGCCTGCGAGGCGATGATGGTGGCGCAGGTGGCCAGGCCCACCAGCGGCAGCGCCGCCCACTGCGGCGCCAGCAGGTAGAAGGGGCTGGCCGCCGCCTCGGGCTGCTCCAGCAGCAGCGCGCCCTGGCCGAAGTAGTTCACCACCAGCGCCGGCATCACGAAGCTGTACCAGGCGATGCGGATCGGCTGCTTGCCGAAGTGGCCCAGGTCGGCATACAGCGCCTCGCCGCCGGTGATGCACAGCACCACGGCCCCCAGCGCGATGAACGCGGTGGTCGGATGCTCGGCGATGAAGCCCATCGCGAACACCGGATTGAGCGCCAGCAGCACATGCGGGTTGCGCAGGATGTGCGGCAGCCCCAGCGCCACCAGCACGATGAACCACACCAGCATCACCGGCCCGAAGAAGCGACCGATGCCGCGCGTGCCGAAGCGCTGCACCGCGAACAGCACGGTGATGAGCAGCAGCGTGACCGGCACCACCACGCCGTGCAGCGCCGGCGCGGCCACCTCCAGGCCCTCCACCGCCGACAGCACCGAGATGGCCGGCGTGATGACGCCGTCGCCGTAGAAGATCGCGGTGCCGAACATGCCCACCAGCAGCAGCGTCTGCCGCAGCGCGGGCCGTTCCTTCACCGCGGTGGTGGCCAGCGCCAGCATGGCGATCAGGCCGCCCTCGCCGTTGTTGTCCGCGCGCAGGATCAGCAGCACGTACTTCAGCGAGACGACGATGGTCATCGTCCAGAAGATCATCGACAGCACGCCCAGCACGTTGTCGTGCGTGACGGGCACGCGCCCTTCGGCGAACACTTCCTTCAGGGCATACAGCGGGCTGGTGCCGATGTCGCCGTAGACGATGCCCAGGGCGGCGAGCGTCAAGGCGGCCAGGGCGGCCGGGGAGCGGTTGGCGTTGTGAGAACCCACGAAGCGGCACCCCACCGGCGGGGGTCGGTCATCGAAACACGGCTATTGTGCTCGCCGGCCGTGCTGCACCGCAGCGCAAACCCTACTCGTAGACCTCGGCGTCCGGGTCGGTGGCTTCCAGCTCGTAGCTGGCGGCCAACATCGCCAGGCGGCCGATCACGCCGTACATGTAGAAGCGGTTGGGCGCGCTGGCCCCCGGCTTGGCGCCGGGCTTGGGCAGCTGGTTGTGCTCGGCGAAGGCCAGCGGCACATAGGAGGCGCCCGGGGTGTTCAGGTTCTCGTCGGTGCCGCGCTCGGCATGCACGCGGTAGAAGCCGCCCACCACGTAGCGGTCGATCATGTAGACCACCGGCTCGGCCACCGCGTCGTGCATGCGCTCGTAGGTGGGCACGCCTTCCTGGATCAGCACCTGCGACACGTGCTGGCCGTCCTTCACCTCGCTGAGCTTGCTGCGCGCGCGGCGGCTCAGCTCGGCCAGTTCCTTGGCGTCGCGCACCATCAGGATGCCCATGCCGTCGGTGCCGTTGTCGGCCTTCACGGCCACGAACGGCTTCTCGTTGATGCCGTATTCCTTGTACTTGCGCCGCACCTTGGCCAGCATGGCGTCGGCCTGCGTCTGCACGCACTCCAGGCCCTCGCCCTCGGTGAAATCGACCTGGCCGCACTGCGCGAACATCGGATTGATCAGCCACGGGTCCATGCCCATCAGCTTGGAGAATTTCTTGGCCACTTCCTCGTAGCTCTGGAAGTGGTTGCTCTTGCGGCGCACCGCCCAGCCCGCATGCAGCGGCGGCAGCAGGTACTGCTCGTGCAGGTTCTCCAGCACGTGCGGCAGGCCGGCCGAGAGGTCGTTGTTCAGCAGCACGGTGCAGGGATCGAAGTCCTTCAGACCCACGCGGCCACGGATGCGCTGCAGCGGCTCCACCGTCAGGTCGCTGCCGTCGGGCAGGGTGATGGTGGTGGGGCCGGTCAGGCTCTCGTCCAGCGAGCCCAGGCGCACGTTCAGCCCGGCCTGGTGGAAGATGTTCTTCAGCCGCTGCACGTTGGCCAGGTAGAAGCTGCCGGTGTGCCGCTCGGGCACCAGCAGCAGGTTCTTGGCCTCGGGGCAGATCTTCTCGATGGCCGCCATCGCGGCCTGCACCGCCAGCGGCAGCATCTCGGGGGTCAGGTTGTGCCAGCCGCCCGGGAACAGGTTGGTGTCCACCGGCGCCAGCTTGAACCCGGCATTGCGCAGGTCCACCGAGGTGTAGAACGGCGGCGTGTGCTCCATCCATTCCAGCCGGAACCAGCGCTCGATGGCGGGCATCGATTCGAGGATGCGCTGCTCGAGTTCGTTGATCGGCCCGGTGAGGGCGGTGATGAGATGCGGAACCATGCTGATCGCCCGTCTGCGCAGAGTGATGATCGATTCTAGGAGTGCGGCAGGTGGGGCCGGCCGGCCGGAACGCCAGGGGCCCCTTCCGCCACGGGCAAAAAAAGGGCCGCCCGAAGGCGGCCCAATCGCTCTGTCGATCTGTCTGGCGCAGCGGCTTACTTGCTGTAGGCCGTCTCGCCGTGCGAGGTGATGTCCAGGCCTTCGCGCTCGTCTTCTTCCGGCACGCGCAGGCCGATGGTCAGGTCGACGATCTTGTAGGCGATCACCGAGACCACGCCCGACCACACGATGGTCAGCAGCACCGCCTTGGCCTGCGTCCACACCTGGCCGGCGATGGTGTAGGCGTCGGGGGCGATCATCGCCACCGTGGTCCAGTCGGCCACGGCGCTGGGGCCGCCCAGGTTGGGCGAATTGAACACGCCGGTCAGCAGCGCGCCGACGATGCCGCCCACGCCGTGCACGCCGAACACGTCCAGCGAGTCGTCCGCGCCCAGCATCTTCTTCAGGCCGTTGACGCCCCACAGGCAGGCGAAGCCGGCGATGAAGCCGATGATCAGGCCGCCGGCGATGCCGACGTTGCCGGCCGCCGGCGTGATGGCCACCAGGCCCGCCACGGCGCCCGAGGCGGCACCCAGCATGGACGCCTTGCCGCGCATCAGCGCTTCACCGATGCACCAGGCCAGCACGGCGGCGGCGGTGGCGAACAGCGTGTTGATGAAGGCCAGCGCGGCAAAGCCGTTGGCTTCCAGCGCGGAGCCGGCGTTGAAGCCGAACCAGCCCACCCACAGCAGCGAGGCACCCACCATGGTCAGCGTCAGGCTGTGCGGCGCCATGGATTCACGCCCGTAGCCGATGCGCTTGCCCACCATGTAGGCACCCACCAGGCCGGCGACCGCTGCGTTGATGTGCACGACGGTGCCGCCCGCGAAGTCCAGCGCGCCCCACTGCCAGATCAGGCCGGCCTTGGCGGTCATCGCGTCGGCCACGTCGGCGCCGCTGTAGGCGTCCGGGCCCATCCAGAACCACACCATGTGCGCGATGGGCGTGTAGCTGAACGTGAACCAGATGGCGGTGAACAGCAGCACGGCCGAGAACTTGATGCGCTCGGCGAAGGCACCGACGATCAGCGCGCAGGTGATGCCGGCGAACGTGGCCTGGAAGGCGGCGAACACGATCTCCGGGATGACCACGCCCTTGCTGAAGGTGGCTGCGTTGGCGAAGGTGCCGGCGGTGTTGTCCCACACGCCCTTCATCATCAGGCGGTCGAAGCCGCCGATGAAGGCATTGCCCTCGGTGAAGGCCAGGCTGTAGCCGTAGATGGCCCACAGCACGACGATCATCGCGAACGTGACCATCACCTGCATCAGCACCGACAGCATGTTCTTGCTGCGCACCAGGCCGCCGTAGAACAGTGCCAGGCCGGGCACGGCCATCATGATGACCAGCAGCGTGGACAGCATCATCCACGAGACGTCGCCCTTGTTGGGAACGGGTGCGGCAGCCGCGGCTTCGGCCGGGGCCGAGGCTGCATCGGCAGCCGGAGCGGCCGCGGCCGGTGCGGCGGCGGCGTCAGAGGCAGCTTCGGCCGGTGCCGTCGCCGCCGGTGCCGAGGCGGCATCAGGCTGCGCCGCGGCCATCCCTCCGATGCCCAGGAGCGACAAGCCCAGGGCCAACGAGACAATCAGTTTTTTCATGGGTGCTTCTTTTAGTGTTGGGCGTCGTCAGAGCGCGTCCTTGCCGGTCTCGCCGGTGCGGATGCGCACCACCTGCTCCAGCGGCGACACGAAGATCTTCCCGTCGCCGATCTTGCCGGTGCGCGCCGAGGCCTCGATGGCCTCGATCACCCGGTCGACGATGGCGTCATCCACCGCCGCCTCGATCTTCACCTTGGGCAGGAAGTCGACGACGTACTCGGCACCCCGATAGAGCTCGGTGTGGCCCTTCTGGCGGCCGAAGCCCTTGACTTCCGTCACCGTGATGCCCTGAACGCCAATGCCGCTCAAGGCCTCACGCACTTCGTCGAGCTTGAACGGCTTGACGATGGCGGTCACCATCTTCATGGTTGCTTTCTCCCGTTGGATCAAAAGGTGTGCCGAACGCCGATGACGACGCCGGTCGAGCAGGACAACTCGCCGCAGACCGGCGATGAAGAGAGCCCCGACCGGTGACGGCCGAGCGACTGAGCAACTTTTTGCAGCTTTTGTGCCAACAAGCCGTTTCGCCCCCCGCGCCCCAGCGCAGGGCGCCCGCCGGCACACCGCACCACCAGCCAGCGCCGGCCGCACCAGACGGGTGAATGCGCCGAAAGTGCACCGTTGCGGTGCCAGTTGTTCTGGCGTTTGAGGGCCGGCGGACCATTGGAGAATGGCCGCGTCGCCGTTCGGACACCTGTTGCAACCCCGCCAAGGAGGTCCGGCATGACGCTGGCCATCGTTGCGAGCCGTGCGCTCGACGGGCTCGACGCCCCCGCCGTGCAGGTGGAAGTGCACCTGGCCAATGGCCTGCCGGCCTTCACGCTGGTGGGCCTGGCCGACACCGAGGTGAAGGAGGCGCGCGAGCGGGTGCGCGCCGCCCTGGCGCACAGCGGACTGGGCTTTCCGCATAACAAGCGCATCACGGTCAGCCTGGCGCCGGCCGACCTGCCGAAGGAGTCCGGCCGTTTCGACCTGCCGATCGCACTGGGCATCCTGGCGGCCAACGAGCAGATCGACGCTGCCCGGCTGGCGCGCTACGAGTTCGCCGGCGAGCTGTCGCTGGCCGGCGAGCTGCGGCCGGTGCGTGGCGCCATCGCGCTGGCCTTCGCCGCCCGCCGGGCCGGCGCGCAGCGGGCGCTGGTGCTGCCCTGGGAGAGCGCGCAGCAGGCGGCGCTGGTGGACGGCGTGGTGCTGCATGGCGCACGCCACCTGATGGACGTGGTGGGCGCGTTGCAGCCCGGTGACGAGGCCCAGCCGCTGCCACGCGCCGAACGCAGCCCGCCGGGCCCCGCGTCGCCCGGGCCCGACCTGCGCGACGTGCGTGGGCAGGCGGCGGCCAAACGGGTGCTGGAGGTGGCGGCCGCCGGCGGCCACAGCCTGTTGATGATCGGCGCGCCGGGCACCGGCAAGTCAATGCTGGCGCAGCGGCTGCCCGGCCTGCTGCCGCCGATGGACGAGGACGAGGCGCTGGCCAGCGCGGCGATCGCCAGCCTGGGCAGCAAGGGTTTCGACCTGGCGCGCTGGCGGGTGCGGCCGGTGCGTGCGCCGCACCATTCGGCCAGTGCGGCGGCCCTGGTGGGCGGCGGATCACCACCGCGGCCGGGCGAGATCTCGTTGGCGCACGGGGGCGTGCTGTTCCTGGATGAACTGCCGGAGTTCCCGCGCCTGGCGCTGGAAGCGCTGCGCGAGCCGCTGGAAACCGGCCGGATCACCCTGTCGCGCGCGGCGCGGCAGGCCACCTACCCCGCCCGGTTCCAACTGGTGGCGGCGATGAACCCCTGCCCCTGCGGCTTTCTCGGCACGCCGGCGGGGCAGCTGCGGCAGTGCCGCTGCACGCCCGACCAGGTGGCGCGCTACCAGGGCCGGCTGTCCGGCCCGCTGCTGGACCGCATCGACCTGCAAGTGGAGGTACCCACCATGGCGCCGGCCGAGCTGATGCGCGCGCCGGAGGGCGAGCCCAGCGCCGCCGTGGCCGCGCGGGTGGCGCTGGCGCGCGAGCGGCAGCTGCGCCGGCAGGGACGCATCAACGCCGAGCTGGAAGCCGCCGACGTGCCGCTGCACTGCCAGCCCGACGCCGCCGCAGCCGCGCTGCTGCAGCGCGCCGCCGAGCGCCTGGGCTGGTCGGGGCGCGGGCTGCACCGCACGCTGCGCGTGGCGCGCACGTTGGCCGACCTGGCAGGGGCCGACGCGATCGGCGTGGCGGAGATGGCCGAGGCGCTGCAGTACCGGACGTCGGTGGTGGGGCGCTGAGCCCGTGGCCGTCAGGCCATGAAACCCAGGTTGCGCTTGCTGGCGTCGAAGTTCGCCAGGTTGGGGAACACGTCCATCAGCTGACCGTCCGACAGGCCGAACCAGCGGCCCAGGGTGCCGCCGAGCTGCTCCACCGACGTGGTGGGCAGCAGGGCGCCGTTGGCGATCTGATCGGGGCTGTTGAAGCCGCCCCGGCCGTCGGGCAGGCCCAGCTGCGGGAAGGTGCCGTACAGGTCGCGGCCGCGCACCGCACCGCCGAGCACGAAGTGGTGCGCGCCCCAGCCGTGGTCGGTGCCGTCGCCGTTGCTGGTGAAGCTGCGGCCGAAGTCGCTGGCGGTGAAGGTGGTGACGCTCTCGCGCAGGCCCATCGCGCCGAGCACGCCGTCGAAGTACGCCAGCGCGTGCGACAGCCGCGCCATCAGGTCACCATGGACACGGTTCTGCGCATCGTGGGTGTCGAAGCCGCCCAGGTTGACGAAGAATACCTGGCGGCGCACGCCCAGCGTGTCGCGCGCCGCCATCAGGCGGGCCACCACCTGCAGCTGCTGCGCCAGCGGGTTGAGCGCGCGGCTGCCGTTCACCGTGTCGTACCAGAGCTGCGAGGTCGCCACGCCGGCGGTCGCACCCGGCGCGTCGTACGGCGCCTGGTTGGCGGCCGGCAGCGCGGCGGAGACCAGCTGCTCGGCATCGATCGAGCGGCCGACGATGGCCGCATGGTCACGGGCCAGCAGGTCGCTGGTGCGGGCGTTGCGCATCACGTTGCGCATGCCGTTCATCGCCACCGCGCTGCCGAACAGCGTGGTGGCGCCCTGCCCGCCGATGCGCATGGCGCCGCTGCCGGCCGACACCTGGTACTGCAGCACGCTGCGGCCGGCCAGCCACACGGCGCTGCCGGCGGCGGAGATGGAGGTGAAGGTGGCGCCGCTGTTGGCGGACATCAGCAGGTCGCCCATGCGGCCGCCCCAGCCCGCGGTGCTGCCTTCGGCGCCCAGCGTCTGCCATGCGGCCTGCTGGTCGTTGTGCGAGAACAGGCTGGCCGGCCGCGGGAACGAGGCGGTGTTGTAGTCGGCGCGCGTGGTCGGGCGCACCAGCGGGCCGATGTTGGGCAGCACCGCCAGCCGGCCGGCGGCGAACAGGTCGCGCGCGCCGGTCATCAGCGGATGCAGCGCGAAGCTGCGGCCTTGTGCGTTCACCGGGTCGAGCGCCAGCACGCCGCCCAGCCGGTCGGGCGAGCCGATGGCGGCGGTGGCCACCGGCGCGGTGCCGGCCGCGCGCAGGTTGATCGGGTCGGGCGCCTGGTTGCGCACCGTGGTGTACGCCTGCCAGGAAGCGGCGTCGGTGGGCAGCACCATGTTGAAGGCGTCGTTGCCGCCGTTGAGGAAGACGCACACCAGCGCCTTGTAGTCGCCGGCGGTCTGCGCGCTGGCAGTGCCCATCGCGGCCAGGTTGAGCGCCAGCGGCGTGGCGGCGGCACCCAGGGAGGAGAGCGCGGCCGCCCGTTGCAGGAAGGCGCGGCGGGAAGCGTTCACGGAGCGGTCCATGGTCATTTCTGCACGAGGAATTCGGGGGACACCAGCACCAGGAAGGTGGCGATGAGCGCGCGGTTGCGTCGGGCGTTGGCGATCTGGGTGGCATTGCTGCCGTCGGCGCGGGCGGCGGGGATGGCCACCGACTGCACGGCGGTCAGCAACTCGCCGCGCAGGGCGGCGGGCGCGGCGGCGCCCATCAGGCGGGCGGCCACGCGGTCGACCAGTTCATCGGGGCGGTCGGCCACGGCCTCCTCGCCGCTGAGGTCCACCTGCACGTCGCGGCGGGCGGCCTTGCCGTCCAGGCCCTGCATGCCCCAGCCCGACTGCACGCCACCGCGCATGTAGTTGGCGTAGCCGGCCACCGACGATTCATGGGTGAGCTGCAGTTCCGGCGTGGTCATGCCGGCGGCGCCGGACAGCGTGCCCGGCGCCACATAGCCCGGACGGAAGAAGTTGAAGACCGACGGCGAGCGCAGCGGCGTCTGGCCCAGCGCGGTGGCGGCGTCGTCGGTGTTGCTGATGAGCCAGCTGCCCGAATCGGAGGTGGCGCCCAGCGCACGCAGCGTGGCCGTCAGGCGCAGCACCGGCTCGCGCAGCTTGCCGAAGGCGGGATCGGCCAGCGCCGCGCTGCCGCGGGCCTCGCTGTCCAGCAGGATGGCCTTGACGGTCGCCTTCAGGTCGCCGCCCGAGCCGGTGAACGCCGCCGACACGCGTCCCACGTAGGCCGGGCTGGGATGGCTGGTCACCAGGCGCTGGATGAGCTGGCGGCCGATGAAGGGGCCGACATTGGGGTGCGCGGCCAGCGTGTCCAGCGCCGCCTTCAGGCTGGCGGCCGGCTGCGCCGTGCCCTGGGCCGGCACCACGGCGCCGAGGAAGCGCTTCTCGCTCACCGAATGGAACTGCGAATAGCCCTGCATCGGCTTCCACAGGCGGTCGGGGTCCTGGTAACCAGTCGCGCCCCAGAAGCGGTTGTTGTGGGTGTCCGGGCCGGCGTAGCTGAAACCGGTGAACACCTTGGCCAGGCCGGCGATGTCGTCGTGGGTGTAGGTGGCGATCGGCGCGCCGTTGCCGTCGAGCTTGCGGCTTCCGTCGGCGTTGAGCTGGTGCAGGCCGATGGAGAACAGCTGCATCACCTCGCGCGCGAAGTTCTCGTCGGGCACGCGACCCGCCGCGACGTTCTCCTTCTGGTTGCGCAGGTGCGAGAGGTACAGCCCCATCGCCGGATGCAGCGCCACGCCTTCCAGCACCTGGCGGTAGCTGCCGAAGGCGTTGCCGCGCAGCATGTCCATGTAGGCCGCGACGGCGCGGGTGTTGTTGGTGACGGCGTCGTTCTGGAACGAGACGACGAAGATCTCCGACAGCGCGAAGGCCACGCGCATGCGCAGCTGGGCGTCGGTGGTCACCGCCTCGCGGTAGAAGGCGTCCAGCACCTCGCGCTGGCCGGCCGACTTGGTGGCATCGGCCGCCTGGATGGCGGCGTGGGCGGCGTCCCAGCTGCTGCGCAGCGAGCCGCCTGGGCGGGCGAACTGCTCGTCTAGCCAACCCTGGTAGCCCAGGGCCAGCACACGCTCGATGTCGGCCGGCGTGGCCCCGAAGGTGGCCTGGGTCAGGAAGCGCACCGCATCGGCACGCGTGGGCGTGCCAGACGGGTAGGAGGCCTCCACGGAAGGTCCAGTCGGTCCCGGCGCAGCCACGCCGCCGCCGGTGGCGGGCGCATTGCCGGCGGGCGGGCCGCTGTCGGCCCCCACGGCGGGCGAGGCGCCCGAACCGACGGCCGTCTCGCCGCCGCCGGAGCCGCCACCGCCGCCACCGCAAGCCGCCACCAAGCCGGCGGTTGCCGCCACTGCCACCCACCGCATGCCGCGGTGGAACCACGGACGGCGCAGCGCCGTCGTCGATACCTCGTTCACCATCGCCCCTGAGCAGGCACTGGCCTGCGTGTCTCAGAGGCTTATCGGCAGGGCTGGCAAGGTGCCGAAGCGGGCTGAACGCCGGAAGCGCCGGGGCTTCGGCGGAGTTGCAACAGAACGCGTCGGAAGGCCGGAGTAGCCGGCCGCTACCCCAGCAGCGGCGCCAGCGCCCGGCGGGCGTCGCGCTCGTCCAGCGCGTTGCGGGCCTGCCAGTCGGCCAGCTGGTCGTCGCCGATCTTGCCGACGTTGAAGTACGTGGCCTGCGGATGCGCCAGGTAGAAGCCGCTGACGCTGGCCGCCGGCTTCATGGCCAGGCTCTCGGTCAGCTCCATGCCGACGTCGGCCGCGTCCAGCACGCGGAACATGTCGCGCTTGGGCAGGTGGTCGGGGCAGGCCGGGTAGCCCGGCGCGGGGCGGATGCCGCGGTACTTCTCGGCGATCAGCTCCTCGTTGCTCAGCGCCTCGTCGGCCGCATAGCCCCAGAAGTCGGTGCGCACGCGCTGGTGCAGCCGCTCGGCGAAGGCCTCGGCAAAGCGGTCGGCCAGCGCCTTGAGCATGATGGCCGAGTAGTCGTCGTGGTCGTCGAGGAACTGCTTCTCCTTCTTCTCCACGCCCTGCGCGCTCACCGCGAACAGGCCGACGTAGTCCGGCTTCGTGCCCTTGGGCGCCACGTAGTCGGCCAGGCAGCGGTTGGGCCGCTTCACGCCGTCGACCACCGGCCGCACGCTCTGCATGCGCAGCCCGTGCCAGGTCATCAGCACCTCGGTGCGCGATTCGTCGGCGTAGATCTCGATGTCGTCGTCGTTCACCGTGTTGGCCGGATACAGGCCGATCACGCCATGGCACTGCAGCCAGCGGCCCTCGATCAGCCGCTGCAGCATGCGCTTGCCGTCGCTGAACACCCGCGTGGCCGAGTCGCCCACCACCTCGTCGCGCAGGATCTCGGGGAAGCGGCCGGCCAGGTCCCAGGTCTGGAAGAAGGGCGTCCAGTCGATGCAGGCGGCCAGCTCGGCCAGGTCGTAGTTGCGGAACACGCGGCGGCCGATGAAGCGCGGCTTGACCGGCGTGAAGCCGGCCCAGTCCACCGGCGTCTTGTTGGCGCGCGCCTCGGCCAGCGTCACCAGCGGCGTGGCCTTCTTGTTGGCATGCTGCTCGCGCACCTTGGCGTAGTCGGCGGTGATGTCGTCGATGAACTTGGCGGCGCGCTCGTCCGACAGCAGCTCCGAGCACACGCCCACGCTGCGCGAGGCATCGGGCACGTACACCACCGGGCCTTCGTAGTGCGGCGCGATCTTCACCGCGGTGTGCACGCGGCTGGTGGTGGCGCCGCCGATCAGCAGCGGCACCTTCTTGCTGCGGAAGAAGTCGTCGCGCTGCATCTCGGCGGCCACGTACTGCATCTCCTCCAGGCTGGGCGTGATGAGGCCGGACAGGCCGATGATGTCGGCGCCCTCCTCGCGGGCCTTCGCCAGGATCTCCTGGCAAGGCACCATCACGCCCATGTTCACCACCTCGTAGTTGTTGCACTGGAGCACGACGGTGACGATGTTCTTGCCGATGTCGTGCACGTCGCCCTTGACGGTGGCGATGACGATCTTGCCCTTGGGCTTGGCGTCGCCGCCCGCTTCCACCAGCAGGCGCTTTTCTTCCTCGATGTAGGGCAGCAGGTGGGCCACGGCCTGCTTCATCACCCGCGCGCTCTTGACCACCTGCGGCAGGAACATCTTGCCGGCGCCGAACAGGTCGCCCACCACGTTCATGCCGGCCATCAGCGGGCCTTCGATCACGTGCAGCGGCCGGCCGCCGTCGGCGCGGATCTGCTGCCACACCTCCTCGGTGTCGTCGACGATGAACTCGGTGATGCCGTGCACCAGCGCATGCGACAGCCGCTCGGCCACCGGCAGCGTGCGCCAGGCCAGGCGGGCGGAGTCGTCCTTGGCCGCGCCCTTGGCCGATTCGGCGATCTCCACCAGCCGCTCGCCCGCATCGGGCCGGCGGTTCAGCACCACGTCTTCCACGCGCTCTCGCAGCACCGGCTCCAGGTCGTCGTACACGCCCACCATGCCGGCGTTGACGATGCCCATGTCCATGCCCGCCTGGATGGCGTGGTACAGGAACACGGTGTGGATCGCCTCGCGCACCGGGTCGTTGCCGCGGAAGCTGAAGCTCACGTTGCTGACGCCGCCCGACACCTTCGCGCCCGGCAGGTTCTGCTTGATCCAGCGCGTGGCGTTGATGAAGTCGACCGCGTAGTTGTCGTGTTCCTCGATGCCGGTGGCGATGGCGAAGATGTTGGGGTCGAAGATGATGTCCTCGGGCGGGAAGCCCACCTCGTCCACCAGCATGCGGTAGGCGCGCTCGCAGATCTCGATCTTGCGCTGGTAGGTGTCGGCCTGGCCCTTCTCGTCGAAGGCCATCACCACCGCGGCCGCGCCGTAGCGGCGCACCAGGTTGGCCTGCCGCTTGAACTCCGTCTCGCCTTCCTTCAACGAGATGCTGTTGACGATGCCCTTGCCCTGGATGCACTGCAGCCCGGCCTCGATCACCGACCACTTGGACGAATCGACCATGATCGGCACCCGTGCGATCTCGGGCTCGCTGGCGATCAGGTGCAGGAAGCGCACCATCGCCGCCTGCGAATCGAGCATCGCCTCGTCCATGTTCACGTCGATGACCTGGGCGCCGTTTTCCACCTGCTGGCGGGCCACGGCCAGGGCGTCCTCGAACTGCCCGTTGAGGATCATGCGGGCGAAGGCCTTGGAGCCCGTGACGTTGGTGCGCTCGCCGATGTTCACGAACAACGAGCCTGCGCCGATGGTCACGGGCTCGAGGCCGGCCAGGCGCAGCGGGGCGGGTTGGGGGCGGTGAGGCAGGCTAGCGTCGGACATGGCGGAATCCAGGAGTCCGGCACGGCGAGTCGGCTGCGGCCCACCCGCAACGTCGTCCGTGCCGGGTGAGCGTGGTTGCACACGGCGGAAGGGCCGGTGTCCGAGCCTGGCAGCCGGTGTGGCCGTCGCAACGCTCCTCGGACAGGGGCGCGATTTTAGCGAGCCGGCCTGCCCCGCCTGCACAATGGTCCAAGCACATGAACTTCAGCAGGAGATGACGCGATGCAGTGGTGGAATCGATCAACCCCGGTCGGTATGGCGCTGCTGGCAGCCGCCGTGCTGGCAGGCTGCGGCACCCGGGTGCCGCTAGACCAGCCCACGCCCCGCATGACGGTGCCGCCGCCGCCGCTGCCCGAGCCCCCGCCGCCCCTGCCCTTGCCTCCCGCGGCCACGCCGATGCCGGTGGCGCCTTCGGCCGAGGCCGCGCTGCCGCCGGCGCCGCCGGCATCGGAAGCCGCACCGCCTTCCACCACCACCCAGACGCAGCCGGGCGTGCCGCTGCTGCCGCCCGAGAACGGGCCGCTGATGACCGAACAGCGCTGGCTGCAGCAGTGGTTCGAGGGCACGCCGGTGGTGATCGCGCCGCAGGGCGACGGCACGCTGCTGGTGGAAGTGCCGGCCGAGTTCTGCTTCGACGTGGGCGCCTCGGCCGTCAAGCCGCCGCTGGCCGCGGTGCTCACCCGTGTGCGCAGCAGCCTGGAGCGCCAGCCCAGCCTGCAGATGCGCATCGAGGCGCCGGCCGAATCGGGCGGCCCCGGCTCGCTGGCGCGTGAGCGCAGCACCCGCGTGCGCGAGCACTTCTACAGCGCCGCCATCTCCCCCACCCGCATCACCGAGGCCGATGGCCTGCCCGGCGCGCCGGTGCGGCTGGTGATCAACGGCGGCACCGGCGGCTGACGGCGCGGTTCACCGCCCGCAACACCGCTTACATGGCGCAGCGCGCCGGGTCCGCGGGCCGCGCTGCAATCGGGCGATGACCACGATGTTCACGCACTCCCCTCGCCCCATGTCCCGCCGCACCGCGGCTGCCGCCTGCGTGGCCGCCGCGCTGCTGGCGTCCGGCTGCGCCACCGGTCCGCAAGGTGGCGGCGCCGGCAGCACGCCTGCCGGCAGCGAGGCCGACCGCCGAGCCGCCGCACCGGCGGCCCTGATGGCCGAGCAGCAATGGCTGCAGCAATGGTTCAGCGGCACGCCGGTGGCGATTGCGCAGGAGCGCAGCGGCGCGCTGCGGGTGGACGTGCCGGATGCCTTTGCCTTCGATGCCGGCCAGGCGGCCATCAAGCCGGCGCTGGCCGCGGTGCTGGACCGGGTGGCGGAAAGCATGCGCCGGCGCGACCTGCTGGTGCTGACGGTGGCGCCTCCCGCGGGGGGCGAGGCCGGGCTGGGACGGCGCCGGGTGGAGTCGATGACGCGCCACCTGACCGGCCGCGGCGTGAACGCCGGCCGCATCGCGCCCGCGGCGGCCGATGGGCCGGTGGTCGGCCTGCGGCTGCGCGTCAATCCGGCCGCCGGCGCCTGAGCCCGGCCGGCCGATGCGGATCAGGCGGCTTCGGCCGCCTCGGCTTGCACCAGGCCGCTGAACAGCGGATCGCGCCGGCTGCGCGGCCGGTAGGCCGACACCCGCTGCGCGATGGCGGCGATGTGGTCGGGCGTGGTGCCGCAGCAGCCGCCCACGATGTTCAGGAAGCCGCTCCTTGCGAACTCTTCCATCAGTCCGCCGGTGACGTCGGGCGTCTCGTCGAAGCCGGTGTCGCTCATCGGGTTGGGCAGGCCGGCGTTCGGGTAGCAGGAGATGGCGGTGTCCGGCGCCGCCTTGCCCAGTTCCTCGATGTAGGGGCGCATCAGCGCCGCGCCCAGCGCGCAGTTCAGGCCCACCGCCAGCGGCTTGGCATGCCGCACCGAGTGCCAGAAGGCCGTGACCGTCTGGCCCGACAGGATGCGGCCGGAGGCGTCGGTGACGGTGCCGCTGATGATCACCGGCAGCCGCTCGCCGGTGGCTTCCATCAGCTCGTCCAGCGCGAAGATCGCCGCCTTGGCGTTCAGCGTGTCGAAGATGGTCTCGACCAGGAACAGGTCGCAGCCGCCGTCCAGCAGGCCCTGGGCCTGCTCGTAGTAGGCCGCGCGCAGGGCTTCGAAGGTGACGTTGCGCGCCGCCGGGTCGTTGACGTCGGGGCTGATGCTGGCGGTGCGAGGCGTGGGGCCCAGCGCGCCGGCCACGAAGCGCGGCTTGTCGGGCGTGCTGGCCGCGTCACAGGCTTCGCGGGCAATGCGGGCGGCGGCCACGTTCATCTCGTACGCCAAATCCTGCAGGCCGTAGTCCTCCTGCGCGATGGAGGTGGCGCCGAAGGTGTTGGTCTCGATCAGGTCGGCCCCGGCCGCCAGGTACTGGTCGTGGATCTCGCGGATCACGTCGGGCCGCGTCAGCACCAGCAGGTCGTTGTTGCCCTTCAGGTCCTTCGGATGGTCCTTCAGCCGCTCGCCGCGGAAGTCGGCTTCCGTCAGCTTGTACCGCTGGATCATCGTGCCCATGGCACCGTCGATGACGACGATGCGTTGCTTCAGCAGCTCGGGCAGTTCGGCGGCGCGGGTGTAGTTCATGCGCCCGATTCTAGGGACGGCGCTTCATCCACGGCGACGTAGGCGGAATCGCCGAAGGTGAGCGACTCGGGCCGGCCCACGCCGTCGGCCCACAGCGCCATCAGGTGCGGCAGCATCGGCTTGGCGAACAGGAAGCCCTGCAGCTCGTCGCAGCCCAGCGCATGCAGCACGTCGCGCTGGCCCGGGGTTTCCACGCCTTCGGCCACCACGTTCAGGCCCAGCGCATGGGCCAGTCGCACCACCGCTTCCACGATGGCGCGCGCATCGGCGCTGGTCTCCAGGTCGCGCACGAAGGCGCGGTCGATCTTGAGCTGCCGCGCCTGCAGCCTGCGCAGGTAGGACAGGCTGGAATAACCCGTGCCGAAGTCGTCGATCGACATCTGCACGCCGATGCAGGCCAGGCGCTCGAAGGTGCGCAGGGTGCTCTCGGCGTCTTCCATCGCCACCGACTCGGTGATCTCGAAGGTGAGCAGCGTGGCATCGATGCGGTGCTCGTCGATGGCACGCTGCACCCGCTCCACCAGGTCGTCCTGCCGCAGCTGATAGACCGACAGGTTGATGGCCACGCGCACGCGCAGGCCTTCGTCCAGCCACTGGCGCACCTGGCGGCAGGCGCGCTCGATCACCCAGTCGCCCAGCGCGCCGATGAGGCCGAAGCGCTCGGCCACCGGGATGAACACCGCCGGGCTCACCAGCCCGCGCCGCGGATGGCGCCAGCGTGCCAGCGCCTCGGCACCGGTGATCACGCTGCCGTCGCCCGACACCTTGGGCTGGTAGTGCAGCTCCAGCTCGCCGCGCTCCAGCGCCAGGCGCAGGTCGCGCTGCAGCTCCACCTGCTCGCGCACATGGGCGTCCATGTGCGGCTCGAAGAAGGCATAGCCGCGGCCACCGGCGCGCTTGGCGGCGTACATCGCGGCATCGGCATTGGCCATGAGCTTGCCGCGTTCGCCACCGCTGCCATGCACCGCGATGCCCACCGAGCACGACAGGGCCACCTCGCGCTCCTGCACCGTCACCGGCCGCGACAGCGCGTCGATGATGCGCTGCGCCGCCTGGGCCACCGCGGCCTCGTTGCGCACGCCCTGCAGCAGCAGCACGAACTCGTCGCCCCCCACGCGGGCCACGGTGTCGCTGGCGCGGGCCTCGGCGGCCAGGCGCTGCGCCATCTCGCGCAGCACCAGGTCGCCGAAGGCATGGCCGAAGGAATCGTTGATCGGCTTGAAGCCGTCGAGGTCGACGAACAGCACCGCCAGCGTGCTGCCGTCGCGGCCGGTGCGCTGCACCGCCTGCGCCACGCGGTCGTCGAACAGCAGGCGGTTGGGCAGGCCGGTGAGCGCGTCGCGGAAGGCCAGCTGGTGCAGCTCGTCGTTGGCCGCCTGCAGCGATTGCGCCAGCAGCTGTGCCCGGCCCTGCAGCCGCGCATCCAGCAAGGAAGTGAACAGCGTCAGCAGCAGCAGCGTCACCGCGGCCACCGACACCAGCATGCCCAGGCTGTCGCCGCGCAGGCCGTTGGCGCTCAGGCATACCGAGCCCTCGGCGAAGGACGCGGCGGCCATGCCGGTGTAGTGCATGCCGCAGATGGCCGCGCCCATCACCAGGGCGGCCAGCGTCTGGCCGGCGCGCGCGGCCGAGCCGCTCAGCCGGCGCAGCCAGAAGAAGATGAGCAGCGCCGCGGCCGAGGCAGCCACCGCCACCGCGGCCGACGCGGCCACCGTGGGCCAGTGCCACTGGATGCCCGGCGCCATCTGCAGCGCCGACATGCCGGTGTAGTGCATGGCGCAGATGCCCAGCCCGATGGCCAGCGCGCCGCCGGCCAGGGTGGACCAGCGCAATTCCGCCCGCGAGGCGATGCCCAGCGCCATGGCCGACGAAGCCACCGCGGCAACCCAGGACAGCAGCGTGCGGCCCACTTCGTAGCCGATCTCGATCGGCATCTGCACCGCCAGCATGCCCACGAAGTGCATGGACCAGATGCCGCAGCCCATGGCCAGCGATCCGCCGATCCACCAGCTGGCCGCCATCAACCGGTCTTCGGCGCGCACGCGGTGGGCCAGGTTCAGCGCCACGAAGGACGCCAGGGTGGCGATCAGGTAGGACAGCGCGACGACGAGCGGGTCGTAGCGCAGGGCCATTGATGTAACTTCCATGCGGGGTACTGCGGCTGGTCGAGTGGAGCCGCCACCCGTGACCTTCCGTTGTCGGCCATTGCTGCCGACGCTTGAGCTATCGGGCCGCTACCGCACGAAGCCCATGCCGCGTCGCTGGCGCACCAGCGGCTTGGCGCGGTGCTCGCCTTCCAGCTGGGCCAGGAAGCCGTCGGCATCGAACACGTCGCCCAGCACCTCGGCCTGGCGCTGCACCGCGGCGAAGTCGCCGGGCGTGAGCTGGTCCAGCTGCAGCAGCCGCTGCCGGTGCTCCGGCTGCAGCGCCGCCTCCTCGCCGCCCAGCGCCTCGGCCGCGAACATGCGCAGCCGCTGCGCCGGCGTCAGCGGGTTGAAGCGGATCTTGAAGGTGAAGCGGCGCAGCGCGGCTTCGTCCAGCTCGTCGAACAGGTTGGTGGTGCAGATGAAGATCTCGGCGAAACGCTCCATGCACTGCAGCATCTCGTTGACCTCGGTCACCTCGTAGGTGCGCTCGGCGCGCTGGCGGCTGCGCAGGAAGCTGTCGGCCTCGTCCAGCAGCAGCACCGCGCCCTCGGCGGTGGCTTCCTCGAACATGCGGGCCATGTTCTGCTCGGTCTCGCCGACGAACTTGCTCACCAGGTCGCTGGCCTGGCGCACCATCAGCGGCCGCTGCAGCGATTGGGCGATGTGCTCGGCCAGCGCCGTCTTGCCGGTGCCCGGCGCACCGTGGAAGCACAGCGTGCCGTGGCCGCGGCGGCCGAGCGATTCGATGATGCGCGGCAGCTCGAAGCGGGTTTCCACGTTCAGCAGCGACAGGTCGTACTGCGTGACCACCGGCCGCGCCGGCCGCTGGCTGCCGCTCTGGCCCAGCGCCTTGTCGGCATTGCCCAGCTGGCGCTCGATCAGGCTCTCGATGGCCGCGCCGTCCGCATCGGGCGCCTGCGCCAGCCGCGCGAAGCGCACCGCGGTGCGGATCTGCGCCGGCGTGAGGCCGCGGCGCTCGGCCAGCCGCGCCGCGAAGCCCGCGCGCACCGGCACCTCGGCCAGCGCGCGGGTGACCAGCGCCTCGCGCGCGCCGGGCGGCGGCGACTTCAGCTCCAGGTGGTACTGGAAGCGGCGGCGGAAGGCGGGGTCGATCTGCTCGATGCGGTTGGTGACCCAGATCACCGGCACCGGATTGGTCTCGAGGATCTGGTTGACCCAGGCCTTGCCGCTGACGCTGCCGCTGGGCGCGTCGCTGCTGTCCAGCCGGGCCATCAGCTGCGCGGTGTCGGTGGACAGCGGCGGGAACACGTCCTCCACCTCGTCGAACAGCAGGGCCACCTGCGGGCTGGTCTTGAGGAACACCTGGCTGATCTGCAGCGAGCGGTAGCGGTCGCGGCCCGACAGCGAGTTGCCGTCGCGGTCGGCGTACTCCACCTCGTACAGCGTGAGGCCGGCCGATTGCGCGGCCACCTTGGCCAGCTCCGTCTTGCCGGTGCCGGGCGGGCCGTACAGCAGCACGTTGACGCCGGGCGCCTTGCGCTGCACCGCATTGCGCAGCAGGCCGGCCAGCACGGCCAGGTCGTCGCCGACGAACTGGAAGTCGGCCGGCTGCAGCTCGCTGGCATGCGCCGGGCGGGTGAACACGGCCATCAGGTCGTTGGGGCCGGGGTACTCGCGCATCAGCACCGGCGGCAGCTGGTCGCTGACCTTCATCAGGTCGGCCAGGTCGGTGATGTTGTGCTCGGAGATGAGGTTCTCCACCATGCCGATGCGCTCGAGCCGCGATCCGGCGCGCAGGGCCTCGGCCACGTCGCGCTGGTCCACGCCGGCCACGTCGGCAATGGCGGCATACGCCTCCTGCGCGCTGGACACCTTGAACTCCACCAGCAGGCCGCGCAGGTCGCGCTGGTAGCGGGCCAGCGTGCCGTACAGCAGCAGCGCGCGCTCGGCCGCATTGAGCTGCAGCAGGCCGGCCAGCGCGTCGATGTTCTTCTCGACGAGGGTCAGCTCCTTCTTCAGGCTGCGCTCCAGCCACTGCGAGGTGGCCGCCAGCACCGTCAGCAAGTCCTTCGGCGCGTCCTTGATGTATTCGTCGATGTAGAAGAAGACCGTGCCTTCCTCATACGGCCCGCGCCAGTGGCCGTGGCGCTGCAGGAAGGCGTCGTCGCCCAGGGCCTCGTGGCCACGCCAGTGCTCGTTGTTCTGGCAGCGCTGGGCGAGGAAGGCGCGCAGCCGGCGCAGGACCGGCTCGGGCCAGGCCAGGTGGCGGCCGGTGAGCGACAGCAGGCTGTTCCAGTCGCGCCGCAGGTTGAAGCGGCCCGCGTTGCGCATCGTGAGCGCCAGCACGAAGCGCGAGCACATGCGGTCCATCACGGGCGCATCGCGCAGGTCGGGCGACAGGTGGAGCGGGACGTCGGCGGTGGGATTCACGGCACGCAGCGGGGTTGTGCGCTGCATGTTCGCCCAGCCGCCGGGCCTGGGCAAGCCCTGCCGGTGGCAGGGCCTTGGCGGGGCGGATCAGTGCAGCACGACGGGGTGCTGGGCCAGCTGGGTGAAGCGGGCGATGTAGTCGTCCAGCTCGTCCTCCGACGGGCTGGTCTGGATCAGCGCTTCCACGCCCTCCTTGAAGCTTTCCGCCATCGCACCTTCCAGGAAGATTTCCTTGCGGGCGAACTTGTCGACGATTTCGTAGCCGCCGCGGGTGAGCGGTGCGTCCTGTGCCGGGCTGGCCTGGGCCGGCGTGGCTTCGGTAGGCAGGTCGAACTGCACCACCGCAAAACTGTCCGAGTTGTAGAGCATCAACATGGAGTTCTCTCCTTGCAGGCCAGTTGGCGCCGTGATCGCAAGTTTCAAGCCATGCACGGCATTCATGACCGCTGCGGAGCAATCGGGCGGCCCGGGCCGCGGGCGCCCGGTTCAGTCGGCCAGCCTCAGCTCCAACGCGTCGTCGTTGCCGGCCGTGGACAGGCGGGCCAGCACCGGGCGGTCTTCACGGGCCGGGTCCAGCCAGACCTCCACGTGCGTGTCGTAGGCCTTGCGCGGCTCGCGCACCAGCTTCAAGGCCAGGGTGTCCCGGCCGCCGCCGGCCGGCACGTTCTCGAGCCCGACCACGCTGAACTGCCACAGGTCGGCGTCGCCCCGCGCGCCGGAGACGAAGAACGACAGCCGCGAGCCCACGCCGAAGCGCTTGGGCGATGCGTTGAGCACGCCCCCGAGCTGCAGCATCCAGCTCAGGCGGTCCTGCGCGCCGGTCGGCAAGTCGTACTGCACCGACGGGCCGGAATAGGTGATCTTGCCCGCGCCGCGCTGGAAGTTGGCGGCCTGCGCATCGCGGCCGCGGCGGCGCACGAGGAAGCGCTCGGGTGCCACGCCGGCACGGTCGATGGCGCCGGTGCTGGTCCAGTCCAGCACGTTGAAGCCGGCCACGCTGCCGTCCAGCCGCGCTTCGTAGCGCCGGCCGTCGGCCGATGGCGCCCAGCGCAGGGTGCCGGTGCCGCCGAGCATGCCGCGCTGCAGCCGGTAGCGCGCGCTGAAAGCGGCGGCCAGCCGGGTGGGGTAGACGGGCACTTCCACCGTTTCCGCCCGCGCGGCGGCGGGGGCCACGGCGGTGGCGGCGGCGGCCATCACCAGGGGCAGGTCGGCGGGCTCGGGGGCGGCGGGGTCGGGGCCGGGGTCAGTCTGTGCCACCGTCGGTTCGGGCGCGGGCAGTTCGGCATGCGTGTCGGCGGCCGGGGCTTCCTCGGGCGCGGGCGGGTCGTCCTCCACCGGGGCCCGGGCCGCGTCTTCGGCCGGCTGGCCGGGCGCGGGCGCCGGCTGGGGCATGGCCTGCAGCGCCGCGGTGGGCCGGGGCGTCTTGCCGGCCTGGGCCGCCGGCATGGGCGGGGTGGCGGGTTGCGGGGCGGCGGCGGCCGGCTGCGCTGGCACGTCCACCGCCGCCAGCGTGCGCACGGTGAAGGCACCGGGGCGGCCCGGCAGCTCGCCATCGGCCTGTGTGGCCAGCCCCAGGTGCTGCAGCCCCACGCCGTGGGCCAGCACGATGGCGGCGGCCACGCCGCCCAGCACCAGCCGGCGGCGCCAACGGCCGGGCGCGGGGGGAGCCATCACAATCGCTTTCATGAAACTCGCTACGTACAAGGATGGATCGCGGGACGGCCAGCTGGTGGTGGTGTCGCGCGACCTGGCCACCGCCCATTTTGCGACCGGCACCGCCACCCGCCTGCAGCAGGTGCTGGACGACTGGAACTTCCTCAGCCCGCAGCTGGAAGACCTGTACCAGACCCTGAACCACGGCAAGGCCCGGCATGCGTTCGCCTTCGAGCCGCAGAAATGCATGGCGCCGCTGCCGCGCGCCTGCCAGTGGGCCGACGGTTCAGCCTACCTCAACCATGTGGAGCTGGTGCGTCGCGCCCGCAAAGCGGAAGTGCCCGAGAGTTTCTACAGCGACCCACTGATGTACCAGGGCGGCAGTGACGACTTCCTGGGCCCGTGCGACGAAGCGGTGTTCGGGGACGAGGCCTGGGGCATCGACTTCGAGGCCGAGCTGGCGGTGGTCACCGGCGACATCCCCATGGGCTGCGCCCCCGACCGTGCGCTGGAAGGCATCCGCCTGCTGATGCTGGTCAACGACTGGAGCCTGCGCAACCTCGTGCCCGCCGAGCTGGCCAAGGGCTTCGGCTTCTTCCAGAGCAAGCCGGCCACCGCCTTCAGCCCCGTTGCGGTGACACCCGACGAACTGGGCGACGCCTGGAAAGGTGGCCGCCTGCACCTGACGCTGCACAGCGCCTGGAACGGCCGCACCGTGGGCCTGACCGAGGCCGGGCCGGAGATGACCTTCCACTTCGGCCAGCTCATCGCCCACATGGCCAGGACACGCCGCGTGCGTGCCGGCAGCATCGTGGGCAGCGGAACCGTGAGCAACCAGGACTGGTCCCATGGCTATGCCTGCATTGCCGAAAAACGCGCCATCGAGACCATCGAAAGCGGTGAGCCCAAGACCGGCTTCATGCGCGACGGCGACACCATCCGCATCGAGATGAAGGGCAGCGACGGCCAGAGCGTGTTCGGCGCCATCGAGCAGCGCGTGGTGGTGGAGGCCGCCCGCTGAGCGCGGGCCGCGGCATGGGCGAGCTGTCCCGCACCTTCAAGCTGGCGACGCTGTGGCTGCTGATCGGCGCGGCCGTGTTCCTGGGCGTGCAGTGGTGGCAGGCGCAGCAGCGGCAGACCCGCTTCAGCGCCGAAGGCGGCGTGGTGGAGCTGCGCCGCGCACCCGACGGGCATTTCCACTGGCCGGGCCAGGTCAACGGCGTGGCGGTGGACTTCCTGGTGGACACCGGCGCCACCAGCACTGCGCTGCCCCAGTGGCTGGCCGACCGCGCGGGCCTGACGGTGGAAGGCAGCATCACCTCCAGCACCGCGAACGGCACGGTGCGCGGCGGCCTGGCGCGGGCCGACGTGGCGCTGCAGGGCGGCATCCGCGCCGAGCGCCTGCGGGTGACGGTGCTGCCCGCGCTGGAGGCGCCGCTGCTGGGCATGGACGTGCTGTCGCGCATGCACTTCAGCCAGCGCGGCGGCGTGCTGCGCTTCGAGCCGGCCGGCCCCTGACCTTCGATGCGCCTTCCGGAGACCGCATGACCTTCGCCCGAACCGTTCGCCGGACCCTTCGCCAGCGCCTGGCTGCGCTGCTGCTGTGCGGCCTGGCGGGCCTCGTCGCCCCCGGCGCACGGGCCGCCGACACGCCGGCCGCGCCGCCGGTCGATTGCCCGCCGGTGGCCACCGCGCCCACCGAGGCGCAGATGCGCAGCGCGGTCGCCCAGGCGCGCGACCGCGGCCTGCTCTGGCGCATCGAGCGCGACGGCCAGGCCAGCCACCTCTACGGCACGGTGCACATCGGCAAGCTGGCCTGGACGGTGCCCGGGCCCCGCGTGCGACAGGCGCTGATGGCCGCCGACACGCTGGCGCTGGAGCTGGACTTCACCGACCCCGCGATGGCGCGCAAGCTGGCCGCGATGGTGGCCGCGCCGGACGGCGGCCACGGCGTGCCGCTGCCGCCGGCGCTGCAGGCGCGGCTGGCCCGCCTGGTCGAAGCCGCCTGCCTGCCGCCGGACAGCCTGCAGGGCCAGCATCCGGTGATGCAGGCGCTGTCGCTCACCCTGATGTCCGCCCGCCGCGAGGGCCTGGACCCGGCCTTCGCCCAGGAGTTCTCGCTCGCCGGCTTCATGCGGGCGCTGCAGCGCAACGTGGTGTCGCTGGAAACGCCGGAGCTGCAGATGGCGGCCCTGGTGCCCGCCGACCCCGCGCAATCGCTGCGCATGGTGCAGCAGATGGTGGAGCAGCTGGAGGCGCAGCGCGCCCAGGCCCTGCTGCTGCGCCTGGCCGACGTGTGGGAGCGCGGCGACCTGGCGCAGATCGAGCGCTACGAGGCCTGGTGCGATTGCGTGGAGACCGAAGACGATCGCCAGCAGATGCAGCGGCTGAACGATGCCCGCAACCCGGGCCTGGCCGACCGCATCGAGGCGCTGCACCGCGAAGGCCGCCAGCTTTTCGTCGCGGTGGGTGCGCTGCACATGACCGGCCCGCAGGCGCTGCCGCGGCTGCTGGCCCAGCGCGGCTTCCGCGTGGAGCGCGTGCCGCTGCGCTGACCCACAATCGGCTGCAGCAGTCCACCGAACCCCCACCAGGAGACTCACCATGGCCGACAGCGCCTCCCCCTTCAAATCCCTCGTGCCCGGCTTCGACTTCCTGCAGAACCTGGTCAAGGGCGCCGGCACCGCGATGCCCTCGATCGGCCAGTGGGTGGCGCCCACGCTGGACCCTGCCGAACTTACCAAGCGCATCGACGAGCTGAAGACCGTGCAGTTCTGGCTGGAGCAGAACGCCCGCATGCTGGCCGCCACCATCCAGGCGCTGGAGGTGCAGCGCATGACGCTGTCCACGCTGAAGACGATGAACGTGCAGGTGCAGGACCTGCAGGAGGCAATGAAGATCAAGATGCCCGAGCCCGCGGCCGCCCCGGCGCCCGCCAAGGCGGCGGCACCGGCCGAGCCCGCGGCCACCGACGAGCCCGCGGCCGCGCCCGCGCCGGCCGGCGTGGTGGACCCGATGCAGTGGTGGGGCGCGCTGACCAAGCAGTTCACCGAGCTGGCCACCGAGGCCATCAAGGAAGGCAGCGCCCAGGCCGCGCAGGTGGCGCAGATGGCCAAGCTCAAGCCCGGGCCGGTGGCCGCGGCACCGGACGAGGCCGCGGCCGATGCACCCGCGGCCGCGCCGGCCCGCAAGGCGCGGCCGGCCGTCAAGACCGCGGCGCGCAAGCGCGGCACCGGCAGCTGAGGCCGCCACCGGAGGCCGGCTGGCGCGGCGGGTGCACACTGGGCCCATGATCCCGTTCATCCACGCCCACGCCACCCATCCCGACTGGCGCATGGCCCTGGCCCTCGTGGCCGCCCAGGTCGATGCGCAACGGGCCGCCCAGGCCCGTGCCACCGAGGCCGCCGGCCGGCCCTTCACGCTGGGCTTCGTCTATTTCAGCGACCACTACACCGCGCACGCCGACGCCCTGCTGGACGACCTGCGCAGCCGCTGGCCGGGCGTGCAGTGGGTGGGCTCGGTGGGCGTGGGCGTGGCCGCCAGCGGCGTGGAATACATCGACGAGCCGGCGCTGGCGCTGATGCTGGCCGCGCTGCCGCCCGAGACCTTCCAGGTGTTCTCCGGCGCCCGGCCGCTGGGCAGCACCGAGCCTTTCGCCGCGCTGGTGCATGCCGACCCCGGCACGCCCGAGCTGGCGGAGCTGATCGGCGAGCTGAGCGGGCGCACCGCTTCCGGCTACCTGTTCGGCGGCCTGGCCGCCGGCCGCCAGGGTGCGGTGCACCTGGCCGACGCGGTGTGCCGCGGCGGCCTCTCGGGCGTGGGCTTCACGCAGGCCGTGCCGCTGCTGTCGCGCGTCACCCAGGGTTGCCAGCCGGTCGGCCCGGTGCGGCGCGTGACGGCCGCGCAGCGCAACGTGGTCACCGCACTCGATGGCGAGCCCGCGCTGGACTGCCTGCTGGCCGACCTGGGCGTGGCGCTCGACGACCCGCATGCGGCGCTGCCCAAGCTGCGCGCCACGCTGGTGGGCCTGTCGGACGGCCGCAGCGACGTGCTCACCCGGCCCGGCCAGTTCGGCACCGACACCCGCGTGCGCCACCTGGTGGGCCTGGACCCGGCCGCCCGCGGCATCGCCGTGGCCGACGTGGTGGAGCCCGGCATGCAGCTGGCCTTCTGCGCACGCGACGTGCAAGCCGCCCGGCGCGACCTGGTGCGCATCTGCAGCGAGATCCGCGAGGAGCTGGAGCCCGAGGCCGGCAGCTCCACCGGCCCTGGCGATCCGCTGCAGCGGGTGGCCGGTGCGCTGTACATCAGCTGCGCCGGCCGCGGCGGGCCGCACTTCGGCGCACCGTCCGCCGAAATGCAGATCCTGCAGCATGCGCTGGGCGACGTGCCGCTGATCGGCTTCTTCGCCGGCGGCGAGATCGCGCACCACCACCTCTACGGCTACACCGGCGTGCTCACGGTGTTCCTGGAGCCCGCGGCGGCCTCCTAACCAGCGTGCGCCTGCACCGCCGCCACCGGCTCCGGCCGCACGCGCAGCGCCCAGGCCACGCCGGCCACCAGCAGCACGATGCCCAGCAGCGTGACCGGCTCCGGCCAGCGCCCGCGCAGCATGAAGGCATAGGCCAGCGCGGCCAGCGTCTCGAACACGATGAGCTGGCCCACCAGGGTGGTGGGCAGGCGCTGGCTGGCCTCGTTCCAGCACAGCGTGCCCAGCCAGGAGGCCAGCAGGCCGATGGCCACCATCAGGCCGATGAAGCGCGCCGGCGTGGGGCCGAAGGGCATGGCCAGCGGCTGCGCGGTGGCGGTGGCCCAGGCCCAGAGGCCGGCAAAGCCCAGCATCGCCATCGGCAGCGTGGCGATGCCCTGCGCCGTGGCCCAGCTGCGCGGACTGCGGTCGGCATGGTGGCGCAGCCAGTCGGCATTGCGGATCGGGTACCAGGTCCAGCAGGCCACCGCCGCCAGCGCCAGCAGCGCGCCGCTGGCGTAACGGCCCACGTCGGCAGCGGGGTCGGCGCGCAGGTGCTGGATCTCCACCTGGTTGACGCAGCCGATGCCCGCCGCGATGAGCGCCAGCGAAGGCGCCAGCTTCAGCCACGGCAGCCGGCCATCGCGCGCGGCATCGCGCAGGTTGGAGCAGATGGCGATCACCACCGGCAGCGTGCCGATGATCATGGTGGGCAGCGGCCCGCCCGCGCGCTGGATGGCCGCGGCCAGGCACAGGTAGTACAGCAGGTTGCCGACGAGCGAAAGCTTGGCCGCCTCCAGCCAGTCGGCGCGGGTGAACTGCGCCATGCGCCGGCGGTCCAGCCACAGCAGCGGCAGCGCGATGAGGCCGAAGGCCAGGTAGCGGCCGAAGGACAGCATGGCCGCCGGATAACCCGGCAGCAGCGTGGGCGCGATGAAGACGAGGCCCCACATCAGGCCGGCGGCCAGGGCGAACAAGGTACCGATGAGCATGGCCGCAGTGTCGGCCAGCCGACGGGCCCGGGTCTTGTACCGGATTGCGCTGCCGCGCGCGGCGGCCTCAGCCCACCTGCCGCGCGTAGCGTGCGGGCGTGACGCCGTAGCGGCGGCTGAAGGCACGGGTGAGGTGCGCCTGGTCGGCCAGCCCCACCGCCGCAGCCACCGACGCCGGCGGCTGGCCGGCCGCCAGCCGGCGCTTGGCCTGCAGCAGCCGCAGGGCCATCAGCATCTGGTGCGGCGTGGCGCCATGGGCGGCCTTGAAGCTGCGCTGGAAATGGAACGGGCTCAGGTCCGCCACCGCGGCCAGTTCCGCCAGGGTCAGCGGCTCGGCCAGGCGGTCGTGCATGCAGTCGATCACTGCGCCGAAGCGCAGGGCGGACGCCGGCTGCAGCGGCCGGCCGATGCGCGCGGCGGGCCGCAGCAACTGCAGCAGATCGAGCAGCGCGCCGTCCACCGCCAGCGCATCGGTGGCCTGCCACAGCCGGTGGAGCTGCTGCTGCAGCCGCGCGGCCAGCAGCGCGTCATGCCGCACCGCGCCGTCGAACCACCAGCCGGCATCCCCGGTCAGCGCCTGCAGCAGCTCGGCGTCCAGGTACAGCATGCGGTAGCTCCAGCCCTGCGCGGTCTCGGCGCGGCCGGTGTGCAGCTCGTCGGGATTCATCAGCACCACCGAGCCGGCAGGCGCCAGGTGCTCGGTGCCGCGGTAGCGAAAACGCTCCACCCCGCTGACGATGGCGCCGATGCCGAAGGCCTGGTGGGTATGCGGCTCGAAGGCATGGCGCACGATATGCGCCCGGTACAGCTCCATGCCCGCGCGGTGCGCAGGCCGGCGGAACTCGGCCCGGTCGGCCGGGTGCTCGAACTGGTCGGGTACGCCCTGCATGCGGCCGATGATGGCATGCGGCATCGCCCTACATGCAACCGCGCCCGGGGCCGACGGTTACGGGTGTGACCACGCGGCACAGTAGCTTCACCGCTGAACGCCAGCGGCCGGCAGCGGCAACGCCGCCTCAACCCCCTACGAAGGACTCAGCATGAACAACGACCAAGTCAAGGGCCGCGTCGACGACGCCAAGGGCCATGTGAAGGAAGCCGTGGGCAAGGCCGTGGGCAACGACCGTCTGGCCGCCGAAGGCGTGGCCGACCAGGTCAAGGGCACCACGCAGAAGAACTACGGCGATGCCAAGGAAGACATCAAGGATGTCGTGAAGGGCCGCTGAAGCAGCCCTCCCCAGGCGCCGGGCAGGCGCCACCACCGACCCAGCGGGCCCTCGAGAGGGCCCGTTTGGCCTTGTGCGTGCCGCGCCCGCCCGGGGGGCGGCTTCATGGACTCATGAAGCCGGTTGCCCCGCTCACCGTGCCTTGCCGGCCTTCCACGCGTTCAGCAGGCTGTCGTAGGCGATGGTCTCGCCCTTGGGCTTCTCGTTGGGCAGCTTGGCCCACGGCGCCTGCTTGTCGCTCAGCCACTTCTTCGCGTCTTCACGCTTGTTGAGCTTGGGCGCGCACTTGGCCATGCCGGCACGTTCCAGCCGGGCCATCACGTCGTCCATCTCCTTGGCCAGCGTGTCCATCGCGGCCTGCGGCGTCTTCTCGCCGGTCACCGCCTGCGCCACGTTCTTCCACCACAGCTGGGCCAGCTTGGGGTAGTCGGGCACGTTGGTGCCGGTCGGGCTCCAGGCCACGCGCGCCGGGCTGCGGTAGAACTCCACCAGGCCACCCAGCTTGGGCGCCATGTCGGTCATGGCCTTGCTCTGGATGTCGCTCTCGCGGATCGGCGTCAGGCCGACGATGGTCTTCTTCAGGCTGGTGGTCTTGGCAGTCACGAACTGCGCATACAGCCAGGCGGCGGCCGTCTTGTCGGCGTTGTGGTCCTTGAAGAAGGTCCAGCTGCCCACGTCCTGGTAGCCGTTCTGCATGCCCTGCTTCCAGTACGGGCCGTTGGGGCCCGGCGCCATGCGCCACTTGGGCGTGCCGTCGGCATTGACCACCGGCAGGCCCGGCTTGGTCATGTCGGCGGTGAAGGCCGTGTACCAGAAGATCTGCTGCGCGATCTGGCCCTGCGCCGGCACCGGGCCGGCCTCGCCGAAGGTCATGCCGGTGGCTTCCTTGGGCGCGTACTTCTTCATCCAGTCGACGTACTTGGTCAGCGCGTAGACGGCAGCCGGCGAGTTGGTGGCACCGCCACGCTCCACGGCGGCGCCCACCGGCGTGCACTTGTCGTCGGCCACGCGGATGCCCCACTCGTCGATCGGCAGCCCGTTGGGCGCGCCGATGTCGGCGGTGCCGGCCATCGACAGCCAGGCGTCGGTGAAGCGCCAGCCCAGCGACGGGTCCTTCTTGCCGTAGTCCATGTGGCCGTAGATGGCCTTGCCGTCCACCGTCTTCACGTCGTTGGTGAAGAACTCGGCAATGTCCTCGTAGGCGCTCCAGTTCAGCGGCACGCCCAGGTCGTAGCCGTACTTGGCCTTGAACTTGTCCTTCAGGTCCTGGCGCGCGAACAGGTCGGCGCGGAACCAGTACAGGTTGGCGAACTGCTGGTCGGGTAGCTGGTACAGCTTGCCGTCGGGCGCGGTGGTGAACTTGGTGCCGATGAAGTCCTTCAGGTCCAGGCCGGGGTTGGTGTACTCCTTGCCGGCGCCGGTCATGTAGTCCGTCAGGTTGAGCACCTTGCCGTAGCGGTAGTGGGTGCCGATCAGGTCGGAGTCGCTGATCCAGCCGTCGTAGATGCTCTTGCCCGACTGCATCGAGGTCTGCAGCTTCTCGACCACGTCGCCTTCCTGGATCAGGTCGTGCTTGACGGTGATGCCGGTGATCTCGCTGAAGGCCTTGGCCAGGGTCTTGGCCTCGTACTCGTGCGTGGTGATGGTCTCGGAGACCACGGAGATCTCCTTCACGCCCTTGGCCTGCAGCTTCTTGGCGGCTTCGATGAACCACTTCATCTCCGCCATCTGCTGGTCCTTGTTCAGCGTGGACGGCTGGAACTCGCTGTCCACCCACTTCTTGGCCTCGGCCTCGCCCGCTTGCGCGGTGTGCCCGGCCACGGCCAGCAGGGCCGCCAGGGCGAGTGCGCTGTATCGCAAATTCATGTCTGTCTCCTCGGTGTGCTTCCCCGCTACTGCGGCTTGGGTGACCACGGCCCCGGGGAAGCACCGGGCCGGATTCCCTTTGTCATTGCGGGCGCTAGCCCTTCTTCATGATCACGGCCAGCACGGCCATCGACAGCACGAAGCTGATCCACACGCTGGGCTCGTTCTCCAGCGAGAACCACTGCGCCAGGTGCTCCCCCAGGCCGACGAAGGCCAGGTTGATGTAGGCCGCGGTGAGCAGGCCGATGAAGAGCCTGTCCCCGCGCGTGGTGGCCATCGGCAGCCAGCCCTTGCGCAGCACGGTGGGACTGCGGAGTTCCCACACGGTCATGCCCGCGAGCATCAGCGCGATGCAGATGAAGAAGATCGCGACCGGCGTGGTCCAGACCATCCAGGTGAACATCTCAAACTCTCCCCATGGCAAAGCCCTTGGCGATGTAGTGGCGCACGAACCAGATGACGATGGCGCCCGGCACGATGGTGAGCACGCCGGCCGCGGCCAGCGTGGCCCAGTCCATGCCCGATGCGCTCACCGTGCGGGTCATCGTCGCGACGATGGGCTTGGCGTTCACGCTGGTGAGCGTGCGCGCCAGCAGCAGCTCCACCCAGCTGAACATGAAGCAGAAGAACGCCGCCACGCCCACGCCCGCCTTGATCAGCGGCAGGAAGATGGTGAGGAAGAAGCGCGGGAAGCTGTAGCCGTCGATGTAGGCCGTCTCGTCGATCTCGCGCGGGATGCCGCTCATGAAGCCTTCCAGGATCCACACCGCCAGCGGCACGTTGAACACCAGGTGCGCCAGTGCCACGGCCAGGTGCGTGTCCATCAGCCCCACGGTGGTGTAGAGCTGGAAGAACGGCAGCAGGAACACCGCCGGCGGCGTCATGCGGTTGGTCAGCAGCCAGAAGAACACATGCTTGTCGCCCAGGAAGCTGTAGCGGCTGAAGGCATAGGCCGCCGGCAGCGCCACGCTGATGCTGATGACGGTGTTGATGGCCACGTAGATCAGGCTGTTGATGTAGCCCGAGTACCAGCTCTCGTCGGTGAAGATGCGGTGGTAGTTGTCCCAGGTGAACTCCTGCGGCCACAGGCTGAAGCTCGACAGGATCTCCTGGTTCGTCTTGAACGACATCATCGTCATCCAGTAGATCGGCAGGATGGCGAAGACGAGGTAGAGGATGAGGAACAGCGTCCTCTTCTGGAAGCCGGTCTTATTCACCTGCGTGCTCCTTGTCGGCCGTGCCCACGCGCTGCATCCAGTTGTAGAGGATGAAGCACAGCAGCAGGATGATGAAGAAATAGATCAGCGAGAACGCCGCCGCCGGGCCCAGGTCGAACTGGCCGACCGCCTTCTGCGTGAGGTACTGGCTGAGGAAGGTGGTGGCATTGCCCGGGCCGCCGCCGGTGAGCACGAAGGGCTCGGTGTAGATCATGAAGCTGTCCATGAAGCGCAGCAGCACCGCGATCATCAGCACGCCGCGCATCTTGGGCAGCTGGATGTAGCGGAACACCGCGAACTTGCTGGCACCGTCGATGCGCGCGGCCTGGTAGTACGCATCGGGGATGCTGCGCAGGCCGGCATAACAAAGCAGCGCCACCAGCGGCGTCCAGTGCCACACGTCCATCACCAGCACCGTGAGCCAGGCATGCGTGGCATTGCCGGTGTAGCTGTAGTCGAAGCCCAGCTGCTCCAGCGTGTGGCCGAGCAGGCCGATGTCGGCGCGGCCGTAGATCTGCCAGATGGTGCCCACCACGTTCCACGGGATCAGCAGCGACAGCGCCACCAGCACCAGCACGGCCGAGGCCTTCCAGCCCTGGGCCGGCATGGCCAGGGCCAGCATGATGCCCAGCGGGATCTCCACCGCCAGCACCGACAGCGAATAGACGATCTGCCGCAGCAGTGCGCCGTGCAGTTCCTCGTCGCGCATCACGCTGGCGAACCATTCGGTGCCGACGAACACGCGCCGCTCGGGGCTGATGATGTCCTGCACCGAGTAGTTCACCACCGTCATCAACGGCAGGATGGCCGAGAAGGCCACGCAGATGAAGACCGGCAGCACGAGCAGCCAGGCCTTCTGGTTGACGGGTTTGATCGCGCTCATGCGATGAGCTCCTCGTTCTTGTAGAAGCAGGTGTGCGGGCCCACCACGGCCAGCCAGGCGGTGCTGCCTTCGCCGGGCACCGGCGTGCCGGGGGCCAGCCGGGCCTTCAGCAGCACCTCGCCCACGCGGGCGGTGAGCAGCTGGTAGGTGCCCACGTCCTGCAGCCGCGTGACGGTGGCCGGCAGCGCGCCCACGTCGCCTTCGCGGGCCAGGGCCACGTACTCGGGCCGCACGCCCAGGGTGAATTCGCCGGCCTGGCCCAGCCCGGGCAGCGCCGGCACGCCGGGCATCGGCCGGCCGGCCACGCTGAGCAGGCGGCCGTCCCATTGCGCGGGCAGGAAGTTCATGCCCGGCGAGCCGATGAAGTGGCCGACGAAGGTATGGCGCGGCCGCTCGAACAGGTCGCTGGCACTGCCCACCTGCACCGCGCGGCCACGGGTCATCACCACCACCTGGTCGGCGAAGGTGAGTGCCTCCACCTGGTCGTGGGTGACGTAGATCAGCGTGAGCTTGAGCTCATGGTGGATCTGCTTGAGCTTGCGACGCAGCTGCCACTTCAGGTGCGGGTCGATGACGGTCAGCGGCTCGTCGAACAGCACGGCGCTGACGTCCTCGCGCACCAGGCCGCGGCCCAGTGAGATTTTCTGCTTGGCGTCGGCCGCCAGGCCGGAGGCGCGCATGTCGAGCTGGCCGCTCATCTCCAGCATCTCGGCGATGCGGCCCACGCGCTCCTTGATGCGCGCCGGCGCCACGCCGCGGTTCTTCAGCGGGAAGGCCAGGTTCTCGCCCACGGTCATCGTGTCGTAGATCACCGGGAACTGGAACACCTGCGCGATGTTGCGTTCCTGAGGCGAAGCGCGGGTGACGTCGCGGTCGTCGAACTTCACCGTGCCGTGCGATGGCTGCACCAGGCCCGAGATGATGTTGAGCATGGTGGTCTTGCCGCAGCCCGAGGGGCCCAGCAGCGCATAGGCGCCGCCATCCACGAAGCTCATCTTCAGCGGCAGCAGCGCGTAGTCGCTGTCCTGCTGCGGATCGGGGCGGTAGCTGTGCGCCAGGTCGAGGTCGATGCGTGCCATGTCAGTTCAATCCCGCCGGGGCCACGAGCAGGTCGCCGGCCGCGTCGAACACGTACACCTGCGCCGGGTCCAGATACAGCGTCACCTGGCTGGCCAGGTCCAGCACATGCACGCCGGTGAGCTGCGCCACCACCTCGCCCACCGCGGTGGCCACGTGCACGAAGGTGTCGGAGCCGCTGATCTCGGCCAACTCCACCTGGCCGGGCAGGGCCAGGTCGCCGGGCCGGCCCACCACGCGGAAGGCCGGTGCGCGCACGCCCACCGTCAGCGCGCCGGGCGCCGTGGAGCCCGGCAGCGGCAGGGCCAGCAACGGGCCGCCGGCCAGCTGCACGCCGCCGGGCGCGGCGGTGGCCGGCAGCAGGTTCATCGGCGGATCGCTGAAAGCACGTGCCACGCGGATGGACTGCGGCCGGTGGAACACTTGCGAGGTGGGGCCGTATTGCAGCAGCTCGCCCGCATCCATCACCGCGGTGTAGCCACCCAGCAGCAAGGCCTCGGTGGGCTCGGTGGTGGCGTACACCACGGTGGAATCGCCACCGGCGAACAGGCCGACCAGTTCCTCGCGCAGCTCTTCGCGCAGCTTGTAGTCCAGGTTGACCAGCGGCTCGTCCAGCAGCAGCAGCGGAGCGCCCTTGGCCAGCGCGCGGGCCATGGCCACGCGCTGCTGCTGGCCGCCCGACAGCTCCGACGGCAGGCGCTTCAGGAAGGGATCGATGTGCAGCCGCTCGGCCAGGGCCAGCACCTGGCGGTCGATGGCGGCGCGGTCCAGCTTGCCCTGCAGCTTCAGCGGCGAGGCGATGTTCTCGGCCACCGTCATCGACGGGTAGTTGATGAACTGCTGGTAGACCATGGCCACGTTGCGCTCGCGCACCGGCACGCCGGTGACGTCGCGGCCATCCACCAGCACCTTGCCGTGCGAAGGCGTGTCCAGCCCGGCCATCAGGCGCATCAGCGATGTCTTGCCGGCCTGGGTGGCGCCCAGCAGCACGGTCACCGCACGCGGCTGCAGCCGCAGGTCGATCGGGTACAGGTGGGCTTCGGCGCCCACCTGCTTGTCGACGCGTTCCAACGAGAGTTCCATCTTGTCCAGTCTTCTAGGAAGCGGTGCGGGCGGTTGCGGCCCGGCTTGGCGGCAGGCCGGCCATGGTCTGGTCGGCGGGGTCGTTCTCGCCTGGGAAACGGGCGGCCCACCACGCGGCCACGGCGGCGCGCTGGGCCTCGGCCATGTGCAGGCCGAGCTTGGTGCGGCGCCACAGCACGTCGTCGGCGCTGCGGGCCCATTCGTGCTCGTGCAGGTAGAGCAGCTCGGCCTCGAAGAGCTGCGGCGCCACCTGGGCGCCCAGCGCCTCCAGCGCGGCGGCTTCCGGCGGCAGGATCAGCGCGACGCGGCTGCCATAGCTGCGGGCCCAGCGCGCACGCAGGGGGGCGGGCAGCCAGGCGTGGCTGCGGCCCAGCGCGGCCTCGAAGCGCGGGATCGCGTCCGCATCGGCCACCGGCGTGGGCGCGGCACGGCGGCGCGCGGCGGCGGGTGCGGACAGGCTGGGCAGCGCCACCTCGGGCCAGGCCGCGATGTCGCCGCCGGGCATCACCGCGCCGGCCGTCCAGGCGCCCTGGGCCAGGCCCAGCGGGGCCTGCAGCATGTCGGCCGCTTCCTCGGCCAGCTTGCGGAAGGTGGTGATCTTGCCGCCCCATACGCTCAGCAGCGGCGCCGCGCCGGTGTCCAGCTCCAGCACGTAGTCGCGCGTGACGGCCGAGGCGTCGCTCGATTCATCGTCCAGCAGCGGGCGCACGCCGCTGTAGGTCCACACCACGTCGGCCGGCCGCACCGCGCGGGCGAAGTAGCGGCTGGCCTGCTCGCACAGGTAGCGGATCTCGGCCTCGTCGATGCGCGCGGTGCCGATGGCGCCGTGGTGCTCGATGTCGGTGGTGCCGATCAGCGTGAAGTCGCCTTCGTACGGGATGGCGAAGATGATGCGCTTGTCGGGGTTCTGGAAGATGTAGGCATGGTCGTGGTCGAACATCTTCGGCACCACGATGTGCGAGCCCTTGACCAGCCGCAGGCTCTTGGTGCCCTGCAGGTTGGCCTGCTGCTTGAGGAACTGCGCCGTCCACGGGCCGGCCGCATTCACCAGCGAGCGGGCCTGCACCGGCTGCAGCGTGCCATCGGCATGGCGCAGCGTGGCCTTCCAGCCTTGCGGGCCGCGCTCGGCCTGGATGCAGGCCGTGCGGGTGAAGATGCGGGCGCCGTGCGCCTGCGCATCCAGCGCATTCAGCAGCACCAGCCGGGCATCGTCCACCCAGCCGTCGGAATACACGAAGCCCTTGGTGAAGCCCGGCTTCAGCGGCTGGCCGGCCGGATGGCGGCGCAGGTCGACGGTGGTGCTGCCGGGCAGCACCTCGCGCTTGGCCAGGTGGTCGTACAGGAACAGGCCGGCGCGGATCATCCACGCGGGCCGCAGGAAGTTGGCCTTGGGGTCGTGCGGCATCACGAAGCGCAGCGGCCACATGATGTGCGGCGCCGCCTTGATCAGCACCTCGCGCTCGGCCAGCGCCTTGCGCACCAGCGAGAACTCGTAGTACTCCAGGTACCGCAGGCCGCCGTGGATCAGCTTGGTGGAGGAGGAGGACGTGTGCTGCGCCAGGTCGTGCTGCTCGCACAGCACCACCTTGGCGCCGCGGCCGGCCAGGTCGCGGGCGATGCCGGCGCCATTGATGCCGCCGCCGACGACGAGCACGTCGCACGACAAGGTGTTGTCGCCGGTGGGCAGCGGGTTCAAGGGCATGTCTCCTGGTCAGCGGCCGGCGTCCCGGCGTTCGTTTGAAGTTCGTTTCGCGTTCGTTATCGCGCTTCTTTTTTCGTTTTAGCCGCTTCAGCGAGCCTTGGCAAGTAGGCAAACCGCCGGGAGGCAGAAGGCGCTTTTGCCCCTACCCTCCCAGCCGTGGCCCAAACGCTGAACCCCAATCCCCGCCAGGAAGGCATGCTGGCCCTCGTGAAGACACGCGGTTCGGTGTCGGTCGAAACGCTGGCCGAGCACTTCGGCGTGACGCTGCAAACCGCGCGGCGCGATGTTCGTTTGCTGTGCGACGCCGGCATGCTGGCGCGTTTTCACGGCGGCGCGCGGGTGCCCAGCTCCACCACCGAGAACATCGCCTACCGGCAGCGCCAGTTGCTGAACGACGACGCCAAGCGCCGCATCGCGCGCGCCGCAGCGCAGGCGCTGCCCGACGGCTGCTCGCTCATCCTCAACATCGGCACCACCACCGAGGCCATCGCGCATGAGCTGCTGCAGCGCAAGGGCCTGCGCGTGATCACCAACAACCTGAACGTGGCGGCGATCCTGTCCGACAACCCGGACTGCGAGGTCATCGTGGCCGGCGGCGTGGTGCGCGGACGCGACCGCGGCATCGTGGGCGAGGCCACGGTCGACTTCATCCGCCAGTTCAAGGTGGACATCGGGCTGATCGGCATCTCGGCCATCGAGGACGACGGCACGCTGCGCGATTTCGACTACCGCGAGGTGAAGGTGGCGCGCGCCATCCTCGAGCATTCGCGCGAGGTGTGGCTGGCCGCCGACCACAGCAAGTTCAACCGCCCCGCGATGGTGGAACTGGGCCGGCTGGAGCAGGTGGACCGCCTGTTCACCGACCAGCCGCCGCCACCGCCCTTCGCCCACCTGCTGGCCGAGGCCGGCGTGCAGTGCGTGGTGGCCGGGGGCGGCGCCGACGAATCAGGAGACAAAGCATGACCGCCCGCTACCTGCTGGCACTGGACCAGGGCACGTCCAGCTCGCGCAGCATCGTGTTCGACCACCGCGGCACCATCGTCGCGATGGCGCAGCGCGAGTTCCGCCAGATCTACCCGCAGCCCGGCTGGGTGGAGCACGACCCGAAGGAGATCTGGACCTCGCAGCTGGCCACCGCCCGCGAAGCGCTGGAAGCAGCACGCCTCGCGCCCGCCGACCTGGCCGGCATCGGCATCACCAACCAGCGCGAGACCACGCTGCTGTGGAACCGCCGCACCGGCGAGCCCATCCACAACGCCATCGTCTGGCAGGACCGCCGCGCCGAGCCGCTGTGCGCCGAGCTGCGCGACGCCGGCATGGGCGAGCGGGTGCAGCGGACCACCGGGCTGGTGATCGACGCCTACTTCTCGGCCACCAAGCTGCGCTGGCTGTTCGACCACGTGGCCGGCGCACGCGAGGCCGCCGAGCGCGGCGAACTCGCCTTCGGCACCGTGGACAGCTGGCTGCTGTGGCAGCTCACGCGCGGGCAGGTACATGCCACCGACGTGAGCAATGCCTCGCGCACGATGCTGTTCGACATCCGCCGCAACCAGTGGGACGAGGAGCTGCTGCAGCTGCTGAAGATCCCGGCCAGCGTGCTGCCCGAGGTGCATCCGTCCAGCCACGTGTTCGGCGTGGCCGACCCCGAATTCCTGGGCGCCGCGGTGCCCATCGCCGGCATGGCGGGCGACCAGCAGAGCGCGCTGTTCGGCCAGGCCTGCTTCCGCCCCGGGCTGGCCAAGAACACCTACGGCACCGGCTGCTTCATGCTGATGCCCACCGGCCCGCGCTTCGAGACTTCGGCCAACGGGCTGCTGACCACCGCCGCCGCACAGATCGACGGCACGCCGCAGTACGCCTTCGAGGGCGGCGTGTTCATCGGCGGCGCGGTGGTGCAGTGGCTGCGCGACGGCCTGCGTGCCATCGAGAGCAGCGCGCAGGTGCAGGCGCTGGCCGAGAGCGTGCCCGATGCGGGTGGCGTGGTGTTCGTGCCGGCCTTCACCGGCCTGGGCGCCCCCTACTGGGACGCGGATGCGCGCGGCGCCATCGTCGGCGTGACCCGCGGCACCACCGTGGCCCACATCGCCCGCGCGGCGCTGGAAAGCATCGCCTTCCAGAGCGCCGCACTGCTGCAGGCGATGAGCCGCGACGCGGTGGCTGCCGGCGGCGCGCCGGTGAGCGAGCTGCGGGTGGACGGCGGCGCCTGCGTCAACGATCTGCTGATGCAGTTCCAGGCCGACCTGCTGGGCGTGCCGGTGGTGCGGCCGCAGGTCATCGAGACCACCGCGCTCGGCGCCGCCTACTTGGCCGGCCTGGCCACCGGCGTGTTCGGCAGCCTGGACGAGCTGAGCGCCCAGTGGCAGGTGCAGCGCCGCTTCCTGCCGACGCTGCCGCGCGAGCGTGCCCAGGCGCTGATGGAAGGCTGGGAGCACGCGGTGCGGCAGGCCACGGCCAAGTAACCGCGCCCGCCGCCGCCCCCGCCACGGCTCAGCGGGCGGCCGCCTGCTGCAGTCCCGGGCCGCCGAAGTCCAGCTCGCCGGCCTGCAGACGCAGGGTGCTGGCGTCGGCGGCGGCCAGGGCATCGAACACCTCCGGCGCGGCGCTGAAGTCGCCCACCACCACGGTGCGCAAGTCGCTGGCCGGCCAGCGGCGCCGGGCGAACTCCTGCACCTGGCCGGGCGTGACGGCCAGCACCTCCTGCACGAAGCGGTCGAGCTCCGACAGCGGCCGGCCACTGGCCCAGCGCGCGGTGATCAGCGAGGCGATGCCGGCATTGGTGTCCAGCCGCCGCGCGAAGCCGCCCACCAGCGTGGCCTGGCGTGCGGCCAGTTCGTCGGCGGTGGGCGGCGTGGTGGCCAGGCCCAGCACCTGGGCCCGCAGCAGCTCGGCCACCTGGGCCGCATTGCGGTGGTCGGTCTGCGCGCTGGCTTCCCACAGGCCGCCCTCGGCATGCTGCTCGGCGCTGGTGCCGACGCCATAGCTCAGCCCGCGCTTGATGCGCACCTCCTGGTTGAGCCGCGCGGAATACCCGCCGCCCAGCACCGCATTGGCCACCTGGCCGATGCGCAGCTCGGCCACGTCGTCCGGCGCCAGCGAAGTGAAGGGCGCCAGCACGGTCACGCTGCTCTGGCCCACGCCGGGCAGGTTCACCAGCACCGTGCGGGGTGCCAGCGGCGCGGGCCGGCCGTCGCGGCGCGCCAGCGGCGCAATGCGGCTGGGCCGCCAGCTGCCCAGGTGCTGCTGCGCCAGCGCCAGCCCGCGCTCGGGCGTGAGGTCGCCGGCCAGCACCAGCAGGGTGTCCTCCGGCCGGAAGCCCTGCGCATGCAGCGCCTGCAGGTCGTCGCGCCGCAGGCGCTGCAGCGTCTGTTCGGTGCTCACGCCGCCGTAGGCGCTGCCTCCCCAGTAGAGCCGGCGGGCCACCCGGCTGGCGATGCTGCCGGGGTCGCTGTTGCTCACCTTCAACGCATCCACCGCCTGCACACGCAGCCGGTCCATCTCGTCGGCGGCCAGCGTCGGCTGGCGCAGCACGTCGCTCATCAGCGACAGCGCCGCATCCAGGCGCGGCGTGGTCACCGTCATGCCCAGGCTGGTGGCGCGCCAGCCGCTGCTGGCCGACAGCGAGCCGCCCAGCGCCTCCGCCTGGCGCGCCAGCTCCGGCGCGGACACGGCACGGCCGTCGCGCCGCGCGCCCTGGGTGAGCAGCGCGGCCAGCATGTCGGCACGACCGGCGCGGTCCAGCGGATCTGTCTCGGCGCCCACGCGCACCAGCAGCCAGGCACTCACCAGCGGCAGGCCGCGGCGCGGGGCCACCACCACGTTCACGCCGTTGTCCAGCCGGCTTTCATGCAGGGGCGGCACCGTCACCGCGTGCGGCGGGCCGGCCGGTGGTGGTGCGCTCAGGTCGTCGGGCGTGGCGGCGCCGGCGGGCAGCGTGGCCAGCAGGGCGGCAGCGGCGGGCAGGCTGCCGATGAGTTGGCGGCGGCGGATCATGGGCGGCCTTTCTGGCTGGCGGCCGCGTCGGGCGGCGCGGCGGCGGGCGCTTCGGCCTGCACGTAATGGAGGGTGGCGCTGCGCGCCTGCAGCAGGTGGCGGCGCAGCACACGCTGCACGTCGGCCGCACGCACCGCCTGCAGCCGCTGCAGCACCTGGTCGGCCTGGCGGGCATCGCCGTACTGGATCACCGCCCAGCCGGCGGCGGTGGCGCGGCCGTTGGGCGTCTGGCGCTCGGCCAGCGCGGCGGTGAGCAGCTGGGTGCGCACCTTGTCGAACTCGGCCTGCGCGATGGACCCGCGCGACAGCGCCGTGATTTCGCGCATCAGCGCCGCTTCCAGCGCGGGCAGCTGCTGCGCCGCCGGCTTGCCGCCGACACCGATGGCATAGGCCACCAGCATGCCGGCGTCGGCGTTGAGCTGGGTCTGGAAGCCGGCGGCCTGCGCCACGCGGTCCCGGTACACCAGCGCCTGGTTCATGCGGGACGATTCGCCGCCCGACAGCAGCGCGGAGGCCACGTCCAGCGCGGCGGCGTCCTCGTGCCGGGCCGCGGGGCCCTTCCACACCAGCGCCACCGCCGACAGCGGCACCCGCGGCGCGGCCAGCGTGCTGCGTACGTCGCGAGCGCGCGCGGGCTCCTGCACCGCCACGCGGGGAATGGCCTCGGCGGGCCGGGGGATGTGGCCGAAGTAGCGGTCCACCGCGGCGTCCAGCGCGGCATCATCGAAATGGCCGGCCACGATCAGCACCGCGTTGTCCGGCCGGTAGTAGGTGCGGTGGAAGGCCTTCACGTCGTCCAGCGTGGCGGCGTTCAGGTCCTCGATGCTGCCCACCACCGGGCGGCGGTAGGGATGCTGCTCGAAGGCCAGTCCAGGCAGCGCATGGAACAGCCGGCCGTAGGGGCTGGCCAGCACGCGCTGGCGGAGTTCCTCCTGCACCACGGCACGTTCGCTGTCGAAGCTGGGCTGGTCCACCTCCAGGTGCTGCATGCGCTCGGCCTCGGCCCACAGCAGGCGTTCCAGGTGGTTGGCCGGCACCTCGCTCTGGTAGGCGGTCACGTCCTCGGCGGTGAAGGCGTTGTTGATGCCGCCCACGTCCTCGGTCAGCCGGTCGAACATCTCCGCGGCCATGTACCGGGTGCGCTTGAACATCATGTGCTCGAACAGGTGCGCGAAGCCGGAGCGGCCGGGCGGGTCGTCCTTGCCGCCCACCCGGTACCAGACCTGCACGCTGGCGGTCGCGGTGCCGCGGTCGGGCAGCGCGATGACCTGCAGCCCGTTGGCCAGCGTGCGTTGCCGCAGGCCCAGGGAAGGCAGCGCCACCTCGGCGGACCGGGCGCCCGGGCCCGGTGGCGTGGCGGCCCGGGCGGCCAGCCAGGGCGTGGCGGCCGCCGCGGCCGCCAGGCTGCCGAGCGTGCGCCGGCGTGTGAGCAGGAAGGGGTGCGTCATGCGGGCCATGCTAGCCCGCGCACTTTGGCCGACGGTTAAGCCTTCAGGCCGCAGGGGCGGCGTTGCGCTCGATCCAGCCGGCGAAGGCGCCCAGGAACTTCTGCAGGAAGGCCTGGGTGTCGGGTTTCTTGATGGCGCCCAGCTGGTCGAACAGTTCGCCCGCGCCGCCGATGTAGGCCTCGGGCTGCTGCAGCACCGGCACGTCCAGGAACACCAGCGACTGGCGCAGGTGGTGGTTGGCGCCGAAGCCGCCGATCGCACCGGGCGACAACGTGATCACCGCGCCGGGCTTGCCGCTGAGCACGCTCTGGCCATAGGGGCGGGAGGCATGGTCGATGGCGTTCTTCAGCACGCCGGGCACCGAGCGGTTGTATTCGGGCGTGATGAACAGCAGCGCGTCGGCGGGCTTGATCTGCTGCTTGAAGGTGGTGACGGCCGGAGACGGGTTGGCCTCGTCGTCGGCGTTGTACAGCGGCAGCGCGCCGATCTCGACGATCTGCAGCCGCAGGCCTTCGGGGGCCATGGCGGCGAGCGCCAGCGCCAGCTTGCGGTTCAACGAGTCCTTGCGCAGGCTGCCGACGAGCACGGCGACATTGCGGGTCTGGGCCATGGGAATCCTTTCGCGGTGAGGGAAGACAACCGCGGTTTTACCCCGTCAGGCCCGTTCCACGCGGATGTTCAGCCGGCCGATCAGGTCGTACAGCGTGGGCCGGCTCACGCCCAGCAGCTCGGAGGTCTTCTGGATGTTGCCGTTGGCCCGGGCCAGCGCGGCCAGGATCGTCTCGCGCTCGGCCGTCTCGCGCGCCAGGCGCAGGTCGAAGGCGGTCTCGCCGGCATCCGAAGGCGGCGCCACGTCGGGCAGGCCCAGGTCCTCGCAGGTGATGCGGTCGCCCTCGGCCATGATGGTCGCGCGCTTGATCACGCTGACCAGCTCGCGCACGTTGCCCGGCCAGGCATAGGCCTCGATGGCGCGCAGCGCGTCCTCCGTGAAGCGCATGGTGCTGCGCTGCTCCTGCGAGAAGCGCTTGAGGAAGGCATGGGCCAGCAGCGCGGCGTCGCCCGCGCGGCTGCGCAGCGGCGGGATGTTGACCACGATCTCGGCCAGCCGGTAGTACAGGTCCTCGCGGAAGCGCTGTTCGCCGATCAGCGCCTTCAGGTCCTGGTGGGTGGCGCAGACCACCCGCACGTCCACCGCGATGGACTGGCGCGCACCGATGCGCTCGATCGTGCGCTCCTGCAGGAAGCGCAGCAGCTTGGCCTGCAGCGAATGCGGCAGGTCGCCGATCTCGTCGAACATCAGCGTGCCGCCGTGCGCCGTCTCAATGCGGCCGGGCGTGGTCTTGACCGCGCCGGTGAAAGCACCCTTCTCGTAGCCGAACAGCTCGCTTTCCAGCAGGTTCTCCGGAATGGCCGCGCAGTTGATCGCCACGAACTTGCCGCTGCGCCGTGAAGCCTGGTGCAGCGCCTGGGCCAGCACCTCCTTGCCAGTGCCGCTTTCGCCCAGCAGCATCACGCTGGCATTGCTGGGCGCCACCTTCTCCACCATGCGGCAGATCTTCAGCATCTCCGGGTCGCGGGTGGTCACGCCCTGGGTGAGCTCGGTGCCGCGCAGCTCGCGCAGGCGCTGGTTCTCGGCCTGCAGCTCATGCAGGCGCAGCGCACGCTCCACCGTCAGGTTCAGTAGCTCCACCTCGAAGGGCTTGGCCAGGAAGTCATAGGCGCCCAGCTCCACCGCGCGCAGGGCGTTGGTGCGGTCGTTCTGGCCGGTGAGCACGATGACCTTCACACCTGGGTCCAGGTCGAGCAGCTTCTCCAGCAGCGCGAAGCCTTCGGACACCGAGTCCTTGTCGGGCGGCAGGCCCAGGTCCATGGTGACCACCGGCGGCGTGCAGCGGCGAAACTGCACCAGCGCGCTGTCCCGGTCGGCGGCCGTCACCGACTCGAAGCGGTCGAGCGACCACTTGATCTGTTTCTGCAGCGCGAGGTCGTCCTCGACGATCAGCAGCTGGGGCGACTTCGCGGTACTCATGGGGCGCTCATCAGGTCGGCTTCGGAAGGCATCTTCGCATCATGAAGGGGCAGCAGCAGCGTGATGGTGGTGCCGCGGCCCACCGCGCTGTCCACCTCGATGCGGCCGCCCAGCTCGCTCACGTACTGGTGGCTTTCATAGGCACCGATGCCCATGCCGGCCGGCTTGGTGGTGCTGAACGGCTTGAACAGCCGGGTGTTGACGAACTCCGGGCTCATGCCCTGGCCGGTGTCGGCCACGACCACGCGGGCCTGGTTGCCGCCCGAACGCTCCACTCTCACCGACACCCGGCCGTCGGGCGGGGTGGCGTCCAGCGCGTTCTGCACCAGGTGTCCCAAGACTCGTGCCAGGCGTTCTTCCTGGCCGCGGACAAAAAGTGTGTCGTGTATCTCCAGCGCCACAGTTCTGCCGCGGGCTGCAGCGGTAGCGCGCACTTGCTCCGACACAACGCCCATGTCGACGCCGCAGACCACGCCCAGCGGTTTGTCTCCTTCGCGCAACTGCTGCATCAGCGCCTGCATCTTCTCCAGGGAGCTTTCGACCGTCAGCAGCATGTCCTGCTGGAACTCCGGGTTGTTTTTCAGGCGCTTGGCGTTCTGCATCATCAGCGACAGCTGCGTGATGATGTTTTTCAGGTCGTGCACCACGAAAGCCGACATGCGGTGGAAGGCATCGAATTTCTGTGCTTCCAGCAAGGCTTCGGTCGCGCGGGACTGCGCGAGGAAACTCGCACCTTGCCGGCTGGCGGTTTTGAGCAGGTCGCGCACTTCCCAGGTCACGCTGCCGGCATGCGCCGGGCGCTTGAGCACCACGAAACCCAGTAGATCCGCCGGGCCGACGAACAAGGGAATCACCAGCCAGAAGGCCGCATGCTCGGTCAGCCAACTGGGAATCACCAGGCCCTTGTAGGCGGCGGGGCGTGCACGGTATTCATCCAGGTCGATGATCCAGCCGGTATCACACAGGAACCGGCACAGTGGGGAATGGGCCGGCTCCGCCGCCGCCAACGGCGGGACATTCCAGCGTGCGACCAGCGAATACTCTTCGTGCCGCGATGCCAACGCCCACAAGGCGCCGCCGGGGCACTGCAGCATTTCCGCCAAGCCCTGCACCACGCGCGCGCCCATGTCGGGCGCGGATGGGTCGCCTGACAGCCGCGCGGTGAATCGCAGCCATTCCGCCCGATAGTCGTACCGGTAGGCGAAGAAGTTCTTGGCGATGAATACCCGCAGCCGCGCCCGCACCGATCCCGACAGCATCAGCACCGCCAGGAACAGCAGCGCCAGGAACACCGTGGCCAGCTGCAGCGCGCGGCCCCAGTCGCCACTGAAATACTGAACGTAATAGCCGATGGCGGCCACCACCAGCAGGTAGGCGCCCACGAACATCAAGGTGGCGGTATGGAATACCACCGCGCGCGACATTTGCGCGCTGGCGCGCCAGTCCGCATGGCGGCGGGTGGCGATGAACAACAGCGGCACGGCCATGGCATGCACCGGCCCCCGGGTAGCCAATCCCGCGTCGTCCAATCCGCCGAACAGGACCGACTGGGAAAACAGGTACACGTCGTAAATGAAGACGAAACCGAGGCCCAGGCAGAGCGGCTTGATGTTCCAGTGGAATTCGCGCGGGGTGCGGCGGTAGAGCTGCTCCAGCAGAATCAGGCCGAATACCGGCAGCATCAGCGGCGCCAGATAACTCCAGCGGCCAATGGTCCAGGGCCAGATGTCCTGCAGCAGTCCCATCAGGCTGGCCAGCAGCGCGCCGGCCACCATCAGCGCAGCACCGGCGCGCAGGCCACGAAACCGGCGCTGTTCCGGCTGCAACACCTGCAGCAGGTACACGAATACGAAGGCATAGCGCGCCGTGTCGAACAGCGCGAACAACCAGGTGGCCACCACGCTTTGCAGCGCCAGGGCCAGCCAGCCGGTGGCGGCCCACACGGCCGTGGCCGACATTGCCAGTGCGAACAGGCGGTGGGCGCCCACGTGGTGGGCAAACAGCCGTGCGGCGCTGCGCAGGCTCAGTGCAAACGCCGTGTAGGCGACGGCGGTGAAACCCCAGCCGTAGACCGCGAAGTCAGCCAAATCACATCCGGAGAAAGAAGCCGCCGGTCAGGGCGGCAGGGCCAGCATCGCGGGCTTCGGACTGCCGCCGGCGGATGGCCGGCATGGCAGGCGCCTAGCGGGCGCCCTTGCCGGTAAGCACCACGGCCACGGTTTCGAACAGGATCAGCAGATCCAGGAACAAGGTGTGGTTCTTGACGTAGTACAGGTCGAACTGCAGTTTCTCTTGCGAATCCTCCACCGTGGCGCCGTAGTGGTAACGCACCTGCGCCCAGCCGGTCACGCCCGGCTTGATGCTGTGGCGCACCGCGTAATAGGGGATCTCCTGCGTGAGTTTCTCGACGAAGAAGGGACGCTCCGGCCGGGGGCCCACGATGCTCATTTCACCCTTGAGCACGTTGAACAATTGCGGCAGTTCGTCGATGCGCAGCTTGCGGATCACGCGGCCGACCTTGGTGATGCGGTCGTCCGCTGCGGTGGCCCAGCGCGGCTTGCCGTCCTTTTCGGCGTCGTTGCGCATGCTGCGAAACTTGACGACGTCGAACGATTCGCCGTTCAAGCCCACGCGCTGCTGCCGGTAGAACACGGGGCCCGGGCTTTCCATGCGGATGAGCAGCATGGTCACCAGCATCACCGGTGCCGACACCACCAGCAGCACGGCCGCCGACAAGATGTCGAACAAACGCTTGACCGCGGTGCGGAAAAAGCCCTGGTCAAACCCATCGCCGAAAATCAGCCAGCCGGCGTTGACGTAATCCAGCCGCAGCTTGCCCAGCGTTTTCTCGAAGTGGGTGGAGATATCGGACACCCGGATGCCCTTGATCTTGCAGTCCAGCAGGTCGCGCAGCGGCATGTTTCCGCCCCGGCGCTCCGTCACCGCCACCACGATTTCGCTCACCCCGGCATTCAGCGCGGCGGCGGCCAGGGAATGGCCGCTCAGCATTTGCGAAGGCGGTACCGCTACCTGCTGCTCGTTCGGCGCCGGGAAATAACCGACGATTTCCGCCGACGGATCGGAGGCGCGCAGGGTTTCACCCACCAGCTTGGCTGCCGGGCCCGAACCCAGCACCAGGATGCGTGAACGCGCACGGGCGTGCTTGCCGGCATGCGCCGCGTACACGCGGTGCACGATCACCGCGGCCACGGCGCTCATCGCCGCCAGCGGCAGGAAGGCCGGGCTGCCCACTTCCACGGGCAGCAGCGAAAACATGGCATAGGCCAGCGGCAGCGCAAAAAGAGCGGCCAGCCCGGCGCGGGCCAGGCTTTCGGTGAAGGAGCGGTTGTGGGTTTGCTGGTAGAAGCCCGACGCGATATTGATCACGAAGGTGCAGGTGGCCAGCGACAAACCGTGGGTGGCCGTCATCGACAGCAGGAATTCACTGTGCTGCCGGCCGACGACCATGGCGGCCATGACAGCGGAAACAATCAATCCGTAATCGAACAACACCTGCAGCAACAAGCGCCGGTGAATATAGTGGTTGAACAAGCGGATCACGGAAACACCCCCCAAGAACGTCTGGTCGGTTCTGCTGGCGCCGGCGGAGGCGCGGACAGCGCGGCCACGTTACCGATGTGTTGCCAACAATATGTGTCAAGTAGCGCAGCAGCTGCGATGCAGCCCGCTTTTTGCGTGGTGCCCGTGCGCCGACGGAGCGCTGTTGCGGCTTTGCGAACTTGTTGTAGCAGCATGAAATGGCCGTAACTACCCCCTAAGAGGGTGCCCTTTCGGGGGAGGTGCACCATGATCGGCGCGCGGCGCGGATGTTGCAACGCAGCACGACGCGTGGCAGCCTGCCGCGCGCACTTCGCCACGCAAGCGGCAACCGGTAAATTGGCGTGATGGCAACACGGACCGGCATGCCCACGATCACGCGACCGCATCTGCGGCGTCTGCGGCAGATGTGGCGCTCGGCCGGCTGGCCCTGCCAGGACCTGATCGAGGCGGAATTGCTGGCGCTGCAACTGCTGGAGCGGCTGCTGGACGACCAGGGGCGGGTGACGCTGCGGGTGACCGACGCCGGGGTGCAGGCGATCGCCGCCTCGCTGCATGCCAACCGCGCCGCGCGGGACGCGCACGAAGAGCTGGTCGCGCGAGTGGCGCGCAGCATGCGGCACCAGGGCCGCATCACCTGGCGCCGGCTGAGCCTGCGCGCGCGGGTGGACGATGCCTGGATGCTGTGCCAGCCCGACGTGTTCTCCCTGCGCCAGACCACCGTGGAAGCCTACGCCGAGCCGGTGGTGCACGAGATCAAGGTGCGGCGTTCCGACCTGCTGTCCGACCTGCGGCAGCCGGCCAAGGGCGCGGCCTATCTAGCCACCGCCTGCCAGTGCTGGTACGTGCTGCGCGAGGGCATCGGCACCGCGGACGAGATTCCTGCGGCCTTCGGCGTGATGCTGGCGGGTGACGGCGGCATCGAGATCGCCCGCCCCGCGCCGCACCGCCCGATGACGGTGCCCTTTGCCACCTGGATGGCGTTGGCACGCACCAACGCCGACCCGGCGGAGGACGATGTGCAGGCCTGGCTGGGCGACGACGGCGGCGCGGGGCCGGTGGACTGAGGCAGCACGGCGCGGACGCCGCTCCGTTTCCCCACCGGCGGTGCGGCGGGCCCTTCGGATATCGGCAGCGACCCATCGTCCGCAAGGACGAATGCGAACGGAACGCCAGCTGCCGCGCTCATAATGCGAATCATTCTTGATGCGATTCGCCTTGGAGCTGTTGTGCAGTCTGTTCCTTGTTCCCTGAGCGCCCTGGCGCTGGCCACCCTGGCCCTGGCTTCGGCCCTGACCTCCACCGCGCAGGCGCAGGCGGTGCAGCAGGTCATCATCAACGCCAGTGCCGACGCCTCGGCCGAAGGCCTGAAGGCGCCCTACGCCGGCCGCCAGGTGGCGCGCGGTGGCCGGCTCGGCCTGTTCGGCAACCAGGACGTGATGGACACGCCGTTCAGCCAGACCAGCTACACGCAGGAGCTGATCCAGAACCAGCAGGCCGCCAGCATCGGCGACGTGCTGCGCAACGACCCGACCGTGCGCGTGGCGCGCGGCTTCGGCAACTACCAGCAGCTGTACCTGATCCGCGGCTTTCCGGTGTATTCCGACGACATGGCCTACAACGGCCTGTACGGCCTGCTGCCGCGCCAATACCTGGCAGCCGAGCTGATCGAGCGGGTGGAGGTGCTGCGCGGTGCGAACAGCTTCGTCAACGGCGTGGCGCCCACCGGCAACGGCGGCGGCCTGGGCGGTGCCATCAACGTGATGCCCAAGCGCGCCCCCAATGAGCCGGTGAACCAGGTGACGGTGGGCGTGGAAAGCGGCGGCCAGGGCTACCTGGCGGCCGACGTGGCGCGCCGCTTCGGCCCCGACAAGAGCACCGGCCTGCGCCTGACCGCCGTGCGCCGCGACGGCGACACCGCCATCGACGGCGAGGACCGCGAACTGGGCCTGCTGGGCGTGGGCGTGGACTGGCGCAACCGCGACGTGCGCGTGTCGGCCGACATCGGCTACCAGGACCAGCAGCTCAGCGGCACCCGCCCCAGCGTGACGCCCGGTACCTACATTCCCAAGCCACCCGATGCCGACGGCAACTTCGGCCAGCCGTGGACCGTGTCGAACGAGCGCGACACCTTCGGCACCCTGCGCGCCGAATGGGACCTGGCGCCGCGCACCACCGCCTGGCTGGCTGCCGGTGCGCGCAAGGGCAAGGAATACAACGACCTGGCCGGCGTGACGGTGACCGGCGATGGCGGCGCCACCAGCGTCTCCCGCTTCGTGAACGTGCGTCGCGACGACATCGCCACCGGCGAGCTGGGGCTGCGGCACGAGCTCACCACCGGCAGCGTGAAGCACCAGCTGGTGGCGTCGGCCTCGTTGTTCACCGCCAAGGAGCGCAACGCCTACGTCTTCCAGGGCCCCAATGCAGCCAACAGCCTCTACGACCCGTTCACGGTGACGCCGCCTTCCACGCCCAGCTTCACTGGCGGCACGCTGGACGACCCGCACGTGGTGGGCCGCATCCGTACCCGCAGCCTGGCGCTCGCCGACACGCTCTCGTTCGCCGACGACACCATCAAGCTGACGCTGGGTGCCCGCCACCAGTCGATCGAGACGCGCGGCTACGACTACAACACCGGCGTGCAGAACGCCTACTACGACGAGAGCAAGGTCACGCCGATGGCCGGCCTGCTGGTGAAGTTGTCCAGACAAGTGTCCGTCTACGCCACCTATGCCGAAGGGCTGGTCAAGGGCGAGGAGGCATCGGCGTCGTACATCGGCCCGGACGGCAACCAGACGCCGGTGGACAACCAGGGCGAGATCTTCGCGCCCTACGTCACCAAGCAGGTGGAGCTGGGTGCCAAGATGGACCTGGGCCGCTTCGGCGGCACCGTGGCGCTGTTCCAGGCGAAGAAGCCGGTGTCGGGCGTGGTGGGCACGCGCTTCGTCGGCTCGGCCTACAAGCAGACCAACCGCGGCATCGAGGCCACGGTGTTCGGCGAGGCCACCCGCGGCCTGCGCCTGCTGGGCGGCGCCACCTACCTGCACACTGACGTGCAGGACAACGACGCCGTCGGCGCGCCGAAGTGGCAGCTCAACGCCAATGCCGACTGGGACGTGCCCGGCGTGCCCGGCCTGGCGCTCACCGGCCGCGTCACCTACACCGGCAAGCAGTACGCCAACGCGGCCAACACGCTCACCGTCAAGTCGTGGGCGCGGCTGGACGTGGGGGCGCGCTACGGCTTCACCGTGGCCGAGCGTGCCGTCACGCTGCGCGCCAACATCAACAACCTGACCGACCGCGACTACTGGGCTTCCGTCGGCGGATTCCCGGGCGCCAACTACCTGGTGCTGGGCGAGCCGCGCACGCTGGTGCTGTCGGCCAGCGTCGACTTCTAAGCGCGCGCCATGCTCAGCACCCGCGCCATCCGCGGCTGGCAGGCGGTGCACACCTGGTCCAGCCTGGTGTGCACCGTGTTCATGCTGCTGCTGTGCCTGACCGGCCTGCCGTTGATCTTCCACCACGAGATCGGCCACCTGCTGGGCACCGAGATCGAGGCCGCCGAGATGCCGGCCGACGCGCCGCGCGCCAGCCTGGACGAAGTGATGGCCCTGGCCGGCCAGCGCTACCCAGGCAAGCAGGGCATGTTCGTCTCGCAGGAGGAGGACGACGACCGGGTCTGGTACGTGACGATGTGCGAGCGGCCCGATTCCAACGACAACCTCAAGCAGGTGGCGGTGGACGCCCGCACCGCCCAGGCGCTGGGCGATCCGCCGCTGGACAGCGGCTTCATGTGGGTGATGCGCTCGCTGCACATCGACCTGTTCGCCGGCCTGCCGGGCATGCTGTTCCTCGGCCTGATGGGCGTGCTGCTGCTGGTGGCCATCGTCTCGGGCACGGTGCTGTATGCGCCCTTCATGCGCAAGCTGCGCTTCGGCGACGTGCGGCGCGACCGCAGCCCGCGGGTGAAGTGGCTGGACCTGCACAACCTGCTGGGCATCGTCACGCTGGTGTGGTTCACCGTGGTGGGCGCCACCGGCGTGATCAATGCCTGGTCGGATCTGCTGGTGAAGTACTGGCAGGCCACGGAGGTGGCGCAGATGGTGGCGCCCTACCAAGGCAAGCCGCCGCTGGAACGGCCCGGCTCGCTGCAGGCCGCGGTGCAGGCGGCCAAGGCGGTGGCGCCCGGCATGAAGGTGGCCTTCGTCGCGTTTCCCGGCACCAGCTTCGCCAGCCCGCACCACTACGGCGTGTTCCTGCGCGGCACCGATGCCGTCAGCAGCAAGCTGCTCAAGCCGGTGCTGGTGGACGCGATGACCGGCCAGGTGACCGACAGCCGCGAGCTGCCCTGGTACCTCACCGCGCTGCTGATCTCGCAGCCGCTGCATTTCGGCGACTACGGCGGCCGGCCGATGCAGATCCTGTGGGCGGTGCTGGACGTCATCACCGTCGTGGTGCTGGCCAGCGGGCTGTACCTGTGGGTGGTGCGGCGCCGCCAGGCGCGCGTGGCCGGCGGCAAGTTGTCTATGCAAGCAGACGGAGCGGCCTCATGAGCGCCGCCGTAGGGCCAATCTGGCGTGCGCCCATCGTGCTGGGCGTGGTCAGTGCGGTCGGCCTGCTGTCGGGCCTGCTGGGCGACGGCGCCTGGGACGCCGTGGCCTGGCTGGGTCTGGGCATTCCAAGCCTGGCCTGCTGCTGGTACGGGCTCAGGCGGTAGCTGCCAGCGCCTGGTCCAGGTCGTGCAGCAGGTCGTCGATGTGCTCGATGCCCACCGACAGCCGCACCGTGTCCTCGCCCACGCCGGTCTTGGCCAGCTCTTCCGGCGACAGCTGGCGGTGCGTGGTGGAGGCCGGATGCGTGGCCAGCGACTTGGCGTCGCCGATGTTCACCAGCCGGGTGAAGAGCTGCAGCGCATCGAGGAAGCGCGCACCGTCGGCCCGCTTGTCGCCCGAGGTGCCCTTGACGCCGAAGGTCAGCAGGCCTGAAGCCTTGCCGCCCAGGTACTTGCGGGCCAGCGCATGGTCGGGATGGTCCTCCAGGCCGGCGTAGTTGACCCAGGCCACCTGGGGATGCTGCTTCAGGTGCTGGGCCACGGCCAGCCCATTGGCGCTGATGCGGTCCATGCGCAGGGCCAGCGTCTCGATGCCCTGCAGGATCTGGAACGAGTTGAACGGCGAGATGGCCGAGCCCATGTTGCGCAGCGGCACCACGCGTGCGCGGCCGATGTACGCGGCCGGGCCCAGCGCTTCGGTGTAGACCACGCCGTGGTAGCTCACGTCGGGCTCGTTCAGGCGCTTGAAGCGCGCCTTGTGCTGCGCCCACGGGAACTGGCCTGAATCGACGATGACGCCGCCCACGCTGGTGCCGTGGCCGCCCATGTACTTGGTCAGCGAATGCACCACGATGTCGGCGCCATGCTCGATCGGGCGGCACAGGTAGGGGCTGGGCACGGTGTTGTCGACGATCAGCGGCACGCCGTGGCGGTGCGCCAGCTCGGCGATGCGGGCGATGTCCGTCACGTTGCCGGCCGGGTTGCCCAGCGACTCGACGAAGATGGCCTTGGTGCGCGCGTCGATCAGCGGCTCGAAGCTGGCCGGGTCGCGGTGGTCGGCAAAGCGGGTGTCGATGCCGTACTGCGGCAGCGTGTGCGCGAACAGGTTGTAGGTGCCGCCATACAGCGCGGTGGACGAGACGATGTTGTCGCCCGCCTCGGCGATGGTGAGGATGGCGTAGGTCACCGCCGCCTGCCCCGAGGCCAGCGCCAGTGCGCCGATGCCGCCTTCCAGCGCCGCCACGCGCTGCTCCAGCACGTCGGTGGTCGGGTTCATGATGCGGGTGTAGATGTTGCCCGCCACCTTCAGGTCGAACAGGTCGGCGCCGTGCTGCGCGTTGTCGAAGGCGTAGGCCACCGTCTGGTACAGCGGCACCGCCACCGACTTGGTGGTGGGGTCGGGTCGGTAACCGGCATGCACCGACAGCGTCTCGAACTTCGGCTTGCGCTCGCTCATGGGTCTACTCCATTTGTATCCTGGGGTATGAGCGTAGCGGCGGGAAGCGGCCTGCGCATATGCGCAGAACGAGGAAGCGCATGCGCAATGCTTCGTTCATCGCTCCGGGCGGAATCCCTAGAGTCGGGCGCATGTCTGCAGTATTTGCCCCCACCCCTGCCCGCTCGGCCGCTTCCGGCCGCCTCGAGATCCGGCCGCTGAATGCGCCGCTGGGCGCCGAGGTGCTGGGGCTCGACCTCTCCCGCCCGCTGGCCGACGACGACTTCCAGCGCATCCACCGCGCGCACCTGGACCACCATGTGCTGGTGTTCCGCGACCTGCAGATCACCCCGCAGCAGCAGATCGACTTCAGCCGCCGCTTCGGCCCGTTGCAGATCCATGTGCTGCGGCAGTTCCAGCTGGCCGGCCACCCGGAGATCCTGGTGGTGTCCAACATCAAGGAAAACGGCCAGCCCATCGGCCTGGGCGATGCCGGCCACTACTGGCACTCCGACCTCTCGTACAAGGAGCTGCCCAGCCTGGGCTCGATGCTGCATGCGCAGGAGCTGCCCAGCGAGGGCGGCGACACCCTGTTCGCCAACCAGCACCTGGCCTGGGAGCGCCTGCCCGAGGCGCTGAAGGAGCGGGTGGCCGGCTTGCGTGCCGAGCACCACTACCTGGCCAAGTACGCCGAGCTGCAGCAGCGCAACCCGTGGCGACCCAACCTGACGCCCGAGCAGATCGCCGAGGTGAAGCCGGTGGTGCACCCCGTGGTGCGCACCCACCCGGAGACCGGTCGCAAGGCGCTGTTCGTCAGCGAGCACTTCACCACCCGCATCGTCGGCCTGCCCGAGGACGAAAGCCGGGCGCTGCTGGACGAGCTGTTCAAGCTCACCACGCTGCCCGAGCTGATCTACCGCCACGTCTGGCAGCCGCATGACATGGTGTTCTGGGACAACCGCTCCGTCACCCACCTGGCCGCCGGCTGCCCCGACCACCTGCGCCGACGCCTGAACCGCACCACCATCGAAGGCACCGCGCCCTTCTGACCGGGTACCCCACATGCTGCTGAAGAAACTCCTCGCCGCCACGCTGGCGGCCGGCCTCTCCCTGGGCGCCGCCACCGCCGCCCACGCCGAAGGCCAGATCCGCATCGCCGAGCAGTTCGGCATCGTCTACCTGCTGCTGGACGTGGCCAAGGACCAGAAGCTGATCGAGAAGCACGGCAAGGCCCAGGGCCTGGACGTGAAGGTCGAGTTCGTCACGCTGTCCGGCGGCGCCGCGGTGAATGACGCGCTGCTGTCCGGCTCCATCGACGTGGCCGGTGCCGGCGTGGGCCCGCTGCTCACGCTCTGGGACCGCACCCGCGGCCGCCAGAACGTTCGCGGCATCGCCTCGCTGGGCAACTTCCCGTACTACCTGGTGAGCAACAACCCGAACGTGAAGACCATCGCCGACTTCACCGACAAGGACCGCATCGCAGTGCCGGCGGTGGGCGTGTCGGTGCAGTCGCGGGTGCTGCAGCTGGCCTCGGCCAAGCTGTGGGGCGATGCGCAGTACAACAAGCTCGACAAGATCAGCGTGGCGGTGCCGCACCCGGAGGCCACCGCGGCCATCATCAAGGGCGGCACGGAGATCACCGGCCACTTCGGCAACCCGCCGTTCCAGGAACAGTCGCTGGCCGGCAACCCGAATGCGCGCATCGTGCTCAAGAGCTACGACGTGCTGGGCGGCCCGGCCTCGGCCACGGTGCTGTACGGCACCGAGAAATTCCGCGAGCAGAACCCGAAGACCTACAAGGCCTTCGTCGCTGCGCTGGACGAGGCGGCGCAGCTGATCCGCGGCAACCCGGAGCTGGCGGCCGACATCTTCATCCGCACCAACAAATCCAACGTGGACCGCAAGCTGCTGCTGTCCATCATCAAGAACCCCGAGGTGCAGTTCAAGCTGGTGCCGGAGAACACCTTCGCGCTGGCCGAGTTCATGCACCGGGTGGGCGCCATCAAGAACAAGCCCGCGTCGGTGAAGGACTACTTCTTCGACGACGCGCACCTGGCCGGTGGGCATTGACATGACGGCCGCCACGCTGCGCACCGGCAGCGCGCCGCCGCAGGCCCGGCCGCCGGTGCGCCCGGCCAGCCATGACCAGGCCGCCCCGGCCGGCGCCGGCGATGCCCTGCTGCAGGTGGACGGCGTGACGTTGGAATACGCGACGCGCGAGCGGGTGGTGCGCGCCACCCACCGGGTGAGCTTCGACGTGCACCAGGCCGACCGCTTCGTGCTGCTCGGCCCCTCGGGCTGCGGCAAGAGCACGCTGCTCAAGGCCATCGGCGGCTTCATCGCGCCACGCGAGGGCGAGATCCGCCTCGATGGCCAGGCGGTGCACCAGCCGGGCCCGGATCGCATCGTCGTGTTCCAGGAATTCGACCAGCTGCCGCCGTGGAAGACGGTCAAGGCCAACGTGATGTTCCCGCTGCTGGCCTCGCGCAAGCTGGGCCGCAAGGAGGCGGAGGAACGGGCGCTGGACTGCCTGGCCAAGGTGGGCCTGTCGAAGTTCGCCGATGCCTATCCGCACACGCTGTCGGGCGGCATGAAGCAGCGCGTCGCCATCGCCCGCGCGCTGGCCATGCAGCCCAAGGTGCTGCTGATGGACGAACCCTTCGCCGCGCTGGACGCGCTGACCCGCCGCCGCATGCAGGAAGAGCTGCTGGCGCTGTGGGACGACGTGCGCTTCACGCTGCTGTTCGTCACCCATTCGATCGAGGAAGCGCTGGTGGTGGGCAACCGCATCCTGCTGCTGTCGCCGCATCCGGGGCGCGTGCGCGCAGAGATCAACAGCCACCAGTTCGGCCTGCACAGCCTGGGCGGTGCCGACTTCCAGGCCACCGCGCAGCGCATCCACGGCCTGCTGTTCGACCAATGAGCACGCTGCAGCCTCCGATCCGCGCCGAGTACGAGCGGGAGCCCGAAGCCCTGACCGACGCGCCGGCCGAGCGCGCGCTGCCACTGGCGCAGCGCATCTGGCAGCAGTCGGCGGTGCGCAAGGCGGTGATCCTGGCGGTCCTGGCACTGCTGTGGGAGCTGATCGCGCGCTGGCAGGACAACGACCTGCTCCTGCCCACCTTCAGCCAGACGGCGCAGGCCTTCTTCACCGACCTGCGCAGCGGCGAGCTGCTGACCAAGGCACGCATCTCCATCGGCGTGCTGCTCCAGGGCTACCTGCTGGGCATCGCCACCGCCTTCGTGCTGACCACGCTGGCCGTCTCCACCCAGCTGGGGCGCGACCTGCTGGGCACCCTGACGGCGATGTTCAACCCGCTGCCGGCCATCGCGCTGCTGCCCCTGGCGCTGCTGTGGTTCGGCCTCGGCAACGGCAGCCTGATCTTCGTGCTGGTGCACTCGGTGCTGTGGCCGCTGGCGCTCAACACCTACGCCGGCTTCCAGGGCGTGCCCGAGACGCTGCGCATGGCCGGCCGCAACTACGGCCTGCGCGGGCTGCGCTACGTGCTGCTGATCCTGGTGCCTTCGGCGCTGCCGGCCATCCTGTCGGGGCTGCGCATCGGCTGGGCCTTTGCCTGGCGCACGCTGATCGCGGCGGAGCTGGTATTCGGCGCCTCCTCCGGCCAGGGCGGCCTGGGCTGGTACATCTTCCAGAACCGCAATGAGCTGTACACGGACCGTGTGTTCGCCGGCCTGGCCATGGTCATCCTGATCGGGCTGGCGGTGGAAAGCCTGGTGTTCGACACCCTGGAGCGCGTGACGGTGCGGCGGTGGGGCGTGCAGCGCTGACGGGCGCGGCACACTCACGGCATGCAAAGTTCCGATCGCCTGCTGGTGGCCTGCCTGTGCGCGGCCTGGTGCGGCACCTGCCGCGAATACGAAGCCGCCTTCGAGGCCGCGCGCGCGGCCGACGGTGGCGCCGCCGACTGGGCCTGGATCGACATCGAGGACCACGACGAGGTGCTGGGCCCGCTGGACGTGGACAACTTCCCCACGCTGCTGATCGCCCGTGGCGACCAGGTGCTGTTCTACGGCACCGTCACGCCGCACCTGCAGACGCTGCAACGGCTGCTGGCCAATGCGCGCCAGGGCGACTTCCAGCCGGTGATCGACGCTCAACTGGCCGGCCTGCCAGCTCGGGCGCGGCCTTACTTGAAATCCGAATAAGGGTCGAACGAACAATTCGTTCCTTGCAGGACATCCGGTTCCTACAGTGGCGGCAACGTCACCACTCTCGCCCCGGGAACCGCATGAACCTCAAGAAGACCCTGCTCGTCGGCGCCGCGCTGGCGGGCGCCGCGTTCGGCGCGCTGGCCAAGGACTTCACGCTGTTGAACGTCTCGTACGACCCGACGCGCGAGCTCTACGTGGAATACAACGCCGCCTTCGCCAAGGCGTACAAGGCCAAGACGGGCGACACCGTCACCGTCAAGCAGTCGCACGGCGGCTCGGGCAAGCAGGCCCGCTCGGTGATCGACGGCATCGACGCCGACGTGGTGACGCTGGCCCTGGCCTACGACATCGACGAGATCGCCGCCAAGGCCAAGCTGCTGCCCGCCGACTGGCAGAAGCGCCTGCCGCACAACAGCTCGCCCTACACCTCCACCTACGTGTTCCTGGTACGCAAGGGCAACCCCAAGGGCATCAAGGACTGGGGCGACCTGGCCAAGCCCGGCGTCGGCGTGATCACCGCCAATCCCAAGACCTCGGGCGGTGCACGCTGGGGCTACCTCGCCGCCTATGGCTGGGCGCTGAAGCAGCCCGGCGGCAACGATGCCAAGGCCAAGGAATACATCGCCAAGGTGATGGCCAACGTGCCGGTGCTGGATTCCGGCGCACGCGGCTCCACTGTCACCTTTGCCGAGCGGGGCCTGGGCGACGTGCTGCTGGCCTGGGAGAACGAGGCGCACCTGTCGCTGAAGGAGTTCGGCGAAGGCAAGTTCGACATCGTGTACCCGCCCACCAGCATCCTGGCCGAGCCGCCGGTGGCGGTGGTGGACAAGGTGGTGGACAAGAAAGGCACGCGCGCCGTGGCGCAGGCCTACCTGGAGTACCTCTACACGCCGGAAGGCCAGGAGATCGCGGCGAAGAACTTCTACCGCCCGATCGACCCCAAGGTGGCAGCCAAGTACGCTACCAACTTCCCGGCCATCAAGCTCTTCACCGTGGATGAGGTGTTCGGCGGCTGGGCCAATGCCCAGAAAACGCACTTCGCGGATGGCGGCACCTTCGACCAGGTCTACACCCGCAAGTAACGGCCTGCTCCTTGCCGGAACGAGCCGCCCTTCGAGGCGGCTCATTTGCTTTGTGCATAAGCAAAAGCGAAATAAGTGGTTGGAACGGGGTTTACCCGGTCTTACATTCGCTCCTCGCATTTAAGAACGGTTTGATATGAACGCAACGTCTTTTCGCGCACCTTCCTTGCTCCGTCGCAGCCTGCTGGCGCTGGCCCTGGCCGGCAGCGCCGGCTTCAGCCTGGCCGCCGGCCCTACGCTCTTGAACGTGAGCTACGACGTCTCGCGCGAGCTGTACAAGGAAGTGAATCCCGCCTTCCAGAAGCAATGGAAGCAGCAGGCCGGCGAGGACGTGACGATCAACCAGAGCCATGGCGGCTCCAGCAAGCAGGCGCGCTCGGTGCTGGAAGGGCTGGAGGCCGACGTCATCACGATGAACCAGTCGAGCGACATCGACATCCTGGCCACGCGCGGCAAGCTGCTGCCCGAGGACTGGGCCAAGCGCCTGCCCAACAACTCGGCGCCCACCACCTCGGTCACGGTGATCCTGGTGCGCAAGGGCAATCCCAAGGGCATCAAGGACTGGGCCGACCTGGCCAAGCCCGACATCAGCGTCGTCATTCCCAACCCCAAGGTCACCGGCAACGGCCGCTATACCTATGTGGCGGCCTGGGGCTCGGTGCTGAAGGCCGGCGGCAACGCCACGCAGGCGCGCGAGCTGGTGCAGAAGATGTTCGCCAACGTGCCGGTGTTTGACGGCGGCGGCCGCGCGGCCACCACCACCTTCGCGCAGCGCAACATCGGCGACGCGCTGGCCACGTTCGAGAGCGAGGTCAACCTCATCAAGGCCGAGTTCGGCGACAACTTCGACGTGGTGTACCCCAAGTCCACCATCCTGGCCGAGAACCCGGTGGCGGTGATCGACAAGGTGGTGGACAAGAAGGGCACGCGCAAGCAGGCCGAGGCCTACCTGAAGTTCCTGTACTCGGATACGGCACAGGAGATCGCGGCCAAGCACCAGCTGCGCCCGCGCTCGCCCGCGCTGCTGGCCAAGTACGCCAAGGACTTCCCGACCGTCACCACCTTCACCATCGACGAGTACTTCGGCGGCTGGACCAAGGCGCAGAAGGACCATTTCGACGACGGCGCCATCTACGACCAGGTCCTGGCGGCAGGCCGGAAAAAGTGATCTTCTCGCGCACCCTGCTGAAGCGGCACAGCGTGCTGCCCGGCTTCGACATCACGCTGGGCTTCACGCTGCTGTACCTGAGCCTGATCGTCCTGATCCCGCTGTCGGCCGCGTTCCTCAAGACCTTCACGCTGACCTGGCCGGCCTTCTGGGAGGCCGTGGCCTCGCCGCGCGTGGTGGCCTCGTACCGGCTGACCTTCGGTGCCTCGTTCGCGGCGGCGCTGCTCAACGGCTTCTTCGGCCTGGTCATCGCCTGGGTGCTGGTGCGGTATGAGTTCCCGGGCAAGCGCATCATCGACGCGCTGGTCGACCTGCCCTTCGCACTGCCCACCGCAGTGGCCGGCATCGCGCTCACCGCCATCTACGCCACCAACGGCTGGATCGGCCAGTACCTGGCGCCGCTGGGCATCAAGGTGTCGTTCACGCCGCTGGGCGTGTTCGTGGCGCTGGTGTTCATCGGCCTGCCCTTCGTGGTGCGCACGCTGCAGCCGGTGCTGGAAGACCTGCACAAGGAGGTGGAGGAAGCCGCCGCCACGCTGGGCGCCAGCCGCGCGCAGACCTTCCGTCGCGTGATCTTCCCCATCCTGATGCCGGCGCTGCTCACCGGCTTTGCGCTGGCCTTCGCGCGGGCGCTGGGTGAATACGGCTCGGTGATCTTCATCGCCGGCAACATGCCGATGATCTCGGAGATCACGCCGCTGCTCATCATCACGAAGCTGGAGCAGTACGACTACGCCGGCGCCACCGCCATCGCGGTGGTGCTGCTGGTGGCGTCCTTCGTGATGCTGCTGCTGATCAACCTGCTGCAGGCCTGGGCGCGCCGCCGCCAGGGGGGCAACTAGATGACTGCATCCACCACTTCGCTGGCGCCCGCGGGCGCGGTGTCCTCGCGCGCGCCGCGCAGCGCGCTGGCCGCCACCGCCGAGCCCGCCTGGGTGCGGCGCACGCTGATCGGCATCGCGCTGGCCTTCCTGGCCTTCTTCCTCTTCGTGCCGCTGGTGGCGGTGTTCTTCGAGGCGCTGAAGAAGGGCGTGGACGTGTACCTGGCCGCGCTCACCGAGGCCGATGCGCTGTCGGCCATCAAGCTCACGTTGATCGCCGCGGCGGTGTCGGTGCCGCTGAACCTGGTGTTCGGCCTGGCCGCGGCCTGGTGCATCGCCAAGTTCGACTTCCGCGGCAAGAACGTGCTGCTGACGCTGATCGACCTGCCGTTCTCCGTCAGCCCGGTGATCGTGGGCCTGATCTACATGCTGGTGTTCGGCCTGCAGGGCTGGTTTGGCGAGGCGCTGCGCGAGCACGACATCAAGATCGTGTTCGCGCTGCCCGGCATCGTGCTGGCCACGGTGTTCGTCACCTTCCCGTTCGTGGCACGCGAGCTCATCCCGCTGATGCAGGCGCAGGGCACCGAGCAGGAGGAAGCCGCGCGGGTGCTGGGCGCCAACGGCTGGCAGATCTTCTGGCGGGTGACCCTGCCCAACGTGAAGTGGGCACTGCTGTACGGCGTGATCCTGTGCAACGCACGGGCGATGGGCGAGTTCGGCGCGGTGTCGGTGGTGTCGGGCCACATCCGGGGCCAGACCAACACCATGCCGCTGCACATCGAGATCCTCTACAACGAATACCAGTTTGCGGCCGCGTTCGCGGTGGCCTCGCTGCTGGCCGGCCTGGCGCTGGTCACGCTGGTGCTGAAGCTGCTGGTCGAGCGCAAGGTGCGGGCTGAAAAAGCGCTCGCAGGAAACGAAGCATGAGCATCGAAATCAGGAGCCTGAACAAGGCCTTCGGCAAGACGGTCGTCTGCGACAACCTCAACCTCGACATCCCGTCGGGCGAGCTGGTGGCGCTGCTGGGCCCTTCCGGATCGGGCAAGACCTCCCTGCTGCGCATCATCGCGGGGCTGGAGAAGCCCGACAGCGGCACCGTGCTGTTCGGCGGCAAGGATGCCACCTTCGACGACGTGCGCGACCGCAACGTCGGCTTCGTGTTCCAGCACTATGCGCTGTTCGCGCACATGTCGATCTTCGAGAACGTGGCCTTCGGGCTGCGGGTGCGGCCCAAGGCCACGCGGCCGAGCGAAGCCGAGATCCGCAGCAAGGTGACGGCGCTGCTGAAGCTGGTGCAGCTCGACTGGATCGCCGACCGCTATCCGCACCAGCTCTCGGGCGGGCAGCGGCAGCGCATCGCGCTGGCGCGTGCGCTGGCGGTGGAGCCGCAGGTGCTGCTGCTGGACGAGCCCTTCGGGGCGCTGGATGCCAAGGTACGCAAGGAGCTGCGCCGCTGGCTGCGCCGGCTGCACGACGAGATGCACGTGACCAGCGTGTTCGTCACCCACGACCAGGACGAGGCCATGGAGGTGGCCGACCGCATCGTGGTGATGAACCAGGGCCGCATCGAGCAGGAGGGCACGCCCGACCAGGTCTACGACCATCCGGCCACGCCCTTCGTGCTGCAGTTCCTGGGCGACGTGAACCTGTTCCACGGCCGCCTGGGCCATGCACCCGGCGGGGCGGAGGGCGCAGTGAGCTACGTGCGCCCGCACGAGCTGGACATCGTCGACCGGGCCGACGACAGCACCTGGGCGGTGACGCTCTCGCAGGCGCTGACGGTGGGGCCGCTGACGCGCGTGGAATTCAAGCGCGCCGACGACGGCAGCTACGTGGACGTGGAACTGCCGCGCGAGGCCTGGCACGTGCTGCGCGACAAGCTGCAGCTCAAGCCCGGCAGCCCGGCCCACCTGCGGCCGCGCCGGGTCACGCGCTTCAACGACCACAACGCGCCGATCGATCCCGCCGCGGCGATCTGAGCGGCAGGGACGCCGCTCAGTCCAGCGACACCTCGGTGCGGACCGTGCCGGCACGGTCCGCACGTGCGGTCAACGCCAGCCGCGTGCCCACCGGCGCACGCACCACCCACTCGGCCACGGCGCGGTCGGCGGTCAGCTCCCGGTTGGGCAGGAAGGCCTGCTGCGACACCTTGGGCGCATGGCCCTCGAGCTGCGGACCCTCGAAGCGCTGCTTGCCGCTGACCAGCGACACCTCCGCGCCTTCGGGCAGGTGGATCTCGAACACCACGCCGCGCACCGTCTTGCGCTGCAGCGCGCGCCGGCTCACGTAGCTGGGCAGCCAGCCGGCGTTGGTCACGGCGAAGCGGATCCGCCATGTGTCGGGGCCCAGCGCACGCACTTCGGTGCGCAGCATCTCCAGCTTGGGCAGGCTCAGCGCCAGCTGCGTCATCCAGGCCGGGAAGCGGGCCACCTCGCGCTCGCGCAGGTGCGGCGGCGGGTTGCGCCAGAAGTTCATGCGGTCCCAGCCGCCGATCTCCACCGCGCCCAGCTGCGGATGCTGGAACGGCTGCCAGTCGACGAAGGCCAGGCCCCCGCACTGCTCGTCGCTCCACTTCAGCAGCTTGAGGTCGTCCTCGGCCGGGTGCTCGCGGTACCAGTCGATCCACTTGTAGCCGGTGATGCCGGCCTCCCGGTTGGGCGCCCACAGCTCCACCGTCCAGAACAGCGCGCCCAGGTGCTCGTACAGCCAGTCCTGCGTGCCGCTGATGTGCTCCTTCGGGTGGTACTTGAACTCGTGGTGGATGCTGACGCAGGGGTAGCCGGTGAGCTTCTCGCCGATGCCGGAGAGCTTGCGGTACAGCCACAGGTCCTCAGGAATCATGTCGTCGTCGCTGCCGCTGCCCAGCGGCCGCAGGATCACGCCGCTGTGCGTGTGGTAGCTGATGCCGCCGCCGATGTTCGGGTGGGCGACGATGAAGTCCACCATTGCGCGCACCTCGGGCTCGCTGGTGGGATAGGGGCCGGCGCCGCTCTGCTCGAACTCCTGCCGCCAGCCGCTGGGGAAGTTGCGGTTGAGGTCCAGGCCTTCCGGGTCGCGGTTCAGGCTGGCCAGCAGGCCGTCGTAGTTCTTCAGCGTGCCTTCGGGCAGCAGACGGAAGTACTCGCCGCCGAACTCGCCGGGATCGCGTGCCACCAGCAGCCGCGGCTCGTCGGGATGGCGCTTCCACGGGCCGTTTGGATCGGCGATGCGCATGCTGAGGATGCGGCCGTCGCCGTCCACGTCCTCCATCGTCAGGCCCTCCACCGGCTCCTCGTCGTAGGGGTAGCGGCGCACGGAGGAGCGGATGTGCCGCGGCCGGTCGGCCAGCGCCAGCTCGGCGCCGTCGGGGTTCAGGCGCGGGCAGAGGTAGATGCAGCGGGTGTCCAGCAGCTGCGTCACCTCGCGGTCGTGGCCGTGGCGGCCGAGCAGCTGGTGCAGGTAGTACAGGCAGGCGGTGCTGGCGGTCAGCTCGGCGGCGTGGATGTTGCCGTCGATCCAGAAGGCCGGCTTGTCGGTGTCGTCGCCGGTGGCGGTGTTCGTCAGCACCACCAGCCAGATGTCGCGGCCCTCGTAGCTGCGGCCGATCGAGCGCAGCTGCACCAGGTTCGGCCGCGCGGCGGCATAGGCCCACAGCAGGTCGGTGAGCGCATCGTGCCGGTAGAAGCGGTCGAAGGCGGGTTCGGGGAGTGCAGGCAGGCCTGCCACGTCATCGGTCATGGTGGTGTACTTCGTGGAAGCAGCGCGATGGCTGCAGTGGAGCGTGCCGGGTTCAGGCCGTCCTCACCCGGCGAGTGGAGGGCCGCGCCGGCCAGGCCACGGCAGGTGCGCGCAAGGCCGCCACGCGGCGCCAGCCCGGCCATTGCAGCAGCGCCGTCAGCAGGAACAGCGCGCCGCAGGCGGCCACCCAGCGCTGGAGCAGCGCAGCGCCGCCGGCGTAGTGCTCGCGGTCGGAGGACAGCAGGAACTGCGCGGCGGAAAAAGCCCGGCCGTACTTGAGCAGCATCGGCTCGGTGCCCTGCCACAGTGCCAGCGTGGCCAGCGGCCAGGCCAGGGCGGCCAGGCCCAGCAGCAGACCACGGCGGCGCGCCCCGGCCAGCACGGCGGCCACCGCGGAAGCCGCGGCGAACAGGCCCGCCAGCCCGATGAACAGCAGACCGCTGGCCAGCGGGCCGCCGCCATCGCGCATCAGCTCGGTGAGGTTGTCGGTGGCGGCCCAGTGCACCACCACCGCGTGCAGCGGCAGCGCGCAGGCCAGCGTGAGCAGCAGCCAGCGGGTGAGCATGCCGTGCGACTGCGCAGTGCCCAGCCAGCGCACGCCCCACACCGCGCCCAGCGCGGCCAGCGTGGCGGCGGCATGCAGGGCGGCGTAGCGACCCCAGGCCTCCAGCTCGCCGGGCCAGCCCAGCACCGGGGCGCCGACCACGTCCCACAGGCTTTCCTCGGGCGTGACGGTGACGAGCAGCAGCCCGGCCAGCAGGGCGCCGGCCACCACCGCGGCCAGCAGCCAGCCGCTGCGGCGGCGCAGGCCGAGCAGGCGGTCATGCAGCCACAGCGGCGCGGCCAGCAGCAGCGCCAGCGCCACGGCCACGCCCAGCGCGGTGAACAGGCCGTCGATGCTCCCGGGCAGCAGTTCCACCACGTTGTAGGGCACGCCAGGTAGCCGGGCGCCACGCCACAGCAGGAGCGCCAGGCCGACGGTGATGGCGGCGTCCAGCCACAGGCCGGCCGGCGCCCGGCCCGGCACGGCCGGTGCGGCCATGCTGGCAGTCGGCGTGGCGGGCGGAAAGACCGCCGCGGCGGGTCGCGCGGACGGCAGCACGGCGGCGGCGGCCCCCAGCCGCGCGCCGAGGAAGATGCCCACCCAGGCGCCGGCCGCTTCCAGCAGCGCGTCGGTGAAGTCGGCCACCTTGCCCGGCAGCGCCAGCTGCCCGCCCTCCACCACCAGCGCCAGCAGCACCGCCAGCAGCGCCCCGATGCGGTGCCAGGCCTGCCGGCGTGCCGGCGAGGCGCCGGCCTGCTGCGCGGCCCAGCCTGCCCACAGCAGGCCGCCGGGCAGGAACACCAGCGACTTGCGCAGCAGCTCGTTCAGGGCCTGGAACTCGCTGCCGGCGTAGTAGGTGGCGAAGGGCACGCGCAGCGCCTCGTTCCAGCGCGCTGCCAGGCTGGTGCCTGCCAGGCCGAAGTCGAACGGATACCAGAACACCGCCAGCGCGCCCGCGACCCACAGCAGCAGCCACAGCGGCCAGGCCCGGCGCGGCCCGGCGCCGGGCCGCCCGGCCAGCATCGCACCCAGGCCGCAGCCCAGGCCGCCGGTGATCACGTCGGTGGTGCTGGTCACGCGGGAGAAGACGAACAGCTGCAGCAGCTCCAGCACCATCGCCACCATCACGCCGCGCAGCACGGCCTGGCCGGTGCTGCGGCCCGCCAGGCGCCACAGCAGGCCCACCGGCGCCCACAGCAGCACGTCCACCGCCATGTCGTACAGCGCCTGTGCCGGGTCGGCCGCCAGGTCGGTGAAGGGCAGCAGGTCGATGCGCCCTTCCTGGTACTTGTGATACAGCTCCACCGGGCTGACGGTGAGGTCCAGCGGCATCACCGCGAACAGCACCATCAGCACCAGGTAGCCGCGCAGGATGCGGCCGGCCAGCGGGCGCGCACCCTCGGCTTGCCACCAGCCCAGCGCCCAGTGGCGCAGCCGGGTGCCGTACAGCGCATGCACCATCAGGCCGCCGGCGGCGCCGGCCGCCTCGGCGGTGATGTCGTTCAGCGACACGGTGCGCGCCGGAAAGAACACCTGCGTGAACTCGATGCCCACCGCCAGCGCGGCACAGCCCAGCCAGATGAGCAGGCTGCCCAGCATCGCCAGTGCGCCGCGCCGCGCGCCCACCAGCCGCTCGCGCAGCAGGAAGGCCAACGGCACGAAGAGCAGCAGGTTGGCCACCAGGTCGGCCCGCGAGGCCAGGCCCAGGTTCAGCATCGGCGTGCTGGCGAAGCGGGCCATCGCCTCGTCCAGCGGCAGCGGCTGCAGGCGCAGCGGCACCAGGCTGCCGTAGATCACGAAGGCCAGGTAGGCCAGCAGCGCGGTGGTCACCAGCCGCCGCAACGAAGCGGCGTGGGGAACAGCCACCGCCTGCCCGGTCATCAGCCGGCTTGGCAGGGTTCGCCGCCCATGAACACGCGCAGCTCGCCGGGCGCGAAGGCGGTCCACGGCTCGTCGCGCGTGAGCGGCTGGGTGGCGATGAGCGTCACCCGGTCGTCGGGGCCGGTCAGGGGCGCGAAGTCCACGCTCAGGTCCTCGTCGGCCAGCCGGGCCGCGCCGAAGGGCGGGCGGCGCTGCAGCCAGTGCAGGTGGGTGCTGCAGTGCGCCCACAGCGCCTGGCCGTTGCTCAGCAGGCAATTGAAGGTGCCATGCGCGGCCAGCACCGGCAGCAGCTCGCGCAGCGTGTGCGTCAGCTCGGCCACGGTGGGCACGCTGGCGTGCGCCTTGGCCAGCTCCTGCATCAGCCAGCAGAAGGCGCGCTCGCTGTCGGTGTCGCCCACCGGCCGGAAGGCGGCATGCAGGCGCGGGTTGAAGCCCTTGAGGTCGCCGTTGTGGGCGAACACCCAGTAGCGACCCCACAGCTCGCGCATGAAGGGATGCGTGTTCTCCAGCGCCACCCGGCCTTGCGTCGCCTTGCGGATGTGGGCGATGACGTTGCGGCTCTTGATGGAGTAGTTCTTCACCAGCTCGGCCACCGGCGACTGCCGCGCGCTGTGGTGATCGACGAACAGGCGCACGCCGCGATCCTCGAAGAACGCAATGCCGAAGCCGTCCTTGTGTTCGTCGGCGCGGGTGGCGAGACCGGTGAAGCTGAACATCACGTCGGTCGGGGAATGGGCGTTCATGCCCAGCAGTTGGCACATGTCCATGTAAGCATAGCCTGACGACCGCTTGCGGCTGCCGCCACTGGCCAGCGCCGCGACCGCCGCCGAAGATGCGCAAGGAGAAAAACCATGCCGTCCTTCCTCAACGACCTGTCCGCCGGCTGGCGCGTCGCGCCCGCCAACACGCCCGAAACCCCCATCCCCAGCAGCTACCGCTGCCAGTGCGGACGCGCCGTGTTCTTCCGCAACAGCCAGTGCGTGGCCTGCGGCACCGCCCTGGGCTACGACCCGGTACGGGCGATGGTGCTGCCGCTGCTGCCGCTGATGCCCGCGCCCACCGACGCCGCCGCGCCGCTGTGGCAGGCGGCAGAAGGCTTCGGCCAGGCGGGCGTGCAGTACAAGCGCTGCACCAACTTCGACACCGTGGCGGGCTGCAACTGGCTGTTGTCGGCCGACGAGCCGGCCACGCTGTGCATCGCCTGCCGGCTCAACCGCACCATCCCCGACCTGTCCGATCCCGAGAACCAGGCGCTGTGGCGGCGCATCGAGATCGCCAAGCGCCGGCTGGTGGCGCAGCTGCTGCGCCTGGGCCTGCCGGTGAAGTCCCGCGTGTCGGAAGACCCGCAGGGCTTCATGTTCGACCTGCTGCGCTCCTCGGCCGGCTCGCCGCCGGTGATGACCGGCCACGACGAAGGCCTGATCACGCTGAATGCCGAGGAGGCCGACGACGCCCGCCGCGAGCAGGTGCGGCAGTCGATGCACGAGCCCTACCGCACGATGCTCGGCCACTTCCGCCATGAGGTGGGCCACTACTACTGGGACCGCCTGGTGCGCGACACCGAATGGCTGGAGCCCTTCCGCCTGCGCTTCGGCGACGAGCGGGCCGACTACCAGGAAGCGCTGAACCGCCACTACCAGAACGGCCCCGACCCCGACTGGCCGCAGCGGTGCGTCAGTGCCTACGCCAGCATGCATCCGTGGGAGGACTGGGCCGAGACCTGGGCCCACTACCTGCACATGGTGGACACCATGCTCACCGCGCGCGGCCTGGGCATCAACGGCGAGAACATCGAGCTGGAGATCGAGCCCTTCACCCTGGCCGACCTGGACATCGCCGATTCGCCCGACGCCGAGCGCTTCCTGCAGTTCATCAACACCTGGGTGGAACTGGCGGCGGCGCTGAACGAGCTGGCGCGCGCCATGGGCCAGCAGGACCAGTACCCCTTCGTGCTGTCGCGCCCGGCCATCGCCAAGCTGCACTTCGTGCACCGCCTGGTGAGCGCCACGCGGGAGGCCACCAATGCCACGCCCGAGCCCACGCCCGTGACGGTGGACCCGGTGGTGGCCAGCACGGCGCCCGCGGTGGACGAAGCGCCGGCCGCGGTGGACACCGCGCCGGAACAGGCGCTGCAGCAGCCGCCGCAGGCGCAGCAGCTCAGCGGATCGGCAGGAACAGCTTCGTCAGCCCACGCAGGGTGACGAGGTTGCCGGGGTTGTGCGTCTCGTCGAGCACGCCGCTCATGCGGCGCACGATGCCCGGGCTGCGCTTGGCGCGCCAGATCAGCAGGTCGGCCAGCCAGGGATGTTCGTTGACGCGGTTGGCGCGTTCGTAGAGGTCGAAGCGCGGCTTCAGCGCCCGCAGGCGGGATTCATAGTCGGCCCGCACCGCGCCGTCGTCCAGCTGGCGGCGGCGCCCGACCACCAGCGCCTCGGCGGCCAGCAGCCCGGTTTCCATCGCCTTGCCGATGCCCTCGCCGGTGAAGGCATAGGTGCTGCCTGCGGCCTCGCCGGTGACCAGCAGCCCGGGCTCGGAGTATCTGGCGCCCTCCAATGAACAGCGCAGGGGCGCGCCCTTCAGCTCGCCCTGCAGCGTACCGCCGGCCATCAGGGCCTTGGCCGGGGCGTAGCACTCGGTGAAGGCGGCGAACACCTCGCGCAGGTTCACGTCCTGCATGCTGCGGCGGCCGTCCTTCATCTTGTTGTGGCTGTGGGCCAGGCCCACGCCGATGTTGAACACGCCATCGCGGCACGGAAAGATCCAGCCGTAGCCCGGCCGCAGCTTCTGGTGCCACACCACCTCCATCGCGGTGATGCGGCCGACCATGGCGTCGTTCTTCACATAGCCGCGCAAGGCCACGCCGCTGGGCTGCTGGCGCTCGCACACCTCGGCGGCCAGCAGCGCCTTGGGCACCGCGCCGGTGGCCAGCACCAGCCAGCGGGCGCGCACCTCCACCGCGGTGTCGCCCTGCTTCAGCCGGGCCCCCACCACCTGGCCACCCTCGCGCAGCGGCGCCTCGAAGCGCACCGGGGTGAACAGCCGGGCACCGGCGTTCACCGCGGCGCGGCAGAGGATGTCGTCCAGTTCGCGTCGCGGCATCACCGACAGCGAGCCCGGCACGTCGATGCGCCCGCCGCGCGGGCCGATGCAGGCCACATGGCTCACGCGCTGCGCCGCGGCCTGCACCTCGGCATACACGCCCAGGCGCTTGAGCGCGGCATGCGCATCGGGGATCAGGCCGTCGCCGCACACCTTGTCGCGCGGGAAGTTGTGCTGGTCCACCAGCACCACGTCGACGCCCTCGCGCGCCAGCCACTGGGCGCAGGCGCTGCCGGCGGGGCCGGCACCCACCACCAGGACGTCGCAGGAGGAGGGAAGCAACGCGGGGGCGGCGGTCATGGCGGTGGTAAATCGGCTGAAAACGTCGCGCGATTGTAGGCAGCCGGCCGCCGCTCCTTCAGCACCGGCCGGCTTCGCCGATATCAAAACAGAGCAGATCAATCACCCTGTCGGTTGGTTCTGCCGGTCACTATTTTCAAATCGACGGAGATCCCATGAAGAAGTGGAAGCAAACCGCCGCCGCCGCGGCGCTCGGCCTTTGCGCGTGGAGCGCGAATGCCGATACGCAGGCCGACGCCAAGGCCCTGCTCGAGGCCGCCGTGGCCGAGGTGAAGTCCGCCGGCATGGACGCCACCGTCAAGTCGATCAACGCTGGCGGCAAGTGGAACAAGGGCAGCCTGTACGTGGTGATGGCGCGCTTCGACGGCACGATGCTGGCGCATTCGGCCAACGACAAGATTCCGGGCAAGAACATGCTGGAAGCCAAGGATGCGGCGGGCAAGCACTTCGTGCAGGAAGCCATTGCGGCAACCAAGTCCGGCGGCGATGGCCAGATTGCGATGCGCTGGGGCAACCCGGCCACGCGCCAGATCGGCGACGCGACCATGCTGGTCAAGCGCGTGCCGGGTCAGGACGCGTACGTCGGCTCGGTCGTGTTCAAGCCATGAGGCGGTTGGACCACCTGTCGCTGCTGGCCAAGCTGGCGCTGGCGCCGGCGGCCTGCCTGCTGCTGATGCTGCTGTCGGCCGGCGGCGCGCTGTGGGGCTTCACCAAACAGCAGCAGGCGCTGCATGTGCTGGTCAACGACCGGCTGGCCAGCTACGGATTCATGGCCGGGGTGGAGTCGCAGTTGCGCGACCTGAACGGCCTGATCAACCGCTCGCTCGGCTACGAGGCGATGGGTTACAACGCGCAGGAAGTCGGCCAGATCGACACCGCGCTGCAGGCCGAGCTGGCCGCGCTGAAAAAACGGCTGGCTGACCGCGCGGCGCTGACGCTGCCGGCCGATGAGCAGGCCGCGCTGCAGCGACTGGCCGCGTCGGTGGCCCAGTACGACAAGGCGGTGCGCGACACGCTGGACATGAAGTCGGCCGGCCCGGCGATCGCCTCCACTTTCCTGTCCACCGCCCAGAAGACCTACGACGACCTGCTGGCCGCGACCCGCGCCGACAGCCAGGCCAAGCTGGCCGCCGCCAATGCCGATGCCGAACAGGCGGCCGCCAGCGCCGCCCGGGCGCGCGCGGCCATCGGCGTGTGCACGCTGCTGGCAATCGCGGCCGGCAGCACGCTGGCGGTGCTGAGTGCACGCGGCCTGCTGAGGCGCATGCGTCGGCTGTCGGCCCAGGTGGCGGCCATGGCGGCTGGCGACATGTCGGTGCCGCTGCAGGCGCAGGGCAGCGACGAGGTGGGCCGGCTGATGCGCGACCTGGAAGCGGTGCGCCAGCGGCTGTCGGCCTCGCTGTCGGCGGTGCAGCAGGCCTCGGCTTCGGTGCGGCTGGCCGCCGGCGAGATCGCGGCGGGCAATGCCGACTTGAGCGAGCGCACCGAGCGCCAGGCCAGCAGCCTGCAGCAGACCGCGGCGTCGATGGAACAGCTCCAGGCCACGGTGCGCCACAACGCCGACACCGCGCAGCAGGTGAACCAGCTCGCCAGCGCTGCCTCGGCGGTGGCCGGCCGCGGCGGCGAGGTGGTGGGCGACGTGGTGCGCACGATGGAGGCGATCAGCCACAGCGCGCGGCGCATCGCCGACATCATCGGCGCCATCGACGGCATCGCCTTCCAGACCAACATCCTGGCGCTGAACGCGGCCGTGGAGGCCGCACGTGCCGGCGACCAGGGCCGCGGCTTCGCGGTGGTGGCGGGCGAGGTGCGCAGCCTGGCGCAGCGCAGCGCGCAGGCCGCGCGCGAGATCAAGTCGCTGATCGGCGACAGCGTGAGCAAGGTGGAAGCCGGCTCGGCGCTGGTGGGCACGGCGGGCAGCACGATGTCCGACATCGTGGCGCAGGTCAAACGCGTGGGCGACCTGATCGGCAAGATCACGGCTGCCACCGCGGAGCAGAACGCCGGCATCGGCCAGGTGGGCGTGGCCATCAGCCAGCTCGACACCGCCACGCAGCAGAACGCCGCGCTGTTGGAACAGAGCGCCGCCGCCGCCGAGAGCCTGCAGCAGCAGGCGGTGCGACTGGTGGAGGCGGCGGCCGTGTTCCGGCTGGCTTAGGCGGCCGCCTTCACCTTCAGGCGCCAGGCGTGCAGCAGCGGCTCGGTGTAGCCGCTGGGCTGTTCCAGGCCCTTGAGCACCAGGTCCAGCGCGGCGCGGTAAGCGTAGGAGGTGTCGAAGTGCCCCGCCATCGGCCGGTACAGCGGGTCGGCTGCGTTCTGGCCGTCCACCACGGCGGCCATGCGCTGGAAGGTCTCGTGCACCTGCGCCTCGGTCACCACGCCGTGCAGCAGCCAGTTGGCCATGTGCTGGCTGGAGATGCGCAGCGTGGCGCGGTCTTCCATCAGGCCCACGTCGTGGATGTCGGGCACCTTGGAGCAGCCCACGCCCTGGTCGATCCAGCGCACCACGTAGCCGAGGATGCCCTGCGCGTTGTTGTCCAGCTCCTGCTGGATGTCGGCGGCCGACCAGCTGCGCTCGGCGGCGATGGGCGCCTGCAGCAGCCCGTTCAGCAGCGTGTCGCGCTCGGCGTCGGCATCGGTCTGCTCCAGCGTCTTCTGCACCTCGGCCACGTTGACCTGGTGGTAGTGCAGCGCATGCAGCGTGGCCGCGGTGGGCGAAGGCACCCAGGCGGTGTTGGCACCGGCCTTGGGGTGGGCGATCTTCTGCTCCAGCATCGCCGCCATCAGGTCGGGCATGGCCCACATGCCCTTGCCGATCTGCGCACGGCCCCGCAGGCCGCAGCCCAGGCCCACTAGCACGTTGTTGCGCTCGTAGGCCTGGATCCAGGCACTGCTCTTCATGTCGCCCTTGCGCAGCACCGCGCCGCCGCGCATGCAGCTGTGCATCTCGTCGCCGGTGCGGTCGAGGAAGCCGGTGTTGATGAACGCCACCCGGGCCGAGGCCGCGGCGATGCAGGCCTTCAGGTTGATGGAGGTGCGGCGCTCCTCGTCCATGATGCCCAGCTTGACGGTGTTGGCCGGCAGGCCCAGCAGCTTCTCCACACGGTCGAACAGCTCGGCGGCAAAGGCCACTTCGGCCGGGCCGTGCATCTTCGGCTTGACGATGTACACCGAGCCGGCACGCGAGTTGCGCACGCCGCCGGTCTCGCCGCGGCGCTTCAGGTCGTGCAGCGCGATGGTGGTGGTGACCACCGCGTCCATGATCCCTTCAGGGATCTCCTTGCCGCCGTCCCAGAGGATCGCCGGGTTGGTCATCAGATGGCCCACGTTGCGCACGAACATCAGCGAGCGGCCGTGCAGCGTCACGGTGCCGCCATTCGCACCGGTGTATTCGCGGTCGGGGTTCAGCCGGCGGGTGAAGGTCTTGCCGCCCTTGGCCACTTCCTCGGTCAGCGTGCCCTGCTGGATGCCGAGCCAGTTGCCGTAGGCCACCACCTTGTCGGCAGCGTCCACCACGGCCACGGAGTCTTCCAGGTCGAGGATGGTGGACAGTGCGGCTTCCAGCACCAGGTCGCTCACGCCGGCCGCGTCGGTCTGGCCGATGGCGGTGCTGCGGTCGATCTGGATGTCGATGTGCAGGCCGTTGTGCACCAGCAGCACCGAGCTGGGCGACGCCGCGTCGCCCTGGTAGCCGACGAACTGCGCCGGGTTCGCCAGGCCGCTGGCGCCGGTCTTCAGCTGCACCACCAGCTGGCCACCTTCCACCTTGTAGGCGGTGGCGTCGGCATGCGAGCCGCTGGCCAGCGGCGCCGATTCGTCGAGGAACTTGCGTGCGAAGGCGATGACCTTGGCGCCGCGGGCGGGGTTGTAGCCGCTGCCCTTCTCCGCGCCGTCGGTCTCGGGAATGGCGTCGGTGCCGTACAGGGCGTCGTACAGCGAGCCCCAGCGGGCATTGGCCGCGTTCAGCGCATAGCGGGCGTTCAGGATCGGCACCACCAGCTGCGGGCCGGCCTGCACCGCCAGCTCGGCGTCGACGTTGGAGGTGGTGGTCTGCACGTCGGCCGGCTGCGGCTGCAGGTAGCCGATCGACTCGAGGAAGCTGCGGTAGGCCGGCATGTCGGCGATGGGGCCGGGGTTGGCCGCATGCCACTTGTCCAGCTCCACCTGCAGGCGGTCGCGCTCGGCCAGCAGGGCGGCATTCTTCGGCGCCAGGTCGTGCACGATGGCATCGAAACCCTGCCAGAAGGCGGCGCTGTCCACGCCGGTGCCCGGCAGCACCTTGTCTTCGATGAAGCGGAACAGGTCGGTCGAGACCTGCAGGCGGTGGGCGGCGGTGCGTTGTTCGGTGCGGTCGGTCATGGTGCGGTCCTCACGGAGATTCGGCAATGCTGCGCACTCTATGACAGCCAGGCGCCCGGATTGGTGGTGCCGCCCACGCAGCATCTTTACCCGCAGCGCATGAATCGGAGCGCTGGATTCATGCGCCCAGCACCAGGTATCGGTGCCGGCACCGGGTTGATTCATGCGCCGGCAACAGGTATTTTCCGGCGATGGACCGGCTGAAACAGATTGAATCCTTCGTCGCGGTGGCCACCAAGGGCAGCCTGACCGCCGCGGCACAAGCCGAAGGCGTGGCACCGGCCGTGGTGGGCCGGCGCATCGACGCGCTGGAAGCCCGGCTGGGCGTGAAGCTGCTGGTGCGCACCACGCGGCGTGTCACTCTCACGCACGAAGGCAGCGCCTTCCTGGAGGATTGCCAACGCCTGCTGGCCGACCTGGCGAATGCCGAATCCGGCGTCAGCGCCGGCGGCGCCAAGGCCAGCGGCCTGCTGCGCATCACCGCGCCGGCCGGCTTCGGCCGGCGCCATGTGGCGCCGCTGGTGCCGCGCTTCCTGGCCGCCCACCCCGACGTGCATGTGTCATTGAACCTGGCCGACCGGGTGGTGGACATCGTGCACGAGGGCTTCGACTGCGCCATCCGCGTGGGCGACCTGCCCGACAGCAGCCTGGTCAGCGTGCGGCTGGCAGACAACCGCCGGCTGTGCGTGGCGACGCCGGCCTACCTCAAGCGGGCGGGCGTGCCGAAGCAGCCGTCCGACCTGTCGCGCCACGAATGCCTGACGCTGAGTTCCGACGCCAGCCAGTCCCGCGGCTGGGCGTTCGCGATGGAGGGCCGCACCCACCACCTGCGGCCCACCGGCCGGCTGGACTGCACCGACGGCCAGGTGCTGCACGACTGGTGCCTGGCCGGGCTGGGCATTGCCTGGCGCAGCACCTGGGAGGTGGAGGCGGAAATCGCCCGCGGCGAGCTGCAGACGGTGCTGGACGACTACATCGCCCCGCCCAACGGGATCTTCGCGGTGTTCCCGCATGCCAAGCACCTGCCGCTGCGGGTGCGGCTGTGGATCGACTTCGTCAAGCAGACGTATGCCGATCCCCGTTACTGGTCGGGTGCACGCTGAGCCCGACGCCATGGCGCCACCCCCGGTCCCGCCGGGCCGCCCCAAGGGACCGGGGCGCCCCCCTGGGGGGCAGCGAGCGCAGTGAGCTTGGGGGCTCCATTCAGGCCGGGTTCTTGGCCGACAGGCAGCTCTTCATGAACGCCTTGCGCTCGTCGCCCTTCATGTCCTTGGCGTCCACGTTGCAGGTCTTCATCTTTGACTGCTGCGTGGTGGGCTCCGGCTTGGCCGACAGGCATTGCTTCATGAAGGCCTTGCGCTCGTCGCCCTTCATGTCCTTGGCGTCGGCATTGCAGGTCTTCATCTTCGACTGCTGGGCGGTGGGCGCCTTAGCTTCGTCGGCAGCCAGGGCCGGCTGCACGGACAGGGCGGCGGCCAGGCACAGGGCGGCGGCGGACAACAGCTGCTTCATGGACTCTCCTCGCTTGGGGTGATGGTTGCGGCGCGATTGGAGCGCTCCACGCCCCCGCCGGCAAGGGCTCAACGCGACAGGCTGCCCGGCGGTGCACCCAGCCGGCTGGCGGCTACAGGATGCGGCGCGGGTGCGCCAGCTGTTCGTGCGCGGCATGCAGCCGGCGCACCAGCACGCGGATGAAGGCCTTGTCGAACAGGTGGCGGGTGCCCACCGACAGCTGCTCCAGCGTCTCGGGCGTGAAGGACACGGTGGTGGTGGAAGTGGTCACCAGCACGTCGGCGCTGTGGCGGCGCAGCTCCGGGTTGGGCGCCAGGTAGGCCATCTCGCCCACCGAGGTGCCCGCGCCCAGCTCGGCCACCCGGGCGCCGTCGCGGTACACGTCCACCCCGCCCTGGGCGACGATGTGGAAGGTGTTGCCTTCCTGCCCGCGCTTGTACAGGGCATGGCCGTACTTGAAGCGCTGCCAGCGCGCGCGGTGCACCACCTCCCACAGCTCCACGTCGCCAAAGCCGGCGAAGAACTCCAGGCTGCGCAGCATGGTGAAGCGCTCCGAGTCCAGCACGCCCTGCAGCTTGCCGCGCGGCACCTCGCGGTTGGCCACCAGCGCGGACAGCGCCTGCGCGAAGGCATCCCAGTCGGCGGGCCGGTCGTCCCGCTGCTTGGCCAGCGCACCGCGCACCAGGCAGTCCAGCGAGGGCGGCACGCCGTCGCGCAGCGCCATCAGCGGCGGCGGGTCCTGGTGGTAGATCTGGTTCATGATCGCCGGCTGGGTATCGGCGTCGAACGGCGGCCGGCCGGTGACCAGGTGGTACAGCACCGCCGCCAGCGAATAGATGTCGGCCCGGCAGTCCAGCGTGCTGCCGTCCAGTTGCTCGGGCGACATGTAGGCCAGCGAGCCCACGCGGAAGATCTGCGTGCGGTCCGAGCGCAGGTTGAGCACGCTGCCGAAGTCCGTCACCTTGACGTCGATGACCTGGTCGCCCTCCACCACCGCCAGCAGGTTGGCGGGCTTCACGTCACGGTGGATCAGGCCCTGGCGGTACACGTAGCCCAACGCCATCGCGCACTTGAAGCCGATCTCCACGATCTGCTCCAGCGACAGCAGCTGGTCGGCGCGGCAGAAGCGCCGCAGGGTGTGGCCGGGCACGTACTCCATCACCAGGTAGGGCGCGACCGGGTCTTCCACCGCGTCGTAGATCTGCACGACGTTCGGGTGTTGCAGGCGCCCGACAAGTGCGGCTTCGGCGGCGAAGAATTTTTCGAAGTAGCGGGGTTCGGTGCCGCCGTCGTGCGCCGGCAGGCTCACCCGCTTCAACGCCACGTCGCGCTGGTGGAATTCATCCCGCGCCAGGAACACCTCGCTGGTGGCGCCCTCGCCCAGCCGCCGGCTGACGCGGTACTTGCCGATGGCCGCGGGCAGGTGCGGCTCGGCAGCGGCGGCCGGCGCGACGGGCATCAGGGTCGTTCGTTCGGCAGCGGACATGGCCCCGTATCTTCGGCCGCCCGCCCCGCCGGCTTGAGGCGGGTGCGCCACCCCCCAACTTAGAATCGCCGCCATGATCCAAGCCAAGCAGGACTTGCTCGCCGCCTTGCGCGCAGCAGTCGCGGAACTGGCGCCCGAAGCCGGCCCGTCCGTCCCCCCGCTCGAAAGCCTCGAATTCGAATCGCCCAAGCAGGCCGCCCACGGAGACTTCGCCGTCACCGTGGCGATGCAGCTCGCCAAGGCCTTGAAGAAGAACCCGCGTGAACTGGCACAAGCCCTGGTGGAGGCGCTCAAGCGCCAGCCCGCGGTGGAGCGCTGGGTGTCGGCGCTGGAAATCGCCGGCCCCGGCTTCATCAACCTGCGCCTGAAGGAAGCCGCCAAGCAGGCTGTGGTGCGCGAGGTGCTGGAAGGCGCCGAGCAGTTCGGCCGCCAGCCCGCCAACGGCACCAAGCTGATGGTGGAGTTCGTCTCGGCCAACCCCACCGGCCCGCTGCACGTGGGCCATGCCCGCCAGGGCGCGCTGGGCGACAGCCTGAGCCACCTGTTCGAGACGCAGGGCTTCGCCGTCACCCGCGAGTTCTATTACAACGACGCCGGCGTGCAGATCGCCACCCTGGCCGCCTCCACCCAGGCGCGCATCCAGGGCCTGAAGCCCGGCGACGCCGGCTGGCCCGAATCGGCCTACAACGGCGACTACATCGCCGACATCGCCGCCGATTTCATGGCCAGGAAGACGGTGCGGGCCGACGACCGGGAGTTCACCGCCAGCGGCGACCCCGACGACCTGGACGGCATCCGCCAGTTCGCGGTGGCCTACCTGCGGCACGAACAAGACCTGGACTTGCAGGCCTTCGGCGTCAAGTTCGACAGCTACTACCTGGAAAGCAGCCTGTACACCTCCGGCCGCGTCGATCAGACGGTGGCCCGCCTGGTGGCCGCCGGCAAGACCTACGAGCTCGACAACGCGCTGTGGCTGCGCACCACCGACTACGGTGACGACAAGGACCGCGTGATGCGCAAGTCCGACGGCAGCTTCACCTACTTCCTGCCCGACGTGGCGTACCACATCGCCAAGTGGGAGCGCGGCTACGCCAAGGTGATCAACTGCCAGGGCACCGACCACCACGGCACCATCGCCCGGGTGCGCGCCGGCCTGCAGGCGGCCAACGTCGGCATCCCGCAGGGCTACCCCGACTACGTGCTGAACACGATGGTGCGGGTGGTGCGCGACGGCAACGAGGTGAAGATCAGCAAGCGCGCCGGCAGCTACGTGACGCTGCGCGACCTGATCGACTGGACCAGCCGCGACGCGGTGCGCTTCTTCCTCATCAGCCGCAAGGCCGACACCGAATTCACCTTCGACATCGACCTGGCGCTGAAGCAGAACGACGAGAACCCGGTGTTCTACGTGCAGTACGCCCATGCGCGGATCTGCTCGGTGCTGGCCAAGGCCAGCGCGGCCGAGCTGGCGCAGGCCGACCTGTCCCGCCTGGTGGCGCCCACCGAGCTGTCGCTGATGCTGAAGCTGGCCGACTACCCGGCCATGCTCACCCGCGCCGCGGCCAGCCTGGCCCCGCACGACGTGGCCTTCTACCTGCGCGACGTGGCCTCGGCCTTCCACAGCTATTACGCGGCCGAGCGTTTTCTGGTCGACGATGCCGAGCTGGCCCGCGCCCGCCTGGCGCTGCTGGCTGCCACCCGGCAGGTGCTGCGCAATGCCCTGTCGCTGCTGGGCGTGAGCGCCCCCGAGAGCATGAACCGGGCCGAAGAAGCCCAGAAGGAACCCGCATGAAGTCGCAACGTGGAGGCTTCGTGATGGGCCTCATCGTCGGCCTGCTGGTCGGCCTGGCGCTGGCGCTGGGCGTGGCCCTGTACGTCACCAAGGTGCCGGTGCCCTTCGTCAACAAGGTGCCGCAGCGCTCCGCCGACCAGGACGCCGCCGAAGCCGAGAAGAACAAGAACTGGGACCCCAACGCGCCGCTGGCGGGCAAGCCGCCGCGCAGCGCCTCCGGCACGGTGCAGCAGCCGGCCTATCCGTCGCAGCCGGCGGTACCGGCGCCCACACCGGCCGTGCCGCCCACCGAGCAGCCGGCGCCTGCCGCGCCGCCGACCGGCTCCACCCGCGACCCGGCGGCCATCCTGTCCGGCCAATCCGGCGGTGCATCTTCGGCGCCGCGGTCCACCAGAACGGGCACCGATGCGTTCACCTACTTCGTGCAGGCGGGCGCGTTCGCCAAGCCCGAGGATGCGGAACAGCAGCGCGCCAGGTTGGCGATGCAGGGCCTGGCGGCCCGTGTCACCGAGCGGGAGCAATCGGGCCGTACCGTGTACCGGGTGCGCCTGGGCCCGTTCGAACAGAAAGAAGACGCCGAGGCGGCCCAGCAGCGCCTGCAAGGCACCGGCACCGAGGCGGCACTGGTGCGGGTGGAACGCTGATTCGCCCGCCTGGCGAACCAAAGGCGGCGCGCAGCAGTCCACCTGCGTTCCTGCCAGCACACAGACACCAAGAGGAATTGCATGAACCGTCGTGACTTCACCGCCCGCGCCGCCGGCACGGGCCTCGCCCTGGGATTCGGCCTGGTCGGCCAGGCCGCCCACGCCCAGGGCGCCCCGCTCGTCGAGGGCAAGGACTACGTCAAGCTGCAGACCGCCGCCCCGGTGGCCAGCGGCGGCAAGGTGGATGTGGTGGAGTTCTTCTGGTACGGCTGCCCGCACTGCAATGCCTTCGAGCCCTCGCTGGACGCCTGGGCCAAGAAGCTGCCCGCCGACGTCAACTTCCGGCGCGTGCCGGTGAGCTTCTCGGCCATGCACGAGACGCATGCCAAGATCTTCTACGCGCTCGAGTCTCTCGGCCAGGTGGAGGCGCTGCACCGCAAGGTGTTCGCGGCCCTGCATGTGCAGCGCAAGCGGCTGGACAAGGAAGCCGACATCGTCGACTTCATGACCCAGAACGGCGTGGATGCGGCCAAGTTCACCGAGGCCTACAAGTCGTTCGGCGTGGCCACCAAGGTGCGCCAGGGCAAGGCGCTGTCCGAGGCGTACAAGATCGACGGCGTGCCGGCCATCGGCGTGGCCGGCCGGTGGTTCACCGCGCCGTCGCTGGCGGGCTCGCCCGAGCGTGCGCTGGCGGTGAGCGATGCGCTGATCCAGATGGCCCGCAAGCCGGCCTGATGCCGGCCGGGGCGGGCCCGACCCGCCCCAATTCACGGCGCCGGGCTGCACGTCAGGTGACGGTCATGAATCTGTGGCTAGAATGGCCATGCAAGTTTCATGCCTTTATGACCACCCAACGCCCACGCCATTCGTTCCCGTCCAGCCTGCGCAGCCTTGCGGTGGTCATGGCCGCCGTGGGCCTGCTGGCCGCAGGCCCAGCCGCCCAGGCCGCCCGGGCAGACCGCAGCCAGCCCATCACCATCGACGCCGACAAGCCCGGCACGGTGGACATGCTCAAGCAGGTGGTGGTGTTCAACGGCAACGTGGTCATCACCCAGGGCACCATCACCATCCGCGCCGAGCGCGCCGAGATCCGCGAGGGCGCCGATGGCTTCCGCTCGGCGGTGGCGGTGGGCACGGCCAGCCAGCCGGCCAGCTTCCGACAGAAGCGCGAAGGACTGGATGAATTCATCCAGGGCACGGCCGATCGCATCGAATATGAAGGCCGGGGCGACGTGGTGCGCTTCGTCGGCGGCGCCCAGGTGCAGCGGCTGCGCAACGGCGTGGCGGCGGACCAGATTTCCGGCGAACGCATCACCTACGACAGCACGACCGAGGTGTTTAGCGTGGCCGGCAGCACCGCGCCGGCACCGGCCAGCGGTGCCAGCGGCCCGGGCAACGGCCGCGTGCGGGTGATCCTCACCCCGCGCGAGGGCTCCGAGGCCGCCGAGCCCGCAGCATCCGGAGCCTCCCGGTGAGCGCGCTGCCCGCCACCGCGGTGCCGCGCAACGACAGCCGCCTGGAAGCCAGCCGGCTGCAGAAGCGCTACGGCACGCGCACGGTGGTGAAGGACGTGCACCTGGCGGTGGGCGCCGGCGAGGTGGTGGGCCTGCTGGGCCCCAACGGCGCCGGCAAGACCACCACCTTCTACATGGTGGTGGGACTGGTGCGCGCCGATGCCGGCGAGATCCGCATCGATGGCGCCGAGGTGCAGCACAAGCCGATCCACCAGCGCTCGCGCATGGGCCTGTCGTACCTGCCGCAGGAAGCGTCGATCTTCCGGAAGCTCACCGTCGAGGAGAACATCCGCGCCGTGCTGGAACTGCAGCGCGGCGCCGACGGCCGCTCGCTGCCCGGCAAGGAGATCGACCGGCTGCTGGAAGGCCTGCTGGCCGACCTGGGCATCGAGAAGCTGCGCGCCAGCCCGGCGCCGGCATTGTCGGGCGGCGAACGGCGGCGGGTGGAAATCGCCCGCGCGCTGGCCACGCAACCGCGCTTCATCCTGCTGGACGAGCCGTTCGCCGGCGTCGACCCCATCGCGGTGATCGAGATCCAGCGAATCATCGGTTTCCTGAAGGCACGCGGCATCGGCGTGCTGATCACCGACCACAACGTGCGCGAGACGCTGGGCATCTGCGACCGCGCGTACATCATCAGTGAAGGCCGCGTGCTGGCCGAAGGCACGCCCAACGAGATCGTCGACAACACGGACGTGCGCAAGGTCTACCTTGGCGAGCACTTCCGCATGTGATTGAAGCAACCCGGTTGATGTCATGAAACCATCGTTGCAGATCCGCCTCTCGCAGCACCTGGCGCTCACGCCGCAACTGCAGCAGTCCATCCGGCTGCTGCAGCTGTCGACGCTCGAGCTGCACCAGGAAGTCGAGCAGATGCTCGAGCAGAACCCTTTCCTGGAAACCGAGGAGGAACACGTTCCGGCGTTCGAGCAGTCGATGGAACGGCCGGCCGCCAGCGCGACCGCCAGCGACGACGGTGACTTCGCGGCAAGCAGCGAGCCCAGCGGCAGCAGCGAGGCCGAAGGCGCCGACGCGCCGGGCGTGGACAGCGCGGAGTTCGGCACCACCGAGCGTGAAGACTGGGAGAACGGCACCGAGCGTGACGACTTCGACGGCATCCGCGAAACGCCCTCCTCGGGCAGCGGCAGCAGCGACAACGACGACTTCGAGCCGCAGGAGCGCGGCGGCAGCGGCATCTCCCTGCAGGAGCACCTGCGCGCGCAGATGGCCGGCATGCGGCTGGAGCCGGCGGACGCCGCGGCGCTGCACGTGCTGATCGAATCGCTGAACGAGGACGGCTACCTGGCCGACCGGCTGGAAGACATCGTCGCGCAGCTGGCCGGCGAGGCCGACCCCGAGCAGCAGGAAGAACTGCTGGAACGCCTGCAGTGCGCGCTGAAGTGGCTGCAGAGCCTGGAGCCGCTGGGCGTGGGCGCACGCGACCTGCCCGAATGCCTGGTGCTGCAGCTCAAGGCCCAGACGCGCTGCGAGGCGCAGGCGGTGGCCATCATCGTGTGCAAGCACCACCTGGAGCTGCTGGCACGGCGCGACCTGAAGAAGCTCATCGCCGCCACCGGCGCCGACGAAGAGCTGCTGAAGGCGGCGCAGGAGCTGATCCGCCGCTGCGAGCCCAAGCCGGGCCGGCCGTTCTCGCGGGCCGAGGCCAACATCATCATTCCCGACGTGATCGTGCAGCGCAACGGCCGCGGCTGGAAGGTGGTGCTCAACCCCGACGTGATGCCCAAGCTGCGCATCAACGACCTGTATGCCCAGGCCATCCGCGGCAACCGCGGGCAGAACGGCAACGGCGCGCTGGGCGCCCGGCTGCAGGAAGCGCGCTGGTTCATGAAGAACATCCAGCAGCGCTTCGACACCATCCTGCGCGTGTCCAGCGCCATCGTCGAGCGGCAGAAGAACTTCTTCACCCACGGCGAGATCGCGATGAAGCCGCTGGTGCTGCGCGAGATCGCCGATGAGCTGGGCCTGCACGAGTCCACCATCTCCCGCGTGACCACCGCCAAGTACATGGCCACGATGTTCGGCACCTTCGAGCTGAAGTACTTCTTCGGCTCGTCGCTGAACACCGATGCCGGCGGCAATGCCTCCAGCACGGCGGTGCGTGCGCTCATCAAGCAGCTGGTGGCGGCGGAAGACGCGGCCAAGCCGCTGTCGGACAGCCAGCTCAGCCAGATGCTGGAAGAACAAGGCATCCAGGTGGCGCGGCGCACCGTCGCCAAGTACCGCGAAGCCCTGAAGATCGCGCCCGCCAACCTGCGCAAGGCCATGTAGATGCCGACCACCGCCCTGTTCCTGCCCTGCGCCGCAGGCGTCGAAGAATTCCTGGCCGCCGAATGCCGGCGCCTGCTGGGCGACAAGCCGCGCATGGAAACCGCCCGCGGCGGCGTGACCGTGTACGGCGACGAGCGCGACGCGATGCGGCTGAACCTCGGCTGCCGGCTGGCGCAGCGGGTGCTGTGGCCGGTGGCCCACGGGCCGTACCACGACGAGCATGAGCTGTATGAGCTGGCCCGCACCGTGTGCTGGGGCGACTGGATCACCGCGCGGCAGACGCTGCGGGTGGACAGCACCGCCCAGCGCTCCCCGCTGCGCAGCCTGAACTTCGCCAACCTGCGCATCAAGGACGCGGTGTGCGACGACCTGCGCGAAGCCACCGGCGAGCGGCCGAGCGTCGACACCCGCTGGCCCGACCTGCCGCTGGCGCTGCACCTCACCGCCACCCACGCCACGCTGTACGTCGACCTGTCCGGCGAAGCGTTGTTCAAGCGCGGCTGGCGTGAGGCCAAGGGCGAGGCGCCGCTGAAGGAAACCCTGGCCGCCGCCATGCTGGCCGCCGCCGGCTGGCAGGGCCGCGCCGAAGACGGCCCGCTGTTCGACCCCTGCTGCGGCGCCGGCACCATCGCCATCGAGGCGGCGCAGATCGCCTGCGGCATCGCGCCGGGCTCGCAGCGCCGCTTCGCGTTCGAGAAGCTGCTGCCCTTCCGCCCCCACCTGGCCGCCTGGCGGCAGATGCAGGCCGACGCGCAGGCCGCAGTGCATGCGCCGGCGGTGCCGATCTTCGCAGGCGACGTGTCCTTCCGCATGACCGACTTCGCCACCCGCAACGCCGAGCGGGCCGGCGTGCTGCATGCCATCGACTTCAAGACTGCCGACGCGCTGCAGCGCCCGGCGCCAGCCGAACGTGGCGTGCTGATGATGAACCCGCCGTACGGCGAGCGCATCGACGCCAAGGGGACCGGGCAGGGCGGCGGCCAGGCGTTCGAAGGCGGGGGCAGCCCGGCCGAGTTCTACGCCCAGCTGGCCACGCACTGGAAGCGGCAGTTCTCGGGCTGGACGGCCTGGGTGCTCAGCCCCGACATGAAGCTGCCATCGATGATGCGGCTGAAGGAAAGCCGCCGCGTGCCGATGTGGAACGGCCCGATCGAATGCCGGCTGTTCCGCTTCGACCTGGTGGCCGGCTCGGCCCGGCCGGCACCTGCAGCGCGCGCGGCCGAAGAGCCTTCGGACTGAGGGTGCACCCCGGCTGAGTCAGCCCGCGGCCAGCGGCGGCGGCGCGGCCGCGGCTGGCGCCTCCAGCACCTCCAGGTCGCTTTCGTCCTTCAGCGCCACACCGCTGCAGCCCAGCACCAGCGCGCGCTTCATCAGCCAGGCCAGCTTGAAGGCGGCGGCTTCGGGGCGCAGGCCTTCGGGGCGCACGTTGGAGATGCAGTTGCGCTCGGCGTCGTGCCGGCCGCGGCGCGGGCCGTGGGTGAGGTAGATCCCCAGGCTGTCGGGCGAACTCAGGCCCGGCCGCTCGCCGATCAGGATGGCCGACAGCGATGCGCCGAGGATCTCGGCGATCTCGTCGGCCACCGCCACCCGCGCCTGTGTCACCACCACCAGCGGCGCGAGCTTGAAGCCTGCCGGCAGGTGCTGCGGCAGCGCGGCCAGCAGCGGCAGCGCGTGGCGCTGCACCGCCAGCGACGACAAGCCGTCGCCGATCACGAGGCAGAGGTCGGGCACGGGCTCGCCGGCGGCGCGCTGATGCTGCGCATGGGCGCGCAGGCGCGCGGCGTCCTCCTGATGCAGCTGGCGGCCGAGGTCGGGGCGGCGCAGGTACTCGGTGCGGTCGACGGCGCGGCTGCGGGCGTGCAGCACCGGCCAGCCGGCGGCCTGCAGATCGGCTTCCAGCGCCGGCACGTCCAGCGGCGCATGGATGGCGTCGCGCGCCATCGCATGCGCCAGTCCGAAGCGCAGCGCCTCGGCGGTGGGCGTGGCCACGCCGGCGCGGCCGAGCGCGATGCGGGCCGAGGTGTGGCTGCGCCAGCCGTCCCAGGGGTCGGGCAGCACCTCAGCCATGGCCCAGCGCCAGCGCGCCCATGTCGGACAGCAGCCGGTGGTTGGCCGAAGGCGGCAGCACCTGGCCGGCACGGTCGGTGATCTGCATGCGCTGCAGCCAGGCCTCGAACTCGGGCGCGCGCTTCAGGCCCAGTGTTTCGCGCAGGAACAGCGCGTCGTGGAACGAGGTGCTCTGGTAGTTGAGCATCACGTCGTCCGCCCCCGGCACGCCGATCACGAAGTTGATGCCGGCCGCGCCCAGCAGCACCAGCAGCGTGTCCATGTCGTCCTGGTCGGCTTCGGCATGGTTGGTGTAGCAGACGTCGCAGCCGATGGGCAGGCCCAGCAGCTTGCCGCAGAAGTGGTCTTCCAGCCCGGCGCGGATGATCTGCTTGCCGTCGTACAGGTACTCCGGCCCGATGAAGCCCACCACGGTGTTGATCAGCAGCGGGTTGTAGCGACGCGCCAGCGCATAGGCGCGGACCTCGCAGGTCTGCTGGTCGACGCCGAAGTTGGCATTGGCCGACAGCGCGCTGCCCTGGCCGGTCTCGAAGTACATGACGTTGCTGCCCACCGTGCCGCGCTGCTGCGCCAGCGCGGCGGCCTGCGCCTCGGCCAGCAGCTCGGGCGTGACGCCGAAGCTGCGGTTGGTCTTCTCGGTGCCGCCGATCGACTGGAACACCAGGTCGACCGGCACCCCGGCCTCGGCCAGTTGCAGCGTGTTGGTCACGTGGGTGAGCACGCAGCTCTGGGTCGGGATCTCGAAGCGCTGGATCACCTCGTCCAGCATGCGCAGCAGGCCGGCCAGCACCGGCAGGCTGTCGGAGGCGGGGTTGACGCCGATCACCGCATCGCCCGCGCCGTACATCAGGCCGTCCAGCGTGGAAGCGGCGACGCCGCGCAGGTCGTCGGTAGGGTGGTTGGGCTGCAGCCGCACAGCCAGGTGCCCGGGCAGGCCAATGGTGTTGCGGAAGCGCGTGACCACCCGGGCCTTGCGCGCCACCGCGATCAGGTCCTGGTTGCGCATCAGCTTGCTCACCGCGGCCACCATCTCGGGCGTGAGGCCGGGCGCCAGGGCGGCCAGGGCGTCGGTGTCGGCCCCGTCGCCCAGCAGCCAGTCGCGGAAGGCGCCCACCGTGAGGTGGGACACCGGCGCGAAGGCGGCCGCATCGTGGGTGTCGATGATCAGCCGGGTGATGTTGTCGTCCTCGTACGGCACCAGCGCTTCCTGCAGGAAGACCTTCAGCGGCAGGTCGGCCAGCACGTGGCGGGCGGCCATGCGCTGCTGCGCGGTGGCGGCGGCCACGCCGGCCAGCTGGTCGCCCGAGCGGGCCGGGCTGGCGCAGGCCATCACCTGCTTCAGGTCATCGAAGCGATGGACCTCGCCGGCGAGCGTGGAGCGGTAGGTCATCGTGCGGGGACACCGGGTTCAGAGCGCGCCCTGCAGCAGCTTGTCCTGCGGGGCCTCGTCGCGGGAGCGGGAGGTGAGGCGGAAGTAAGCGTAGGCGATCGCCATCAACCCCAGGAAGACCACGGTCAGCAACGGGTTGAACCACACCATCGCGCCCAGGCACACCACGCCCAGCACCAGCGCGATGGCCGGGAACAGCGGATAGAACGGCGCGCGGTAGGGCCGGGCCAGCATCGGCTCGGTGGCGCGCAGCTTGAACAGCGAGGCCATCGAGGTGATGTACATGACGATGGCGCCGAAGACCGACATCGTCACGATGTTGGCGGTGAGCGACTGGCCGCCGAACTGGATCCACTGGTCGCTGAAGATGGCGGCGATGCCGACCACGCCGCCGGCCAGCAGCGCACGGTGCGGCGTCTGGAAGCGCGGCGACAGCACCGCGAACGAGCACGGCAGGTAGCCGGCGCGGGCCAGCGCGAAGATCTGCCGCGAATAGCCCATGATGATCCCGTGGAACGAGGCGATGAGGCCGAACAGCCCGATCCACACCATCATGTGCAGCCAGCCGCTGGACTCGCCCACCACCACCTTCATCGCCTGCGGCAGCGGGTCGTTGATGTTGGCGATCTTGCGCCAGTCGCCCACGCCGCCGGCCATGATCATCACGCCGAACGCCAGCACCACCAACGTGAGGATGCCGGCGATGTAGGCCTTCGGGATGGTGCGCTGCGGATCGCGCGCTTCCTCCGCCGCCATGGCCGCGCCTTCGATGGCCAGGAAGAACCAGATGGCGAAGGGGATGGACGCGAAGATGCCCGCCACCGCCGCGCCGCTGAACACGTCGCTGCCGGCCCAGCCGTTGGCCACGTAGTTGGCCAGCGACCAGCCCGGGCTCACCACGCCCATGAACACCAGCAGCTCGAAGATGGCCAGCAGCGTGACCACCAGCTCGAAGGCCGCGGCGATGCCGATGCCCACCCAGTTCAGCGCGATGAACACCACATAGGCGGCCACCGCGATCAGCTTCGGGTCGAGCGCCGGGAACTGCACGTTCAGGTAGGCGCCGATGGCCAGCGAGATGGCGGGCGGCGCGAACACGAACTCCACCAGCGTCGCAAAGCCGGCGATGAAGCCGCCGGTGGGCCCGAAGGCCCGGCGTGCATACGCAAACGGCCCGCCGGCATGCGGAATGGCGGTGGAGAGCTCGGTGAAGCTGAAGATGAAGGTGGTGTACATGGTGGCCACCAGCAGCGTGGCCACCAGGAAGCCGAGCGTGCCGGCGCTGTTCCAGCCGTAGCTCCAGCCGAAGTACTCGCCCGAGATCACCAGGCCGACGCAGATGCCCCAGAGCTGGAAGGGCCCGAGCACCTTCTTGAGGCCCGGCGCGGCGGCGGTGGTGGGGGAAGCAACCATGGTCATCCTCGCAGGTAGCCGAACAATGCGGCGGATTGAAGCAAGCCGCCTGCGGCCGCCCTATCCCAAAACGGAAATCCGCAAGGCGCGGCCGCCGTGGCATCGCTCTTGCAATGCTGGCGGCCACAAGCACAGGACATGTCCGGGGGGAGCTCGCCGTGTCACCGTTACAGGGTCCGGGCCTGCGCTACCAGGCGCTGGCCAGCAATGACGTGGACCAGCACGCCAGCCACCTGTCGTGCTGGCAGCAGCAGTACGACCAGCTCTCGCAGGGCCGCTTCGCCGGCACGGTGCGTGAGTTGTGGGCCGACGACGGCCCGCGGCTGCAGGTGTTCCATGAGCACACGCGCCAGCAGACCAGCCAGCAGTGCCAGCCCTGGCGCGGCGCGGTGTGGTTCGGCATCCCCGATGGCCGCCAGCACGATGCGCTGCATTTCTGCGGCCGGCTGCAGGCGCCGCAGGCCACGCGGCCGGTGCTGCGCGCGGCGGCCGATGCGTCGTTCACGCTGCGCACGCCGGCCGACTTCGGCATCTATGGCGTGGTGATCGACGCCGACTGGCTGTCCCGGCGGCTGGACACGCTGGCGGTGCACGATGCCGGCGCCCACCGCGCGGCGCTGCAGGCGGTGCAGGTGACGCCGGCGGTGCACCGGGCCATCTGCCGCACCATCGAATCGATGCTGCACCTGGGTGCGGCCGGCCAGGCGGCCCAGCCCGGCGGCCGCCTGGCACTGCAGACGCTGCTGGACCAGCTGCTCGGGCTGCTGTGCGGCCGGGCGGCCGAGGACGGCCCGCCTGCCGACACCGCCGCCAGCCGCCGCCTGGCCACCGTGATGCTGGCGCGCGAACTGGTAAGCCGTCCGATGAACCACACAACGACGGTGGACGAGCTGTGCGCCGAGCTGCACCTCACCCGCCGCACGCTGCAGAACCACTTCCGCAGCGTGGTCGGTGATTCACCGGCCGACTTCCTGAAGGCAGTGCGCATGAACGCCTGCCGCCGCAAGCTGCGCGAAGGCGGCGCCACGGTGCAGGACGTGGCGGCGCAGTGGGGCTTCTTCCACATGGGCCACTTCGCGCACGACTACAAGCAGATGTTCGGCGAGCTGCCCTCGCAGACGCTTAGCGCGCGAAGCGCTCGAGGATCGAGCCGATCTCGCCCAGCCCGCCATCGGCCGGCAGCTGGCCCTGCGGCGTCATCTGGTCGACGGCCTGCGGCAGCACCTGCGACAGCTGGCTGAGCAGGTCGCCCTGCGACAGGCCGGTCTGCTGCGTCAGCCGGCCCAGCAGATCGTCGCCGAACACCTGGCCGAGCTGCCCCGGCGACACCGGCTGGTTGGCGCCGGTGCCCACCCAGGACGACACCACGTCGCCCAGGCCACTGCGTGTGAACTGCTCCACCAGCGCGCCCAGCCCGCCGCCCGTGCCCGGCCCACCCTGCTGCCCCACCTGGGACAGCACCAGCGCGACGATGCGCAGCAGGTCGGCTTGACCGCCACCGTGGCCGCCGCCCAGCATGCCGCCGAGCGCACCGCCGAGGCCGCCACCCTGCGCGCCCTGCCCGTTGTTGTTGCCCAGCATGCCGATGGCCAAGTCCAGCAATCCCATGTCGATCTCCTCGTGATGGATGGAAAGAGCGCCGGATTGTGGGAACGCAGCGCGCCGCAGCCCGGCGCGCCGGGGCGGCCTGCGCATTAGCGCACGAAGCGCCTTCAGCCTGCGGCGTTTGGCACCACAGCCAGCAGGCCCAGTGCGGCCAGTGCGGCCAGCGGCGCGGTGTCTGCGCGCAGCACCGCGGGGCCGAGCGAGGTCGGCAGGAAGCCGCTGCGCCGCGCTGCTTCCACCTCCGCGGCAGAGAGCCCGCCCTCCGGCCCGCTGAGCAGCAGCAGCCGTGGCGGCGGCCGAGGCTGCAGTCGCTGCGCCAGCGGCAGCGCGGCCTCGCCGAAGCCCAGCAGCCAGCGGGCGGCGTCACCGGTGTCGCCCAGGCCATCCAGCCACGCCTGCAGGGTCAGCACGGGGCCGACGGCCGGCACCCGGTTGCGGCCCGACTGCTCGCAGGCCGCCACCGCGATGCCCTGCCAGTGCGCCCGCTTGCGTTCGGCGCGTTCACCGGCCAGGCGCAGCACCGAGCGTTCGCTCATCAGCGGCTGGATGGCGGCCACGCCGAGCTCCACCGCCTTTTCAACCAGCGTGTCCATGCGGTCGTTGGCGGGCATGGACAGCGCGATGGTCAGCTGCGGGCCGATCTCGCGCTCCACGGCATCGTGCGTGTCTACCTGCACCTGCACCGCGCTGCGGCCGATGTGCTCGACGCGCGCCGACCACTCGCCGCCCTGGCCATTGAACAAGGTGAGCGGTGCGCCGGGCTGCAGCCGCAGCACCTGCACATGGCGGGCCGCGCCAGGCGGCAGATCAAGAAGCTGGCCGGCGGCCAGCGGGGCTTCGACATGGATTCGCTGCATAGGCCCGCGAGTGTGCCTCGCGGCGCGGCGGGGTCAGAGGCTGCGCAGCGCGGCGGCGACGGTGTCGCGCGAGTACTCGGCCGCCACCTCGGCGATGAAGCGCTGGAAGTCCACATGCGCGCTGTCGTCGGCGCGGTCGGACACGGTGCGCAGCACCGCGAAAGGCCGGCCGAAGGCGGCGCACACCTGCGCCACCGCGGCACCTTCCATTTCCACCGCCAGCGCATCGGGCAGCGCGGTGCGCAAGGCGTCGCTCTCGACCGCGGTGCCGACGAAGCGGTCGCCACTGACCACCAGGCCCTGGTGGCTGCGCACGGTGCCGATGCCCAAGCGCTGCAGCGCGGGATGCGGCTGCGCCAGCACTTCGTCCGCCGCCGCCGCCAGCGCATCGGCCAGCACCGCATCGGCCGCGAAGCGGGCACGGCCCGCCGAGGGCACCACATAGCGCGGGAACAGCGGCGACACGTCCAGGTCGTGCTGCAGCAGCTCGCGCGCCACCACCACGTCGCCCACCCGGACCCCCGGCGCCAGCCCACCGGCCACGCCGGTGAACAGCAGCGCCTGCGCGCCGAAGGCATCCAGCGCCAGGGTGGCCGTGCTGGCGGCGGCCACCTTGCCGATGCCGCTGAGCACCAGCAGCACCTCATGCCCCTGCAGCCGGCCGCGGTGGAAGCTGCGGCCACCGCGCTGCTGCAGGCTGCGGCCTTCCAGCAGGGCGTCGATGGCGCTCAGCTCCTCATGCAGCGCGCTGACGATGGCGATCAAGGTCAGCTGGCCACCGTGGCGGGTGGCTCGGCGCTGCGCTTGTCGCGCAGCTCGCGGCGCAGGATCTTGCCGATCGGCGTCTTGGGCAGCTCGGTGCGGAACTCCACCACCCGCGGCCGCTTGTAGCCGGTGAGGTTGGCTTCGCAGAAGGCCCGCACGTCCTGCTCGGTGAGCGCGGGGTTCTTCTTCACGATGACCACCTTCACCGCCTCGCCGGCCTTGTCATCGGGCACGCCCACCGCGGCGCACTCCAGCACGCCGTCCAGCTGCGTCAGCACGTCCTCCACCTCGTTGGGATACACGTTGAAGCCGCTGACCAGGATCATGTCCTTCTTGCGGTCCACGATCTTGAAGAAGCCGCGCTCGTCGATCAGCCCCACGTCGCCCGTGCGGAAGAAGCCGTCGGCCGTCATGACCTTGGCCGTCTCGTCGGGCCGCTGCCAGTAGCCGGCCATCACCTGCGGGCCGCGGATGGCGATCTCGCCGGCGGTGCCGGCGGGCACCTCGCGGCCATCGTCGTCCAGCAGCGCGAATTCGGTGTTGGGCATCGGCAGGCCGATGGTGCCGGTGAACTTGTGGCTGTCTACCGGATTGCACGAAGCCACCGGCGAGGTTTCCGACAGGCCGTAGCCCTCCACGATCGGGCAGCCGGTCTTCTCCAGCCACAGCTTGGCGGTGGCGCTCTGCACCGCCATGCCGCCGCCCACCGAGATCTTCAGGTGGCTCCAGTCCACCGTGTTGAAGGCCGGATGGTTGGCCAGCGCATTGAACAGCGTGTTGACCGCCGGGAGGCTGTGGAAGCGGTGCTTGCTCAGTTCCTTCAGCACCGCCGGCAGGTCGCGCGGATTGGGAATCAGCAGGTTGCAGCCGCCCATGCGCATGGACAGCATCATGTTCGTGTTGAAGCCGAAGATGTGATACAGCGGCAGCGCGCACACGGTCACGATCTGCTCGCCCGGCGGGATCTTCTTGAGCGCCGGCTGGTACCAGGCCTCGCACTGCAGCACGTTGGCCACCAGGTTGCGGTGCAGCAGCACCGCGCCCTTGCTGACGCCGGTGGTGCCGCCGGTGTACTGCAGCACCGCGATGTCGTCCGGGCCCAGCGAGGGCGCGGTGTAGGGCTTGCGGCGGCCGATCACCAGCGCATCGTTGAAGCGCACGGCGGTGGGCAGCTCGAAGGCCGGCACCATCTTCTTGACCTTGCGCACCACGTAGTTGACGAGCGAGCCCTTGGCCAGGCCCAGCATGTCGCCCATGGCGGCCAGCACCACATGCTTGACCGGCACCGCATGCGCCACCTGCTGCAGCACGTGCGCGAAGTTCTCGAGGATCACCAGCGCCTTGGCGCCGGCGTCCTTGAGCTGGTGCTCCAGCTCGCGCGGGGTGTACAGCGGATTGACGTTCACCACCACGTAGCCCGCCCGCAGGATGCCCGCCACCGCCACCGGGTACTGGGGCACGTTGGGCATCATCACCGCCACGCGGTCGCCGCGCTCCAGCCCCAGCGACTGCAGGTAGGCGGCGAAGGCACGGGAGGCATCGTCCACCTGGCGGAAGCGGTAGCTGCGGCCCATGAAGACGTAGGCCGGCAGGTCGCGGTACTTGCGGAAGCTCTCCTCGATCAGGGCCACGAGCGAGGGATACAGGTCGAACTTGATCTCAGGGGGAACGCCAGCGGGGTACTGCTTCAGCCAAGTTTTCTCCATCGCGGGGGCTCCAGAAACGAAGGGGCGATTCTGACGGAGCCTTCCGCGGTGCAGCATCAGGGGATTCGATAGCGATTTGGGCGGCTACTCCACCGCCTTAACCATCTCCTCCACCACCTTCTTGGCATCGCCGAAGACCATCATCGTCTTGTCCATGTAGAACAGCTCGTTGTCCAGGCCGGCGTAACCCGCGGCCATCGAGCGCTTGTTGACGATGACGGTCTTGGCCTTGTAGGCCTCGAGGATGGGCATGCCGTAGATCGGGCTGCCCTTTGTCAGCGCGGCGGGGTTCACCACGTCGTTGGCACCCAGGATGATGGCTACGTCGGCCTGGCCGAACTCGCCGTTGATGTCCTCCATCTCGAACACCTGGTCGTACGGCACCTCGGCTTCGGCCAGCAGCACGTTCATGTGGCCGGGCATGCGGCCGGCCACCGGGTGGATGGCGTACTTCACCGTCACGCCCTTGGCGGTGAGCTTGGCCGCCAGCTCCTTGACCGCATGCTGCGCACGCGCCACCGCCAGGCCATAGCCCGGCACGATGACCACCGTCTCGGCATTGCCCATGATGAAGGCCGCGTCGTCGGCGCTGCCGCTCTTGACGCTGCGCTGCTGCTGCGCGCCCGCCGCCGCCGCCGTGGCATCGCCGCCGAAACCGCCCAGGATCACGTTGAAGAACGAGCGGTTCATCGCCTTGCACATGATGTAGCTCAGGATGGCGCCCGAGCTGCCCACCAGCGAGCCCGCGATGATCAGCATGCTGTTGTTCAGGCTGAAGCCGATGCCTGCGGCCGCCCAGCCCGAGTAGCTGTTGAGCATGCTCACCACCACCGGCATGTCGGCCCCGCCGATGGGGATGATGAGCAGCACGCCCAGCACGAAGCCCAGCACGATCACCGCGGTGATGCTCATGCCGCCCTGCGACTGCCAGAACGCGAACACGAAGAATGCCGCCGCCAGGCCCAGCACCGCGTTCAGGATGTGCTGCCCCGGGAACTGCACCGGCGCGCCCTGGAACAGCCGGAACTTGTACTTGCCCGACAGCTTGCCGAAGGCGATGACCGAGCCGCTGAAGGTCACCGCGCCGATGAAGGCGCCCAGCGCCAGCTCGATGCGGTTGCCACCCGGGATGGGCAGGCCCTTGGCGGCGATGCCGAAGGCATGCGGCTCGATCACCGCGGCCGCGGCGATGAACACGGCGGCCAAGCCGATCATGCTGTGCATGAAGGCCACCAGCTCGGGCATCTTGGTCATCTCGACGCGCTTGGCCATCAGCGCGCCGGCCGAGCCGCCCACCAGCAGGCCCAGCAGCACCCAGACCAGCCCGCCGATGCTGCCCTCGGCCAGCTTGACGATCAGTGCCGCGGTGGTCACCACCGCGATGGCCATGCCGGCCATGCCGAACAGGTTGCCGCGGATGGAGGTGGTGGGGTGGCTCAGGCCCTTGAGCGCCTGGATGAAGCAGACGCTGGCCACCAGGTAGAGCAGGGTGACGACATCCAGGCTCATGCCGCCTCCTTCTTGGCCGCCGGGCGGTCCTTCTTGCGGAACATCTCCAGCATGCGCCGGGTGACGAGGAAGCCGCCGAACACGTTCACCGCGGCCAGCGCCACGGCCAGCACGCCGAAGGTCTTGGCCGGCGCGCCTTCGGTGAGCGCGGCCGCCAGCATGGCGCCCACGATCACGATGGCGCTGATGGCGTTGGTCACGGCCATCAGCGGCGTGTGCAGCGCGGGCGTGACGGTCCACACCACGTGGTAGCCCACGTAGATGGCCAGCACGAAGATGATGAGGTTGGTGACGGTGGGTGACACGAAGTCCATGGCTGATCCTTCCCTTGCCTACTTGCGCTTGATGTCGCCAGCCTGCGTCATGAGGCAGGCGGCCACGATGTCGTCGTCCATCGGCACCTGGAAGCCGCCCTCCTTGGGCAGCACCAGCTTCAGGAAGTCGAGCACGTTGCGGGCGTACAGGCTGCTGGAATCGGCGGCCACCAGCGCGGGCAGGTTGGTCTCGCCCACCAGGGTGACGCCGTGCTGCACCACGGTGCGGCCGGGCACGGTCAGCGGGCAGTTGCCGCCGGCCGGCGCGGCGAGGTCGACGATGACCGAGCCGGGCTTCATGCTGCGCACCATGTCCTCGGTGACCAGCACGGGCGCGGGCCGGCCCGGGATCAATGCCGTGGTGATGACGATGTCGGCCTGTGCCACGCGCTTGGCCACTTCCACCTTCTGCCGGTCGAGCCAGCTCTGCGGCATCGGCTTGGCGTAGCCGCCCACGCCTTGCGCGGCTTCCTTCTCCTCGGGCGTGTCGTAGGACACGTCGATGAACTTGGCGCCCAGCGACTCCACCTGCTCCTTCACCGCGGGCCGCACGTCGCTGGCCTCGATGACGGCGCCCAGCCGCTTGGCGGTGGCGATGGCCTGCAGGCCAGCCACGCCCACGCCCAGCACCACGACACGCGCGGCCTTGATGGTGCCGGCCGCGGTCATCAGCATCGGGAACAGCCGCTGGTACTTGTCCGCCGCGATCATCACGGCCTTGTAGCCGGCGATGTTGGCCTGGCTGGACAGCACGTCCATGCTCTGGGCGCGTGTGGTGCGCGGCGCGGCTTCCAGCGCGAAGCTGGTGATGCCGGCCGTGGCCAGCGCGGCCAGGTTGTCGCGGTCGAAGGGATTGAGCATGCCCACCAGCGCGGTACCGGGCTTCATCAGCGCCAGCTCGTCCGCCGAGGGCGAGCGCACCTTGAGCACCAGGTCGGCGGAAAAGGCGCCCGCGCGGTCGGTGATGTCGGCGCCGGCGGCGACGTAGGCCTCGTCGGTGGCGCTGGCGGCCAGGCCGGCGCCCGACTGCACCCGCACCTCGTGGCCCTGCGCCTTCAGTTTCTTGGCCGTCTCGGGGGTCACGGCCACGCGGGTTTCCCCCGCGGCCGTCTCGAGCGGAACGCCGATGAGCATGGGTTCTCCTCCTCTGCGATGTTGCGGGGCAGCTTACACAAGTTCCCTTGCCATCCGTGTCATGGTTCACGCGGGCCGGGCAAGGCCGCCTGCCCGCCGCTACCATCCGCCGATGCCGTATGACCGATGCCAGCTCAGCGTGACGGTGGCCGCCGTGATCGAACACGAAGGCCGCTACCTGATGATCGAAGAGGAAACCAGCGAGGGTGTCCGGCTGAACAACCCGGCCGGCCACCTGGAGCCCGGCGAGTCGCCGCTGCAGGGCGTGATCCGCGAGACGCTGGAGGAAACCGGCTGCAGCTTCCAGCCGCAGCATGTGCTGGGCGTGTACCTCTCGCGCTTCCACCGGCCGGCCACCGGGGAAGACGTCACCTACCTGCGCATCGCCTTTGCCGGCACCGCCAGCGAGCCTGCGCCCGGCTGGGTGCTGGACGAAGGCATCCTGCGCACGGTGTGGATGACCCCCGACGAGATCCGTGCCAGCGCCGTGCCGCACCGCAGCCCGCTGCTGCTGCGCTGCCTGGACGACCACCTGGCCGGCAAGCGCTATCCGCTGGACCTGCTCACCGTCGACCCCACGGTGTTTGCGCCCGAGGTCAAACGCTGAAATCCATCGCGCGGGACAATCGCGCGATGGAAACAAGGAACAAGCAGCGCGTGGTGGTCGGCCTGTCCGGCGGAGTGGATTCGGCCGTGACCGCCTGGCTGCTCAAGCAGCAGGGGCACGACGTCGTCGGCATCTTCATGAAGAACTGGGAAGACGACGACGACAGCGAGTTCTGCAGTTCGCGCCAGGACTTCCTGGATGCCGCCTCGGTGGCCGACGTGATCGGCATCGAGCTGGAGCACGTCAACTTCGCGGCCGAGTACAAGGACCGCGTGTTCGCCGAGTTCCTGCGCGAATACGGCGCCGGCCGCACGCCCAACCCCGACGTGCTGTGCAATGCCGAGATCAAGTTCAAGGCCTTCCTCGACCATGCGATGCGGCTGGGCGCCGAGAAGATCGCCACCGGCCACTACGCCCGCGTGCGCGAGGTGGACGGCCGCTTCGAGCTGCTCAAGGGCCTGGACCCGGCCAAGGACCAGAGCTACTTCCTGCATCGGCTGACGCAGTCGCAGCTCAGCCGGACGCTGTTTCCGGTGGGCGAGCTGCACAAGACGGAGGTACGCCGCATCGCGGAGCAGATCGGCCTGCCCAACGCCCGGAAGAAGGACTCCACCGGCATCTGCTTCATCGGCGAGCGGCCGTTCCGCGAATTCCTGAACCGCTACCTGAAGCATGAGCCCGGCCGCATCGAGGACGAGAACGGCAAGGCAGTGGGCAAGCATGTGGGCCTGAGCTTCTACACCCTGGGCCAGCGCCAGGGCCTGGGCATTGGCGGCATCAAGTCGGCGCAGGGTCCGCAGGGCGAGCATGCGCCGTGGTACGTGGCCCGCAAGGACCTGCAGCGCAACGTGCTGGTGGTGGTGCAGGGCCACGAGCACCCGTGGCTGCAATCGCCTGCGCTCACCGCGGACGACACCAGCTGGATCGCCGGCACTCCGCCCGCGGTGCAAGCCTGTGCCGCCAAGACCCGCTACCGGCAGAGCGACGCCGCCTGCCGCTTCGTGGCGCAGGCCGACGGCCGCTTCGCGCTGCAGTTCGACCAGCCGCAATGGGCGGTGACGCCGGGCCAGTCGGCGGTGTTGTACGACGGCGAGGTGTGCCTGGGTGGCGGCGTGATCGCCTCCGCGGCGTAACCGCTTATTCGCCTGGCAACTATGCATAAGCGCAATAAGTAGTTCTTACGCATAAAAGCGAGCAACAAAATGCGGCGCTCTCATCAGCGAGCGTCCGCCCTTGAACTTCCAGCAGTTGCGATCCGTTCGGGAAACCGTCCGCCAGGGGTTCAACCTCACCTCGGTGGCCGAAGCCCTCCACACCTCACAGCCCGGCGTCAGCCGGCAGATCCGTGAGCTGGAGGAAGAGCTGGGCATCGAGCTGTTCGTGCGTGCCGGCAAGCGCCTGACCGGGCTGACGGCGCCGGGCGCCACCGTGCTGCCCATCGTCGAGCGCATGCTGCTGGAAGCCGACAACCTGCGCCGCGCCGGCGAGGACTTCGCCCGGGCCGGCCGCGGCACGCTCACCATCGCGGCCACGCACTCCCAGGCACGCTATGCGCTGCCGACGGCGGTGCGCGACTTCCGCCGCAGCCACCCCGACGTCACGCTGCACATGCACCAGGGCTCGCCACAGCAGGTGGCGCAGATGCTGCTGGACGGCAGCGCCGACATCGGCGTGGCCACGGAGGCCCTGACGCAGTACGACGAACTGGTGGCGCTGCCGTGCTACCGCTGGACGCACGTGGTCATCACCCCGCCCGGCCATCCGCTGGCCGAAGGCGGCGCGCTCACGCTGCAGAGCCTGGCCGCCCATCCGCTGGTGACGTACGAAGCCGGCTACACCGGCCGCGGCCACATCGACGAGGCCTTTGCCCGCCACGGGCTGTCGCCGCAGGTGGTGCTCACTGCAATGGACGCCGACGTCATCAAGACCTACGTGGAACTGGGGTTGGGCGTGGGCATCGTGGCGGCCATCGCCTATGACGAGGACCGCGACCGGCACCTCACGGCGATCGACGCGCGTCACCTGTTCGCCGCCAACATGACGCGGCTGGCCGTGCGCCGCGGCAGCTTCCTGCGCGACTACGCCTATGCCTTCATCGAGACCTTCGCGGCGCCACTGGGCCGCGCGGTGGTGGAGCAAGCGCTGCAGTCCAGCGCCGGCGCCAGCTTCGACATCTGACGGCGCAGCGCGCCGCCAAAGCGGCCCACGCGCCTAGCGGTTGAACCCTTCGGTCGACCAGTTCGACTTCTGCAGCCGGCTGATGATGCCCGCCTCCTCCGCCAGCGAAAACGAAAACGGATACAGCGAACGTTCGCTGGCCGACAACTCCGGCTGGCCGCCAAACCTGGCGATTTGCTGCAGCGTGTAACCAAAATCCAGGTGCAGCAAAACGGCGGGCGCATCGACGCGCTTGTTGATCCGCTCTTCGCCCAGCACCTTGCAACCCAACATCCGGGTGTAATAATTCACATGCCGCGGGTTCACTTCGATCAATAAGGTATCAAATCCTTTGAATCGATAAGCAACGATATATGCGACGTGAAATAAAGATGCCAGCACCTGCTTGGCACCTGCCACCGGATCCATCGCCAGCTTGGTGAATTCGCAGATGCGGTGGCCATTCGCACGCAAAGCATCCACTTCCGGGCCGAAGGTGTCTTCGGCATGCAGGCCCTCCGGCCCGTCCAGCCCCACGGTGATGGTGCCGATGATGGCGTCGTGGTCGGTGGCCGTCAGCGTGATGCGGTTGGGCGTCTGCTGGTCGGGCAGTCCGGCGTTCTGGTAGCCCCGCCACGCATAGCGCCGCTTGATGAGGATGTTCGCCGAGCTGCGCTGGCCATGGGAGTCGGCGCCGCGGATCTTGAACAGCCGCGGACGCGCACCGTCAGGCTTCGCCTCCACGCCCACATTGGCCACGCGGTGCGGCTCAAACGTCGCACCGATGATCGTGTTGGACGCGTCTCTCGTGCCGGGTCTCAAGTTCACCCCCCACCCCACATTGGTTTATTAGGTCAATTCTCACCCGAGCACAGCCATGAAGCTGTAGCAAGAGTTGAGGAACAAGCGCCGCGCCAAAGCGCGAAATCGTTCGCAGCGAAAGCGAACAACGGTCCGCAAGCCTTGCGCATTCAGGAACTACTGCACAGTCCAGCGTTGTAACAAACGCCAAGGCTCCATGAAATATTGACACCCACTGTTTCAAAAACAATCGGGACAACGCGCTTCCACATCGTTGCGGCCCCGTTTCCACCCATTCGAGCGTGCGGCCTGTCATGGGGGGTCCGGATACTCCGACGCTACCTCGCCACCTCGACAGGAACATGACGCTCAGCCGCGCCGCCCTTGCCCGCATCGCTCCCTTTGCACTGTTCATGGTGCTGCTCGCCCTCCGTGGCGCCCTGCCCGCCGAAGCCGACGGCGGCTTCGACACCCGCTGGATCTACGGCCTGACGGTAGTGGCCGTCGGCGCGCTGCTGCTGTATTTCCGCCGCGAGTACGGCGAGCTGGCGCGCCAAACCTGGCCCGGCGCCGGCGAGACGGCGCTGGCCGTCTTGGTGGGGCTGGCGGTGTTCGGCCTGTGGATCGTGCTGGACGCGCCGTGGATGGTGCTGGGCGAGCCCAGCGCCGCCTTCGTGCCGGTGCGCGCCGACGGCAGCCTGGACCTGCCGCTCATCGGGGTGCGCTGGATCGGGGCGGCGCTGCTGGTGCCGCTGATGGAGGAGCTGTTCTGGCGCTCCTACCTGATGCGCTGGCTGCAGCAGCCGCAGTTCGAAGCGGTGCCGCCGGCCCGGGTGGGCCTGAAGGCCATCGTGCTATCCACCTTCGTGTTCATGCTCGCGCACACGCTGTGGCTGGCGGCCATCGTGGCCGGGCTGGCCTATGCGCTGCTGTACGTGCGCACCGGCAAGCTGTGGGTGCCGGTCATCGCCCACGCGGTGACCAACGGCGTGCTGGGCATCTGGGTGGTGATGACCGGGAACTGGCAGTTCTGGTGAAGGGCCCGGCGGCGCAGGCCGCCGCCGCTACTGCGGCTGGATGCCCAGCGCCCGGTCGGCCTTGAACTGCGCGCGGAAGGCCTCGAAGCGGCCGGCGTCCAGCGCGTCGCGCACTTCCTGCATCAGGTTCAGGTAGTAGTGCAGGTTGTGGATGGTGGTGAGCATCGGGCCCAGCATCTCGCCGCAGCGGTCCAGGTGGTGCAGGTACGCCCGGCTCACCGCGCCGATGCCGCTGCCCGGCTCACCGGCGCAGGCCATGCAGCGGCAGGTGGGGTCGATCGGCCGCTCGTCAGTCTTGTAGCGGGCGTTGCGCAACCGCAGGTCGCCGAAGCGGGTGAACAGGTGGCCGTTGCGCGCGTTGCGGGTGGGCATCACGCAATCGAACATGTCCACGCCCTGGTGCACGCCTTCCACCAGGTCTTCCGGCGTGCCCACGCCCATCAGGTAGCGCGGCTTGTGGGCCGGCAGCCGGTGGGGCGTGTGGCCCATGATGTGCAGCATCTCTTCCTTCGGCTCGCCGACGCTGACGCCGCCCACCGCGTAGCCGGGGAAGTCCATGTCCACCAGCGCTTCCAGAGAGGCCTCGCGCAGGTTCTCGAACATGCCGCCCTGCACGATGCCGAAGAGGGCGTTGCGGTTTTCCAGCCGCGCGAACTCGGCCTTGCAGCGCCGGGCCCAGCGCAGGCTCAACTCCATCGACTTGCGTGCCTCGGCCTCGGTGGTGATGTGGCCCTTGGTCTCGTAGGGCGTGCACTCGTCGAACTGCATGACGATGTCGGAATCGAGCACCGTCTGGATCTGCATGCTGGTCTCGGGCGTCAGGAACAGCTTGTCGCCGTTGACCGGCGAGGCGAACTTGACGCCCTCCTCGCTGATCTTGCGCATCTCGCCCAGGCTCCAGACCTGGAAGCCGCCGCTGTCGGTCAGGATGGGCTTGGTCCAGCCCTCGAAGCGGTGCAGCCCGCCGAACTGCTTCATCACGTCCAGCCCCGGGCGCATCCAGAGGTGGAAGGTGTTGCCCAGGATGATCTGGGCGCCCATCTCGTGCAGCGAACGGGCGCTGACGCCCTTGACGGTGCCGTAGGTGCCCACGGGCATGAAGATCGGCGTCTCGACGACGCCATGGTTCAGGCGCAGGCGGCCGCGGCGTGCATGGCCTTCGGTGGCCAGCAGTTGGTACTCAAGCATCGGTTGTTTTCCCGGCGGGCGCGTCAGGCGCTGCGTTGCAGCAGCATCGCGTCGCCGTAGCTGAAGAAGCGGTAGCGCGCCTCGATGGCGTGGCGGTAGAGGGCACGCACGTGCTCATGGCCGGCGAAGGCGCTGACCAGCATCAGCAGCGTGCTCTTGGGCAGGTGGAAGTTGGTGAGCAGCACGTCCACCACGTTGAAGCGGAAGCCGGGCGTGATGAAGAGCGTGGTCTCGCGCGCACCCGCCTGCAGCGTGCCGCCCACGGCGGCCGATTCCAGCGCGCGCAGCGTGGTGGTGCCGGCGCCGATGACGCGGCCGCCAGCGGCGCGGGTGGCGGCGATCGCCTCCACTGTGGCTTCGCTCACCTCGAACCATTCGCTGTGCATCTTGTGCTCGCTCAGGTCGTCGGTGCGCACAGGCTGGAAGGTGCCGGCGCCCACGTGCAGGGTGACACGCGCGGTGCGCACGCCGGCTGCCGCCAGCGCGGCCAGCACCGCCTCGTCGAAGTGAAGCGAAGCGGTGGGCGCGGCCACCGCGCCGGGGCGGCTGGCGAACACCGTCTGGTAGCGCTGTTCGTCGGCCGCGTCGTCGGCATGGGTGATGTAGGGCGGCAGCGGCACATGGCCGTGCTGCGCCAGCAGCGCCAGCGGATCTTCGGGCAGGCGCAGGTGGAACAGCGAGTTGTCCGGGCCGCCGCGGCCCAGCACCTCGGCATCGAAGGCATCGGCAAATCGCACCTGGGCGCCGGCCTTGGGCGACTTGCTGGCACGCAGGTGGGCCAGCACCTCGTTGCCGGGCAGCACGCGCTCCACCAGCGCTTCCACCGCGCCGCCGGTGTCCTTGGTGCCCAGCAGGCGGGCCTTGATCACGGCGGTGTCGTTGAACACCAGCAGGTCGCCCGCACGGAACAGCGTGGGTAGGTCGCGGAACATGCGGTCCACCGGCATCAGGCCGGTGCCGTCGAGCAGCCGCGAGGCGCTGCGCTCGGCGGCCGGGTATTGCGCGATGAGTTCGGGCGGCAGCTCGAAGTCGAAATCGCTGAGGGTGAAGCGGCGGTTGGAGAGGGGCATGGGCTGCAGGCTTGACCGGCCTGAAGAGAGTGCGTGACGGCACAATTGTTCCATGCGCCCAGCCGCCGATCGTGCGACGAAAGAGACAGCCCCACGCGCGGCCCCGACGCTTTCGGCGCCGCAGCGCGCCATGCACAAGCTGGGCCTGGTGCGCGACATCGACCTGGCGCTGCACCTGCCCCTGCGCTACGAGGACGAGACCCGCAACATCCCCATCGCCCAGGCCCGCGAAGGCGGCACGGTGCAGGTGGAGGGCGTGGTACTGGAGCACCGCATCGAGACCCGCCCGCGGCGCCAGCTCATCGTGCGCATCGCCGACGACACTGGCGAGCTGACGCTGCGCTTCATCCACTTCTACCCCTCGCAGCAGAAGGCCATGCCCGAGGGCCAGCGCGTGCGGGTGCGCGGCGAGCTGCGGGTGGGCTTCTTCGGCAAGGAGATGGTGCACCCCGCCGTCAAGGCCGTGACCGCCGACACCCCGCTGGCGCAGGCGATGACGCCGGTGTACCCGGCCAGCGCCCAGCTGCCGCAGGCCTACCTGCGCAAGGCGGTGGCCAGCGGGCTGCAGCGCGCCGCGCTGGGCGAGGTACTGCCGCCCGAGGTGCTGCCACCCGGCCTGCCCAGCCTTAAGGAAGCGCTGCAGCTGCTGCACCACCCCACGCCGCAGACGCCGATCGCGGCGCTGGAGGACCGCACCCATCCCGCATGGGAGCGGCTGAAGTTCGAGGAGCTGCTGGCCCAGCAGCTCAGCCAGCTGGAAGCCAAGCGCGAGCGGGCCAAGCTGGAGGCGCCCGTGCTGCACGCCACGCCCGGCGGCCTGCCCGAGCAGCTGCTGGCCGCGCTGCCCTTCGTGCTCACCGGCGCCCAGCAGCGCGTGTGCGAGGAGATCGCCGCCGACCTGGCCCGCCCGCAGCCGATGCACCGGCTGCTGCAGGGCGACGTCGGATCGGGCAAGACGGTGGTGGCCGCGCTGGCCGCCGCGGTGGCCATCGGCGCGGGCTGGCAGTGCGCGCTGATGGCGCCCACCGAGCTGCTGGCCGAGCAGCACTTCCGCAAGCTGGTGCAGTGGCTGGAGCCGCTGGGCGTGCGCGTGGCCTGGCTGAGCGGCAGCCGCAAGGGCAAGGCACGCACGCAGATGGTGGAGATGGTCGCGTCCGGCGAGGCGGGCCTCGTCGTCGGCACCCATGCGGTGATCCAGGACGACGTGCTGTTCCATCGCCTGGGCCTGGCCATCGTCGACGAGCAGCACCGCTTCGGCGTGGCACAGCGGCTGGCGCTGCGCGACAAGCTCGAAGCCGCGGCCCTGGAGCCGCACCTGCTGATGATGAGCGCCACGCCCATCCCGCGCACGCTGGCCATGACCTACTTCGCCGACCTGGCGGTGAGCACCATCGACGAGCTGCCGCCCGGCCGCACGCCGGTGCTGACCAAGGTGTTCGCCGACGGCCGGCGCGACGAGGTCATCGCCCGCATCGCCGACGAGGTGGCCGCCGGCCGGCAGGTGTACTGGGTGTGCCCGCTGATCGAGGAATCCGAAGCGCTGGACCTGCGCAATGCCACCGAGACCCATGCCGAACTGTGCGCCGCGCTGCCCGGCCGCAGCGTGGGCCTGCTGCACGGCCGCATGGCGGCGGCGGACAAGGCCGCGGTGATGGCCGAGTTCAGCGCCGGCCGCATGCAGGTGCTGGTGGCCACCACCGTCATCGAGGTGGGCGTGGACGTGCCCAACGCCAGCCTGATGGTGATCGAGCATGCCGAGCGCTTCGGCCTGTCGCAGCTGCACCAGCTGCGCGGGCGCGTGGGGCGCGGCGCGGTGGCCAGCATCTGCGTGCTGCTGTACACGGCCCCGCTGTCGCCCTCGGGCAAGGCGCGGTTGAAGGCCATGGCCTCGACCAACGACGGCTTCGAGATCGCCCGGCTCGACCTGGAGATCCGCGGCCCGGGCGAGTTCATGGGCGCGCGCCAGAGCGGCGATGCGCTGCTGCGCTTTGCCGACCTGGCGCAGGACGCGCCGCTGCTGGCCCATGCCCGCGACGCCGCGGCGCTGCTGTTCGAGCGCCACCCCGCCGCCGCCCGCGCGCACCTGGAGCGCTGGCTGGCCACGCGGGCGGAATACCTGAAGGCCTGATCGGCCCCCGCGTTACACAAGGCCCGGCATTTGCCGACAATGTCTGCATGACCTTGACCGAACTGCGCTACATCGTCGCCGTGGCCCGCGAGAAGCATTTCGGGCGTGCGGCCGAAGCCTGCTTCGTGTCGCAGCCCACGCTGTCGGTGGCGATCAAGAAGCTGGAGGAGGAGCTGGACGTCAAGCTCTTCGAGCGCGGCACCAACGAGGTGAGCGTCACGCCGCTGGGCGAGGCCATCGTGCGGCAGGCGCAATCGGTGATCGAGCAGGCCGCTGCCATCAAGGACATCGCCAAGCGCGGCAAGGACCCGCTGAACGGCCCGCTCAAGCTGGGCATCATCTACACGATCGGCCCCTACCTGCTGCCGGAGCTGGTGCGCCACGCCATCGAGATGACGCCGCAGATGCCGCTGATCCTGCAGGAGAACTTCACCAGCAAGCTGGTGGACATGCTGCGCACCGGCGAACTCGACTGCGCCATCATGGCCGAGCCGTTCCCCGACACCGGCCTGGCCATCGCGCCGCTGTACGACGAGCCGTTCATGATCGCCGTGCCCAAGGGCCATGCGCTCGCCAAGCGGCCGGCGGTGGGCGCCGACGAGCTCAAGCGCGAGACGATGCTGCTGCTGGGCACCGGCCATTGCTTCCGCGACCATGTGCTGGAGGTGTGCCCGGAGTACGCGCGCTTCTCCAGCGACGCCGAGGGCATTCGCAAGAGCTTCGAGGGCAGTTCGCTGGAGACCATCAAGCACATGGTGGCCTCCGGCATGGGCGTGACGGTGGTGCCGCAGCTGTCGGTGCCCAAGGAATCCTCGGGGCTGGTGACCTACGTGCCCTTCGAGCCGCCGGTGCCCACGCGGCGCGTGGTGCTGGCCTGGCGGCGCACCTTCACGCGCTACGAAGCCATCGCGGCGCTGCGCAATGCGGTGTATGCCTGCCAGCTGGACGGCGTGGAGCGCCTGACGGCCTGAAGGGACGCCAAGCCCTGCGCTACAGTCGTCTCGAACATTCACAGGAGTCGACCGAATGAGCAAGAACAAGGGCAAGGACAAGTCGCTTCCCGCGGTGAGCGCGCCGGTGATCCACATCGGCATCAGCCCGGAGGACCGCGCCGCCATCGCCGGCGGCCTGTCGCGCCTGCTGGCCGATACCTACACGCTGTACCTCACCACGCACAACTTCCACTGGAACGTCACCGGGCCGATGTTCAATTCGCTGCACGCGATGTTCATGACCCAGTACACCGAGCTGTGGAACGCGGTCGACCCCATCGCCGAACGCATCCGCTCGCTGGGCCACCCGGCTCCGGGCTCCTATGCGCAGTACGGCGCCCTCACCTCGCTGAAGGACGCGCCGGGCACGCCGCCCAACGCGATGGAGATGGTGCGCATCCTGGTCGAAGGCCATGAGGCCGTGGCCCGCACTGCCCGCAGCGTGTTCCCCATCGCCGACGGCGCCAGCGACGAGCCCACCGCCGACCTGCTGACCCAGCGCCTGACGGTGCACGAGCAATCGGCCTGGATGCTGCGGTCGATCCTCGAAGATTGATGGGGCACCCGGCTTCATGGGTACATGAAGCCACCCGCCGGGCGGGCGGACCGGCTACTGCAGGCGGAATCGGCCGAGCGCCGATAATCCCGCGCTTGCCCCAACCAATCGTCGGTGCACCCCGCCACCCGGGGCGCACCGCGCCGCCATGTCCGACCTCACGCCCCAGGTGCGCCGCCGTCGCACCTTCGCCATCATCAGCCACCCCGACGCGGGCAAGACCACGCTGACGGAAAAGCTGCTGCTGTTCTCCGGCGCCATCCAGATCGCCGGCTCCGTGAAGGCACGCAAGGCAAGCCGGCATGCCACGTCCGACTGGATGGAGATCGAGAAGCAGCGCGGCATCTCGGTGGCCAGCTCGGTGATGCAGATGGAATACCGCGACTGCGTCATCAACCTGCTGGACACTCCCGGCCACCAGGACTTCTCCGAGGACACCTACCGCGTGCTCACCGCGGTGGACGCCGCGCTCATGGTGATCGATGCGGCCAACGGCGTGGAGCCTCAGACTCGCCGCCTGCTGCAGGTCTGCCGGGCGCGCAACACGCCCATCCTCACCTTCGTCAACAAGATGGACCGCGAGGTGAAGGACCCGTTGGCCCTGATGGACGAGATCGAGCGCGAGCTGGGCATGACCGTCGTGCCCTTCACGTGGCCGGTGGGCATGGGCAAGTTCTTCCACGGCGTGATGGACCTGCGCAAGCAGCAGATGCGCGTGTTCAGCCCCGGCGAGGACCGGGTGGCCGGTGGCGAAGAGGTCATCGACGGCCTGGACAACCCCGTCTACGCCGAACGCTTCGGCATGCAGTACGAGCAGGCCCAGGGCGAGGTGGAACTGGTTCGCGAGGCTGCGCCGGAGTTCGTGCTGGACGACTTCCTCGCCGGACGGCAGACGCCGATGTTCTTCGGCTCGGCCGTCAACAACTTCGGCGTGCAGGAAGTGCTCGACGCCCTGGTGAACCTGGCGCCGTCGCCCGGCCCGCGCGGCTCGCTGCAGCGCGAGGTCAAGCCGGACGAGCCCAAGTTCACCGGCGTGGTGTTCAAGATCCAGGCGAACATGGACCCGGCGCACCGCGACCGCATCGCCTTCGTGCGCGTGGCCTCGGGCCACTTCGAGCGCGGCATGCGGCTGAAGGTGGTGCGCTCCGGCAAGGAGCTGCGGCCGAACACCGTGGTGAGCTTCCTGTCGCAGCGCCGCGAGCTGCTGGACGAGGCCTTTGCCGGCGACATCATCGGCATCCCGAACCATGGCGTGTTGCAGTTGGGCGACACCCTCACCGAAGGTGAATCCTTGCAGTTCACCGGGCTGCCGTTCTTCGCGCCCGAGATGTTCCGCAGCGTGGAAGTGGCCGACCCGCTGCGCACCAAGCAGCTGAAGGCCGGCCTGCAGCAGCTGGGCGAGGAAGGTGCGATCCAGGTGTTCCGGCCGGTGATGGGCTCGGTGCTGCTGCTGGGCGCGGTCGGACAGCTGCAGTTCGAAGTGGTGGCGCACCGGCTGGAGCATGAATACGGCGTCAAGGCGCGCGTGATGCCCAGCCGCTTCCAGGTGGCGCGCTGGGTGACCTGTGACGAAGCGGACGGCGGCGCGCGCGAACTGCAGCGCTTCATCGATGCAAATTCGCACCGTGTGGCTTATGACGCCGTGAACGCTCCCACGGTGCTGGTGGAGTACGCGCCGGAACTGCGGGCCATCGAGTCCAACTGGCCGAAGATCAAGTTCCATGCGCTGCGTGAACACGCCGGCTTGGTGTTCCAGCGACAGATGGAAGGCTGATAGGTTCACCCCCCGCTCGGGGGACTGGCGAGAAGCAGTCGATCCCTAAGAATCGGCCACAAATTCACAGGGAGTTTCAATTGAGTCCTTGCACTTTCAAATCCGTTGTTGCTGCGGCAGCGCTTGCCGTTACAGCTTCCGCCGCCAGCGCTGCCGATTTCACCGTCAGCGCGGTGGACCATTGCGCCTGCTTTGCCGCCAACGGCCTGGCCACGGTCTCGCTGGCTGCTGGCCAGGGCTTCACCGTCAGCGTGGCGGCCACCGACCTGTGGAGCGCGGGTGAGCTGCCCCGCTGGTCCAACGCCGACGGCCTGGTGTCCAACCTGTTCGCCACGGGCAGCGACGAAAGCGGTGCAGCCGCCGGCGTCCAGATCGGCCAAGGCTTCGGCAACCTCGAGATGGGCAACCTGAGCGCTCCCTTCGGCGCGCTGGTGGCCCAGATTGGTTCCGGCAGCTACTTCCTGGTGGGCACCAACTACAGCGGCACCGCCAGCACGGCCGGCACGCTCAAGCTCTTCTACTGGGACTCGGCCAACGTTGACAACGTGGGCTCGGTGCTCGCCAGCGTCAACGTCAGCGCCGTGCCGGAACCCGGCACTTACGCGCTGATGGCCGGCGGCCTGGGCATGCTGGCCTGGTTCGCACGCCGCCGCCGCGCCTGAACCACCTCGCGCGCGGCTGCAGGCCGCGGCGCACACGAGCCACCCGCCACGCCGGCCGGTGGCTTTTTCATGGGCGGCCAAGCGACGGCCGACTTGCCGGCGGCGCCGATAATCGGCGCGTGAAAGCGTCCTCCCTGAACAGCCCGGGCGAGTCCAAGCTGCGGCTCTACCTCGACCTCATCCGCTTCGACCGGCCGGCCGGCTGGCTGCTGCTGCTGTGGCCCACGCTGTCGGCCCTCTGGATCGCGGCGGACGGTTTTCCGGGCTGGCACCTGCTGGCCGTGTTCACCGCCGGCACGGTGCTGATGCGCAGCGCCGGCTGCTGCGTGAACGACGTGGCCGACCGCGAGTTCGACCGCCACGTCAAGCGCACGGCGCGCCGGCCGGTCACCAGCGGCGTGGTGTCGGTGAAGGAAGCGCTGCTGCTGGGCGCCGCCTTGTCAGTGGTGGCCTTCGGCCTGGTGCTCACCACCAATGCGCCGACCATCCTGCTGTCCTTCGCGGCGCTGGCCATCGCCATCGGGTATCCCTACGCCAAGCGCTTCGTGTCGATGCCGCAGGCGGTGCTGGGGGTGGCCTTCAGCTTCGGCATCCCGATGGCGTTCAGCGCGGTGCTCGGCGCGGCCGACTGGCGCTGGCGCGCGGTGGCCGACGCGGTGCCGCCGCACGCCTGGTGGCTGCTCGTCAGCAACCTTTTCTGGGTGCTGGCCTACGACACCGAATACGCGATGGTCGACCGCGACGACGACGTCCGCATCGGCATCCGCACTTCGGCGTTGACGCTGGGGCGCTTCGACGTGGCGGGCGTGATGGCCTTCTATGCCATCCACCTGCTGTCCTGGGCGGTGATCGGCCGTCTGCTGGGACTGGGCGGCTGGTTCCTGGCCGGCGTCGCGGCGGCGGCGGCGCAAGTGGCCTGGCACTACGTGCTGATCCGCCATCGCAGCCGGGAAGGCTGTTTCAAGGCCTTCCGGCTGAACCACTGGGTGGGGTTTGCGGTGTTCCTGGGCACCGCCCTCGACCTGGCGCTGCGCTGAAGCTCAGCCGGCGGCGCCGAATTCGTCGCCCAGTTCCACGGCACGCCGCTGCGCCGCCTGCAAGGCCTTGACGAAGGCGGCCTTCACGCCATCCGACTCCAGCGAAGTAAGCGCCGCATGCGTGGTGCCGCCTTTCGACGTGACACGTTCGCGCAGCACCGAAGGCGGCTCGCTGCTCTGCTGCGCCAGCGCGGTGGCGCCTGCGAAGGTCCCCAGCGCCAGCTGCTTGCCTTCCTCGGCGCTGAGGCCCATGGCTTCGGCCGCGGCCATCATGGCCTCCAGCACATAAAACACATAGGCGGGGCCGGAGCCGGACAGCGCGGTCACCGCATCCAGCGCGCTTTCCTCGCCCACCCACAGCATGCGCCCGGTAGGTGCCAGCACCTGCTCCACCTCGGCACGCTGGGCGGCGCTGACGGCCGGCCGCGCAAAGAGGCCGCTCATGCCCTGGCCGATCAGGGCCGGCGTGTTGGGCATGGCGCGCACCACGGCGGGGCTGCCAGTGGCGCTGGCGATCGCGTCGCTGCGGATGCCAGCCATCACGGAGAGCTGCAGCGCCTGGGCCACATGCGCCGCGCTGGGCCGAGCGGCCTCCTTGAACAGCTGTGGCTTGACCGCCCACACCACCATCCGCGCCTCGGCCAGCGCGGCCCCCGGCGCGGGCAGCGTGCGCACGCCGAAGTCGGCCTCCAGCTTGGCGCGCTGGGCCTCGCCAGGGTCCACCACCAGGATGGAGGCGGGTGCGCGGCCGGCGCGCACGAGCCCGCCGACGATGGCACTGGCCATGTTGCCGCCGCCGATGAAAGCCACGGTGCCCGGGGAAGAAGTGCTCTGTTCGCTCATGGCGGCGAGTGTAGGTTTGGCCGCTCATGCACAACACGCATAGTTTGCGTCTCCCGCTGGAAGCGCCCCGTGACTACATTGGCTGCACGAAAACATCGTGTGGCCGCGCAACCGCGGCACCGGAGAAGCCATGTCACAAGCTGCCTTGTCCTTTGTCCACCCCACCGCCGACAGCCCCTGGGGCACCTACCTGTCGCAGGTGGACCGCGTGGCGCCATACCTGGGCCACCTCGCCAAGTGGATCGAAACGCTCAAGCGCCCCAAGCGCACGCTGATCGTCGACATCCCCATCGAGCTGGACAACGGCACCGTCGCCCACTTCGAGGGCTACCGCGTGCAGCACAACCTGTCGCGCGGCCCGGGCAAGGGCGGCGTGCGCTACCACCCCGACGTCACGCTGGAAGAAGTGATGGCGCTGTCGGCCTGGATGACGGTGAAAACCGCTGCGGTGAACCTGCCCTACGGCGGCGCCAAGGGCGGCATCCGCATCGACCCGAAGCAGTACTCGCGCAAGGAAATCGAGCGCGTGACGCGCCGCTACACCAGCGAGATCGGCATCATCATCGGCCCGCAGCAGGACATCCCGGCGCCGGACGTGAACACCAACGGCCAGATCATGGCCTGGATGATGGACACGTATTCGATGAACGTCGGCGGCACCGCCACCGGCGTGGTCACCGGCAAGCCGATTCACCTGGGCGGCTCGCTGGGCCGCGTGAAGTCGACCGGCCGCGGCGTGTTCGTCACCGGGCGCGAGGCGGCCCGCCGCCTGGGCATGAGCCTGGAAGGCGCCCGCGTGGCGGTGCAGGGCTTCGGCAACGTGGGTTCGTCGGCGGCGGAGCTGTTCGCCCAGGCGGGCGCCAAGATCGTCGCGGTGCAGGACCACAGCGGCACCATCTACAACGACAACGGCCTGGACGTGGCCGCGCTCACCGCCGCGGTGAAGGAAACCGGCGGCGTCGCCGGCTTCGCCGGGGCCGAGCGCATGAACGCGGAAGAGTTCTGGGACGTGCGCTGCGACATCCTCGTGCCCGCCGCGCTGGAAGGCGTGATCACCGCCGAGCGCGCCCAGCGCATCACCGCCAAGCTGGTGCTGGAAGGCGCCAACGGCCCGACCGTGCCGACGGCCGACGACATCCTGGCCGACCGCGGCGTGCTGGTGGTGCCGGACGTGATCTGCAATGCCGGCGGCGTGACCGTCAGCTATTTCGAGTGGGTGCAGGACTTCTCCAGCTTCTTCTGGAGCGAGGACGAGATCAACGTGCGCCTGGACAAGATCATGGTCGACGCGCTGTGCAAGATCTGGGACACGGCCGACAAGCACAAGATCACGCTGCGTACCGCCACCTTTGCCGTGGCCTGCGAGCGCATCCTGACGGCGCGCGAGGAGCGCGGCCTGTACCCCTGACCCCCGCGTCAACCCCTGCGGTGCGGCAGGGGCGGCGCGTCTACCATGCGGGCCCTTCGAGGCACGCTTTTCATTCGCCCATGCAACGCCGTACCGTCCTGCCCGCCCTGCTCGCCACCGCCGCCGCCGTGCTGGCCCTGGCCCAACCCGCCGCCGCGCAGCCGCAATGGCCGAGCAGGCCGGTGCACATCGTGGTGCCGGCGCCCGCGGGCAGCTCGCTGGACATCATCGCCCGGCTGCTGGGCGAGAAGCTCAAGGACCGCTGGGGCCAGCCCGTGGTGGTGGACAACAAGCCCGGCGCCGGCGGCATGCTGGGCGTGGACGTGGCGGCCAAGGCGCCGGCCGATGGCCACACCATCGCCATCGGCTTCAACGGCCCCATCGCCTTCGCGCCCTTCATGTACCGCAAGATGCCGTACGACCCGGCGAAAGACCTGGTGCCGGTGGTGATGACCACCTCCCAGCCCAACGTGCTGGCGGTCAACGCCAACCTGCCGGTCAAGACGACGCAGGAGTTCCTGGCCTGGGTGAAGCAGCAGGGCGGCAAGATGAACTACTCGTCGCTGGGCATGGGCAGCTCCAGCCACCTGACGATGGAACTGCTGCTGTCGCAGACCGGCCTGACCGGCACCCACGTGCCCTACAACGGCTCGCCGCCGGCCGCGCTGGCCGTGGCGCAGGGCGATACCGATGCCACGTTCACCACCGCGCCGGCACTGCTCAACCACGTGAAGGCCGGCAAGGTGCGGCTGCTGGCGGTGAGCGCCGCGCAGGTGCCCGAGAGCCTGAAGGGCCTGCCCACGCTGGCCGACGGCGGCGTCAAGGGCGTGGAATCGCTGGCGTGGAACGGCCTCTTCGTGGCCGCCGGCACGCCCGAGGCGGTGGTGCAGAAGATCAATGCCGACGTGAACGCCGCGCTCACCGATGCGCAGCTGAAGACGGTGATGGACAACCAGGGCCTGACCATCGTCGGCGGCACCCAGGCGGACTTCCGCAAGGTGGTGGACAGCGACATGAAGCGCTGGGGCGCCATCATCGAGCGCATCGGCCTGAAGCTGGACTGAGCGCCGGCCGCCAAGCCCCCGCGCCAGCGCGGCCCGCCAGGGGCGGGGTAGAGTGGGTTGCTTCATGCGACCGCTGCCCCTGCTGATCATCCTGCTGGTGCTCGACCACGTTGCCTTCAACGGCAGCCGCATCGCGGTATCGCTCACCGCCATCTCGCAGGGCGCCACGCCGTTGACCGTGGGGCTGCTGATGGCCTCCTTCGCGCTGCTGCCCGCGTTGCTGGCGGTGCCCGCCGGCCGCTGGATCGACGGCGTTGGCGTGCAAAGGCCGATGATGGTGGGCTCGGTGGGCGTGGGCATCGGCACGCTGCTGCCCTTCCTGCTGCCGCAGATCGCGGCGCTGTACGTGGCCAGCGTGCTGATCGGCATCTCGTTCATGCTGATTAACGTGGCGGCGTACCACGCGGTGGGCGAGCTGAGCACTGCCGACGACCGCACCGCCAACTTCAGCTATGTGGCGCTGGGCTTTTCCACCTCCAGCTTCATCGCGCCGCTGCTCACCGGCGTGGCCATCGACCAGCTGGGCCACCGCACCAGCTTCCTGGTGCTGGCCCTGTTCACCGTGATGCCGGCCCTGGTGCTGGCGCTGGTGGGCCTGCCCGACACGCGCCGCAAGGTGCCCGCGCCGGTGGACAGCGCCACCGGCGAGAAGCCCAGCATGTTCGACCTGTTGCGCAGCCCGCGCATGCGCCATCTCTTCATCGCCATCGCAGTGCTGACGGTGGCCTGGGACATCTACACCTTCGCGATGCCGCTGTACGGCACGCAGATCGGCCTCAGCGCCTCGCAGATCGGCATCGTGATGGGCTCCTTCGCGGCGGCCAGCTTCATGGTGCGGCTGGCGATGCCCTTCGTCGCCAGCCACGTGCGGCCCTGGCAGCTCATCACCGCCTCGATGCTGCTGGCCGCCGCCAGCTACGCCGCCATTCCGTTCAGCCACAGCGTGGGCACGCTGATGGCGATCATGTTCGTGCTGGGCGCCAGCCTGGGCGCGCCGCATCCGATGGTGCTCACGCTGCTGCACCATTCGGCACCCGAAGGCCGCGCCGGCGAGGCGGTGGGCCTGCGCACCATGTTCATCAACACCAGCCAGACGGCGATGCCGCTCGTGTTCGGCGTGCTGGGCGCGGCCCTCGGCCTGGCCCCGCTGTTCCTGGCCATGACCGCCGCGCTGCTGGGCGGCGGCGCGCTGGCACGGCGCGTCGCCCGGCAGGAACGGGCCGGCTGACGGAGCGCCCCACATGAGCCTGAAACGGCAAGCCTGCATCGCCGGCGCCTGGGAACACCCCACGCGCAAGGCGCCCGACAAGACGACGGCACAGCTGCATGCCGAGTGTGCCCAGGGCGCGCTGGCCGATGCCGGCCTGTCGCTGGCGGATGTCGATGGCTACTTCTGCGCCGGCGACGCGCCCGGCTTCGGCGTGCTGAGCATGGCCGACTACCTGGGCCTGGACCGCCTGCGGCATGTGGACGGCACCGAGACCGGCGGCTCCTCCTACCTGGTGCATGTGGCCCATGCGGCGCAGGCCATCGCCGCCGGCCACTGCGACGTGGCGCTGATCACGCTGGCAGGCCGGCCGCGCTCCGAGCCGGCGCGTGGCGTCGCCGCCTCGGCCCATCCCGGCGTGCCCGAATTCGCCTTCGAGCAGCATGCCGGCCTCATCACGCTGAACGCCTATGCGCTGGCCGCGGCGCGCCACATGCACGAGTTCGGCACCACCGCCGAGCAGCTGGCCTGGGTGAAGGTGGCCGCCTCCCACCATGCGCAGCACAACCCGCATGCGATGCTGCCGCAGGTGGTGACGGTGGCCGACGTGCTGGCCTCGCCGATGCTGTCGGACCCGCTGCACAAGCTGGATTGCTGCGTGGTCAGCGATGGCGGCGGCGCGCTGGTGGTGGTGCGGCCGGAGATCGCGCGCAGCCTGAAGCGGCCGCTGGTCAACCTGCTGGGCGCGGGCGAATCCATCAAGGGCCAGGGCGGCGGCCGCGTCGACCTCACCCATTCCGGCAGCCTGCTGTCCGGCCGCCAGGCCTTCGAGGAAGCCGGCGTGCGGCCGGCGGACATCCAGTACGCGTCCATCTACGACAGCTTCACCATCACCGTGGTGATGCAGCTGGAAGACCTGGGCTTCTGTGCGCGGGGCCAGGGCGGGCGCTTCGTGGCCGACGGCAACCTGATCTCGGGCGTGGGCCGGTTGCCCTTCAACACCGATGGCGGCGGGCTGTGCAACAACCACCCCGCCAACCGCGGCGGCATCACCAAGGTGATCGAAGCGGTGCGACAGCTGCGCGGCGAAGCGCATCCCGCGGTGCAGGTGCCCGGCTGCACCTTGGCGCTGGCCAATGGCACCGGCGGCCTGCTGGGCACGCGGCACGGCAGTGCCACGCTCATCCTCGAAAGGGCCTGACCGATGACGCTGCCTGCAGCCGACCGCCCGCTGGCCGCGCCGGTGCGCGATGCCTTCACCACGCCCTTCTTCGACGCCGCCGACCAGGGCCGGCTGCTGCTGCGCCGCTGCGAGGCCTGCGGCCAGCCGCACTGGTATCCGCGCCCGGTGTGCCCGCTCTGCGGCAGCGCCCGCACCGCCTGGCAGGAGGCCAGCGGCCGCGGCACCGTCTACAGCGTGACGGTGACGCGCCACGCGCCGGTGCCCTACGCGGTGGCCTACGTGACGCTGGAGGAGGGCCCGACGATGCTGACCAACATCGTGGATGCCGACCTGGACAGCCTGCGCATCGGCATGGCGGTGACGGTGACCTTCAAGCCGGCCGAGGACGGCAGCGCCATCCCGATGTTCCGGCCGGGCTGAGGCCCGCCTGCCGCCCGGCAGGAAGATCCACAGCCACCGGTGCACCGCGCCGGATTAATCGCGGCATTCGCGTTTGCCCGCAGAGGGTTGATGCGGGGACCCGCCTGCGCCCGTTGGCTACAGAATCCGCCGCGCTGTACCCCACAGTGCCGAAGGAAATCCGCTGGAAACGGCTGATTGGACGGGTTCTGCACCATGATGGATCTTTCCGCCAGCAGATCGCTCGACAAGATCGACACCAACATCCTGCGGGCCTTGCAGGCGGATGGCCGCATGTCCAACCTGCGGCTGGCCGAGGTGGTGCAGCTGTCTCCCACGGCGGTGCTGGAGCGTGTCAAACGGCTGACGCGCGAAGGCTTCATCCTCGGCTACGAGGCGCGGCTGAATCCGCAGCTGCTGGGGGCTGGCCTGCTGATCTTCGTGGAGGTGCTGCTGGACCGCACCGCGCCGCGGCAGCTCGACGCCTTCAAGGCCGAGGTGCTGGCGCGGCCCGAGATCCTGGAATGCCACCTGGTGGCCGGTTCGTTCGACTACCTGCTAAAGACCCGGGTGGCCGACATGGCCGCCTACCGCGACCTCATCAGCTCCGGCATCTGGACGCTGCCCGGCGTGCGTGAAACACGCACCTATGCGGTGATCGAAGAAGTGAAGAGCACCACCTTGCTGCCTGTCTAGACAACCATGAGCGACTACATCCTCGAGACCCGCGACCTCACCAAGGAGTTCAAGGGCTTCACCGCGGTCGATCGCGTCAACCTGCAGGTGCAGCGCGGGCACATCCATGCGCTGATCGGCCCCAACGGCGCCGGCAAGACCACCTGCTTCAACCTGCTGACCAAGTTCCTCACGCCCACGCGCGGCACCATCCTGTTCAACGGCATCGACATCACCGGAGAGCAGTCGGCGCAGATCGCCCGGCGCGGGGTGATCCGCTCGTTCCAGATCTCCGCGGTGTTCCCGCACCTGACGGTGCTGGAGAACGTGCGCATCGGGCTGCAGCGCTTCACCGGCACCTCGTTCCACTTCTGGAAGGGGCTGACCGCGCTGCGGCTGCTGGATGCCAAGGTGCTGGCGCTGCTGGACCTGGTGGACCTGCGCGACATGGCGCAGGCCAAGGCCGCCGACCTGCCCTACGGCCGCAAGCGCGCGCTGGAGATCGCCACCACCATGGCCATGGAGCCCGAACTGATGCTGCTGGACGAACCCACCCAGGGCATGGGCCACGAGGACGTGGACCGCGTAACCCAGCTCATCAAGCGCGTGGCCGAAGGCCGCACCGTGCTGATGGTGGAGCACAACATGCGCGTGGTGGCCAGCATCGCCGACCGCCTGACCGTGCTGGCCCGCGGCGCGGTGCTGGCCGAGGGCAACTACGCCGAGGTGTCCAGGCATCCGGCGGTGCTCGAGGCCTACATGGGCAGCGAGGCGACCGAACTGCAGGGGGCGCATTGATGAGCACCCCCGCCCTGGAGATCAAAGACCTTCACGCCTGGTATGGCGAGAGCCACATCCTGCACGGCATCAGCCTGACGGTGCACAGCGGCCAGGTGGTCACGCTGCTGGGCCGCAACGGCGCCGGCCGAACCACCACGCTGCGGGCCATCATGGGCCTGACGGGCGACCGCAAGGGATCGATCAAGGTGCATGGCACCGAGACCATCAACCTGCCCACGCACCGCATCGCCCACATCGGCATCGGCTACTGCCCGGAGGAGCGCGGCATCTTCGCCGCACTCACCACCGAGGAGAACCTGCGCCTGCCGCCCAAGCTCACCGCCGGCCGCGGCAAGGCGATGACGGAGGCCGAGCTGTATGCGATGTTCCCCAACCTGCAGGAGCGCCGCAGCAGCCCGGGCACGCGGCTGTCGGGCGGTGAGCAGCAGATGCTGGCCGTGGCCCGCATCCTGCGCACCGGCGCCGACATCCTGCTGCTGGACGAGATCTCCGAAGGCCTGGCGCCGGTGATCGTGCAGGCGCTGGCCCGCATGATCACCACGCTCAAGGCCCAGGGCTTCACCATCGTGATGGTGGAGCAGAACTTCCGCTTCGCCGCGCCGCTGGCCGACCACTTCCACGTGATCGAGCATGGGCAGGTCGTCGAATCGTTCCCCGCGTCCCAACTGGCCGAGAAGCAGGCCGTGCTCGACGAGCTGTTGAGCGTGTGATCGCCGTTCCCACCACACATCCACCCATCCCTTCCCTGGAGACGAGCATGACTTCCAACATTCGACGCATCGCGATCGCCGCCGCCGCGGCCTGCGGCTTCACCGGTGCCGTGCAGGCCCAGGTTTCGGGCGACGTGATCAAGATCGGCATCATCACCGACATGTCCAGCGTGTATGCCGACATCGACGGTGCCGGCGGCGTGGAGGCCATCAAGATGGCCATCGCCGACATGAAGGGCGCGGTGGCCGGCAAGAAGATCGAGGTGCTGTACGCCGACCACCAGAACAAGGCCGACGTGGCCGCCAGCAAGGCACGCGAGTGGATCGACACCCAGGGCCTGGACATGCTGATCGGCGGCACCAACTCGTCCACCAACCTGGCCATGGCCAAGATCGCGGCCGAGAAGAAGAAGCCCTTCATCTCCATCGGCGCGGCCACCGCCCGCCTGACCAACGAGGACTGCACGCCCTACACCATCCACTACGCCTACGACACCGTGGCGCTGGCCAACGGCACCGGCAATGCGGTGGTGAAGTCGGGCGGCAAGAGCTGGTACTTCCTGACGGCCGACTATGCCTTCGGCCACTCGCTGCAGGCGGACACCACGGCGGTGGTGCAGAAGTCCGGCGGCAACGTGGTGGGCAGCGTGCGTGCGCCGCTGGGCGCCAGCGACTTCAGCTCCTTCCTGCTGCAGGCGCAAAGCAGCAAGGCCCAGATCCTGGGCCTGGCCAACGCCGGTGCCGACACCATCAACTCGGTGAAGGCCGCCAACGAGTTCGGCATCACCAAGACGATGAAGCTGGCCGGCCTGCTGATGTTCATCAACGACATCCACTCGCTGGGCCTGAAGGCCACCGAGGGCATGTACCTGACGGACGGCTGGTACTGGAACCAGAACGCGGAGTCGCGCGCCTGGGCCAAGCGCTTCTTCGAGAAGATGAAGCGCATGCCGTCGATGCTGCAGGCCGCCGACTACTCGGCCACCATGCACTACCTGAAGGCGGTGGAGGCCACCAAGACCGACGACGCCGACAAGGTGATCGCGCAGATGAAGGCGACGAAGATCAACGACTTCTTCGCCAAGAACGGCGAGATCGGCCCCGACGGCCGCATGCGCTACGACATGTACCTGATGCAGGTGAAGGCGCAGAAGGACTCCACCGAGCCGTGGGACTACTACAAGGTGGTGCAGACCATCCCGGCCGCCGAGGCCTATACCAAGCTGGCCGACAGCAAGTGCCCTCTCGTCAAGAAGTGATCGTCGGCCCCCGAGACGCCTGCGGCGTCGCCCCCCCGAGGGGGAGCCCGGCCGCCTTGGCGCGGCCCGGCGGCGGCCGGGGCGATGCCCCGCTCGACGGGGTTGTGACCAGGACATCCGATGTCGAACCTGTTTGATATTCCGCTGCCGGCCCTGCTCGGCCAACTGCTGCTCGGCCTGGTGAACGGCTCGTTCTACGCGATGCTGTCGCTGGGCCTGGCCGTCATCTTCGGCATGCTCAACATCATCAACTTCGCCCATGGGGCGCTGTACATGATGGGGGCGTTCATCGCGTGGATGGGCCTGGAGTACCTGGGCCTGAACTACTGGATGATGCTGCTGGCGGCGCCGCTGATCGTGGGCGTGCTGGGCATATTGATCGAGCGGCTGCTGCTGCAGTGGCTGTACAAGCTCGACCACCTGTATGGCCTGCTGCTCACCTTCGGCATCACGCTGGTGACCGAAGGCCTGTTCCGCTCGTTCTACGGCGTCTCGGGCAATCCTTATCCGGTGCCCGATGCGCTGCAGGGCGCCACCAACCTGGGCTTCATGGTGCTGCCCAACTACCGCGCCTGGGTGGTCGTGGCCTCGGTGGTGGTGTGCCTGGCGGTGTGGGCCTTGATCGAGAAGACCTCCATCGGCGCCACGCTGCGCGCCGGCACCGAGAACCCCAAGCTGGTGCAGGCCTTCGGCATCAACGTGCCGCGCATGATCACGCTCACCTACGCCGGCGGCGTGGCGCTGGCGGCCTTTGCCGGCGTGCTGGCCGCACCCATCCTGCAGGTGAATGCGCTGATGGGCAGCAACCTCATCATCGTGGTGTTCGCGGTGGTGGTGATCGGCGGCATGGGCTCGATCCTCGGCTCCATCCTCACCGGGCTGGGGCTGGGCGTGATCGAGGGCCTGACCAAGGTGTTCTATCCCGAGGCTTCGGCCACCGTGGTGTTCCTCATCATGGCGGTGGTGCTGCTCATCCGCCCGGCGGGCCTGTTCGGCAAGGAAAAATGAAGTGAGCACAGCCCCTGTGACCTCTCCCACCTCCACCCCCGCGGCTGCGGCCGCGGCCGCCCCGGCGCGGTCGCCGCTGCTGGGCTATGCACTGCTGTTCGCGGCGGTGGCCGTGCTGCCCTTGCTGGGCGCGTACCCCATCTTCGTGATGAAGGTGATGTGCTACGCCCTCTTCGCCTGTGCCTTCAACCTGCTGATCGGCTTCACCGGGCTGCTGAGCTTCGGGCATGCAGCCTTCCTGGGCGCGGCGGCCTATGGCGCCGGCCATGCGCTCAAGGTGTGGGGCGTGCCCACGCTGGCCGGCATCGGCTTCGGCGTGCTGATGGCCGCACTGGCCGGCCTGGCGTTCGGCTGGCTGGCCATCCGCCGCAGCGGCATCTACTTCTCGATGATCACGCTGGCGCTGTCGCAGATGCTGTTCTTCTTCTTCCTGCAGGCGCCCTTCACCGGCGGGGAAGACGGCCTGCAATCGGTGCCGCGCGGCACGCTGCTGGGCCTGGACCTGACCAGCGACCTGACGCTGTACTACGTGGTGCTGGCCTTCTTCGCCTTCGGCTTCTGGCTGATCTACCGCACGGTGAATTCGCCGTTCGGCCAGGTGCTCACCTCGATCCGCGAGAACGAGGCCCGCGCCACTTCGCTGGGCTATGACGTGGACCGCTTCAAGCTGGTGGCCTTCGTGCTGTCGGCCGCGCTGGCCGGCCTGGCCGGGGCCACCAAGACGCTGGTGCTGGGCTTCGCCACGCTGACCGACGCGGTGTGGACCACCTCCGGCGCCGTCATCCTGATGACGCTGGTGGGCGGCATGGGCACGCTGCTGGGCCCCATCGTCGGGGCGCTGATCATCATCGCGCTGGAGAACAAGATCGGCGACCTGGGCAAGGCCCTGGCCGACCTCACCGGCGTGGCCTGGTTCAACGGCCTGGGCGAGTCGGTGAGCCTGGTCACCGGGCTCATCTTCATCATCTGCGTGCTGGCCTTCCGGCGCGGCGTGGTGGGTGAGATCCTGCACCGCTGGCCGCGCAAGCGGCCCTGACGAGACCGCCGCTCAGGCCGTGCCCAGCCGGGCCGGCCCGGGCAATGCCGCCCCCACCCGTCGGCTGCCGTGGGTGCGGCACAGGTGCGGCACGTACCAGCCGATGGTGGCGCCGATCAGCGCGGAGGTCAGCAGCATGCGCGGCAGGTTCGCCAGCATGGCGGCAGCCCGCTGCGGTGGCAGGATGTAGCCGAACACCTCCACCACCGTCCACTGCAGCAGCATGAACACGCCCGCCAGCGCCGCGGCCTCCGCCGGGCGCAGCCAGGGAGGCGGCGGCCGGTCGGTGGCCACATGGTCGTCGGCCGCCCAGGCGATGGCGATGGTGGCGAAGAAACTCATCAACAGCCACGGCCAGCGCTCCACCGTCAGGTGCCAGGCACGGGCGAAGGTGCCGGGCGTGGACAGCACCTGCAGCAGGTTGCCCGGCGTCTCGAAGGCATAGCGGAACAGCAGCGAGACGAAGAAGGCTGCCACCGCGGCCAGCGCGCCCGAGACCGCATAGGCCGCCACCGGCCGCCGCTCCCCCGGACGCCGCGTGGCGAAGGCCCACACCGACTTGGGATACACCGCCAGCACGATGGCCAGCGCGTAGATGATGGGCACCATCACCAGCACGCGCAGGTTCAGTGACAGCGGCTCCGGGTCCACGAAGCGGCGCATCGTCAGCGGCACGAACAGCATCGCCAGGAACACGATCCCGGTGACCAGCACGATGTCGTGCGAGCTCAGCGGGCCGCGCACCTCGCCTTCGGCCGACAGCCCCATCTCCTGCAGCGCCATGCGGCGCTGGCCCTGGTTCCAGCCGCGGTGCAGCACGCCGCCGCTGGCGAAATCGCACACCGCTCGCTGCAGCGCCACGATGTCGGCGGCCAGCTTCTTGCGCAGGTGGGCCATCAGCAGCGAGTCGGTGTTGCGGTCCAGCTCGGTGAGCGCGGCGGGGGTGAGCACCTCGGCCTGCGCCGTCATGCGGCTGCGCAGCTCGGCCAGCACCGCGCGGTGCTCGTCGACGTAGCGCGAATAGCCGCGCGCGCCCTCCCACTGCTGCACATGCGCGAACAGCGCCACGCTGCGCGCCCAGCGGTGGCGCAGGGTGTCGGCCGGTTCGCGCAGCCAGGCCGGATCCACGCCCAGCTCGGCCATCGTGGGCAACAGCCGCGCCAGCAGCTCGGGCGGCGGCTCGTAGCGCGCGCCGGCCAGGTGGGCGCTCAGCTCGCGCACCTCGAACGGGATGTTGCCCACGCGCTGGAACCACTGCTTGACCGCTTCGTCCACCTTGCCCAGCACCGGCGAATGCGGCAGCAGCGAGGTGAGCATCAGCGCCGCCAGCAGCGGGCCGGGCAGCGTGGCCTGCTTGGCGTCGATGCCCAGCACCGCCTGCAACGTGGCGGTGTCCACCGCAATGATGCCGCCGCCCAGCACCACGAACAGCATCAGCATCGAGCCCAGGTAGCCGCACCAGGCCGACCAGTAGCGCCAGAAAGTGGTGCTGGCACGCATCGGCCGCGGGTTGCGGAAGCGGTCGCGGGCATACAGCACCACGACGGCACCGCCCACGATCCACTGGAACACCAGGCCCTGGTCGGCGGCGACGGCGGTCTCGTTCATGGCGGCACTCCTGCCGGGCCCGGGGAAGCAGGCCCTTGCAGACCAACTTAGTGCAGCCGCACGCCGCGGGCCACCATCAAAGGTGGGAGTCCCGAAGGGCGGGCGCGTTTACCCGCGGCCGCCGAAGATGGCCGTGCCCACCCGCACGATGGTGGCGCCTTCGGCGATGGCGGCTTCCAGGTCGGCGCTCATGCCCATGGACAGCGTGTCGAGCTGCGGTGCTTGATGGCCCAGCCGGGCACGCAGGTCATCCAGCAGGCCGCGCAGCGCCCGGTGCGGCACGCGCTGCGCGGCTTCGTCCTGCGCCGGCTCGGGGATGGCCATCAGCCCGCGCAGCACCAGCCGCGGCAGCGCCGCCACGGCGCGCGCCACTTCAGGCAGCTCGGCCGGCGTCAGGCCGCTCTTGCTGGCCTCGCCACTGATGTTGACCTGCAGGCAGACCTGTAACGGCGGCAGGGTGGGCGGCCGCTGGTCCGACAGCCGCTGCGCGATCTTCAACCGGTCGACCGAATGCACCCAATCGAAACTTTCTGCCACCGGCCGGCTTTTGTTGCTCTGGATCGGGCCGATAAGGTGCCATTGGAGTTGCGTGCGCAGCGCGGCCAGGGCGTCGATCTTGGCCAGGGCCTCCTGGATGTAGTTCTCGCCGAAGGCGCGCTGGCCGGCATCGAAGGCCTGCTGCACCGCGTCGGCGCCGAAGGTCTTGCTGACCGCCAGCAGCTGCACGCTGTCGAGCGGGCGGTGCGCGGCATTGCAGGCAGCGGCGATGCGCGCGCGAGTTTGTTCCAACCGGGTCGGGATGCTCACCATAATCAATCCCGAGCCTAACCCAGCCGCCCCTGCGGGCGGACCGCTTTGATGGACATCACCCAGCTGCTCGCGTTCTCGGTCAAGAACAAGGCTTCCGACCTGCACCTGTCCGCCGGCCTGCCGCCGATGATCCGCGTGCATGGCGACGTGCGGCGCATCAACGTGGAGGCGCTGGACCACAAGACCGTGCACGACATGGTGTACGACATCATGAACGACGCCCAGCGCAAGGCCTACGAGGACACGCTGGAGTGCGACTTCTCGTTCGAGATCCAGGGCCTGGCGCGCTTTCGCGTCAATGCGTACAACCAGAACCGCGGCGCAGGCGCGGTGTTCCGCACCATTCCCAGCAAGATCCTCTCGCTGGAGCAGCTGCAGGCGCCCAAGGTGTTCGCCGACCTGGCGCTGCGCCCGCGCGGCATGGTGCTGGTCACCGGCCCCACCGGCTCGGGCAAGAGCACCACGCTGGCCGCCATGGTCAACCACCTCAACGAGAACGAGTACGGCCATGTGCTCACGGTGGAAGACCCGATAGAGTTCGTGCACGAGAGCAAGAAGTGCCTGGTCAACCAGCGCGAGGTGGGGCCGCACACCCTGAGCTTCTCCAACGCGCTGCGCTCGGCGCTGCGTGAAGACCCGGACGCGATCCTGGTGGGCGAAATGCGCGACCTGGAGACCATCCGCCTGGCGCTCACCGCGGCCGAGACCGGCCACCTGGTGTTCGGCACGCTGCACACCAGCAGCGCCGCCAAGACCATCGACCGCGTGGTCGACGTGTTCCCGGCGGCCGAGAAGGACATGGTGCGCGCGATGCTGTCCGAATCGCTGGTGGCGGTGATCTCGCAGACGCTGTGCAAGACCCGCGACGGCAGCGGCCGCGTGGCGGCGCACGAGATCATGATCGCCACCTCGGCCATCAAGAACCTGATCCGCGAGAACAAGATCGCCCAGATGTACTCGGCCATCCAGACGGGCCAGGGCCTGGGCATGCAGACGCTCGACCAGAACCTGACCGACCTGGTGCGCCGCAACGTCATCACCCCGGCCGAAGCGCGCAGCAAGGCCAAGACGCCCGAAAACTTCCCGGGCTGAGCACCGCCGTGACACGTCCCCTGCCCCTGCCCGCCGCCGACCTGCCCGCCGAGGCCGACGACAGCCCCCCGCCCGTGCGGGTGAGCTGGCCCGAGCGTGCGCCTCAGGTGGATGCACGCGCGCTGCCGGCCGACGAAGGCGCCGCGCTGTTCGTGCAGGTGTGGCAGCGCGAGCCGCATGTGCTGCCGCTGGCCGACGACGAACTGCAGCGCCTGGCCGGCTGGCCGCAGGTGGTGGAGGTGCCCGGCGGCCGCACGCTGATCCGCCAGGACGAATTCGGCGACTACCTGCTGATCGTGCTGGAAGGCGTGCTGCTGGTGGAGCGCACCGTGCCCGGCAGCAAGCCCATGCGCCTGGCCGAGGCCCGCGCCGGCGACATGCTGGGCGAGATGTCGCTGCTGGATTCCGGCTCTCGCTTCTCGCTCGTCACCACCGTCGGAACCTGCCGCATCGCGGTGCTGCAGGCCGAGCCTTTCCACCGGCTGATGCAGGAACAGCCGCGCATCGCGCTGGCGCTGATGGCCGCGCTGTCGCGCCGGCTGTCGCTGCGGGTGCGGCAGCTCAGCGCCCGCCTGGGCGCGCTGCTGTCGCCGGCCTGAGATCACTGAACGCAGTACGAGGAATCACACATCATGGAAAGAGAACAGGCCTCGAAGTTCGTCAGCGACCTGTTGCGGCTGATGATCGCCCGCGGCGGGTCCGACCTGTTCCTCACCGCCGACTTTCCGCCCGCCATCAAGGTGGACGGCAAGATCACCAAGGTGTCGCCCCAGCCGCTGACCGGACAGCACACGCTGGCGCTGGCCCGGGCGCTGATGAACGACAAGCAGTCGGCCGAGTTCGAGCGCACCAAGGAATGCAACTTCGCCATCTCGCCGCAGGGCGTGGGGCGTTTCCGCTGCAATGCCTTCGTGCAGCAGGGCTTCGTGGGCCTGGTGCTGCGCACCATCCCCGCCGCGCTGCCCACCATCGACGGCCTGAACCTGCCGCCGGTGATGAAGGAGGTGGCGATGACCAAGCGCGGGCTGGTGATCTTCGTGGGCGCCACCGGCTCGGGCAAGAGCACCTCGCTGGCCGCGATGGTGGACTACCGCAACGAGAACTCGCAGGGACACATCATCACCATCGAAGACCCGGTGGAGTTCGTGCACCCGCACAAGAACTGCATCGTCACTCAGCGCGAGGTGGGCCTGGACACCGACGGCTGGGAGATCGCGCTGAAGAACACGCTGCGCCAGGCGCCCGACGTGATCCTGATGGGCGAGATCCGCGACCGCGAGACGATGGAACATGCGGTGGCCTTCGCCGAGACGGGCCACCTGTGCATGGCCACGCTGCATGCCAACAGCGCCAACCAGGCGCTGGACCGGGTGATCAACTTCTTCCCGGAGGAGCGCCGCCAGCAGCTGCTGATGGACCTGTCGCTCAACCTGAAGGCACTGGTCTCGCAACGCCTGCTGCCCCGCCAGGAAGGCAAGGGCCGCGTGGCGGCGGTGGAAGTGCTGCTGAACACGCCGCTGGTGTCCGACATGATCTTCAAGGGCGAGGTGGGCGAGCTGAAGGAGCTGATGAAGCGCAGCCGCGAGCTGGGCATGCAGACCTTCGACCAGGCGCTGTTCGACCTGTTCGAGGCCCAAGCCGTCACTTACGAAGACGCCCTGCGCAACGCCGATTCGGTGAACGACCTGCGCCTGCAGATCAAGCTCAACAGCAAGCGCCTGCGCGGCGCCGACCTGGCTTCGGGCACCGAGCACCTGACCATCATCTGAGGCCCGAGCGACCCTAAACTCGCCTGTAACAGAACCGGCGAGCGGAGGCGCGAGGTGTCCATCGAGATCAAGTTCGACGAAGCCGCACGGCGGATTTTCGTCTTCGACGAGGTGTATTCCGAGCGCGCGGCGCGCGAGCAGGCCGAGAAGCGCAAGCTCGGCGCCTTCGGCACCGTGGCGCGGGTGCAGTCGCTGATCGCCGGCGGGCCGAAGCCCGAGACGGTGTCGCTGTCGAAGTCGGAGCTGCGCTTCGAACCCTTCTGGCTGGTGAGCGCCCGCCGCTCGGTGGACTACACCTGCCAGGTCGAATACACCGTCGGCATCGACAACGCGCATGCGCAGCGGGTGCAGATCGGCAGCTTCGCCACCGAGGTGGCCGCACGCGGCAGCAAGCGGCAGATCGTGGTGCCGGCGGTGGAAACCTGCCACCGCAAGATCGACTTCTCCACGCACCTGGACGGCCTGAAGCGCGAGATCCGCGCCAGCACGCTGGAGGCCTACGTGCGCAACTACAAGGCGCAGGACGTGGAGGCGATGGCTGCGGACAACGCGGTGGAATCCCTGGTGTCCATCGCCTCGGTGATCCAGATCGCCACCTCGCGCCTGACCGGCGAGGCCATCGCCGCGCACGAGATCGCGCACGACGAACTGCTGATCGACAAGCTGTACCTCTACTGGCGCCCGGTGTTCGCCTTCGAGTACGTGTGGACCGCCAACGGCCGGACCGGCGTGATCGAGATCGACGGCCTGACCGGCGACGGCATCGCCAACGGCCAGTGGTTCAAGGACAAGCTGCAGCGGGTGATGACCCGCGAGATGCTGATCGAGGTGAGCTCCGAGGTGGCCAACGCCGTCGTGCCGGGCACCGGCGTGGCCGTCAAGCTGATCGACCGCATGCTGTGATGCGGTGCCCCGGCCGGCGTGGCGGCGCCGGCCCGGTGGCTCACTTCTCGACGACGGGCGCCGGCCTGGTGTTGGCCAGCTCGGCTTCCGAGATCACCTCGAACACGCGCACCACCTTCTGCACGCCGCCGACGCTGCGGGCCAGGTCGCTGGCACGGGCGGCTTCGCGTTCGGTGACGCGGCCCATCAGGTAGACGGTGCCGCGTTCGGTCGTCACCTTGATGGCGCTGGCCTGCACGTCCTTGGCGTCCACCAGCGTGGCCTTCACCTGGCTGGTCAGCAGCGAATCGTTGGAGCGGGCGGTCAGCGAGCTGGGGCCCATGATGGCCAGCTCGTTGACCACCGAGCGCACGCCCTCGATGCCGCGCACCTGCTGTTCCACGCGGCTTCGCATGGCTTCGTCCGGCACCTCGCCGGTCAGCAGCACCACCTTGTTGTAGCTGGTGGCGCTCACGTGGCCGCGGTCGCCGGCGATCGGCGAGATGCGGTTGACGGCCTTGAGCTCGATGCTCTGGTCGTCCAGCTGGGTGCCGGTGGAGCGGCGGTCGGTGACCACCAGCGCGCTGCCCACGGCCGCGCCGCCGATCAGCAGCGGTGCGCAGGCGCTGAGCAGCAAGCTGGCGCCCAGCGCCGACAGCAGCAGGACGGCCGGGCGGCCGAAGCGGTGATTCGTTGACTTCATGGAAGAGGTTCCTGTTCGCCCATCAGTTGCACGTCCACCGCATCGCACAGGCAGTGCAGCGCCAGCACGTGAACTTCCCGGATTCGCGCCGCACGGTCGTGCGGCACGGCCACATGTACATCGGTCTCGATCAGCTCCGCCGCCAGCCCGGGGGCCTGGCGGCCGGTGAAGACGATGACCGTCATTTCCTTGCCATGCGCAGCCTGCACCGCGGCGATGACACCTTCGTCGTCGCCCGCAGGGGCCAGCACCAGCAACACGTCTCCTGGCAAGCCCAGGGCCTGCACCTGCTTGGCCAGCACTTCGTTCAGGCCGGCCTCGCGGGCCAGGGCCAGGGAAAGCACGCCATCGGTGCCCAGGGCCAGTGCCGCCAGGCCCGGCCGTTCCCGCTCGAAGCGGCCGACGAACTGGGCCGCCAGGTGCTGCGCGTCGGCGGTGGAGGCGCCGCTGCCGCACACCATCAGCTTGCCGCCGGCGGTGATGCAGCCAAGCACCGCATGCACCGCATCGGCCAGCGGGCGCGCAAGGCTGTCCGCGGCCTGCACCTGGAGGTCGGCACTCTCGAAGAACTGCTGCTGGATACGCTGTTCAAGCATGGCGGCGCATGATATGACAGGGATGCACCAAGACGGTTCCCGCGCGGTTGCTGCTTTGTCAACCCGCATCAAACGCCGCCACCAGCCATTGCAGTTCGTCGCCCTCGATGCTCACCACGTCGAAGCGGCAGGGCGGCAGCGTGTTCATGCGCATCAGGTAGTGCTGGGCCGCGTAGATCACGCGCCGCTGCTTGAGACCGGTGACGCTGCCGGCCGCGCCGCCGTGGCTGCGCCCGGCGCGGGCCCGCACTTCGACGAAGACGAGGGTGCCATCGGCATCGCGCATGATCAGGTCCACCTCGCCGGCGCGGCGGCTGGGCCCGCGGGCCACCCGATAATTGCGCTCCACCAGCGTGAGTCCGTGGCGCCGCAGATGCGCCAGCGCACGCTCCTCGCCCGCGGCGCCGGTTTCCTTCGTGCTGGCCTTCGTGCCGTCGGTACCGCCCGTACTGCCCAACCGCCGCTTGTTGAACATGTCCAGTGCCCTGACCGTCGTCGTGCAGGCCGCCGCCGAGGCGGCCGGTGCGCAGCAGTATCCGCCCGGCACGCTGTACGTGGTGGCCACGCCCATCGGCAACCTGGCCGACATCACGCTGCGGGCGGTGCATGTGCTGGCGCTGGTGGATGCGGTGGCCTGCGAGGACACCCGCGTCAGCGCCGGCCTGCTGCGCCACCTGGGGCTGCACAAGCCGCTGGTGGCGCTGCATGAGCACAACGAATTCGAAGGCGCCGCCGCCATCGTCGACCGGCTGTCGCGCGGCGAGCGCATCGCCTACATCAGCGATGCCGGCACGCCCGCGGTGTCCGACCCCGGTGCGCGCCTGGTGGCCGCGGTGCAGGCTGCCGGCCTGCGCACCATGCCGCTGCCCGGCGCCAGCAGCGCGCTGGCTGCGCTGAGCGTGGCGGGCGATGCCGACAGCCGCGGCTTCGCCTTCGCCGGCTTCCTGCCGACCAAGGCCGGCGAGCGCCGCACCGCGCTGCAGGCGCTGCTGGCGCAGCCGCTGTCGCAGGTGCTGTTCGAGGCACCGCACCGCATTGAAGCCCTGTTGCGCGAGCTGGCCGAGGCCGCGCCCGCACGCCGCGTGACGCTGGGCCGCGAGCTGACCAAGCAGTTCGAGACCGTGGCCACGATGCCCGCGGCCGAGCTGCCCGGCTGGCTGGCCGCCGATGCCAACCGCCAGCGCGGCGAGTTCGTGCTGGTGGTGCATGCGCCGCCGGCCGCCTCTGGCGCGGAAGACGATGCAGCGCTGCCGCCCGAGGCCGAGCGCGTGCTGGGCCTGCTGCTGGCCGAGCTGCCGCTGAAGCAGGCGGTGTCGCTGGCCGCGGCCGTGAGCGGCGCGCCGCGCAACGCGCTGTACCAGCGGGCGCTGGCGCTGCGCGGCTGAGAGCGCGCCGCCAGTCCCCCTGCGCGTGTCGCAGGCGGGGCCTCTCCCTATACTGGTTCGCATGATTTCGCGCGAACCCACCCTCGAACGCCTCGCGCAAGCGCAAGGCCTGTTGCTCGAACCCTTCGGGCTCACCGATGCGGCGCTGACCAAGGCCCTGCGCACGATCAGCGCGCACCGCATCGACGACGCCGACCTCTACTTCCAGACCACCCGCCACGAGGGCTGGAGCCTGGAGGAAGGCATCGTCAAGAGCGGCAGCTTCAGCATCGACCAGGGCGTGGGCGTGCGGGCGGTGGCGGGCGAGAAGACGGCCTTCGCCTACTCCGACGACATCTCCGAAGCCTCGCTGCTGGATGCGGCGCGCACCGTGCGCACCATCGCCGCGGCCGGCCAGAGCGTGCGGGTGAAGGTGCCCGGCAAGGGCAAGGTGGTGGGCAGCCGCACGCTGTACGGCCCCACCGACCCCATCGGCACGCTGGACAGCGCGCAGAAGGTGGCGCTGCTCGAGAAGACCGAGAAGCTCGCCCGCAGCAAGGACCCGCGCATCGTGCAGGTGATGGCCGGCCTGGCCGCCGAGTACGACGTGGTGATGGTGGCCCGTGCCGACGGCACCCGCGCTGCCGACGTGCGGCCGCTGGTGCGGCTGTCGGTCACCGTGATCGCCGAGCAGACCGTGGGCGGCGTGGTGCGCCGCGAGGTCGGCTCGGGCGGCGGCGGCGGCCGCTTCGGCCTGGGTTATTTCCAGGACGAGCAGATCGAGCAGTACGTCGACCAGGCGGTCAACGCCGCGCTGGTGAACCTGGAATCGCGGCCTGCGCCGGCCGGCGAGATGACCGTGGTGCTGGGCCCCGGCTGGCCAGGCATCCTGCTGCACGAGGCCATCGGCCACGGGCTGGAAGGCGACTTCAACCGCAAGGGCAGCAGCGCCTTCAGCGGCCGCATCGGCAAGCGCGTGGCCGCCAAGGGCGTGACGGTGCTGGACGACGGCACCCTGCCCGACCGCCGCGGCAGCCTGAACGTGGACGACGAGGGCAACGCCTCGCAGCGCACCGTGCTGATCGAGGACGGCATCCTGCGCGGCTACATCCAGGATTCGATGAACGCGCGTCTGATGGGCGTGCAGCCCACCGGCAACGGCCGGCGCGAGAGCTACGCGCACGTGCCGATGCCGCGCATGACCAACACATACATGCTGGGCGGCGACAAGACCAAGGAAGAGATCGTCGCGAGCATGAAGCGGGGGCTGTACGCCACCAACTTCGGCGGCGGCCAGGTCGACATCACCAGCGGCAAGTTCGTGTTCTCGGCCAGCGAGGCCTTCTGGGTGGAAAACGGCAAGATCCAGTACCCCGTCAAGGGCGCCACGCTGATCGGCAACGGCCCGGACGCACTGACCCGCGTAAGCATGATCGGCAACGACATGCAGCTCGATTCCGGCGTGGGCACCTGCGGCAAGGAAGGCCAGAGCGTGCCGGTCGGCGTGGGCCAGCCCACGCTGCGCATCGACGGCCTGACCGTCGGCGGCACGGCTTGACGCGGCCCGCAGCGCACGGCTACATTGCGCCACCTATGAAATTCGCCACGTTCTTTTTTGGCTACTTTTGGTTCTCGCACCGCCCAGCGGTTGGAGAGGCAAGCGCGTAGCTGAAAAGAACGAGCAAACCGAATCCACAAACCGCCGGGCACCCCCCGGCGGTTTTTTTTCGCCCCTGCAGCCCCCACCACCGAGCCACACCGCCATGACCACCACCAGCTCCCCCGCCAGCGAAGGCTGGCAAGCGCCGCCCGACCGCACCAGCCGTACCGACGACGAACGCATCAAGGACATCGTGCCGCTGCCTCCGCCTGAACACCTGATCCGCTTCTTCCCCATCCGCGGCACGGCGATGGAGAAGCTGGTGGTGGACACGCGGCAGGCCATCCGCCGCATCCTGCACAAGCAGGACGACCGGCTGCTGGTGATCATGGGCCCGTGCTCCATCCACGACCCCGAGGCCGCGATCGACTACGCGAGGAAGCTCAAGGCGCAGCGCGACAAGTACGCCGACACGCTGGAGATCGTGATGCGCGTGTACTTCGAGAAGCCGCGCACCACGGTCGGCTGGAAGGGCCTGATCAACGACCCTTACCTGGACGAGACCTTCCGCATCGACGAAGGCCTGCGCATGGCGCGGCAGCTGCTGCTGGACATCAACCGGCTGGGCATCCCGGCAGGCAGCGAGTTCCTGGACGTGATCTCGCCGCAGTACATCGGCGACCTGATCGCCTGGGGCGCCATCGGCGCGCGCACCACCGAAAGCCAGGTGCACCGCGAGCTGGCCTCGGGCTTGTCGGCGCCGATCGGCTTCAAGAACGGCACCGACGGCAACATCAAGATCGCAATGGACGCGATCCAGTCGGCCTCACGGCCGCACCACTTCCTGTCGGTGCACAAGAACGGCCAGGTGGCCATCGTGGAGACGTCGGGCAATGCCGACTGCCACGTGATCCTGCGCGGCGGCACGGCGCCCAACTACGATGCCACGCACGTGGCCGCCGCGTGCCAGCAATTGGAAGCCGCGGGCCTGGACTGCGCGCTGATGGTGGATTGCAGCCATGCCAACAGCAGCAAGCAGCACGAGCGCCAACTGGACGTGGCCCGCGACGTGGCACAGCAGCTGCGCGACGGCAGCCGCTGCATCTTCGGCGTGATGGTGGAAAGCCACCTGAAGGCCGGCGCTCAGAAGTTCAACGCCGGCAAGGACGATCCCGCCGCGCTGGAGTACGGCAAGAGCATCACCGACGCCTGCCTGGGCTGGGACGATTCGCTGGAGTGCCTGGAGGTGTTGAGTGGGGCGGTGAAGGCGCGAAGAGGCTGACCCGAGCTACCCGGGCGACCCTGGGCCGCCCGGGCACGCGATCACAGGCTCTTCACCAACTCCGGCACCGCATTGAACAGG
>NZ_JZUE01000008.1 GCF_000969605.1 Aquincola tertiaricarbonis | reverse complement strand
CATACACCTGGCCAGGCGACATCCGGAAATACCCGTTTCTGCCGCGCAGACTCCTAGGCGGGCACGCCTGCGGGCGCGTCGGGTGCGGCGGTAGCCTGCGGCTCCGCCGGTGGGGCCACCGGAAAGCGCACCGTGAAGCGGGTGCCCGGCGGCGTGCTGCGCGGATGCGCATCCTCCACCGCCACCACCGCGCCATGCTGCTGCGCGATCTCGCGCACGATGGCCAGGCCCAGCCCGGAGCCGTCCACGTTCGTGCCCAGCGCGCGGTAGAAGGCCTGGAACACCAGCTCGCGCTCCGCCTCCGGGATGCCCGGGCCGGTGTCCTCCACCTGCAGCACCACCACCTGGCCGAACGGATCGGCGACCACCCGCAGCGTCACCGCTCCGCCCGACGGCGTGTACTGCAACGCGTTGTCCACCAGGTTGCGCATCAGCTCACGCACCAGCACCGGCTGGCCCTTGATGCGCACGGTGGGGCCGGCGCTGTGGGCGTCGGGGCCTTCGTAGCCGAGGTCGATGCGCTTTTCCAGCGCGCGCGGCACGAAGTCCCGCACCGTCTCCACCGCCAGCCGCGGCAGGCTCACCTCCTGCATGCGGCGGGCCTGCTCCTTGTCCTCGGCCCGGGCCATGGCCAGCAGCTGGTTGACCATGTGCGCCGCGCGCTGGGTGGAACGGGCGATCTGCTGCAGCGAGCGCTTGACCGACTGCACGTCGCCGCCGCTCTCCAGCTCACGCTGCGCCAGCTCGGCCTGCATGCGCAGGCCGGCCAGCGGCGTCTTGAGCTGGTGCGCGGCGTCGGCCAGGAAATGCTTCTGCGCCCCAATGGACACGTCCAGCCGGCCCAGCAGGTCGTTGATCGATCGCACCAGCGGTGCCACCTCGTCGGGCGCGTCCCGCTCCTCGATGGGCGACAGGTCATGGCTCTCGCGTTCACGGATGCGCCGCTGCAGCGCATTCAGCGGTGCCAGCCCACGCGCCAGCGCGAGCCATACCAGCAGCACCGCCACCGGCAGGATGACGAACTGCGGCAGGATCACGCCGCGGAAGATCTCGGTGGCCAGCCGGGAGCGCTTGTCCAGCGTCTGCGCGACCTGCACCAGCGGCACCGAGTCCTTCGGCGCCTGCGGATCGGCCAGCCACATGTAGGCGATGCGCACCGGCTCGGTGGCCACGAAGTCATCGCGGAAGCGCAACTCGCCCGGCGCGGCCCGCTCCTCGTCGGGCACGGGCAGGTCGCGGTCGCCCGCCAGGAACTCGCCCCGCAGGCCCAGCACCTGGAAGAACACCTGGTCGGCATCGTCGCTGCGCAGGATCTGCGCTGCCGCTTCCGGGATGCGCACCTTCACCTGCGGCGCCACGAACTCGCTGGATTCGACCGACACCCGCTGTGCCACGGTGCGCGCCAGCTCGCCCAGTTCGCGGTCATACGGCCGGTTCGCGATGCCCTGCGCCACCAGCCAGGTGAGCGCCACGCTGATCGGCCACAGCAGCAGCAGCGGCGCCAGCATCCAGTCGAGGATCTCGCCGAACAGCGAACGCTGCTCGCGCTGGGCTCCGGGCATGCGGTCGCTCGCCTCCGTCCGGACGCCGCGGGCCGATCAGCCCGGGATCTTCTCGAGGCAGTAGCCCAGCCCGCGCACGGTCGCGATGCGCACGGGGCCCTGCTCGATCTTCTTGCGCAGCCGGTGGATGTACACCTCGATGGCGTTGTTGCTCACCTCTTCGCCCCACTCGCACAGGCGTTCCACCAGTTGGTCCTTGCTCACCAGCCGGCCCGCGCGCTGCAGCAGCACCTCCAGCAGCGACAACTCGCGCGCGGACAGGTCCACCATCTGGTCGTTCAGGTAGGCCACGCGGCCCGTCGCATCGAAGCTGAGCGGCCCGTGCTTGATCACGGTCGAGGCCGATCCGAGCCCACGGCGCGTAAGCGCACGCACCCGGGCCTCCAGTTCCGCCAACGAGAACGGCTTGGCCATGTAGTCGTCGGCGCCCAGGTCGAGGCCCTTCACACGCTGCTCCACGCTGTCGGCCGCGGTGAGGATCAGCACCGGCACGCTGGAGCCGCGGGCGCGCAGCCGCCGCAGCACCTCCAGGCCATGCAGCTTGGGCAGGCCCAGGTCCAGGATCAGCAGGTCGAACTCATGCGCCGCCAATGCGGCGTCGGCCTCGGTGCCGCTGCCGACCTGGTCCACTGCATAACCCGTGTTGCGCAGCGTCCGGATCAATCCATCGGCCAGCACCTGATCGTCCTCGGCTATCAAAATGCGCACGATGTCGTCTCCTGATCCACTGATTTTAGGGAGTCGGAATCCCTGTCGGCAGTGCGTTCCCGATACTGTACGGATATCCAGCTTCAGGTATCATTGCGCCCATTCTCCGGAGAACGCCATGGACGCACCCGTGAAAGCCCTGAACACTGAAAAAGCCAAAGCCCTGCAGGCTGCGCTCTCGCAAATCGAGAAGCAGTTCGGCAAGGGTTCCATCATGCGCCTGGGTGACGGCGAAGTGGTGGAAGACATCCAGGTGGTGTCCACCGGCTCCCTTGGCCTGGACATCGCGCTGGGCGTCGGCGGCCTGCCCCGTGGCCGCGTGGTCGAAATCTACGGCCCCGAATCGTCGGGCAAAACCACGCTCACGCTGCAAGTCATCGCTGAAATGCAGAAGCTTGGCGGCGTTTGCGCCTTCATCGACGCCGAACACGCCCTGGATGCCCAATACGCCCAGAAGCTTGGCGTCAATCTGCAGGACCTGCTGATTTCCCAGCCCGACACCGGCGAACAGGCGCTGGAAATCGTGGACGCGCTGGTGCGTTCCGGCTCCATCGATCTCATCGTCGTCGACTCGGTGGCCGCGCTCACGCCCAAGGCCGAGCTGGAAGGCGAAATGGGCGATTCCCTCCCCGGCCTGCAGGCCCGCCTGATGAGCCAGGCACTGCGCAAGCTCACCGGCACGATCAAGAAGACCAACACCATGGTCATCTTCATCAACCAGATCCGCATGAAGATCGGCGTGATGTTCGGCAACCCCGAAACCACCACCGGCGGCAATGCGCTGAAGTTCTACGCGTCGGTTCGCCTGGACATCCGCCGCACCGGCAGCATCAAGAAGGGCGAGGAAGTCATCGGCAGCGAGACCAAGGTCAAGGTTGTCAAGAACAAGGTGTCCCCGCCCTTCAAGACGGCCGAGTTCGACATCCTCTATGGCGAAGGCATCAGCCGCGAAGGCGAGATCATCGACATGGGTGTGGAAGCGCGCATCCTCGACAAGTCCGGCGCCTGGTATGCCTACAACGGCGAAAAGATCGGCCAAGGCAAGGACAACGCCCGCGAGTTCCTTCGCGAAAACAAGGACGTCGCCACCGAGATCGAGAACAAGGTGCGCGAAGCGCTGGGCATTCCCCTGATGCCCGGCAAGGGCGCCGCGCCTGCCGCGGCTGGCAGCCCCGCCAAGTAAGCCCGCATGGCAGCGCCCGGCCGGCTTTCACTGAAAGCGCGGGCGCTCAAGCTCCTCGCGCAACGGGAGCACAGTCGTACCGAACTGCGCCGCAAGTTGCTGCCGCATGCCGTGGCCTTTTGCGAAGCGCAGCAGACGGCTGCCAACGATGCCGCAGCCCTGACCGGCGGGGCCAGCACCGCCTCCGCGGAAACGCCCCACCAGTGCCTGGACAAGTTGCTGGACTGGCTGGAGGTTCATCGGTATCTGAGCGAGGAGCGATTCGTGGAGAGCCGCGTGCACGCTCGCGCTTCCCGTTTCGGCAACATGCGCATCAAGCTGGAGCTGGCGCAGCATGGTCTGGCGGTGAATGCGGACACCGCCGCGCAACTCAAGGCGAGCGAGCTGGAGCGCGCCCGTGCCTTGTGGCAACGGCGGTTCGGCGGCCCAGCCGAGGACGCCGCAGGGCGCGCCAAGCAGATGCGTTTCCTGGCCGGCCGAGGCTTCTCGGGCGAAACCATCCGCCGGGTGGTCAGCGGCGCCGGGGAAGACGACTGCGGGTAGCCGCAGGATTGCTGCAGCGCAAGATGCTACATTCCCGCGGTTTTTCCCAGCGGCGCACATGCGCCTGTCCGATGGCGGCCGCGGCCGCCGATCCGCCTGCAGTCGATGGCCTTGTTTCCGTTCCCCTTGCACCACCGCGCCGGCACGCCTGACGTACCTGCCGTGGCGGCTGCCATGGGTCCTGCCCCGGTCTCGGCATGCATGCGGCGTCAGCCCGCTGTCGGCAATTCGGCCGACAATTCCTCCTTTCCGCCCGTCGCGGGGCGCTGAAGGCGGCTCTGTCCGCCTCCTCGCGCGCCGCTGTCCGCCCTCCCCTCCCCAAGACAAGCCTATGAAGATCCACGAGTACCAAGGCAAAGAAGTGCTGCGCCAGTTCGGCGTTCCGGTGCCCCGCGGCTACCCCGCGTTCACCGTGCAGGAAGCCGTCGAGGCTGCGCAAAAACTGGGCGGCAGCGTCTGGGTCGTCAAGGCGCAGATCCACGCCGGTGGCCGTGGCAAGGGCGGCGGCGTCAAGCTGGGCCGCTCGATGGACGACGTGAAGAAGCTGGCCGGCGAAATCCTCGGCATGCAGCTGATCACGCACCAGACCGGCCCCGAAGGCCAGAAGGTGCGCCGTCTCTACATCGAAGAAGGCGCGGACATCAAGAAGGAGTACTACGTCTCGCTGGTCACCGACCGCGCGACGCAGAAGGTGGCCATCATCGCCTCGAGCGAAGGCGGCATGGACATCGAGGAAGTGGCGCACTCCACCCCCGACAAGATCATCACCGACTACATCGACCCGCTGACCGGCCTGTCGGACGAGCAGGCGAAGAAGGTGGCCGCTGCCATCGGCCTGCCGGAAGGCTCGCATGCGCAGGCGATCACGCTGTTCCAGAACCTGTACCGCTGCTACATGGAGACGGACGCGTCGCTGGTCGAGATCAACCCGCTGAACTGCGACAGCAAGGGCAACCTGGTCGCGCTGGACGCCAAGTTCAACTTCGACTCGAACGCGCTGTTCCGCCACCCCGAGATCGTGGCCTACCGCGACCTGGATGAAGAAGATCCGGCCGAGATCGAAGCCAGCAAGTTCGACCTGGCCTACATCAGCCTGGACGGCAACATCGGCTGCCTGGTCAACGGCGCCGGCCTGGCCATGGCCACGATGGACACCATCAAGCTTTTCGGCGGCGAACCGGCCAACTTCCTCGACGTGGGCGGCGGCGCTACCGCCGAGAAGGTGACCGAGGCCTTCAAGATCATGCTGAAGAACCCGGAGGTCAAGGGCATCCTGGTGAACATCTTCGGCGGCATCATGAAGTGCGACACCATCGCCACGGGCGTGATCACCGCCTGCAAGGCCGTGAACCTGAACGTGCCGCTCGTCGTGCGCATGAAGGGCACGAACGAGGAAATCGGCAAGAAGCTGCTTGCAGAGTCCGGCCTGCCGATCATCAGCGCCGACACCATGGCCGAAGCCGCGACGAAGATCGTCGCCGCCGTGAAGTAAGCAGGGAGCAGATTCATGTCGATCTACATCAACAAAGACACCAAGGTCATCACCCAGGGCATCACCGGCAAGACGGGCCAGTTCCACACGCTCGGCTGCCAGGCCTATGCCAACGGCAAGAACGCCTTCGTGGCGGGCGTGAACCCGAAGAAGGCTGGAGAGAAGTTCGAAGGCATCCCCATCTACGCCAGCGTGAAGGAAGCGTCGGCCGAGACCGGCGCCACCGTCAGCGTGATCTACGTGCCGCCCGCGGGCGCGGCCGCTGCCATCTGGGAAGCCGTCGAGGCCGACCTGGACCTGGTGATCGCCATCACCGAAGGCATTCCGGTGCGCGACATGCTGGAAGTGCGCAACAAGATGAAGGCCAAGGAAGCGGCCGGCGGCAAGCGCACGCTGCTGCTGGGACCCAACTGCCCGGGCCTGATCACGCCGGACGAGATCAAGATCGGCATCATGCCGGGCCACATCCACCGCAAGGGCCGCATCGGCGTGGTGTCGCGCTCGGGCACGCTGACGTATGAAGCCGTGGCGCAGCTGACCGAGATCGGCCTGGGCCAATCGAGCGCGGTCGGCATCGGCGGCGACCCGATCAACGGCTTGAAGCACATCGACGTGATGAAGGCCTTCAACGACGATCCGGACACCGACGCGGTGATCATGATCGGCGAGATCGGCGGCCCCGACGAAGCCGAAGCCGCCCGCTGGTGCAAGGACAACATGAAGAAGCCGATCGTCGGCTTCATCGCGGGCGTCACCGCGCCTCCGGGCAAGCGCATGGGCCACGCCGGCGCGCTGATCTCTGGCGGCGCCGACACGGCCGACGCCAAGCTGGCGATCATGGAAGAGTGCGGCTTCACCGTCACGCGCAATCCGTCGGAGATGGGCAAGCTGCTCAAGGGCCTGCTCTAAGCCCTCGCCCACTGCTGCCTCCGGGCCCGGCGCTTCACAGGCGCCGGGCCTTTTTCATGGCTGCTGCATGGCTAAACTTTGCGCCAGCGTAGGCGGAGCAATTGATGGCCTTTCTCTCCCCCGAGTGGTTTTCGGCGCTGCTGTCCATCGTGCTGATCGACTTGATCCTGGCCGGTGACAACGCCATCGTCATCGCATTGGCCGCGCGCGGCTTGCCCACGCACCTGCAGCGCCGCGCCATCGTCTGGGGCACGGTCGGCGCCATCATCGTCCGCTCGATGATGACGATGGTGGTGGTGTGGCTGTTGCGCATTCCAGGGCTGATGCTCGTGGGTGGCCTGGGGCTGGTGTGGATCGCCTACAAGCTGCTGGTGCCCGGCGGCGAGGACGCGCATGGCACGGTTGGCGCCACCACGTTCCTGGGCGCGATGCGCACCATCATCATTGCCGATGCGCTGATGGGCGTGGACAACGTGCTGGGCGTGGCCGGTGCCGCCCACGGTGCCTTCGACCTGGTGGTGATCGGCCTGCTGATCAGCGTGCCCATCGTGGTGTGGGGCAGCAGCCTGGTACTGAAGCTCGTGGACCGCTTTCCGCTCATCAGCTACCTGGGCGCCGGGGTGCTGGCCTTCACGGCCGCCCGGATGATCGTGCACGAACCCTTGCTCCACACGCTGTTCGACCCGCACACGGCCGCGCGCTGGGCGGTGTACGCAGTGACCATCGCCGGAGTGCTGGTGGCGGGGCGGCTTGCCGCCCGACGGCTGCAGGCCCGGACCGACGCGGGCTGAGGCCCTCCTTTTCGAACGATGGCCACCGCGGTGGCCATGCTAAGGTGCCCGCCAACCTGGATGGGCGACTTCTGGCAGGGCATGGCCGATACCGACACGCAGCAACACAGTGCGGCCGAAGGCCGTGGTCGCCTGCTGCGCCAGGACAGCGAATTCGACGGCTACCGCATCCACCGGCTGCTGGGGCGCGGCGCCATTGGCGCGGTGTACCTGGCCTCCAACCAGCGCGGCAAGCTGGTGGCGCTGAAGACCATCGACCTCGGCAGCCAGTTCGAACGCGACGAGCTGCCACTGGCGCGCGAGCGGCTGGTGGCCGAGGCCCAGGCCGCGGGCCGCCTGCGCCATCCGCATGTGGTGCGTGTATACCGCTGCGGCGAGGTACGCGGCACCGCCTACCTCGCCATGCAGCCGCTGCCCGGCTGCAACCTCGAGCGCTACACGAAGCGCACGCTGCTGCTGCCCGAGCCGCTGGCACTGCACATCGGCGCGGCGGTGGCCGAGGGACTGGCCCACGCGCATGCCCATGGCGTGATGCACCGGGACGTCAAGCCGGCCAACGTCATGGTGGACCTGCCGACACGCCGGGTGAAGATCACCGACTTCGGCCTTGCCCGCCTGACCGACGGCACCCGCACCCGCACGGGCCTGGTGCTGGGCACGCCTGCCTTCATGGCGCCCGAGCTGCTGGCCGGCGCACCACCGCACCCGGGCAGCGACCTGTATGCCCTGGGTGTGCTGCTGTTCCAGCTGCTCACCGCAGCACTGCCCTACGAGGGTGAGTCGATGGGCACGCTGCTGCGGGCCATCGCCGGCGGGCCGCCACGCTCGCTGGCCGCGCTGCGGCCCGACCTGCCCGCCGAACTGCATGAGCTGGTACGTGCGCTGCTGGACAAGGGACCACGCAGCCGGCCGGCCGACGGCATGGCCGTGGCAGCTGCGCTGCGGCGCATTGCGTCGGAGCGCAGCAACGGCGCCGCAGTGCCACCGTTGAAGTCGTCACGGGTGGCCGGTGGGTGAGCCCGCCGGGGGTGGCGCCTGCGCCACGCCCAGTGACAAAAGAGCACAATCCACCGCACCCAGCCACCGCCACAGCGCGCCGAAATGCCTCTCGAGTTCTTCAGTGCCATCGATACCGGCCGCGCGCGCAGCAACAACGAAGACGCCGTCGCCCTGGATGAACAAGCCGGGCTGGCCGTGCTGGCCGATGGCATGGGCGGCTACAACGCCGGCGAGGTGGCCAGCGGCATGCTCACCTCCTTCATCCAGACCGAGCTGGGCCGCTGGCTGCACGAAGCCAATTCGCAGGCTTCGGACGCCGACGTGCGCCGCGCGATGGACATCTGCGTGGACAACGCCAACCGCGCCATCTTCAACGCTGCCAACGCCAATCCGCAGTACGCCGGCATGGGCACGACGCTGGTGCTGGCGGTGTTCCGCGAGGCGCGCCTGCTGCTGGGCCACGTGGGCGATTCGCGCGCCTATCGCCTGCGTGGCGGGCGCCTTTCGCAGCTCACGCGCGACCACTCGCTGCTGCAGGAGCAGCTGGACGCCGGCTTGATCACGCCGGAGCAGGCTGCCTACTCCGCCAACAAGAACCTGGTGACCCGCGCGGTGGGCGTGGAGGACACGGTGCTGCTGGAATCGCATGTGCACGGCACCGAGCCCGGCGACCTCTACCTGATGTGCTCGGACGGCCTGTCGGACATGGTGCCCGACGCCCGCATCGCGCAGGTGCTGCTGGCCAACGAGTCGCTGGACGCGGCGGGCCGGGCGCTGATCGACACGGCCAATGAGGCAGGGGGAAAGGATAATATCGCCGTGATCCTGGTCCGCGTGCCGGATGGAGGCAACGGCGCCTCGCGACCCTGGTGGCGCTTCAAGCGTTAAGCCGCCCCGGGCTGCAATCACCCGATCAACACGCCGGCGGCGCGCCGCTGCGGGCAGACGTCAAACATAAGGTCAAGCATGGGCAAACTGGTCGTGTCGCTGGATGGCGTGGTCATCAAGGAAGTCCAGATCACGAAGGACAAGACCACCCTCGGCCGTCGCCCGTACAACGACATCGTCATCGACAACCTGGCGGTGAGCGGCGAGCATGCGGTGCTGCAGATGGTGGGGGCGGACGTCTTCATCGAAGACCTGAACAGCACCAACGGCACCTACATCAACGGCAAGGCAATCAAGAAGCAGCTGCTGGCGCACAACGACACCGTCGAAATCGGCAAGTACAAGATCAAGTACCTGGTCGAGGAAGGCAACGAGTACGAGAAGACGATGATCGTGCGCCAGGGCGCGGGTGGCCCGGCCGTCTCGCCTTCGTATGCGCAGACGGCGCCGGCGCCCGTGTCCAGCTTCGGCAACCTGGGGCCGGCCTCCAATGGCACGGCCTCCATCAAGGTGCTGAACGGCGCGGCCGCCGGACGCGAAGTCACGCTGACCAAGGTGGTCACCACCGTCGGCAAGCCGGGCGTGCAGGTGGCCTCCATCACCAAGCGGCCGGGCGGCTACGTGCTGGCCCATGTGGAAGGCAGTTCGCGCCCGACGGTGAATGGCGTGCCGCTGGTGGGCGATTCCGTGCCGCTGAAGAACGGCGACGTGATCGAGCTGGCCGGCACCCAGATGCAGTTCATCCAGGCGTGATGCCGCTGCGGCGCGCCTCGGCGCCGCGCCCGCTGCCATGAACCACCGCCACCGGACGAGCCTGGTGGCGCTGGTGTTCTGGGCTACCTTGCTGATGCTGGGCATCGGCCATGCACTGCGGCTGATGCCGCTGCCGCTGATCGAACGCCTGGACCAGGCGCTGGCCGATACCCGCACCCGCTGGACCGCGCCGGCCGATGTGCCGGCCCGGCTGGCGCTCATCGACATCGACGAGGCCAGCCTGGCCGAACTGGGCCGCTGGCCCTGGCCCCGCGACCGCCTGGCCCGCCTCGCCGACGAACTGTTCGACCGCCAGCAGGTGGCCGCCGCGGCCTTCGACCTGGTGCTGGCCGAGCCCGACCGCGGCGGCCTGCCGGCGCTGGAGGCCCTGGCGCGCGACAACCCCGCCCTCGCGGGCCAGCTGCCCGTGCTGCGCCGCCATCTGGACCACGACGCCGTGCTGGCGCAAGCGATGCGGGGCCGACCGGCGGTGCTGGGCCACTACTTCACCGCCGACCGCGACGGCGCGCGCAACGGCGTGTTGCCGCCGCCCCTGGCTTCGCCGTTGCCGCAGCCGCTGCCGGCCGGCCTGCCGCGCTGGACTGGCCATGCTGCCAGCGTCGAGCCGCTGTCCCGTGCGGCCACCACGGGTGGCTTCATCAATGCGTTGCCTGACGACGACGGCCTGCTGCGCTCCACGCTGCTGGTGGCGGCCTATGCGGCCGACGGCACGCCGCGGCTGTACGAATCGTTGGCGCTGGCCACCTGGCGACTGGCGGCGGGCCTGCCGCCGCCGGTGCTGCAAAGCGCGTCCCCGCCCAGCGGACCGGTGCTCACCGCGTTGCAGATCGGCAGCCTGCGGCAGCCGGTGGATGAGCGCGGCGGCGTGCTCGTGCCGTTCCGGCGCGCGGCCGGCCCGGCATCGGGCGCCTTCGAGCGGCACAGCGCCGCCCGGGTGCTGGCCGGCGCCCTGCCGCCCGGCGCGCTGGCCGGCTATCGCGTGATCGTCGGCACCAGCGTGCCGGCGCTGGGCGACCTGCGGGCCACGCCGGTGTATCCGGCCCATCCGGGCTTCGAGATCCATGCCGCGGTGATTGCCGGGCTGGACGCCGGTCGCCTGCCAGTCCGCCCCGACTGGGCACCCGGATTCGACGTGGTGCAGCTGCTGGCCCTGGCGCTGCTGCTGGGCACGGCGTTGCTGCGGCTGTCCGCCACCGGCTCGGCCCTCAGCTGCGCGGCCGCGCTCGCTGCGCTGCTCGCGGTGCACCAGTACGCCTGGCAGGTCGAGGGGCTGGCGCTCCCGCTGGCCTCGGCACTCACCATGCTGTTCCTCGGCTTTGCCGCGGTGATGGCCTGGGGCTACATCGTGGAAGGCCGCTCGCGGCGCACGCTGATGCGGCTGTTCGGCAGCTACGTGCCGCGCGAACTGGTGCGGCGCATGGCGCGCGACCCGCGCCGATACGCCGGCGCGGCACTGCTGGCCGAGAACCGCGAGCTGACGCTGCTGTTCTGCGACCTGCGCGGCTTCACCACGCTGTCGGAGCACCTGGAACCGCTGGCGCTGCGCGAGCTGCTCAACCAATTTTTCTCGCGAATGACGGCAGTGATCCATGCGCACGGCGGCACGCTGGACAAGTTCATCGGTGACGCGCTGATGGCCTTCTGGGGCGCCCCGCTGCCGGAGCCGCGGCATGCAGCGCAGGCGGTGCGCGCGGCGCTGGCCATGCAGCAGGCGCTGCAGTCGCTCAATGCGGAGCTGCAGGCGCGCGGCCAGCCCACGCTGTCGCTGGGCATCGGGCTGCACACCGGCATCGCCTGCGTGGGCGACATGGGCTCCGACCTGCGCCGCGCCTACACCGCGCTGGGCGACAGCGTGAACCTGGCCTCGCGCATCGAAGGCCTGACCCGGCGCTACGGCGTCGACCTGCTGGTCAGCGCCGCGACGCGCAGCGCAGCCAATGCCACCGATGGCGCGGCGATGGAATCGCTCCCATGGGTGGAAGTGGGGGATGTGCAGGTCAAAGGACGCTCGCAACCCGTGACACTTTTCACGCTCGATGTGCCGCCCCCGCCACCGGACGCGGCGCGGCAGGCGCAACTGCGCAATTGGCAGCTTGCGCTGGCTGCGGCGCGCTCGCAACATTGGGACGAAGCCGACGCGCGGTTGCTTGCCCTGGGTGCCTCCGTTCGCGAAGGCGACTTGCTGTGGCACCTGCAGCAGGCGCTCGCCCAAGACCTTCGCCACCGTTGACCGACCGCCCGGCTTTCCGGCGTCCTGGCCAGCCCATCCGCCCCGCCTGCTTCGCAGCCTTGCCGCTTTTTGCCTCATGAAGATCCGTGTCCTCGGCTGCTCCGGGTCGATTGCCGCCGGCAGCCGAACCACCTCCTTCCTGCTCGACGACGACGTGCTGATCGATGCTGGCACCGGCGTGGGGGACCTCACGCTGGAGGAGCTGGCCGGCATCGACCACGTGCTGGTGAGCCACAGCCACCTGGACCACGTGCTGTCCATTGCGCTGCTGGCCGACAGCGTAATGCGTCGGCGCACTGCCGGCGGGCGGGGGCCGATCCAGGTGCATGCGCTGCCCGCCACGCTGCAGGCGCTGCGCGACCATGTGTTCAACGGCGTGATCTGGCCCGATTTCACCCGGCTGCCCAGCGCCGAGCGGCCCATCCTGGCCTTCGTGCCCTTCGAGGCGGGTGAGGTGCTGGCCTTCGGCGGCCGGCGGATCGAGGTGCTGCCGGCCGAGCACACGGTGCCGGCCGTGGGCTTCGCGGTGCTCAAGGCCGCGCCGCAGCAGGGCGCCCGCTGGGTGTTCACCGGGGACACCGGCCCCAACCCGCGCCTGTGGCAGCGGCTGCGCGGCTGGACCGTGGACCACCTGGTCATCGAGACGGCATTCGGCGACGACGAACGCACGCTGGCCGACCTGAGCGCGCACCTCTGCCCAGACAGCCTGGGCCGTGAGCTGGCACAGCTGGGGGGCAGCGTGCAGGTGCACGTCACGCACATCAAGCCTGGCGAGGTGGCGTCGGTGATGGCGCAGGTGCAGGCGCTGGGCAGCGGCCACCGCATCGGCGCCCTGGCCACCGGGCAGCGGATCGAGCTGGGAACTGACTGACGTTTTGCGTCACCCCGTGCCGCTTTGCGGCGTGCACGGGTGACAAGAAGCGTCAGGCGATGTGAGGAACCGCACGCTTGGAGCCCGGCACGGGCCACAAACGGGCTGGGCACGCAGGGTGCAAACAGTCGTCCCGACAGCGAGCACTCGAGTCACCCGCCCATTTCCCCGAAGGAGCAATTTCATGAAGCGTGTTCAACAAGGTTTCACCCTCATCGAACTGATGATCGTCGTGGCGATCATCGGCATTCTGGCTGCCGTGGCGCTGCCGGCTTATCAGGATTACACCGTTCGGGCCAAGACGTCTGAACTGATCCTGGCCGGCTCGTCAGCGAAGAATGGCATCACGGAGGCATTCAATGTCAGCGGTTCGCTGCCCGGCGCCACTTCGTTCACCCCTGAAAGTCAAGCTACCAAGTACGTGGCCAGCGTCGGCTGGGACGGCTCTAAGGTGACTGTGACCGCCTCGACGGCGGAATCCAAGATCTCGGGCAAGACACTGCTGCTGACGCCGACTGTGTCGGGTAGCCAGCTCACCTGGGCTTGCACTGCCGGCACCATCGATGCCAAGTACCTCCCGGCAAGCTGCAAGTAAGCATGATTGCTGCCAAGGGGCCCCGCGGGGCCCCTTTTTCGTTCAAGCTCGGACGTGAACCGGTCGAGTGGATCGCGAGCCTCATGCTTGCTCTACCGTGGCTGTTCGCGATGCAAGGCCGGTTGTGGACAGCTGCATGGCGCGAAGCCGCAATGGCTGCCGCGCTGCTCGCGCTAGCGGCTGCAACTTGCGGCCGCTCGCGCATCGACTCGCTGCCGCGGCCTGCGCTGTTCGTCGCTTTATTGAGCTTGCTGCCGCTGCTGCAGTGGGCTGCAGGCTTGATCGTGTTCAGGGGGGACGCGTGGCTCGCGTCGGGCTATCTGGTGGCTTTTGCGCTTGCCATCGTGGTGGGCGGTCATAGACCTGGCGCTGGGACACTGGACACTGGCAAAGTCGTGCTTCGCAGCCTGCTGATAGCCGCGCTCGTTTCAGCGTTGCTCATGCTGGCACAGGCTGTCGGCCTCGACCAAGCCACCGGCTGGATCGCCTCGCCTCCCGATGTCGCACGCCCGGCAGCCCATGTAGGACAACCCAACAACGCTGCGACGCTGCTCGTGTGCGGGCTCGCCTCGTTGCTTGGCCTCGCCGTACCCGGCAACCGCGCAAACAGACTGGCTGCCATCGCAGCGGCCGCCTGCCTATTGGCCGCGCTTGCCATGACCCAGTCGCGCGCAGGGCTGGTAGGGCTGCTGGTCATCGGGGTGGTTGGCATCACGCGCTCGCAGGCCTTTCTCAGCAGCCGCGGCCGCGCTGCACTGCTGTTGACCGCTGCGTTGGCATGGTGGGCGGCGTGCTGGGTTGCATGGCTCGTGCTCATCCCCCACCTGTTCGCCACTACAGCCGATGTGGCGAGCCGCCTGACCGGCGGCGTTCGCACGGTGCATTGGCGCACGATGTGGGAAGCCATTGCGCACAAGCCATGGTGGGGATGGGGCTGGCAGCAGGTGGCCGCTGCCCAGGCTGGGCATGCGGCATCGCAACCGGCATCTGGTGAGCCCCTTCAATACGCCCACAACCTCTTTCTCGACTTGGCGGTCTGGAATGGGCTGCCGGTCGCCGTGCTCACGGCGGGACTGGCTGGCTTGTGGGTCGTACGCACTTATCGAACCGCATTATCGAACGTACCGGTGAGCCTGTTGCTGTGCGTGCTGGCCATGGCGGTGCACGCCATGTTCGAGCTGCCACACGGCTACCTGTTGTTTCTCGTTCCGCTGGGGCTGGCTGTCGGTGCACTGAGTCGGCCTTTCGTCATCGGGATGAAAGCTGGCGTTCTGGCATGGGCCTTGGCCCTGGTCTTGGGCACTGGCTTGTTCATAACCGCCAGGGACTACCTCTTGCTTGAGCAGGCATGGCAAGACCACCGCTTCCAAGTTGCGGCCATTGCCGGCTACCAAACGCTGGAGCCGGTGCCTGACGTGATCGTCCTCGACCAACTGAGAGGGCTGGTGGCGGCGGCTCGCATCCAGCCCGGCGTGGCAACGCCAGCGGAGGAGCTGCAACTGCTGCGGACCGTCGCAGAGCGCTACCCGTCCTGGGGCAATGTTCTGCGTTACGCGTTGTCGCGCATGGCGGTTGGCGACCAGCGCGGTGCCGAGCAAGCGCTGCTGTGGATGCGACAGACGCAGCCGGTGGAGGTCTGCGAAAGCGCGATGAAGATTTGGCGCCGCAAGACAGATGAACTAGCGCTCGGATCCGCTTACGCATTTCCTGTCTGTGAGCGTGACCGCCTGCGGTGACTGACAGAATGCAGTGTCCGATCACTGCCCGACAGTGACCTTGCCGCTCGCACGACCGACGCTCACATCAAGCCGCAGAATTGCCGATGACCTTAGCTCTGCGCGGCGCGGTGGTTGCCGCCATGGCCGCCACCGTGCCCTCCCTGCTGGCTTTCAACCAGCCCCCTTCTTCGACCTTCTTCAACCAGGCATTGGCGGTTGTCGCATGGGGCTTGTTCGTCTGCATTGCCCCCTCATTCCCTACGGTTCGCCCGGCCCGGCGCTCGGGTCGCAGCGCAGCAGCGCTTGTCGCTGCGTTGCTGGTGCTCCTGTTCGCAGCCTTTGGATCGGGACTTTGGGGCACCCTGCCGCCTTCGCTTGCGGTGGCAGGCGGACTTGGTTTGCTGGGTGCCGGATTCATGGTGGTCGGCGGCTTTGGCTCCCTGGCAGCGCTGCCCGCCTTCTTCCCCGCCTGGCTCCTCGCCGGCACCCTCAGCGCCGCCATCGCCATCGTCCAGGTCTTCTTCCCCCAACTGGCCGATGGCGACTTCATCGCGCGCAGCGGGCTGCTGGGCCGGGCGGTGGGCAATCTTAGGCAGCCGAATCACCTCAGCAGCCTGCTGCTGTGGTCGGCCATCGCGGTGGTGCCTTTGCTCGATGCGCGGCGACTGCCGCGGGTGGCCGCGGTGGTGTTGATGGCCTTGATGGTCTTCGGCATCACCCTGTCGGGATCGCGCACGGGGCTGGTGGGCATGGCGGTGCTCACGCTGTGGGGACTGCTGGACCGGCGGCTGCAGCGGCCGGCGCGCGGGCTGCTGCTGTCGGTGCCGCTGCTCTTCGCCGCCAGCTGGGCGCTGATGACCTTCTGGGCCGGGCAGACGGCCGGCACCTTTGGCGCCGCGCTGCACATGGCCGCTGGCGGCGACATCTCCAGCAGCCGCTTCGGCATCTGGCGCGACACGCTCTCGCTCATCCGCATGCACCCGTGGACGGGCGTGGGTTGGGGCGAGTTCAACTTCGCCTGGACGTTGACGCCCTTCCCGCAGCGCCCCGTGGCCTTCTTCGACCACACGCACAACCTGCCGCTGCAGCTGGCGGTTGAACTGGGCCTGCCCCTGGCGGCGGTGGTGCTGGCGCTGCTCGCCTGGGCCCTGTACCTGGCCTGGCAGCGCAGCCGCCAGGTGCCCGGCACCGAAGGCACCGCCGTGCGCGCCGCCTTCATGATGGTGTTGATGATGGCGCTGCACAGCCAGTTGGAGTACCCGCTGTGGTACCTCTACTTCCTGCTGCCCACCGCCTGGGCCTGGGGTGTGTGCCTGGGCGCCGGGCCTGCTGCCGCCCTGCGCGACCGAAGCGACGACCGCGGCACCGGGCCCGCGCCGGCCACGCTGCTGCTGCGCGCCGCCGGCCTGCTGATGGTGGTGGTCGGCCTGGCCGCGATCGCCGATTACCGCCGCGTGGTGGTGATCTACGCACCGCCGGCCAACGCCACGCCGCTGTCGCAGCGCATCGCGGAAGGTCAGGGCGCCTGGCTCTTCGGCCACCAGGCCGACTATGCCGCGGCCACCACCACCGACCGCCCCGGCACGGCGATGCCCGCGCTCAAGCGCGCCGCGCACAACCTGCTGGACACCCGGCTGATGATCGCGTGGGCCCGTGCTTATGCCGAGCAGGGCGACCTGGAGCGCGCCCGCCACCTGGCAGACCGGCTGCGGGAGTTCCGCAATCCGAATGCCGCGGAATTCTTCGCCGAGTGCGACGACGCCTCGCGCAGCCCGCGGCCGTTCCAGTGCACACCGGCCTCGCAGCCGATGGACTGGCGCGACTTCAGGTAGCGCTCTCGGGCGCCACCCAATCGCCGGACTGGCCGCCGTGCTTCTCCAGCACGCGCACGCCGTCGATCACCATGCCGCGGTCCGCGGCCTTGAGCATGTCGTACACGGTGAGCAGGCCCACCTGCACCGCCGTCAGCGCTTCCATCTCCACGCCGGTGCGGCCATGCGTTTCCACCTGCGCGGTGCAGCGCACGCTGCTGCTGGCGGCGTCGGCCTCGAACTCCACCGCGACGCGGGTGATGGGCAGCGGATGGCACAAGGGCACCAGGTCGGCGGTGCGCTTGGCGCCCTGGATGGCGGCGATGCGCGCGACGCCGATGACATCGCCCTTCTTGGCGGTGCCGCCGGACAGCAGCGCGAAGGTGGCCGGCTGCATGCGGATGAGGCCGGTGGCGCGCGCGATGCGATGCGTGGGCTGCTTGCCGCCGACGTCCACCATGTGGGCCTGGCCCTGGGCATCGAAGTGGGTCAGCGCGGGGGAATCAGCGGGTGAGGGCATTGCGAAACGTCGCAGCAAAGGGTCGGTGTCATCATAGCGACGTGAAGCTGTCCGCCCTGTCCCTCGCGCTGGCCGCAGCGCTCAGTTGCCTGCCCCCGGCCTGGTCGCCCGCCCAGGCGCAGGTAAGGCTGCCCTCGCTGGGCGATTCGGTGTCGGAAGACGTGGGTGTCGGCGCCGAGAAGAAGCTGGGCGACGAGATCATGCGGCAGGTGCGCCGCGACCCCGACTACATCGACGACCCGCTGCTGCTGGACTACGTGCAGACGGCCTGGACGCGCCTGGTGAACACCGCCCGCGCCCGCGGCGACATCGGCGCCGACACCGACGGCGTGTTCGCCTGGGAAGCCTTCCTGGTGCGCGACCGCAGCTTCAACGCCTTTGCCTTTCCCGGCGGCTACGTGGGCGTGCACCTGGGCCTGATCGCCGCCGCCGGCACGCAGGACGAACTGGCCTCGGTGCTGGGCCATGAGCTGTCCCACGTCACCCAGCGGCACATCGCGCGCAGCATCGCCAGCTCCTCGCGCCAATCACTGGTGGGCATGGCCGCGATGATCCTCGGCGTGATGGCCGCCAGCCGCGCCAACAGCGGCGACGGCATCAATGCCGCCATCGTCGGCAGCCAGGCCGCGATGATGCAGGGCCAGCTGAACTTCTCGCGCGACATGGAACGCGAGGCCGACCGCGTCGGCTTCAACGTGATGACCGAGGCCGGCTTTTCGCCGCAGGGCATGGGTGCGATGTTCGAGAAGCTGGAAAACGCCTCCCGCCTGAACGACAGCGGCAACTATCCCTACCTGCGCAGCCACCCGCTGACCAGCGAGCGCATCGGCGAGGCACGCACCCGCGCGCAGGCCTCCGCCACCGCCGCGCCGGCCGTGCCCACGCCCGAGCACCTGGTGATGCAGGCCCGCGCGCGGGTGCTGGGCGACACCACCGTGGGTGCGCTGCGGCGTGTGCAGGCGCAGTCCGGGGAGAGCGACCGCAGCCTGCCGACGGCCGAGCGCATGGCCATGCTGTACGGCGCCGCGCTGGCATCGGTCCAGCTGCGGGAGCCACAGCGGGCCCAAGCCACGCTGGACGCCGCCCGCGCACTGGCCGGCAACGAGGCGCCGGTGCGCCGCGCCATGGCCATGCTGCAGGCGCAGATCTGGCTGGACAGCGGCGCCGCCGACCGGGCGCTGGCGGCGGTGGAAGCCATCGACGACGGCTCCCGCCCGCTGATGCTGCTGCGTGCGCAGGCGGCACTGGGCGCGGCCCGCGGCGCCGGCCTGGCCCGCACCGACGCCCTGCGGCGCAGCACCGACGTGCTGCAGACCTGGGTGGCCGACCATCCGCAGGACGCGACCGCCTGGAGCCTGCTGGCGCAGGCCAACACGCAGCAGGGCCTGCGGCTGCGCGCCGTGCGCGCGGAAGCCGAGGAACGCGCCGCGCTGGGCGACCTGAGCGGCGCCATCGACCGGCTGCGTGCCGGCCAGCGCATGGCGCGCAGCGGCCTGCCCGGCAGCACCGACTTCATTGACGCCTCGGTGATCGATGCCCGCCTGCGGCAGATCGACGCGCTGCGCCGGCAGCTCTACGCCGACGCCAACCGCCCGCCGCCGCGCGACTGAGTAGCGCGCCGCGCGACGAAGGCGCGGCTAGAAGATCCGTTCCATCGCCACGTCGATCACCATGCCGGCCAGGCTGTAAATCAGCGAGCCCACCAGCGCCGCCACGAAGCCGGTGACATAGAAGCCGTCCAGCACGCCGGCGGCCATCCAGAACACCACGGCGTTGATGACGAACAGGAACAGCCCCAGCGTGAGCAGCGTGACGGGCAGCGTCAGCAGCACCAGCACGGGTCGCACGATGGTGTTGAGCAGGCCCAGCACCAGCGCTGCGATCATGGCCGAGCCGAAGCTCTTGACCACCACGCCTGGGTAGAGGTACGCCACCAGCAACAGGGCGGCGGCTAGCAGCAACCAGCGAACGATCAGTTTCATGCGGCGCAGCATACCTGCCGCAGGCCGGCTGTCGTGTCCATCAGACAGACCCGGGCCGACATGTCGGACTCAATAAGAACCGTTCTCATTCGTGTTACGATAAATTTACTTTGAGCAGCAGTCGTTCCCACCCAGCCTCATGAACTCCGCCCGATTGACCGCTCCCGCCGCGCCCGCGGCTGCGGAAGCGCCGCCATCGGTGCCCACCCGCTCGGTGCGCCCGCCCTCCAGCCGGGACGAATTGCCCGCCGCCGCGCGCACCGCCCTCACCGCCGGCATCGTCGCCGCTCATGTGGCCGCGCTGTGGGCCCTGCTGCAGGTGGATGCGGTGCGCCAGGCCGTGGCCGAGGTGGCGCCCATCGTGGTGGACATCGTGGCCCCGCCGGCCCCGGTGCCCACCCCGCCACCACCGCCTCCTCCGCCCCGGCCCCGCACGCCCACGCCGCCCAAGCCGGCACCGGTGATCGCCGCCGCACCGTCGCCAGCGCCCGCGCCGGCCTACACCGTGCCGCCTCCCCCACCCGAACCGCCGGTGCAGCAGGAAGTGTTCACGCCACCCGCACCGCCGGCGCCGCCCGCGCCCGCACCGGCCCCGGTGGGGCCCAAGGTGGTGCCGGCCAGCGCGCTGAAGTACCGCGTGGCGCCCAGGACCGAAGTGCCGTTGGCCTCGCGGCGCATGGGCGAGTCCGGCACCGTGGTGCTGCGCGTCGTGGTGGACACCCGCGGCATGCCCACGCAGTGGGCGGTGATCCGCTCGTCGGGCCACCCGCGGCTGGACGCCAACGCCACCTCGGCCATGGGCCAGGCGCGCTTCGAGCCCTGCACTGAAAACGGCGTGGCCGTGGTGTGCGAAAGCACGGCCTCGTTTATCTACGAACTGGAGTGATGACTTCGATGGAACCCACCAACACCCTCGGCTTCGGCCACTTCATCGCGCAGAGCGACGTGGTCGGCAAGACGCTGCTCGGCATCCTGATCGTGATGTCGGTCGTCTCGTGGGCGCTGATCGCGCTCAAGGGTTTCACCGCCCTCGTGCGCAACCGCCGCAGCACGGCCTTCCTCGACTTCTTCTGGAACGCCCGTTCGCTGGATGCGGTGCAGCACGAGATCGCCACCCACGGCGCGCGTGATCCGTTCTCGCACCTCACCGCGCATTCGATGCATGCGCAGGCCCACCATGCCAAGCACGGCGCCGCGCGACTGGCCGAAGCCGGCAGCGCCAACGACTTCATCACCCGCACCATCAAGAAAGTGCTGGACGAGGAAACCACCCGGCTGGAAAGCGGCCTGACCACGCTGGCCACGGTGGGCGCCACCGCGCCGTTCGTCGGCCTGTTCGGCACCGTGTGGGGCGTGTATCACGCGCTGGTGGCCATCGGCATGAGCGGCTCCGGCACGCTGGACAAGGTGGCCGGCCCGGTGGGCGAGGCGTTGATCATGACCGGCATCGGCCTGGCCGTGGCCATCCCGGCAGTGATGGCCTACAACGCCTTCACCCGCAGCAACCGCGTGCTCACCGCGCGGCTGGACGCCTTCGCCTACGAGTTGCACAGCTTCCTCACGCTGGGCGAAGCCCCGGGCGCCGGTGCGCAGCAGGCCAGCAGCGCCAGCGTGCGCCCGCTGAAGCCGGCGGCCTCGGCTGCCTGACCGGCCACCGCAGGAGTAACCGACCATGGCCTTCGCTTCCTTCGACGCCAAGCGCAGCAACGCGCCGGTGGCCGAGATCAACATGGTGCCGCTGATCGACGTGATGCTGGTGCTGCTGGTGATCTTCATCGTCACCGCGCCGCTGCTCACCCAGGCCGTCAAGCTCGACCTGCCCAAGGTCGATGCGCAGGACAACCAGCCCAAGCCCGAGCGCATCGAGTTCGCCATCGACGCGGCCGGCACCCGCTACTGGAACGGCGAGCCGGTCACGCGCGAAGCGGCGGCCCAGCGCTTCGTGGCCGAAGGCCAGAAGCAGCCGCAGCCCGAGATCCAGCTGCGCGCCGACCAGAACGTGGCCTACCGCAACGTGGCCGAGACGCTGGCCGATGCCTCGCGCGCCGGCCTCGGAAAGATCGGCTTCGTGAGCGAACCCGAAGCCCGCTGACGCCGCCGGCGACCTGATCCCCGGCCAGCCACCGCCCGCCGGAAGCCTTGCCGCTTGCCTTGCCGCATGCTTGGCGGCAAGCGACACACCACGACCATCAAGATCGTCTGAGAGGGACACCCATGTCTAAACGCACCTCCCGCCCGGCCATGCTGCCGCTGGGCGCCCTAGCCGCCGGCTTCGGCTTCGCCAGCCTGGCCATTGCCCAGACCGAACCGCCCAAGCAGGACGCCGAGGCCCTGCCGGCCATCCGCGCCAAGGCCGCGGCCGAGACCGCGCCCACCAGCAAGCAGAACGTGCAGGCCACGGACACCCGCATTGGCAAGGGCAAGCAGGAGCTGCGCGACGTGCCGCAGTCGATCACCGTGCTGACCGAGCGCCTGATCGACGACCGAAACCTCGACACGCTGAAGGACGCGTTGAAGAGCACCGCCGGCATCAGCTTCCAGGCGGCCGAGGGCGGCGAGGAAGACATCCGCCTGCGCGGCTTCTCGCTGCAGTCCACCGGCGACATCTTCATCGACGGCATCCGCGACCCGGCGTTCTACGAGCGCGATTCCTTCAACTGGGACCGCCTGGAGCTGCTGCGCGGCTCGGCCTCGATGCTGTTCGGCCGCGGCTCCACCGGCGGCGCGGTGAACCAGGTGAGCAAGCAGCCCTTCAGCTACGACCAGAAGGAAGTCTCGGTCACGGTGGGCTCGGGCAACTACGTGCGCGCCACCACCGACCTCAACATCAAGACCGGCGACAACGCCGCCCTGCGCATCAACGCCATGGCCAACATGGCGGACAACTGGGGCAACAAGATCGACAAGCGCGGCATCGCGCCCACCTTCCGCTGGGGCATCGGCCTGGCGGACGAGTTCAGCGTCGGCCTGTACCTGCTGGACAACGACAACGGCGTGACCTACGGCCTGCCCTGGCTGAACGGCGCCGGCAAGGACGGCGGCCCCGGCCTGGTGCCGGTGAGCCCGCGCAGCTACTACGGCATGTCCAGCGACTACGCCAAGGCGAACGTCACCATCGGCACCGCGCAGCATGTGCACCGCTTCGACAACGGCGGCGAGCTGCGCAGTGCGCTGCGCATCTCGAAGTACCAGCGCGACCAGCGCGCCAGCGCCGTGCGCTTCGCCGGCGCCAATGCGCAGCCCGGCCGCGTGGCCGTCGACCGCGACAACATCAGCGACGCCACCGTGCTGACCCGCGGCACGCAGAACAAGGCGATGGACCTGGACACCGTGGCGCTGCAGAGCGACTACACCGGCAAGTTCAAGGGCTTCGGCGGCACGCACGACATCGCCGCCGGCGTGGACTTCACCGACGACAAGTTCATCGGCTACGCCTTCAGCCTGCCCCCGGGCGTGACGGTCACCAAGCCCACCACCACCATCGGCACGCCCGACAACGGCGTGGGCGTGGACGAGTCGCTGCGCATCGTGAGCCAGAACCGCCGCTTCGATTCCAAGGGCATCGGCGCCTATGTGCGCGACCAGCTGCAGATCGCGCCGAACTGGAAGGTGCTGGCCGGCCTGCGCTTCGACAAGTTCGAGGGCAAGTACAACACCCTCAGCACCACCGACGCGGCGGATGGCGACCGCAGCGATTCGCTGTGGAGCCGCCGCTTCGCGGTGCTGTACCAGCCCACGCCGTTCGCCTCGTTCCACCTGCAGTACGGCACCTCGTTCAACACCTCGGGCGACACCTACCAGTACGACAACCTCTCGCGCAACACCGCGCCGGAGAAGAGCCGCAACATCGAGCTGGGAGGCAAGCTGGACTGGGCCGAAGGCAAGTACACCACCAGCTTCGCGATCTTCCACGCCACCAAGTACAACGAACGCAACCGCGACAGCGACACCGCCAACCCGACCAACTACCTGCTGTCGGGCGAGCGCCATGCCGCCGGCCTGGACATCGACATCGCCGGCCGCATCACGCCGCAGTGGGAGGTGTTCGCGTCGTACGCCTGGATCCCCAGCGCCAAGATCGACAAGGGCGCCCCGGACGGCACCACGCTGGCCGCCGGCGAGCAGGTGGGCTCGCGCCCGGGCCTGACGCCCAAGCACAGCGGCACCGTGTGGACGACCTACCAGCTCACCCCCAACTGGCGCGTGGGCGCCGGCATCAACGCGCGCAGCGGCATGAAGCCGCTGCAGAGCACCATCGTCGCGCCGCGCTGGGTGACGGGTGACCTGATGGCCGAGTACACGATGGACAAGCTGGCGTTCAAGCTCAACGTCAGCAACTTCACCGACAAGCACTATGCCGACATGCTCTACCGCGGGCACTACATTGCCGGCAAGCCGCGCACCGTGATGCTCACCGGCACGTACACCTTCTAAGGGCACCTGCCATGCTGTTGACCGTCCCCGACGTGCTCGATGCCGCCGAACTGCAGCACGCCCGCGCGCTGCTGGCCGGCGCACCGTGGACCGACGGGCGGTCCACCGCCGGCCCGCAGGCCGCCGCGGTGAAGAACAACGAACAGCTGCCCCACCGCTGCGAGGCGGCGACGCAGCTGCGCACGCTGGTGCTGAAGGCGCTCGACCGGCACCCCATCGTGTTCTCCGCGGCGCTGCCGCGGCGCGTGCTGCCGCCGATGTTCAACCGCTACGGCGGCGCCACCAACACCTACGGCGCGCATGTGGACCAGGCCATCCGCTTCTCGCCCGACAACGGCGAGCGGGTGCGCACCGATCTCTCCTGCACGCTGTTCCTGAGCGAGCCCGACAGCTATGACGGCGGCGAGCTGGTGGTTCACACCGCCTTCGGCGAGCAGCGCGTGAAGCTGCCGGCCGGCCACCTGGTGCTGTACCCCGGCACCAGCGTTCACCACGTGGCGCCGGTCACGCGTGGCCAGCGGCTGGCCAGCTTCTTCTGGATCGAGAGCATGGTGCGCAGCGACGAGCAGCGCCAGCTGCTGTTCGACCTCGACATGAACCTGATGCGCCTGCGCGAGCAGCACGGCGAGACCGATGCCGCCGTGGCCCTCACCGGCACGTACCACAACCTGCTGCGCATGTGGGCCGCCACATGAGCGGTACCGGCAGGCCGCGCGTGCCCGCGCTGGAGCAGGTGCCGGCCGATGTGGTGAGCCTGCCCGACTACGCGGCCCATGCCCGCGCCCGGCTCGACGACAACGCCTGGGCCTACCTGGCCGGCGGTGCGGCCGACGAGATCACCCTGCGCGCCAACCGCGCCGCCTGGGACCACCTGGCACTGGTGCCGCGCGTGCTGCGGCGCCTGGCCGGCGGCCACACCCGCGTGCAGCTGCTGGGCCGCACGCTGGCGCATCCGCTGCTGCTGGCGCCGGTGGCCTACCAGCGGCTGGCCCATCCCGACGGGGAGCTGGCCAGCGCGCATGCGGCGGCCGCACAGGGCGCCGGCTTCATCCTCAGCGCGCAGGCCAGCGTGCTGATGGAGGACGTGGCCCGGGCCGTGCTGTCCGATGCCGACCGTGGCCCGCTGTGGTTCCAGCTGTACATGCAGCATGACCGCGGCTTCACCCGCGAACTGGTGCAGCGTGCCGAAGCCTCGGGTTACGAGGCCATCGTGCTCACCGTCGATGCGCCCAGCCATGGCGTGCGCGACCGCGAGCGCCGCGCGGGGCTCAAGCTGCCGGCCGATGTGTCCGCGGTCAACCTGGCCGCGCTGCCCAAGGCACCGCGCACGCAGCTCACGCCTTCGCAGAGCTGGGTGTTCGATGCACTGATGCCCGATGCGCCCACCTGGGACGAGATCGACACCCTGCGCAGCCACACCAGGCTGCCGCTGCTGCTCAAGGGCGTGATGCACCCCGAGGACGCGCGCGAAGCCGTGCGCCAGCGGGTCGATGGCCTCATCGTCTCCAACCACGGCGGCCGCACCCTGGACACCGCCGCGCCCACGGCCTGGGTGCTGCCCCGCATCGCCGATGCGGTGGGCGATGCCCTGCCGCTGCTGGTGGACGGTGGCATCCAGCGTGGCACCGACGTGCTCAAGGCCCTGGCCCTGGGTGCACGCGCGGTGCTCATCGGCCGGCCCTACATGCATGCGCTGGCCACCTGCGGCGCCATCGGCGTGGCCCATGTGCTGCGCGTGCTGCGCGACGAACTGGAGGTGGCGATGGCGCTGTGCGGATGTGCCAATCCGGCCGAGGCCACGCGCGAACTCTTCTTCGATGTGCCGTGAGGCTTGAAATAGGCTTTGTCCTAGCGCTTCTACGCGTGTTCTCCGAGGGAAAACGGCTTCTCAGCCCCTGACGCAAGCAGTACCATTCGCGCCGCAGGGTGCCCAGAGAGAAACGATGGCTCATGCGGCCCTCACCTCCACCCGGCACATCAACCAACTCTTGATGGAGCGAATTCAAAATGGCAACTGCGAAGAAGGCGCCGGCCAAGAAGGCCCCGGCGAAGAAGGCTCCGGCGAAGAAGGCTCCGGCCAAGAAGGTCGGTGGCGCCAAGCCACCGATCAAGGCCACGGCCAAGGCCCCCGCGAAGAAGGCCGCACCGGCCGCCAAGAAGCGCACCCCGAGCGCAGCCTTCATGAAGGCGATGACCCCGAGTGAAGCACTGGCCGCCGTCATTGGCGCCACGCCGGCACCGCGCACCGAGGTCACCAAGAAGGTCTGGGACTACATCAAGAAGAACAAGCTCCAGGACGCCGAGAACAAGCGCATGATCAATGCGGACGCGAAGCTGAAGGCGATCTTCAAGAAGGATCAGGTCTCGATGTTCGAGATGACCAAGCTGATCAACGATCACCTGAAGTAAGCCGTTCGAGCAGGCGCCGCAAGGCGCCATCGAACAAGAGCCGGTGCTGATGAACTCAGCACCGGCTTTTTCTTTGGGCCTTCAGGGCCGTGCGCGGATGGCCTGCTCCACCGTCTGGAGCATGCGGGCCACGTCGATGGGCTTGGTCCAGTAGTCGTCGAAGCCGGCCTGGCGTGCGGCGGCGATCTGCTCCGACATCGCATCGGCCGACAGCGCCACGCAGCGCAGGCCGGCGGTGCGCGCATCGCCGCGCAGCGCCGCGATGATCTGCAGCCCGTTCATGTCGGGCAGGTTCATGTCCACCAGCACCATGTCCGGCAGCAGCGTGCGCACGCGCTCCAGGCCCTCGGCGCCATTGCGCGCCACCACCAGGTGCCAGCCGCGCTGGGCGCGGAACACCTCCTGCATCAGCAGCGCGTTCAGCGGCTCGTCCTCGATGTAGACGACGCGCCAGGGCGGCTTCTCCTCCACCGGCGCGGGCAGGCCATTGCTGTCCGCGCGGGCCAGCGCCACGCTGAAGCGGCTGCCCACGCCGGCACGGCTGGTGACTGACAGCGCACCGTTCATCGACTGCACCAGCTCGCTGGCGATCACCAGGCCCAGGCCGCTGCCTTCGATGCGCTGTCGCTCCGCGCCCAGCCGGTTGAAGGGCTGGAACAGCTGGCGCTGCTCCTCCTCGGTCAGGCCGGCGCCTTCGTCCTCGATGGTGAGCACCACCTGCAGCGGCAGCGCCCGCAGCTCGAAGCGCACCTGACCGCCCGGCCGGTTGTACTTGATGGCGTTGGACAGCAGGTTCACCAGCACCTGCTGCAGCCCGCGCGGATCGGCCTGCACCCACACCGGGCCCGCCGGCAGGTCGGCCGGCAGCTGCGCCGAATGCACCGACAGCAGCGGCCGCACCATGCCCACCGCCGCTTCCAGCGAACGCACCAGGTCGATGGCCTGCACCTGCAGGCCGAACTCGCCGCGCTCCAGCCGCGTGAGGTCGAGCACGTCGTTCACCAGCGCCAGCAGGTGGCGGCCGGCCTGCTCCACGCCTTCCAGCCGGCGGCGCTGGGCCGCGCCCAGGGGCTGCTCGCGGTCCAGCCCCATGAGCTGCGCGAAGCCGAGGATGCCGTTGAGCGGCGTGCGCAGCTCATGGCTCACGCGGGACAGCAGCTCGCTCTTGGCACGGTTGGCGCGCTCGGCCTCTTCCTTGGCGCGCTGCAGCTGCACCGCCTCCTGCTGCGCCGTCACGTCACGGCAGGTGCCCACGATGGTCAGCGGCCGGCCATCGGCATCCATCTGCGCGCGGGCGAACACCTCCAGCCAGCGCAGGCCGCCATCCGGCAGCCGGAAGCGGTAGCGCGCCTCCATGCGCTCGCCGTCATGCTGCGCACGCTGCAGCGCGGCACGCGCCAGCTCGCGGTCGTCCTCATGGATGCGCGCCAGCCACTCGTCCACCCGCATCGGCGGATGCGGCCAGGCCAGGCCGTGGTTGATGCACGCCATGCGGTCCAGCAGCAGCGACTGGTCGCGGCAGTCGATCTGCGCCAGGCCGGTGGCGGTGGCCTCGGCGGCCAGCAGCCACCGCTCCTCCGACGCGCGCAGCGCCAGCTCCACTCGACGGCGTTCGCTGATGTCGGAGACGAAGCCATGCCACAGCCAGCCGCCTTCGGGCGGCTGCTCGGGCATCGCGCGGCTTTCCAGCCAGCGTTCCTCGCCATCGGCCTGCAGCACCCGGAACTGCACATGCCACGGCGCCTGGGCCTGGCGGGCACGCAGGTAAGCCTCGTGCAGCGCCGGCAGCTCGGCCGGATGCAGCCGCAGCGGACCATGCAGCAGCTGCGTGTGCAGGCCGAACAGGCGGCCTGCATCCAGCAGGTCGTCAGGGAAGTGGCCGGCATCCGCCTGCAGCTCGCGGTACTGGTACAGCGCGCCGGGCAGCAGCGCGGTCATCTTGCGCAGCTGCTCGTCGCGCTCGCGCTCGCTGCGCGCCAGGGCCACGCGCACGCTGACGTCGCGGGCGGTGCCGCGCCAGCCCGCATGCAGGCCCAGCGCATTGAACAGCGGCACCGCCGAGCGCGACACCATCACGCGGCCGCGGCTGGTGCGCACCTCGGTCAACGCGCCGCTGAAGGCCACCGGCCGTGCCAGCCAGTGGTACAGCCGCTCGTCGCCCAGGGGCTCGCCATGGCTGTCCAGCAGCGGTCCGTCAGCCAGCGCCTGGCCGATCAGGCTGCCGCCATCGACGCCACCCAGCGCATCGGTGGAGCCCGCCATCCAGGTGTAGCGCCAGGCGGTGTCGCACTCCCAGAGCACGTCGCCCGAAGCGCGGGCGAAGTCGGCCAGGCGCTCGGCGTCCAGCATGGCCGGCGCTGCGGCAGCGGGGGGCAGGCTGGCGCTCACCGCGGCTCCGCAAGGCCGAACCAGCCGGCGGCATTGGCCCAGCCGATGCGGCGGGCCACATCGGGCGGCAGGTCGCCCAGCCATTCGCGGGCATCGCGCATCAGCGTCTCGTAGGCGCTCCAGCGGGGCGTCACCCAGGTGTCGGAGCCGATGGCGAAGCGGCCGGGATACTCCATGAGCAGCGCCTTCCACTCGGCGCTGAGGCGTCCGCCTTCGGTCAGGCCAGGCCGGTAGGACAGCTCGCCCATCAGCTGCGGATAACGGTCGAGCAAGGCCTTGACACGTGGCACCGGCGCGCCGCCGATGCCCGTATGGGCCCACACCAGCCGGGCGCCGGGGGCATGGGCCATCAGCCGGTCCACCGCGTCGTCGTCCACATGGGCCAGCACCAGCAGCCCGCGCTGCTCGGCCAGCTGCATCAGGCGCCGGGCCACGGGGCCGTCCGCGTTGGTGCTGTCGTACAGGTGGAATTCGCCGATGCCGCGGTACGGGCCGGCCGGGGTGCCGCGCGCCAGTTCGTCGAGCACCATGCGGTAGATGCTGTCGTCGGCGAACCAGCCGGTGTAATCGGCGCGGTTGCGGTACAGCCGCACGAAGGGCACCACGGTGACGCCGGCTGCGCCCGCCTCATCGCGTGCGGCGGCCAGCGAGCGGGTTCCTTCATTCGGGCGGCTGTTGGCCACCGCCGCCCGCACGCCACTGCGTTGCAGGCGGGCGAACACATCGGCGGTCGGGTGAGCGTCGAAGGCCTCCACGTTGTAGTGAAGGTGCATGTCGAACAGCGGGCCGTCATACGGTGCGGCCCAGGCGGCGCTGGCGACAAGGCTGGTGAGCAAGGCCCCCAGGTAATTCATCGGGGATCTCGGGGTACTGCGGTGGTGTTCAGAGGCGGTTTGACGCCACCCCAAAGGGGGAAGTGTCGAGTGCGCATTAGATGACTTTTTGCACGACCGTCACACCGGCGTGAAAAAGTGCACAGGTGGACAGACCAGGTCTGGCACGAGCCGTGCCAACAAAAAGACTGTTCGCGCTTGACGTCTGCATTTCGCGACATAAGCACGCTGTAGTTTTCCAACGGCCGCTGACAATGTGCGTCGGTCGTAAAGTTAGCAGTCACTAGGCGTCCGCTGGCCCCTTTCCCCACCGTCCAATGAAACAACCGTTGATCGTCTGGTCCCTCTGCCTGTCCCTGGTGACAGGTTGGATGCCAGCCCACGCCGCACCCGCCAAGAGCAGCGTCAAGACAGCCACCGGCAACAAGACGGTGAACAACTGCTCCTGGGACAGCCCCGGTCACAACCCGTACATGGGCGACATCCCTGCCGCGGTAGACCGCTACACCGACATTCCGCCCGACGTACGCGCCCGCCTCAAGCAGCGCATGACGGAGCGCAAGTACGACGAGATGGTCACCATCCGCCGGGACAGCATCGTCGGCAAGGACCTGTACAGGGCCGAGATCAGCGACATGCACTTCGGCAGTGGCAGCGTGTGCAACACCGTCACCCGCAACAAATGGGCGGCGGACGCGCAGGAGCGCGGCCTGGTGTACTGCGAGAGCGGCCATTGCATCCTGGTGCCCACGGTGTGCCGCAACGTCAGCCGCATCACCCGTGCGGGCGGCGCCACCGCAGCCGGCCCGGGTGAGCTGGACTTCGAGCCGCCGGGCGCAGGCCAGACCGCGCTGGCGCCCGCGCCGGAAAGCTTCGAGAACCTGCCGCCCACCGGCGCCGGCACCGGCGACACGCCGGCCATCGGCCTGGCGGCACTGCCCAGCGCCCCCAGCACGATCTCCGGCCCGATCATCGGCCCGTCGTTCGGTGCGCCGCCGCTGGGCGGCCCCATCTCGATTCCCACCGCGCCGCTGCTGCCCTCGGGCAGCCTGCCGTCCATCCCTGCCGTGCCGCCGCCGGTGCCCGAGCCCGGCACCTGGGCGCTGATGGCGGGCGGCATCGCGCTGCTGGCGCTGCTGCGCAAGCGCCGCCTCGCCGCGCTGCCTATTCGCTGAGCAAGGGCGCGAGGAAGCGCCCGGTGTGGCTGCCCGCATGGGCGGCCACTGTCTCCGGCGTGCCGGCCACCACCAGCGTGCCGCCGCCGGCCCCGCCTTCGGGGCCCATGTCGATCACCCAGTCCGCCGTCTTGATGACGTCGAGGTTGTGCTCGATCACCACGATGGTGTTGCCCGCATCCCTGAGTTGGTGCAGCACCTGCAGCAGCAGCCGGATGTCGTGGAAGTGCAGCCCGGTGGTGGGCTCGTCCAGGATGTAGAGCGTGCGGCCGGTGTCGCGCTTGCTCAGTTCCAGCGCCAGCTTCACCCGCTGCGCCTCGCCGCCCGACAGCGTGGTGGCGCTCTGCCCCAGCTTGATGTAACCCAGGCCCACGTCGAGCAGCGTCTGCAGCTTGCGCGCGATGTTGGGCACGGCGCTGAAGAACGGCGTGGCGTCCTCCACCGTCATGTCCAGCACCTGGGTGATGTTCTTGCCCTTGTAGAGCACCTCCAGCGTCTCGCGGTTGTAGCGCGCGCCGTGGCACACGTCGCAGGGCACGTAGACGTCGGGCAGGAAGTGCATCTCCACCTTCAGCACGCCGTCGCCCTGGCAGGCCTCGCAGCGGCCGCCGGCCACGTTGAAGCTGAAGCGGCCCGGTCCGTAGCCGCGCTCGCGCGCCGCCGGCACCTCCGCAAACATCTCGCGGATCGGCGTGAACAGGCCGGTGTAGGTGGCGGGGTTGCTGCGCGGCGTCCGGCCGATCGGGCTCTGGTCGACGTTGATCACCTTGTCGAAGGCGTCCAGCCCTTCGATCTCGCCGTGTGGCGCCGGCTCGGCATGGCTGCCGTACAGCTTGCGCGCCACCGCCAGGTACAGCGTGTCGTTGACCAGCGTGCTCTTGCCGGAGCCCGACACGCCGGTCACGCAGGTGAGCAGGCCCACCGGGATCTCGACCGTCACGCCCTTCAGGTTGTTGCCGCGCGCATCGACGATGCGCATCTGCGGCCGGCCGACGGGGCTGAGGGGCGGCGCCGGCCGCTCGATGCGCAGCACCCGGCCCAGGTACTGGCCGGTGAGCGAATCGGGATTCGCCGCCACCTCGGCCGGCGTGCCCTGCGCGATGATGCGGCCGCCGTGCACGCCGGCGCCGGGGCCCATGTCCACCACGTAGTCGGCGGCGCGGATCATGTCCTCGTCATGCTCTACCACCAGCACGCTGTTGCCCAAGTCGCGCAGGTGCTGCAGCGTGCCGATGAGGCGCTCGTTGTCGCGCTGGTGCAGGCCGATGCTGGGCTCGTCCAGAACGTACATCACGCCGGACAGGCCGCTGCCGATCTGGCTGGCCAGGCGGATGCGCTGCGCCTCGCCGCCCGACAGCGTGTCGGCGCTGCGGTCCAGGCTGAGGTAGTTCAGGCCCACGTCGTTGAGGAAGCGCAGCCGCGCGCGAATCTCGCGCACCACCTTGTCGGCGATGTCGGCCTTGGCGCCGATCAGGTGCAGGCCGTCGAAATAGGCCTGGCAATCGGCCAGCGTGGCGTGCTCCACCTCGAAGATGGCGCGGCCCTTTTCGCCGTCGGCGCCTTGCAGCAGCACGTGGCGCGCCTCGCGCCGCAGCCGTGCGCCGCCGCACTCGGGGCAGGCGCGGGCGTGCTGGTAGCGGGCCAGGTCTTCGCGCACCGCGACCGAGTCGGTCTCGCGCATGCGGCGCTCCAGGTTGGGCAGGATGCCTTCGAAGGGGTGCGAGCGCTTGACGGTGCGTGAGCGGCCGCCGGGCCTGGTCGCCTCGGCGGTGTAGCTGAAGCTGATCTCGTCGCCGCCCGAGCCGTAGAGCAGCACGCGCTGGTGCTCGGGGCTCAGCGATTCGAACGGCTCGTCGATGTCGAAGCCGTAGTGCTTGGCCACGCTCTCCAGCAGGGAGAAGGTGTAGGCATTGCGACGGTCCCAGCCCTTGATCGCGCCGCTGGCCAGGCTGAGCGAGGGGAAGGCGACGACACGTTCGGGGTCGAACACCGTCACCTGCCCCAGGCCGTCGCAGCCCGGGCAGGCGCCCACCGGCGAATTGAACGAGAACAGGCGCGGCTCCAGCTCCGGCAGCGAGTAGCTGCACACCGGGCAGGCGAACTTGCTGCTGAACAGGTGCTGGCGGTCGCTGTCCATCTCCAGCGCCAGCGCGCGGCCATCGGCAATGCGCAGCGAAGCTTCGAAGCTCTCCGCCAGCCGCTGGCGCAGGCCGCTGGCCACTGCATCGGCGCGGATCTTCACGCGGTCGATCACCACGTCGATGTCGTGCTTCTCGGCCTTCTTCAGCTTGGGCAGCTCGGCGGCTTCCACCACCTGGCCATCGACGCGGAAGCGCACGTAACCCTGCGCCTGCATGTCGGCGAACAGCTCGACGAACTCGCCCTTGCGGTCGCGTGCCACCGGCGCCAGCACCATCAGCCTGGTGTCCTCGGGCAATGCCAGCACCGCGTCCACCATCTGGCTGACCGGCGTGGCCACCAGCGGTAGGTGGTGCTCGGGGCAGAACGGCGTGCCGGCGCGGGCATATAGCAGGCGCAGGTAGTCGTGGATCTCGGTCACCGTGCCGACGGTGGAGCGCGGGTTGTGCGAGGTGGCCTTCTGCTCGATGCTGATCGCGGGCGACAGGCCCTCGATCACGTCCACGTCGGGCTTGTCCATGAGCTGCAGGAACTGCCGCGCGTAGGCCGACAGGCTTTCCACGTAGCGGCGCTGGCCCTCGGCGTACAGCGTGTCGAACGCCAGGCTGGACTTGCCCGAGCCCGACAACCCGGTGATGACGACCAGCGCATGCTTGGGCAGGTCGAGATCGATGTTCTTGAGGTTGTGCGTGCGGGCCCCGCGAACACGGATGGCGGGGGTTTCGGCAGCTTTAGGAGGGGGCAAGGCAGCAGTCATCGAGAGCGCGAGGCAACCGGGCATGATAGTTCGCGGGACGTTTGCGCGCAGGGCAACCCCCATGCACCACGCTTGCGTGGCCGGCGCACGCCGGCCTAGAGTCGGGCGCAGTCGAGCAAACCGTGGACCCGAAAGCCCCCACTTCCCCATGCCCGCAGGGCCGCGCTCCCGCGGACTCCTGGCAACGTGCGGAACGGGCCGCAGTGCTGCGGCGCCGCCGGCGGGCCGGGCTCAAGGAGGAGGTGGCCGCCAGCGGCGCCCCGCGGCCCAACGCCCGCCTGCGCGAGCTGCCCACCGTCGGCCTCGCGCTGTCGGGCGGCGGCGTGCGCAGCGCCACCTACGGGCTGGGGCTGATCCGCGGGCTGGCGCAGCGTGAACTGCTGCCGCGCTTCGATTACCTCTCCACCGTCTCCGGCGGCGGCTACGTGGGCGCCATGCTGGGCCGGCTGGTGCTGGCGTTGGGCGTGCGGCAGGCCCAGGCGATGCTGGCCGCGCGCCGCTCACCGCTGCTGGACTGGATGCGCCGCAATGGCCGCTACCTCACGCCCGCGGGCACGCACGACGTGGGCGTGGCCGCCGTGACCTACCTGCGCGCCTTCGTGGCCATCCACGGCGAGTTGATGATGGCCGCGCTGCTGTTCGGCCTGCTGGTGGTGGCACCGCACCTGTGGCAGATGAGCACCGACACGCTGGACCCCAACGCCTGGCAGGCCTGGGGCAGCCTGTGGCTGCCGCTGGCCACGGCCTGGATGTGCGCCACCCTGCCCGGCCTGGCCTGTGGCTACTGGGTGGCGCGCGAGGGCCCCGATCCCACGCGCCGCCACACCACCCATGCGCTGCATGAGCAGCTGATGGCCGCGGCGCTGGTGGCCTGCGCGCTGCTGCTGCCGTGGCTGGCCTGGCGGCTGCGGCTGCTGAGCCCGCTGGCCGAAGGCCGCATCGGGCTGCCGCTGGTGCTGCTGTCGGTCGCCTCGGTGGCAGCCGGCGTGGCCACCACGCTGGTGGTGCTGGCCCGCAGCCCGGTCAGCCGCGGACTGGCCAGTGCGCGCCTGCGCCGCCGCACCACGGAGGTGACGCGCCAGGCCCTGCTGATCGCGGCACTGGCCGTGTTCATGGGCCTGCTGGACCTGGTGAGCTGGCGGCTGCTCAAGCTGGCCCTGTCGGACCGCGACTGGCTGTGGGGCGGCGTCGGCCTGGGCGGCTTCGCGGCCCTGGTGCTGCGGGCGCTGGCGCAGCCGCTGCAGCAGATGGTGCAGCAGGCGAGCGCCTCGCTGGGCACCTGGACCCCGCGGCTGCTGAATGCCGCCGGCGTGGCGGTGCTGGCGATCGTGCTGTGCTTCTGGCTCAGCACGGTGCAGTGGCTGGTGTTCACGCCGGCGCCGCTGGGCTGGCTGGATGCGGTGCCGCCGGTGTGGCGTGCCGGTGGCATCGCCGCCTGGTGCGGCCTGTGGTGGCTGACCACTGCGCACAACGGCGGCATGGCCAACGCCTCGTCGCTGCACGGCTTCTATCGGGCACGGCTCACGCGGGCCTACCTGTCGGTGGGCAACCCCAACCGGCCGGTGCTGCAGCCGCAGCTGGACGGGGCGCATGCGGACGTGACGCAGGTGGTCTCACGCGACGACGCCGACCTGCGCGACTACCACCCCGAGCGCGCCGGAGGCCCGGTCCACCTGATCAACACCTGCCTGAACCAGACGCGCGACGACCTGAGCGGCCTGTTCAACGCCGACCGCAAGGGCACGGTGCTGACGGTGCGGCCGGACGGCGTGGAGATCGGCCCGCGCGAGCGGGTGTGCTTCACCCGCGCCAGCGAGGTGGGCACGCTGGGCAAGTGGATCGCCATCTCCGGCGCGGCCGCGGCGCCCGGCGCGGGGGCCTACACCTCGCGCGGCTGGGCGCTGCTGCTGTTCCTGGTGGGCGTGCGGCTGGGCCACTGGGTGCGCGAGCCGGCGCCGCCGCAGGCGCCGCGGCCTGCCTGGTGCGACGCCCTGTGGCGGCTGGCCGCCAAGCCGCTGATGCTCTGGTCGGAGGCCACGGCCACCTACCGCGGCCGGTCACGGCCGTGGTGGTACCTCTCGGATGGCGGGCACTTCGACAACACCGGCGTGTATGCGCTGCTGCGCCGGGAGGTGGACTTCATCGTGCTGGTGGACGCCAGCTGCGACGCCCGCTACGAATTCCTGGACCTGGAGAACCTGGTGCGCAAGGCCCGCATCGACTTCGGCGCCGAGATCGAGTTCTATCCGCATGAGGAAGCCACCCGCCGCTTCGGCGTGGGCGACGGCGGCCTGACGGTGCTGTCGCCCCAGGACATGGCCGACAGCCAGAGCGCGCGCGGCGTGCTGCTCGGCCGCATCCGCTACCTGCGGCCGGCGGGCTGCGCGGCCGGCACGCCCGAGCACCACGGCACGCTGCTGGTGATCAAGCCCAACCTGCATGCCGCGCTGGACGTGGACGTGCTGGCCTATGCCCAGCGGCACGGGCGCTTTCCGCATGAATCCACCGGCGACCAGTCCTTCGACGAGGCGCAATGGGAGAGCTACCACCGCCTGGGCGAGGACGCCGGCGCCGCGCTGCAGCCCGCCTGGCTGGAACGGCTGCCCGGCTGGCTGGAGCGGTCCAGCGATGCGGTGGAGCATCCCGCGCGGCTGCGCCAGCCTGGCCGCGCCAGCCCCGACAGCACGCCGCAGCCCGAGCCGGCCTGGCGACGCGCCGCCAAGAACAGCGCCATCGGCACCACGCTGGGCCTGGGGGCGTCGGGCACGCTGCTGCTGTCGCTGTGGCAGGTGAGCGACCAGCTGCGCCAGAACGAGAACGCGCAGCGCGCCGAGGTGCGCACGCTGTTCACCGAGGTGTCGCGTGCACTGTCCGCGGTGGACATGAGCTGCCCCAAGGTGCCCGCGCATGTCACGCAGCAGGTGACGATGCTGCAGGACCTGGTGCAGAACCCTGCGGTGCGCGAGGCCGACCGCGTGGGCGTGCAGCGGCTGCTGGAAGTGACGCATGAGCAATGCCGCACCGCGGAGATCACGCCGTCGGAGCCGTGCATGGCCGCCATGCGCAACACGCAGGACACGCTGTGCGCCGCGCTCGGCACGCTGCCCAACCGCGACGCGCTGAGCTACTGGCATCCCTTCGAGGTGCCGCCGGCCCGCCTGCTCAACTGGCCGCGGCTGGTAGCCCTGGTGCAGGACCGCTGGCGGGCCGGCGGCGCGCCGCCTGCGCCGGTGGGCACACCTGCGCCGGCGCCGGTGCCGTACCCACCCGCCACCGGCGTGCCGCCGCCCACCGCACCGGTGCCCACGCCCGAGGAGACGGCTGCCGCGGCGCTGCAGGCGGCCTGCCGCGCCAACGGCGTGCAGCCGCTGCGCGTCTACACCCAGGTGTACGACGAGGCCTCGCGCAGCGAAGCCACCGGCCTGCGGTGGGCGCTGCAGCAGGCCGGCGGCGAGGTGCTTCAACTCGCGCCGATCGAGAACGTGACCCGCAGCGCCTCCCTGCGCCAGCAGCGCCGGCCGGTGCCATGGCCGCAGCCCACGCTGGTGGTGCACCAGCGCAGCGACCTCGATTGCGCCCGCCTGCTGGCCGAGCATGTGCTCCAGCACTGGGGTCCCGGCAACGGCGGTGAGGTGTGGGTGCGCGAGCTGCCTTCCAGCCTGCGCACCAGCAGCGGCAGCCAGCGGGTGATCGAGCTGTGGCTGCCGCCCAGCAGCGCCAGCGACCGCGGCGCCACCGTGCGCTGAGCCGCACCGACCGCGCTCAGCGGCCCAGCACGCCCAGGATCTCGGTCCCGTAGGCCTCCAGCTTGCGCGCGCCCACGCCGCTGATCTCGCCCAGCTCCGCCAGGTCGGCCGGCATGCGCCGCGCCATCTCGGCCAGCGTGGCGTCGTGGAACACGACGTAGGCCGGCAGGTTGTGCTCGCGGGCCACCTCGCCGCGCCAGGCTTTCAGCGCGGCGAAGCGCTGCTGGGCTTCGGCGTCCAGGTCGGCCGCCGCGGCCGGCACCTTGCCGTCACCGCCGCGTACCGCCCGCTTGCGCACGCCGCGGGTGGCTTCGCGCGGCATGCGCAGCACGATGGGGACCTCGCCCTTGAGCACCGCGCGGCTGCTGGGCATCAGGCCCAGCGTGTTGTATTCGCCCTCAGTGGCCACATGGCCCAGTGCCACCAGCTGGCGCAGCACGCCGCGCCACTGCGCGTCGCTCAGGTCGGCGCCGATGCCGAAGGTGCTGAGCTTGTCGTGCCCGTACTGGGCCACCTTGTCGGTGCGCTTGCCGCGCAGCACGTCGATCAGCTGGCCGGCGCCGAAGCGCGTGGGCCCGAAGCCGCCGCCGTGCTGCGAGAAGCGGTAGATGCAGCTCAGCGCCTTGCGGGCCGCTTCAGTCGCGTCCCAGGTGTCGGGCGGGTTGAGGCAGTTGTCGCAATTCCCGCACCGGACCCCCACGCTCCCTTCGGTCGCTGCCGCCCAGGGGGGCTCACCGCGGACCGAGCGACCCGGATCCGCGGTGGCCGCGTAGGTTTCGCCGAAGTACGACAGCAGCCGCACGCGCCGGCAGTCGTGCGATTCGGCCAGCGCCAGCAGCGCCTCCAGCTTGCCGCGCTGCACCTGCTTGAACTCTTCGCCGGCCGGGCTCTCGTCGATCATGCGGCGCTGGTTCACCACGTCGGCCAGGCCGTAGGTCATCCAGGCTTCGGCCGGCTCGCCGTCGCGGCCGGCGCGGCCGGTCTCCTGGTAATAGCTCTCGATGTTCTTGGGCAGGTCGAGGTGGGCCACGAAGCGCACGTCGGGCTTGTCGATGCCCATGCCGAAGGCGATCGTGGCCACCATCACGATGGCGTCCTCGCGCAGGAAGCGGTCCTGGTGCTTCTGCCGCACCGAGGCGTCCAGCCCTGCGTGGTACGGCAGCGCGGTGATGCCCTCGTCGGCCAGCCACACCGCAGTTTCCTCCACCTTCTTGCGGGTGCCGCAGTAGACGATGCCGGCCTCGCCCTCATGCTCGTCGCGCACCAGGCGCAGCAGCTGCGCGCGCGGGTTGTCCTTCTCGACGATGGTGTAGCGGATGTTCGGCCGGTCGAAGCTGGCCACGAAGATGCGCGCGTCGTCCAGCGCGAGCCGCTGCACGATGTCGGCGCGGGTGATGTCGTCGGCGGTGGCGGTGAGGGCCACCCGCGGCACGGCCGGAAAGCGCTCGTGCAGCTGCGACAGGCCGAGGTACTCGGCGCGGAAGTCGTGGCCCCACTGGCTGACGCAATGCGCTTCGTCGATGGCGAAGAGGCTCAACAGCCCGCGCTCGTTCAATGAATCGAGCATCGCCAGGAAACGCGGCGTCAGCAGCCGCTCGGGCGCCGCGTACAGCATCACCAGTCGGCCGCTGCGCAGCTCGCGCTCGACGTTCTGCGTCTCGTCGCTGGTCAGCGTGCTGTTGAGGAAGGCGGCATGCACGCCGGCCTCTTCCAGCGCGCCCACCTGGTCGTGCATCAGCGCGATCAGCGGGCTGACGACCACCGCCACGCCACGGCCGGTGCGGTGCCGCACGATGGCCGGCACCTGGTAGCACAGGCTCTTGCCGCCGCCGGTGGGCATCAGCACCAGGGCGTCGCCGCCGGCGGTCACATGCTCGACGATGTCGCCCTGCATGCCGCGGAATGCGGTGTAGCCGAACACCTCGTTGAGGACGTGGAGCGGTGACGCGGCGGAATCAGCTGGGTTCATGGGAAGCCGGCATGTTAACGAGGGCGGCCACGGGCCTTCAGGCGACACGGCTGCCCGGCTCGCCGGCACGCGGCCGCATCAGCTCGGCGAGTTCCATGTACATCGGCTTGCAGATCAGCCGCGAAAGCCCGCTGGACACGAAGGCCGTCAGCATCAGGCTGAGCACCATCGCGTGGCCGGACACCATCTCCATCACCAGGATGAAGGCCGTGAGCGGACCTTGCGTGGCCGCCGCCAGGAAGCCGACCATGCCCAGCGCGATCAGCGGTATGGCGTGTTCCGGAGCCAGCCCGAACAGCTGCGCCACGTCGCGGCCGATGCCCGCCCCCACCGACAGCGAAGGCGCGAACACGCCGGCGGGCACGCCCGTCCATGACGACAGCCAGGTGGCGATGAACTTCAGCAGCGTGTAGAGCGCGGGCGTGTCGGCCTGGCCCTCGAGCATCGCGCGGGTGGGCGCATAACCGGCGCCGGCCGTCGCGCCGTCGCATACCAGGCCGATCACGGCCACGCCCAATGCACAAGCCGCCCCGAAGCGCACGGGGTACTGCGCGCGCCAGCGCCAGTACCAGCGATCGCCCGGTGCCAGCGAATTGACCAGCAGCAGCGAGAACACGCCGCCCGCCAGCCCCGCCACCACCGCCACCACCAGCCCGGGACCGATCAGCTCCAGCGGCACGCTCTGCACCCGCAGTTCACCGAAGTACGTGAGGTTGCCGAACACCGACACCGCCACCAGGCCGGACAGCACGATGCACACGATCACCAGCGCGCTCTGCGCCGCATGGTGCCGGCGCGAGAGCTTCTCCAGCGCGAACATCACCCCGCCCAGCGGCGTGTTGAAGGCCGCCGCGATGCCGGCCGCCGCACCCGCCACCATCAGGTCGTGGCCATCGATGCGGGCCGCCGGCGACAACCAGCGCCGCACCGACAGCATCACGCCGGCACCGATCTGCACCGTGGGCCCTTCGCGGCCGGCCGAGAGCCCGGCCAGCATCGCGCCGCCCAGCAACGCCGCCTTCTTGATGGCCAGCGGCAGCGACACCAGCGCACGCCGGCGCTCCGGCGCCAGGCTGTCGTCCAGCGCCACCATCACCTGCGGGATGCCCGAGCCGGCAGCCCCCGGCGCATGGCGCCGCGTGAGCCACACCAGCAGGGCGGTGAGCACCGGCGTCCACAGCAGCATCAGCCACGGACCCAGCGGGCCGGAGCCGCGCATCTGCTCGTGCAGATGGCTGGCGGCCTCGCACAGCAGCGTGACGCCCACCACCGCCGCACCGGTGGTGACGGCGGCCGCCAGCACGATGGCACGGTCCAGCCACGCCCGGCCGGCCTTCATCTCGCGGCGCAGGTTGCGCCAGAAATCGGGGGTGTCGTCGCTGTGCATGGCGGGGACCTTAGCAGCCGCCGCGCCCGACCCATGCGGCACAATCGATCGCTCCCGGCCAGCCACCGCGCCGCGGCCGAACCCCCTTTTCCGTACCCACCCGACGCACAGGAGCGACCATGGCCTCCGTCAACAAAGTCATCATCATCGGCAACCTCGGGCGCGATCCCGAGATGCGTTCGTTCCCCGACGGCGGCTCGATCTGCAACATCACCGTGGCCACCACGCGCCGCTGGAAGGCACGCGACTCCAATGAGTTCCAGGAGGAAACCGAGTGGCACCGCGTGGTGTTCCGCGACCGCCTGGCCGAGATCGCCGGCGAGTACCTGCGCAAGGGCCGCCCCGTGTACGTGGAAGGCCGCCTGAAGACCCGCAAGTGGCAGGACAAGGAAGGCCGCGACAACTACACCACCGAGATCGTGGCCGAGCAGATGCAGCTGCTGGGTGGCCGCGAAGGTGCCGGCGGCGGCGATGAGGACGCAGGCGGCGGCGGTGGTGGCTACCGCAGCCGCGGTGCGGCCGGCGGTGGTGGGGGTGCCGGCGGCGGCTACGGCGAAGAGCCGCGCGAGCGCCCCGCGCGCTCGGCCGCGCCCGCGCCGCGCCCGGCTCCGGCGCCGAAGTCGAACACCGGCTTCGACGACATGGACGACGACATTCCGTTCTAGAGCACACCTGCGAGCCCGGCCTGCGCCGGCCCCGCAGCCTCAGCCCGCGTGCCCACCGGCCGCGGGCTTTTTCATGCGCGGCTGGTGCGGCGCCGCGCAGCCTTGAGCGGAGGGTCCGCCGGTGCATCGGCGGCCACGCGGGCGCGCAGCCGCCGTTGCCAGTCGGCCAGCGGACCGGTGGACGCGCTGGCGGTGGTGGCGATCAGGCGGTCCAGCAGGATCTGCTGGTCGGTGGACAGCGGTTGCGGAAAGATCGGCATCACCGTGACCACCAGGTCGGCCCGCGCGCCACGCCGGCTGGCCGGAAAGCCCTGGCCACGCAGGCGGTACACACATTCGCCATGGCGTAGCGCCAACGGCTGCGTGCCTTCCAGCGTGGGCACTTCCACGCTGCGGCCGCCCAGCCAGCTGAAGCCGTCCACCGGCATCTCGCAGCGCACGGTGCCGTCGTCGTCCAGCGTGAAGAATGCATGCGGCTGCAGCTCGATGTGCAGATCCACGCCGCCCTCAGGTGAAGCCTCGGCGCGCCCGGCCGGCACGCCCAGCAGGTCGCCGTCCCGCACGCCGGGCGGGATGCGCACCTTCAGTTCATACCTGCGGGGCGGCAGCTTGCCGCTGCCCTCGCAGGGCGCGCAGCGTTCGCGCGCACGGCCATCGCCGCCGCAGTCCTCGCAAGTCGCGGTGGTGGCCAGCCAGCCGTACCAGGCGCGCTGGCGCACTTCCCCGCGGCCCTCGCAGCTGGCGCAGGCACCGCCGGGCCAGCGCAGGCCCTGGCCGGCGCAGGCCGTGCAGCCCTGCGCCACCTGGCCGCGCAACACGCGCAGGCAGCCCAGCGCGGCTTCTTCCAGCGTGAGCTTGATGCGCCGGCTGAGCGGACGCGCAGCCTCGCCAGCGGGTGCCTTGCGGGCAGGCGGTGGGCTCGGCGCGGCCGCGGGCGCGGCTGGCTCGGCAGGCCGCACCGGGGCGGCGGCGGCGCCGGCCCCGCGCAGCAGCTCGAAGGCCTGGTTGATGCGCTGCATCTTCTCCACGGCGGCACGGCTGGCATTGCGGTCCGGGTGCCAGCGCGAGACGAGCTTGCGCCATGCGGCCTTGATCTCCGCCTCGCTCGCGCCGGGCCGCAGGCCCAGCTCCTCCAATGCTGCTGTCTCGGTGCTCATCCCGGCCCCCTGGAGCCGGGATGCTAAGCGAGCGCCGTGCCGGCGCCCGGCATGGCGCTCAGTCCATGCGTACGCTGCCGTGCTCGCCCATGCCGGTGGGCGGGTGGCCGGTGACGGCGGCCTTGGCCATCTTGAACAGCTGCGTGAGCTTGTTCTCCTTCACGTCCCAGTAGTCGGCATGGACGATGTCCACGCGCACCAGGGCCAGATCGGGGTCGTTCGGGCCGCCGGGGAACCAGGCTTCGGCCATCTTGTTCCACAGCTGCTCCACACGGGCGCGGTCGTCCACCACGCGAGCCTTGCCGGAGACGGAGACGTACGAATCCTTGTCCGTGTCCGCATAGGCCACGTTCACGTTCATGTCGCTGGTCATCTCGCTGACCGGATCGCTCTTGCGCGACATGAAGAACCACAGCGTGTGGTCCTCGTTGATCGACTTGTTCTGCGTCGTCATCGGACGCGAATGCAGGTGACCGTTGGTGTCGTGCGTGGTGAACATCGCGAAGCGGATGTCCTTGATCAGCGACCACAGGTGATCGCGTTCCTCGGCCGGGGTTTCGTGGGACGTGGACATGTGCACTCCTTGTTGAGCAAAGTCAGTGCAGCCCGTTCGGCAAACCCCGTTCCTGCAGCGGTCGCCCAGCAAAAAGGCCAGTCGCGTGGACTGGCCTTTTCAGCGGGGGCGCTTGGCGCGCTTCAGTTGGAAGCGGCGGAGGCCGGCGCGTCCGCGGCGGCAGCCATCACCGGCTCCTTGAGGTTGCCGCCGGATTTGTTGGTCATGTAGACCACGGCGCGGCCAATCTCGAAGTCGGTGAAGTCGCCGCCGCCCTGCGGGCCCATGTTGCCCTTGCCCTTGAGGGCAGAGGTCAGCAGGGCTTCGTAGCCGGTCTGGATGCGGGCAGCCCAGGCGCCGTTGTCGCCCAGCTTGGGCGCGCCGGCGGCGCCGCTCGAGTGGCAGGCCGCGCACTGCGCGTTGAACACCTGCTCGCCGGTCTTCATCGCGCCGGGGTCGGTGAGGTCCTTGATCTCGACGGTGCCCACCGGCTGGATGCGGCGGGCCACCGCTTCCTCGGCCAGGATGTCGGTGCCCGCACCGGGCTTGTTGAAGCCCGTCACGTAGGTCACCAGCAGCACGATGGCCACGATGGGAATCACGAACGAGAAGAACACCGCAACGACCAGTTGCTTGGGCGTCTTGATGGGCCCTTCGTGGGGCATGTCGTGCGGGTCGTTGATGACGGGCTTGTGTGCGTCGCTCATTCAGTCCTCGGTAGCGGCAGCGGGTCGAGTGCGTGCCGGGCACGCAAAACCTGAAGATTATAGAGGGGTGCCGCGCACAGCCTCTTTGCATGGCTTGGCCGCACGGCGCGGGGGTGTGCTGCAAAGTCGTGGCTACAATCCCCCCTCTTTGCGCCCGTAGCTCAGTGGATAGAGTATTGGCCTCCGAAGCCAAGGGTCGCTGGTTCGATCCCAGCCGGGCGCGCCACCTGCACCGTTTGCAGGCGGCCCCCACCGCGCAAATGTCAGACTGCTGACGCGCCCTCCCGCTTGATGCCGCATGCCCCGCCCAACCGGCTGAGGCCTGCATGGCTTTTCGCGACAATGTTCCAGATGCAGCGTGAACGCCCTCACAGCCACCCGCTTGCGCTGGCCCTCGCCGCTTCGCTGATCGTCGCCGGCTGCGCCAGCGGCCCACGCGCACCGGCCGAAGACACCGAGCGCGACGGCCCCGGCGACCTGCCGCCCGCGCAGCTGATGGACGTGCCCGACGCCGAACCGCGGGTCGAGATGATCCGCACCGGCGGGCCCAACAAGCCCTATGCGGTGTTCGGCCGCGCGTACGTGCCGGTGACCACCGACCAGCCCTTCGTGCAGCGTGGCCTGGCCTCCTGGTACGGCCGCAAGTTCCACGGTCGGCCCACGGCCAGCGGCGAGCTCTACAACATGTACTCGATGACGGCCGCGCACCCCACGCTGCCCATCCCAAGCTTTGCGCGGGTGCGCAACCCGGCCAACGGCCGCGAAGTCATCGTGCGGGTGAACGACCGCGGCCCGTTCCACGGCGCCCGCGCCATCGACCTGAGCTACACCGCCGCGCTGAAGCTGGGCCTGCTGCGCGGCGTGGCGCCGGTGCACATCGAGCGGCTGACGCACGACGAGATCCGCGATGGCAGCTGGCGCGCCACGCCGACACCGGGCGCCGATACCTCGGTGGCGAGCGTCGCACCGCCAGTTGCCCCGCCGCCCGCTGCAGAAGCAACGCCTGCGGCAGCCGAACCAGCCGCCGCGCAGGCCCTGCCCATCACCCAGGAAACCGCGCGTGCGCGCGTGCCCGGCGCGGTGGGCTTCTGGGTGCAGCTGGGCGCCTTCAAGGCACATGACGGCGCCGTGGCCCTGCAGCAGCAGGTGATGCGGCAGCTGGAGGCGCTCACGCCGCTGCTGGCCATCTTCAACGAGGACGCGGTGCACCGGCTGCAGGCCGGCCCCTATGCCACGCGGGAAGACGCCGCCCAGGCCGCGCAGCGCCTGCGCAGCCTGTTCCAGCTGGCACCCATCATCGTGCAGCGCCGCTGAACACGCCGCCCGGCGGCTTTTTGCTAGCGGCCGCCGGCCACGTCCAGCGTGGCGCCGGTGGTGTAGCTGGCGTCGTCGGACAGCAGCCAGGCGATCGCCGCGGCGACTTCATCGGGCCGACCGGGGCGCTGCATCGGGATCAGCGCCGACGAGGTGTGGGCACGGTCGGGCCAGCCGCCGGAGGCATGGATGTCGGTGTCGACGATGCCTGGCCGCACGCCATTGACGCGGATGCCTTCCAGCGCCAGCTCGCGCGCCAGGCCCACGGTGAAGGTGTCGATGGCGCCCTTGCTGGCCGCGTAGTCCACGTACCAGCCGGGCGCGCCCAGGACCGCGGCCTTGCTGGAGAGGTTGACGATGGCCCCGCCGCGGCCGCCGCCAGCCGCGCGCGCCTGCGGGCTGGCGTGTAGCGTGCTCATGCGCCGCACCGCCTCGCGTGCGCAGACGAAGCTGCCCACCACGTTGGTGTTGAAGATGCGCTGCAGGCGCTGCACCGTCATGTCGGCCACGCGCTGGTTCTCGGCCACCACGCCGGCGTTGTTCACCAGCGCGCCGATGGGGCCCAGCGTGCGGTCGATGGTGTCGAACATGGCCAGCACCTGGGCCTCGTCGGCCACGTCGGCCTGCACCGCCAGCGCCTGGCGGCCCAGCGCCCGCACCTGCGCGCACACCGCCTCGGCGGCCTGCGCATCGCGTGCGTAGTTCACCGCCACGTCCCAGCCTTGCTGGGCACAGCGCAGCGCGGTGGCCGCGCCGATGCCCCGGCTGCCGCCGGTGACCAGCACCCGCCGGGGTGCGCCCGTTGATTCGATCGGCGTGTTCATGCCGGGATGATGTCATGTGGCAGCAGCCGGATACTCCGGCGACAACCCACCCGTGCCCTGAGGAGGAGACACATGCCCAAGGACTTCACCGAGATGGAGAACAGCAACCGTTCGGCCAACCCCAGCATCCACGAGGTCTCGGATCCCGCGCGGCGCCTCTGGCTGCGCGGCACCGCCGGCGCGGCGGTGGCCGCGGTGTTCGGCCCCTCGCTCGCCGGCCTGGCCGGCTGCGCCGCCACCGGCCCGTCCGGCTTGGCCACCAGCGGGCCGCGCCTGGGCTTCCAGTCGGTGCCGCCCTCGCGGGCCGACGCCATCGTGGTGCCGCCCGGCTACGTGGCCGCGGTGCTGGCGCCGTGGGGCGAGCCCATCGGCGTGCCGGGCCGCATGCCGCCGTGGCGCAGCGACGCCAGCCACAGTGCCGACGACCAGGCGGTGCAGATGGGCATGCACCACGACGGCCTGCACTTCTTTCCCATCGAAGGCTCGTCCACCCGCGGCCTGCTGGTGATGAACCACGAGTACACCGACGAGGGCCTGCTGCACGGCCCCGGCAAGGCGGACAGCCCGGAAGGCGTGCGCAAGTCGCAGGCGGCGCACGGCGTGTCGGTGATCGAGGTGGCGCTGCGCAACGGCCAGTGGGACATGGTGCGCCCCAGCCCGCTGGCCCGGCGCTTCACCGCCTACAGCCCGTTCCGCGTGGCAGGGCCGGCTGCCGGCCATGCGCTGATGCGCACCGCGTTCGATCCGGAGGGCCGCACCGTGCTGGGCACGCTGAACAACTGCGCCAGCGGCCGCACGCCCTGGGGCACCTACCTGTCGGGCGAGGAGAACTTCGCCTTCTATTTCAGTGGCGGCGACAACACCACCAAGGACCAGGCCCGCTGGGGCCTGCCCAAGAAGGCCTTCTACGCCTGGCCCAACCACGACGCCCGCTTCGACGCCACGCGCCATCCCAACGAGTTCCACCGCTTCGGCTGGGTGGTGGAGATCGACCCGATGGACCCCACCAGCACACCGGTCAAGCGCACCGCGCTGGGCCGCGCGGCGCATGAAGGCGCCTGGGTGGCCGTCACGAAGGACGGCCGCGCCGTGGTGTATTCCGGCGAGGACGCCCGCTTCGAATACATCTACAAGTTCGTCAGCCGTGACCGCATCGCCCCGGCCGGCAACGGCCTCACCGCGGCCCAGGCCAACCGCGAGCTGCTGGACCACGGCACGCTGTACGTGGCCCGCTTCAATGCCGACGGCACCGGCCGCTGGCTGCCGCTGGTGCACGGCCAGGGACCGCTGACCGCGGCCAACGGCTTCGCCGACCAGGGCGAGGTGGTGATCCGAACGCGGCAGGCCAGCGACCTGCTGGGTGCCACCAAGATGGACCGGCCGGAGTGGATCGCCATCGACCACCAGTCGCGCTGGGTGTACTGCACGCTGACCAACAACACCCAGCGCGGCCAGCCCGACAAGCCGGGCCCCGACGCCGCCAACCCGCGCGCCAACAACGCGATGGGCCAGATCATCCGCTGGCAGGAGGACGGCGACTTCGACGGCCCCACCATGCGCTGGAGCCACCTGCTGCTGGCCGGCGACCCCGGCAACACCCGGCCCGATGCCCGCGGCAACGTGCAGGGCGACTTCTTCGGCTGCCCCGACGGCCTGGCCTTCGACAGCCGCGGCGTGCTGTGGATCCAGACCGACGCCCATGCCACGCAGATGAACAAGGGCGAGTTCGAGCGCATTGGCAACAACCAGATGCTGGGCTGCGACGTGGCCACCGGCGAGGTGCGGCGCTTCCTCACCGGGCCGGTGAATTGCGAGATCACCGGCGTGGCGCTGACGCCCGACCAGTCCACGATGTTCATCAACGTGCAGCATCCGGGCGAGACCCCGTCGGACATCAGCCGTGCCGATGCGCCGCAGCTGTATTCCAGCTGGCCGGACAAGGCGCACGGCCGGCCACGCTCGGCCACCGTGGTGATCCGACGCCAGGACGGCGGCGCCATCGGCACCTGAGCCGGGCCGGCCCCCCGCGCCGGCACGCGACAATCGGCCATGACGTCCGCCCCCCTCACCGACGCTGAATTCGCCGAACTCGACGGCCTGCTGGCCACGCTGCCCGAGCCGCTGGAGCCGATGGAGGCCAGTTCGCTCGACGGCTACCTGGTCGGCGTGCTGCTGCAGCCACGGCCGGTGCCGCCCGCGCGCTGGCTGCCCTTCGTGCACGATGTGGACGGCCGCCCCGCGCCGCCCGGCGTGCCGATGGAGCGGCTGCATGCGCTGGTGCTGCGCCGCCATGCGGAGCTGAACGGCCTCATCGACCAGCGCCAGTGGTTCGACCCCTGGATCTTCGAGCTGGACGAGGACGCCTCGCCCTCGGAAGCCGTCATGCCCTGGGTAGCGGGCTTCGCCACCGCGATGGCGCTGTTCCCGGCGCTGATGGACCTGCCCGATCCCGCCACGCTGGAGCCGCTGGCCACGCTGTTTGCGCACCTGGACCCCGACGACCTGGAAGACGCCGACGAGCTGCTGGCCGAGATCGAGACGCTGGAGCCGCCGGCGGACATGACGGAAGCGGTGGACGGCCTGGTGCGCAGCTCGCTGCAGCTGGCCGACGTCTCGCGGCCGAAGGCGCCGGCCCGCGCCGCCAAGCGCCCCGGCGCGCGGCCCCGGCCCGGCGGCGGCCGGCCCGGCCCGCTGCGCGGCAGCGGCAAGCCCCGGAGTTGAGGTCGCGGGCGGCTCAGCCGCCCCAGAGCCGCCGGGCGTGCTCGCCCAGGCCTTGCGCCACGCTGGCGAAGCGGTCGCCCTTGACCCGCTGGGCCTTCGGAAACTCCGCGGCGATGCGGTCGGCCAGCGGCGTCAGCCCGGTGGAGCCGCCGGTGAAATACAGCACGTCCACCTGCCCCGGCGACACGCCGGCCAGCGCAGCAGTGTGCACGCCGGCATCGACGATGCGCTGCAGGTCGGCGTCCAGCGCACGCATGGCGGTGGCCTCGTCCAGCAGCGCATGCAGGCCGGGCTCGATGTCGTCCAGCGCCACCGGTGCCGCGCCACCATCGGCCACCGCGATCTTGGCCTGCTCGGCCTGCGCGGCCAGCGCATGGCCCAGGCGCAGCGTCACGGCGCGCATCAGGCGCTCGTGCTGGCGGCCATCGGCATAGAAGTCGCGCATGCGGCGCAACTCGGCCACCCGGCCGGGCGCGTACACGGTGTTGATCAGGTGCCAGGTGGCCAGGTCGAAGTACACCTTGTTGGGCACCTCGCGCCCGCCCGGGCCCAGGCCACGGTAGCCCAGCAGCGGCAGGATGGCGGCCAGCTCGATGTGGCGGTCGAAGTCGGTGCCCGCGATGTGCACGCCGTGGTTGGCCAGCACATCGTCATGGCGCTGCAGGCGCTCGCGACGGCCGGGGCCCACCCGCACCAGCGAGAAGTCCGAGGTGCCGCCGCCGATGTCGGCCACCAGCACCAGGTGCTCCCGCTCGGCGGTGCGCTCGAAGTCGAAGGCGGCGGCGATCGGCTCCAGCTGGAAGCTCACGTCCGCGAAGCCCACGCTGCGCGCGGCGCGCTCCAGCGAGTCCTGCGCCTGCGCGTCGCGCTCGGCATCGCCATCGACGAAGGCCACCGGCCGGCCCAGCACCACCCGGTCCAGCGGTACGTCGGCGCTGCGCTCGGCCAGCGTCTTCAGGTGCCGCAGGTAGTGCCCGATCACGTCCAGGTACCGCACCGCCTTGCCGCCGCCCACGTCGGTGTGCTGGTCCACCAGCGTGGAGCCCAGGATGCTCTTCATCGAGCGCATCAGCCGGCCGTCCAGCCCGTCGATGTAGGAAGCCAGCGCCAGGCGGCCATAGCTGCGCTCGGGCTCTGCGGCATGGGCCTCGTCCACCGCGTAGAACACCGCCGTGGGCATCGTGCGATGGCCGGGCTCCACCTCCACCAGGCCGGCGCCGGGCAGCGCGATGGCGGAATTGGACGTGCCGAAGTCGATGGCGCAGCCGGCTGGCTTCATGGCGGGGAACCCTTCGGAAAAAGGGGCGGGATTCTAGTGCCCCCGTGTCAAAGCCCCCCGGTGGCCAGGGCCGCCGCCATGCCGAACATCACCAGCGCCACCAGCCCGTCCACCACCCGCCAGGTGGCCGGGCGCGCCAGCCAGGGTGCCAGCGCCGCGGCGCCGTAGCCCAATGAAACGAACCACAGGACGGAAGCCAGCCCGGCACCGGCCGCGAACGGCCAGCGTGCCTCGGCCGGCTGCTGCGCGGCCACCGCGCCCAGCAGCACCAGCGTGTCCAGGTACACATGCGGATTGAGCCAGGTGAGCGCCGCCGCGGTGCCCAGAGTGGCGGCCAGCCCGCCCAGCTCGGCACCCGCCTGCAGGGCCTGGTGGCCCGGGCGCAGCGCACGCTGCATGGCCCGCAGGCCGCACCAGGCCAGGAAGGCGGCGCCGGCCCAGCGCAGCAGCTCCATGAGCAACGGTGAGCGCGCGAGCGCAGCTCCCACGCCGAACACGCCGGCACTGGTCAAGGCCAGGTCGGACAGGGCGCAGAACAGCACCACCGGACCCACGTGCCGCCGCAGCAGGCCCTGGCGCAGCACCAGTGCGTTCTGCGCGCCAATGGCGACGATGAGGCTGCCCATGAGAGCAAAGCCGTTCGTGAACACGGGTAAGGCATCGGACATGCCGCGATGGTCGCCCACGCTGGCCGCAAATGAATGTGAGCTGAAAATCGATCATGCAGATTCAGCGGAGCTTCATGTGGACACCTCCTTCGATCCCACCGGGCTGGCGTGCCTGGTCGCGCTGTCCGACACCGGCAGCTTTGCCGCCGCGGCGCAGCGGCTGGCGCTGACGCCGTCGGCTGTGTCCCAGCGCATGCGCGCGCTGGAGGCGCAATGGGGCCAGCCGCTGGTGGTGCGCACGCGGCCGCTGGACTTCACGCCTTCGGGCAGCGTGCTGCTGCGGCTGGCCCGACAGTGGCAGAGCCTGGCGGCGGAGGCGACGCGGCAGCTGGGAGCGGCCTCGGCGCATGGCGAGCGGGTGCCCATCGGCGTGAACGCCGACAGCCTGGCCACCTGGGTGCTGCCGGCGCTGGATGCCCTGATGCGCGAAGGCGTGCAGGTCGGCTTCGGCATCGACCTGCGCGTCGACGACCAGGACTTCACCCACGAAGCACTGCGCGCCGGCACGGTGCTGGGCTGCGTGAGCAGCCTGGCCGAACCGCTGCATGGCTGCGGCATGCAGCGGCTGGGCGTGATGCCTTACCTGGCCGTGGCCAGCCCGGCGTTGCTGCGGGAGCTGCCGGCCGCAGGCCTGCGGGCCACCGACCTGGCGCGCCTGCCCGTGCTGGTGTTCGACCGCAAGGACGGCATGGCCCGCGCCTGGGCGCAGCAGGCCTTCGGCCTGCCCGACCTGCGGCTGCGCGAGCGGCATGTGCCCTCGTCCGAGGCCTACGTGGAGGCGGCCTGCCGCGGCTGGGGCATCGGCGTGGCGCCGCAGCTGCAGGTGGCGGCCGCGCTGGCCGATGGACGCCTGCAGCCGGTCCTGCCTTCGGTGACGGTGCCGGTGACGCTCTACTGGCACCAGTGGCTGCTGGACGGCGCGGCCGACCGGGGCCTGCTCGGCCGCATCGGTGCAGCGCTGCAGCAACATGCAGCACAGGTGCTGGAGGCCTGAGCGACGCGGGTCGCACGCCTGACACATGCGGCTGAAAGCATGGCGGCACGTGATCTCCAGCGGCGATGTGGATTTGGCACCACAGCCCACCACCACGCTTGCGGGGGATGTGACGTGTGCCGCGACAGGTTCGGGATGCCCGGCTGGCCGGCAATCGGTTCACATCGACACTGGATTGACACCACACCCGAGGCCGCCGCCATGAATGCCCCGACCGCCCGCTCGCTTCTGTTCCGCCGTTCGAAGAGCGCACCGGCGCCGCGGCCGCTGGACCCGGCCGACATGGGGGCCGAGTACGGCCTCAACCTGCGCATGGAACGCCAGGCCGAGGAGGCGCTGCAGGCGCCGCCGATCCAGGCCCGCTCGGGCAGCGGCATCGGCTGGATGGCCATGCTGCGTCGCCGCGCCTGAGCGCGCGGCGCGCTGGTTCAGCCGAAGACCTCGATCAGCTTCAGCGGGTCGAAGCCTTCCGGCTCGTTCTTCGCGGCCAGGCCCCGCGCCTGGCACACCACCCGGGACAGGCCACCGCCGGGGCGAGGCACGGTGTAGTCGTGGCGGCAATGCAGGTGGCCATGCAGCCACAGCTCGGCCTGGGTGATCAGGTCGTCGTCCGCATTGCAGAAGCTGGCGGTGCCGTTCTGGCTGCCATAGCGCGGATCGGCGCTGCTCAGGCTGGGCGCGAAATGCGTCACCACCACGGTGGCCTCCCAGCGGCCGTCGGCCGGCTCGGCCAGCGCGTCGGCCAGCCAGGCGCGACAGGCCAACGCCTCCTCCCGCACTGCGGCGGCATCGAAGGGTTGGCCGCCTTTCGTGGCCTGCATGACCCGCTGGAAGTAGTTGCCGGCGCGTTGCGCTGCGGCGCGGCGTGAAGGACCGAACAGGTCGAAATCGCACCAGCGCACCGTGCCCAGGAAGCGCACGCGCCGGCCCTGCGCGTCGGTGCGCACGGTGGCATCGCGCTCCAGCAGGGTGATGCCCAAGCCCGCGCAACGCTCGCGCAGCGCGGGCAACGCCTCGGTCAGCTCCCGCCGATCGAACTCATGGTTGCCGGCCACGCACAGCACCGGCACCGGCCAGTGCGCAAAGCGTTCCAGCGCCTGCCAGCGGCTGTCCAGGTCGCCGGCCAGCACCAGCAGGTCCGCGCCCGGCGCGGGCTGGGGGTCGAACTCCTCGGATTCCAGGTGCAGGTCGGACAGCAGCTGCAGTCGCATCGAGGCGGCGCTCCGTCAGCCGCGCCCGTGGCACTGCTTGAACTTCTTGCCGCTGCCGCAGGGGCACGGGTCGTTGCGGCCCACCTTGGGTTCGTCGCGACGGATGGTGTCCACCTTGAAACGTGATTCGCTGGTCTGGTCCCACAGGTCATACACCGCATGCACCAGGTCTTCGATGCCGTCGTCCAGCGTGGCCAGCGGATGCTCGCGGTCCAGCGTGGCGACGATCTCGCGGTCCTCGTCCGTTTCGGCCGGCAGGTGGCGGTACAGGCGCGCCAGCGCCAGTTGCACGCCGTCGTCTTCCAGCTCCAGCAGCCCGGGAAACGATTCCTGCGCCCAGTGGAAGCCGGCCACCCAGGGCATCAGCGCACGCGAGGCCTCGGACTGCACCGGGTCGTATTCGCTGACCGGGGCCGAACGCTCCAGGTCCACCACCAGCGGGTCGAACCAGCCGTCTTCCACCAGCGCGGCGGTGAGCGCGGCATGGCGGCGCTCGATCAGCGTGCGGCAGCGGGCTAGCCAGGCCGGGTCGGTGCCTTCGGGCAGCTGGCCGGTCTCCAGGTCGAAGATGGGTGGCAGCCACTCCTCGATGGCGACGAGCCTCGGCTGCACCAGGATGCCGCAGAGGTAGCCGTCGAGCATGATCGCGTCGAGCGGCTGGGCCGGCTCGGGCGTCTGGGTGAGCAAGGTGTCCAGCTCGTCGAGCTCGGCGTCGGTCAGGTCGAGTTTCATGCGCGGATTGTCGCCGCAGGCCCCAATGCAAAAAGGGCGGTGCAAGCACCGCCCTTTTCAGGCTGAGGCCGAGAAGGCCGAGCTTCAGGCCGACTTGCGACGGCGTGCGATGAAGGCCACGGCGCCCAGGCCGGCCAGCATCAGCGCGTAGGTCTCGGGTTCCGGCACGGGGGTGACGGCGGCGTTCAGCAGGTAGCTGCCACCCGACTTGCCGCTGACGGTGCCCGACACGACGAAGGAGTAGTCACCTGCGCCCAGCGACGGGGCGGCGATGAAGTCGGTGGCGCCGGTCAGCGCGAAGCTGTCCAGCACGGTGTTGCCCTTGTAGAAGGTCAGCGAGCCGCCACTGATGCCGAAGCTGCCGAAGATGTTGGCCACGGCGCCCACTTCCACGTCGCTCACGCCGGTCAGCGAGAACGAGATGGTGTCGGTGAAGGTCATGCCCTGCAGCGCGTAGTACTGCGGCAGGTTGAGCGGCGTGCTGGTGTTCCAGGTGTAGTCGACGGCGTGAGCCGAGGCACCCGCCAGCGCAAGGACGGAGGCGATGACGATCGCGGAACGCTTCATGAATACTCCCTTGAGGAATTGGTCTTGCGTGCAGATAGCACACCTGGGGCGAGTGTCACCAAAGCGCCCCGAAGATCAGATCCCCCGTTCGAGGGAGCACGCTCACCCATCTTAGATGGGCCCTGCGTGAATTGCACCGCAGGCCGTCGGGCAGGCACCCTAAAGCCGGCGCGCCTGTTGCATTGCAGCATCAGCGAGCAGAAGTTAACGCCGGCGGCCGATCACGGCAGGCCTTGTGGCCCGGCTGGGACGGCAAAGCAACGCTGGCCTGCGGCACGCCCTCGGATAATGCGGCTCCCTTGGCTCGGCTCCGGTAGTTAACAGATGGCGCACGCTCTTCCCTCCACCATCGCCGTGATCGGCCTTGGCTACGTCGGCCTGCCCCTGGCGGTGAAGTTCGGCGAGCGGCAACGCACGATCGGGCTGGACCTGTCGCAGGAGAAGGTGGCGGCCTACCGCCAGCACGTGGACCCCACCGGCGAGGTGTCGGGCGACGACCTGCGCGCCGCGGTGCACCTGCACTGCACCACCGATCCCGCCGCCATCGCCGAGGCCGACGTCATCATCGTGGCCGTGCCCACGCCGGTGGACGAGGCCCGCCGGCCCGACTTCACGCCGCTGATCAAGAGCTCGGAGAGCGTGGGCCGCCACATGAAGCGCGGTGCCATCGTGGTGTACGAATCGACCGTCTACCCCGGCGCCACCGAGGAGGTGTGCGTGCCCATCCTGGAGCGGCTGTCGGGCCTGAAGTGGAAGACCGACTTCTTCGTCGGCTACAGCCCCGAGCGCATCAACCCCGGCGACAAGGAGCGCACGCTCACCAAGATCACCAAGGTGGTGTCGGGCGACACGCCCGAGACGCTGGCCACCGTGAGCCAGGTGTACGGCAGCATCATCACCGCCGGCGTGTACGAGGCCAGCAGCATCAAGGTGGCCGAGGCGGCGAAGGTGATCGAGAACACCCAGCGCGACCTGAACATCGCGCTGATGAACGAGCTGTCGATCATCTTCCACATGATCGGCATCGACACCCTGGAGGTGCTCAAGGCCGCCGGCACCAAGTGGAACTTCCTGCCCTTCCGCCCCGGGCTGGTGGGCGGGCACTGCATCGGCGTCGACCCGTACTACCTGACCCACAAGGCCGAGATGCTGGGCTACCGGCCGGAGGTGATCCTGGCCGGGCGCCGCATCAATGACAGCATGGGCAAGTACATCGCCGAGCAGACGGTCAAGCAGATGATCGCGGCCGACCTGCCGGTCAAGGGCGCCGACGTCGTGGTGCTGGGCCTCACCTTCAAGGAAAACTGCCCCGACCTGCGCAACAGCAAGGTGATCGACGTCATCCGCGAGCTGCAGAGCTTCGGCGTGAAGGTGCATGTGCACGACCCCATCGCCTCGTCGGAGGAGGCGCAGCACGAATACGGCGTGACGCCGGTGCCCTGGAACCAGCTGCCGCCGGCGCATGCGGTGGTGGCGGCGGTGGCGCACCGGCAGTACCTGGACATGGATGCCAAGGCGCTGTGCGAGCGCCTGCATCCGGGCGGCCTGATGGTGGACGTCAAGGCCTGCTTCGACGAAGCGGCCCTGCGCGCCGAAGGCATGCGGGTGTGGCGCCTGTGAGCGCCTACCTTGCGCTGCAGGCCGAGCTGCAGGCCGCCCCGCGCACCTGGCTGGTGACCGGCGCGGCGGGCTTCATCGGCAGCCACCTGGTGGAGACGCTGCTGTCGCTGGACCAGACGGTGGTGGGCCTGGACAACTTCGCCACCGGCCACCGCCACAACCTGGTGGCCGCCACCGCAGGCCAGACGGCCGCGCGCCAGGCGCGTTTGCGCTTCATCGAAGGCGACATCCGCGATGCCGCCACCTGCCGCAGCGCCTGCGAGGGCGTGCAGCATGTGCTGCACCAGGCGGCGCTGGGTTCGGTGCCGCGATCGCTGGCCGACCCGATCACCACCAACGCGGCCAACATCGACGGCTTCCTGAACATGCTGGTGGCCGCGCGCGACGCCGGCGTGCAGCGCTTCGTCTATGCAGCCAGCAGCTCCACCTACGGCGACCACCCCGGCCTGCCCAAGGTGGAGGACCGCATCGGCAAGCCGCTGTCGCCCTATGCCGTCACCAAGTACGTGAACGAGCTGTATGCCGAGGTGTTCGGCCGCTGCTACGGCACGGCGTCCATCGGGCTGCGCTACTTCAACGTGTTCGGCCCGCGGCAGGACCCCAACGGCGCCTATGCCGCGGTGATTCCGAAGTGGGCGGCGCAGATGCTGCGCGGCGAGGCCATCCGCATCAACGGCGACGGCGAGACCAGCCGCGACTTCTGCTACATCGCCAACACCGTCCAGGCCAACCTGCTGGCCGCCACGGTGCAGGCGCCCGAGGCGCTGAACCAGGTCTACAACGTGGCGGTGGGCGACCAGACCTCGCTCAACCAGCTGTATGCCGAGCTGGCCTCCGCGCTGGCGGCGCAACGCCCCGGCCTGCAGGTGGCGCCGGCGGTGTACGGCGACTTCCGCGCCGGCGACGTGCGCCACTCGCGCGCCGACATCGGCAGGGCCGCCACGCTGCTGGGCTACGCGCCCACGCACCGCTTTGGCGAAGGGCTGCAGGAAGCGGCCCACTGGTACGCGGCGCAGACGCCGGCCTGACGGTCAGCGCGCCGCCAGGCGCTGCTGCAGGAAGTCGCCCAGCGCGCGCACCCGGGCGCTGAGGTGGCTGCCACTGGCCAGTGCCAGCACCAGCGGATACGGCGCCGACCGCAGCTGCGGCAGCACCTGCACCAGCCGGCCGGCGGCCAGGTCGTCGGCCACGTCCAGCAGCGACTTCATCGCGATGCCCTGCCCGGCCAGCGCCCATTCCCGGGTGACCAGCCCGCTGTCTGCCGTGCGCCGCACCCGCGGCCGCAGGCTCACCGGCCGGCCGCCGTCCAGCATCGCCCACACATGCCCCGGCCGGTTGGCCAGCCGCAGCGAGATGCCGTCGTGCTGGGCGATGTCCTCGGCCATGTGCGGCGTGCCGGCGCGCGCCAGGTAGTCGGGCGAGGCCACCAGCACCCGATGGTTGTCGGCCAGCCGGCGCACGATCAGGCCGGGCTGCTGCGGCTCGCCGTAGCGCAAGGCGGCGTCCACCGGCTCGCGCGACAGGTCGCTCACCCGGTCGCCCACCTGCAGGTCGAGCTGCAGCGCGGGATGCAGCGCCAGGAAATCGTCGAGCAGCGGGCGCAGCACCCGCGTGCCCAGGTCGGAGGGCATGCCCAGCCGCAGCAGGCCGCGCACCTGGGCCAGCGGCTCGCGCAGCTGCGCCACGCCGTCGCCCAGCAGGGCCAGCGCCTCCTGCGCACGCTGCAGGAAGGCGGCGCCTTCGGGCGTGGGCCGCAGCGCCCGGCTGTTGCGGGTGAACAGGGCGGCGCCCAGCTGCGCCTCCAGCCGGCGGATGGCCGCGGTGGCGGTGGCCGGCAGCCAGTCGCGCTCACGCGCGGCGGCCGCCACGCTGCCCAGCTCCGCGGCGCGCAAGGCCAGTTGCAGGGCGGGCAGCTCCAGGCTGTCCGCAGTGACGGTGACCATTGGATCGACAAACCTCGTTTGTGGCTGCCGCAGTGTGGCACGGCTGGTTTGCCGTCGCCCGGCGCGGCACAGTCACGCCATCGTGTCCAAGGAGTACCGCATGAAAGCCGTTGCCTACCGCCAGAGCCTGCCCATCGCCGATGCGCAGTCGTTGATCGACATCGACCTGCCCGAACCCGAGCTGCGTGCCAACGACCTGCTGGTGGAAGTGAAGGCCGTGTCGGTGAACCCGGTGGACACCAAGGTGCGCCGCAACGTGGCGCCGCCCGAGGGCCAGGCCAAGGTGCTGGGCTGGGACGCCGCCGGCATCGTGAAGGCGGTGGGCAGCGCGGTGTCGCGCTTCCGGGTGGGCGACCGTGTCTGGTATGCCGGCGCCATCGACCGTGCCGGCAGCAACAGCGCGCTGCAGGCGGTGGACGAGCGCATCGTCGGGCCGATGCCGGCCACGCTCGGCTTTGCCGAGGCCGCCGCGCTGCCGCTGACCAGCATCACCGCCTGGGAACTGCTTTTCGACCGCCTGGGCGTTGCGCGCGAGGGCGGCGAGGGCCAGTCGCTGCTGATCGTCGGCGGCGCGGGCGGTGTGGGCTCGGTGCTGACGCAGATCGCCCGCCGGCTGACCAAGTTGACGGTGATCGCCACCGCCTCGCGCCCCGAGACGCAGGCCTGGGCCGCGGACATGGGCGCGCACCATGTGATCGACCACCGCCAGCCGCTGGCCGACGAACTGCGCCGCATCGGCCACGCGCAGGTGGACCTGGTGGCCAGCCTGACGGCCACCGAGCAGCACTACGCGGCGCTGGTGGAAGCGCTGGTGCCGCAAGGCAAGCTGGCGTTGATCGACGACCCGGCCTCGCCGCTGGACATCACGGCGCTCAAGCGCAAGAGCCTGTCGCTGCACTGGGAGCTGATGTTCACCCGCTCCCTGTTCCAGACGCCCGACATGGCCGAGCAGCACAAGCTGCTGGGCGAGGTGGCGCGCCTGGTGGACGCCGGCGTGCTGCGCAGCACCCTGACCAAACGCTTCGGCCCGCTGAACGCGGACAACCTGCGCCGCGCCCACGCCTGGGTGGAGAGCGGCCGCGCCATCGGCAAGGGCGTGCTGGAAGGCTTCTGAGCGCCCGGCTCAGTCCTTCCAGAAGCGGGGCGTGGCGGCCAGCTGCTGCAGCGCCTTGCGGCAGCGCCGCGCGGTGATCGGCTCGCGGCCCTGCAGCCAGCCCACCGCGAACCACGCGGTGGCCTCGCCGGCTTCGGCCGCCTCGCGGTACAGCGCGAGCGCCACCGCGTTGTCGTTATGCTCGCCCAGCGCGTCCTGGGCCGGCTCCAGTTGGCGCAGGTAGCGCTTGACGGCCTTGGCGTCGAAGGCCGGTGCCGCGAACTCCGCCAGGTAGCGCAGCCGCTTCAGCCGCTTGCGGGTGCGGTGCTGGTCCTCGGTGGCCAGGGCCTCGAAACCGTCGGCATCACGCGCCACCTGGCGGTGCAGCCGCTGCAGCCGGTGGCGGGCCAGCGCACGGGCCTTGCCCGCCTCGGCCGCCTGCAGGCCATCGGCACGCAGGCCCTGCACCGTGAGTTCCAGCAGCGCCAGCTGCAAGGCGCTGTCGCGCGCCACGGCCTGTGGCGTGAGCACGCCCTGCGGCCGCGTGTCGATGCGGATGGCGGGCGCGCCGGCCGCCTGCAGCGCGGCGCCGGTGGCCGAGACCACGGTGTCGCGGTCGCGCCAGCGCCCCAGTTCGGAGAATGCCTCCCGCAGCGCCGCCGGCGCCTCCATGCCCGCCAGCTCGCGCAGCACCGTGCGCAGCCGGCGCAGGCCCACGCGCAGCTGGTGCACATGCTCGGCCGCGCCTTCGCCCTGCGCCACGGCATCCGCGTTCGGGACGATCTGCGAGAGGCAACCGACCACGCTGTCGTGCAGCCAGTCGGTGGCCTGCTCGGGCACCGCGATGCGGTGTGCCGCGGCCTTGACCACCGGCCACAGCGGCTCGCCGCGCGCCAGGCGCTCGCCGCGCTCGGCCTTGGTGGCATGGCTGAGCCACAGGCCATGCGTCGGCAGCCATTCGCTGGCCAGCACCCGCAGCGCGGAGGCGTCGCCCTCCAGCAGTTCCAGCTCCAGCTCGCACACCGGCAGGCGCCGCTCGCCGGCCAGGATGTGGCCTTCGTCCAGCGCGGCCTCGATGCGCCCGCCGGCCACGTTGAGCTGCAGGCTGCGGCGCCACAGGTCGGTGCCGTACACCGGCTGCAGGCTGGCGGCGGGCGCTCCCGCGGCCTGCAGCACCTCCTGCAGCGCGTCGCCGGCGGGCGTGCCGTCGTGGCGCGACAGGTCCAGTGGCGGCACGGCGGCGCCGTCGGCCGGCTCGGGCGCCAGCACGGTGGCGTTGTGCTCCAGCCGGTGGGCCACCATGCGGCCCTGCGCCTTCAGCGTCTGCACCCAGCGGTCGCCCTCGCGGCGCAGCCGCAGCGCGATGCGGTGCTGCGCCAGCAAGCGCGCAGGCGTGTCGAAGTAGTGGGCCTGCAGGTGCTCGCGCCGGCTGCCTTCGCCGGTGAAGCGTGCGGCCAGCGCGGGCAGGGCTTCGGGGTCGAAGCCGAACTTCAGTTCGATCTCATGGCTGCTCATGCGGGCACTCTAGCCGCCGCAGCCCGACCTGGGCGCGCTCAGTAGATCTCGGGCACGATCATTTCCGCCGGCACCGGCTGGCGGATGTAGTCGGCATGGCGCACCCGGGCGGGCAGCTGCACCGGTTCGTGCGGCACCTCGTGGTAGTCGAACTGCGACAGCAGGTGCGCGATGCAGTTGAGCCGGGCGCGCTTCTTGTCCACCGCCTGCACCACCCACCAAGGCGCCTCGGGGATGTGGGTGCGCTCGATCATCGCTTCCTTGGCGCGGGTGTAGTCCTCCCACCGGCGGCGCGATTCCAGGTCCATCGGGCTCAGCTTCCACTGCTTGAGCGGGTCATGGATGCGGGTGAGGAAGCGGGCGTGCTGCTCGTCGTCGGTGATCGAGAACCAGTACTTGATCAACCGGATGCCGGAGCGCGCCAGCATCTTCTCGAACTCGGGCACGGTGCGGAAGAACTCCTCCACCTCGTCGTCGGTGCAAAAGCCCATCACCCGCTCGACGCCGGCGCGGTTGTACCAGCTGCGGTCGAACAGCACGATCTCGCCGGCCGCCGGCAGGTGGCTCACGTAGCGCTGGAAGTACCACTGCGTGCGCTCGCGGTCGTTGGGCGCCGGCAGCGCGGCCACGCGGGCCACCCGCGGGTTCAGCCGCTGGGTGATGCGCTTGATGACGCCGCCCTTGCCGGCCGCGTCCCGGCCCTCGAACAGGATCACCACCTTCTGGCGGGTGCCCACCACCCAGTCCTGCAGCTTCACCAGCTCGCCCTGCAGCCGGAACAGCTCGCGGAAGTACTGCCGGCGGCGGGCGCGGGCCGCCTCGTCCGGTGCATCGTCGCCGTCGTCGATGGCCATTTCCAGCTCTTCGTCGTAGCTGTCGATCAGGTCCAGGTGCATGCGCTGCAGCTGCTGCAGCGAGGTGTCGTCAGTACGTTCGTTCATGGCGGCGGGGTTGGCGGGCGGAACCCGGCACGCTGCCCGTCGGTCGTGACAGGACGATGACGGCGCACGCCCGGGCCATGGGCGAATCGCGCTGGAACGGAATCCCACGAAGCAGCGGCACACCAGCACAAACCGCACGCAATGCGGTGATGAGGTGAATCTTGACAGCGTCCGGCGTCACCCTGCGCCGGAGCACACGCGCGGGGCAACCGCCCGGGCGCACCAGAGCGTTGCAAAATCGCACCATCCGGACGCCGGCTCCCCAAGGGTATCGATGCTGCGCAGCAACAACCTCGCTAGATTCGGCGTGATTTCGTTCACATGCCCGAGGCCCGTTTGCCGTTTTCGCCTACCCGTTTGCTGCGCCGCCTGAGTGCGCTGGCCGCTTTGCTGGTGGCCACCGCCGCCCATGCCCAGGCTTCCCTGCCCTGGACGCCCGACCCCTTCGAGCGCCATGCCCTGCAGCGCCTGGTCGACGAAGCCGGCCTGTCGCTGACCACCAGCCACTGGCCGCTGCCGCGGGCCGCGGTGCAGCAGGCGCTGGCCGCCCTGCCGGCCGCGCTGCCACCGGCGCTGGACCAGGCCCGCGCCAGCGTGCAGGCCGGGCTGTCCCGGGCCACGCGGGCGCAGGCCTCGCTCACCGTGCGCAGCCACGATGAAGCCCTGCCCGGCTTCGGCGACGACGGCGCGCCCGGCAGCCAGGCCACGCTGCGCTCGCCTGCCTACGAAGGCACGCACTTCGCGGCGCAGTTCGGCGTGCGTGCGGGCCGCGCCACCGCGCCCTGGAACCACGGCACCGACGTGCGGCTGGACGAGACCGCCGTGGTGGCCCAGGCGCTGGGCTGGCAGCTGCAGGCCTGGTCCCGCCAGGCCTGGTGGGGCCCGGGCTGGCAGGACAGCCTGGTGCTGGGCCACAACGCGCCGCCGATGCTGGGCCTGGGCTTCCAGCGGGCATCGGCCTCGCGCTCGGAATCGCCCTGGCTCGCCTGGGCCGGGCCGTGGAACTTCGAGTTCTTCATCGCGCAGACGGACGACACGCGCCAGCCGAAGAACCCGTTCCTGATCGGCCACCGGCTGACGCTGCGGCCGCTGCCTTCGCTGGAGATCGGGCTCACCCGCACCGCGCAGTGGGGCGGCGAAGGGCGCGACCAGTCGCTGCGCAGCTTCCTGCGCATGCTGGGCGGCCGCGGCACCAATGCGGGCGACGAGGACTACACCGGCGCCGACCCCGGCAACGGCATGGCCGGCATCGACCTGCGCGCCGGCTGCCCGGCCGGCTGGCGCTGCGCCGGCTATGTGCAGCTGATCGGCGAGGACGAGGCCAACTACATGCCCTCCAAGTTCCTGGGCGTGTACGGCCTGGAGCACTGGTCGGCCGACGGACGCCACCGCTGGTTTGCGGAGGTGGCCGAGACCGGCTGCCGCATGCCGGTGGGCCAGGACGCCGACAAGGGCTGCGCCTACCGCAACTACGCCTATGGCGACGGCTACACCCACGGCGGCCGCTGGATCGGTGCCGGCGCGGGCCCCGACAGCCGCCTGCTCACGCTGGGCTGGCTGGACGCCGAGCGCCGCACCGCGCTGCGGCTGCATGCCGGCCGGGTGGGCGCGCGCATCGGCGTGCTGGGCCGCACCGACGACCCCCGCCATTCGGGCCATCTGTTTGGCCTGACCGGCAGCGCGCAGTGGCGCTGGGGCGCGGCCACCATCGCGCCCGAGCTGGGCTGGCTGCGCGTGGCGGCCGACGACGGCACCCGCCACCAGGCGCGCATCGGCGCCACGATCACGCTGCCGCTGGACAGCCTGCTGCGGCCCTGAGCCGCGCACTGAGGGCGGCTAACCCCCGAACAGGCGCTTCAGCCAGGCCCAGAATCCGCCCTTCTTCACCGGCGCGGCGGCGGCGGCCGGCTCGGCCACGGCCGCCGCGGGTTCCGGCGCCGGCGCATAGCGCTCGGCCAGCTTGGCGTTGAAGGTCTCGAAGAACTCGGTCGCCATCTTCTGCGCGGCCATGTCCACCAGCCGCGAGCCGATCTGCGCGATCTTGCCGCCCACGGTGGCATTGGCGGTGTAGTGCAGCACCGTGCTGTGCGGGCCCGCCGGCTCCAGCCGCACCGCGGCCGTGCCCTTGGCGTGGCCGGCGGCGCCACCCTGGCCTTCGAACTGGATGTTGTAGGCATTGGGCGGGTCCAGGTCGGCCAGCTTGAGCTTGCCCTTGAACTTGGCCTTCACCGGACCGATGGCCGCGGTGACCAGCACCTCGTACTGGTTCTCGCCGGTGGGCGTGATGCTCTCGCAGCCGGGCATCGCGGCCTGCAGCAGGCTGATGTCGTTCAGCGCCTCCCAGGCCTGCACCTGGCTGACGGGCAGCGTCTGCTGGTTGGTGAGTTGCATGCTCGTGTACTCCCGTTCGTTGTTGTCAGTGGGGCCGTGCCGGCGTGTCGCTCGCCAGCAGGCGGGTGAGTTGTTCCAGGCTCTCGAGGTTGTGCGCGGGCACGAAGCGGTCCACGTGCGGAAGCATCGTGCGGATGCCCGCCGCCTTCGGCTCGAAGCCCTGCCAGCGCAGCAGCGGATTGAGCCACACCAGCCGGCGGCAGCTCTTGTGCAGCCGTTCCATCTCGAAGCGCAGCGCCTCGGTGTGGCCGTGCTCCAGCCCGTCGGTGACCAGCAGCACGGTGGCGCGGCCGCCCAGCGTGCGCCGCGCCCACCGCTGGTTGAACTCGTGCAGGCAGGCGCTGATGCGGGTGCCGCCCGACCAGTCCTGCACCGCGCGCACCACCTGGGCCACGGCAAAGTCGGGGTCGCGCTGGCGCAGCAGGTGGGTGGTGCGCGTGAGCCGGGTGCCGAAGACGAAGCTCTCCACCCGCACGTCGGCCCGGCCCAGCGTGTGGGTGAAGTGCAGCAGCATGCGCGAGTAGCGGCTCATCGAGCCCGAGATGTCGGCCAGCACCACCAGCGGTGCCGGGCGCTGCCGCGGGGCGCGCCACTGCGGTTTGAGCAGCTCGCCGCCATGGCGCGCCATGTCGCGCATGGTGGCGCGCCAGTCGGCGCGGCCGGGATGCGCGGCGGGCTTGGTGCGGCGGGTGGTGATGGGCTCGAACAGCGGCTTGAGCCGGCGCAGCGCGTGCTTGGCCTGCAGCCATTCGTCCGCGCTCATGGTGTCGAAATCGGCCCGCTGCAGCAGCTCGCGCTCGCTGAAGGTGAGCGTGGCCTCGATCTCGATGCGCTCCGGCGGCGGCGGGGCTTGCGGCCGCGGTGGCGCGCCGACCGAGAAGGCCTCGCCCAGCCTGCGGTTCTCGGGCGGGGGCGGCGGGGCGTTGGCGTCGTTGGCCTGCACCTGCGGCAGCAGCATCTGCATCATGCGGCCGGCCAGGTCGGGGTCGCGCCAGTACAGGTCGAAAGCCTGGTCGAACATCGCGCGGTGTTCGTGGCGGTCGAGCAGGCAGGCAGCCAGCGTGGCACGAAAGTCGGCGCGCGACTGCAGCCCCGCCACCTGCAGCGCCTGCAGCGCGAGCTGGATGCGGTCGGTGCCCACCGGCACGCCGGCGGTGCGCAGCACGCGCCCGAAGTGCATCACGTTCTCGGCCAGGCGGTGCATCGGGGAGGCGGGGCGTCAGCCGTGCGCAGCGTTGTCGCGCAACTGCTGCAGCAGGCGCGCCACCTCGCCGCCCTGCACCTTGGCGATGTCGTCCTGGTACTTGAGCAGCACGCCCAGCGTGGTGTTGACGGTCTGCGGGTCCAGCACCACCGCGTCGAGCGCCATCAGCGCGCGCGTCCACTCGATGGTCTCGGCAATGCCGGGCAGCTTGTAGAGCTCGACCGCGCGCAGTTGCTGCACGAAGGCCACGATCTCGGCGGCCAGCTTCTCCGGCGCGCCCGGCACGCGCTGGGCCAGGATCTGCGCCTCGCGCGCGGCATCGGGGAAGTCGACCCAGTGGTACAGGCAGCGGCGCTTGACCGCATCGTGGATCTCGCGCGTCCGGTTGCTGGTGAGCACCACGATCGGCGGATGCGCGGCCTGCACCACGCCCAGTTCGGGAATCGTAATCTGGAAGTCGGACAGCACCTCCAGCAGGAAGGCCTCGAACGGCTCGTCGGCCCGGTCCAGCTCGTCGATCAGCAGCACCGGCGGCACCGGCTGGTCGGGTGAGATGGCCTGCAGCAGCGCACGGCGGATCAGGAAGCGCTCGCTGAACAGGTCGCGGCCCAGCGCCTCGCGGGTGGCCTGCCCCGGCGCGGCCTGCTCGGCCAGGCGGATCTCCATCATCTGCCGCGGGTAGTTCCACTCGTAGGCGGCGCCGGCCAGGTCCAGGCCTTCGTAGCACTGCAGGCGGATCAGCGGGCGGCCCAGCATGCGGGCCAGCGTCTTGGCGATTTCCGTCTTGCCGGTGCCGGGCTCGCCCTCCAGGAACAAGGGCCGCTCCAGCTTGAGCGCCAGGAACACCGTGGTGGCCAGCGTGCGCTCGGCCACGTAGTCGTGCTGCAGCAGTTGGGTCAGCGTGTCGTCGATGCTGGCGGGCAGGGAGGTGGAGGTCAAAGCGGAAGGCCTGGTTCAAAAATGCGGAACGCCGCAACAGTGTGCGGCGTTGGGCGAGGTGCTGCGGCGGCCGCCGCTCAACTCCCTGCGACGGCGCGGCCGGCCAGCACCGGAATCAGCGCCGCGCGGTAGGCGGCCGAGCCGTGCAGGTCGGTGTTCAGGCCATCGGCGCTGACCTTCACGCCCTCGCAGGCGGCGGCGGTGAAGTTGGCGGCCAGCGCGTCTTCCAGCGCCTTGACGCGGAACACGCAGGCGCCCGCGCCGGTGACGGCCACCCGGGTGCCGGCCGGACCGCGGCTGACGAACACGCCCACCAGCGAAAAGCGCGATGCCGGATTGCGCATCTTTTCCCAGCCGGCTTGTTGCGGCACGGGGAAGCTGACGGCGGTGATGACCTCGCCTTCGGCCAGCGCGGTCTCGTACAGGCCCTTGAAGAAGCTGTCGGCCGGGATCTGGCGCTGGTTGGTGTGGATGGTGGCGCCCAGGCCCAGTACCGCGGCCGGGTAACAGGCGGCCGGATCGTTGTTGGCCAGGCTGCCGCCGATGGTGCCGCGGTTGCGCACTTGGCGGTCGCCGATCAGCCCGGCCAGCTTGGCCAGCGCCGGGATGGCCTGCTGCACCTCGGCCGAGGCGGCCACCGCGGCATGGGTGGTCATCGCGCCGATGGTCACCTGGCCATTGGCCACGGTGATGCCCGTCAGCTCGCCGATGCTGCTCAGGTCGACCAGCGCGGAAGGTGCGGCCAGGCCCAGCTTCATCGACGCCAGCAGCGACTGGCCGCCGGCCAGCAGCTTGGCGTCGCCGCCACCGGCCGCTCGGATCGCATCGGCCACCGATGCGGGCTTGGAGTATTCGAAGGCTTGCATGTGTTGTGCTTCCTGGTTCAGGCGTTCATCGCCTTCCACACCGTGAACGACGTGGCCGGCATCGGCATGTCGCGCACGCCGACGGCATTGCAGATGGCGTTGATGATCGCAGGCGGCGAACCGATGGCGCCGGCCTCGCCGCAGCCCTTCACGCCCAGCGGGTTGTGGGTGCAGGGCGTGCCCTGCACCGTCTCCACCTGGAAGTGCGGGAAGTTGTCGGCACGCGGCATCGCATAGTCCATGTAGCTGCCGGACAAGAGCTGGCCGCTGTCGTCGTCGTACACGCCGTGCTCCAGCAGCGCCTGGCCGATGCCCTGCGCCAGCCCGCCGTGCACCTGGCCTTCCACGATCATCGGGTTGATGACGTTGCCGAAGTCGTCGCAGGCGGTGAAGCGGTCGACCCGCGTCTCGCCGGTCTTGGGGTCCACCTCCACCTCGCAGATGTAGGTGCCGGCCGGGTAGGTGAAGTTGCTGGGGTCGTAGAACGCGTTTTCGTTCAGGCCGGGCTCCAGCTTGTCGTGCGGGAAGTTGTGCGGCACGTAGGCCGTGAGCGCCACCTGCGCGAAGGGCACGCTCTTGTCGGTGCCGGCCACCTTGAACACGCCGTCCTCGAACTCGACGTCGGTGTCGGCCGCCTCCATCAGGTGGGCCGCGATCTTTTTGCCCTTGGCCACCACCTTGTCGATGGCCTTGACGATGGCGGTGCCGCCCACCGCCAGCGAGCGGCTGCCGTAGGTGCCCATGCCGAACAGCACCTTGCCGGTGTCGCCGTGCTCGATGCTCACGTCGTCCAGCGGGATGCCGAGCTTGTCGGCCACCACCTGCGCGAAGGTGGTCTCGTGGCCCTGGCCGTGGCTGTGGCTGCCGGTGAAGATGGTGACCTTGCCGGTGGGGTGCACCCGCACCTCGCCGGCCTCGAACAGGCCGGCGCGTGCGCCCAGCGCGCCCGCCACGCTGGACGGCGCGATGCCGCAAGCCTCGATGTAGGCCGAGTAGCCGATGCCGCGCTTCAGGCCCTTGGCCTCGCTCTCGGCCTTGCGGGCGGCAAAGCCCGCCACGTCGGCCAGCTCGATGGCGCGGGCCATCGTGGCTTCGTAGTCGCCGGTGTCGTAGGTCAGGCCCACCGGCGTGGCATACGGAAACTCGCGCACGAAGTTGCGGCGGCGGATCTCGGCGGGGTCGATGCCCAGGTCGTGCGCGGCGGTCTCGACGATGCGCTCCACCACGTAGGTGGCCTCGGGCCGGCCGGCGCCACGGTAGGCGTCCACCGGCGCGGTGTTGGTGAACATCGCCTGCACTTCGCAGTGGATCTTGGGCGTGGCGTACTGGCCGGCCAGCAGCGTGGCGTACAGGATGGTGGGCACCGCAGACGAGAAGGTGCTCAGGTAGGCACCCAGGTTGGCCTGCGTCCTGACCCGCAGCGCGAGGAACTTGCCCTGCTGGTCGGTGGCCAGCTCCACCGTGGTGAGGTGGTCGCGGCCGTGCGCATCGGACAGGAAGGCCTCGCTGCGGTCGGCCGTCCACTTGATCGGCCGGCCCAGCTGCTTGCTGGCCCACACCAGCGCCGTCTCCTCTCCGTACAGGAAGATCTTGGAGCCGAAGCCGCCGCCCACGTCGGGCGCCACCACGCGCATCTTGTGCTCGGGGATGCCCAGCACGAAGGCGCACATCAGCAGCCGCTCCACGTGCGGGTTCTGGTTGGCGACGTACAGCGTGTAGTTGTCGTCCGAGGGGTTGTAGCTGGCATTGGCCGCGCGCGGCTCGATCGCGTTGGGCACCAGCCGGTTGTTGCGGAAGGTGAGCTTGCTGATGTGCGGTGCCGAGGCCATGGCCGCGTCGGTGCCGGCCTGGTCGCCGATGGCCCACAGGTAACACTGGTTGTCCGGTGATTCGGCATGCAGCGCACCGCCGGCCGCAGCCACCTGCGCGGCCTTGGCCACGTCCACCACCGCGGGCAGTTCCTCGTAGTCCACCTCCACCAGCGCGGCCGCTTCCTTGGCCTGCTGCAGCGTCTCGGCCACCACCAGGGCCACGCGGTCGCCCACGTAGCGCACCTTGTCCAGCGCCAGGATCGGGTGCTTGGGCTCCTTCATCGGCGTGGTGTCGGTGCTGTTGATCAGCCAGCCGCAGGGCAGGCCGCCCACGTCCTTGAAGTGCTCGCCGGTGTACACGCCCAGCACCCCGGGCGCGGCCTGGGCGGCTGCCGTGTCCACCCGCGTGAGCTTCGCGTGCGCATACGGCGAGCGCACGAAGATGCCGTAGGTCTGGCGCGGCAGCGTGATGTCGTCGGTGTACTGGCCGCGGCCGGTGAGAAAGCGCGCGTCCTCGCGGCGCGGCACCGATTGGCCGATGAAACCTTGCCTGGCGTTCATGTGCGTCGCTCCTGCCTCAGGCGCCCATGCCGGCAGCACCCTGCTGCACGGCCTTGACGATGTTCTGGTAGCCCGTGCAGCGGCACAGGTTGCCTTCGAGGTGATGGCGGATCTCCGCCTCGGTGCCGTGTGCGTGGTGCTGCACCAGGTCGATGGCGCTCATCACCATGCCGGGGGTGCAGAAGCCGCACTGCAGCCCGTGACAGGCCTTGAAGGCGGCCTGCATGGGATGCAGCTCGCCGTTCGCGGGCGCGATGCCCTCGATGGTGGTGAGCTCCGCGCCTTCGGCCTGCACCGCGAGCATCGAGCAGCTCTTGATCGCACGGCCGTTCAGGTGCACGGTGCAGGCGCCGCACTGCGCGGTGTCGCAGCCCACGTGGGTGCCGGTCAGCCGCAAATCCTCGCGGATGAATTCGACCAGCAGCGTGCTGGGTTCGACTTCCTTCGTCACGGCCGCGCCGTTGACCTGCAGCGTGATCTTGGTACCCATCGGTTGTCTCCTAGGAATGCCTGAACGCCGCGATCCAAAGCCCAAACCACGGCCGCCGCCGCATGCTAGGGCAGGCCATCCGGCCTTGCACCGACGGGAAAACCCGCGGCCTTGCCCGTGCAAGGCCACCGCCTTGGCGCTATCGTCAGTGCATGGACAACGTCGATCTCAACATCCTGCGGCAATTGGCCATCTGGCAGTCCGAAGGCCGCCGCGTGGTGCTGGGCACCATCACCCGCACCTGGGGCTCGGCGCCGCGTCCGGTGGGCTCGGTGGTCGCGGTGCGCGACGACGGCCAGATCGCCGGCAGCGTGAGCGGCGGCTGCATCGAGGACGACCTGATCGCCCGCGTTCGTGACGGTGCGTTGACGCTCGCCGCACCCGAGGTGGTGCGCTACGGCGTGGGCGCCGAGGAGGCCACGCGCTTCGGCCTGCCCTGCGGCGGCACGCTGGAACTGGTGCTGGAGCCGGTGGGCCCGCATTCGCGCATCGACGAACTGCTGGCGGTGCTGCAGCACGGCGACCGCATCCGCCGCGTGCTGACGCTGGCCGACGGCCATGTGGAGCTGCTGCCGCCGGCCGAAGGCGACGTGCTGCAGCTCACCGACACCACGCTCACCACCACGCACGGCCCGAGCTGGCGGCTGCTGCTGATCGGCGCCGGCCAGATGACGCACTACCTGGCCACGATGGCGCAGGCGCTGGACTACCAGGTGCTGATCTGCGACCCGCGCGAGGAATACGCCACCGGCTGGGACGTGCCTGGCGCGCGCCTGCTGCGCGGCATGCCCGACGACGTGGTGGCCGAGCTGAGGCCTGACGGCCACACCGCCATCGTCGCGCTGACGCACGACCCCAAGCTGGACGACCTGGCGCTGATGGAAGCACTGGCCAGCCCGGCCTTCTATGTGGGCGCCATCGGCTCCCGCGTGAATCAGGCCAAGCGCAAGGCGCGGCTGAAGGAGCACTTCGGCCTGACCGACGCGCAGCTCGACCGGCTGCACGGGCCGGTGGGCATCAAGAACGGCGCGCGCACGCCGCCGGAGATCGCCGTGGCCATCCTGGCGGAGCTGACCGCCTCGCGCTACGGCTACGTGATCCCGCCCCCGCTGTCGGCCGGCGACGGCGGCGTCGCGCCCGAGGCCGGCTGCGTCGTCTGACGCTCAGCGGCCCTGCGCGATGCAGTTGGTGGGAATGCGGCCGTCCACCGCCCAGGTGATGTCGCGGCCCTTGCCGCGCAGCTCGTTCGGGCCGCTGGCGTAGCGCATGCCGGAGCCGGCGGGCTGCTGCGCCAGCTGCAGCTGCTGGCCGTCGGGCAGCGTCACCTGCGCCGATCCATCGGCATAGCGCACCGTCAGCCGCAGGCCGTCCTCGCAGTCGTACACCACCGGCGGCCCGGCGGGGCGCTGCTGCAGGAAGGCGGGCACGGCGCAGCCGGCCAGTGAAAGGGCGCACAAGCCCTGCAGCCCGCAACGGGCGGCGTGCAGAAGTCTTCTCGTCATTCAAGCTCCGTGTTGCTGGAGGGGCACTGTACGTGCCGTGCCGGCAGGGGCAGGCCACGTGCCAGGGCCTCAAGCCGGGCGCCCGCCCGGCCGAAGAACAGGCGTCGGCCGCGCCCACGGCGCGCCGCTGCAGTACCTCCAGACCCGCCGAGGTGCTCGTGAAGATCCACACCCTGCTGACCCCAGCCCGCGCGCTGGCCTGCTGCCTGTTCGTCCTGGCCGTGCTGCTGCTGCAGTTGCGCGGCACCGGCGGCACCGAGGCACCTGCCGGCCAGGGCGCTACCCCGCCCTCCAAGCGGGTGACCCTGCTGTCGTCCTTCTCCTTGCAGGACAGCGCCCGCTACCAGGAAGCCTTCGCGGCGATGGAGCGCAGCACCGGCATCGAGGTGGTGATCCGCGCGGCCGGCGGCGATTTCGCCGACCACGTGTTCGTGGCCACGCCCGGCTTCGAGGCACCGGACATCGCGGTGTTCGCCCAGCCCGGCCTGTTCCGCGAGATGGTGGCCGGCGGCTTCATCCACCCGCTGCCGCCCGACCTGGCGCAGACGGTGGTGCGCGACTTCCCGCCCTTCCTGGACCCGCTGCTGCGCCGTGGCGACCAGCACTACGGCCTGTGGGCCCGCGTGGCCATCAAGAGCCTGGTGTGGTACCGCCGCGCGCTCTTCGAGCAGCATGGCCTGGCGGTGCCGCGCAGCGACGCGGAGCTGGCCGCGCTGGAGCAGCAGATGATCCGCAAGGGCCTGGTGCCCTGGTGCATCGGCGTGGCCGCCCGTGGCGCCACCGGCTGGGTGGGCACCGACTGGGTGGAGGAATTCATGCTGCGCGACGCCGGCCCGGCCGCCTACGACCGCTGGGTGGCGCAGGAGCTGCCCTTCACTGCCGGCCCGGTGCGCCGGGCCTTCGCGCGATGGGATCGCATGGTGCGCACGCCGGGCATGACGCTGGGCGGCCCGGAAGGCGTGCTGCACACCTTCGTGGAGGAGGCGGCCCGCAAGTTCGCCGGCCAGCCGGCGCCCTGCATGATGATGCGCAACTCCGAATGGGTGACCTCCGAGTTCCCCGACTCGGTGCACATCGGCCCTGGCGAGCAGATCGACTTCTTCATCCTGCCCGGCCGCAGCGAATCGCATGTGGAACTGCTGGTGGCCGGCGACGTGGCCGCGCCGCTGAATGCGCGGCCGGAGACGATGGAGGTGCTGCGCTACATGGCCTCGGCCGACTTCGGCCGCCGCCGCGCGGCCGCCGGCGCCTACCTCTCCGGCCACAAGGACGTGGAGCCCGCCAGCTACGTGGAACCGCTGGCCGCGCGGCTGTCGGCCGTGTGGCACGAAGCCACGGTCATGCGCATGGACGCCTCGGACCTGATGCCCGCGGTGCTGGGCACCGCCGCCTTCTGGACGGGCATGGTCGACCACCTGAAGGGCGCCTCGGTCAACGACGTCACCGCCGGCATCGACCGCACCTGGCGCCAGTGGCGGGCCCAGCAGGCCGCGCCCGCGGCGGCCGCGCCGGCCAGCGCCGCGGCCTCGCGCTGATTCCGGAGACCTGCCCATGCGATCCAGCCGCGACGCCGCCTTCCTCCATCCGCCGCACGGCTCGGTCATCGGCCGCTTGTGGCGCGGCCTGCGCTCCGGCGAGCTGCTGCTGCGCGACCGGCTGGCCATCTTCTCGGTGCTGGCCGGTGCCATCGTGCTGTCGCTGCTGGCGGTCATCGTCACCGAGCAGGCGCGCAGCCTGGCCCTGCACGACCGCTCGGTGCAGGGCCTGCACTTCGGCCGGCATGCGGACCGGCTGCTGTTCGCGCTGGCGCGCGAGCGCGAGCTGGCGCAGGCTGCCGCTGCGGGCGAGGCCAACCTGGAGCGCCGGCAGGCCAGCACCCGGCGCGAGGTGGACCTGGCGGTGCAGGGCCTGCAGGCCTTCGTGCAGCAATCCGAAGCGGTGCGCCAGGCCATCGGCGACGACCCCGCGATGACCCACTTGCCGGACTACCTGCGACGGCTGCGCGCGCGGGTGGACCAGGCGGTGATGAAGGAGGAAACCGCCGGCCACCTCTACACCCAGCCGGTGCGGCAGCTGTTCCGCCTGGCCGCCTTCGTGGAAGAGCGCTGCATCGCGCCGGCGCTGGGCTCGCGCACCAACAGCCTGCTGTCGGTGGCGATGCTGCTGGAGGAGTTCTCGCGCCAGGCCTCGGCGCTGCGGCGCATCGAGCGCGCCAGCCAGGGCGGCGCGCTGACGCAGGACCGCGGCATCGTCGCGCCGCTGCTGGATTCCTCGCACCGCAGCGACCACATGCTGTCGGTGCTGATGGCGCACAGCGATGCCGACATCGCCGGCCATGCGCGCAGCCTGGCCAACAGCCGCGCCCATCGCTCCATCCGCGAGTTCACCGACAAGCTGGCGCTGGGCGCGTGGTCGGCCAGCTTCAAGCCCCGCTGGGGCGCGCTGATGGAGGACGCCGACAAGATGGTGGACATCACCCAGGAATCGCGCCAGCAGGCGGCCATGTCCTTCGTGCAGATCGCCGAACGGCAGGCCGCGGACACGCGGCGCCGGCTCACCGTCGTTTCGGCGCTGGGCGCGCTGCTGGTGGGCTTCATGTCGGCGGCGATGTGGCTGCTGTACCGCTCCATTGCCGGGCCGCTGCGGCTGATCGCCGGTGCCGCGCAGGCCACGGTGGACGGCAACCTGAGCACCAGCGTGGCCTACCACCGGCGCGACGAGGTGGGCCACATGGCGCATGGCCTGCAGGTGCTGATCGACACCATCGCCCTGTTCAACAGCGAGATGCTGCGCACCCGCGAGAGCGTGGCCCGCGGCGAACTGGCGGTGCGTGCCGACGGCTCGCGCTTCCGCGGGGAGTGGCGTTCGCTGATCGAGCGCTTCAACGACACGCTGGGCGAATTCGCCGCGATGCACAAGCTGTTCCAGCACCAGGCCTTCCACCACCCCGACAGCGGCCTGCTCAACCGCATGGGCCTGGCCCACCGGGTGGAGGCGCAGGCGCCGGCCGCCACGCCGTGCAACGTGTTCCTGCTGCTGCTGGTGCGGCTGGAGGACCTGACCATCACGCTGGGTGCGGACTTCAGCGCGGGCCTGCTGCGCACGTTGGCTGGCCGGCTGGTGGCGCGCTTCGGCGAGCGCTACGTCATCGCGCAGGTGAGCATGCGCGAATTCGCGCTGGTGAGCTTCGAGGCCTGCTCCGCCGAGGCGCTGGAGGTGCAGGCCGGCGAGATCGCGCGGGCGGTGGAAGAGCCCCTGCCCTATGGCGACGCCATGCTGTCCACGCCCGGCCGCGTGGGCGTGGCCATCGGCACCACCGGCGAGCTGCGTGCGCTGCTCACCAATGCCACCATCGCCTCGCGCCGGGCCTGCCTGCACGTGCGGCCGGGCTACGTGGTGCACGACGAGGCCTACCGCCGCCAGCGGGAAAAGGCCCGCCGCATCGAGCTGGCGCTGCCGCAGGCCATCGAGCGGCGCGAGCCCTACATGGTCTACCAGCCGGTGGCCGACGGCCACAGCGGCGAGGTGCTGGCCTTCGAGGCGCTGATGCGCTGGCGCACCGCGGGCGGCGAATTCATCTCGCCGGCCGACTTCATCGCCATCGCCGAGGAGACCGGCCACATCCTGGCGCTGGGCGAGATGGCGCTGCGCGCGGCCTGCAGCACCTTCGTGCGCAGCGACGTGGCCAAGGCCTTCCCGCAGGCGCAGGTGTCGGTCAACCTCTCGCCACGCCAGCTGATGGAAAGCGACCTGGTGAGCACGGTGCGGCAGGTGCTGGCCACCACCGGCCTGCCGGCGCAGCGGCTGGCGCTGGAGATCACCGAGTCCGCCTTCATGGAAGACCCCGACGTGTGCATCGAGCGCATCACCGCGCTGCGGGCGATGGGCGTGGCGATCTACCTGGACGACTTCGGCACCGGCTATTCGTCGCTGAGCTACCTCACCCGCATTCCCATCGACGTGCTGAAGATCGACCAGAGCTTCGTGCGCGGGCGCACCGAGCACACCGTCAACAAGCGCATCGTCAGCGCGATGGTGCAGCTCACGCGCAGCATGGGCATCACGCCGCTGGCCGAAGGCGTGGAGACCGACCGCGAGCGCCAGTGGCTGCTGGAGATGGGCTGCGTGCGCCACCAGGGCTACCTGTACGCACGCCCCGCGCCCATCGAGGACCACCTGGCCGCCCACCAGGCACGGCGGGCGACCGACAGCGGCGCGCGGCTCGTCTAGGCCAGCTTGAAGGGCAGCTCGCGCAGCCGCTGGCCGGTGAGCGCGGCCACCGCATTGGCCAGGGCCGGCGCCAGCGCCGGGAAGCCGGGCTCGCCCATGCCGGTGGGCGCCTCGGTGCTGGGCACGATGTGCACCTCCACCTGCGGCATCTGGTTCATGCGCGCCACGGTGTAGTCGCCGAAGTTGCTCTGCTCCACCACGCCGTCCTTCAGCGTGATGGCCGCGCCGGGCAGCGTGGTGCCCAGCGCCATGAGCACCGCGCCCTGCACCTGCGCCTCCACCGTCAGCGGATTGACCGCGAAGTTGCAATGCACGCCGGCCACGGCCCGGTGCAGCACCGGCTGGCCATCGGCCACCGACGCCTCCACCACATAGGCCACCACCGACGAGAAGGACTCGTGCACCGCCACGCCCCAGGCACGGCCGGCGGGCAGCTTGCGCTGGCCGTAGCCGGAGCGCGCCACCGCCAGGTCGAGCGCGGCACGGATGCGCGGATGGCGGTCGCCCAGCAGCGTGCGGCGGTAGGCCACCGGGTCCTGGCCTGCGGCCGCGGCCAGTTCGTCCACCAGCGTTTCCATCACGTAGGCGGTGTGGGTGTGGCCCACCGAGCGCCACCACAGCACCGGCACGTTCACCTTGGGATGGTGCACGTCCAGCGCGATGGGGAAGCCATAGGGCGTGTCCACCACGCCTTCGGTGGACACCGCGTCGATGCCGTTCTTCACCATGAAGGACTCGAACGGCGTGCCGGTGAGGATGGACTGGCCGACGATGGTGTGCTGCCAGGCCAGCACCTTGCCCTGCGCGTCCAGCCCGATCTCGGCGCGGTGCACATGCATCGGCCGGTAGTAGCCGCCGCGGATGTCGTCCTCGCGGCTCCACATCAGCTGCAGCGGGCCCTGCCCGCCGGCGGCGCGCCAGGCCTTGGCCACCTGCGCGGCTTCCACCACGTATTCCGACGAAGGCACCGCGCGCCGGCCGAAGCCGCCACCGGCCATCGCGGTGTTCAGCGTCACCTTGTCGGGCGGCAGGCCCAGGGTGGCGGCCACGGCGGCGTGATCCAGCGTCTGGAACTGGGAGCCCACGGTCACGGTGCAGGCATCGCCGCGGAAGTCGATCACGCAGTTGAGCGGCTCCATCGGCGCATGCGCCAGGTACGGGAAGCGGTACTCGGCGCTGATGCGGCGCGGCGCGCCGGCCAGGGCCGAGGTGTCGGCCACGCGGGCCTTCAGGCCGGGCTGCCTGGCCATCTCGCTGTAGCGCTGCAGCAGCGCGTCGGTGCTCACCTTCTCCACGCCGTCGGTGTTCCAGCTCAAGCCGAGCGCGTCGCGGCCCATCTTGGCCGGCCAGTAGCCGTCGGCCACCACCGCCACGCCGGTGGCGCCGCGGTCCAGCGGAATGCGCAGCACCTTGGACACGCCCTTGACGGCCAGCGCCTTGGCATCGTCCACCGAGGCCAGCTTCGCGCCGAACACCGGCGGCCGCGCGATCAGCACCACCCGGGCCTGCGCCGGCCGCAGGTCGATGCCGAACGACTGCCGGCCACTGGACTTGGCCGGTGCATCGAGCCGGCGCGTCGGCTGGCCCAGCAGCTTGAAGTCGGCCGGCTGCTTGAGCGTGACGCTGGCCGGCACCGGCTGCTTCATGGCCGCCTCGGCCAGCTCGCCGAAGGTGGCGCGGCGGCTGCCGGCGCTCACCACGCCGTCGGCCACGCGCACCTGCGAGGCCGGCACGTTCCAGCGCTGGGCCGCGGCGTTGACGAACATCGCACGGGCCCGGGCGCCCAGCTCCCGGTACTGCAGCCACGAGCTCTTGATGGAGTTGGAGCCGCCGACCATCTGGATGCCGAAACCGGCGTCCTTGTAGGCCTCGGCGGCCGGCGCCAGCTCGGCCCGCACCAGTCGCCAGTCGGCATCCATCTCCTCGGCCACCAGCATGGGCAGCGCGGTGTGCACGCCCTGGCCGAAGTCCAGGCGGTTGACCATCACGGTCACCGCGCCGTCTGCGGCCACTCGCACGAAGGCGCCGGGCTGCTGGCTGGGCTTGAGTTCGCCGGCCATCGCGGCGGCCACCGCGGCACCTTGCGGCGTGGCGGGCGGCGTGCCCTGGGCGGCGCCCGCCAGCGGATACAGGCCAAGCGCGAAGCCGCTGCCGGCGGCCATCTTCAGGAAACTGCGACGCGGCAGCGCGGCGGGCAGGCGATCCGTGGTGTGTGCGGTCATGGTCGCTCCTTCAGGCCAGCGTCTTGGCGGCATCGTGGATGGCGGCGCGGATGCGCGCATAGGTGCCGCAGCGGCACACGTTGCCGGACATGGCGGCATCGATGTCGGCGTCGGTCGGCTTCCTGTTCTGCTTGAGCAGCGCGGTGGCGCTCATGATCTGGCCGCTCTGGCAATAGCCGCACTGGGCCACGTCGTGCTTCACCCAGGCGGCCTGCACGGCACGGCCCACCGGGTCGGTGCCCACCGCCTCGATGGTGGTGATGCGCTGACCGGAGGCCACCGCGCTGATCGGCGTGACGCAGGAGCGCACCGCCTGGCCATCGATGTGCACCGTGCAGGCGCCGCACAGGGCCGCGCCGCAGCCGAACTTGGTGCCGGTGAGCTGCAGGTTGTCGCGCAGCGCCCAGAGGATGGGCGTCGAGGGATCGGCCTCCACCGCCTGGCTGCGGCCATTGATGTTCAGGGTGGTCATGGACGGGCCTCCGGAATGAAGCGAAGGAGTGTGCCCAGCCCGACTCGAAAGGCATACACAATAAAAGTGCATGGCCTTTTAAGCAGTACTTGGCAATGAACCCCGACATCCTGGCCGCCATGACGGCCTTCGCCCGCACCGCGGAGCTGCGCAGCATCACTGGCGCAGCCCACCTGCTGGGCGTGACGCCAGCCGCGGTGTCTCAGACCATCCGCAAGCTGGAGGCCCGCCTGGGCGTGCGGCTGTTCGAGCGCACCACCCGCAGCGTGAACCTCACCGAAGCCGGCCGCGCCTACTGGGAGCGCGTGTCGCCGCTGCTCACCGGCATGGCGCAGGCCACCGAGGACCTGCAGATGCAGGCCAGCGTGCCCGGCGGCCTGCTGCGCATCACGCTGCCGATGGTGGCCGGCCAGCTGCTGATCGAGCCGCTGCTGGGCGACTTCGCGCGGCTGCATCCGCACATCACGCTGGAGCTGGCCTACCAGGATGCGCTGGTGGACATCGTCAAGGAAGGCTTCGACGCCGGCATCCGCCTCGGCGAATCGCTGCAGCGCGACATGATCGCGGTGCCGCTCACGCGCGAATTCCGGCTGCGTACCTACGCCTCACCCGACTACCTGGCCCGCCGCGGCACGCCGCAGGTGCCGGCCGACCTGCTGCAGCACAACTGCATCAACTACCGGCTGGCTTCCACCGGTGCGCCCTACCGCTGGGAGTTCCTGGAGCGCCGGCGCATCGTCGCGCTGTCGGTCAGCGGCAGCCTGATCGTCAATCACTGGATGACGATGCTGGAGGCCGCGGCGCAGGGCGTGGGCGTGTGCCATGTGCTGCCCGAGGCAGCCGCGCGCTGGGTGGCCGAGGGCCGGCTGGTCGAGGTGCTGCAGAAGTTCAGCCCATCGTTCGACGGCCTGTACATCTACCACCCGCGGCGGGAGCAGCTGCCGGTGAAGACCCGGCTGTTCATCGACTTCCTGAAGGCGCGGCTGGCGGCCTAACGCGCGCCGATCGCCAGGTCGATGCCGCACAGCGCGGCGGCCATGCCCAGGCCGATGGCCACGCCCCAGGCGCGCAGTGCCTGCCGGCGCACCGGCCCGGCCGGCAGGGGCCGCCGGTGCAGCTGCAGGCACAGTGCCGAGGCGGTGCCCGATGCCACCAGCAGCAGCGCCATCAGCAGGCCGGCAACGCCGCCGATGCCCACCTGCAGCATCAAGCCGGCCACCGCGCCCAGCCCGGCGCCGATGGCGAAGGGCGTGGCCGCAGGATGCTTGGCGAGGTGCAGGGCAAGGCGGTTCATGGCGACGGCGGGCGGAAGCGGTGGCTGCGCGATTGTTCCAGCGCCGTGCGCGGGCCCAACAGCTCAACAGCGCCGTAAACACCGGCTAACCTTGCGCCCCGCCCGGGCCCCGGGCGCCGGAGCCATCACGATGATCCATCTGCACTACTACCCCGGCAATGCCAGCATGGCGCCGCACATCCTGCTGGAAGAACTGGGCGTGCCCTTCGAACTGGTGCGCGTGGACCGCGAGCACGCGGCGCACAAGTCGCCCGAGTACCTGAAGCTCAACCCCAACGGCCTGATCCCGGTGCTGCAGGACGGCGACCTGGTGCTGTACGAGACCGCCGCCATCCTGCTGCACCTGGCCGACACGCACCCCGATGCGGTTCTGGCGCCCGGCGTCGGCACGCCGGAGCGGGCCGAGTTCTACAAGTGGCTGGTGTGGATGACCAACACGCTGCAGGCCATGCTGATCCACTACTTCTACCCCGACCGCATGGCCGACGATGCAGCCGGCGCCGCGGCGGTGAAGGCCCATGCGGAGGCCGCCATCGGCCGCATGCTGGACCAGCTGGACACGCACCTCGGCTCGCACGAGGGCCCATGGCTGCTGGGCACGGACTACAGCGCCGCCGATGCACTGGCCTTCGTGCTGTGCCGCTGGACGCGCGGCTTCGGCCGCCCCGCGCGCAGCCTGCCGCACATCGGACCCTACCTGCAGCGCATGCTGGCCCGGCCGGCGGTGCAGAAGGTGTTCGCCACCGAGCAGCCGGCCATGCCACACGTCTAGACGAGCTACAGCGACCTGGTGCGCGCCAGCCGCTCGATGCGCACCTTGATCAGCAGCTCGCGCTCGCCGATGCGACGCCTGAGCGTGGCGGCTTCCGCGCTGTCGGCCGGCAGGCGGGCCAGCTCGTCGCGCCAGGCCTGCAGCTCCTGCATCAGGCCCACCTCCGCGGGCACGTGGCCGGCGTTCTTCAGCAGCTTGAAGGCCATGCGCAGCTCCTGCGGCACGTGGGCGCCACCGTCGTCGGGCAGCGGCTTGCCCCAGGCGGGGCTGGCGCGCATCTCGTCCTGGCCGGCACGCAGCTGTTCGCCGATGCGGTCGTCCAGGCTGCGCAGCTCGGCCTCGCGCTCGGCCTGCGTGGGCGGCGGCGCCCGCCGTTTCACGCCAGCCTCCGTGCGGCCCGTTCCGACAGGCCCAGGCGCGAGGCCCAGTGCCGCGTCATCGGCGTGGCCGGCTTGGCCAGCAGCCGCTCATGCAGCACCGCGCGGCCGATGGCGCGGGCCTCGCTGCTCTCGCCGCCGGGTGCATCGGCGGCCGCGGCGAGCAGGCTCAGGTCCACCAGGTCGCGCTGCGCATGGCTGCCGCCGAAACGTGCCGCCACCTCACGCACACCGTACAGCGACACCGCCGCGCCGGCCGCATCGCCGCGCACATGGGCCAGCAGCGCCCGCATCAGCGGCAGGCCCACCTCGCGTGCCATGCCGTGGTTGCTGCGGCGTGCGTCCTCCGCGGCCAGCGCCCGTTCGGCGCAGCGCGCCAGCCAGGCCTCCGCGCGGCCGATCTCGCCAGCGCCCAGCAGCACCATCACCGCATGCACGTCGTTGAAGGCATAGTGGCCGGCGGCCTGCTCGGCCATCGGCCAGCCGTCGGCCAGAGCACGCCAGCGCGGCCCCACGTCGGCGCCCAGCAGCTGCAGCCGCCACAGCAGCGAAGCCGCGTCCAGCCGCTGCAGCGTGATCTGCAGCGCATCGCCCGACAGGTGCGCATCCACCAGCCGCAGCGCGCCGGCCAGGTCCAGCGCCTCCAGCCTGAAGAGCGCCGCATGCCACCACAGGTGGCCGGCAAAGCCGTTGCCCTCCGCCCATTGCGGCTGGTGCTGGCGCAGCCAGGCGGCGCCGTCGTCCAGCCGGCCCTGCATCTCCATCACGTGCGCCACCGCATGCACGGCCCACGGCGTTCGAGGGTCCAGCGCGAGGGCGCGGCGGCCGGCCTCCTCGGCCTGCGGGTACAGGTGGCACTCCTCCAGGCCGAAGGCATGCAGCGCCAGCACCTGCGGGTACAGCGTGTCGGCCTCGTCCCATTCGGGCAGCGCGCGGGCCACGCGCTGGCGAAGGTTCAGGGCGTCGCCGCGGTAGAAGTCCCAGAGGTGGGCCCACTGCAGCGCCAGCGCGTCGCGCGGATGGGCCACCAGCAGTTCGTCCCAGGCCTTGCAGGCAGCCTGCCAGCGGCCTTCCAGCGTCATGCGCACGGCAGCGGCATGGGCCCGCTCGCGCGGCGGTGCATCGGCCTCGAGCGGCGCGGCGTCGTCCAGCACCTGGGCGGCCTCGGCCACCATCGCCGGCTCGGTCAGGCTCAACAGGTAGCCCGCCTTCATCAGCCGCGGCAGCAGCCACTGCGGGTCGTGCGCGATGGCGGTGTCCAGGTCGGCCACCGGCGCGTCGTAGAAGCTCATCATGCGCCACAGCGCCTGCTGCGCCGCGGCCAGTGCCGGCTGCGACGACGTACCGGTCAACAGCCCTCGATCGTCGTGCAGCGCCATGGTCAAGGCCCCGGTGGATGCGGCCAGGGCCGCTGTTCGCCGCGCAACTGCTCATACAGGCGCGCGGCGCGCAGCACGCCCAGGTCGTCGTGGCGGCGGCCGGCGATCTGCAGGCCGATGGGCAGCCCGCCGGCGGTGTAGCCGCAATTGATGGACACCGCCGGCTGCTCGCTCATGTTGTAGGGCAGCGTGAAGGCGATGTGCTCGAAGGGCCGCGCCGAGTCGTCCAGCGGGCTGGCCTGCCGGGCCGGAAAGGCGGGCATCGGGCTCACCGGCGACAGCACGAAGTCGTACGGCTGGCAGGCGGCCACGGCCGCATCGCGCAGCGCGCCCATCTGGCTGTAGCCGTTGAAGACCTCGGCGCCGCTCAGGCCGGCGCCGCCTTCCACCCAGGCGCGGATGTAGGGCAGCACCTTCTGCTGGCGCGCGGGCGGCAGCGCGCTGTAGTCCAGCCAGGAGCGCATGCGCCAGAAGCGGTCGAGCCCGTCGACCATCGCGCGGGTGGAGATCGGGCCGATCGGCTCGACGATGGCGCCGGCCCGCTCGAAGGCCTGCGCCGCGGCCACCACCGCTGCGGCCACCTCGGGCTGCACCGCATCGCCCCAGCCGGCGTCCATCAACAGGCCGATGCGCTTGCCTTGTATAGACAAGTCGAGCGCATGCCAGTCGATGGCCTGGGCAGGCAGGCTCATCGCGTCGCGCCAGTCGGGGCGGGCCAGCGCGGCCATCATCAGCGCGGCGTCTTCCACCGTGCGGGTCATCGGGCCGGCCACCCGGCCGGCATACGGCGGATTGATCGGCACCCGGCCCAGGCTGGGCTTGAAGCCCACCACGCCGCACCAGCCGGCTGGCAGCCGGATGGAGCCGCCGATGTCGGTGCCGATGTGCAGCGGCCCATAACCCGCCGCGGCGGCCGCGCCGGCGCCGGCCGACGAACCGCCCGGGTTCTTCGACAGGTCCCATGGGTTGCGCGTCAACGGATGGAAGCTGGACAGCCCCGAGGACAACATGCCCCAGTCGGGCATGGTCGTCTTGCCCAGGAACACGCAGCCGGCTTCGCGCAGCCGCGCGGCCGGCGGTGCGTCGTCGGCCGCGGGCTTCAGCTCGGTGGCGGCGCTGCCCATCGGCTGCGGCACGCCACGGGTGGCGATGTTTTCCTTGATGGTGCAGGGCACGCCGTCCAGGGGTGACAGCGGCTGGCCGGCCTGCCAGCGCCGTTCGCTTTCACGCGCCATCTGCAGCGCCACCTCGGGGTCGTGGGCGTACAGCGCCTTGAGCTGCGGCTCCCATCGCGCGACGTGGTCCAGCACCGCCTGCGTCGCTTCCACCGGCGAAGCCTGGCCGCTGCGGTACAGCGCCGCCAGCGCGGCGGCGGACAGTTCATGCAGCGCCGTCATTGCCACCGCCAGGTCGACAGGTCGTTGGCGAAGATGGGCGAGTGGGGCCACACGCCCTTCAGCGCCTTCTTGGAGATGGCCACGTTCTGCGGATTGAAGATGTACGCGTTCACCGCATCGGTGGCGAGCTGGCGCTGCAGGTCGCCGAACAGTTTCTGCCGCTCCTTCGCGTTGGTGGTGGACGCATGCTTGCTGGCCAGGTCGCGGAAGGCGGCGCTGTCGTAGCCCCAGTAGTACTGCGGATTGGTGTACTGCAGGTAGTCCAGCGGCTCGACGTGGTTGATGATGCTCAGGTCGAAGTTGCCCTTGAAGGTGCCGCCCAGCCACTGGGCCCACTCCACGTTCTCGATCCTGGCCACCACGCCCACCTTGGCCAGCATCGCGGCCACCACCTCGCCGCCCTTGCGTGCGTAGGGCGGCGGCGGCAGCGTCAAGGTCACGTTCAGCGGCGTGGCCACGCCGGCTTCCTTCAGCAGCGCCTTGGCCTTCTCGGGGTCGAACGGGTACTGGCCGGTCAGGTCGACGTAACCCGCATCGGTGGGCGCGAAGTGGCTGCCGATGGGCACGCCGTAGCCTTCCAGCACGCCGTCGATGAAGGCCTTGCGGTCGATGGCATGCATCAGCGCGCGGCGCACGCGCACGTCGTCGAAGGGCTTCTTGCGGTTGTTGATCGCGAGGATGCCCTTGCCCGCAGTGCTGCCCAGCACCACCGCGAAGCGCGGGTCGGCCTGCATCTGCTTGACGGCCTGGTTGCCGATGCCGCGCGGGAAGGTATCCACGTCGCCCGCCAGCAGCGCGGCCACCTGCGCGGCCGGGTCGCTGATGATGCGGAAGGTGGCGCGCTTGATCGGCGCGGCCTTGGCGTCGCGGTAGCCCTCCCAGCGCGACAGGATGATGGCGCTGCCCTTGCGCCAGTCGTCGAACCGGTAGGGCCCGGTGCCGATGGGCTTGGTGGCGGTGCCGGCCGCGCTCTTGGGGTCGAGGATCACCGCGGTGTTCTCGCCCATGCGGAACGGGAAGTTGCCGTCGGGCTTGGCCAGCGTGAGGATGACGGTGGCCGCATCCGGCGTGCTGATCGAGCTGATGTTGTCGAAGACCGTCTTCTTGGCCTTGTTGGTGGAGCCCTCGGCCTTGGCGCGCTCGAAGCTGAACTTCACGTCGCTGCTGTCGAAGGCCTCGCCGTCATGGAACTTCACGCCCTGCCTGAGCTTGAAGGTGTAGCTCTTGCCGTCCGGGTCCATGCTCCACGACTCGGCCAGCAGCGGCGTCACCGTGCCGTCGGCGTTGATCTTGGTCAGGCCTTCCAGCACGTTGTAGTGCACCACCTCGCCGATGGCGGCGGCCGCGGCCGTGGTGGGGTCCAGGCCGGGCGCGGGCTCCAGCACCAGGCCGATGGTGACCGCGGCCTTGCCCGCCTGCGCCATCGACACCTGGGGCGCGGCCAGCATGGTGGCGGCCGCGGCCAGTGCCAGTACATGGCGCCGGTGTACTCCTGTCATGTCGCTGTTCCTTCCGGGGATCGAAACACGCCGGCGGTGGCCGGCCACACGGGCCCCATGCTGCCACAGCGCCGCGAACCGCGACTTCCTGGGCACTTGGCGCAGGTGCGCGCTCAGGCCACGGAGGCCAGCAGCTGCTGCGTGTACGGATGGCTGGGCCGCGTGAACAGCAGGTCGGGCGGGCCCTGCTCCACGATGCGGCCCTGCTGCAGCACGATGACCTCGTCGCACACCAGGTCCACCACCGCCAGGTCGTGGCTGATGAACAGGTAGGCCATGCCGTACTGCTGCTGCAGGTCCTGCATCAGGTTGAGCACCTGGGCCTGCACCGAGACGTCCAGCGCACTCACCGGCTCGTCGGCCACGATCAGCCGCGGCCGCGTGACCAGCGCCCGCGCGATGGCGATGCGCTGCCGCTGGCCGCCGCTGAACTCGTGCGGGTACTTGTGCAGGTCGGCCGCGCGCAGGCCCACCGCGTCGAGCACCTCGGTGCTGCGCTGCAGGCGTTCGGCGCGAGTCACCTCGGGCATGGCTTCCAGCGGCTCGCCCACGATGCGGGCGATGGTGTGGCGTGGGTCGAGCGAACCGTAGGGGTCCTGGAAGACCATCTGGAAGTGGCGTCGTTGCCGCTGCAGTTCGGCCGGCGGCAGGGCATGCAGATCCTGCCCTTCCAGCAGGACCTGGCCGCTGCTGGGCACATCCAGCGCCATCACCAGCCGGGCCAGCGTGCTCTTGCCGCAACCGCTCTCGCCCACGATGCCCAGCGTGCGGCCGGCTTCCAGCGTGAAGCTCACGTCGCTCAAGGCCTGCAGCACCGGCGGCGGCTGCAGCAGCCGCTCACGCGGCAGCCGGTACTGGCGCGACAGGTGGCGCACGTCCAGCAGCGTCATGCGTTCACCTCGTGCAGCCGGATGCAGCGCGCGTCATGGCCGGGCGCCACCGCCAACCGCGGCGGCAGCGCCTGCCGGCAGTCGTCGATGGCCCAGGCGCAGCGGTCGTTGAAGGGGCAGCCCGGCGGCAGCAGGTGCAGCTCGGGCACGCGGCCCGGCAGCGCCGGCAGGCGCAGCGTGCGGCGCTCGGCGCCGTTGCGCAGGCCCAGCCGCGGCCGCGCCTCGAACAGGCCGCGGGTGTAGGGGTGCGCGCGGTGAAGGAACAGCGCCTCGGCCGGGCCCTGCTCCACCACCGTGCCGCCGTACATCACCATCAGGCGCTGCACGCTGGCGGCCATCACGCCGAGGTCGTGGCTGATGAGCAGCAGGCCCATGCCATCCTCGGCCACCAGGCCGGCGATCAGCGACAGCACCTCGCGCTGGATGGTGGCGTCGAGCGCGGTGGTGGGTTCATCGGCGATCAGCAGCTGCGGCCCGCAGGCCAGCGCGATGGCGATGACCACCCGCTGCCGCTGCCCGCCCGAGAGCTGGTGCGGATAGGCATCCAGCCGGCGCGCCGCCTGCGGCAGCTGCACCCGCTCCATCAGCCGCAGCGCCTCGGCCCGCGCGGCGGCCGCGCCCAGGCCCTTGTGCAGCCGCAGCGGCTCCGCGATCTGGCGGCCGATGGTGTGCAGCGGGTTCAGCGCCGTCATCGGCTCCTGGAACACCATGCCGATGCGCGCACCGCGCACGCGGCACAGCGCGGCGTCGTCCAGCGTGGCCAGGTCCTGCCCTTCCAGCAGCACCTGGCCCTGCACGCGGGCACGCTCGGGCAGCAGGCCCATCAAGGCCAGCGCGGTGATGGACTTGCCGCTGCCCGATTCCCCGATCAGCCCCAGCGTTTCACCGCGCGCCAGCGTGAAGCTCACGTCACGCACCGCATCCACCGGCCCATGCGCCGTGGCCAGCGTGATGCGCAGGTCGCGCACGTCCAGCAGCGGCGGCGGCGTGGATGCGGTCATGCGCCCAGCAGGTCCACGTAGGCACCGCTCAGCCACTGCTGCGGGCCGATGCCCAGCTGCTGCAGCAGGCGCTGGGCGATGGCCTCGCCCTCGGCCTCGGTCTGCTCGTCGCGCAGCACCACCTCCAGCTCCAGGAAGTGGCCCAGGCCTTCCACCACGTCGAGGTGGATGCGGGTGGCGCCGGCCATCAGCAGCAGGCGCTGCTTCCTCACGCGGCCGGCGGTACCCCAGGCGCGGGCCAGCGCATCGCGCAGCAGCGCGGGCTGGTCGGTGGGCACCACCAGGTAGTCCGACAGCTTGGGGCCCTCGGCATCCGGCCGGTGGTAGTGGATCAATTCGCCCCGCTGCTCATCGAACTGCCGCAGCTTCAGGCGGCCGTGGGTGCAGGTGAAGAAGGTGTCGTCCTGCCGGATGACCACCGGCTCGGGCGCGTCCGCCAGTGCGGCGGCCACCGGCAGCAGCGCCTGCACGCTGTCGATGCGGGCCTTGATCTCGATGTTGCGTGCCATGTCGTCGGTGACGGTTCAGCGGCTGCGCGCCAGCCGCGGATCGAGCAGATCGCGCAGGCCGTCGCCCAGCAGGTTCAGGCCCAGCACCGCGAGCGCGATGGCCGCGCCGGGGTACACGGCCAGCATCGGCGCCTGGAACATCTGCGTCTGCGCCTCGTTGAGCATGCGGCCCCAGCTGGGCTGCGGCGGCTGGGTGCCCAGGCCCAGGTAGCTCAGCGCCGCCTCGGCCAGGATGGCGATGGCGAACTGCACCGTGGCCTGCACGATCAGCACGCTGGCGATGTTGGGCAGCACATGGTGCAGCGTGATGCGCCAGCGGCCCTTGCCGGCCGCCCGCGCGGCCAGCACGTAGTCGCGGGTCCACACGCTGCGCGCAGCGCCGCGGGTGATGCGCGCGAACACCGGGATGTTGAACAGGCCGATGGCCACGATGCTGGTGAGCAGCCCCGGCCCGTAGATGGCCGTGAGCATGATGGCCGACAGCAGCGCCGGGAAGGCAAAGCTGAAGTCGGCGAAGCGCATCACCGCTTCATCGATCCACCCCGGGCGGGCGGCAGCCAGCGCCCCCAGCAGCGTGCCCACCAGCAGGCCGATGCCCACCGCCACCACGCCCACCACGATGCTGTTCTGCGAGCCCACCCACAGCTGCGAGGCGATGTCGCGCCCCAGGCTGTCGGTGCCCAGCCAGTGCGCGGCGCTGGGCGGCGCCAGCTTGTTGGGGATGTCGATGTCGGCCGGTGGATACGGCGACCACCACAGCGAGCCGACGGCGCACAGCACCAGCAGCAGCGCCAGCACGCCGCCGGCCAGGAAGCTGGGGTGGCGCAGTGCGCGGGATGCAAAGCCGCCGCTCATGCCGGCGCCCTCAGCCGCGGATCGACCAGCGCATACAGCAGGTCGACCACGAAGTTGACCAGCACCACCGCCGCGGCCAGCAGCATCACCACGTCGCGCACCAGCGGCAGGTCGCGGTTGGCGATGGCCTGGAACACCAGCCGGCCGATGCCGGGCAGCACGAACACGTTCTCCACCACGATGGTGCCGGTGAGCAGGTTGGCGAACTGCAGGCCCATCACGGTCAGCACTGGGATCATCGCGTTGCGCAGCACGTGGCGCCACAGCACGGCGCGCCGGCTCAGGCCCTTGGCGCGCGCGGTGCGCACGTAGTCCTCACCCAGCGCTTCCAGCACCGCCGAGCGGGTGACGCGCGCCAGGATCGCGGCCTGCACCGCGGCCAGCGCGATGGCCGGCAGCAGCAGCGCGGCCAGGCCGGGACCCAGGCCGCCGCCGTCTTCCTCACGCCAGCCGGGGAAGCCGCCCGCGCCGACCCACTGCAGCTTCACCGCGAAAAGCAGGATCAGCAGGATCGCGAGCCAGAAATTGGGAATCGACAGCCCGAGCTGGCTGACGGCCATCACGCCGACGTCGCCCAGCCGGCGGTGGCGGGAGGCGGCATACACGCCCACGCCCAGCGCCACCACGGTGGTGATGGCCATCGCGATGACGGCCAGCGGCAGGCTCACGGCCAGCCGTTCGGCGATGAGTTCGGACGAGGGGGTGTCGTAGAAGTGGCTGATGCCGGTGCGGCCCTGCAGCAGGCCGAGCGCCCAGTGCGCATAGCGGGTGGCGGCGGGCTGGTTGAGCCCGAGGCGGCTTTCCAGCGCGGCCAGCGCCTCCGGCGTGGCGGTGGCGCCCAGCATGAGCTGCGCGGCATTGCCCGGCAACAGCTCCAGTACCGCAAAGACGGCCATCGACGCCAGCAGCAGCGTCAAGGCCAGCACCGCTAGGCAGCGGGCCAGGAACAGCGTCATGCATGCCCCCTTGCGGTGGGCCTGCGGATGCTATCGATCGAAGCGGTGCGGTACGGCAGGTGCAATCAGGAACCGGGCATCTCGGGTGATGGACCCGATGATGCCCGAAGCCCGATCAGTTGCCGGTGTGGCGGTCGGCAGCGGCGAACAGGTCGGCCGCAAAGCCCGGATCGTGGCGCGCGACGCCACGGGCGTAGCGGCGCACTTCCTCGGCTTCCACCGACTTGGTGGCGGCCAGCTTGGCGGCGCGGCGACGGTCGGCGATGTTGGTGAACGTGCTGACGATCAGGCCCACCAGCTTGGCGCCACGCGGCGTGGCTTGGTAGCGGGGGATGAAGACATTGCTGGTCGTGCTCATGGTGTTTCCTTCAAGTCGCGCTGCCGGATGGGCAGCGGCGGGTGGAATAAGGGGTGATCGGCGGCTCAGCCGGCGCGCTTGTTCTTGCGCGCGAACGAGGCGAGCTCGGGGAACTGGCTGGCGTGAAGTGCGGCAAACTGGGCCAGCTCGGCTTCGGCGCGGCGCTGGCCAGCGCCTTCAAGCGCCTTCCAGACACCCGCACCGGCCTTGCGCAGCCATGCACCGACGGGTGCCTTGGCCGGGGCGGCGGGCTTCAGGGGCAGGGTGGCAGTGGTGTGGGACATAGCGGCTCCTTTAGGGCTCATGTCTGTGGGATGTACGTAGTATCGGGTTTACCCTAGCCTTTCTAAAGCGAATTCGCTGCACATGAGATATTCATGGCGTTCATGACATGCCGGCCAGCGTCAACTTCCGCCACCTCGACCTGAACCTGCTGCGGGTGTTCGACGCCGTGATGCACGAGCGCAACCTCACCCGTGCGGCGGAGAACCTGTCGTTGTCGCAATCGGCGGTGAGCCATGCGCTGAAGCGGCTGCGCACGATGCTGGGCGACGAGCTGCTCACACGCACCGCCTTCGGGGTGGTGCCCACGCCCAAGGCAGAGGCGCTGTGGCCCAGCGTGCGCACCGCGCTGGCCCAGCTGGAGCAGGCCATCGCACCGGCCGGCTTCGACCCGCGGACCGACACCGCCAACTTCCTGATGGTGATGGCCGACGCCACCGCGGTGATCCTGCTGCCGCCGATGGTGGCCCGGCTGGAGGCGCTGGGCGCGCTGGCCAACCTGCAGGTGCTGCCGCTCACCACGCGCGATCCGCGCAAGTTGCTTGAGAACAACGAAGTGGACGTGGCGATCGGCTACTTCCCCGCCGCCGTGATGGCCATCCTGCGCCAGGGGCTGGACTCACCGCTGCGCCGCGAGCGGCTCTACGAGAGCGAATACCAGTGCGTGATGCGCGTGGGCCATCCGCTGGCGGAGGGCGAATTGACGCTCGACGGCTTCTGCGCCGCGCAGCACCTGTCGGTGAGCCTGTCGGGCCGGGCCCATGGTCCGATCGATGCCGCCCTGGCCGCGCTGGGCCGCCAGCGGCGGGTGATGCTGGCGGTGAACCAGTTCTTCACCGCGGGTCAGGTGGTAGCGGATTCCGACCTGCTGACGGTGCTGCCCACCTCATTCATGCGCGCCACCGGCCACACCGAGCGCCTGGTGACACGCCCGCTGCCGGCCGAGCTGCAGATGAGTGGCCTGCAGGTGGAGCTGCTGTGGCATTCACGCCATGACGACCAGCCGGCGCACAAATGGCTGCGCCAGCTGGTGCTGGAAGCCTGCGGCCGCCACCCCGCGGGTGGCGGCTGACCAGGCTCGTCAGGCCAGCACGGCCGCCATGGCGCTGGCCACGGCTTCCACGTTGCGCGTCGACAGGCCGGCCACGCACATGCGGCCCGAGCGCACCAGGTACACGGCATGGTCTTCCCGCAGGCGGTCCACCTGCTCGGGCGTCAGGCCGGTGTAGCTGAACATGCCGCGCTGGCTGAGGAAGTAGTCGAAGTTGCGGCCCGGCAGCTTGGCCGAGAGCACCGCATGCAGGCTCTTGCGCATGGCCAGGATGCGCTCGCGCATCGCCGCCACGTCGGCTTCCCACGAGGCGCGCAGCGCCGGGTCGTTCAGCACGCGGGCCACCACGGCGCCCGGGTGCAGCGGCGGGCTGGAATAGTTGCGGCGCACCGTGGCGCGGAGCTGGCCCAGCACCAGCTCGGCCTCGGCCGCGTCCTGGCACACCACGCTCAGCGCGCCGGCACGCTCACCGTACAGGCTCATGCTCTTGCTGAACGAGTTGGCGATGAAGAACGACAGGCCCGCGCTGGCCAGTGCACGCACGGCGAAGGCGTCTTCCTCGATGCCGTCGCCATAACCCTGGTAGGCCAGGTCCAGGTAGGGCAGAAGGCCGCCGGCCTTCAGCACCGGCACCAGCTGCTCCCATTGCGCCGGGCTCAGGTCCACGCCGGTCGGGTTGTGGCAGCAGGCATGCAGCAGCACGATGCTGCCGCGCGGCAGCTTCTGGATGGCTTCCAGCATGGCGCCGAACTTCACGCCGCCGGTGGCGGGGTCGTAGTACGGGTAGGTGTTCACCGTCAGGCCGCAGCCTTCGAACATCGCGCGGTGGTTGTCCCAGGTGGGGTCGCTGACGTACACCTGCGCGTCGGGCAGCCAGCGCTTGATGAAGTCGCCGCCCACCTTCAGGCCGCCGCTGGAGCCCACGGTCTGCAGCGTGGCGATGCGGCCGCTGGTCACGGCCTCGTGGCCGGCGCCGAACAGCAGCTCCTGCACCGCCTTGCGGCAGGCCGCCATGCCTTCCATCGGCAGGTAGGACTTGGCGCCGCCTTCGTCCACCAGCTGCTGCTCGGCCTGGCGCACGCAGTCCAGCACCGGGATGCGGCCGGCGTCGTCGAAGTAGATGCCGATCGACAGGTTGGCCTTGTTCGGGCGCGGGTCCTTCTGGAAGGCGTCGTTCAGGCCCAGGATGGGGTCGCCGGCATAGGATTCGATGTGCTGGAACATGGGTTTCTCCGCAAGAAAAACGATTATCCGAGGGCGGCCTCGATGTCGGCCGCCAGGGCTTCGGGCTTGTCGGTGGGCGCATAGCGGCGGATCACCTGGCCGTCGCGCCCCACCAGGAACTTGGTGAAGTTCCACTTGATCGACTTGGTGCCTAGCAGCCCCGGCGCCTCGGCCGTGAGCCAGCGCCACAGCGGGTGGGCTTCGGCGCCGTTGACCTTGACCTTGGCCATCATCGGAAAGCTCACGCCGTAGTTCAGACTGCAGAAGGAGGCGATCTGCTCGTTGCTGCCCGGGTCCTGGCCGCCGAACTCGTTGCTGGGAAAGCCCAGCACCACCAGGCCACGCGGCCCGTAGGTGGTCCACAGCTGTTCCAGCCCCGCAAACTGGGGCGTGAAGCCGCATTGGCTGGCGGTGTTGACGATCAGCAGCACCTGGCCGCGGTGATCGGCCAGCCGCACCGGGCGGCCGTCGATCGCGGTGGCCTCGAACTCGTGGATGCCGGAAGAATGCATGGGGGCGGTCCTGGGCGTCGGCAGCAGCCGGCGGGGCAGGCATCCTAATCGCCGTAACGAACTTGGGGGGCGGCGAAGGCTGTCGTTGACAGCGCCCGCAACCCGCATGGAACATGGGTTGCCGCACGCGGCGCCCTATGCACCGACGGTCTTGTCCGCCGAGCGCTTCCGCCGGCCTATCCCTGGAGGTTTTCATGGGCGCCAACGCGCCACCGCAAGGCCAGCACACCGTGGCCCTGAAAGGCTTTAGCCGCTTCGAACGCAGTGCGATCGAATCCAGTTTCCGGCTGTCCACGTTGCCGCTTGCACGTTATTGCTGCGTGGAGGCGCTGGACGGCGCACGCTTCGTGATCGCCGACGCCGACCATCCCGGCGTGGTGGACGACATCGTGGCCGCGGAGCGCCAGGGCGACACCGTGTTTGTCGGCGCCCAGGCCCCGGAAGGCGCGATGGCGTGGACGATGCGCCCGATCGACCCGCTGCATCTCTTGCGGCAATTGGATGCCGCCGTGGCCCTGCGCGACACGCTGGGCACCGACGTGCCGCTGCAGCCGCCGCATGCCCGCCATGTGCAGGCCACGCGGCCGCAGGGCCTGGCCGGCGAGCCGGTGCCCGCGCGCCGCGCCACGGACCAGCCCGCTGCCCCGGACGAGCCGCCGGCCGGCGGCTGAGCCGCTTCAGTGCCCGGCCGCGCCGGGCTGCCACACCGACAGCAGCGCCGCGGCCACGATCAGGCTGCCGCCTAGCAGCAGCCGCGCGTCCAGCGTGCCGGCCCCCAGCGCCGCGGCCGATACGGCGGCGAACACGATCTCCGTCAGCATCACCACCGCCGTGACATTGGCACGCAGCCGGGCCGCGCCGTACTGCAGCCCCAGGTTCGCGCCAATGAAAGCGGTGGACAGCGCCAGCAGCGCCAGCGCGGTGCCCGCGGAAGGCAGCGGCGGTACGGCCACCGCGCCGTGCCAGGTGAGCGACCCCGCCACCACCGCCGACACCAGCGTGCCGCCGAGGAACATGGCGGTCGCGCGCTCGGCGTCGCTGCGGTGGGCCTCGCGCCGCAGCCACACGTTGTTCAGCGCGAAGGTCAAGCCGCCCAGCACGCCCAGCGCCTCGGGCAGGTTGCGCGGCCAGGGCCAGCCACCGCCGGCCGGCCACAGCACCACGGCGGCACCGGCCAGCGCCAGCACCATGCGCAGCGCCGCCATCGGCGTCAGGCGCTCGCCCAGGATCAGCCGCGCCAGCAGCAGCGCCCACAGCGGCATCAGGTAGAACAGCAGCACCACCCGCACCACGTCGCCGACGGTCACGCCCCAGTTGAAGGCCGCGTTGGTGGTGCCCGACGCCAGCACCAGCAGCCACAGGCTGGGCGTGCGCGCCAGGCCGGCCCATACGCCGCGCTGCCAGGCGGTGAGGGCCGCCAGCACCAGCGCATAGACGGCCGCGGTGGTCCACAGCGGGTGCATGCCCAGCGCCTGGAACTGGCGGAACGGCCACCACGACACGCCCCAGATGAAGGCGTTGACGGTGAGGGCCAGCACCGGCAGCGCGGTGCCGGTGCGGACTGCGGCCTGCATGTCAGTGGTCGCTTCGCGCGATGGCCAACAGGCGCTGCACTTCGTCCTTGTGTTGCACCAGGTTGCGGTTGTGCCAGCGGCGGATCAGCTCCATCGTCGTCATCACCACCAGGCCGAACACCGCGATGGCGCCGAAGGCCGACATGCCGAACTTGGTCATGCCGGTGTAGAAGGCGCCCAGGCCCAGGATGCAGGCCTGCTCGTTGAAGTTCTGCACCGCGATGGACCGGCCGGCACCCATCAGGTTGTGGCCGCGGTGCTGCAGCAATGCATTCATCGGCACCACCAGGTAGCCGCCCAGCGCCCCCAGCAGGATGAGGAAGGGCACCGCCACCCACACGCTGGTGAGCAGGTTCAGACCGATGATGAGCACGCCCATGGCGATGCCCAGCGGGATCACGCTGGTGGCCTTGTCCAGCCGCATGTACAGCGAGGCCACCACCGCGCCCACCGCCGTGCCGATGGCCACCACGCCGCCCAGCGTGGACGCCTGGGTGGTGGTGTAGCCCAGCGCCGCGGCGGCCCAGGCGAACACGATCACCCGCAGGTTGCCGCCCACGCCCCAGAACATGGTGGTGGTGGCGAGGGAGATCTGGCCCAGCTTGTCCGACCACAGCCGTGCGTTGCACTGCGAGAAGTCGCGCACCAGGCCCACCGCGCCATGCAGCATGGGCTGCAGCGGCGCATCGGTGCGCGGGATGAACAGGTTGAAGATCGCCGCGATGGCGTACAGCAGGATCATCGAGGCGATGGCCGCCTCGGGCGCGGTGTCGATGCCGGTGTCGATGGCCGGCAGGTCGAAGCCGAGCAGCATCGGCGCCACCCGTGGCCCCACCAGTTGCCCGCCCAGCACGATGCCGAGGATCACCGATGCGATGGTCAGCCCCTCGATCCAGCCATTGGCCTTGACCAGCTGCGAAGGCGGCAGCAGCTCCGTGAGGATGCCGTACTTGGCCGGAGAGTAAGCAGCCGCTCCCAGCCCCACGATGGCATAGGCCAGCAGCGGATGGCCGCCGAAGAGCATGAACAGGCAGCCCATGACCTTGATGGCGTTCGAGAAGAACATCACCTTGCCCTTTGGCACGGCATCCGCGAACGCCCCCACGAACGGTGCCAGCACCACGTAGAACAGCGCGAACATCGGCGTGAGTGCCGGAACCTGCCACGCGGGCGCCCCGGTCGACTTCAACAGCTCGATCGCAGCCACCAGCAAGGCGTTGTCTGCCAGCGAGCTGAAGAACTGCGCTGACATGATGGTGTAGAAGCCTTTTTTCATTCGCGACGGTGAGGCCGCCCGATTCGTTGACAGGCTTCCAAAGAGGTCTCCACGCAAGGCGCCGGGTTTATAGCACGCGGCTTTTGCAACATCACCGGGGCAAAATCCCCACATGCCCCGTCCGATCCAGGCCCTGATCCATACCGAAGCGCTTGCCCACAACCTGCGGCGGGCCCGGGAGGCCGCGCCGGACGCCCGGGTGTGGGCGATTGTGAAGGCCAATGCCTATGGTCATGGCATCGGCAATGCCTATGAAGGATTGCGCGGTGCAGACGGGTTCGCCCTGCTAGACCTCGCCGAGGCGGAAAAAGTTCGATCGCTCGGCTGGCGCGGCCCGGTGCTGCTGCTGGAAGGCGTGTTCGAGCCGCGCGACCTGGAGCTGTGTTCGCGGCTCGACCTGTGGCACGTGGTGCACTGCGCCGAGCAGATCGACTGGCTGGCCGCGCACAAGACGCAGAAGCCGCACCGCGTGTTCCTGAAGATGAACAGCGGCATGAACCGGCTGGGCTTTCGCGCCGGGGCGTTCCGCTCGGCCTGGACACGGCTGAACGCGCTGCCGCAGGTGGACGAGATCTCGCTGATGACCCACTTCGCCAATGCCGACGGGCCGCAGGGCGTGGCGCAGCAGCTGGCCGCCTTCGCCGACGCCACGCACGACCTGGACGGCGAACGCAGCCTGGCCAACAGCGCGGCCGTGCTGCGCTTCGGCGGCGATGCCGCGGTGCGAGCCGACTGGGTGCGTCCCGGCATCCTGGCCTATGGCAGCAGCCCCGACTTCCCCGCGCACGACATCGCGCACTGGGGCTTGAAGCCGGCGATGACGCTGCGCTCCCGGCTCATCGGCGTGCAGCAGCTGGCAGCCGGTGAATCCGTCGGCTACGGCAGCCGCTTCACCGCCACCGAACCGCTGCGCGTGGGGGTGGTGGCCTGCGGCTATGCCGACGGCTACCCACGGGTGTGCGACACCGGCACGCCGGTGCTGGTGGACGGCGTGCGCACCCGCACGCTGGGCCGGGTGTCGATGGACATGCTGGCGGTGGACCTGACGCCGGTGCCGCAGGCCGGCCCGGGCACCGAGGTCACCCTGTGGGGCCAGGCCGCCAACGGCACGGTGCTTGCGATCGACGAGGTGGCGCAGGCCGCTGGCACGCTGGGCTATGAACTGATGTGCGCGCGGGCGCCACGGGTGCCGGTGGACGTTGCGGCCTGACAACCTGCGGACAATGCAGGCCCACCTCTGCGCTTGAAGGACACGACATGGACCTGCCGGCCCACCAGCTCACGATGACGGTGCTGATGACACCCGACACCGCCAACTTCGCCGGCAACGTGCATGGCGGCAGCATCCTGAAGCTGCTGGACCAGGTGGCCTACGCCTGCGCCAGCCGCTATGCCACGCGCTACGTCGTCACGCTTAGCGTCGACCAGGTCAACTTCCGCCAGCCGATCCACGTCGGTGAGCTGGTCACCTTCCTGGCCAGCGTGAACTACACCGGCACCTCGTCGATGGAGGTGGGCATCAAGGTGATCGCGGAGGACATCCGCTCGCAGGTGGTGCGCCACGTCAACAGCTGCTTCTTCACGATGGTGGCGGTAGACGACGAGCGCAAGCCGGTGTCCGTGCCGCCGCTGCGCCCCTTCTCGCCCGAAGAGAAGCGGCGCCATGCCGCCGCCCAGGTGCGCCGCCAGCTGCGCAAGGAAATGGAGCAGCGCCAGGGCGAGCTGCTGGCCAGCCACGGCTCGGTGCAGCCCTGATGCAGGCGGCATGACCAGGCCGCCGATCGTCGATCCGCACGAGGTCACCTGGACGGCGATACGGGCCCAGGGCGCCGGTGGCCAGAACGTCAACAAGGTGTCCAACGCCATCCACCTGCGCTACGACGTGCGCGCCTCCTCGCTGCCCGACGAGGTGAAGCAGCGGCTGCTGGCCCTGCACGACAGCCGGTTGACGCAGGAAGGCGTGGTGGTCATCAAGGCCCAGGCCCACCGCAGCCTGGAGATGAACCGTGCCGAGGCCATCGAGCGGCTGCAGGCCCTGGTGGACAGCGTGGCCACGGTGCCGCGCACGCGCCGGCCCACCAAGCCCACGCGGGGTTCTCAGCTGCGCCGGCTGGAAGGCAAGAAGCGCGATTCGGCGGTCAAGGCCGGCCGCCGCGGTGGCGGCTTCGACTGAACCTCACCCCACGCGCTTGAAGGTGGCCAGCACCGCCGCCGCGGCCATGAACAGCCCGCCGAAGCTGCGGTTCATCCAGCCCACCTGACGCGGCGAGCGCAGCAGGCCCAGCACCCGCGCGGCCAGCGTCATGTAGCCGGTCATCACCACCATCTCGGTGAAGCACAGCGTGGCCGTGATCACCAGGTATTGCAGCGCCAGCGGCTGGCCGAGGTCGAGGAACTGCGGCACCACCGCCAGCATGAACACCGTGCCCTTGGGATTGAGCGCGTTGATCATCCAGCCGCGCAGCAGCAGGCCACGCTGTTCGTCGGGTGCGTCGGCGGTGGCCTGCCCCATCGGCACGGCCGGCGCACGCCACTGCTGCAGCCCCAGCCACGCCAGGTAGGCCACGCCCAGCCACTTCACCACCGTGAACGCGGTGGCTGACGCGACGATCAACGCACCCAGCCCCAGGGCCACCACCGCCATCTGCGTGCTGATGCCCAGCGCCAGGCCCGGCATGAGCCGCCAGCCGCCACGCAGGCCATGCCGCGAGCCGGTGCTCATCGCCGCGATGGCCGCGGTGCCGGGCGACAGGCTGATGGCGAAGGCGGCGACGAGGAAGGTGAGCCAGACGGAGAGCGCCATGACGGGCATCCAGGAAACGTGAGGGCCGGCGAGTGTGCCCGAGCCCGACAATCGACGCCATGGCCAAGGACAAGTCGATCTTCACCTGCCGCGAATGCGGCGGCACCAGCCCCAAGTGGCTGGGCAAGTGCCCGCACTGCGGCGCCTGGAACACGCTGGAGGAAACCGCGGCCGAGCCCGCGGCCGGCGCCGGCAAGAACCGCTTCCAGTCGCTGGCGCGCAGCCAGCCGGTGGCCACGCTGGCCGACATCGACGCGGCCGACGTGGCGCGCACGCCCACCGGCCAGGAAGAGCTGGACCGCGTGCTGGGCGGCGGCATCGTGGCCGGCGGCGTGGTGCTGATCGGCGGCGACCCCGGCATCGGCAAGAGCACGCTGCTGCTGCAGGCGGTGGATGCGCTGTCGACGCAGATGAAGGTGCTGTACGTCACCGGCGAGGAAAGCGGCGCACAGATCGCGCTGCGGGCGCGCCGGCTGGGGCTGGAAGGCAAGCAGGTGCGGGTGGTGGCCGAGATCCAGCTCGAGCGCATCCTGGCCACCATCGACGCCGAGCAGCCGGCCTTCTGCGTGATCGACTCGATCCAGACGCTGTACTCCGACCAGCTCACCTCCGCGCCCGGTTCGGTGGCGCAGGTGCGCGAGTGCGCGGCGCAGCTCACCCGCACCGCCAAGACCGGCGGCTGCACCATCGTGCTGGTGGGCCACGTCACCAAGGAAGGCGCGCTGGCCGGCCCGCGGGTGCTGGAGCACATCGTGGACACGGTGCTGTACTTCGAGGGCGACACGCACAGCAGCTTCCGGCTGGTGCGCGCCATCAAGAACCGCTTCGGCGCGGTGAACGAGATCGGCGTGTTCGCGATGACCGAGCGTGGCCTGAAGGGCGTGACCAACCCCAGCGCCATCTTTTTGTCGACCCACGGCGACCCGGTGCCCGGCGCCTGCGTGCTGGTGACGCTGGAAGGCACGCGGCCGATGCTGGTGGAGATCCAGGCGCTGGTGGACAGCGGCGGGCCCAGCCCGCGGCGGCTGTCGGTCGGCCTGGACCGCGACCGGCTGGCGATGCTGCTGGCCGTGCTGCACCGGCATGCCGGCGTGGCCTGCGCCGACCAGGACGTGTTCGTCAATGCGGTGGGCGGCGTGCGCATCAGCGAGCCGGCGGCCGACCTGGCGGTGCTGCTGGCCATCCAGAGCAGCCTGCGCGGCAAGCCGCTGCCGCGCGGCTTCATCGCTTTCGGCGAAGTGGGCCTGGCCGGCGAGGTGCGCCCGGCGCCGCGCGGCCAGGAGCGGCTGAAGGAAGCGGCCAAGCTGGGCTTCAGCGTGGCCGTGGTGCCCAAGGCCAATGCGCCGAAGAAGCCGGTCGAGGGCCTGACCATCCATGCGGTCGAGCGCATCGAGGAAGCGATCGACGTGGTGCGCGGCCTGACCTGATCCATCGCCCGGAGTACCCGCCATGCGCATCGCCCTCGTGTCCGACATCCACGGCAACCTGCCCGCGCTGGAAGCGGTGATCGGCGAGATCGCCGAGGCCGGCGTGCAGCAGGTGGTGAACCTGGGCGACATCGTCTCCGGGCCGCTGTGGCCGCGGGAGACGGCGCGACGCCTGATGACGCTGGGCTGGCCCACCATCGCCGGCAATCATGAGCGGCAGCTGCTGACGCAGGCGCCAGCCCGCATGGGCGCCAGCGATGCCTTCGCCGCCGCGGCGCTGGGCGACGCCGAGCGGGCCTGGCTGGCCGCGCTGCCGCCCTCGTTGACGCTGCCGCTGCCGCAAGGCGGCCCGCTGTGCTGCACGCATGGCGCGCCGGGCAACGACCTGCAGTACCTGCTCGAAACCACCACGCCCGGACTGGGCGAGCAGGGTCATGGCGGCATCCGTGCCGCCACGCCGGACGAGATCGCCGCCCGCCTGGGCATGCTGCAGGCGCCGCTGCTGGCCTGCGGCCACAGCCACGTGCAGCGGGTGGTCTCCCACGGCGACAGCCTGCTGGTCAACCCGGGCAGCGTGGGCCTCCAGGCCTACGACGACCTGCACCCGCCCGGCAGCGGGCGCGACTCGCACTGGGTCGAGAATGGCAGCCCGCATGCACGATGGGCGCTGCTGGCGCACGGCACCGCGGGCTGGCGGGTCGAGTTGCACCACACGCCCTACGACCACGAAGCGGCGGCCCGGCGCGCTGAAGCCGGCGGCCGTCCGGACTGGGCCGATGCCTTGCGCAGCGGCCGCGTCGGCCGCACGGAAGCAAGCCTCGCCCGAACCGACAACTGAAGCAGGAAGACGACGACGATGGACCCGAGAATCGGATGGCCGCTGGCCGCGGTGGCGATCGCCCTGGGCTGGTGGCTGTGGGGCTGGCAGGGCCTGGCCCTGGGCGGCACGATGGTGTCGTTCTGGCTGGTGATGCAGTTCACCCGCGCCATGAAGGTGATGCGCGTGGCCGGCCAGTCGCCCATGGGCCACATCAAGAGCGCCCTGATGCTCAGCACCAAGCTGCAGGCCGGCATGCGCATGCTGGACGTGGTGGTGATGACCAAAAGCCTGGGCGAGCGGATCAGCGACACGCCCGAGGTCTGGCGCTGGGCCGACAGCGGCGGCGACGCCATCGACCTGCAGTTCGACGCCAAGGGCCGCCTGGAGCGCTGGACGCTGCAGCGCGGCCCCTCGGAGATTGCGGCCGACGCGAACACGGCCGCGCTCTAAAATCCCGCGCTTTGCGGCCGCCGGCGTGCCGCGTCTTCGTATAAAGGTGTCCCATGTCCTCCATGCACGACCGCGACGGCAAGATCTGGATCGACGGTGAACTCGTCGATTGGCGCGACGCCAAGATCCACGTGCTCACGCACACGCTGCACTACGGCTGCGGCGCCTTCGAGGGCGTGCGGGCCTACAACGCGCAGGGCGGCACCGCCATCTTCCGGCTGCGGGAGCACACCGAGCGGCTGTTCAACAGCGCCAAGATCCTGCGCATGAAAATCCCCTTCACCTTCGAGCAGGTGTGCGAGGCGCAGCTCGAGGTGGTGCGCGTGAACAAGCTGGAGAGCTGCTACCTGCGGCCGCTGACCTGGATCGGCTCGGAGAAGCTGGGCGTCAGCCCCAAGGGCAACACCATCCACCTGATGGTGGCGGCCTGGCCGTGGGGCGCCTACCTGGGCGAAGAGGGCCTAAAGCGCGGCATCCGCGTCAAGACCAGCAGCTACACCCGCCACCACGTCAACATCACGATGACGCAGGCCAAGGCGGTGAGCAACTACAGCAACTCGATCCTGGCCAACATGGAAGCCACCGAGGACGGCTACGACGAGGCGCTGCTGCTCGACGCTTCCGGCTTCGTCTCCGAAGGCGCGGGCGAGAACATCTTCGTCATCAAGAACGGCGTGGTCTACACGCCCGACCTGTCGGCCGGCGCGCTTAACGGCATCACCCGCAACACCATCTTCTCGATCTGCCAGGACCTGGGCCTGAAGCTTGTGGAAAAGCGCATCACGCGCGACGAGGTGTACATCGCCGACGAGGCCTTCTTCACCGGCACCGCCGCGGAAGTGACGCCCATCCGCGAGCTGGACCGCATCGAGATTGGCATCGGCAGCCGCGGCCCCATCACCGAGAAGATCCAGTCGGCCTTCTTCGACATCGTCAACGGCCGCAACCCGAAGTACGCCGAGTGGCTGACCAAGGTCTGACCACCCACCCGCCCCGTCAGGAGAATCCCGTGAGCCAAAGCGCTGCCGCTTCCGCCCCCGCTGCCGTCGAAGTCACCGCCCACGATGTGCAGGGCCCCGGCGTGGTGTTCTGCCCCAACCCGAAGATGAAGCTGTGGAGCGGCCATCCCCGCGTGTTCATCGACGTGGCCACCACCGGCGAAGGCAAGTGCCCGTACTGCGGCACCGTCTACAAGCTGGCCCCGGGTACCGTGCTGCACGGGCACTGAGCCGGCTCCACCACCTGTCTAGACAAGGCCCGCATCACGCGGGCCTTTTTCATGGGCGCTGGCTACAGCTGCAGCCGGCCCGCGTACAGCACCGGCCCCGTGGGCGCGCCGGTCGGTGAGCCGCCCGGCGGCTCCAGGCTCACGGCCAGCGCCGAGGTGCCGCCCTTGAGCAGCGTGTCGGGCAGCCGGCCGCGCGGCACCACCGTGGCGCCGTCCGCGCGGATCAGGCCCAGCGAGCGGGGTGCGCCCTCCGGCGGCACCGACCACAGCTCCAGCGCCCGGTCGGCCTGCAGGTCCACCGGCAACAGTGCCCGGGTGACCAGCGAACGCCCGTCACCGCTGACGCTGGCCACGAAGGTGTTGACGCCTTGCGCCGGGCCGCCGGTGCCCTGCAGCACCACGATCACCGGCGGCGGCGTGGCTGCCGGCAGCACCAGCAGCACGGCCAGCGCCACCGTGGCCACGGCGCCGGCGGCGCTCAATGCCCGCCAGGGTGCAAGGCGGCGCCACCAGGGCTGCGGCGCCTGGGCGGCATCCGCCGGGAACAGGCGGCGCTCGATGGCCTGCCACACCGAATCGGGCGGCTGCTGCGGCTCCACCACCGCGGTCAGCGGCATCAGCCGGTCGCTCCAGGCCTTCACGGCCTCGCGCAGCGCCGGATGGCCGGGCAGCAGCGCCTCGAAACGGCGGCGCGCCGCGCCGCGCAGGGTGCCGGCCACGTATTGGGCGCCGAGGGCGTCGGCGCGTTCGGGTTTGCCGTAGTCCATGGCCTTCAGGCCCTTTCCGCGCCGGCGTCACGCCGTACGGCGCGTTCCAGGCAGCTCTTCAAGGAGGCCAGCGCCCGCCGCACCCATGACTTCACGGTGCCCAGCGGCTGCGCCAGGTGTTCGGCCACTTCGGCATGGCTCATGCCGTCGAAGAAAGCCAGCGCCACGCTCTGCCGCTGCGAGGGACTCAGGTGTTCCATGCAGGCCGAGAGCTGTCGCGCCTCGCTGGCGCGACCCAGCAGTTCGGCCGGGCCGGGCGCCTCGTCCGGCAGTGCGTCGGCAGGGTCGTTGGGGTCGTCGTCGTCATCGGACGGCGTGCGCGGCCGGGCCACCACCACCTGTGCCTGCGCGCGGCGCAGGCTGTCGATGGCACGGTGGCGGGCCACGCTGGTCAGCCAGGTGAGCGGCTGGCTCTGCGCGGCATCGAAACCCGCGGCCGCGCGCCACACGTTGACGTACACCTCCTGCAGCAGTTCCTCCGCCAGCGCGCGGTCGCGCTGGATGCGCAGGATGACGCCGAACAGATGCGCGCTGCTCAGCTGGTACAGCCGGGCAAACGCCTGCCGGTCACCCAGGCCGGTGCGCGACAGCAAATGCGACAGCTCCCGGCTGCGCTCGCTCCAGTCCTGCTGGGCAGTTTTCGACACACGCGACTCCTACAATCTGCGACACCATGCCGCGCCAAGATCAGTTTGTCCTCACCCTTTCCTGCCGCGACACCAAGGGCATTGTCCATGCGGTGTCCGGCCTGCTCTACCAGGCGGGCTGCAACATCATCGACTCGCAGCAGTTCGGCGACCTGGCTGGCGAGGACGCCACCGGCCTGTTCTTCATGCGGGTGCACTTCGAGGCGCCGCCGCACCTGGCCGACGTGGCCACGCTCGACAGGCTCCTGCAGTATGTACGCGGCCAGTTCCAGATGGATGCACGGCTGCATGCGCTGGGCCAGCGCTCCCGCGTGCTGCTGATGGTGAGCAAGCAGGGCCACTGCCTGAACGACCTGATGTTCCGCTGGAAGAGCGGCCAGCTCGACGTCGACATCACGGCCATCGTCTCCAACCACCCCGACTTTGCGGAGCTGGCCGCCAGCTACGGCGTGCCCTTCCACCACCTGCCGCTGCCACCGGGCAGCGATGCCGCCGCCAAGCGCGCGCAGGAGCAGCAGATCGAGGCGTTGATCGACAAGGAGCGCGTGGACCTGGTGGTGCTGGCGCGCTACATGCAGATCCTCAGCCCCGAGTTCTGCGGCGTGCTGGCCGGCCGCGCCATCAACATCCACCACAGCTTCCTGCCCAGCTTCAAGGGCGCCAAGCCGTACTTCCAGGCGCATGCGCGCGGCGTGAAGCTGATCGGCGCGACCGCCCACTACGTCACGGCCGACCTGGACGAAGGCCCGATCATCGAGCAGGACGTGGAGCGGGTGGACCATTCGCTGTCCGCCGAGGACCTCACCGCCGTCGGCCGCGACGTGGAATGCGTGGTGCTGGCGCGCGCGGTGCGCTGGCACATCGAGCACCGGGTGATGCCCAACGGTCACAAGACCGTGGTGTTCCGCTGAAGCCCACGACGCGATGGTCAAGCCCAAGGCACCCGCCGCCGTGCTGCTGGCATCGGCCGACGATACCGAGGCCCAGTTCTACGAAGCGCTGCAGCAGGGCGACATCGAGCGGCTGATGGCGCTGTGGAGCGACGACGACGAGATCGTCTGCGTGCATCCCGGCGGCCTGCGCGTGATGGGCGCGGCCGCGATCCGCGCTTCGTTCGAAGCCATCTTCGCCAACGGCACGCTGCCGGTGCAGCCGGCCCGCGTGCGCCGGCTGGAAGGGCCGGGCTGCGCGGTGCACAGCGTCCTGGAACGCATCGACGCCACCACTGCCGAGGGCACGCAGACGGCCTGGGTGATGGCCACCAACGTGTACCTGAAGACCGCGCTGGGCTGGCGGCTGGCGGCCCACCATGCCAGCGCCGGCCTGCCGCACGACACGCCCGAGCAGCACGACAACCCGACCACGCTGCACTGAAACCGCCCGCCTGCCGGGCGCCGACGACGACACGATGCACGACTACCGCGCCCCCCGCTGGCTGGTTGGCGGCAATGCGCAGACGATCCTGCCCGCCCTGGTGGGCAAGCGCTTCGAAGGGCCGGCGCCGCACTACACCCGCGAGCGCTGGACCACACCCGACGGCGACTTCATCGACGTCGATTTCCAGCCGGCGCCGCAGCCCGGCGCGGGCTGGCTGGTGCTGTTCCATGGGCTGGAAGGAACCTCCCGCAGCCACTATGCGGAGGCCTTTGCACATGTGGCGCGGCGGGCCGGGCTGTCCTTCGCGGTGCCGCATTTCCGCGGCTGCTCGGGTGAGATCAACCTGGCGCCGCGTGCCTACCACTCGGGCGATTACGAGGAAGTGGGCTGGATCCTGCAGCGCCTGCGCGAGCGGGCCGGCGCGCCGCTGCTGGCGGCCGGCGTGTCGCTGGGCGGCAATGCCTTGCTGCGCTGGGCGGAGGAAGCCGGCGCCAGCGCGGCGGCCACCGTGCGCGCCGTTGCCGCCGTGTCGGCACCGCTGGACCTGGCGGCCGGCGGCCATGCCATCGGCCGCGGCTTCAACCGGCTGGTCTACACCCGCATGTTCCTGCAGACGATGAAGCCCAAGGCGCTGGCCAAGCTGGCACAGCACCCCGGCCTGTTCGACCGCGAGCGCTTGCTGGCGGCCACCGACCTGTACGGCTTCGACGACGTGTTCACCGCGCCGCTGCATGGCTTCCGGGGCGTGCAGGACTACTGGACGCGTGCCTCCGCCAAGCCGCACCTGGCGCGGATCCAGGTGCCGGCGCTGGTGGTCAATGCGCTGAACGATCCCTTCGTGCCCGCCGCCAGCCTGCCGCGGCCGCACCAGGTAGGCCGCCACGTGACGCTGTGGCAGCCGGCGCATGGCGGGCATGTGGGCTTTCCGGGTGGCGGGCTCCTGCGCGGCCATGTGATGACCCTGCCGCAAGCGGTGCTGGGCTGGCTGCGCCAGCACGTCTAGGGCAGCATGCGGCGATGGATGACATCGTCAAGCAAGCACTGAAGAAGTGGCCCAACGTGCCTAACTGCCATGGCTGGCTGGGCCTGGATGCCCGCGGCCACTGGTACCTGCGGGATGACGCGACACAGGCGGCCGGCCCGTTCCCGCAGGCCAAGGGCAGCCTGCTGGAACACGAGAAGCTGCTGGCCTTCATCGGCCGCAACTACGAGCACGACGCGGAGGGCTGCTGGTTCTTCCAGAACGGTCCGCAGCGGGTGTATGTGGAGCTGGAAGCCGCGCCGTGGACCTGGCGCCTGCAGCCCGACGGCACGCTGCTGAGCCACACCGGCCGACCGGCGCGCTTCGCCAGCGCCTGGCTGGACGACGGCGGCCGGCTGTTCGCCGACACCGACCTGGGCTTCGGCCTGCTGCACAGCCTGGACGTGGAGGCCGCTTCCGGCCTGGTGGAAAGCGGCGCGTGGGCGGTCAGCGAACTTCCATGGGCGGAGATGCCGCCGCGCTTCGGCTTCGTGCCCAGCCCGCAGGCCGCACAGACGAAAAAGCCCGGCGCGGGCTGAACCCGGCCGGGCTGGTCGCGCAGCGCGCGGGGGCCGTCAGGCGGCCAGGCGCTCTTCCAGGCGGCGCTTGGTGTCGGTCAGCTCGCCGGGCAGGTGGTAGGCCAGCTTGTCGAACAGCTCGGCATGCAGGGCCAGTTCCTGCTGCCAGGCATGGGTGTCGATGCCGATCACGCTCTGGTACTGCGCGGGCGTGAAAGCCAGGCCGTTCCAGCTCAGGTCCTCGTACCGCGGGCTGATGCCGAACACATGCTCCTCGCCCTGCGCCTGGCCGTCCACGCGCTCGAGGATCCACTTCAGCACGCGCATGTTTTCGCCGTAGCCCGGCCACACGAACTTGCCGTCCGCGCCCTTGCGGAACCAGTTGACGCAGAAGATGCCCGGCAGCTTGGCGCCCGAGCCCTGCAGCTTGGCGCCCAGGTCCAGCCAGTGCTGGAAGTAGTCGCTCATGTTGTAGCCCATGAACGGCAGCATCGCGAACGGGTCCCGGCGCACGACGCCCTGCTGGCCGGCGGCCGCTGCGGTGGTTTCCGAGCCCATGGTGGCGGCCATGTACACGCCGTCGACCCAGCTGCGGGCTTCGGTCACCAGCGGCACGGTGGTGGAGCGGCGGCCGCCGAAGATGAAGGCGTCGATGGCCACGCCGGCGGGGTTGTCCCATTCCGAGTCGAGCACGGGGTTGTTGGTGGCGGCCACGGTGAAGCGGGCATTCGGGTGCGCGGCGGGGCGCAGCTTGCCGTCGGCCTGCTTGGCTGCTTCCGGCGTCCAGTCCTTGCCCTGCCAGTCGATCAGGTGCGCCGGCGGCGTGTCGGTCATGCCCTCCCACCACACGTCGCCGTCGTCGGTCAGCGCCACGTTGGTGAAGATGACGTCGCGCTTGAGCGAGGCCATGCAGTTCGGGTTGGTCAGGTCGTTGGTGCCCGGGGCCACGCCGAAATAGCCGGCTTCCGGGTTGATGGCGTACAGGCGGCCGTCGGCCCCCGGCTTGATCCAGGCGATGTCGTCGCCGATGGTGGTGACCTTCCAGCCCTCGAAGCCGGCCGGCGGGATCAGCATCGCGAAGTTGGTCTTGCCGCAGGCACTGGGGAAGGCGGCGGCCACGTGGCGCTTGACGCCTTGCGGGTTGGTCACGCCCAGCACCAGCATGTGCTCGGCCAGCCAGCCTTCGTCGCGGCCCATCTTGGAGGCGATGCGCAGCGCGAAGCACTTCTTGCCGAGCAGCGCGTTGCCGCCGTAGCCCGAGCCGTAGCTCCAGATCTCGCGCGTCTCGGGGTAATGGACGATGTACTTGGTGGGGTTGCAGGGCCAGGCCACGTCCTTCTGGCCGGCTTCCAGCGGCGCGCCCACGGTGTGCACGCAGGGCACGTATTCGCCGTCGGTGCCCAGCACGTCCAGCACCGCGCGGCCCATGCGGGTCATCAGGCGCATGTTGACGGCCACGTAGGGGCTGTCGCTCAGTTCCACGCCGATGTGGGCGATGGGCGAGCCCAGCGGGCCCATCGAGAACGGCACCACGTACAGCGTGCGGCCCTTCATCGCGCCCTTGAACAACGCCTGGTCGCCGGTCTGCAGCAGCGTGCGCATCTCGGTCGGGTCGGTCCAGTTGTTGGTGGGGCCGGCGTCTTCCTTGTTCTGGCTGCAGATGTAGGTGCGGTCTTCCACGCGGGCCACGTCGCCCGGGTCGCTCCAGGCGAGGTAGCTGTTGGGGCGCAGCTCCGGGTTGAGCTTGCGGAAGGTGCCCGCGGCCACGAGCTGGGCGCACAGGCGGTTGTACTCTTCTTCCGAGCCGTCGCACCAGTAGATGTCGGCGGCCTGCGTCAGCGCGGCGATGTCGGCCACCCAGGCAACGAGCCGGTCATGCTTGACCCAGGCGGGCACATTGAGGCGCAGGCCTCCCAGGGCGGGACTGTTCATTGGCTACTCCAATCGTCGGATTACAAATACGGGATAGGGCCAGCCCCGAACAGCAGGTGGTGCATGTTCGAGGCTCGCCGCATACCGCGACGCAGAGGGATGCCAGATGAGCGAAAGGCGCGCTTGGGCCGGGTGTTCATCGGGGTGGGCGGATCACGCCGTACCCTGTCGAGGCATTTCAATTTGAGTGTAATCGCGCCGTAACCACCCGTCCGGGGGAGGGTATGCGCAACAGGTATAGCCATATGCAAGCGACTGGAACCGTGGAATTCGTCAATGTCGGCCGGGCGCAGCCGCTGCAGGTTTCGGGCCGCACCGTGCTCAGCGGCTTTCGCAAGCAGCCGGTGGACGGCGAGGTCCAGGTGGGCCCCACCGGCCTGATCGGCGATGAACAGGCCGACCTGACGGTGCACGGCGGCGTCGCCAAGGCGGTGTACGCCTACCCGGCCGAGCACTACGCCTTCTGGCAGACGGTGCGCGCCCAGGCCCGGGTGGCGCTGTGGGACGAGGTTCCGCCGGCGGCCCTGCTGGGCGAGAACCTCACCCTGCGCGGCCTGTTGGAGCAGCAGGTATGGATCGGCGACCTGCTGCGTCTGCCGGGCTGCACCCTGGCGGTGAGCGAGCCGCGCTTCCCCTGCGGCAAGCTGAATGCGGCCATGGGCTTTCCGCAAGCCGGAAAGATGATGTGGCAGTCGGGCTACTGCGGATTCTACCTGGCGGTGCGCGAGCCCGGCAGCCTGCGCGCGGGCGACCGCTTCGAAGTGGTGCCCGGGCCGCGCGAAGTGTCGATCCCCGAGCTGTTCCGCGCCCGGCGCGCCGCGCGCGCCTAGGCCGCCGCAGCCAGCCGGCGCTGCTGCCGGCGGAACAGCGGCCCGGTGAGCAGCAGCACCGCCACGTAGCGCACCACATGGAAGGCGGTGACCACCGGCACGCCCAGCTGCAGCACCTTGGCGGTGATGCACATTTCGGCGATGCCGCCAGGCGAGGTGCCCAACAGCACCGTGGCCCAGTGCAGGCCGGCGGCCTGCGCCAGCAACCAGGCGAACACGGCCGAGGCCGCGATCATCGCCAGCGTGCCCAGCGCCACCGCCGCCAGCCAGCGCGGCGCGGTGTGCAGGAAGCTGCGGTTGAAGCGGGTGCCCAGCGCCACCCCGATGAGCAGCTGGCCGACATGGCTGACCTCCGGCGGCAGGGCGGACAGCTGCAGACCACTGCCGCTGAGCGCCGCCGCCACGAACAGCGAGCCCAGCACCCACGGATTGGGCAGGCCGGTACGCCACACCGCCAGGCTGCCGGCCACCGTGGCCAGCACCAGCAGGAGCAGCCCGCCGGGCTGCACGCCCTGCACCGCCAGCGGGGTGGTGTCCAGCCCATGCAGGCCGGCCGCCTGGTAGCCGAATGGAATCACAAGCACCACCAGCAGCACCCGCAGCGAATGCGAGGCCGCCACCAGGTCGACCCGGCCGCCGTGGCGTTCTGCCAGCACCGCCATCTCGGAGGCGCCGCCGATGGCCGCCGCGAAATGCGCGGTGGCCGGATCGACGCCCGGCAGCGCGCGCCGCAGCACGCCGGCGAACACGCCGCCGATGAGCAGCGCCCAGGCCACGCCGGCCAGCAACGCCGGCGCCAGCGCCACCAGCAGCCCCAGCACCTGCGGCGAGAAGTACAGCCCCAGCGAGGTGCCGATGGCCCACTGCCCGGCGTTGCGCAGCGGGCCGGCCGCGGCCAGCCGCACGCCAGCCACGCAGCCGATGGCGGTGGCCAGCAGCGGGCCGATCATCCAGGGCAGCGGCGTGCCGAGACGCTCGCACGCCAGCGCCGCCAGCCAGGCCAGCAGCAGCGTGCCGGCCACGCGCATCAGCCAGCGGCCGTCGAGGCGCCGCGTCACTTACGCGGGCTGTGCGTCGAGCGTGGGGTAGTCGGTGTAGCCCTGGGCGCCACCGCCGTACATCGTCTTCTGGTCCGGGCGGGCCAGCTCCGCGCCCAGGTGCAGGCGGCGGGTGAGGTCGGGGTTGGCGATGGCCGGCTTGCCGAAAGCCACCAGATCACCCTTGCGCTGGGCGACGGCGTCCAGTGCCATCTGGCGGTCGTAGCCGTTGTTCACCATCCAGGCGCCGGGGAAGCGCTGGCGCAGGGCCTGGTAATCAAACGGCGCCACGTTGCGGTCGCCGCCGGTCTGGCCTTCGATCACGTGGATGTACGACAGGTGCATCGGCGCGATCTGCTCGACCACGTGGTTGAACAGCGCCTGGGGGTCGCTGTCCTGGCCAGCGTCGTTCACGGGCGTGACCGGCGACAGCCGGATGCCGGTGCGGCCGCCGCCGATCTCGTCGGTCACGGCCTTGACCACTTCCACCAGGAAGCGGGCGCGGTTGGCGATGGAGCCGCCGTATTCGTCGGTGCGGTCGTTGATGCTGTCGCGCAGGAACTGCTCGATCAGGTAGCCGTTGGCCGCGTGCACTTCCACGCCGTCGAAGCCGGCGTCGACGGCGCAGCGCGCCGCATGGCGGTAGGCTTGCACGATGCCGGGGATCTCGTCGGTGCGCAGGGCGCGCGGGGCCGACACGTCCTCGAAGCCCTTGGCGGTGAAGGTCTTGCCCTTGGCCACGCGGTTGGTGGAGGACACCGGCGCCTGGCCGCCCGGCAGCAGCGAGGTGTGAGAGATGCGGCCCACGTGCCACAGCTGCACCACGATCCTGCCGCCCTGCGCATGCACCGCGGTCGTCACCTTGCGCCAGGCCGCGACCTGCTCGGGGCTGTGGATGCCGGGGGTGTCGAGGTAACCCTGGCCCTCCGGCATGATCTGCGTGGCCTCGGTGATGATCAGGCCGAAGCCGGTCATCGGATTGGCGCGCTGTGCGTAGTACTCGACCGTGAGGTCGTTGGGCAGCTGGCCGGTGGCGCGGTTGCGCGTCAGCGGCGCCATCACCACGCGGTTGGCGAGTTCGATGTCGCCGATGCGGATCGGGTCGAAGAGGGTGGACATGGGTTTGGGCTTCTTGGAGTTGGGGAGAACCCCCAGAGCCTACGTAAAAGCCGGCAACCTTGCTGCGCACGCCCCAGGCCGATCCATGCTAGTTACAGTGCAGCCATGCTCGCCTACCGACACGCCTTCCACGCCGGCAACCATGCCGACGTCCTCAAGCACCTGGTGCTCGCCCAGGTGCTTCGCTACATGGGCGAAAAGGACAAGCCCTACACCCTGGTCGACACGCACGCCGGCGCCGGCGGTTATTCGCTGGCCGGGCGCTATGCGCAAAAGCGCGGCGAGTTCGAGAGCGGCATCGGCCGCCTGTGGGACCACCCCGACCTGCCCGCCCCGCTGGCGGAGTACGTCGAGCTGGTGCGCCAGTTCAACGGCGGCGGTGCGCTGGAGCAGTACCCCGGCTCGCCCGGCATCGCGCAGATGCTGCTGCGCGCCACCGACCGGATGAGCCTGTACGAGCTGCACCCGACCGACAACCGCATCCTCGAGAGCTTCCTCGGCCACCGGCCGCACACCAAGGTGCAGATGAGCGACGGCTTCGCGGCGCTGCAGAAGGAACTGCCGCCGCCCTCGCGCCGCGGCGCGGTGCTGATCGACCCTTCGTATGAGTTGAAGACCGACTACGCCAAGGTGGTGGGCGCGGTGCGCGAGTGCCTGACCCGCTTCGCCCAGGGCACGGTGATGGTCTGGTACCCGCAGGTTCAGATCGTGGAGGCGGCGCAGCTGCCCAAGCGGCTGATGGCCGCGGCCAAGGAAGCACCCAAGGGCTGGTTGCATGCCACGCTGCATGTGCACCGCGGCGAAGGCGACGGCTTCGGCCTGCACGGCAGCGGCATGTTCGTGATCAATCCGCCCTTCGTGCTGCACGACACCCTGGCCGCGCTCCTGCCGCTGCTGACGGAGCTGCTCGGCCAGTACGAAGGCGCCCGCTTCACGCTGGACCAGGATCTGGGCAAGGGCTGATCACCCTGCCGGCCTGGCGGCCGGCTGCTAGACCAGCACCTCGACGCAGCCCGGGTGGCCGAGGAAGTTCTGCGGGCTGGCGCTGGCGCCATAGGCGCCCGACTGGAACACCACCGCCAGGTCGCCCTCCTGGGCCACCGGCAGTTCCATGCGGTCCGCCAGCAGGTCGAGCGGCGTGCACAGCGGGCCGACGACCGAGGCCGGCTCCCGCTCCGCACTGCCCATGCGGTTGCCGATGGCCACCGGATAGTTCTTGCGCACCACCTGGCCGAAATTGCCCGAGGCCGACAGGTGATGGTGCAGGCCGCCATCAGTCACCAGGAACACCTGGCCGCGCGAGACCTTGCGGTCGAGCACCCGGGCCACGTACACGCCGGCCTCGCCCACCAGGTAGCGGCCCAGTTCGATCACCAGCGAAGCCCGCGGCAGCTCGCGGGCGGCACGCTCCACCAGCCCGGCCAGGTTCTCGCCAATGGGCGCCAGGTCGAGCCGCTGCTCGCCCGGAAAGTACGGAATGCCGAACCCGCCGCCCAGGTTCAGGAACTGCACCGGCGAAGGCGCGATCTCGGCCAGCCGCAACGCCAGCGCGTACGACTGCTGCTGCGCATCGCAGATCGACTCGGCCTTCAGGTTCTGCGAGCCGGCGAACAGGTGGAAGCCTTCGAACGCCAGCCCGGCCGCACGGATGTCGGCCATCAGCGCCGGCAGCTGCTCCACATCGACCCCGAACTGCTTCGGCCCGCCGCCCATCTTCATGCCCGAGCCCTTCAGCTCGAAGTCCGGGTTCACGCGCACCGCCACCCGCGCCGGCAGGCCGAGCCGCTGGGTGATGCCGGCCAGCAACCTCACCTCGCGCGGCGATTCGAGGTTGATCAGCACGCGCGACGCCACGGCGCGGCGCAGCTCCGCTTCCGTCTTGCCGGGGCCGGCGAAGCTCACCTCGGCCGGATCGGCGCCGGCGTCCAGCGCCACTTTCAGCTCACCCGCCGACGCCACGTCGATGCCATCGACCAGGCCGGCCATGAAGCCGACCACCGCCGGCATCGGGTTGGCCTTCATCGCGTAGTGCAGCTTGACCTGTTGCGGCAGCGCCTGGCGCAGTTCGCTCACGCGCTGGCGCAGCGCACCGCGGTCGTAGGCGTAGAACGGCGTCTGGCCGACACGCTCGGCGAGCAGGCTCAGCCGCTCGCCACCGATGACGAGCTCGCCTTCGCGCACCGCAAACTGCTGCAGGGGTGCGTGCTCGGGCAGGCGGCGCACCGGCGGGGGCGAGGTCGTGTCGGTCATGGCAACTGCAGGAACGGAAAGGCTCAGGCGCTGGCCGGCAAGGCGGCGGCGCGGCCGATGGCCAGGTACTCGAGGCCGAAGGCCTTCATCAGCGCTGGCTCGTAGAGGTTGCGGCCGTCGAAGATCACCGGCTGCTTGAGCGTCGCCTTGATGAACTCGAAGTCCGGGTTACGGAATTCCTTCCATTCCGTGACGATCAGCAGCGCGTCGGCGCCTTCCAGCGCGGCCTGCTGGCCAGCGACGAAGCTCACGCCCGGCACGCCTTCCAGCACGCGCTTGGCCTCCTCCATCGCCACGGGGTCGTAAGCCTGGATCTTGGCGCCGCGCTTGACCAGCTCGGCGATCACCACGCGGCTGGGCGCCTCGCGCATGTCGTCGGTGTTGGGCTTGAAGGCCAGGCCCCAAACGGCCAGCGTGCGGCCGCTCAGGTCTTCACCGAAGCGCGCGGTCACGCGCTCGACCAGCACATGCTTCTGGCGCTCGTTGGCGGCTTCCACCGCATTGAGCACCTGCAGCGGCACGCCGTTGTCGGCGCCAATGTGGATCAGCGCCTTCACATCCTTCGGGAAGCAGGAGCCGCCATAGCCAGCACCCGCGTACAGGAAGTGCGTGCCGATGCGCGGATCGCTGCCGATGCCCTTGCGCACCAGCTCGATGTCGGCGCCCACGCGCTCGGCCAGCAGCGCCAGCTCGTTCATGAAGCTGATGCGGGTGGCCAGCATCGCGTTGGCGGCGTACTTGGTGAATTCGGCGCTGCGCACGTCCATCACGATCAGCTTGTCGTGGTTGCGCATGAAGGGTGCGTACACGGCGCGCATCAGCAGGCTGGCGCGTTCGTCGTCGGAGCCCACCACCACGCGGTCGGGCCGCATGAAGTCGTCGACCGCCGCACCTTCCTTCAGGAATTCGGGGTTGCTCACCACCGCGTAGTCCATCTGCAGGTTGCGGGCGGCCAGCTCCTCGGCGATGGCGGCGCGCACCTTGTCGGCGGTGCCCACGGGCACGGTGCTCTTGTCGACCACGACCTTGTAGTCGGTCATGTGGCGGCCGATGTTGCGGGCGGCAGCCAGCACGTACTGCAGGTCGGCGGAGCCGTCCTCGTCCGGCGGGGTGCCCACGCCGATGAACTGCAGGGTGCCATGGCCCACGGCGGCGGCCACGTCGGTGGTGAACTGCAGCCGGCCGGCCGCGGCATTGCGCTGCACGACGGCGTCCAGGCCCGGCTCATGGATGGGGATCTCCCCGCGCTGGAGCATCGCGATCTTGCGTGCGTCCACATCCAGGCACACCACGTGGTTGCCCATCTCGGCCAGGCAGGCGCCTGTGACCAAACCCACGTAACCGGCGCCAACGACGGTGATCTTCATGCTTCTTCTCTCCCTGAATCGGGCCCGCGGCCCGTCAACTGACTGGATTCTGCCTGTGTGGCGTGACACGCATGCCGCGTGCCTGCGCAGCGGCGGCCCGGACTCAAGCGCCGGAGCGTAAGAGGACTTGGCTCAGAATAGCCACACAACGGCCACACCCAGGCCGGCACTCCTCCACAAACCATGCCCAAGATCCTGCTCACCGGCGCCGCCGGCTTCATAGGCGCCCACGTCGCCCGCCTGCTGCTGGCGCAGGGCGACGAGGTGGTCGGCATCGACAACCTTAACGCCTACTACGACCCCCAGCTCAAGCGCGACCGCCTGGCGACGCTGCAGGACCAGCCCGGCTTCCGCTTCCAGCAGCTGGACGTGGCCGACCGCAGCGGCATGCCCGCCCTGTTCGCCCAGGAGAAGTTCGACCGCGTGGTGCACCTGGCCGCGCAGGCCGGCGTGCGCCATTCGCTGGTCGACCCGCATGCCTACGTCGACAGCAACCTGGTGGGCTTCACCAACATCCTGGAAGGCTGCCGACACCACGGCGTGCAGCACCTGGTGTACGCCTCCAGCTCCAGCGTGTACGGCGGCAACACGGTGATGCCGTTCTCGGAGCACCACGGCGTGGACCATCCGGTGAGCCTCTATGCGGCCACCAAGAAGGCCAACGAGCTGATGGCCCACACCTACAGCCACCTGTTCAACCTGCCGACCACGGGGCTGCGCTTCTTCACCGTCTACGGACCCTGGGGCCGGCCGGACATGGCGCTGTTCCTGTTCACCCGCGCCATCCTGGCAGGCGAGCCGATCCAGGTGTTCAACCACGGGCGGATGGTGCGCGACTTCACCTACATCGACGACATCGCCGAAGGCGTGGTGCGCACGCTGGACAAGCCGCCGGCCGCCGATCCGGCTTACGACCGCGGCCAGGCCGACCCCGCCGCCAGCCATGCGCCGTACCGGGTGTTCAACATCGGCAACCACCAGCCGGTGCCGCTGATGGACTTCATCGCCGCCATCGAGCGCCACACCGGCCGCGAGGCGATCAAGGAGCTGCGCGACATCCAGCCCGGCGACGTGCCAGCCACCTACGCCGACGTGTCCGAGCTGGAGGCCTGGACCGGCTTCACGCCCGCCACCTCGGTGGACGAAGGCGTGCGGCGCTTCGTCGCGTGGTACCGGGACTACTACAAGGTCTGACCGCGCGGCCTGGCTACAGCGCCTGCTCGGCCCAGCGCGCGGCCAGCAGCTTGCGGTCGATCTTGCCGTTCGGGTTGCGCGGCAGCGGCCCGGCCACCGGCACCACGCCGGCCGGCACCATGTAGGCCGGCATGTGCACACGGCACTGCGCCAGCAGCGCCGGCACGTCCAGAGCTTCGCTGCCGTCCGGCGCGGTGGCCACCACCTGGATGGCCTGGCCCAGCGCGGCGTGCTCCACGCCGAAGGCGGCGCATTCCCCCACCAGCTTCGTCGCGTACAGCACCTCTTCCACCTCGGTCGGGCTCACCCGGTAGCCCGAGGTCTTGATCATTTCGTCGCGCCGGCCGATGAAGTACAGGAAGCCCTCGGCGTCCCGGCGCACCGTGTCGCCGGAAAACACCGCGTACTCGGGCAGCTGCAGACCGCCCAGCCGGCCGCCGATGCCGGGCTGCAGCAGCTTGTAGCGCTCCGCCGTCTTCTCGGCGTCGTTCCAGTAGCCCTGGCCCACCAGCGCACCGCGATGCACCAGCTCGCCTGGCTCGTCGGGGCTGCACTCGGTGCCGTCGTCGCGCAGCACCAGGATCTCGGCATTCGGGATCGCCTTGCCGATGGAGTCGGGCCGGCGGTCCACCTCCTCGGGCGGCAGGTAGGTCGAGCGGAAGGCTTCGGTCAGGCCGTACATCAGGAACGGCTTGGCCGAAGGCACGCGCTGGCGCAGCGCGGTCAGCGTTTCGCGCGGCATCCGGCCGCCGGTGTTGGCGAAGTAGCGCAGGTGGCCGTCGATCTCGGCCGGCCATTCCAGCTGCGTGAGCTGGATGTAGAGCGGCGGCACGGCGGTCAGGCCGGTCACGCGTTCCTTGGCCATCGCCTTGAGCACGTCGCGTGGCATCAGATAGTTCAGAAGCACCACCCGCGCGCCGGCATGGAAGGCGGTGGTCAGCTGGCTAAAGCCTGCATCGAACGACAGCGGCAGCGCGGCCAGCAGGGTGTCGGAGGGCCGGTTGTCCAGGTAGGTGGCCACGCTCTTGGCGCCCGCGACCATGTTGCGGTGAGACAGCACCACGCCCTTGGGCCGCCCGGTGGAGCCGGAGGTGTAGAGGATGGCGGTGATGTCGCTGTCGACCACCCGGTGCGGCGCGGCCTGCGGCCCTTCCAGCAGCGCTGTCCACGACAGCGGCGCGACCCCCGGCGGCAGCGCCAGGTCCGCCGGCGCGCCGGTCCCGGTGACTACCACGCAGCGCAGCGCCGGGCAGCCGGCCAGCACCGGCGCCAGCGCCGCCAGCCGCTCCGGCGAGGTGACCAGCACCCGCACGTCGCAGTCCTGCAGGATGAAGGCGGCCTGCTCCGCCTTCAGCAGCGGATTGATCGGCACCATCACGCCGCCCGCGGCGGGCGCGCCGAAGCTCGCGATCACCGTCTCGAAGCGCTTTTCCAGGTAGATGCCCACCCGCTCGCCGCGCTGCAGGCCCGCATGCACCACGCCGCCGGCGAAACGGCGGACCGCGTCGTCCAGCGTGGCGTAGCTCAGCGTGTCGGCGCCGTGCGTGAGGGCCGGCGTCGCGCCGTCGCGCGCCGCCGCGACGTGGACCAGTTCGTGAAGCAAGTGACTGTCAGGCATGGAAAAAAGTATGGCATGCAGGCGCCGGCAGTCCCCAGCCGTTGCGCCTGCGCTGAATGCGCAGCCCGGCACGGAACCCACCCGTTTGGGGGAAGCATGGGCTCCTAGAATCGCCGCGCTGCTGGACCCCCTGAACCAAGCCCCCGGAGTGCCCTGATGGATGTGAAGAGCGAACTGCTCGCCGTGCTGGACGAAACGCTGGGCCTGCAAGGCCGTGCCGCGGGCTTCGACCTCGACACGCCGCTGCTGGGTGCGCTGCCCGAGCTGGACTCGATGGCCGTGGTGTCGCTGATCGCCGGCCTGGAAACGCATTTCGGCATTACCGTGGACGACGACGACATCGACGGCAGCACCTTCTCCACCGTTGGTGCGCTGGTTCAGTTCGTCGACGGCAAGCTGGCCGCATGACGGCCCGGCGCGGCATCGGGTCGCGCCCGCCTCGCTGATCGCGATGGAAGCCTTCTTTCTTCCTGTCGAGCATGCGGACGGTGCGCGCTTGTGCATCCACCATCCGCCGGCCGGCGCGCTGCCTGCGCGCGGCGCGGTGCTGTACCTGCCGCCGTTTGCCGAGGAGATGAACAAGTCCCGCCGCATGGTGGCGATGCAGTCGCGTGCCTTGGCCGCGCAGGGCTACGCGGTGCTGTGCATCGACCTGCACGGCTGCGGCGACAGCAGCGGCGAGCTGGCCGACGCCAGCTGGCAGGGCTGGATCGAGGACGCGCTGGCGGCGGCGCGCTGGCTGCAGGCGCGCCATCCCGGCCTGCCGCTGTGGCTGTGGGGACTGCGCACCGGGGCGCTGCTGGCCGGCGCCGCGGCGGCGGCGTTGGGCCCTGGCTGCGGACTGCTGCTGTGGCAGCCGGTCATCGCCGGCAAGCAGGCGCTGCAACAGTTTCTGCGGCTGCAGGCGGCCGCCGACCTGATCGAAGGCAAGCAGCAAGGCGCCACCGCAGCGCTAAAGCAGCAGCTGGCACAAGGCCAGGCGGTGGATGTGGCCGGCTACCGGCTGCCGCCCGCGGTGGCGCTCGGCCTGGAAGCTGCCATCTTGCAGCCGCTGGAAAGCACCGCGTCGCTGCGATGGCTGGAGGTCACCTCGCGTGCCGAGCCGGCGCTCACGCCCGCTTCCGCGCTGGCGCTCGACAAGTGGCGTGCTGCCGGCGTGCCGGTACACGCGGCGGCCGTGCGCGGCCCGGCCTTCTGGCAGACGGTCGAGATCGAGGATGCGCCCGCGCTGATCGACGCCACCCTGGCGGCGATGGCCACGGCCGGCGCGCCGCAGGCGGAGCAGCGGGCATGACGGCCGGGCTGCCCTACCGCGAAACCGCCATCGTGTTCGCCTGCCAGGGCGAGCAGCTGGTGGGCGTGCTCACCCGGCCGGCCGTGGCCCCCTCCCCCGCCAAGCCCGGCGTGCTGGTGGTGGTGGGCGGACCGCAGTACCGCGTGGGCGCGCACCGGCAGTTCGTGGAGCTGGCACGGGCACTGGCCAGCCAGGGCCATGCGGTGCTGCGCTTCGACGCGCGCGGCATGGGTGACAGCAGCGGCGCGCTGCATGACTTCCTGCAGATCGACGACGACATCGCCGCCGCGATCGACACCTTGTGCCGCGAAGCCGGGGTGCGGCAGGTGGTGCTGTGGGGCCTGTGCGATGGCGCCTCGGCCGCCCTGCTGTACTGCCGGAAGACCGCCGATCCGCGGGTGGCCGGCCTGGCGCTGGCCAACCCGTGGGTGCGCTCGCAGGAAAGCCTGGCGGCCACGCACGTCAAGCATTACTACCTGCGCCGGCTGCTGGACGGCGCCTTCTGGCGCAAGGTGGCCAGCGGCGGCGTGGGGCGCCAGGCCGCGCGCGAACTGGCCGGCAACCTGGCCACCGCGCTGCGCGGCCGGCTTGCTTGGCGCCGTGGCGGCGTGGCAGCCGGCCCCGCCAGTTACCAGGACCGCATGGCGCAGGCCTGGCATCGGTTTGGCGGGCCGGTGCTGCTGCTCGTCAGCGGCGACGACTACACCGCCCGCGAATTCATCGACACCACCGGCAGCGCGCCCGCATGGAAGGGCGCGATGGCGCGCCCCGGCCTGCAGCGCGTGGACTTGCCCGAGGCCGACCACACCTTCTCGGATCGACGCTATGGTTCCGAAGTGGCCAGTGCCACATCGGCCTGGCTGGCCGGCGCCTGTACCGCAGGCGCGGCGGCCGACGTCCACAGGAGCACACACGCATGAACACCCGCCCAGCTCACCGCGCGCCGGCGCGCATGCCCTCCCTGGCCGGCCTGGCCGCGGCCGTGGTGCTCGCCGCCGCCTCGGCGCTGCCAGCCCACGCCCAGATCATGAACAGCCAGGGCTGCGGCCCGATGTACATCCCCACCCACGTGGGGCCGTTCGACTATCGCAACCAGCGCGAGATGCTGCGTACGGTGGAGTTCGGCCACTTCCAGCCGAACGTGGAAGACCTGATCAAGCCGATGTTCAACAGCTTCGGCGCGGACATCGACTACACGCTGAAGGCCTATCCCAACCACCACCGCGCGCTGATCACGCTCAACCGCCTGAGCCTGCGCGAGAAGGCGCTGAAGACTTCCGGCTCCGACTTCTCGGTGGAGTGCTACTTCTTCCGTGCCATCCGCTGGCGGCCCGACGACCTGATCGTGCGCATGATCTACGCCAGCTGGCTGCATCAATGGGACCGCACCAAGGACGCGGTGCAGCAACTGGACTACGTGGTGGACAACGCGGGTGACGATCCGTTCACCCACTACAACGCCGGCATGGTGTTCGCCGACCTGAAGATCTGGGACCGCGCGCTGCAGCAGGCGCATGCGGCGCAGGCGCTGGACTTCCCCAAGGGCGACCTGAAGGCCCGGCTGGTGGAAGCCGGCAAGTGGCAGGAACCGGTGCCGGGCGCACCGCTGCCCGGCCGTGCGGCCGCCTCCGCACCCGCGCTGCCCGCCTCGGCGGCCAGCGCCGCGGCAAGTCGATGAACACCTGCCCGGCAGGCAGCGCCGGCCCGCTACCGCGGCGCCCGCGCGGTCAGGAACGGCGCCCGTGAGCGCCGCCGCCCCGTCGCTGACAGGCGACGCCGCTGCAGCAACACCCGCAGCACTGCAGATCCGGCAGTTCGTGCCCGCGGGCTGCGGCTTCCCGCCCGCTGCGGTGCCGGTGATGCCCTGGCTGCGCCGCGCCGACCTGCGCTGGCGCGCCGCGCCCCGGCCCGCACCTGGCTTGGCCGGCGCCTCGGTGCGCAGCCATGCCTACGGCCGCCATGCGCTGCATGCCGCGCTGGCCGCAGCCGGCGTGGGCCCGGGCACGCGGGTGCTGGCACCGGCGTACCACTGCCGCACGATGATCGACGGCGCGCTGGCGCTCGGCGCGACGGTGCATTTCTACCGCCTGGCCGACGACCTGCGCCTGGATGCGGCCGACCTGCTGGCCCGCCTGGACGCCGGCGGCCCGCCGGTGCGTGCGGTGATCGCGGCGCACTTCTTCGGCTTTGCGCAGTCGCTGGCGCCGCTGCTGGCGGCCCGGCCCGACGTGGCGCCGCTGCTGGTGGAGGACTGCTCCCATGTGCTGGTCGGCGGCCCGCCGGCGCCGGGCGCCGCCGGCCTGGGTGGGCACGGCCGCTTCGGCATCGCCAGCTCGTACAAGTTTCATCCGCTGCCCGAAGGCGGCCTGCTGTGGGACAACAGCGGCCGGCCGCTGCCCGCCCTGCCGGATCGTGCCGGGCCGCTGGCCGAACTGCGCGCAGCCTGGCACACCCTGCAACGCATGCGCGCGCCGGCCCTGCCCGCCCCGCAGCCGGTGGACGACTCGCGCCCGCTGCCCGACGACGCCGACCGGCTGGTGGCCGACGGCAGGCCGTCCAGCCAGTTCGACGCCAGGCAGCTGGGCCGGCCGGCACTGGGCTTCGCGCGCTGGCTGAGCCGCCATGTGGATGCGCGGCGCTTGGCCGAGCGCCGACGCGCCCGCTACGTCCAGTGGGTGGAGGCCAGCCGACACTGGTCCGGCGCCCGGCCGCTGCAGCCCGTGCTGCCCGAAGGCACCGTGCCCTACATGTTTCCGCTGCTGCTGCAGGCACCACAGCGGCAGTTTCCAGCGCTCAAGCGCCGCGCCGTGCCGCTGGGCCGCTGGGACGACATGGCCGTCAGCGACTGCCCGGTGGCCACCCGCTATCGCAGCGCGCTGGTGCATCTGCCCTGCCACCAGGCCATCGACGATGCACAGATGGACTGGCTGCTGAACACCGTGTCGACCGCCCTGCAGGCCGGGTGAGGACATGTCAGTGCCCGTCCGCCCCTGCGCCTGTGCGCCTGCTCCCCCGCCCCTGAACCGCTCGCCGCGCATGCCTACCACCGCCCCTGACCTGCACACCCCGTGGATCACCGAGCTGCGCCTGCTGCCGGACGACGCGCGCGCCCTGATGACGGCCAAGGCCGCCGCGCACGGCATGCAGGCCGGCCTCGCCTGGTTCGAGAACTTCTGCGCCCAGGTGCAGGAACCGGGCAGCACGCCGGGCTTCCTGCTGCTGCAGCACGACGGCCGCACACGGGCGGTGCTGCCGCTGCTGCGGCGCGAGGCGGCCGATGGCCAGCCGCGCCGGCTGGACAGCCTGGGCAACTACTACACCACCTTCCACGCGCCGGCACTGGCCGACGACCTGGCCGCGCAGCCGCTGGCCGACGCCCTGCGCGCGGTGGTGCGCCAGCACCGGCCCGCGTCCATGCGGCTGGCGCCGATGGACCCGGACAGCCGCACGTATGCGCTGCTGCAGGAGGCCCTGCGCGCCGCCGGGCTGCATTGCCACCCGTACTTCGCGTTCGGCAACTGGTACCTGCCCAGCGAAGGCCTGGACTGGGACACCTACTGGAAGCAACGCAGCTCCGGCCTGCGCAGCACCTGCAAGCGCATGGGCCGCAAGTTCGAGGCCGACGGTGGCACGCTGGAGATCGTCACCGGAGGCGACCGGCTGGACAGCGCCATCGAGGCCTATCACACCGTGTACGCCTCCAGCTGGAAGCCGCAGGAGCCGTATCCCGGCTTCATGCCCGGCCTGGTGCGCATGTGCGCGGAGCACGGCTGGCTGCGGCTGGGCGTGGCGCGGCTCAACGGCCAGGCGGTCGCCACCCAGCTGTGGATCGTGGCTGGTGGCCGCGCCGAGATCTACAAGGTGGCCTACGACGAGGCCCACAAGGCCTACTCGCTCGGCTCGCTGGTCACCGAGATGCTCATGCGCCACGTGCTGGAGCACGACCGCGTGCGCGAGGTCGACTTCCTGGCCGGCGACGAGAAATACAAGCAGCAGTGGATGACGCAGCGGCGTGAACGCTGGGGCCTGGTGGCCTACAACCCCCGCACCGTGGCCGGCGCCCTGGGCGCCGCGCGGGAGGCGGCGGCGCGCCAGCTCAAGCCCCTGCTTGCACGATTCCGGCGTCCCGTTGCGGATGCAGCAACAGCAAAAGCCGTGAAAACGCACACCGACGGCTCGATTCGAGGGGGGGATGGTGCTCCCCCAAAAGAGTTGCCCGACAATCCGCAGCGATCGGAGGCACCCGCCAGGGCGCTTCCTCCGGCCCGCGGCACCCGGTAGGCGTGCCGCCGCTGCCCGCCACCAGGCAGCCAACGTAGTCACCCTTGGGGGTCGAAACATGTCGAGGGCTCACCACCCGTCATCCGCCCGGCAGCGTCGCCATGCGCTGCTGGCACTGGGCTCCCTGCTGTGCGCGCCGGCCTGGGCGCAGCGTGCCGACGTGCCGCCCACCACGCTACAGGTGGGGCCAAGCCGGTCGGTTCGCACTCTGGCGCAGGCCGCCCGCATGGCTACCGACAACATGTTGATCGAGGTGGATGCCGGCGAATACCGCGGCGATGTGGCCTTTTGGCCGCAGAGCCGTTTGCAACTGCGCGCAGTGGGGGGCCGGGTGCGCCTGCTGGCCGACGGTGCAGCCGCGCAGGGCAAGGGCTTGTTCGTCACCCGCGGCCGTCAGTTCCGAGTTGAAGGCTTCGACTTCGAAGGCGTGCAGGTGCCCAGCTTGAACGGCGCCGGCATCCGCGTGGAGACGGGCAGCGTCCACATCACCGACTGCCGCTTTTCCGACAGCCAATGCGGCGTGCTCGCCGGCAACGATCCCGGCGTTGAGGTGGTGATCGAGCGCTGCGAATTCACCCGCCACCTGCGCGCCGATGGCGGCAACCACCATGTGTACGCTGGTGCCATCGGCCGGTTGGTGGTCACAGGCAGCCATTTCCAGGGCGCGCAAAGCGGCCACCTGCTGAAAAGCCGGGCGCGCGACAACCTGGTGACGTACAACCGGCTGGTAGACGGCCCCGATGGCCACGCTAGCTATGAGCTCGAGTTTCCCAACGGCGGCGTAGCCGTCGTGGTGGGCAACGTGATCCAGCAGGGACCAGGCAGCGAGAACCAGCGGTTGGTTTCCTTCGGCGCCGAGGGCCTGTACCCCGCGCCAAACGAATTGCACATGGCCTTCAACACCCTGGTGAATGAGTTGGGGCCGACGGGGGTCTTCCTTGCGGTGCGGCCGGGCACCGACCGTGTGCGCCTGCTTAACAATTTGCTGGTGGGCGGCGGCCAGGTGCCGACTGACGGCGCCGAGGTGCAGGGCAATGCCCTGCTCTCGCTGGCCGACCTGGTCGACCCCGCGGCGGGCGACTACCGCGTGCGCAAAGCCGTCGCCGCCCGCCTGCGCGCGCTGGAGCTGCCGGCCGATGCCGACGCGCTGCGGCCGATGCTGATGCCCACCACGCCGCGCGGCGTGGCGGAGCGGCCACTCGCCTCGCTGCGCCTGCCCGGTGCGCTGCCGGCCCAGTCCTGAACACCAAGAACCGCATCGCGAGCATGTCCGCCGTACTCCCCGACACCTCCGCCGCCGCACTCGTGCTGGGCGACCCGACCTTCAGCGACCCCGCGTTGGCCGCCCTGCAGGCCCGCGAAGGCAGCGCCGCTGCATGGCGTGCGGCCGTGGCGGCCGACCCGCTGACCGCGGCGGCCAAGGCCGACGGCGCCTTCGCCGTGGCCCTGCCGCTGGAGGGCGGCCGGGTGTTCCTGGCGGTGGACCGCTTCGCCGTGCGCACGCTGTGCTGGCGCATCGACCACGGCGTGCTGCGCTTTGCCGAGCAGGCGCACCTGCTCGCCGACGCGCAGCACTCGCTCGACACCCAGGCGCTGTACGACTACCTGTACTTCCACGCCATTCCGTCGCCGCGCACGGTGCACCAGGGCGTGCACCGGCTACCGCCCGGCCATTGCGCGGTGTACGACGGGCGCACGGTGCATGTGCAGCCCTACTGGGTGCCGCATTTCGTCGATGCCGGCCCCGCGCCGCGCCACAGCTTCGACAGCCTGCGCGACGAATTCCGCGGCCTGCTGCGCCAGGCGGTGCAGCGATGCGCCGACCCGCAGCGGCCGGCCTGTTTCCTGAGCGGTGGCACCGACAGCTCCACCGTGGCCGGCATGCTCTCCGAGGCCACCGGCCAGCGCGCGTCCACGTATTCCATCGGCTTCGACGCCGAGGGTTACGACGAGATGGAGTTCGCGCGCATTGCGGCCAAGCGCTTCGGCACCGACCACCACGAGTACTACGTGACGCCGGAAGACCTGCTGCGCAGCATGCCGGAGGTGGCGGCCGCCTACGACCAGCCGTTCGGCAACTCGTCGGCACTGCCGGCCTACTACTGCGCGCTGATGGCCCGGCGCGACGGCGTCTCGCGCATCCTGGCCGGCGACGGCGGCGACGAGCTGTTCGGCGGCAACGTGCGCTATGCCAAGCAGCGGGTGTTCAACTGGTACGGCGCCGTGCCGGCGGGCCTGCGCGCCGCGCTGATCGAGCCGGCGCTGGGCACCGGGGCCGCCCGCCGCCTGCCGCTGGCGCGCAAGGCCGCCAGCTACGTGGACCAGGCGCGCCAGCCGCTGCCGCAGCGCCTGGAAACCTACAACCTGCTGCTGCGCCTGGGCCTGGACGACGTGCTGACGCCCGCCTTCCGCGCCGCGGTGGACGTGGAAGGCCCGATGCGCGATCAGGCCGGCGTGTGGCGCGAGGCGCGCACCCACAGCCTGCTCAACCGCCAGCTGGCCTTCGACTGGCGCTACACCCTGGCCGAGACCGACCTGCCCAAGGTGTGCGGCACCACGCGGCTGGCCGGGCTGGCCGTGGCCTTCCCGATGCTGGACAGCGCGCTGGTGGACTTCTCCCTGCGGCTGCCCACCGACTACAAGCTGCGCGGCCTGAAGCTGCGCTGGTTCTTCAAGGAAGCGCTGCGCGGCTTCCTGCCCGACGAGATCATCACCAAGAAGAAGCAGGGCTTCGGCCTGCCCTTCGGCGTGTGGACGCAGCGCCATGCCGGCCTGCAACGGCTGGCCGCCGACGCGCTGGGCAGCCTGGGCACGCGCAACCTGGTGCGCCAGCCCTTCCTGGATGCGCTGATGACGCAGCACCTGCCCGCCCATCCCGGCTACTACGGCGAAATGGTGTGGATCCTCACCATGCTGGAGTTGTGGCTGCGGGCGCATGCGCCCGAGTTCCGCATCGCCTGACCATGCAGCCGCCGTCGCCCACCGTGACCGATGCCGCGCCGCCGCTGGTGAGCGTCATCGTGCCCACCTACAACTGCGCCGCCTACATCGACGAGACGGTGGCCAGCGTGCTGGCGCAGACGCATCCCGCGGTCGAGCTGATCGTCATCGACGACGGCTCCACCGACGGCACGCTGGAGCGCCTGGCCGCCTGGGGCCCGCGGCTGACGGTGGTGCCGCAGGCCAATGCCGGCGTGTGCGCCGCACGCAATCACGGCCTGCGCATCGCCCGCGGTGAATTCGTGTGCCTGCTGGACCACGACGACTACTGGTTCCCGGACAAGCTGGCCGTGCAGGTGGCGGCGCTGCAGGCGCGGCCCGAGGTGGGCGTGGTGTACGGCAGCTTCATGCCCTGGCAGCGGCCGGCCGAAGGCGCCGCCTTCCCCTCGCCCGCCAGCCTGGACCGTTCGGCCAGCGGCAGCGGCCCCGATCCTGCGTTCTCGGGCTGGATCTACCACCAGTTCCTGCTGGACTGCTGGATGCTGACCAGCAGCGCCATGTTCCGCGCCAGCGTGTTCCGCGATTGCGGCCTGTTCGACGAGACCCTGCCCTACAGCGAGGACTGGGAGCTGTGGCTGCGCATCTCGCGCCGGCATCCCTTCCTCAAGCTGCGCGAAGTGCACACGCTGTACCGCCAGCACCGCCAGCAGGGCAACCGGGTGGTGCGGCCGGTGGACTACCGCACCGAGCTGCTGCAGCGCACGGCTCACCGCTGGGGCCTGGCCAGTGCCGACGGCCGCCAGGTCAGCGAAAGCGCCTTCCGCCAGCAGCTGGCGCGCTACCACGTGGAATTTGGCCTGTCGCACCTGGCCGGCGGCAGCCGCCGCATCGGCCTGCAGTCCATGCTCAAGGCGCTGCGCGCCTGCCCCTGGCGCGTCAAGCCGGCGGCGTACATGCTGGCCGCCACGCTGGGCTGGAAGCCCGCCGTCTGAGCCGCCACACAGAATTCAGAAGTCATCAGGACCGGTTACATGCTCTCCTACTTTCGTCAGCGGCTGCACAAGCGATGGTTCAACTTCAGGTGTTCCGGCATCGACCGCACGCCGCCGCTGCAATGCGACCCCGACAGCAACGTCGTCATCGTCAGCCAGGTCTACCACCCCGACACGACCATGCTGATGCTGGCCGCCAAGAGCTTCGCCCAGCACCTGCGCCCGCGCGGCTTCGTGCTGGTGGACGACGGCCTGCGCCCCGACGATCGCGCGCGCCTGGCGCACCACCTGGGCAACGTGGAGTTCATCAAGACGCCTGACGCCGCCGCGCCGGGCCTGCCGCGCGGCGGCGCCTGGGAGCGCTTCGCCACGCTCACGCGGCAGAACCAGCAGCACTACGTCATCCAGCTCGATTCCGACACGCTCACCCTGCGCCGGCCGGACGAGGTGATCGCCTGCGTGCAGTCGCAGCGGCCGTTCACCCTGGGCACCAAGTCGGGCACGCATCCGGTGACGCTGGCGGCCGCCTCCGAATACGCCGCGCAGTACGACTCCGACCATGTACAGAACGCGGCCGAACGCGCGCTGGTGCAGCTGCCGGCCGACCTGGGCACGCAGTACGTGCGGGGCTGCGCGGGCTTCACCGGCTTCCCGCCGGGCACCTTGTCGCTGGACCGCATCGCGCGCTTTTCCGGCGCGATGGAAAGCCTGCTGGGCGCGCCGAAGTGGCACACCTGGGGTTCCGAACAGGTGGCCTGCAACTTCATGGCCGCCAACGCCCGCGATTCCATCGTGTTGCCGGTGGACCGCTATCCGTTCTGGTTGCCCGGCAGCGACATCCACCATGCCGCCCTGGTGCATTTCTTCGGCACGTTCCGCTTCACAGGCGGCGTTTATGCGCAGCAAGGCGCACGCCTGAGCCAGTTGCTGGCCGGTCGCCAACCGCGCTGATCCATCGAGCGTTGTCACAACATGAATCAAGCCGCCAAGCCGCGCATCGCCCTCGTCGGTGCGTACGACCGCTTCAACTACGGCGACCTCCTGTTCCCCATCCTCGCGCGCGATGAGTTGGTGGCACGCGGCCTGTCGCATGACATGACGGCCTATGCGCTGTCGCGCAGCGACCTGTCGGAGTTCGGCGCCATGCCCACGCTCGGCATGCGCAGCCTGTACGGCGGCTGCGCGCTGCAGGACGGCGACGTGGTGGTGTTCAACGGCGGCGGCACCATCGGGGCCGACTGGGTGAACATGCAGGCCAACCTGGTGGGCCCGCGCGGCAACTACCTGCTGTATGCCCTGCAGCGCGCGGTGGGCCAGCAGCGCGCGGTGGACCTGGTGCGGCGCTTCCGCGGTGCCAACTCGCCCTTCCCGTGGGTGGCCGGCCCGCAGGACTTCCCGCACCGCGTGAAGATTGCCTACAACGCGGTGGGCGGCTCGGAGCTGGCGGTGCAGCCGACCGATATCCAGCAGCAGACGCTGGCGCGTCTGGCGCAGGCCGACTTCGTCTCGGTGCGCGACCATGAGACCCAGCGCCTGCTGCTGGGCGGCGGCGTGGCTTCCGTGGCGCTGGCGCCCGACTCCGCGGTGCTGATGTCCAAGCACTTTCCGCTGGCCCGGCTGGCGGGCCTGGTGGGCACGCGCACGCAGCAACGCCTGCGCGGCGAGCCCTTCGTGGTGGCGCAGTGCAATGCGCGCTATGCCCAGCGCCACCGCGACGACCTCGCCGCGCTGCTGGCCGACATCCACCGCCGCCACGGGCTGCGCGCCATCCTGCTGCCCATCGGCCGCTACACCGGCCTGGACGACATCCAGGGCCTGACCGACATCCAGGCCCGCGCTGGCTCGCCGGTGGAGGTGGTGGACGAGGAAGCCTCCATCTGGGACATCATGGCCACCATCGCCCACGCCTCGCTGTTCCTCGGCACCAGCCTGCACGGCAACATCACTTCGCAGGCCTTCGGCGTGCCCCACCTGGGGCTGAGCGACAAGCCGCACAAGCTGGACTACTACCTGCACACCTGGGACACCGAATCGCAGCGCGCCTGTGTCCGCCCGGCCGACGCCATCGGCGCCATCGGCCAAGCGCTGTCGGCGCCGGCGGCCGAACGGGCAGCGCTGGTCAACCGCCTGCACCAAGCCAGCGAGATCAACTACACCCAGCTGATGGACGCCTGCGGCCTGGTGCCCCGGCCCGGCGCCGCCGCCCAGCCCGCCATGGCGGCACCCGAGGTGCCGGCCGATGCGGCGCGGGCGGAGTGGTCCGCGTGACGGAACCTTCGACCGCCGCCGGCAACCTGGGCGGCAAGGCGGTACGCAGCGTCGCCTGGCTCAGCGCCGGCCAGCTGGGCCGGCAGATCCTGGCGTTCTCCACCAACCTGGTGCTGGCGCGCATCCTGGTGCCGGACGACTTCGGCCTCTTCGGCATGACCTACGTGGCCGCCGAGATCGCGCAGGTGTTCATCGCCTTTGGGCTGGGCGCCACCATCGTGCAGCGACAGGTCACGGCGCAGGCGGTGCTCACCACCTGCTTCTGGTTCAACGTGGTCATCGGTGCGGTGGCCGCGCTGGCCCTGTGGGGCAGCGGGCCGCTGCTCAGCACCTATTTCCAGCGGCCGGAGGTGGACACGCTGGTGCTGCCGCTGGCGATCAACATGGTGGTGGCCGGCGCCTCGGTGGTGCCGCAGGCGCTGCTGACGCAGCGGCTGCAGTTCCGCGACATGACGGTGGCGCAGATCGTGGGCAGCGTGTGCGCCTCGCTCGGCGCGCTGGCGCTGGCCTGGGCCGGCGTGGGCGTTTGGGCGCTGGCAGCGCAGCCGCTGATCGGCAACACCGTCACCTGCGCCATCATGATGCGGCAGGCGCGCTGGCTGCCCGGGCTGCATCCCGCGCTGCGGCACCTGCAGGGCATGGTGAGCCTGTCGCTCAACCTGCTGGGCAGCAACCTGGTGTCCACCGCCGGGCGCAACCTGCACACCTTCGTCATCGGCCGCTACCTGGGTGCGGCGGCACTGGGCGCCTATGGCCTGGCCTCCGGCCTGACCGGCACGGTGCTGTTCCAGATCACCTCGGTGATCGTGCGGGTGCTGTTCCCCACGCTGTCGCTGCTGCGCAACGAGCCCGAGCGGCTGGCCAGCGCCTGGCTGAAGGCCAATGCGGCGGTGGCGCTCACCACCATCCCCATCATGGCCGGCACCGCCGCGATGGCGCCTGACGTGGTGCATGTGCTGTTCGGCCCGCAGTGGGAAGCCGCCATCGACGTGCTGCGCATCCTGTGCGTGGCGATGGCGGTTCAGAGCGCGCTCACCACCACGGGCACGGTGCTGCTCACCTTTGGCCGCGGCGACCTGCTGCTCAAGACCTCGATCGCCACCGCCGTGCTCAGCGGCGCGGCCTACTGGGTGGGCACCGTGTGGGGCGGCCTCGTCGGCGCGGCCTGGGGCTTCTTCGTGGTGTGCGTGGTGACGCACCTGTGGACGGCGGCGCTGGCCTGCCAGGAAGTGCACATGCCGCTGCGCCGACTGCTGATGCCGATGCTGGCCCCCACCCTGTGCTCGGCCGCCATGGCCGGCGCCATGGTGGCCACCACGCAGCTGCTGGCCGGCTGGCTGCCGCTCACCCGGCTGCTGGCCTGCTCTGGCGTGGGTGCGCTGGCCTACCTGGCGCTGCTGCTGCTCTTCGCGCGGCGCACCACCTGGTCGCTGGTGAGCGACATCCGCGCGCAGTGGTCGCACTGAGCGGCTGGTCGGCAGCGCTGCGGTTGGCCCGGCGCGACCTGGCTTTCGAGCGCAGCCGCGCGCCGCATCCGCGGCTGGCGTTGCAGCGCTGGTGGCAGGCGCTGGCCGCGCGCCGCCGGCGTGCCGCCCGCCTTGCACCGGCACAGGCGGCGCTGCTGCAGCAGGCCGAAGCCGCCTGTGCCGCAGCCGGCCTGGCCTACCCCAAGGAAGATGCCGGACAGCTTGCGCCCTGGCACCTGCCGGCGCGCTTTGCCACGCTGCCGGTGCAGGCACTGCCGCCGCATCCGCTGATCGAGCCGGCCTGGCTGGCACGGCACGCCGGCGACCGGCCGGCTTGCGAAGCGCTGCTGGCGCTGCTGCAGGAGGAAGCGCTGCCCGGCCGCTGGCAGGGCCTGCCGGTCGGCACCGCGGCGCTGACGCCGGCACGGCCTCCGCGCCGGGTGGCGGTGTGTCTGCATCTGTTCTACCCCGAGGTGTGGCCGCAGCTGCAGGCTGCGCTGGCGGCACTGCCCGAGCCCTTCGACCTGTACGTCACCCTGCCCGACTACGCCACCACGCCCGCGTTGGCGCCGATCGTTGCCGACCATCCGCGCACCCGGCTGCTGCCGCGGCCCAACCACGGCCGCGACGTGCTGCCCTGGCTGTGGGCGCTGCGTGCCGGCGTGTTCGATGGCTACGCCGCCGTGCTCAAGCTGCACAGCAAGCGCAGCCCGCACCACCACGACGGCGCTGCCTGGCGCGACAGCCTGCTGCGCGGCCTGCTGCCCGGGCCGGCGGCGCTGCGGTCGCTGCTGGCGCAGTTCGAGGCCGACCCGCAACTGGGCCTGGTGGGCCCGGCGGCGCACTGCATGTGGCCCGGCCAGCCGCAGCATGCAGGCAGCAACGGCCGCTCCATCCGCCGCGTGGCGGAACGCGCCGGGCTGCCGGCCGATTGCGCGCGATCGCGACCCTTCTTCGCCGGAACGATGTTCTGGTTCCGCCCGCAGGCGATGCAGGGGCTGCGCGCCGCGCGGCTGTCGTCCGACGACTTCGAACCCGAGATGGCGCAAACCGACGGCACGACAGCGCACGCGCTCGAGCGGCTGGTGTGGCCGCTGGCCGAGCAGGCCGGCTACCGCGTGGCCTGCCTGGGCGAGGATGGCTCGCTGGCGGCCGCGCCGCCGTCGCCGAAGTAGTCGTCCAGCAGGCCCACCGGATAGGCCGGCGCTGCCGACACCACCAGCGCGCGGGCCGCGGCGAACTCGGCCGGACTGGCGCGAAACCGGCGCAGCAGGTCGCGCTTGAGGTAAGGCGAGCCGGCATGCGCCAACGCGGCCCGCCACAGCGCATGCGTCGGGTTGAACTGCCCGGGCCGCCGCGCCAGGTGGTCGGCCAGCGCGGGCGGCAGTTCGCCGGCGGCCCGGGCCTGCGCCAGCAGCGCGGCACATTCCACCAGCGCGGCCCAGCGCAGGCCGGCGGCGCTGGCGTCCTGCGACAGCCCCAGCTCGTAGCGCGCGATCACCGCCTCGCGGTCGTCGATGAGCTTCATGCGCAGCGCCCATCGCCGGAAGAAGGCCAGCGCGGCCGGCGTCTCCAGTACAAGGAAGTAGCTCTGCAGGTGGTGACCGCGCTCCTGGCTGTCGGTGATGCCCCACAGGTCCAGCCCGCGCGCGGCCATCGGCGGCATCCAGGCGCCGATCGGTTGCAGCGGGCCGAACACGCTGTCGTTGGTGAGCAGCAAGCGCCCGAAGGCCGCGAGCGGCTGGCCGGCCGCCTGCTCGATGGCCTGCACCGCCGTGGGCCAGCCGCCGATGTCCATGCCCACGTTGCGCCGCCGCAGCACCAGCCAGCACAAGGCCTGCAGCCGGGCCAGCGACTCAGGCTGCAGCCGCGCCGAGGTGGTGATGAACACCAGCGCGAAACCCGCGGCCCGCCACTGCGCCAGGTGCCACATCACATGGGCCGGCACGCTGCCATCGGCCTCGAAGTGGTTGAACACGGCCACCGCGCCGCCCGCGGCGGGAGCCAGCGCCGGCGTGCACCAGCGTTCCAGTGCGTGGAAGCGCTGGGGGTTGGCATTGCGCAGCCAGTAGGCGGCCTTGCGGGCCAGGCGGCGCGGCAGGCTGGCGGCGCTCACGCCGGCTGGGCGTGGCGCAGGTAGAACGTGGCCTGGTCGCCGCGGCCTTCGGCATTCAGGCGCTGCGCCAGCGCCTCGAATTCCTGCACCTGGGCCTCCGTCAGGCCGGCCCAGGAGGGCTTGCCATCGGGGCGCTGCGGGTCGCGCACCAGGGGTACGTCGTCGCGGTACCGCTCGCTCAGCGTGAACTGGTGGTGGTCCGAGTCGTGCACCACCCGTGCCACCGCCAGCCCGGCCCGGCCGGCCAGCAGACGCAGGCTGCGCTGGGTGTGCAGGTAGTAGTGGCGTGGCGCATCGAGCTGGAACCAGTCGGCGCCGTAGCGCTGCCAGGCCTCGCTGTCGCACAGCGGCACGCGGATCACCGCCGTGCCGCCGGGCGCCAGCAGCCGGGCCACGGCGGCCATGGTGGCCGCGGGATCGGGCACATGCTCGAACGAGTGGTTCATCAGCACGATGTCGTACGGGCCGTCGTCCAGCGACTGGGCATCCCGTGCCAGCATGCGGAAGCCGCGGCCCACCTGGCGGTCGCCACCCGCCAGGAAAGGATCGGCGCCGGTGAGGTCGCGGAAGCCCGCGTTGTGCAGCCGGTGCAGCAGGATGCCGCTGCCGCAGCCGATGTCCACCATCCGCGAATGCAGCGAGAGCCCGGGCACCCGGCGCAGGAATTCGAAGCCGGTGCGCAGGTGCGGCACGCTCACCCGGAAGGGCAGCCGGTCGCCCCCGGGCAGGAACAGCGTGGCCTGGTCGCGCCAGCGGTTCAGCAGGTTCTTGGCCGGGCTGCGGTAGGCGTCCGCGGGGTCTTCGGTGAAGCTGTAGTACGCGCCGCCGTAGTAGGCACCCGGGTCGGCCGGGAACTGCGCGATCTGCAGGCAGCCGCACTCGGCGCACTGCAGGTAGTCGAAGGCCTGCCGCGTGCCGAACATCATCTCCCGGGCGGTGTGGCGGCCCGGCTCGGCGGTGGAGCCGCATACGCGGCAGCGGAAGGCAGCCAGCGCCGGCGCGGCAGGTTGCGTGAGGGTGGCAGTGGTCATCGGCAGGGACGGGCGTCAGGCGGTGGCCAGCGCCTGTTGATAGGCCGGCCGGTCGTCGGCCAGCAGCAGTTCACGCTCGTAGGTCTCCAGCATCACCGCCTTGTTCTTCATCACGAAGTGCAGGCAGGAGAACTTGCGCCGCTGCCAGGCGGTGAGGCCGCCGGCATTGCGCAGCTCGTCCGGGAACATCATGAACCAGGTCTGCCAGATGGGCAGGCCCGCGGCCTGTACCAGCGCGGTGGCGGCAATGTCTTCCACCGGGATCTTGCGCTCGGCCAGGAAGGTTTCCAGCGGCTCGCGCTCGATGAGCGCCAGCACCGCCCGCACCGCCGAGGCGCGCAGGAAATAGCAGCCGCCCTGGCAGTACGCGAAGTCCACGAAGTGGCCGTCGCCCACCATCGCGGCGGAGCTGCGGGCCACCGCCTGGAAGATGCGGTCGTTGAAGAAAAACACGTCGGAATCCACCCGCGCGACGACGTCGTCGTCGTGCAGGCCTTCGGCCGCCAGCGCATAGGCGCGCCAGATCCAGCCGATCTGCTCGGCGCCCCAGCCCATGCTCTTGGGCCAGGGCACCACGCGCAGGTTGGGCATCAGCCGCTGCAGCTGCTCGGTCTGCGCCGGGGACAGCGGCATGTCGTTGTCGCTGAACACCAGCACCTCGTAGCGCACGTGGGGCGCGCTGCGCAGCAGGCTGTGCAGCGCGCAGTAGAGGTAGCTGAAGTACGACTGGCAGCTGAAGTAACACAGCCGGAACACGGGCTGCCGCTGCAGCGGCCGGCGCAGCACATGGCGGCGCTGCGCCATCTGGCGCACGAAGGCGGGCGCCTGTTGCAGGCGGATGGGCACTCTCACGCGGGTCATGCAGCGGCCTCCAGCGGCGCCTGGGCGGCCGGCGCGGACATCAGGTTCATGGCGCAGCGCAGGCCGAAGCGGGCCATGCGCACGTCCCACGGGGTGAAGCGCGGCAGCTGGAACGGATCGCTGGCCGCGGTGGCCACGCCCGGCGCCGTGCTCACCGCACCGGCATAGCCGGCACGCCGCACCAGCGCGACGTCGCGCGCGCCGTAGTCGCGGCCGGGTACGCCGTTGGGGTAGGCGAACATCGTCGGCGCCTCGCCCAGCCAGGCGGTGAGCTGCTCGCGGCCGATGGCGATCTCGGCATAGGCCTGCGCCTCGGGCGTGCTGGACAGGATGGGATGGCTGACGGTGTGGCCGCCGATGTCCATGCCCAGGTCGCGCAGTTCGCGCAGCTGGGCCGGCGACATCATCAACGTGCTGTGCGCCGGCAGGCCGTGGCGTGCGGCCAGCACCTGGGTGCGGGCCAGGCGCTCGTCCGGCGGCAGGTACTTGAGGCGCTTGAGCGCATCCTGGTAGGCGGCCACGCGGGACGCGTCGTCGGTGAGCGGGTGACGGCCGGCGCCGACGTCCTGCCAGTCCAGCTCGCCGGCGGGGGCGGCGCGCACGGCCTCGATCACGGTGTCGTTCCACATGCGGCCGCCGCCCGAGAAGCCGGTGGCGATGAAGAAGGTGGCGCTGAGGCCATGCTTCTTCAGCACCGGGGCGGCCAGCGTGAGGTTGTCCAGGTAGCCGTCGTCGAAGGTGATGCAGGCGGCGGCCGCAGGCAGCCGGCCCTCGGCCAGCCGTCGCGCCGCATCGGCCAGCGGCAGCACGTTGAAGCCGCGGCGCAGGAAGCCGACGATGCGCTCGAAGCGCGCCACGTCGATGTCGTCGGGCAGCAGCGGATCGGGCGCCGGCAGCACGCGGTGGAAGATGAAGATGGACAGCCGCGCGCGCGAGCCCGAGGGCGACAGCCAGCCGAACGGATTCAGCACGTTAACGCCCATGGTTCCACCCGAGGCCCATGTTGTTGTCGCCGAGGGCGGCACGCTGGGCCTTCAGCGCGGCGCGTCGCTGCTTCTGGTCGATGCTGGCCGCCAGCGCCACGATGGCGGCCAGGTAGTAGGGCAGGTCGAAGTAGGCCAGGCTGAGGAAGGTGCCGCCCACCGCGTACCCGAGCAGGCTCACCTGCACCATGGCGCCCAGGTCGGCCAGCCACTGGCGGGAGGGATCGTTGTGCACCGACTTGATCAGGCGACGTGCAGTGGCCCAGGTGGTGAGACCGACGCCGAGGAACAGGAACAGCCCGATGAAGCCATGTTCGCCCAGTATCTGGAAGTAGATGCTGTGGGCGGCCAGCACGCGGTTGGGGTCCTCGGCATACCGCGCATACACATCCGGGTGGTAGGGCATGAACCCGCCGCCGACGATCCGGTCGAGCGCCAGGTTCGTGGCCATGCCCCAGGCGTTGAGCCGCCCCATGGCCGATTCGTCCTGCTGGTAGGTCTCGATGGTGTTCATGCGCTCGAACCACTGCTCTGGCATGAATCCCAGCGCGCCGATCCCGATGAACAGCATGACAAAGGCACCGACGAACTTGCGCTTGCCCTTCATCCACAACATCAGGCCCATCATCGCCAGCGCCAGGAAGGCGCCGCGCGAGTAACTGCCCAGCACGGTGATGACCGACAGCACCAGCGCGAGGCCCATGGCGCGGCGCTGCCACTTGCCGACCATTTGCAGCTGGATGTAGCGAAGCAGCGGAATCGTCATGACGCCGGCCAGTGCCAGCTCGTTGTTGCCACCGATGAAGCCACCCGGGCCCCACACCCGGTAGTTGCCAGCCGTCATCAGCGTGAACAGGCCACCCTTGACGGTGTAGAAGCCGATGGAAAACGCGATCGTCCAGATCAGCCAGTGCAGCTTGCGCTTGTCATCGATGAGCGCCAGCGTGACGAAGATCATCAGGAAGATCTTCATCGAGCGCTCCCACAGCGGCAGCGATTCGTCGAGGTAGAACGAAAACGGCAGCGTGATGCAGATCCACAGGGTGAAGAACAGAATGGCCCATGCCGGCGAGCCCACCATCGGGTTCTGCTTTTGCTTGGTGAGCAGCAGGCCCACCAGGGTGCAGGCGGCGATGCCGGTGGCCACCGGCCAGTTGGCGGCGCTCCAGCCGAACTCCACGTGCGGGCTCATCAGGCTGACCCACACGAACAGCACCGCCCCGATCCACGGCCGCCAGAGCGACCACACGGTGGCCGTGCCGAGAATTCCCAGGATCAGCAGGTCAGACATGGCTCAGCACCTCGGCCGGCTGAACCGCCAGCGAACGGAACAGACGCAGTTGCGCCTGGCTGGTGGCCTCCCAGCTGAAACCCTCGGCGTAGCGTCGCACGGCGGCGCGGTCCGGCGCGGCGGCCAGCAGCTCACGCACCGACTGCGCAAAGGCCTCGCCGCTGCGCTCGTCCACCAGGCGGCCCACCGTATCGCTGGCCACCACCTCGGGCGTGCCCCAGATGCGCGTGGCCACTACGGGCGTGCCGCAGGCCATGGCTTCCAGCAACACATTGGCCCAGCCTTCGCGGCTGGAGGCCAGCACCAGCGCGTCAGCTGCGCTGTACCAGCGCAGCAGCTCCGTATTGGGCAGGCTGCCGATCAGGTGCACCTGGTCGGCCACACCACGCTCCCGTGCGCGCTGCAGAAGACGGGCGCGCTCCTCGCCCTCTCCGGCAATCACCAGGCGCGCGCCAGGATGGGTGACCTGCAGGGCGGCCAGTGCGTCGATGGCCACATGGTGGCCCTTGCGCTCGATCAGGTGCCCCACCGACAGCAGGAGCGGCGCGCCGTTGATGCCCAGCTCATTGCGCATTGCTGCCAGCGGAAGCGGGCGAAAGCGCTGCAGATCGACGCCATTGCGCATGACGTGCAAGCGCGCCGGCTCGATGCCCAGGTCGCGCAGCACGTCCATCAACGCCGCGCACACGCCGATGGACGCATTGGCCTGCCGGGCCGCCCACAGGATCATGCGGCGTGGCAGCGGGTATTGCGGGATCAGGTTCAAGTCGGTGCCGCGGGCCGTGATGACCAGCGGTTTGCGGAAATGCCGGGCCAGCAGTGTGGCAGCCACGCCGTCGGGATAGTAGTAATGGGCGTCGATCAGATCGAACTCGAAACCCTCGTCGAGAAGTTGCTTCACCGCGGCGAGGGCGCCCAACGCCAGCGTCAGGGGAGCGACGGTCATGCCGATCTTCGGTGCCAGCAGATAGCGCGGGTGCAGCACGTCCAGGCCGTTGCGCTGCTCGCGCCGGGGCGTGGCAGCGACTGTCGCGTACTCGCCCCAGCTTGTACGCGTCGACGGAAACCAGGGCACCGGCGCAACGACGCGGGCATCGACATGCCCGCTCTTGAGCAGTTCCCGCAGCCGAGTCTCGACGAAGATGCCGTGGGTCGGCCGCGCGCTGCTGGGGAACAGCGTGGAGAAGGTCAGGATCTTCAGCGGCTTCACGCGACGGCCTCCGCGGCGCCCACCGCCTCGTTCAGGATGCGGCCGAACTCGTCGGCCGCGACACGGTGGCCGAAGCGTGCTTCAACCAGCTCGCGCGCCGCCCTCGACAGCCGCAGCCGCAGAGCGTCATCCGCCAGCAGGCGCAGCGTGGCCTCGGCCAGCGCAGGGGCACCGTCGGCGCACAGGAAATGCACGCCATCCTCGACATCCAGCCCTTCCATGCCAATGGCGGTGGACACCACGGGCAGGCCCATGGCCATCGCCTCAAAGGCCTTGATGCGGGTGCCACCGCCAACACGCAGCGGAATCACGAAAGCCTGGGCGTCACGTGCGTGCGCCCGCACATCGTCCACGAAGCCGGTGAAGTGCACTCCCGGCACCCGGCCTTGCACCAGCGACGCGGGCGGGTTCTTGCCGACCACGCGCAGCTGTGCCTTGGGCACCTGGGCAAGCACCAGCGGCCAGACCTCCTCGATGTAGAAGCGGATGCCGTCGACGTTGGCCTCCCAGTCCATCGAGCCGGTGAACACCACGGTGGGTGCGCCTCCGGCCGGCGGCTGCCAGGCGAAGAAGTCCAGGTCCACGCCGGTCGGGATGGCGCGGGCCGTCGCCAGCCCGTCATTGCGCTCGAAGGTGCGGGCATCGCGCTCGGACACGGTGACCACGCGCGTGAAGCGCGCCAGCGCCGCGCGCTCGAAGCGGCGCATCTTCGCCGCCTGCGAGGACCACAGCCAGCGCAGCGGCGCGCGCTCGGCCGTGCTGGCATGGCGCTCGAAGATCTCGGCCTCGACGTTGTGCGTGAAGCACACCGTCGCCCCGCCCAGGGAGGGCGGACGCAGCACCGCAGCATGGACGAAGTCGAATACCACCACGTCGAAGCGCTCGGCAGCCAGCAGTTGCTCCACCGCGGCGGTGGCTGCCGGCGTACGGTCCGACACCACATTGATGGGCAACGCGGACAGCAGGTGCGGGATGCGTTGCCAGCGCGCACGCGGCGGGCTTGGTGCCCAGCCAATGAAGGCATGGCAAAGCCGGCCAAGTGCCTCCTGCCAGTCGCGCTGCTGCTGCGCCGTGGCCGGCGACAGCAGCGTGATGTCGAACCGGCCGCTCTCCTTCAGACCCCGCAGGATGTTGCCGGTGCGGATCTTGCCGCCGGCATCCGCCGGAAACAGAAAGACCGGCGAGATGAAGGCGAGCTTCAGGCAGCGCTCCGGCTGGTTCACCAGCAGATGCCCTCGTACTCGGCAAAGCCGGCATCACGCAGGTCGGCATAGCCGTTGAGGTCCACCAGGCGGGCGCCTTTGGCCAGCGCGATGATGCGCTGGCGCGTCTCGGCGTCCGCATGGCCCACCACGACGATCTCGGCACGGGCCAGCACGGCATCCGGCGTCTCGTGCAGCAGCTTGTCGAGGTGCGGAATCTCGCGGTCGATGTATTCCTTGTTCTTGCCCAGCAGCCGCGCGATCTTGACGAAGCGGTCGTAGATGGCGATGTCGAAGCCCTTGCCCAGCAGCTTCTCGGCCAGCACCACCAGCGGCGAATCGCGCAGGTCGTCGGTGCCGGGCTTGAAGGCCAGGCCGAACAACGCCACCGGCTTGCGGCCGTGGCTGGCAATCAGGTCGTAGGCGCGGCCGATGTGGGCGTCATTGCTGGTGAGCAGCGAGCCGAGCACGGGAATCTCGACCCCCTGGTCGCGGGCGATGGTCAGGAATCCCTTGACCTCCTTGGGCAGGCAAGAGCCGCCGAAGGCGAAGCCAGGGCGCAGATAGGCCTTCGAGATGTTGAGCTGTTTGTCCTCGCAGAAAAGCGCCAGCACCTCCCGAGAGTCCAGACCCGCCTGCTTGAGCACGGCGCCGGCCTCGTTGGCGAACACGATCTTCAGTGCGTGGAAGACATTGCACAGGTATTTGACCGACTCCGCCACGCCCACGTCGGCCGCGACGAAATTGCCCGACAGGCCGCTGTACAGGCGCTTCATGACCTCGACGCCCGCGTCGTCCAGGCTGCCGACGATGGTTTGCGGCGGGTTGTGGAAGTCCGACACCGATGAACCTTCACGCAGGAACTCGGGATTGAAGACCAGCGACAGCCGGTCACCGATCTGGCGGCCCGCTGCCTTTTCCAGCAGCGGCGCGATGCGCGCGCGCGTGGTGCCCGGCGCAACGGTGCTGCGGATCACGAGAGTGTGGTGGCCCGGCTTCTTCGCAATTTCGGCACCGATCTGGCCGACGACCGCGTCCAGCGCCGTCAGGTCGGGCATGTAGTTGGCAAGAGAGGGCGTGGCCACCGAGATCAGCGACACCTCGGTGCCCCGGACGGCAGCGGCCACGTCATCGGTGGCCGTCAGCCGGCCGTCCTTCACCGCTGCGGCGATCAGCTCCTCGATGCCCTCTTCCACCACCGGCGACTGGCCCGATGCGATCAGCTCCACTTTCAGCGGGTTGATGTCCACACCGACCACTTCGTGGCCAAGCTCGGGCAGGCAGGCGCATGACACGGCACCTACATAGCCCAGACCGAAAACCGAGACCTTCATCTTGTTGTCCTTGTACAAATCAGGCGGCGATGCGGGTCGTGGTCGTGCCCAGGCCCGCATTGCGAAGGAAGGCATCGAACATCAGCAACACCCACAGCGGCTGGGCATGGTCCATCGCGCCACGCTCGTGCTGGTCCAGCAGCCGGGCGATGGTGTTCGGGTTGAACCAGCCGGTCTGAGCCAGCGCGCCATGCTGGAGCGACTGGCGGGCCTGTTCGCGCAGGGGGCCGCGCAACCAGCGCGCCAGCGGCACCGCAAAGCCCATCTTGGGTCGATACAGCACGTCGTGCGGCAGCATCGGCTCCAGCGCCTTCTTGAACAGGTACTTGCCTTCCTGGCCGCGCAGCTTCAGGTCGGAGGGCAGCGTCGCCACCCATTCGACCAATTCGTGATCCATCAACGGCTCGCGCACCTCCAGACTGTGGGCCATGCTGGCGCGATCGACCTTGGTGTTGATGTCGCCCGGCAGGTAGGTGTGGATGTCGAGGTACTGGATCAGCGCCAGCGGGTCGTCGGTGCCGGCACGGCGGGCGTGTTGATTGAACACCTCGCTTGCGTGCCAACCTTGCAGCTCGCGCTTGAACCCGTCGCTGAACAGCTGCTGGCGTAGCGGGTCGCGCACCAGGCCCATGGTGTTGAAGTAGGCCTCGACCGAGTCACGGGCGATGGCCTGGAAGGTGGTCTTGGCGCGGAACACACGCGGCGCCCAGTCGGCCTTGGGATAGACGCGAGACAGCGGACCGAACACCCCCTTGCGCAAGGCCAGCGGAAAGGCGCTGCGCATGCGTTCTTCCATCATGTGCATCTTGTAGCGGCGGTAGCCGCCCAGGCTCTCGTCGCCGCCGTCACCGGACAGCGCCACCGTCACATGCTTGCGGGCGAGCTCGCAGACCCGGTAGGTGGGAATGGCGGACGAGTCGGCATAGGGCTCGTCGTACAGGTGGGCCAGCGTGTCCACCAGCCCGAAATCGTCGCTGCTGACCGTCTCGACGCGATGGCGGGTGCGGTAGCGGTCCGCCACCATCTGCGCGAACTCCGTCTCGTTGAACTTCGGATCGTCGAAGCCGATGGAGCAGGTGTTGACGGGCTGGCCGTCCAGCTGCGCCATCGTCGCGACGACGGCGCTGGAGTCCACCCCGCCGGACAGGAAGGCGCCCAGTGGCACCTCGGCCTTCAGGCGCAGCTTGACCGACTCCGTCAGGCGGCGGCGCAGCTCTTCGGCGGCTTCCTGTTCATCGAGCTTGGCGTCGAGCGTGAAGCGCACGTCCCAGTAGCGCTGCGGCTCGCCCAGCGGCTGGCCGCGCTTGACCAGCAGGCGGTGCCCGGGCGCCAGCTTGTGCGCATGGCGGTAGATGGTCCAGGGATCGGGCACATAGCCCAGCGCGAAATACGCCTCCACGGCGCGCGGGTCGATTTCCTGCCGCAGGCCGCCATGGGCTACCAGGCTCTTCAGCTCCGAGCCGAACAGCAGCCAGCCGTCCTCGGTGATGGCGTAGTGCAGCGGCTTCACGCCGAGGCGGTCGCGCGCCATGAACAGGCAATCGCGGCGACGGTCGTGGACCATGAAGGCGAACATGCCACGCAGATGGTGCACGCAGTCCTCGCCCCAGTGCTCCCAGGCGCGCACGATGGCCTCGGAGTCGCTCTTGGTGCGGAACACGTAACCGTGGCCGCGCAGCTCGTCCATCAGCTCAAGGTAGTTGTAGACCTCGCCGTTGAAGACCAGCGCCACCGACTTGTCGTCGTTGAAGATGGGCTGCTGACCGGTTGCTATGTCGATGACCGAGAGGCGGCGGTGACCGAAGCCCACGCCGGGTTCGATGTGCAGGTCCCCCTCATCCGGCCCACGGTGCTGCTGAGACTCGTTCATCCTGTGCAGGCGCTGGCGCTCGGGGAGGCGCTTGCTGCGGGTATCGAACAGACCGGTGATGCCGCACATGGATTGGCCTGGAAATGCAAAGTTGGAGTACAGACCCAGGATCGGGCGCACGAAAAGGCGGATTCTTACCGAGGCCGCCCCCCTCCACTCTGCCACTACCGCCGCGCTTGTGATATCGCGCACGGTCCAAGCCCCCCCGAGGTTGGAGCTGCGGCAGGCGCCACAATGCCAATCCGCGATGATCCGCGTCGCGCTGGACACGTCGATTCGTGAGCCGCTCGCGACCACTTCTGCACTGTGACCAACGCCCCATCCATGACGTCATCCCGTGACACGCACCCGTTGTCCGGCGGCGCAACGTCCACTGCCACCGTGTGGACCGTCTATGTCCTTCTGGCGCTGGCTCTGGTGCTGCTGCAGTGGCGCGTCTTCGTCGGCTACCAGGCCAGCGACGACGCCAACTACCTGCTCGGCGCCATGGGATGGCTGGAGCACAGCCCCTATGTCGGCAACAGCCACTGGACATTGCGCCACACCCTGACGCTGCCCAGCGCGCTGTCCATCTCGGCACTCGGCTTGAACCTGTTCTCCGTGGCGCTGCCCACGCTGATCTATTTCATCGGTTTTATCGCGGTGCAGACATGGGCCTTGCACCGGCACTTCGGGTTCCAGGTCGCGGCCTGCTTCGCGCTGATCGCGATGACCACTTCGGGCATGGTCGTCAACTCGACCTACCTCGCGCCGGACGTCGCTGAACTGTTCTTCGTCGGCACGACGTTCTGGGTGCTGATGGCAGCCCTCGAACCCCGTGCGGACGGCCAGCGTGGCACGGCCTGGGTCTGGCTGCTTGCCGGCGTGCTCGCGGGCCTGGCTTGGAGCAACCGGCAGACGGCCGCCGGCGCGCTGCTGGCCTGCGCCATCACGGCCTGGGTGGCGGGGCGCCCGGCACGTGCCCGCATGCCCTGGGCGGTTCTGGGCTTTGCGCTGATCGTCGGCGCCGAGTGGGCCTACCTGACCATCATGACCGGCAACCCGATGTATCGGATCGGCCTGGACATGCACCACGATCCGGTGAACCGCCTGGCCGAGGTGCAGCGCGTCGCGGCCCGTGGCGGCTGGATTGACAAGGAGGGCAATCTCAGCGTCCACCTCCTGCTGGACCCGATCCTCGCGTTGTTCGTGTCGCAGAAATACGGTCTGGTGTTCTGGACGGGCGTCGTGGCGGCCTGGCAGGCCTGGCGACTGCCGCAGGGCCGGGATCGCCGGCTACTGATGCGCCTGATGGGCCTGGGGGCCATCGCCTTCGTTTTCGTCGCGGCCAACCCCAAGCTGTATCTCGTGCCGCGCTACTTGCTGGTGCCCGCCTGGGTCGCCATTGTGCTGACCGCCTGGTGGGTGGCCCGGCTGTGGGCCCGGCAGCACCGGGCGCTGGCCGGCTGCGTGGTGGCCGCGGTGGTTGGCATGAACCTGCTGTGCCTGTCCGTCGAGAACACGCAGCCCCGCGCGATCGAGCAGGCGCTGGTGGACTGGGTGGCGGCGCACCCGCAGCAACGTGTCCACACCGACATCGAGACGCTGGAACGCGCGCGCGGATTCTTCCGCATCGCGGGCGTATCGCCGGAAACGGTTTCCAGCGCGCCGGCCGCAGCGGGCAACCTCGTGTTCTACAGCGCTGTGCGCGTCGAACAATGTGCGGCGCAGGTCCGCTGCCGCGACGTCGCCCCGGCATTTCGGGCGCAGCCTGGCTGGGTGGCGACGGAAACGCTGGTGGGGCCGGCGAAGCCGGTTGGCCGGCTGCTGACGGCGCTGGGCATCGCGCAGCGGCTGCCCCCTGACATTGCCCGGCGAATCGTGGGACCCAGCTATGAAGTCATCCTCTATGAAGTGCGCTGAACACAATCAAATGCACCACACCCTGGACCCCACGCCTCGCGTGGCGGTGCTGATCCCCTGCTACAACGAAGAGGTCGCCATTGGCCAGGTGGTGAAGGACTTCCAGGCCGCGCTGCCCCAGGCCGCCATCTACGTATACGACAACAACTCCAGCGACCGTACCGCCGAAGTGGCACGCGAGGCCGGCGCGGCCGTGCGGGTCGAGCGCCGCCAGGGCAAGGGCAACGTGGTGCGCCGCATGTTTGCCGACATCGAGGCCGACGTGTACCTGCTGGTGGACGGCGACGCCACATACGACGCCGCCAGCGGCCCGAAAATGGTGCACACCCTGGTGGCCGAGCGGTTTGACATGGTCGTGGGCTGCCGAACGCACACGCAGACCGAAGCCTACCGGCCGGGTCATGTGTTCGGCAATGCGATGCTGACCGGCGTAGTCGCCAAGCTGTTCGGGCGCAGCTTCACGGACATCCTGTCGGGCTACCGCGCCTTCTCGCGCCGTTTCGTGAAATCGTTTCCGGCGCTGTCCAAGGGCTTCGAGACCGAGACCGAACTGACCGTGCACGCGCTGGAACTGCGCATGCCGGTGACCGAGATCGACACGCCCTACGGCGCGCGGCCCGACGGCTCGGCCAGCAAGCTGTCGACCTACCGCGACGGCTGGCGCATCCTGCGGCTGATCCTGCAGCTCTACAGGCACGAGCGGCCGCTGGCCTACTTCTCGGTGCTGGCCGCCTTGCTCGCGCTGCTGTCTGCCGGGCTGGCCACACCCATCATCCTCGAGTACCTGGAGACCGGCCTGGTGCCGCGCTTTCCGACGGCCATCCTGTCGACGGGCATCATGATCCTGGCCTTCCTGTTCTTCATTGCCGGCGTGATCCTGGAAACGGTCACGCGTGGGCGGCAGGAGATCAAGCGGCTGCTGTACCTGCAGATGTCGCGATGGGAGCTTTGAGCCAGCTGCGGGCCACGATGCTGCGCTCGCAACTGGTGCGGTTCGGCATGGTCGGCTGCGTGGGCTTCGCGCTCGATGCCAGCCTGACGCTGTTGTTCCACCGCCAGCTCGAGCTGGGCGAGGCGTCCGCGCGCGTGTTGGCCTTCCTCGTCGCGGCCACCGCAGGCTGGTGGCTCAACCGCCAGTTCACCTTCCGGACCCAGGCGCCCGTCAGCGCATCGAGCTGGCTGCGCTACGTCGTGCTGACAGGTGCGGGCGCCGCCATCAACATCGCCTGTTACCTGGCCGTGGTGCATGTGCTGGGCACCAGGCCGCTGCATCTGCTGGCTGGTGTGGCGGTGGGGTCTGTCGTGGCGATGGGTTTCAACTTCTGGGTGTCGCGCCGCTGGGTGTTTGCCACCCGCTAGGCTGAAACCGTTTGCGGGCTGGTCCGCAGTCAGCCGGGCCTGCTGGCGGAGGCATACAGCGCTGCGTAAGCGGAGACCATGCCCTGCAGGCTGAATTCCTGGTTTGCGCGCGCCAAAGAAGCCCGGGCCAGCCGCTGCCGCAGGGCGGCATCGGTCGCCAGCCGGGACAGCCCCTGCGCCAGCGCCTCGCTGTCGGACGGCGGCACCAGCAGCCCGTTGGCACCGTCCCGGACCAGCTCCGGGTTGCCTCCCACCTCGGTGACAACAGGCGCACAGCCGCAGGCCATCGCTTCCAGCAGCGTGTTGCTGATGCCCTCCTCCTGCGACGGCAATGCGAAGACGTCGAACTGCGGCAGCAAGGCGGCCACGTCACTGCGGTCGCCCGGCAACCAGGCCTTGTCGGCCACGCCCGCGCTTGCCAGGCGTTCACGCGCCTGCGCCAGCAACGGGCCGCCGCCGAGCATCGCCAGGCGCAACCGCGGCCAGTCGGCCGGGCACAGCGCGCGCAGCCGCAGGAAGGCATCGACGAGGTTGAGCGGATCCTTGACGGCCTGCATGCGGCCCACCGCGCCGATGACGAAGTGCTCGCCGCGGCGATAGGGCCAGGCCTGCGGCACTTCGGCCGACGGGGCGAAGCGAGTGGTATCCACGCCGTTGCAGATGCGCAGCACGCGATCCTGCGGGAAACCGACCGGCCCGGTCAGGTAGGTCTCGATGGCCTTGGACAAGGCCACGAAACGATGCACACCCAGCCCGTAGACGCGGCGCAGACGCTGGTTGGTGCGGCTGACGCCCCCAAGGTCGTTGACATCCCAGCCATGCTCGCTGTGCACCCGCAGCGGCACGCGGGCCGCCCAGGCGGGCAGCTGGAATTCCATCGCCCCGAGGTTTCGGGTGTGCAGCACGGCCGGGCGCATCTCGCGCAGCAGACGGTAGACGTGTGGATACAGCCAGCAGCCCTGGCCCGGCGGTTTGTCCAGCGCGATGAACTGCGTGCCGGGTGCCTTCACCCGCTCCTTGAATGCGGTGATTTGCGTCACCGCCACCACCGCATGCCGAAAAGCCGGCAGGTGGTTGATGAGGTTGACGACACCGTTCTCCAGCCCGCCGGTGTCGAAGCGGTAGATCAGGTGCATCACCAGCGGCCGCTGGTCGCTGGAAGGGCTGGCGGAGGTCGCTGGCGTCTCGGTCATCGGCAGGCCGGAACGTCCGCTTCAGCGGCTGCGGCGTGCATCGTCCAGCGCGCGCAGCAGCGTGTCCTGGTGGGCGGCGGCAAACGCCTGCAGTCGCTGGGCGGCCTGGCCATCCGGACTGGCTTCGGTGTAGATCATCACGATGGCGGCGTCGTCGGGTTCGCCGCGCACGCGCATCCAGGCCTGTCGCAGCTTGGCCTGCACTTCGTTGCCCACCAGCTGGCCACCGATCCAGTAGGTGCGCCACACCAGCAAAGGCGGGCGCTGCAGGGCGGTGGCGATGCTGCTGCCACGCAGTTCGGTGGCCTGCCAGCCGGCGGCGCCCACCGCGCCAGGCGCCTGCACCGGGCCCACCGGCACGGCGTGCCGCTCTGTATCGCCCACGCGCAGCAGCCCATTGAGCGAGCTGACGGCCTTGCTGTCTTCCTGCTGCTGGCGGTAATACGCTACATGCAGGCCCACGCGGCCTGCCGGGCCGGTGTAGGTGCGGCTTTGCTCGGCGCGCGCGCCGACCACTGCGGGCCGCCAGTCGGAAATCGGCTCGTCGGCCGGGCGCCAGTCGGGCGTCGCGGCTGCAGGCAGGCCCAGCGCCAAGGGCGCGCCGGGCAGGCCGTCGCCCGGGCGCAGCCAGGCGGGCCAGCTCACCGCTGCGGCAGCGCTCACCGCCACCACCAGCAGCCGGCCGGCCGATGCACGCCCACCGCGGCCGAGCGCCTGCATGCGCTCGGGCATCGGCGCATCGGGCTCCGACCAGCGCGCACCAATGAAAAACAGCGCGGTGATGACGATGCCGAAGAACACCCAGCCATACACCAGGTGATCGACACCAGTGGCGATCTGGTTGTTGGACAGGTGCCCCACCAGCACGATGAGGTAGGCGCGCAGCCAGTTGGCCAGCACCGGCACCACCAGCGACAGCAGGCAGAACAAGAGCCGCCGGCGCAGGCTGCGATAGTTCAGGTAAGCGAACAGCGAGCCCACCATGAACGACGCCATCAGGTAGCGGATGCCGCTGCAGGCCTCCACCACCGACCAGCGGCCCGACGGGATGACGAACTGCAACCCCTCCCGGTACACCGGGATGCCCGACAGCCGCAGCGTGGCCACCGTGAAGTCGGCGGTGTACTGCATCAGCACCGGCGTCATGAACTCACCGAGCGGCACCGCGAAGAACAGGAAGGCCAGCGGGAACATCAGCGCCCGCGTGACCTGCCATCCCAGCAGCGCCGGCACGCCGGCCACCAGCAGCGCGGTGAAGGCCAGCTGCATCACCGCATTGACGTCGGCCAGGTCGCCCAGCCACCACGAGACAGCCAGCAGCGCCAGCACCGGCACCAGGGCCGGCACCGCGCGCGGCGTGAGCAGGCGCAGCACGTCGCGCTGGCGCCAGACCAGCCAGGCGACGATGGGCGGCACCAGGAAGGCATGGGTGAAGGTGGCCGACCGCTCCCAGATGACGACCATCGCCAGCCCGGTGCCGCGGTAGGCCAGCAGCACCAGCAGCAGGTAGGCCAGCATGGCCGTGCCGGCTTCGCGCCACCCGGGCGCGCTGGGCTGGGCGGGCGTCGAATCGACAGCAGCGGGCACGGCGCTCATGCGGCCACCACCTCGGCGCGTGCGCCGGGCGCGCGGGCCTGCATCGCCTCGGAGAGCAGGCGGTCCAGCGGCGCCAGTTGGGCCGCCCAAGCGTAGCGGGTCAGCACGAAGCGGCGGCCGGCTTCACCCAGCTGCCGTGCCAGCGTCGGGGCTTCCAGCAGGCGGGTGAGCTGGGCCACGTAGTCGGCCGCCTGTTCGGCCGCCAGCAGGTCCTGGTCGTGCCGGGCGGCAATGGCCTCGGCGCAGGACGCGGCGCACACCACCGGCCGGGCCATGGCCATGGCTTCCAGCACCTTGTTCTGCACGCCGCGGGCCAGCCGCAGCGGCGCGACCACTGCCAGCGCATGTTGCAGGTACGGTCGCACGTCGGGCACAGTGCCGCTGACCGACACACCCTCGCCGGCCAGCGCCTGCACCGCAGGCGTGGGGCTGCGGCCGACGATATGGAAGCGCAGCGCAGGCCAGCGCTGGCGCAGCGCGGGCAGCGCTTCGGTGGCAAACCACACGACCGCATCGACGTTGGGCCAGTAGTCCATTGCGCCGGTGAACACCACAGGCAGCTCGCCCGCCGCATAAGGCGAGGCCCACTGCCCGTCGGGCGAGAAGAAGTCGGCGTTCACGCCGTTGCCCGCTGCATGGACACGCGCGGCGCACTCGGGCGCCAGGCGGCGGAACAGGTCGGCCTCCTTCTCGGTGACCAGGAAGGTGCTGTGGGCGGTGGCCGCGATCTCCCGCTCATAGGCCAGCAGGCGTTCACCCTCGCGCCGGTACAGCCACGACAGCGGCCACGGCCGGCTGAGCGCGTACTCGGTCCACTTGGCCGAATCGACGTCCACCAGGTCTACCAGCACCGGCACGCCTGCCGCGTGGCGGGTGTACGGTGCCATCGACGACGAGAACACGATCACCGCATCGATGGCCTCGCGCCGGCACACCTCGCGCACCCAGGCGTCGAGACGCGTGTTGCGGTAGTAACGCAGCGTGAGCGACTGGTCATCGGCCAGCGCCGCCAGGCTGCGCAGCTTGGCCGTGGTGGGGTTCAGCGGCACCGCGCACAGGTCGGCGCACAGCGCCTGCAGCGTGGGCACGTGCTGCTGGTCGTCGGGGTCGTCGACAAAGGTGCCCAGGAACACCCGGTGCCCGGCCAGCAGGTGCTTGAGCACGTGGTACGAGCGCACCTTGTCGCCCTTGTTGGGCGGGTACGGCAGGCGGTGCACCAGGTACAGCAGGTTGGCCATGGCTGCGTGGGCTGTCAGCCGAGGTTGCGCACGATCAGCGGGCCCAGGCGGTTGGCTAGGCCGATGGGCATGCGCCGCCAGGTCTTGATCAGCAACTGGTACTTGGCGTTGCTCGGGTTGTTCTGCGGTACCGCGTCGCGCTTGTACAGGCGGTGCTCGTAGTGAAGCGGCGTGGGCTCGAAGCCCCAGTTCTTCTTGAACGCATAACTGCCCGTGCCCTGCTTGCTGCGGCCGTAGTCGAAAACCTTCAGCCCGCGGGCGCAGGCCTGCTGCATCAGCGCCCAGTACTTGAAGTCGTTGCCGGCCAGATCACGCGCGGCTTCGTCGTCGCCGGCGTAATAGGGCAGGATCTCGTCGCGGAAGTAGAAGCTCAGCACGCTGCTGATGGGCTGGCCTTCCGGCGTGGTGACGGTCAGCACATTGGCGTCGGGGCCGAAGGTATCCAGCAGCGCCTGGAAGTAGCGCTTGGGCATGGCCGGCGTGCCGTGTCGGTGCACGTTGCTGGCATACAGCGCGAAGAAGCGCTCGATGCCCGGATCGATCGTGGCCTGCAGCCCGTTCTTGATGCCCTTGCGCACCATCGCCCGCTGCTTGCGCGGGATGGCCAGCATGTTGGCTTCCTCGTCGGGCAGGATCTCCTTGCGGAAGGTGACGTACAGGTCCTGCAGCGGCCAGTCGGCGTGGCGGCGCTGCACGTTGCGCATCTCCAGGTGCTCCACGCCCAGCCGGCGGGCCAGTTGCTGCGCCTCATGCTCCAGCGCGTGCGCGGCCTCGTCGTCCAGCGCCGCCACGCCGCCGTACACGGCGAAGGGCAGGCTCACCAGCGACTGGCCGAACATCACGCTGTGCACATGCGCCAACGGCAGCACGCCGCGGATGCCGTGCGCATCCTCCGCCCACAGGAAGAAGGTCTGGTGGTGGAACACCTCGCGCAGCAGCGTCTGCCAGCCGGCGCGGTGGAAGAACGTGGCCTGCGGACAGGCCTGCACGAAGGCGTCCCAGCGCGAGGCGGCTGCCGCATCGCGCGGGCCGAGCCGACGGATCTTGAGCATGGTGGTCAGTGGGCCGGCCGGCCCAGGAAGATCTCGTCCATGCGGCCCCAGCGGAAGTCGGCGAGCAGCTGCTCGAGCCGGCGTTCCATGCGGCCGATGTTCACGTAGTGGCGAAAGCGCGTCTTCGCATCGATGCCCGCCACCCGCGGCTGGCCGGCGTCGATCTCCCACGGATGGAAGTAGAAGATGGCCGAGGCGCCGTCGCCGCTGTTGACCTGCTTCAGCATCCAGCGTGACAGCGCATAGGGCAGCAGCCGGAAGTAGCCGCCGCCGCTGGAAGGCAGGTTGCGGTTCATCATGCGCAGCGTGGTGACCGGGATCTCCAGCAGCCCCGGCCGCACCTCGTGCGCGAAGCGCGGCGCGTCCGGCATGCCGTAGTGGTCGTGCTGGATGGGGTACACGCTGGAGCTGTAGCGGTAGCCGGCCTCGGCCAGGCAATCGAAGGCCCAGAGGTTGCGCTCGCCGATGGAAAAGCTGGGTGCGCGGTAGCCCTGCACCGGCTGGCCCGACAGGTCTTCCAGGATGGCCTTGGCACTGCGGATGTCCTGGCTGAACGCCTCGGGCGTCAGGTCGCTGGCCCGCTCGTGGCCATAGCCGTGGCTGGCCAGCTCGTGGCCCTGCGCGACGATGCGCCGCACCAGCGCGGGATAGCGCTCGGCCACCCAGCCCAGCGTGAAGAAGGTGGCCCGGGTGCCGCGCCGGTCCAGCATCGCCAGGATGCGGTCGACGTTGGCCTCCACGCGGCATTCACGCGCGTCCCACTCGCTGCGGCGGATGTAGGGCGCGAAGGCGGAGACCTGGAAGTAGTCCTCCACGTCGATGGTCAGCGCATTGGTAATGGCGTTGGATGGCATGGCGTACTCCCCGGGCGCGCTCAGCGCTCGCTGCCGTCGGCGCTGGGCTTGAGCGCGCCCACCAGCCGCTGCATCAGCGACAGCGTCTCGAGGTTGATGCGCTCCAGCCGCAGCAGGCTGCGTTCCAGACGCTGCAAGCGGTCGCCGTGCTGCTGGGCGGCGAGGCTGTCGAGCTGGCGCGAGATGCCATCGGCCACCTCTGGGCTGAGCGCCAGCTTGGAAGGATCGATGTCCACGTCGCCCATCGAGCCCACCGGCTCCAGGCCGCGGCCACCGGCGGCCACCGGCGTGGGCATGGAGCCGGAAGAGCCGCCTTCGCGGGCGAACTCCTTCACCACCTCGTCCACGTCGGCCACGGTCAGCAGCGTCTTGTTGTTCAGGTAGCCCAGCAGCAGCAGCCGGTCGCACACCGCATTGATGCGGCGCGGAATGCCCTGGCTGGCGTTGAAGATGGCCTGGAAGGCGTCCGCCTCGAACTCGGGCTTGCCGCTGGCGCCGGCGCACTTCAGCCGGTGCTCGATGTAGTGCTGGGTGTCTTCCAGGTCCAGCGGGCCGATGTGACAGGTGGCCGCCACGCGCTGGCGGAACTGCTCCATCTCGGGCCGCTGCAGGATCTCGCGGAACTCGGGCTGGCCGACCAGGAAGCTCTGCAGCAGCGCCTGCGTGCCCAGCTGGTAGTTGGACAGCATGCGCAGCTCTTCCACCGCACGCGGCGACAGGTTCTGCGCCTCGTCCACCACCAGCAGGCAGCGCTTGCCCTGGCTGGCCTGGCCGATGAGGAAGGCCTCCAGCGTGATCAGCAGCTCCGACTTGGTGACGCCCTTGACCTGGAAGCCAAAGGCGGCGCCCACCATGCGCAGCGTGTCCTCGGCGTCCAGCTGCGTGGTCACGAGCTGGCCTACCACCACGTCGCTGCGGTTCAGGCTGTCGAGCAGGCCGCGCAGGATGGTGGTCTTGCCCGCGCCCACCTCGCCGGTGATGACGATGAAGCCCTCGTTGCGCATCACGCCGTACTCGAGGTAGGCCTTGGCGCGACGATGCTGCTTGCTGTCGAAGTAGAAACTCGGGTCGGGGTTGAGCTGGAAGGGCTTGTTGCTCAGCCCATAGAAGGCTTCGTACATGGTCAGAAACTGAATCCGACGCTGCCGTAGACGGCGCGCTCGGTATAGGGCTGCACGGAGCCGGTGGACTGGGTGTAGCGCGCACCGACGTTGAGCGAGGTGCGGTAGCCAATCTGCGTGTTGTAGCCGGTGGACACGGTCTTCAGCGCGCTGCTCTGCGCATTGATATCGCCGCGCGAGCGCTGCCAGCTCACCGAGGTGCTGACCGAAGCGATGGGTGTCAGCTTGTGGCTGAAGGTGACGTCGAAGCCGCGCTGGCGCACGTTGTCGGCACGCGAGAGGTCATCGCTGATGCCGCTGGCGACGTTGTTTACCCGCTGCGTGTTGCTTTGCGAAGCCTGCAGCAGCAGGTTCGAGCGCTTTCCCACCAACGCCAGTGAGAGCGACTGCCGCCGCTGCAGGGTGGGCGAGGCGCTGAGGAAGCCGGGGATCACCGTGGCGTTCGGATTCAGGTTGAGTTGCGTGATGAGGCTGCGCACAAGCAGGTCGCGCCGCTGCAGGTCGGGCTCCACCGACGCGAACTGCAGGAACAGCACGTCGTACACCGAGCCCAGGCCCGTGTTGCCCGTGCCGCCCCCCAGCAGATTGATGTCCCGCGTATCGCTGAAGGTCCACACCGTGCGCGGCGTGCGGAACGAGAAGTTCACCGCATGCGAGTCGCCGAAGTAGCGACGCTCGAAACGCGCCGACAGGTTGGTGCGCTCGCTCGGCACCCATTCCAGCTGCAGGCCCGAGATGCTGTGCCGCTCCTTCGTGGCGCTCTGCAGGTCGGAGCGCTCCACGCCGCCGATGCCGGTGAGCACCACCGACGGCAGCACCGGATAGCTGAGCGTGCCGCGCAGCGAGTCGGACTCCGACTCCTCGCCTTCGGAGAAGTCGGACACCTGGCTGTTGGCCGCCAACGACCACGACAGCGTGCGCTGCCGGTCCCCACCCTGCAGCGACAGCAGCAGGCCCGAGGTGCTGGAGTCGGCGGCGCCGAACTGGCTGCTGCGCGTCAGGCCGTAGGTGTAGCGCGCCTCGTACTGCACCGAACCGCCCAGCGGCCCGCGGATGAACGGGGAGATGGTGAGGTTGGTGACCTGCGTGCGGTTGTCGTTGGCCAGCGCCGGGTTGTCGGTGGCGGGGCCGAAGGCCGAGATCTGCTGCTGCGTGACGGAACCGTTCACCTCGACGAAGGCCCGGTCCTCGAGCAGTTCCACCGAGCCGTTGCCGCGCAGGTAGCGCTGGATGTTGTTTTCTTCCGAGTGGCGCGCATACGCCAGCCCGGTGAGCGACAGGTCCAGGTCGCCCCGCAGCCGCGTGCCGGCGCCCACCAGCCGCATGCCCACGGTGGCCTGCGTCACCGCATCGCTCTCGCGGTCGGGCTGGATGCGGTAGTTGTCGGTGAAGGTCTGCTGCACGCTGAGCGAAGGCGTGAAGCGCCAGGCCCGGCCGCCCTCGCCCTGCTGGGCGGCTTCCTGCGCCCGGGCGGCAGGGCCGCAAGCCAGCGTGGTGATAGCGAGCGCAACGACTCCCAGCGCAGGCCGCAATGGCAAGCCCACCGTCACGCCGCGGTCCTGGAGGGCTCGGCAGCGGCTTCGGCCGCCTTGTCTTCGCCCGGCCCGTAACCATGGCCGTAGCCATAGCCGTAGCCATATCCGTAGCCATAACCCGACGAGTAGCCGTCGGTGGTGGCCGTGCGGGCCTGGTTCAGCAGCAGCATGCGCACCGGGCAGTTGTCGATGGTGGACAGCGCATGCTCCACGTCGGTCTGCAGCGTCTTGTCGGCATGCACCACCACCACGACCTGGCCCATGTTGGTGGCCAGCACGCGCGATTCCGTCGTGAGCAGCAGCGGCGGCGAGTCGAAGATGATGATGCGGTCGGGGTAGCGCGTGGCGATGTCGTCCAGCAGCTGCCGCATCGCGTCACTGGCCAGCAGTTCAGTGGCCCGCGGGTGCGGCGAGCCGCTGGGCAGGATGGTGAGCTTCTCGACGTTGGTGCGCAGCAGCACGTCCTGCATCTCGGCCGTCTGCTTGAGCAGGTCCAGCAGGCCGGGGCCTTGGGGAATGCCCAGCATGCGCGGCAGCGAAGGCCGCGCCACGTCGGCGTCCACCAGCATCACCGTGTGGTCCAGCTCGTTGGCGATGCTCATCGCCAGGTTGATGGAGGTGAAGCTCTTGCCCTCGCCGGCCAGCGCACTGGTGACCATGATGAGGTTGCCGTGCGTGATGGTGGACACGCCCTTGCCGACCGCATTGCGGATCAGCGGGCGCTTGATCACCCGGTATTGGTCCGACACGGTGGAGCGCGGCGCGTTGGGCGTGACGATGCCCTGCGCGGCCAGCGCCTCCAGGTCGAGGTCGATCTTGCGCGAGGCCGGGCGCGGGGCGGCCGGCTCGGCGTCGGCCACCGGCACGGCAGGCACGGTCGGCTGTGCGGGCGTCATGGCGCCCACGGCGGCGGGGGCCCGGTCCAGCTGCGGTATCTCCACGCCGGCCTGGCGCAGCTGGGCGAGCCGCTGGGCGGCCTGTTCGATCAAACTGCCATTCATGCTCATCGGCTCGCCATCATCGACATGACCACCATGCCCACCAGGAAGAAGGCCACCAGGCTGGCGCTGGCGGCGGAGAAGCGCAACAGGTCCGCACGCTCACGGCGGCGGTCGGTGTCGCTCTGGATGAGCGAGACGACGCCGAGCAGGGGCAGGTCGAGACGGTTGCGCAGTTCGGACGCCCGATGGAACACCGGCCGCAGCTGGCTGGCTCCGAAGGCGATGAACAGGCCCGCGCCAATGGCCACCAGCAGCGCGAGCGGCAGCAGCAGCAGGCGGTTGGGCGACACCGGCTTGGGCGAGACCCGCGGCGGCTCGATCAGCCGGAAATCGGCCATGCCGGAGGCGGTGTCCAGGTCGCCGGACATGGTGGCGGCCTCGCGGCGCGACACCAGGTCTTCGTAGTTCTTCCTGTGGATGGCGTAGTCCCGGTTGAGCTGCGCAGCCTCGGCCTCGATCTTGGGCGCCAGGCGGATCTTGGAGTGCGCGTCGTTGTAGCGGGCTTCGTACTCCGCCACGCGGGCCCGCAGGCCGGCGATCTGCACCTCGGCATTGGCCAGCACGCGGCTCATTTCCTGGGTGGCCAGGCTGGTCGTGTTGCCGTTGCCGATGGCCGGCATCGCCAGCGAGCGCTTGCGCAGGCGCGCCGCCTCTGCGGCCTTCTGGCTCTCCAGTTCCTTGACCAGCCGGCGGGTGCTGATCACTTCCGGATGCTGCTCGGTGAAGCGCTGCAGCAGCGCGTCCAGGTGGCGCTTCTGCGCTTCCAGGCGGGCGTCGATCTCGGGCGTGGCCACGCCGACGGTCGATTCCTCCAGCAGGCTCTGGGAGGTGGCGTTCATGCCCGTCGAGCTTTCGCTGGCCAGCGCGGCGCGGGCCGCATCGCGTGAGTTCTCGGCCTCGCGCAGCTGCAGCTTGGCCGATTCCAGCTGCGCCATCAGTTCACCCAGGCGGCTGGCGGAATCCTTGCCGTCGGCGAACTGGATGTCGATGTTGCGCAGGCGGAAGTCCTTCAGCCGCGCCTCGGCCTCCTCCAGCTTCTGCTGGTAGCTCTTGATCTGCTCGTTGATGAACACCTTGGCGCTGTCGGTGTCCTTGCGGCTGGCGCCCAGGCTCGACTCCACGAAGATGGACACCAGCGACTGGATGGCGCGCTTGGCCTTCTCGGGGTCGGAATCGCGGAAGGACAGCAGGTACAGGTTGTCGCGATCGGCGCTCTTGATCTGCAGCGTCTTCATCAGGTGGTCGACCATCGCGTCCTGCTCGGTGCGGCTGCCGTTCTCCAGGTCGAGGTCGGCCATGCGCACCAGCTTCTCGATGTTGGGCCGGCTGATCAGCGTGCGGCTGAGCATCGTCACCTGCTGGTTCACGTCGGGCTGCACCGCCAGGCCGGACATCAGCGGCTTCAGGATGGACTGGGTGTCCACGAAGATGCGCGCGCTGGCCTCGTACTGATCGGGGATGCGCAGCACGGCGATGACGCCGGCGATCGCCACGATCCACGCCACCAGCACACCCTGCCAGCGGTACTTGTACATACCGCGGGCGATGTTGGTGATCTGCTCAATCAGTTCATACATCGCTGTTTCCTGCTCGCCAGAGCTTCAAGGCGTGCGTCAGAAGAAGCTCTGCGGAATGATGAGGATGTCGCCCGGACGCATCTCGACGTTGGCGGAGATGTCGCCGTCCTTGATGAGGTCCTTCAGGCGCACCGTGTACTGCTTGTTGCCCTCGGCGCTGCGCAGGATGGTGGCGCGGTTGCCGGCGGCGAAATCCGTCAGGCCGCCGACGGCGATCATCACGTCCAGCAGCGTCATCTTCTGCTTGTAGGCCAGGAACTGCGGCCGGGTGGCTTCACCCACCACGCGCACCTGCTCGCTGTACGGGCCGACGAAACCGGTGACCACCACGGTGACGACCGGGTCGCGGATGTACTTCTCGAGCTGCTTTTCAATCTCGCGGGCCAGCTGCACCGAGGTCTTGCCCTGCGCGGGCAGCTCGTCCACCAGCGGCGCGCTGATCTTGCCGTCCGGCCGCACCGGCACCTGCATGGACAGCTCCGGATTGCGCGAGACGATGATGTTCAGCGAATCGCCGGCGCCGATGACATACGAGTAGTCCTGCGTCTGCGCCTCGAGCGGGGCCGGTGGATGCGCGGTGGAGGCGCAGCCGCCCAGCAGTGCGGCGGCCACGGCCAAGAAGGACGAGATCCAGAAGGCGCGCCCTTGGAAGATGGAAGAAGTTCGCAACGCAGAGCCCCTTGTGTGCTGTCTTGTGTGGGCGCCGGGCCATGCAGGCCGGGCGTGCAGCGGGCGAAGGCGCCCGGTGCGGCCCCGGAGGACCCGCTGAGTGCAGGCATCCTAGGCCTCACACAATTTACTACAAGGGCTTGACCGAAATACTGACGGCCTGGGGGGGTAGGAAGCGTGCATTTTCCCTCTGCGCACTAATGCGCAAAGGGGTGTCGCGGCCATCCCCTTCAAGGGGCGGAACCACTCGAATGGGGGTGGCTCGCACGCCACCTTTTACACAGTTTCAGCACTTCTGCAGGCGGCCAGGTCGTCCAGCCAGGCGCCATAGGCGGCCTGGCGCTCGCCATCAGGCAGCCGCAGCAGCGCCGAGGGATGCCAGGTGACGAAGACCGGACGTCCGTCGGCACGCTCATGCAGCCAGCGCCCGCGCTCCCGCGTGACCGCCACCTGGCGGCCCAGCAGCGTGCGCGCGGCGGTGGCGCCCAGGGCCACCAGCACCCGCGGCTGCACCAGCTCGATCTCATGCGTGAGCCACTGGGCGCAGGCCTGCGCCTCGCGCTGGCCTGCGGTCTTGTGCAGGCGGCGCTTGCCCCGCAACTCGTACTTGAAGTGCTTGACGGCATTGGCGAGGTACACCTCGCCGCGTAGCCAGCCCAGTTCGGCCAGCGCGCGGTCCAGCAGCTGGCCGGCCGGGCCGACGAAGGGGCGGCCGGCCAGGTCTTCCTGGTCGCCCGGCTGCTCGCCCACCAGCATGTGGCTGGCGCCCGCCGGCCCCTCTCCGCACACCGCCTGGGTGGCCAGCGCGCCGATGGGGCAGGCGTTGCAGGCGTTGGTGGCCGCCCGCAACTCGTCCAGCGTGGCGGGGGGTCGCCCGGCCGGTGCGGGCGCCTCGCGGTGCAGCTGGATGGCGCGCATGCTGCGGGGCGGTGTGGCCGGTGCCTCGATCATCTGCCCGGTGCGTGCGGCGGCGGCCGCGGCCAGCGGCGCAATCAATGCGGCTTCCGGCAGGTTGGGCCAGTAGCGGCGCGGCATCTCGCGCTCCATCATGGCGATCTTCAGGCGCGCGGGATTGAAGATGTGCTCGTAGTAGGTGAGCCACAGCCGCTCGCCAGCGTCGGCCTGCGGCGCGCTGCTGCGGTCGGCGCCGGGCTGGAAGTGCAGCGCGTTGCCGTCCCACTCGACGCAACGGCGCGGCGTGAGGATCGCCCAGCGCATCTGGGCGAAGCGGCGCATGAAGAACGGCGCGTTGGCCTCCACGATGTGGTGGTCGGGCTCGAACCACGCCACGTGGCGGTCGTCGCCCACCGGGCGGAAGCGCACGAAGGCGCGCATCTTGTGGATGTCGCGCCGCACGGCGGCCGCCAGCTCGGCAGCCTGCAGGCGGTCCGGATCCAGCGGGTCATGGCGCAGCGCGGGCTCGTGCACCAGGCGCCACAGCAGCCGGTACATGAGTGCAAAGCGGCCCGGATCGGAGTGCAGCAGCACCTGGCCGCACAACTCCACGAAGGCCGCAGGCACCCGAACGGCGGACGCGCCGGCCGGGGCGGCATCCAGGGACGAAGTGGCAGCGGACTCAGGCTCGTCGGCCCACAGGCCGGCGGTTTCAGCCGTGGGGGCGGCGCCGGCCACCTGCCAGCGTACCGCCGCCGGCGGCACCTGGGCCTGCAGCAGCCGCCGCGCCTCCCGGCGGAAGCCGTCCACGTCGGCCGGACCGGCCAGCAGCACCGCCTGCATGCGCCTCAGCCGAACAAGGAGGCCTGCACCGGTGCGGCCGGCGCCACCGCCGGCACGGGCACCGGCACTGCGCGGTCAGCCGGGTTGTGGCCGTCGACCACCACGAAGGGCAGCACCTTCTTGAGCGGCACGTGCAGCCTCGGCAGGTCGTCGGCACGCAGCCGGCGCACCCGGCGCGACTGCAGCAGCCGGTCGATGGCCTTGACGCCCAGGCCCGGCACCCGCAGCAACAGCTCGCGCGGCGCACGGTTCAGGTCGACCGGAAAACGATCGCGGTGCGCCAGGGCCCAGGCCAGCTTGGGGTCCACGTCCAGCCGCAGCAGGCCCTGGCCGCCGGGCACGATCTCGTCGTGCGCAAAACCGTAGAAGCGCATCAGCCAGTCGGCCTGGTAAAGGCGATGCTCTCGCATCAGCGGCGGCGCCTGCAGCGGCAGCGAGCGCGACGCATCCGGTATCGGGCTGAAGGCCGAGTAGTACACCCGCCGCAGCCGGTAGCTGCCGTAGAGCTGGGCGCTGGTGGCCAGGATGTGGCGATCGTCGGACGCGTCGGCGCCCACGATCATCTGCGTGCTCTGGCCGGCCGGCGCGAAGCGCGGCGCCTTGGCCGGCCGCGGCCGCGCCCCAGGCAGCACCCGGATGGGCACCGGCTTGGCCGCCTCCTTGCCGTCGTCGATGTGGAGCCGCAGCCGCGCCATGGAGCGCTTGATCGCCCGGTCGTCCTTCTCGGGCGCCAGCGCCTGCAGGCCTTCGGTGGTGGGCATCTCGATGTTGATGCTCAGGCGGTCGGCATAGCGGCCGGCACGGGCCAGGAGTTCTTCGCTGGCGTCGGGGATGGTCTTGAGGTGGATGTAGCCGCGGAAATCGTGGTCCTCGCGCAGCGAGCGGGCCACCTCCACCACCTGCTCCATCGTGAAGTCCGGGCTCTTGATGATGCCGCTGCTGAGGAACAGGCCCTCGATGCAGTTGCGGCGGTAGAAGTCGAGCGTGAGCTGCACCACCTCCTCCGTACGGAAGCGCGCCCGCGGCACGTTGCTCGAGCTGCGGTTGACGCAGTAGAGGCAGTCGTACTGGCAGTGGTTGGTGAGCAGGATCTTCAGCAGCGAGATGCAGCGCCCGTCGGGTGCATAGCTGTGGCAGATGCCCATGCCTTCGGTGGAGCCGATGCCGCGCCCGCCGACGGAGTTGCGCTTGTCGGTGCCGCTGGAGGCGCACGAGGCGTCGTACTTGGCCGCGTCGGCCAGGATGGCGAGTTTGCTTTGCAGGTCCACTGTACGAATATACAGGCCCGGCCTCACCCTTTCGGGTGTGTGCGCGTAACAGCCCTCCCGGCGTCAGTGGCGCTGCGGCTTGCCGTTGTCCAGCGCCTCGGCGCGGGCCCGGAGTACTGCCTGGTCGCGCATGTTGTGCGTCAGGCCGGCGGCATGCCGGAAGGCGGCGGCGGCCTCGGCGCCCCGGCCGAGACGCGCCAGCAGGTCGCCCTGCACGCTGAACAGCCACGGGTAGCGCGCCAGCGAGGCCTCGGCCGCGAGCGCCTGCACCAGCGGCCATGCCGCCTGCGGCCCTTGCGCCATGCCCACCGCCACGGCGCGGTTGAGGGCCACCACCGGTGAGGGCGCGGCTGCCATCAGCGCGTCGTACAACTGCACGATCTGCGTCCAGTCGGTGTCCTGGGCCCGGGCGGCGCGGGCATGGCAGGCGGCGATGGCGGCCTGCAGCGCGTACGGCCCCCAGCCGGGCCCGGCCTCGGCCAGAACCTGCGCCTGGCGCAGCGCAGCCAGGCCGCGGCGGATCAGCAGGTGATTCCAGCGGCTGCGGTCCTGGTCGGCCAACAGCACCGCGGCGCCTTGCGCATCGACGCGGGCCGGCGCACGGGCATGTTGCAGTTCCATCAACGCCACCAGGCCCTGCACCTCCGGCTCGGCCGGCATCAGCGCGGCCAGCACGCGTCCCAGGCGCAGCGCCTCGTCGCACAGCGCGGGGCGCATCCAGTCGTCCCCGGCGGTGGCTGCATAACCTTCGTTGTAGATGAGGTAGATGACGTCCAGCACCGAGTCCAGGCGCTGGGTGCGGGCCTCGGCCGGCGGCACCTCGAACGGCACCTTGGCCGCGGTGAGGGCGCGCTTGGCCCGCACGATGCGCTGCGCCACCGTGGGCTCCGGCACCAGGTAGGCGCGGGCGATCTCGGCCGTGCTGAGGCCGCCCAGCAGCTTGAGCGTGAGGGCCACGCGCGCCTCGGTGTTCAGCACCGGATGGCAGGCGGTGAAGATCAGCCGCAGCAGGTCGTCGCCGATGTCGTCCTGCCGGGCGGCATCCAGCGCATCCACGAAGTCGGGCACCACATGCGTGCCGAGCGCGTCGGCGTCGGCGCCCAGTTCCTCGTGCTTGCGGTGCTGCATCGCCTGCTGGCGCAGGCGGTCGAGCGCGCGGTGCTTGGCGGTGGCCATGAGCCAGGCTCCGGGGTTGTCGGGCAAGCCGTCCTGCGGCCAGTGCTCCAGCGCGGCGATCAGCGCGTCCTGTGCCAGCTCCTCCGCCAGGCCCACGTCGCGCACCATGCGCGCGACGGCGGCGATGATGCGGGCCGACTCGATCCGCCAGACGGTCTCGATCGCGCGGTGGGTCGCGGACGCGCCGGCCGCCATGGCCATCAGGCGGCCGCCGGTGGCATCTCACCGGTCATGGCCACCAGCTCCCAGATGTGGCCGTCCAGGTCCTCGAAGCCGTGGGCATACATGAAGCCGTGGTCCTGCGGTGCGCGGGGCGTGGTGCCGCCGGCCGCCACTGCCTTGGCCACCAGCGCATCCACCTGCTCGCGGCTGTCGCAGGACATGCAGACCAGCACTTCCGACACCTCGCGCGCGTCGGCGATCGGCTTGGCGGTGAAGCCCTTGAAGAAGTCGTGCACCAGCAGCATGGCATGCAGGTTCTCGCCCAGCACCAGGCAGGCGCCCTGGTCATTGCTGAACTGGGGATTGAAGGCATAGCCCATCGCCTCGAAGAAGGCGCGCGAGCGCTGCATGTCGCGGATGGGCAGGTTGACGAAGATTTGCTTGTGCATGGGGGGCTCCGGTGATGGATGGGCGGTCAGGCGGCGGCGGGCGGCGGGAAGTCGCTGGCCTCGTAGAGCTCGCGCACCTCGATCTCGGCGGGCACCCGCTCGCCTAGCGGCGCAGGGAAGCGGCGTGCCCACTCCATCGCCTCCTCGCGCGTGCGCACCTGGATCAGCGTGTAGCCGGCGATCAGCTCCTTGGTCTCCGCGAACGGGCCGTCGATCACCTGCCGCTGCCCGCTGCCATATCGGATGCGCCAGCCATGCCGGCTGGGCTTGAGGCCGTTGGCGTCCAGCAGGACGCCGGCCTTGGCCAGTTCGTCGTGGTAGGCCAGCATGGCGGGCAGCACGGTCTCGTCTTCCGGCAACGGGTTGCCTTCCGCCTCGGTTTCGGGCGTGGCCCGCACGATGATCATGAATCGCATCTGTCGCTCCTCGGCGCCATGTGCGCCTGGAACCACGACGAACGTCCCCGGCGCTTTTCGACAGCCTGGCGGCGTCGCTCAGCCCGCGGCGCTGCGGTCCCAGCAGGGCGCGGTCTGGCGCACTTCCACGGTGCACCACTGCGCGGCCGGGCATTCGGCGGCGATGGCCAGCGCCTCCTCGCGGGTGGCCACGTCGATCAGGAAGATGCCGCCCACCATTTCCTTGGTTTCGGTGAAGGGGCCGTCGATCACCGTGCGCCGGCCTTCCCGCACCTGGATGCGGGCGGCATTCGGGCCCATGTCGGCCAGTGATTCGGCGGCCAGCAGCACGCCGCGCGACTGCAGTTCGGCCGCGAAGCCCAGCATGCGGTCATAGAGCTGGCGGCCGGCGGCCTCGCCGCGCTCGACGCGCTGGCCCAGGGGTTCACGGATCAGGAGCAAGTACGACATCTGCAGCCTCCGTTGCGGTGTGCCGACGATTCTGCCTGCGCGTGGCGTTAGCCAAAGTCAATCAGTCACATTGACTCAATGAATCCACGCGATGCCCCAAAGCGCCTAAAGTGAAACCCGGCCTACAACCAACCCTACAGAGGAACACACATGTCTTTGATCAACACCCAAGTCCAACCGTTCAAGACCCAGGCGTTCCACAACGGCAAGTTCATCGAAGTGACCGAAGAGAGCCTGAAGGGCAAGTGGTCGGTGCTGATCTTCATGCCGGCAGCCTTCACCTTCAACTGCCCGACGGAAATCGAGGACGCGGCCGACAACTACGCCGAGTTCCAGAAGGCTGGTACGGAGGTCTACATCGTGACCACCGACACCCACTTCTCGCACAAGGTGTGGCACGAGACCTCGCCCGCCGTCGGCAAGGCCAAGTTCCCGCTGGTCGGCGACCCGACGCATGCCCTGACCAACGCCTTCGGCGTGCACATCCCTGAAGAAGGCCTGGCGCTGCGCGGCACCTTCGTGATCAACCCCGAGGGCATCATCAAGACGATGGAAGTGCACTCGAACGAGATTGCCCGTGACGTGAAGGAAACGCTGCGCAAGCTCAAGGCTGCCCAGTACACCGCCGCCCACCCGGGCCAGGTGTGCCCCGCCAAGTGGAACGAAGGCGCCGCCACCCTGACCCCGTCGCTGGACCTGGTCGGCAAGATCTGACCTTGATTCGATGAAGCGGCTGACGGCCGGCCCTGCGCCGGTCGCACAAGCTCAAGGCGCCGGCCGGCCCAGGCCGCCGGCGCCGGTCCCCTCCGGGCCCTGTTGAAGACGTCCCGCGGCTGTGATGTGGGCGTGTTCAACCGGGTCTGGGCCGACTCGCCCTCCGAATTTCACATCCCACCTTCCAAGGAGCCGCCATGCTGGACGCCAACCTCCAGGCCCAACTCAAGGGCTACCTCGAACGCCTGCAGCAGCCGATCGAGCTGATCGCCTCGCTGGACGATCGCGCCGAATCGCAGCAGGTGCGTGAGCTGCTGAGCGAGATCGTCGGCCTGTCCGACAAGATCACGCTGCGCACCGACGGCAGCGACGCCCGCCGCCCGTCCTTCCAGATCACCCGCCAGGGCGCCGACATGGGCGTGCGCTTCGCCGCGCTGCCGATGGGCCATGAGTTCACCTCGCTGGTGCTGGCGCTGCTGCAGGCCGGTGGTTATCCGCCCAAGGTGGAAGCCGACCTGATCGAGCAGATCAAGGCGCTGGAGCCCGAGCAGGACCTGGTCTTCGAGACCTGGATGAGCCTGACCTGCCACAACTGCCCGGACGTGGTGCAGGCGCTGAACCTGATGGCGGTGCTGAACCCGCGCATCAAGCACGTGGCCATCGACGGTGGCTTCTTCCAGAAGGAAGTGGAAGACCGCCAGATCATGGCCGTGCCGTCGATGTTCCTGAACGGGCAGCCGTTCGGCCAGGGCCGCATGGGCCTGGAAGAGATCCTGGCCAAGATCGACACCGGCGCCACCGCCCGTGACGCGGCCAAGCTCAGCGCCAAGGCGCCCTACGACGTGCTGATCGTCGGTGGCGGCCCGGCCGGCGCGGCGGCGGCCATCTATGCGGCGCGCAAGGGCATCCGCACCGGCGTGGCGGCCGAGCGCTTCGGTGGCCAGGTGCTGGACACCATGGCCATCGAGAACTACGTGTCGATCAAGGAGACCGACGGCCCGAAGTTCGCCGTGGCGCTGGAAGAGCACGTCAAGACCTACGACGTGGACATCATGAACATGCAGCGTGCCGAAGCCCTGCGCGCCGACGGCGGCATGGTGGAAGTCACGCTGGCCAGCGGCGCCACGCTGAAGAGCAAGAGCGTGATCCTGGCCACCGGCGCCCGCTGGCGCGACATGAACGTGCCCGGCGAAGCCGAGTACCGCACCAAGGGCGTGACCTACTGCCCGCACTGCGACGGCCCGCTGTTCAAGGGCAAGAAGGTGGCGGTGATCGGCGGCGGCAACTCCGGCGTGGAAGCCGCCATCGACCTGGCCGGCGTGGTGGACCACGTCACGCTGCTGGAGTTCGACAGCCAGCTGCGCGCCGACGCGGTGCTGCAGCGCAAGCTGCACAGCCTGCCCAACGTGCGGGTGCTGGTGAACGCGCAGACCACCGAGGTCAAGGGCGACGGCAGCAAGGTGGTGGGCCTGGCCTACAAGGACCGCAAGACGAACGAGCTGCACAGCATCGACATCGCCGGCGTGTTCGTGCAGATCGGCCTGGTGCCCAACACCGCGTGGCTCAAGGGCAGCGGCGTGGAGCTGTCGCCGCGCGGCGAGATCATCGTCAACTCGCATGGCCAGACCTCGGTGCCGGGCGTGTATGCCGCGGGCGACGTGACCACGGTGCCGTACAAGCAGATCGTGATCGCCGTCGGCCAGGGCGCCACTGCCGCGCTGGGTGCGTTCGACCACCTGATCCGCACCTCGGCCCCGGCCGAAGCCTGACCGCTCTGCGCGGCCCGTTTGCAGCCCCTGGCGCCCATCGCCAGGGGCTTTTCTTTTGGCAACGCGGCTTTCACGCAAACGAGAATAGTTCTCATCTAATATCGGCGCGTCACCACCACGAGGTGCACGATGAACGCCGAACAACCCACCGACACCCCCGATCTGGCGCGCGAGCACTGCGCGCTGATGAACGCCTACGGCAGCGTGCAGCGCCGCTGCAGCCGGCTGCTGGACGAGCAGGCGGCGACCCTGCGACGCCAGGAGCGTGAGCTGGTGCGGCTGCGGGCGGCCGTCATCCTGCGCGACACCGCCTTGATGTGGGCCCACCAGGACCAGGCCGCGCTGGAAGCGGCACTGCCCGGCCTGCCCACACGCCGTGCGCTGGCGCGCCGAGTGGACGCGCTGGTGGCGCGGGTGCAGTCGCTGCTGCGCGAGCGCCGCCACTGGGCGCAGGCCTTGCCGCCGGTGGTGTACCGGCAGAAGCCGCAACCCTAGCCATCCCGGCCCGCGCCTGAAGGCCCGGCGCAATGGCGTTAGGCTGGTCGCCTGTTGTTGCTGGCGGAGACCGTGATGTCGGGTGCGTTGCTTTCGTTGCTCCAAACCGAGCTGCCCTTGATCCAGGCCCCCATGGCCGGCTCCCAGGGCAGCCGCCTGGCGCTGGCCGTGGGAGCCGCCGGTGCGCTGGGCTCGCTGCCTGCGGCCATGCTGTCGGCCGACGCGCTGGAAGCGGAGCTGCGGCGCCTGCAGGCCGCGGGCGCGCCCTACAACGTGAACTTCTTCTGCCACACGCCGCCCGAGCCCGACCCGGTGCGCGACGCCGCCTGGCGCACCCGGTTGTCGCACCGGTTCGACGCCGAATTCGGCACCGACCTGCGCAGCGCGCCCAGTGCCGCCGGCCGGGTGCCGTTCAGCGCCGAGGCGGCCGAGCTGCTGGCCGCCTACAAGCCGCCGGTCGTCAGCTTCCATTTCGGGTTGCCGGCGCCGGCGCTGCTGGACCGTGTCAAGGCATGGGGCGCGGTGGTGATGTCGTCGGCCACCACGGTGGCCGAGGCGCGCTGGCTGCAGGCGCGCGGCGCCGACGTGGTGATCGCCCAGGGCCTGGAGGCCGGCGGCCACCGCGGTCATTTCCTGGACACCGACCTGACGCTGCAGATGGGCCTGATGGCGCTGCTGCCGCAGGTGGTGGATGCGGTGCAGGTGCCGGTGGTGGCCGCTGGCGGCATCGGCGACGCCCGCGGCGTGCGGGCCGCCATGGCGCTGGGCGCCGCCGGCGTGCAAGTGGGCACCGCCTACCTGCTGTGCCCCGAGGCCGACACCAGCGCGGTGCACCGCCGTGCACTGGGCAGCGAGGCGGCGGTGCACACCGCGCTCACCAACGTGTTCAGCGGCCGGCCGGCCCGCGGCGTGGTCAACCGGGTGATGCGCGAGATGGGACCGCTGGCCGACGATGCGCCCCGCTTTCCGCTGGCCACCAGCGCGCTGGCACCGCTGCGCACCGAGGCCGAGGCGCGGGACAGCGGGGACTTCTCGCCGCTGTGGTCCGGCCAGGCGGTGGGCCTGAGTCGGCCGATGCCGGCCGCCGAGCTGACGCGCGCGCTGGCCGAAGGACTGCGCTAGTCCGCCGCCGCCAGGAGCGCCGGTCCGAAGCTTTCAGGCAGCAGCCCGGCGAGGGTGAAGCGCCCGCGCAGCACCGGCCCGCCCTCGGCCACGGCGCCTGACAGCACCACCGCATCCGCCGCCGCGAACTCGCGCAGCTTCTGCCGGCAGCCGCCGCAGGGTGTCACCGGCCGGGCGCTGTCCGCCACCACCGCCACCGCCCGCACCTGCCGGCCGCCCGCCATCACCAGGTGGGCCAGGGCCACGGCCTCGGCGCACAGGCCTTCCGGATAGGCGGCGTTCTCGATGTTGGCGCCGGTATGCAGGCGGCCCTGCTCGTCCAGCAGCGCGGCCCCCACCGCGAAGCCGGAATACGGTGAGTGCGAGTGCTGCCGCGCCCGGGCGGCGGCCTGCAGCAGCAGCGGCTCGTCGGCCATGCTCAGCCCCACAGCAGGCGGCCCGCCTGCAGCCGCACGTCGGAGCGCGGCTGGGCCACGCAGGGCAGCACCGCGCCTTCGGCACGTTCTTCCCGGCTGACGCCGGGCCAGTCCACCAGGTAGTGCACCTGGCCTTCCAACAGCTGCGACAGGCAGGCCCGGCAACTGCCGTTGCGGCAGGCGCTGCGCATCGGCACGCCGGCCTGCAGGGCAGCGGCCAGCAAGGTCTGCGTCGGCTGGGCGGCGAAGCGGTGGCCGCCCGGCTCGACCTGGATGGTGTGGGCGTCGGACATCGGGCCAGTCTATCGACCGCCGAAACAAAACCAATCACGTCCGGCCTCAGCCCGGCGCGCCAGCGGCCGAAAAGCCGTCATGTCCAGCCCCGACACCGCCCCCAACCTGACGGAGCCCGCCCTGCCCGCGGCGCCGCGCCGTGGCGGTGGCCGTCAGGCACCGTTGTACCGGGTGGTGGAGGTGACGCGCGACGCCGCCGGCCGGCTCACGCTGCAGGGGCGCATCTGGCACAGCGACCTGGACCGGCTGCGCCGTTTCGGCCGCGCGCTGGCGGCCAACTCGCAGTCGCACCGGGTGGTGATCGCCGACGGCCAGGGCAGCCTGGTGGAGGAGATCCACCTGGCCGCGCCCGACCAGCGCCAGCCGCTGTGGGGCCAGTGGCAGCAGCTGCCGCTGCCGCCCGTGCCGCCCGCCACCGGCACCAGCATGCTGCGGCCGGCGCCGAAACAGCCGCCGGCAGCGCCGCGTGTGCAGCCGCAACCACAGCAGCTGCAGCAGGTGAAGGCGGAGGTGCCGGCCGAGGTGGCCGAACTGGCCGAGGTAGCCCAACGGCCGCCGGTGCGCCAGCCGCCGCGCCACCTGCCGCGGCTGTCGCAGCCGCTGCCGGCGGCCCTGCCGCCCGCGCCGCCGCCGCGCGACTGACGGCGCGCTTCCTGCACGCCTACCAGCGGTAGCTCACCGAGGCCACCGCGCTGCGGCGCGCGCCGTACCAGCAGTCGCCCCGGCCCAGGCAGGTGGCCACGTAGGTCTTGTCGGTCAGGTTGGCGATGTTGAGCGCGGCGCGCCAGTGCGCGTTCTCCCAGGCCAGCATCAGGTCGAGCAGGGTGACCGAGGGCACCTCCGGCGCCGCGCCGTCGCTGAAGGCGCTTTTGTAGCGCACGCCCGCACCGGCCGACAGGCCCGGCGCGAATCGCCACTTGCCCCACAGCGAGGCCTGGTGGTGCGGCACTTCCTCGATCTCCTCGCTCACGTCGGTGTAGGTGTAGCTGGCCACCAGGTCCACGTTGCGCTGCAGCGCCGCCTTCACCTCCAGCTCCAGGCCGCGGGCCTTGGTTTCCCCGGCCTGGCTGTAGGTGTTGGTGGAGGGGTCGGAGATGAGCTGGTTCTCCTCCCGCAGGTGGTACACGGCCGCATTCACCAGCAGCTTGCCGTCGGCCGACTCGTGCTTGACGCCGGCCTCCCATTGCTTGCCGCGCAGCGGGTCGAAGCGCTGGTTGCCGATGTTGGCCACCGGTTTGAACGATTCGCTGTAGCTCAGGTAGGGCGACCAGCCGCCGGCCACGCTGTACATCGCGCCCAGCCGCTTGGTGGTGGCGCTGCTGTTCTCGCTGGCCTGGCCCTCGGTCTGGTTGCGGGCGCGGTCGTGCCGCAGGCCGGCGGTGATGAGCCACCGCTCGCCGAAGCGGATCTGGTCCTGCAGGTACACGCCCACCTGGCGCTGGGTGGAAGGATCGATGGCGAAGTTTTCGGGCGGCGTGAACGCCGGGTACACCGGGTCGTAGGCATCGATCACCGGCACGTCGGCCGGGCCGGCGAAGCCGCTGGTGCCCGTCTTGCGGTAGCGCGCGTAGTCCAGGCCCACCAGCAGGTCGTGCTGCGCGGCGCCGGTGGTGACGCGGCCCTGCAGGTTCTGGTCGATCGTGAGCAGCCGCGTCTTGGTGAAGGAGGCGCTGGCGTAGCGGCCCAGCAGCCGCTGGCCGTCCTCGTCCTCTTTCCAACCGCCGGGCAGCGAGAACGAGTCGCCGTACAGGCTGCGGTAGTCCACCTCGGTATGGGTGTAACGCAGGCCCTGGCGCAGGGTCCAGCCACTGTCCAGCTCATGCTCGAACAGCCAGCCGGCGAAGCGGCGCCGGGTGTCGTAGCGGTCCCAATCGGGGTCGCCGATGAAGCGGCTGGTGGGCAGCTTGCCGTTGGGGTTGGCGGTGAGCACGCCCGACCAGGGGAAGAACTGCGAGGTGGAGCCGCTGTCGTCGTTCTGCACCAGGCCCTGCAGCGTGAGCGAGGTGACGTTGCTGGGCCGCCAGGTGAGCGAAGGCGCCAGCAGGCCGCGGTCGTCGCTGACGTGGTCCACCTGGGTGTCGGCATCGCGGGCCACGCCCACCAGCCGGTACAGCCACTGGCCGTCGGCGGTCAGCGGGCCGGTGACGTCGGCCTGCAGCTGGCGGCGGCCGAAGCTGCCCACCTGAAGCCCCACCTCGCCCTGCGCCACGTCCTGCGGTCGCTTGCTCACCAGGTTGACCACGCCGCCGGTGGAGCCCTGGCCGAACAGCATGGCGGCCGGGCCGCGCAGCACGTCGATCCGCTCCAGCGTGTAGGGCTCGGTGCGGGCGTTGCTGGTGTAGTAGTCGAAGTTCTTGCGCAGGCCGTCGAGGTATTCGTCGGCATTGCCGCCGCGGATGCGGAAGCCGTCGCTGCGGGAGTCGATGCCGTAGGCGTCCGAGCGCACGCCGGCGGCGTAGTTGAGCGCGTCCTGCACGTTCACCGCGCCCTGGTCGACGATCTCGTCGCGGGTGATCACCGTCACCGACTGCGCCGTTTCCGACAGGGGCGTGTCCGTCTTGGTGGCGGTGGCGCTGCGGCGTGCGTTGTAGCCCTTGACGGGGCCGGTCGCGGTCTGGCGGTCGGCGCTGCCGGTGATCAGCACCTGCGTGACCGGCGCCTCCGGCGCGGTGGCCTGTGCCTGCGCCGGCGGCAAGGCGCTGCACAGCAGCGTGGTGGTGGCGGCGCAGGCCAGCGTGGTGCGGCGCGCGCGGCGGTGGGGGCTTGTCATCGGGGGTCCTGCTTGGGGGTGGATCGACCGTCACACGATCGATGGACACCCGCGGGCAGGGCCGCGGAGGCCTGCTGCGCGGCCGCCGAAACCCGCTTGCCGCCAGTGCACCTCGTGTGCGGCGAAGGTTGGTCTCGGCTGGCGTCAGGCTGGCTCGGCCGCCATCCTAACGCAAATGATTCTCATCCCCGATGGAGCAACTGCCTCAAGTTGGCCATCAAGCGCGAGCCCAGGCCAGGCGGCGGCACCGCGGCGCGCCGCGGTGGCGCTGCCCGCACGATGGCCGGCATCGGCGTGGGCCGCGGCATCGTCGGCAGCGCGCGGGCCGCCGGCGTGGCGGAGGTGGCGGCGGCTGCCGCCGGCGGCCGTGCGGGCAGGGGTGGCACCAGCGCCGCGTGGTCGCGGGCGACGTAGCCGACGGCGGTCCATTCCCGCAGCATCAGGCACCAGGGCCGCTGGCGGTCGGCCGCGGTGGCGGGCACCGGCATCACCATCGGGCCGGAATCCGTCTGGCCGGCCAGCGGCGCCACCCGCACGGAGGTGATGCAGCGGCCAACGAAGGCGCCGCCGCGGTACGGCTCGGCCAGCGCCCACAGCTCCAGCGACAGCGAGCCGCTGAAGTTGTCCGCCGGCCGCGGGTTGTGCACCCGCTCCACCACCAGCGCCAGGCCGTCGCCCACGCCGGTGCGCAGGCTGGCGCCCTCCAACCGCGGCTGCACGAAGCGCTCGGGCTGGCCGAAGGCGGCTTCGTCATGCAGCAGCGGCCGGCCGTCGGCGGCGGTGCTCACCAGCCGCAGCGTCATCTCGTGCTGGCCGCTGCCGGCCGGCGGCACGGCCATCACATGGCCTTCGGCATAGTGCTGCGGCTCGCCATGGCTGTGCAGCGGCACGCTCAGCGCCAGCTCCGCCACCAGCACGGACGGCGCCACCCCGCCCAGCGGGCGGGCCCACAGCTGCAGCCGCCAGCCGTCATGGTCGGCCGCGGCCGGGCTCCAGTGGATCTCGGCGTTCAGGCTGGCGGTGTCACCCTCGATGCGGTAGCCGAAGGTGCCGACGAGTCGGGCCGCGGCGGGCGTGGCGGTGTCTGGTCGGTCGTCGGGCATCGGCGTCATGGCGGGCTCCAGGGGTGCTTGAAGGACTCTGCGGCCAGGCGCCGGGCTGGCTACCCGGTGCGGCGGCGGCGCGCCAGGGCGGCGGCGCCGAGCGCCAGGCTGGCCAGTGCCAGCGCGCCGGGCTCGGGCACGGTGTTGCCGGGCGTGTCGGCCAGCACGAAGCGCAGGTCGTCGATGGAGAAGGCGCGGTTCTCCCCGGTGACGAAAAGCGTGGCCTGGGTGAAGCCGGCCAGATCCTCCACCCCGGCAAAGCTGGGGCTGGCGCCGCTGGGGAACAGCAGCGATTCGTCGGCGACGATGAGCTGGAATTCGGTGGTGCCCGAGAACTGCAGCAGCCCCAGCCGGATGACGGGCTGCGAGAACAGCAGCGTGATGCTGCGCGACACCACGCCGGGCTCGGCGTGATCGAAGTTGCTCGCGCCCTGGCTGCCGAATGCATCCAGCACGGGCGATGACGCGTTGGTGAACAGCATGCCGCTGCCCACGCTGATGCCCGGCGCCAGATTGCCGAGCACGAAACGGTCGGGCAGGGCATTGAAGTCGATCAGCTGCGCGCCGGCAAAGGCGCCCTCGCCGACCGCGATCGGCGCGGCCCCGGCGGGCGCAGCCAGTGCGCACCCCAGGACCACCGACGCCGACCACCTCGAAATGACTGACTCATTCAATGGCATCACCTTGGTGCAAATTGACCTGGGGGCCGATGCTACGCAAGAAAAAGGCCGCATCGATGACGCCTGCGCGTCAACCGCCGAGCGGCAACCTCAGCACCACCGCCAGCCCGGGCTGCGCCCGCTGCAGCTGCAAGCTGCCGCCATGCGCCTGCGCCACCAGCCGGCACAGGTACAGGCCCAGGCCCACGCCCCCGGTGCGGCGCTGGCGGGCGCTGTCGGTGCGGTAGAAGGGCTGGGCCAGCAGGGCGAGCTGTTCGTCGGTCACGCCGGGGCCGTGGTCGCGCACGGTGAGCACGGCTTCCGCCTCCTCGCGCCGCAAGGCCAGCGCGATGGGCGTGCGCGGCGCATGCCGGCGTGCGTTGCCGATCAGGTTGCGCAGCAGCAGCCGCAGCCGCGGGCGGTCGATGGGCTGCAGCGGCAGGTCGGCGGCGACGTCGAGCGTGATGTCGGCATCGCCGCCAAAGTCGGCCGCCGCCTCGCGCACCAGCGCGGCCAGGTCGGTGGGCTCGGTCTGCAGTGCGGCATGGCCGGCGGCCAAACGCTCGCTGTCCAGCAGGTCGCTGATGAGGTCGCGCATCTCGCCCAGGTCGCGCAGCAGCGCGTCGCGGGCCTCGCCGTCTTCCACCAGCTCCGCGTTCACGCGGGCGCGGGTCAGCGGGCTGCGCAGCTCATGGCTGATGGCCAGCAGCAGGCCGCGCTGCGCCTCCAGCATGCGCTGCAGGTCCGCGGCCATGGTGTTCACCTGCTGCGCCAGCTGGCCCAGTTCGTCGTTCCGCTCCACCACGATGGGCTGCTGGAACTGCCCCTGGCCATAGCGCTGCACGCCGGCGCGGATGCCTTCGATCGGCTTGAGCAGGCTGCTCACGCTGCGCCAGGCGATGCCCACCAGCAGCAGCAGCAGCGCCAGCGTGGCCCAGCCGATGCCACGGGCGCGCCGCTCGTGCGGCGGCTGCACCAGCCGGAAGGTCACGCGGTGGCCGTCGGCCAGCGTGCGGCTCTGCCATTCGCCACCTTCGTCCTCGCGGCCGCGGCGGCGCGCCCGCTCGGCGCGGCCGGGGTGCGAATCCCACTGCACCTGCAGCCCGTCGATCTGGATGCGCAGCGGCAGCCGCTGCACCATCTGCCGCGCTTTCTCGATGGAGGGCGGCGTGCCGAGGTCGGCCGCGGCCAGGTCCAGGTAGTGCGCCACCAGCGGCCGCGCCACCTCGCGCCAGCCGCCGCGGAAGGCCTGCTGCATGCCCGAGACGAACACGATCACCGTGGCCACGGCCAGCAGCACGAACAGGCCCACCAGCCGCCAGCGCAACGAGTGGCCGAGGCGGCGCCGAGCCGCATGGAAGCGCTGGCGCCAGGGCGCAGGAGCGTCGGCCGCGCTCACTGCACGCGCCCGGCCGCGAAGGCATAGCCCACGCCACGCAGCGTGCGGATGCAGTCCAGCGGCTCCAGCTTCTTGCGCAACCGGCTCACCAGGATGTCCACCGCGCGGGTGAGCAGGTCTTCGGCGGAATGGCCGCGCAGCTTCTCCAGGATCTCGTCACGGCTGAACACCTTCTGCGGCTCGCGCGCCAGCAGCACCAGCAGCTCGAATTCGGTGCCGGTGAGGTCGAGGGCCTCGCCGCCGCGCAGGGCCTGGCGGCGGTCGAGGTCGATCGTCAACCCGTCGAACACCATCACGCGCGGCTCGCCGGCGGGCACCGGTGGTGCGGCGCCACGACTGCCGCTGCGCCGCCAGACGGTCTGCAGGCGGGCCAGCAGCTCGCGCGGCTCGAAGGGCTTGGGCACATAGTCGTCGGCGCCCAGCTCCAGGCCCACCACCCGGTCCATCACGTCGCCGCGCGCGGTGAGCATGACGATGGGCAGGTCGCTGTGCTTGCGGATCGTGCGGCAGAGCTCGAAGCCGTCCATCTCCGGCAGCATCACGTCGAGGATGGCGGCGTCGAAGCCGCCTTCCTTCAACAGCGCCAGGCCCGCACTGGGCGTGGTGGCCGACACCAGCTCGCAATCGAAGCGGCGGAAGAAGGCCGCCAGGGGCGCGGCCAGTTGTTCGTCGTCGTCGATCAGCAGCAGGCGTCGCATGCGGCCATTGTGTCGGTCAGCCGCCTCGCGGGCCGCGCTCGCCATGGTGCATGCCGCGGCCGCCGCGCCGGTTCATGAAGTCGCGCACCTTCTGCTGCTGGTCGGGGCGCAGGCTGTCAAAGAAGTCGGCCATCGCATTGATGACCTGCGGGCCGCCGGCCTGCATCGCCTGCGTCTTCTGCTGCAGCAGCACCTGCGCGCGGTTGCGGTCGAAGCTGCTGCCGGCGATCAGCGACTGAAGCTCGGTGCGCGGGCCGGTGCCGCCCATCACCGCGGCGCGCTGCGCCTGAAGCGTGCTGGCCAGGGTGTCGAGCTTGGCCTTCTGCGCTGCATCCAGCTCCAGGCGGCTGGCGACGCGCTCCAGCATCTTGGCCTGCCGTGCGGCACGCTCCTCGGGGCTTTGCTGGCTCCAGTCGCCGCGGCCATGGCCGCCGCCGTAGCCGCCGGCCGCACAGGCCGACAGGCCACCGAACAACACCGAGGCGCCGAGAACACCGGCCAGGCTGCGTTTGATCCAGACTTTCATCGTGTGCTTTCAACAAGGATTGCGATGGAAGCCATGGTGCCGGCGGGCTGGGGTTCGGTCCTCTCGCCGCGGTATCGGCGTGTTTCGTTTGATGTCGTGCGCGAAGTTGTGTAGGGCGACTGCTAACGCGGGCGCTTCATCCTGAACAGTGCCTCGGGCGTGATCTCGAAATAGTCCGCCGGGCCGCCGCCACGCAGGATGGGGCGTGCGGCCGCGGTGTCGTAGATGCCTTCGACCAGCAGCGACCTGTCGATGTGCACCGCCACCACCTCGCCCAGCACCAGCCAGGTTTCCACCGGCGTGGCCTGCGCTGTCTGCAGCTGCACGATCTGCGTCACGCGGCATTCGAAGTTCACCGGGCTCTCGGCCACGTGCGGCACGCCGATCACCGTGCCCGGCCGCGGCGTGAGGCCGGCCAGCTCGAACTCATCCACTTCGGGCGGCACGCCGGCGCTGCTGGTGTTCATGCGCTCGGCCAGCGCGCGGGTGGCCAGGTTCCAGCTGAACTCGCGGGTGCGCTCGGCATTGCGCACCGAATCCTTCCAGCCGATGCTGGAGAAGCCGACGATGGGCGGCGTGTAGTTGAAGGCGTTGAAGAAGCTGTACGGCGCCAGGTTCAGGCGGCCCTGCTCGTCGTGCGTGGACACCCAGCCGATCGGCCGCGGGCCGACGATGCTGTTGAACGGATCGTGCGGCAGGCCGTGGCCGTTGCGCGGCTCATAGCTGTGGATGTGCTCGGGCATCGTGGCCATCGTTCAGCCCACCTTCTTCAGGCTGGTGGCAAAGCGCTGCGCATTGGCCACGTAGTGCTGCGCGCTGCGCTGCAGGCCGGCGATCTGCTCGGGCGACAGTTCCTTCACTGCCTTGGCCGGGCTGCCCAGGATCATCGAGCCGTCAGGAAACTCCTTGCCTTCGGTCACCAGCGAACCGGCGCCCACCAGGCAGTGCTTGCCGATGCGCGCGCCGTTGAGCACGACCGCGCCGATGCCCACCAGCGAGCCGTCGCCGACGGTGCAGCCGTGCAGCATCACCATGTGGCCCACGGTCACGTTCTCGCCGATGGTCAGCGGCTTGCCGGGGTCGGAGTGCAGCACGCTGCCTTCCTGGATGTTGCTGTTGCGGCCGATGTGCACGGTGTCGGCGCTGTCGCCGCGCACCACCGCGCCAAACCACACGCTGGCGCCTTCGGCCAGCTCCACGTTGCCGATCACCTGCGCGCTGTCGGCCACCCAGGCGGTCTCGGCGATGCGGGGCTTGAGGTCGTCCAGTTCATACACGGCCATGTGTTCGTCTCCATCGGCGTACTGCTTCGATGCAGCCGATGCTAGCGGCCTGCGGGCAGCAGCACGCCGGCCTCGCGCAAAGCCGCGATGTCGCCGTCGAGATAACCCAGCGAATGCAGCAGCGCATCAGTGTGCTGGCCCAGCGCGGGCGGCGGCTCGCGCACGCCCAGGCGCTGGCCGTCGAGCGCCAGCGGCAGCAGTGCAGTGCGCGTTTCGATCTCGCGTCCGGCGCCGCTGGCATCGGCCGGCACCGTCACCGGGGCCAGGCCGCCGGTGGCCAGCAGGTGCGGGTCGTCCAGCAGGTCCTGCGGCCGGGTGATGGGCGCGTAGGGCAGGCCATGGCGCTCGAAGGTGGCGGCGATGTCGGCGCCGTGCAGGCCGGCCATCCGTTCACGCAGCAGCGGCAGCATCCATTCGCGCGCGGCCACGCGCAGGTTGTTGCTGGCCAGGCGCGGGTCGGTCTTCAGCGCGGGCAGGCCGAAGGCATCGCAGAACAGCGCCCACTGGGTGTCGCTCACCACCGCCAAAAAAATCTGTTCGCCGCCGGCCACGGTGAACACGTCGTACACCGCCCAGGCAGAGATGCGGCTGGGCATGGGCGCGGGCGCCTTGCCGGTGACGGCGAACTGCATCATGTGCTGCGCCACCAGGAACACGTTGTTCTCGAACAGCGCGCTCTGCACCTCCTGGCCCCGGCCGGTGCGCTCGCGTGCGGCCAGCGCGGCCATCGCGCCGATGGCGCCGAACATGCCGCCCATGATGTCATTGACGCTGGTGCCCGCGCGCAGCGGCCGGCCTTCGGGGCCGGTCATGTAGGCCAGGCCGCCCATCATCTGCACCACCTCGTCCAGCGCGGTGCGGTGCTCGTACGGCCCAGGCAGGAAACCCTTGTGGCTGACGTAGACCAGCCGCGGGTTGAGTTGCGACAGCGCCGCATAGCCGAAGCCCAGCTTGTCCATCGTGCCGGGCTTGAAGTTCTCGCTGAACACGTCGGCGGTGCCCACCAGGCGCAGCACCAACTCCTTGCCGCGCGGGTCTTTCGCATCCAGCGCCAGGCTCTTCTTGTTGCGGTTGAACACCGAGAAGAAGCCGGCGCCCGAACCCACCAGCCGGCGCGTGGCGTCGCCCTGCAGCGGCTCCACCTTGATGACCTCGGCACCCAGGTCGCCCAGCACCAGGCCGCAGGTGGGCCCCATCACCATGTGGGTGAACTCGACGACGCGGGTGCCTTCGTACGGCAGCGGCTGTGCGCCTGTGCCGGTGCTCATTGCGGGGCCTTGCCGTCGGCGTAGGTGAAGCCCTTGGGCAGGCCGGCGTCGGGCACATGGCCGTACAGCGGTTCGTCGGGCAGCGCCTCGCGCAGCACCGCACGGGCCTGCAGCAGGCGGTCGATGTCGATGCCGGTGGCGTGGCCCATCGCCTCGAGCATCCACACCAGGTCTTCGGTGACGATGTTGCCGCTGGCGCCGGGCGCATAGGGGCAGCCGCCGATGCCGCCCTGGCTGGCGTCGAAGGTGGTGACGCCCGCCTCCAGCGCCGCCACCACGTTGGCCAGGCCCTGGCCGCGGGTGTTGTGGAAGTGGGCACCGCCGGCCTGCCGACCCAGCTCGGCGTGCAGGCGGTTGAACAGGCGGCGCACCTGCACCGGCTGCGCATAACCGCTGGTGTCGGACAGGCCCACCTCGTCCACGCCCAGCGCGGCCATGGTGGCCGCCACGCGCAAGGTCTCGTCGTCGCTCACCGCGCCGGCGATGGTGCAGCCGAAGGCCACCGACAGGCCGGCCTCCAGCTCGATGTGCGGATAGCGCTCGTTGCGCAGCGCCACCACGTTGCGCACCTCGTCGGCCATCTGCGCATGCGTCTTGCGCACGTTGGCCAGCGAATGCGCCTCGGTCACCGAGACCGGCATCGTCAGCTTGTGCACGCCCGCCTCGAAGGCCGCCTGCGCACCGCGGAAGTTGGGCGCCAGCGCCGCCACGCGCAGGCCGGGCAGCGTGAGCGCCTGCGCCACCACCTCGCCCACGTCGGCCATCTGCGGCAGCAGCTTGGCGGGCACGAAGGAGCCCACCTCGATCTCGCGCACGCCGGCCGCAGCCAGCGCGGCAATCCAGCGGTGCTTGGCCGCGGTGGGCATCACCGCATGGATGCTTTGCAGGCCATCACGCGGACCCACTTCGCTGATCAACAGGGACGACATGGGAGAGGACATGGCGGAAGTTCTGTAGAATAGAACGATTGTTCGTACAACAGAATTCTAACGCCGATGCCCCGCAAAGCTGCCCAAGCCTCTCTCGCCGACATGGATGCCGCCCCGGGCGGGGCCGCCGCAGTCGACCGCGCGCTGTCCCTGCTGGGCTGCTTCCAGGCCGGCGAAGCGGCGCTCACGCTGGCCGAGCTGGCCGGGCGCAGCCAGCTGTACAAGAGCACGGCGCTGCGCCTGCTGGCCTCGCTGGAGCATGCGCAGCTGGTGGCGCGCACGGCCGATGGCCGCTATGCGCTGGGTGCCGGCATCGCGCGGCTGCATGCGGTGTACATCGCCTCGTTCTCGCTGCAGCCGCTGGTGATGCCGGTGCTGCAGCAGCTGGTGGCCAAGACGAAGGAGAGCGCCGCCTTCCACGTGCGGCAGGGTGACCAGCGGCTGTGCCTGTACCGGGTGGATTCACCCCAGGTGCTGCGCGACCCCACGCGCGCCGGCGACCTGCTGCCGCTGGAGCGCGGCGCCGGTGGCCGGGTGCTGATGGCCTTCGGCGGCGCCGACGAGCGGGCCTACGACAAGATCCGCCGAGAGGGCTTCTGCGCCGCCTCGGGCGACCGCACGCCCGACCTCGCGGGCATCTCGGCGCCGGTGTTCGGCGCCGCGGGCGAGCTGGTGGGCGCGGTCACCCTGACCATGCCCACGCCGCGCTACCGGCCCGACGTGCAGCAGCCGCCCGTGCTGGCGGCCGCGCGGCAGCTCACGCTGGCGCTGGGAGGCAGCGCCGCGTGAGCCTCAGTCCTCAATACAGCACGCGGCAGCGGATGGTGCCGGGCACGCTGCACAGCTGGCCCAGGGCCGCATCGCTGGTGGCGCTGTCGACGTCGATCACCACGTAGCCCACGTCGTCGTTGGTGCGCAGGAACTGCGCGGCGATGTTGACGCCCGCCTGCGAGAAGCGCTCGTTCACGCTGGCCAGCACGCCCGGGATGTTGCGGTGGATGTGCAGCAGCCGGCTGCGGCCGGTGTGCTCGGGCAGCGTCACTTCGGGGAAGTTGACCGCCGAGACGGTGGAGCCGTTGTTGCTGTAGCGGATGAGCTTGGCCGCCACCTCGCGGCCGATGTTCGCCTGCGCCTCGGCGGTGCTGCCGCCGATGTGCGGCGTGAGGATCACGTTCTCGAAGCGCGTGAGCGGGGACTCGAACACGGCATCGTTGCCCTTGGGCTCCACCGGGAACACGTCGATGGCCGCGCCGCCGATGTGCTTGTGCTCCAGCGCGTCGGCCAGCGCGTCGATGTCCACCACCGTGCCGCGCGAGGCATTGATCAGGTGCGCGCCCGGCTTCATCTTCGCCAGCTGCGCCGCGCCGATCAGGTTCACGGTGGAAGGCAGCTCGGGCACGTGCAGCGTGACCACGTCGGCATGGGCCAGCAGCTCGTCCAGCGAGGCCACCTGCGTGGCATTGCCCAGCGTCAGCTTGGCCTCGATGTCGTGGAAGATCACGCGCATGCCCACGTGTTCGGCCAGCACGCCGATCTGCGTGCCGATGTGGCCGTAGCCCACGATGCCCAGCGTCTTGCCGCGCACCTCGTAGGAGCCGGCGGCGCTCTTGTCCCAGCCGCCGCGGTGCTGCTGCGCGTTTTTCTGGGGAATGCCGCGCATCAGCATGATGACCTCGGCCAGCACCAGCTCGGCCACGCTGCGGGTGTTGCTGAACGGCGCGTTGAACACCGGGATGCCCAGGTGCATCGCGGCATCCAGGTCGACCTGGTTGGTGCCGATGCAGAAGCAGCCCACCGCCGCCAGCTTGGGCGCCTGCTTCAGCACCTCGGCCGTGAGCTGCGTGCGCGAGCGGATGCCCAGGAAGTGCGCGTCGCGGATGGCTTCGACCAGCGCGTCGCCGGTCAAGGCCTTGGGCGAGGTGACGATCTGGGTGTAGCCGTCGGCCTGCAGCGCATCCACCGCGGTGGCGTGGATGCCCTCGAGCAGCACGAACTTGAGCTTGTCCTTGGCGACGGAAAGGCGCTGTGTCATCTTGTTGTGGCGTGTTGGAAGCGGATGCCAGGATTGTGGCAACCGGCGTTCCCCGCCACGCCGGTGGGGCCATGAACGCCCCGCGCGCCTCAGCTGCGGCGGATCTGCAGCGGCCCGAACGACTGGCAGTTGGGCATCATCGAGATGGCGTTGATGGTCACGTGCGCCGGCCGCATGGCCAGCCAGTGCACCGTGTCGGCGATGTCCTCGGCCGTCAGCGGCTGGGTGCCGGCATACACGCTGGCGGCCTTCTGGTCGTCGCCATGGAAGCGCACGTTCGAGAACTCGGTGCCGCCCACCAGGCCCGGTTCCACGCAGGTGGCCCGCACGCCTGTGCCGATCAGGTCCGCGTTCAGGTTGTGGGTGAACTGGTGCACGAAGGCCTTGGTGGCGCCGTACACGTTGCCGCCGGGGTAAGGCACCTCGCCGGCGATGGAGCCGATGTTGATGATGGAGCCGCGGCCACGCGACACCATGCCCGGCACGATGGCGCGGGTGACGTTCACCAGCCCGGCGCAGTTGGTGGCGATCATGCGTTCCCAGTCGTCCAGGTCGGCCTGGTGGGCGGGTGCCAGGCCCAGGGCCAGGCCAGCGTTGTTCACCAGCACGTCCACCTGCGCGAAGTCGGCCGGCAGCGCGGCCAGCGCGGCGGCGGCGGCCGGGCGGTCGGTGACGTCCAGCGCCAGCGGCAGCACGCGGCCGGGGTGCCTGTCGGCCAGCGCCTGCAGCCGGTCGGCGCGGCGCGCGGCGGCGATCACGCGGGCGCCATCGGCCAGGAAACGTTCGGCGATGGCAAGTCCGAAGCCGGCGCTGGCGCCGGTGACGAGAACGGTGGTGGTGGTCATGCAGCAGGTCCTGAACAGGGGCAAAACGCCACTGTAAGACCCGCGCGCGCTTCAGCCGCCCGCGCCGGGCAGCCGCGCGCTCATGCGGCCCAGCAACCGCGCCAGCGTGGCCTGCTCCTCTGCGCTGAGGTCGGCCGCCAGCAGCGCGGCCAGGCGCTTGCGCTGCCGGCCCATGTGCCGGTGGGCGGCCTTGCCCTCCTCGGTGAGGGTGAGGCGCCAGCGGCGGCCGTCCTGCGCGTCGGGCTCGCGCGCCAGCAGGCCGGCCTGCACCAGCCGCGCGGCCATGCGGGTGACCTGGGCCTTGTCGCGCCCGGTGGCCTGCACCAGCTGCTGCTGCGACACGCCATCGCCTTCGGCCACGATGGACAGCAGCCACATGTCCAGCGGGCTGGCCGGAATCGCCTGCTCGTCCAGTGCCTGCTGCATCCAGCCGCGGTAGCCGTTGAACACGGTGATCACGGGCTGCAGCAGGTCGTCCTCGGTGCGTACTGCGGGCATCTTGTCTCCATCTTGTTGCGTCGCCACGGACGCCTCCATCATATCGGCGAATTGGTTGATTGAATCAACCAACTGGCCGTATAGTGCCGGCATGACCATCTCTTCCGCAGCCGCGCTGCCGGCGGCCCGCGCGCCGCTCTCGCTCATCCTGGTGCTCGGCGGCCTGGCGGCTTTCGCGCCGCTGTCCATCGACATGTACCTGCCCGCCTTCCCGGCCATCGCCGCGGAGCTGGGCGTCTCCGCCGGCCAGGTGCAGTACACGCTGGCCGCCTACTTCCTGGGCATGGCGCTGGGCCAGGCCTTCCACGGGCCGCTGGCCGACCGCTTCGGCCGCAAGCCGCCGCTGTATGCCGGGCTGGCGCTGTACCTGCTGGCCTCCATCGGCTGTGCACTGGCCGAAGGCGTGGCCATGCTCACCGCGCTGCGCTTGCTGCAGGCGCTGGGCGGCTGCGTGTGCATCGTGGTGCCCATGGCCATGGTGCGCGACCGGTTCGATCCGCAGACCTCCGCCCGCGTGCTGTCGCGGCTGATGCTGGTGATGGGCCTTGCGCCGATGCTGGCGCCACTGGCTGGCTCGGCGGTGCTGGGCCTGGGCGGCTGGCGCCTGGTGTTCTGGATCCTGGCGGCCTGCGGCGTGGCCGGGCTGCTGGCCTCGTGGCTGGCGCTGCCCGAATCGCTGCCGGCCGCGCAGCGCCGCGACACCTCGCCGCTGAAGGCGCTGCGCACCTACGCCGGGCTGCTGCGGGACCGCCGCTTCCTGGGCCATGCGCTGGCCACCGGCCTGGCCAATGCCGGCATGTTCGCGTACATCGCGGCCTCGCCCTTCGTGCTGATCGAGCTGCACGGGCTCTCGCCGCAGGCCTACGGGTTGGTGTTCGGCGCCAATGCGCTGGGCCTGGTGGCCGCGGCGCAGCTCAACCACCGGCTGCTCAAGCAGCATGACGCGGGCACGCTGCTGCAAGCCGCGCTTGCCGTGGCTGCGGTTGCCGGTGCTGGCCTGCTGGCGGTGGCGCTGCTCACGCCGGCATGGCCGGCCCTGGCGCTGCCGGGCACGTTGCTGGGGCTGTTCGTGTTCGTGGCATCGCTGGGCTTCGTCGGCGCCAATGCAGCCGCCGGGGCACTGGCCCACCAGGGCCACCAGGCCGGTAGCGCATCGGCGCTGATGGGCACGCTGCAGTTCACGCTGGCCAGCGCCAGCGGCGCGGCGGTCGGCCTGATGAACGACGGCAGCGCCCGCCCGATGGGCCTGGCCATGGCGGTGGCCGGCGGCCTGGCGCTGCTGGCCTACCGGCGGCTGGCCCGGCCCGTGTCCAGCTGAAGCCTTACGCGGCGGCCAGCCGCCCGGCCGGCGCCGCCTGCGGCAGGCCGCAGAAGGCGAAGTCCAGCTCCGGCACGCGGCCGCTCACGATGTCGGCGATGGCACGGCCGGAGCCGCAGGAATGCGTCCAGCCCAGCGTGCCATGCCCGGTGTTGAGGAACAGGTTGCCGATCCTCGAGCGGCCGATGTAGGGCACGTTGGACGGCGTGGCCGGCCGCAGCCCGGTCCAGTAGCGGGCGCCCTGGCCGTCCGTCATCTGCGGGAACAGCTCGCGGGTGCGGCGCACGATGGCTTCGCAGCGCACCAGGTTCAGCGAGGTGTCGTAGCCGTTGAGCTCGGCCGTGCCGGCGATGCGCAGCCGGTCGCCCAGGCGGGAGAACACCAGCTTGTACTCGTCGTCGGTCAGCGAGACGTTGTACGAGTTCGCCGGGTCGATCACCGGCAACGTGACCGAGTAGCCCTTGGCCGGATAGATGCGCAGCGTGATGCCGAGCTGCCGCGCGAAGGCCGCGCTGAACGAGCCCATGCACAGCACGAAGCTGTCGGCTGCCTCGCGGCGCACCCCGCCGTCGGCATCGGCCACCTGCACCGCGGCCAGCCGGTCGCCCTCGCGCTCGATGCCGACGATGCGGGTGTCGGTGAGGAAGCGCACCCCGGCCGCCTGCGCATGCCGCGCCAGCACCTGCGTGAAGGCGTGGGCGTCGCCCGATTCGTCGCTGGGCGTCATGCTGCCGCCGACGATGCGGTCGCGGCACTGGGCCAGCGCGGGCTCGATCTGCACGCATTCGTCGGCCGTCTTCATGTCCAGCTCGCAGCCATGCTCGCGCATCACGCGGGCCGGCTCCTGTGCGGCATCGAACTCCTGCTGGCTGGTGTAGAAGTGCAGGATGCCCTTTGTGAGGTGGTCGTACGGGATGTCCAGCTGCGCGCGCAGCTGCTGCAGCGTGCTGCGGCTGTACAGGCCCAGGTTGACGATCTGCCGGATGTTGTGGCGGGTGCGTGCCGGCGTGCATTCGCGCAGGAACTGCAGGGCCCACAGCCACTGCTGCGCATCGGGCCGCAGGCGGAAGAGCAGCGGCGCATCCTCGCGCGCCAGCCACTTCAGCACCTTCAGCGGCGCGCCGGGATTGGCCCAGGGCTCGGCATGCGAGACCGAGATCTGCCCGCCATTGGCGAAGCTGGTTTCCAGGCCGGCGCCGGGCTGGCGGTCGATCAGGGTGACGTCGTGGCCGGCCTGCTGCAGGAACCACGCCGAGGTCACGCCGGTCACGCCGGCGCCGAGAACGATGACTTTCATGGAAGTACTCTCAGGAAACGAACAGTCATGGAAGGGACGAACGCATCCGCGCTCGTGCCGCTCCCGCTGTCCTCGGTACCTGAGAGATTCAGCGCCGGCCCCTCACGGGCATGGCGCCTTGCTCCTTCGGTGGAAGCCCGTGGCGGGCTTCACTCTCCAGCGTCGGCCAATCGACAGATCCAGTACGGTGCCTGAGCGTGCATGGGAGGTTGCGCCTTCGGCGGCATGCCGGTGGTGGCATGCGCTCTCCTGAATCTGCGGCCGAGTTTAGCCGCAGAGGATGTGACGGGGTGTTGTCCGACAGCCCATGGGTTGCGCCAGCGGCGACACTCGGCGCCCGGGCTGCCGCGTCGCGGTGCCGGATCGAACAAGGAGAAACCCATGAGTCGCACATTGCTCGTGCTTGCCGTGCTGGTGCTCACCGCCGGCTTTGCGCTGCTGAACTGGTCGGCGTTTGCCACGCCCACGCCGCTCTACCTGGGCTTCACCACCGTGGAAGCGCCGCTGGGCCTGATCATGCTGGGCCTGGTGGCCGTGCTGAGCGTGGTGTTCGTGGTCTGGGCCATCTCGCTGCAGGCCACGCTGCTGATGGAGCAGCGCCGGCTGAACAAGGACCTGCAGGCCCAGCGTGCCCTGGCCGACACCGCCGAGGCCTCGCGCTTCACCGAGCTGCGCAGCTTCATCGCCGCCGAGACCCTGCGCCTCGCCCAATCCCACGAGCAGACGCGCAGCGCCCTGGTGCAGCGCATGGAGCAGCTGGAAGACCGCCAGCGCCTGGCCTTCGAGCAGAACGCCAATGCGATCGCGGCCACGCTGGGCGAGCTGGAAGACCGCCTCGAGCGCGGCCTGCCCGGCGGCAGCGTGGCGCTGGCCGAACGTTCGCGTTTCTAGGCCGCGCCCGGGCGACGGCCGAACATGGCCCAGCCCTCCATGGTCAGCACCGGCTCGCCGTGCTGGTTGCTGGCCTGCCAGCGTGAACGCACCAGGCCCACCTGCGGCTTGCTGGCCATGGGCCGGGCCTCCAGCACCTCCAGGCGCACGCTGAGCACATCGTCCACGTACACCGGCTTCAGCCAGCGCAGGTTCTCGATGCCCGGCGAGCCCAGGCTGCTGCTGTCCAGCACGTATTCGTCGCACATCATGCGCATGACCATCGCGCAGGTGTGCCACCCGCTGGCGCACAGGCGGCCGAACAACGAGCGGGCAGCGCCTTCGTCGCTCAGGTGGAAAGGCTGCGGATCGAATTCGCCGGCAAAGCGGATGATCTCCTCGCGCGTGACGCGCTTGGCGCCGAACTCGCGCACGCTGCCCACCGGAAAGTCCTCCCAGTAAAAGCGCTTGTCTGCCGGCACGGCGCCGGCTTGGGCCTCGCTCATCTCACCTCCTCGTTCGTGATGGCTGGAGGGTGAGAATGCCGGCATTCCCGCCATCGCGCACAGCGCCATCGCCATGACCGCCTTGATCGCCGGACTGTTGTTGTTCCTCGGCCCCCATGCCACGCGCATCTTTGCCGAAGGCTTTCGCCAGCGGCAGATCGCCGCGCACGGGCTGCGGCGCTGGAAGGGGTTGTATTCGCTGGTGTCGCTGGCCGGGCTGGTGCTCATCGTGTGGGGCTACGGCCAGGCGCGGCTGGACCCGGTGCTGCTGTGGCAGCCGCCGCGTGGCATGCGGCATGCGGCACTGCTGCTCACGCTGATCGCCTTCGTGCTGCTGGCCGCTTCCGACAGCCCGCGCAACCACATCAAGGCCGCGCTGCACCATCCGATGGTGCTGGGCGTGAAGGTATGGGCCTTCGCCCACCTGCTGGCCAACGGCATGCTGGCCGACGTGGTGCTGTTCGGCAGCTTCCTGGTGTGGGCCATCGTGCTGTATGCCGTCTCGCGCCGGCGTGACCGGCGCGAGGGCACGGTGTACCCGCCCGGCACGCTGCGCGGCACCGTCATCACGCTGGTGGCCGGCGTGGGCGTGTGGCTGCTGTTCGTGTTCTGGCTGCACAGCTGGCTCATCGGCGTATCCCCGCTGGGATGATGCGGCGCCTGGCCTGGAAGGCGCTGGCCGCCCTGCTGGTGGTGGCCCTGGCGGCCTATGCCTTGATGCTGGGGGCGCTGTGGTGGAAGCAGGAGACGCTGATCTTCCATCCGGTGCCGCTGGCCGCCGACCACCGCTTCGACCTGCCGGCCGACGTGCACGAGGTGTTCATCGACGTGCCCGGCGCGCGGCTGAATGCGCTGCACCTGCGGCGCCCCGGTGCACGCGGCGTGGTGTTCTTCCTGCATGGCAACGCAGGCAACCTGGAGCGCTGGTTCGTCAACCTCGACTTCTACCGCGCGCTGGGCATGGACCTGTTCATGCTGGACTACCGTGGCTATGGCAAGAGCACCGGCCGCATCGAGAGCGAGCAGCAGCTGCTGGCCGACGTGCAGGCCGCCTGGGCCCGGGTGGCGCCGCAGTACGCGGGCCGGCATGTGGTGTTCCTCGGCCGCTCGCTGGGCACCGGACTGGCGGCCCGGCTGGCAGCCGAGCTGCCGCCGGCGCAGCGACCGCAGGCGCTGCTGCTGGTCTCGCCCTACCGCAGCATGGTGCAGATGGCGGCCGAGCAGTACCCCTTCGTGCCCGCGCCACTGCTGCGCTACCCGCTGCGCACCGATGCCGCATTGCAGGCGCTGGCAGGCACGGCGCTGCCCATCGACCTGGTGCATGGGGATCGCGACACGTTGATCCCGCTGGCCCACAGCGAGGCGCTGGCGCGCACGCTGCCCGGCGTGCGGCTGCACCGCGTGGCCGGTGCCGGCCATGGCGACCTGCAGCGCTTCGAAGCCTACGAAGCCGCGCTGCGCGACGCTATGGCGCCACCACGCGGCCGTTGAGCCGCTGCTGCTGCTGCTGCCATTCGCGGTGCATCTGCGCGCGGGTATAGGGCTGGCTGCGGCCAGCCAGCTGCACCGACAGCTGCGTCACCCAATCATGCGTGCGCGAGGGCGGCGCGCCCGCCACAGCCACCGCCAGCCACACGCCCACGATGAGCACCAGCTTCTTCGGCGCGCTGGCCTGGGGCAGCTCGGCCGCGCGCAGCGCCAGCAGGCTGGAAGCGGCGCCCAGGCCGAAGCCGACCCAGCATTCCGACGGCGAATGGGCATGCACCTTGACCCGTGACACCGCCACCAGCGCAGCCAGCGCCAGCCCGGCCAGTACCGCCGGCGCATGCCAGCGCGGATGCGATGCGCCCACCGTCTCGCGCGCCAGCAGCGGCAGGATGGCGGCGGAGAACATCGCGTGGCCGGAGATGCCGGTGAAATCCAGCGGCGCGTAGCCCACGCCGTAGCCGATGAAGGCCACCTTGCTGGCGGTGGTGAGCAGCGCGGCCACGGCGGTGGTGCCCAGCCACACCAGCGCCACGCGGGCGGCACCGGCGCGCAGGGCCAGCCAGGCGGTGACGGCCAGCAGTGCCGGCAGCAGGAGTTGGGCTTCGCCGAAGCGGGTGACGGTGTGCCAGAACAAGTACATCGGCCAGGGCAGCAATGACAAGGCCGGCATGCAGCCGGCCCTGGTGATTGGGGGAAACCCGAGCTTACTTGCCGCCGAGCTGCTTCTTCAGGTCCAGCCCCACGCCCTTGTTCACGAATTGCATCGTGGCGACCTTGCTCAGGTCGACCTCGCCAGGCTTGTACAGGCCGGCCTTGACCATCTTGTCGTAGAAGTCCTTCACCCGCTCCGGCTTCATGGCGCCGATGCCCAGCGTGGTGGCGTCGCCGGAATCGACGATGCCCAGGCTCTTCATCAGCGCGACCGACTTGTCCAGCATCTCGTCGGTCATCTCGGGGTTGTCGCGCTTGATCAGCGCATCCGCGCGGCGGCGGTCGCCGTACAGGTAGCTCACCCAGCCCATGGCCGACGCATTGACGAAGCTGCGGATGAGATCCGGGTCGTTCTTGACCATCTCGGTGCGGGCCTCGATGGTGGTGGAGTAGGTGCTGTAGCCGTGGTCGGCCAGCAGGAAGGTCAGCGGCTTGAAGCCGCCCTGCTTCTCGATGGAGATCGGCTCCTCCACCGCGTAGCCCTGCTGGATGCTCTTCTTGTCCGACAGGAAGGGCGCCAGGTTGTAGTTGTAGGGCTTGAGGTTCTCGTCCTTGAAGCCGTAGTCGGCCTTGAGCCAGCTCCACCACGAGAACTGCGCATCCTTGGCGATGAAGGCGGTGGGCGCGTTCTTCAGGTCGGCAAACTGCTTGTAGCCCTGGTCCGGGTGGGCGAACAAGGCCTGCGGGTCCTTCTGGAACATGGACGCCACCACGATCACCGGCACGCCGTTCTTCACGTTGTCGAAGCTGTGCAGCAGGTTGCCGGTCATCAGGAAGTCGATCTTGCCGGCCGGCAGCAGCGGCCGGTTGTTCACCTGCGGGCCGCCCTGGCGGATCTCCACGTCCAGGCCCATGCGCTTGTAGGTGCCGTCGGCCAGCGCCTGGTAGAAGCCGCCGTGCGCAGCCTGGGCCTTCCAGTTGGTGGCGAACACCACCTTGGTCTGCGCCTGCGCGCCCAGTGCGCTGACGGTGAGGACGGCAAGGGCAAGGGCGCGGTAGGGCATGGTCGGACGGCGGCTGAAGGGGTGGGCGGACTATAGCGAGCGGTGTGCCAACCGGTAACAGCAGGGCTAGTCGGCCACCCTTTCGCTGTCATGCCAACGCCCCAGCAGCCAGTGCGACAGCAGCAGCATCAGCCCGTACAGCGCGATGCCGGTGAGCGACACAAGCACCAGCGCGGCGAACATCTTTGGCATCTCGGTGCGGAAGCTGGCTTCCAGGATGCGCGAGGCCAGGCCCGTCTCGCGGCCGGCGGCGCCGGCCGTGAACTCGGCCACCACCGCGCCGATGAGCGACAGCCCCGCCGCCACCCGCAGCCCGGCCATGAAGTACGGCATCGCCGAAGGCACCAGCAGGTGCACCAGCGTCTGCCAGCGGGTGGCGCGATACAGGCGGAACAGGTCGCGCAGCCGCGCATCGGCGCTGCGCAGGCCCACCACCGTGTTGGCCAGGATGGGAAAGAAGGCCACGATCCAGGCGCACAGCAGCAGCGCTGCGGTGGTGCTGTCGATGAAGATCAGGATCAGCGGCGCGATGGCCACGATGGGGGTCACCTGGAGCACCACCGCGAAGGGGAACAGGCTCAGCTCCACCCAGCGCGAGACCGCGAACAGCCCGCCCAGCAGCACCCCACCCACGATGGCCAGCGCCAGCGCGCCGAAGGTGATCTTCACCGTGAACCACCAGCTGCCCATGAGCGAGCCGAAGTTGGCCCAGAGCGTCTTGCCCACCAGCACCGGGCCGGGCAGCAGGTACTGCGGCAGCTGGTAAAGGCGCACCACGGCCTCCCAGCCCACCAGCGCGGCCACGGCCACGACGACGGGCACCACCCAGCGCAGCCACGGCGCCTCGGCACGGGGGCCGCTCACAGCGCGGCCTCGCTGGCCTGCTCCATCGCCTGCGACACCTCCGCGCACCAACCGATGAACGCCGGGCTGCTGCGGAAGGCCGGCAGCCGCGGATAGGGCGCGTCCACCACCACCTCGGCCACCACGCGGCCGGGCCGAGCGCCCATCACCACGATGCGCTGGCTGAGGAACACGGCCTCAAACACGCTGTGGGTGACGAACACCGCGGTGAAGGCATCGCGCTGCCACAGCGCCAGCAGGTCCTGGTTGAGCTTGAAGCGGGTGATCTCGTCCAGCGCCGCGAAGGGCTCGTCCAGCAGGAGCAGCGAAGGGCGCGTGACCAGCGCCCGGGCGATGGATGCACGCATCTTCATGCCGCCGGACAGCTCCCGCGGCAGGGCCTGCGCAAAGCCGTCCAGCCCCACCGCGGCCAGCGCGGACCGCACTGCGGCATCGGCCTGCGCACGCGGCGCCCGGCGCAGGCGGAGCGGCAGGCGCACGTTGTCGGCCACGGTGGCCCAGGGCATCAGCGTGGGCTCCTGGAATACGTAGCCCACGTCGTCGGCCGGGCGTTGCACGCTGCCGCTGCTGGGCGCATCCAGCCCCGCCAGCAGTCGCAGCACGGTGCTCTTGCCGCAGCCGGAAGGCCCCAGCAGGCTCACGAACTCGCCACGCGCGGCCTGCAGGTCCACCTGCTGCAGCGCCTGCACGCCGTTGGCGAAACGGCGGCTGACCTGGTGCAGCGCCAAGAAGGGGGCCTGTTTCATGGCCGCGGATGATGCCGCAGCCGGCATCCCTAGCTCCGCGTCCCTAGCTTGTCAGGCTCACCGTGGCACGCCAACGCGGAAATGCCTAAGGTACGCAACAGACCGCCACCTCACTGGAGCCTGCCATGCCCGATCCGACGACCGACCGCCCAGCCGATGACACAGGCCAGCCGTTCCGCCCGGCCGCCCGCTGCTGCTACGACCGGGTGCTGCCGCGCAACCTGATGCGCCCGCAGCCGCTGGCCGCGCCCCGCCCCGGCGGCCGCGCCCGTGCGGTGGCGGTGCGCGGCACCACCTGGCTCAACGGCTCCACGCTGAAGGTGCGCTTCATCGGCGGCACCGCCAGCCAGCGCGCCACCGCCCGCGAGGAGGCGGGCTGGTGGGAGGCGGTGGCCAACCTGAAGTTCGAGTTCGGCAACATGCCCAATGCCGACATCCGCATCAGCTTCGATGCCAACGACGGCGCCTGGTCCATGGTGGGCACCGATGCCCGCAGCGTGCCGCTGAACCAGGCCACGATGAACCTGGGCTTCCTCGACGGCGGCACCGCGGCGCATGAGTTCGGCCATGCCATCGGCCTGGGCCATGAGCACAGCAACCCCGAGGGCGGCATCCGGTGGAACGAGCCGGTGGTCATCGCCGCGCTGGCCGGCCCGCCCAACTTCTGGGACGAGGCCACGGTACGGCACAACGTGTTCCGCAAGTACTCGGTCGACCAGATCAACGGCACCGAGTTCGATCCCGAGTCGATCATGCTGTACGCCTTCCCGGCCGAGTGGACGCTCAACGGCGTGGCCACGCGGGCCAACGAGGTGCTCTCGCGCCTGGACAAGGAGTTCGTGGCCGGCGCCAAGATGTACCCGCGCAGCAGCCCCGGCGTGGCCCAGCCGCTGCCGCTGGCGGTGGGCGCCGCGCGCATCGAGCAGTCCATCGGCCGCCCTGGCGAGGAAGACGTGTTCCTGCTGAAGGTGGACGCCGAGGGCGTGTACGAGATCGACACCCGCGGCCCGACCGACGTGTACATGAAGCTGTTCGGCCCGGGCAGCCCCACCGCGCTGATCGCCGAGGACGACGACAGCGGCTACGGACTGAATCCGCGCATCAGCAAGGCGCTGCTTCCCGGCGACTACTACGTGCAGGTGCGCCACTACGACCGCAGCAGCGGCACCGGCCGCTACACCATCGGCGCGCGCCGACGCACCTGAGCGGCGGCGCTACAGCATCTCCTCCGGCGCCAGCGGGCCCAGCAGCTTCAGGCCCCAGCGCTTCCACACGGAGGTGTCCGGCTCATGGGTGAAGCGCAGCGGCTGGCCCTTGTCGTCGGTGTGGTTCCACACCAGGCCGCCGCTGCCTTCCAGCGTCACGCGCCAGGCGGCGCGCTGGGTGATGCCGGTGAGCAGCGCTTCCACCTGCCCCGCGAAGGCGGTGCTGCGCGTGACCAGACCCATCTCGGTGTTGAGGTTGGCCGAGCGCGGATCGAAGTTCATCGACCCCACCACCACCGTGCCGCCGTCCACCAGCATGGCCTTGGCATGCAGGTTGGTGCGCGAGTGCACGCCGCCGAAGCGGGGTGGCTGCGGGCCGCCGGGCTCCGCGCGCAGCTCGTACAGCTCCACGCCCTGGGCCAGCAGCGCCTCGCGGTAGCGGCTGTAGCCCAGGTGCACCGCCGGGGCATCGGTGCCCGCCAGCGATGCGGTGAGGATGCGCACCCGCACGCCGCGCTGGCGCAGCTCGGTGATGAGCTTCATGCCGGCCTCCCCGGGCACGAAGTACGGCGTCACCAGGAACACCTGCTGCCGGGCCGAGCGCATCAGGCCGGCGAAGTCGTCGAACATGATCTCGTCGGGCGACGGCGAGCCCTGCGTCTGGCTCTTGGAGGGCCGGTCGGCCCACAGCCGCGCGGGCATCCATTGCAGCTTGAGCGGCCCCTTGCGCATCGCCTCCACCTGGCTGCGCAGACGCTCCAGCGTTTCCGGCTGCAAGCCCGAAGGTGCGTCCAGCGGCGCGGCGCCCACTGGCGGCAGCGCGGGTGCGCTGGCGCTGTCGTCTGCCGGTGGCGCCGGTGGCGCCGCCTCGGTGGGCCTGGCCGGCGGCTGCCGCGGGGCGTCGCCCGCGGCATCGGGCGCGATGATGGCATCGGCCGGATAGGCCAGTTCGCTGGCCCAGTAGCGGTCGAAGGTGGCCGAGAGCTGCTGCACCACCGGGCCGGCCACCAGCAGGTCCAGGTCCACGAAGTTCGCCTTGGCGCCCTGCAGGAAGTAGGCGTCGCCCAGGTTGCGGCCGCCGGTGACGGCCAGCGCGTTGTCGGCCACCAGCTGCTTGTTGTGCATGCGGCTGTTGATGCGCGCCATGTCGTGCAGCGAGGCCATCACCCGCGTGGGCAGCGAGAAGCGCCCGGCCGGCAGCGGGTTGTACAGCCGCACCTCGATGCGCGCATGCCGCGTCAGCCGCAGCAGCGCATCGTCGGTGCCGCTGGTGTTGAAGTCGTCGATCAGCAGCCGCACCCGCACGCCCCGGTCGGCCGCGGCCTGCACGCGCTGCAGCAGCAGGCGCGAGCTGGCCTCGTTCAGCACCGCGTAGTACTGCAGGTCCAGCGTGTGCTGGGCCGAGTCCACCAGCATGAGCAGGGCGGCGAGCGCTTCCTCGCCACCCACCAGCAGCCGGATGCCGGACAGCGCGGGACGTTCGTCGCCGCGCTCGGCCGCCACCTGGCGCGCCAGGGCGCTGGGCGTGCTGCTGGGCAGCGCCCGGCTCTCGGTGCGCGGCGGCATCGGCGGCAGCGCGGCGCAGGCCTGCAGGAAACACACGCCGCTCAAGGTGGCGGCGGACAGCAAACGTCGGTAGAGGAGGGCCATGCGGCGATGGTCGCCGGGCCTGCTGTTACGCCTTGTCGGACAACGCCTCAAGCGGGTGCACGCACCCGGCCTGCCACCCGCACCTGCGGGGGTGCGGGCGGCGCGGCATCAGGCAAAGCGGCCGGCGCGGAAGTCCTCCACCGCCTGGAAGATCTCGTCATTGCTGTTCATCACGAACGGGCCGTACTGCGCGATGGGCTCGTTCAGCGGCCGGCCGGCGATCAGCAGCGCCCGGGTGGGCTCGGCGCCGGCCTGCAGCACGATGCCGTCGCTGCCCGGCGTATTGGCCAGGATGGCCATGCGCTGCAGCGGCACGCTGCATTCGCCCACCTGCAGGCCGCCCCGGTACACGTACAGGAAGGCGTTGTGCTCGGCCGGCAGCGGCTGCTCGAAGCGGGCGCCCGGCGCCAGGTGCAGGTCGAGGTACAGCGGCAGGCTGCCCTCGCGCTGCACCGCGCCCTGCACGCCATGGCTCTCGCCGGCGATGACACGGGCGCGCACGCCATCGGCGTTGAATTCCGGGATCTCGGCGCTGGGGATGTCGCGGTACCAGGGCTCGCGCATCTTGTCCTTCGCCGGCAGGTTCAGCCACAGCTGGAAGCCTTCCATGCGGCCGTCCTGCTGCTCGGGCAGCTCGCTGTGCACCACGCCGCGGCCGGCGGTCATCCATTGCACGCCGCCATCGCCCAGCAGGCCTTCGTTGCCGGCGCTGTCGCGGTGGCGCATGCGGCCCGCGATCATGTAGGTGACGGTCTCGAAGCCGCGGTGCGGATGGTCCGGAAAGCCGGCGATGTAGTCGTCGGGATTGTCGGTGCCGAAGGCATCGAGCATCAGGTACGGGTCGAGCCGGCGCTGCAGCGGCTGCGTGAGCACGCGGGTGAGCTTGACGCCCGCGCCGTCGCTGGTGGCCATGCCGGCGACCAGCCTTTCCACCGTGCGCGGACGCGCCACGGCGGCGGTGTCTTGCAGAACGAGGGTTTCGGTGGTCACTTCATGGCTCCTTCGGTTGGCGGGTGTGGTGGATGTCAGGCGGTCAGTTCGGCGATCTGCTCGCGGGCGCTGGCCAGGGCGGCGGCTTCGGCCTCGGGGCCCATCGCGATGCCTTCGGCGTAGACGAACTGCACGTCCGTCATGCCCAGGAAGCCCAGCACGTTGCGCAGGTACGGCACCTGGGTGTCGTGCGGCTGGTCGCGGTACAGGCCGCCGCGCGTCAGCACCGCGATGACCTTCTTGTTCTTCAGCAGGCCCTCGGGGCCGTTGGCGGTGTACTGGAAGGTGACCTTGGCACGGGCGATGGCGTCGATCCAGTTCTTCAGCTGCGACGAGACGCCGAAGTTGTACATCGGCACGCCCAGCACCACCACGTCGGCGGCCTGCACTTCGGCGATCAGCGCATCGTCCAGCGCCACACGGGCGGCCTGCTCGGGGGTGCGCTGGTCCACCGGGGTGAACAGGGCGCCCAGCGTGGCTTCGTCCAGCGCGGGATGCGGCTGGGTGGTCAGGTCGCGCACCTTCAGCTGCGCGCCGGGCTGGGCCGCCACCAGGGCCTGGGCCAGCTCATGGGCCAGCTGGGTGGAGTGGCCGTTCTGGCGGGCGCTGGAATTGACTTGCAGGATGTTCATGATCGGGGCTCCTTGGGAGAAAGGGGAAGTCGGTGTGTCCGTGCAGTCAATGTATTGGCGCAAGCGCAGCACCACTAGACAGTCTTCTGGATAAGATCGTTCCATGAGCGCAACAATGATCCCCGCCGACATCCTGTCGCCCAGCCTGCATGCCGACGACCTGCTGCTGTTTGCGCGGGTGATGGAAGGCGGCAGCTTCAGCCGCGCGGCCGATCGCCTGCGGCTGCCCAAGTCCACCGTCTCCCGGCGCATCGCCGCGCTGGAACGCCGGCTGGGCGAGCGGCTGCTGCAGCGCACGACGCGCAAGCTGGTGATCACCGAGTTCGGCCAGGGCGTGCTGGACCATGCCCGCGCCATCGCCGAGGAGGTAGACGGCACGCTGGCGCTGGCGCTGCACCGCCAGGCCATGCCCAGCGGCACGCTGCGGGTGTCGATGCCGGCGGACTTCGCCAACGTCGTCATCGCGGACATGCTGGGCCAGTTCATCCAGCGCCACCGGGAGATCACGCTGCAGCTGGACCTGTCGCCCCGGCGGGTGGACCTGATCGGCGAGAGCTTCGACCTGGCCATCCGCATGGGGCTGGCGCCCGACGACAGCCAGCTGGCCGCGCGGCAGCTGGCCGACTTCAGCACCGGCCTGTACGCCGCGCCGGCCTACCTGCATGCGCATGGCGAGCCGCAGACGCCCGAGGTGCTGCAGTCGCTGGATGCGCTGATGCTGCTGACCCGCTCCGGCGAGCCGCTGCCCTGGGAGCTGCGCCGCACCGCGCCCGACGGCACCGAGCAGCATTGGACGGGCGTGCCGCCGCGCCGTACCGTGGCCAACCTGCCCGACCTGCTGATGCGACTGGCCTGCGAAGGCGCCGGCATCGTCGCGGTGGGCGATTTCATGGCCGAGGACGCGCTGCGCCGCGGCGCGCTGGTGCGGGTGCTGCCCGACTGGCAGCTGCCGCGCACCAGCGCCTGGGCGGTGTTCCCGGGCCGGCGCCTGATGCCTGCGAAGACCCGGGTCTTCATCGACGCCCTGGCCGCCCGGCTGCGCACGTGTGACGATGCCGGCAAGTTCGACCCACCCAAGGCGGCATGACACGGGCACGCACGTTGCCGCAGTGCCGCTCCAGTTCACACGCCACGCCCGGGGAGACGCTTTTGCCAGCCGAGAACGAACAGCAAGCCGCCATCCCGGCGGCCGGCGATCTCGCCCGCCGCTTTGCCGAGGTCCGGCGCCATTCGCTGGCCCTGGCCGAACCCCTCTCGCCCGAAGACCAGTGCGTGCAGTCCATGCCCGATGCCAGCCCGGTGAAGTGGCATCTGGCGCACACCACCTGGTTCTTCGAGACGCTGGTGCTGCAGGCCGGCCAGCCCGGCTACCGGCCCTTCGACGAGCGCTTCGGCTTTCTCTTCAACTCGTACTACGAATCGCTGGGCCCGCGCCATCCGCGGCCACAGCGCGGGCTGCTCACGCGGCCGGCGCAGGCCGAGGTGCTGCGATACCGCGCCGCGGTGGACGAAGCGGTGCTGGCCTTCCTGCCGCAGGCCGACGCGGCGCTGCGGCAGGCCGTGGAGCTGGGCCTGCACCATGAGCAGCAGCACCAGGAGCTGCTGCTGACCGACGTCAAGCACCTGCTGTCGCAGAACCCGCTGCAGCCCGCCTACCTGCCCGCACCCACCGCCGCCACCGCGCCCGCGGCGGCCGCGCCGCTGCGGTGGCTGCCGTTCGAAGGTGGCATCGCCAGCGTGGGCCACGATGCCCGCGAAGGCTTTTCCTTCGACAACGAGACGCCGCGCCACGAGGTGCTGCTGCACCCTTTCGAGCTGGCCAGCCGGCCGGTCAGCTGCGGCGAGTTCCTTGCCTTCGTGCGCGATGGCGGCTACCGCGATCCGCAGTGGTGGCTCTCCGAAGGCTGGGCCACGGTGCAGGCCGGGGGCTGGCAGGCACCCTGGGGCTGGAGTGCACTGGACGAGGCCGTTCCAAAGCTGTTCACGCTGTTCGGCACCCAGCCGCTGCAGCTGGACGAGCCGGTGTGCCACCTCAGCCTGTACGAGGCCGCGGCCTATGCCGCCTGGGCCGGCGCCCGCCTGCCGACCGAGTTCGAATGGGAAACCGCCATGCGCCGCAGCGGCGTGATGCTGCAGCGCGCGGAAGCCACGCTGCATCCGCACCCCCGTGCCGCGGCCGCGGCCGACGGCACCGACCGCCCGCACGGCCTGCACGAGGTGTGGGAATGGACGCGCTCGGCCTACGACCCCTACCCCGGCTTCCAGCCGCTGCCCGGTGCCGCCGCTGAATACAACGGCAAGTTCATGGTGGGCCAGGTGGTGCTGCGCGGCGCCAGCTGCGCCACGCCGCCCGGCCATGCCCGGCTGAGCTACCGCAACTTCTTTCCGCCGGCCGCGCGCTGGCAATTCAGCGGGTTGCGCCTGGCCCGCGACATCCGCTGAAGGAGACCGCAACGATGGCCTATTCCGAACTTCTGCCGCGCAGCGGCACCGCGCCCCGCCCCGATGCCGCCGCGCCCGCCACCGAGTTCGGCCGCGCGATGCGGCTGGCGCTGGCCGAGACGCCGCACCGCATATCGCCCAAGTTCTTCTACGACGCCGCGGGCTCCGCGCTGTTCGACCGCATCTGCGAGCTGCCCGAGTACTACCCCACCCGCACCGAGCTGGCGCTGCTGGACCGGCATGCACAGGAGATGGCCTCGCTGATCGGCCCCGAGGCGGACCTGATCGAGTTCGGCGCCGGCTCCGCCACCAAGGTGCGGCTGCTGCTGTCGGCGCTGCAGCAGCCGCGGCGCTTCGTGCCCATCGACATCTCGGCGGACCACCTGCAGGGTGCGGCCGCCGCGCTGCGCCGCGACCACCCGGGGCTGGACGTGCACCCGCTGGCCGCCGACTTCACCCGGCCCATCCAGCTGCCCGCCCTGCCCGACGGCAGCCGCGCCCGCCGCGTGGGCTTCTTTCCCGGCTCGTCGATCGGCAACTTCTCGCCCGACGAGGCGGTGACCTTCCTGCGGCAGGCGGCCGAGCTGCTGCGCGGCGGCGGCCTGCTGATCGGTGCCGACCTGGTGAAGGACCCGGCCCTGCTGCATGCCGCCTACAACGACGCGGCCGGCGTCACCGCCGCCTTCAACCTGAACCTGCTGGTGCGCGCCAACCGCGAGCTGGGCACCAACTTCGACACCACGCAGTTCGCGCACTACGCCTTCTTCGAGCCGCGGCTGCAGCGCATCGAGATGCACCTGCTGAGCCGCCGCACGCAGACGGTGCAGCTGGGCGGGGAAGCCTTCACCGTGCAGGAAGGCCAGACGCTGCACACCGAAAACTCGCAGAAGTTCACCGTGGAAGGCTTCCGCCGCCTGGCCCGGCAGGCCGGCTTCGCGCCCGGGCCGGTGTGGACCGATCCGAAGAACCACTTCAGCGTGCACTGGCTCGCAGCGCCGCAATAAGGGCTACAAGGCCAGCGTCAGCCGCTCGCCGCAGGCGCGGGAGCAGCAGGCCATCATGCGGGTGTTGGCCTCGCGCTCGGCGCGGGTGAGCACCACGTCGCGGTGGTCCACCGCGCCTTCCAGCACCCGCACCTCGCAGGAGCCGCACAGGCCTTCCTCGCAGTCGCTCTGCACGTCCACGTTGGCCGCGCGCAGGGCCTGCAGCAGGGTCTGGTCGGGCCGCACCGGGATCACCAGGCCGGAGTCCTTCAGCGCCACCTCGAAGCCGTGTTCCTTGGCGGGATCGAGCACACCCAGCGTGGAGCTGAAGTGCTCCACCCGCAGCGTGTCGTCCGGCCAGGCGGAAGAGGCGGCTTCCAGCGCATCCAGCAGCCGCTGCGGCCCGCAGGCATACACCTGCACGTCAGGTTCCGGCGTGGCCAGCAGGGCCTGCACGTCCAGTCGGCGGCCCTCGTCGCCGATGTACAGCTGCAGCCGCGGGCCGTGCAGCGCCTGCAGCTCGGCCACGTAAGCCATGCCAGCGCGGCTGCGGCCGCAGTAGTGCAGCTGGTAGTCGATGCCCAGGGCCTGCGCGCGCCGCGCCATCGCGCTGATCGGCGTGATGCCGATGCCGCCGGCCACGAACACCACCCGCCGCGCGCTTTCATCCAGCCGGAAGTGGCTGCGCGGGCCGCGCACCTGCAGCCTGTCGCCCGGCTTGACCTGGCCGTGCACCCATGCCGAGCCGCCGCGGCTGGCCGGCTCGCGCAAGACCGCGATCTGCCAGCGCCCGGCATCGGCCGGGTCGCCGCACAGCGAATACTGGCGCGACAGGCCAGTTTCGCCGCAGCTCACGTCGATGTGCGCGCCGGCCGACCAGCGCGGCAGCGGCTTGCCGTCGGCCGCCGCCAGCGTCAGCTGCACGACGCCCTGCGCCACCGGCGTGACCGCCTGCACCACCAGCGGCCGCGTGATGGCATGGGCCGAGGGCTCGCCGATGCGCACCGGCGCCTGCGCGGCCAGCACCTGCGGATCGCGCCGCTCGGGGTTGAGCGCCGGGTCCCATTCCACCCACAGGTGCTCCGGGCCGCGGAAGGAGGTGTTGGGTACGTAGCTGAACTGCTGCTCGGCCAGACGCATGTGCGGCAGCCGGCGGGTGAATTCCTCCAGGAACACCTGCATCTCCATCCGCGCCAGGTTCTTGCCCATGCACTGGTGGGCGCCGTAGCCGAAGGTGAGGTGGTCGCTGGCGTTGTCGCGCCGGATGTCGAACAGGTCGGCATCGCCGAAGTGCCGTGGATCGTGGTTCGCCGACGAGGTGACGATCAGCAGTTTGGCGCCGGCCGGCAGCGTCACGCCTTCCACCACCGCCTCCTGCGTGACCAGCCGGCGCCAGGCCGCCACCGAGCCGTTGTGGCGCAGGCACTCTTCCACCGCATTCGGGATGAGCGACGGGTCTTCGCACAGCTCGCGCCAGGCGTCGGGGTGCTGCAGCAGCAGCTTCATCGCATTGGCGGTGGCGTTGGCCGTGGTCTCGTGGGCGGCGACGATGCCGGCCATCATCATCGAGTGCAGGTAGGAGTCGGTCACCACCTCGGGGTGCAGTTTCTGCTGGCGCAGGCCGTACTGCATCCAGCCGGGCGCATCGGGGTCCTGGCGCATCTTGTCGAGCACCTTCCCCGCGAACTGCCAGAAGTTGCCCACCGCATGGGCGACGGACACCTGCTCCTGCGGCTTCGGCCGGCCCCAGGTATTGACCGTGTGCGCGATGGAGTACTGGCGCAGCGTGTCCATGTCTTCCTCGGGCACGCCCAGGAAGTGCAGCGCCACGGTCAGCGGCACCTCCCACAGCATCTCGTCGACCAGGTCGGCGCGGCCGTGGTCGATGAAGCGGCTGACGTACTCCCGCGTCAGCTGCCGCACCATCGGCTCATGATGTTTCAGCGCCTCGGGCGTGAACGGCTCCATCAGCACGCGGCGGCGCGGCATGTGGGCCGGCTCGTCCTCGTTGACCAGCGTGCGGTTCATCGCATAGCCGTAGCTGGCCAGCACCGCATTGGCCTCGGGGCCGGTGGGCGTGATCTTCTCCAGCGCGATGGAGGGGCTGAAGGTCAGGTTGTCGCGAAAGATCGCCTTGATGGCGTCGTACCGCGTCACCACCCAGTAGCCCAGCTGCGGGCTGTAGAAGATCGGCTCCTGCTCACGCGCCCAGCGCAGGTACTCGGGCGGGTCCTGCTGGTAGCCGTCGCCGAAGGGGTCGAAGGCGGCCGCGCCGGCGCTCACCGGGCAGCCGTTGGGGGCCAGGTCGTGGGCCACAGGGCAGGCACCGGGGGTGGACATCGGGCGGCTCCTTCCAGCGGTCAGTCGAGGGTGATCTTCAGGTCGCGGATCAGCTTGTGCCAGCGCGTGGTCTCGCTGGCCAGCAGGTCGGCGTACTGCGTGGCGCTGCTGCCCACCGGCTCCACGCCGAACTCCACCATGCGCTTGTTCACCGCCGGATCGTTGATGGCCGCCACCAGATGTCGGTTGAGCGCGGCGATGGTGTCGGGCGGCGTGCCGGCCGCCACCACCACGCCCACCAGGGCCGCGGCTTCCACGTTCTTCATGCCCAGCTCGGCGAACGTGGGCACCTCGGGCAGCTGGGGCAGCCGCGTGGCATTGGCCACGGCCAGTGCCTTCACCTTGCCGCTCTTGATGAAGGCCGAGCCGGCCGCCAGGTCCACCATCATCGCGGGCACCTGGCCGCCGGCCACCTCGGCCAGCGCAGGCGCGGCGCCACGGTAGGGCACGTGCACCATGAACAGGCCGGCCTCGCTCTTCAACAGCTCCATCGCCAGGTGGTGAGGGCTGCCGGCGCCGGCCGAGGCGTAGTTGATGCCACCGGGCTTGGCCTTGGCCTGCGCGATGAAGTCCTTGGCATTGGCCGCGGTCGAGGCCGGGCCGGTGACCAGGATCATCGGGAAGCGGCCCATCAGCGTGACCGGCGCCAGGTCCTTCACGTTGTAGGTCAGGCTCTTGTACAGCGCCTGGTTGAACACCAGCGTGCCGTTGTCGGCCGACAGCAGCGTGTAGCCGTCCGCCGTGCCGCGGGCGGTTTCCGCGGCGGCGATGGCAGTGTTGCCGCCCGGCTTGTTTTCCACGATCACCTGCTGGCCCGTCCTGGCCGACAGCGATTGCGCCACCGTGCGAGCCAGGAAGTCGGACCCGCCGCCGGCGGCATAGGGCACCAGCCAGCGCGGCGGCTTGGCGGGATAGGCAGCCGCCTGCGCCCAGGCGCCCGGCGCCGCCACCAGGGCAGCCAGACCGACGGTGATCACGGTGCGGCGCGTGCGGCCGCCCAACAGCAGATGGTTCAAGCGAATCTCCCCGGCGCAGCGGCCGTCGTCATGCATAGCGTAAGTTTTATACGCATTGCGTAATGACTGCAGCGGGCATACCCTTGCCGCATGACCGCCCTGCCCCCTGTTGCCGCCACCCTGTCCGCCGCCGAAGTCCCCCGCTCGCGTGAGCGCCGCCAGCGGGTGCAGGCGGCCGAGACCGGCCTGTCGGTGCTCAAGGGCCTGGGCCGGCTGGGGGGCCGCGCCAGCCTCAGCGTGCTGGCCGCGCATGTGGGCGAAAGTCCGGCCAAGGTGCACCGCTACCTGGCCAGCCTGGTCGAGGAAGGGTTCGTCACCCAGGCGGCCGGCTCCCAGCAGTACGTGCTGGGCGCGGAAGCCATTGCGCTGGGGTTGGCCGCCATGCGGCAGGCCGAGCCGATCCGCGCCGCCGAGCCGTCGCTCGCGCGGCTGCGCGAGGCGCTGTCCCTCACCTGCTTCGTGGCGGTGATGGGCAACAAGGGGCCGACCATCGTGCGCTTCGAGGAGCCATGGCTGCCCATCTCCGTCAATGCGCGGGTGGGTTCGGTACTGCCGCTGCTGTGGTCGGCCACCGGGCGGGTGTTCCTGGCCTGGCAACGCGACGAGGCGCGCCTGCGCACCATGGCCGAGCAGGAACTGGCCGAAGCGCCCGCCGAACTGCGCGGGCCGCTGGGCCAGGGCGATGCCATCGGCCGACTGGCGGACGCGGTGCTGGCCGCCGGCTGCGCCACGGTGAAGGACACCAACCTGCGTGGCATCAGCGCCGTCAGCGCCCCGGTGTTCGACCATGGCAGCCGGGTATGCGCAGCTTTGACGGTGCTGGGGCCTACCGGCGCCTTCGATGCGTCGGCGGACGGCGCGGCAGCGCGGGCGGTGCGGGAGGAGGCCCGGGCCGTCAGTGCATTGCTGGGCCACGCCGCGCCGGCCAGCCCAGGCGCGGGTTGACGGCTGCCGTCAGCGCATCAACGGAAAGCGCCGGTCGTCCACGTCGCAGGCCGGATCAGGACCGAAACTGGTGTCCTCCACCACGCCGGAGGGCGTGATGCCGACGTGGAACAGCTGGCAGAACGGCGTGTCGTAGCGGTAGCTCCACACCGTCTGGTTGTGATAACGCACGCCCCACACCCGCGCCGGGCGGCCCAGCGTCTGGCGCACCTGGTCGGCCGTCATGCCCGCCTGCACGCTGGCGAAAGTGGTTTCGGTGAGCACCTGGCTGCTCTGCAGCAGCCGGCCCTGCGCATCGAAGTCCAGCATGTAGGTGTGCTTGCCATACGGGCCACGGGCGAATTCCAGCCGCCGGCTGCCGTCGGCACGCGGGTATTCGCCGGTGGGCTGGCCCATCAGGCGCACTGCGGTGTCGATGGAGTCGCCGGGCTTCAGGCTCCCCGGGCTGTAGCCGGTGGCGCAGGCGGCCAGCAGGGCCGGCAGCACGGCGGGCAGCAGCCGTACCAGGCGCCGGAACGGCATGCGGTGCTGGCGACGGGCGGCGGCGGGAGCCGGGCGGGCGTTCATCGGGGTCTCCTGGCGGGCGTTGCTGTGCGAGGCGGTGGTCCTTCACCGTGGCAACGCACGTTCCCGCGGCGCGGATTACCAGCGCAGGACGCAGCGGTCCCCGCTGGCCTGGCGCTCGATCATCACCGCGCACAGGCCCGGCACCGTGGGCAGCAGCTGGCGGCGCAGGTAGGCGCACAGGTTTTCCAGCGTGGCGGGGCCCAGGTCGGGCACCTCGTCCAGGAAGTGATGGTCCAGCAGCGCGCGCACGCGGGCGATCTCGGCGCGCAGCAGCGCCAGGTCCATCACCATGCCGGTGGCAGCGTCGGGCACGCCGGCCACCGTCACCTCGGCCTGGTAGGTGTGGCCGTGGATGCGCCGGCTGCCCTCGGTTTCCAGCGTGCGGCGCAGGGTGTGCGCGGCTTCGAAGAAGAAGCGCTGCGAGAGCTCGCAGCGCACGTCGGCGCTCGTCATCAGCGGATGTCCAGGATCTTGTGGGTCTGCAGCGAAAGCCGCCAGCGCGGATCAGACTGGCAATGCGCGGTGGCCGCACGGGTGTTGGCCTGGCGGTCCGGGCCGTCCATCGGCTGCAGCAGCAGGTGCTGGAAGCCGGGTGCCTCGACGTCCGCGGGCATCAGCGTGGGCTGCGGAAACACCAGCTTGAGCTCATGTCCACTGCGCTGCACCCACGCCGCCCCGGCCTTGGGGCTGACGCAGATCCAGTCGATGCCTGCCGGCGCCGGCAGCGTGCCGTTGGTCTCCACGGCGATCTCGAACTGCTGCGCGTGCAGCGCGTCGATCAGCGCGGCATCCACCTGCAGCAGCGGCTCACCGCCGGTGAGCACCACATAACGGTGGCCGCGGCCGGCGGGCCATTGCGCGGCGATGAGCGCCGCCAGCTCGGCCGCCTGCGCAAACTTGCCGCCCAGGGTGCCGTCGGTGCCCACGAAGTCGGTATCGCAGAAGCGGCACACGGCGGACGCACGGTCCTGCTCGCGGCCTGTCCACAGGTTGCAGCCGGCAAAGCGGCAGAACACCGCTGGCCGGCCGGCGCGCAGGCCTTCGCCTTGGAGGGTGTAGAAGATTTCCTTGACGGAATACGTTGCCATTCGGGATCGTCTATGCGCCATGCGCTGCCTAACCGTTGCGTACCGCAGATTCCCGCGCCTTGCCGCCTCGGGAACGCAGTGCACGGCTCGGTGTCATTCCCACACGGCCGCCCTGCCGCTGGACAACAGCCCAGGGACAGCGCACTGAGGCCCGGCTCAACCGACCAAAGTCAGACGTCGATATTCGCCGCCCGCAACGCATTGCTCTCGATGAACTCCCGCCGCGGTTCCACCTCGTCGCCCATCAGCATCGTGAAGACGCGGTCGGCCTCGATGGCGTCGTCGATCTGCACGCGCAACAGTCGGCGCACGGTGGGGTCCATCGTGGTTTCCCAGAGCTGCTCGGGATTCATCTCGCCCAGGCCCTTGTAGCGTTGGCGGCCCACCGCGCCTTCGGCCTGCTGCATCAGCCAGCGCATCGCGGCGCGGAAGTCGGCGACCTTCAGTTCCTTCTGGCGCTCGCCCTCGCCACGCTTGACGGTGGCCTCGGTGCCCAGCAGGTTCTTGAAGACCTCGCCGGCCTTGGCCAGCGCTTCGTAGTCGGAGCCGTGCACGAAGTCGGCAGTGATCACGCTGCTCTTGATGTTGCCGTGGTGCCGGCGGCTGATGCGCAGGTGGTGCTTGTCGGTGCGCTCTTCATATTCCGCGGCCACCTCGGCATCACGCAACGCGCGCTGCAGCGCGGCGGCGCTCTTCTCGGCTTCGGCGGCATCGTCCAGGTTCAGTGCCAGGCCGTCGGCGATCGCTCGCAGCGCGTCGGTGTCCATCCAGTTGGACAGGCGGCCGATCACGTTGTCGGCCAGCACCGCGCGGCTGGCATAGTCGGCCAGCGCATCGCCTTCGATCGGCGCGCTGCCGTTCTGGGTCTCGATGCGCGCACCTTCCAGCGCCACCTTCAGCAGGTAGTTGTCCAGCTCGAGGCCGTCCTTCAGGTACTGCTCTTGCTTGCCGTGCTTGACCTTGTACAGCGGCGGCTGCGCGATGTAGATGTAGCCGCGCTCCACCAACTCGGGCATCTGGCGGTAGAAGAACGTCAGCAGCAGCGTGCGGATGTGGGCGCCGTCCACGTCGGCGTCGGTCATCACGATGATGCGGTGGTAGCGCAGCTTGTCGGCGTTGAAGTCTTCCGGCCCGATGCCGGTGCCCAGCGCGGTGATCAGCGTCAGGATCTGCTCGCTCGACAGCAGCTTCTCGTAGCGCGCCTTCTCCACGTTCAGGATCTTGCCGCGCAGCGGCAGGATCGCCTGGAACTTGCGGTCGCGGCCCTGCTTGGCCGAACCACCCGCCGAGTCGCCCTCGACGATGTAGATCTCGCACAGCGCCGGGTCCTTCTCCTGGCAGTCGGCCAGCTTGCCCGGCAGGCCCAGGCCGTCCAGCACGCCCTTGCGGCGCGTCATCTCGCGGGCCTTGCGGGCCGCATCACGGGCACGCGCGGCCTCGACGATCTTGCCGCAGATGATCTTGGCGTCGGTCGGGTTCTCCAACAGCCAATCGGTCAGCAGGCGGCCGACGATGTCCTCCACCGGCGCGCGCACCTCGCTGCTCACCAGCTTGTCCTTGGTCTGGCTGCTGAACTTGGGCTCGGGCACCTTCACGCTCACCACGCAGGCCAGGCCTTCGCGCATGTCGTCGCCGGCGATCTCGACCTTGGCCTTCTTGGCCAGCTCGTTGTCCTCGATGTACTTGTTCAGCACCCGCGTCATCGCGGCGCGCAGGCCGGTGAGGTGGGTACCGCCGTCGCGCTGCGGGATGTTGTTGGTGAAGCACAGCACGCTCTCGCTGTAGCTGTCGTTCCACTGCATCGCCACTTCCACGCCGATGGTGGTGTTCTGGTCGCTCTGCTTCTCGCCCATCGCGTGGAACACGTTGGGGTGCAGCACCTTCTTGCCCTGGTTGATGAACTCGACGAAGCCCTTCACGCCGCCTGCGAAGGCGAAGTTGTCTTCCTTCGCGTTGCGCTCATCCACCAGCTTGATCTTCACCCCGTTGTTGAGGAAGCTCAGCTCGCGCAGGCGCTTGGCCAGCACGTCGTAGTGGAAGTCGATGTTGTTGAAGATCTCTTCGTCGGGCAGGAAATGGACCTCGGTGCCGCGCTTGTCGGTGTCGCCGATCACCCGCATCGGGCTGATCGCAAAGCCGTTGCGCTCTTCCACCAGCCGGTCCTGCGGCACGCCCTTGCGGAACTCCATGTAGTGCACATGGCCCTCGCGGCGGATCGTCAGGCGCAGCAGCTTGCTCAGCGCGTTCACGCAGCTCACGCCCACGCCGTGCAGGCCACCCGAGACCTTGTAGCTGTTCTGGTTGAACTTGCCGCCGGCATGCAGCTCGGTCAGGGCGATCTCGGCCGCGCTGCGCTTGGGCTCGTGCTTGTCGTCCATCTTCACGCCGGTGGGAATGCCGCGGCCGTTGTCGATGACGCTGATCGAGTTGTCGGAGTGGATCGTGACGATGATGTCGTCGCAGTGCCCGGCCAGCGCCTCGTCGATGGAGTTGTCCACCACCTCGAACACCAGGTGGTGCAGTCCGGTGCCGTCGCTGGTGTCGCCGATGTACATGCCCGGCCGCTTGCGCACGGCTTCCAGCCCTTCCAGGATCTGGATGCTGCCTTCGCCGTAGGCGTCGGGCGTGGGGGTGGTGGGGGTGTTCGGGTCGGTCATGGGGCTCACTTCGCAGGCCGCGGCTTCATCGCCAAGGCCTCATAAGAAACGCTGAAGCGGGCCGCAGCCCGCTTGCTTCGGACGACTGCCGTCCGGTCAGATGCGCATCGGCATCACCACGTACTTGAAGCCGGCCTGCTCGGGCACGGTGATCAGCACGCTGGAGTTGGTGTCCTGCAGTTCCAGGCGGATCATCTCCTGGCCCATGTTGGCCAGCGCGTCCATCAGGTAGGTGACGTTGAAGCCGATCTCGATGGTGTCGCCGCCGTAGTCGATCTCCAGCTCCTCCTTGGCCTCTTCCTGCTCGGCATTGCTGGAGGCGATGCGCAGCGTGCCCGGCTCGATGTTGACGCGCACGCCCTTGAACTTCTCGCTGGTGAGGATGGCCGCGCGCTGCAGGCTGGCCAGCAGCGGCGCGCGGCCCAGCACGACGGCGTTCTTGTGGTTCTTGGGAATCACGCGGTTGTAGTCGGGGAACTTGCCTTCCACGAGCTTGGTGACGAACTCCATGCCCGAGAAGCTGAACTTGGCCTGGTTGCCGGCAAAACGCATCTCGATCGGGGCATTGTCGCTGCTGGCGGTGCTGCCCTCCTCGCCTTCCTCGGACTTGTCGGCGCCCTTGGCGGGCTTGTCGGCCTTCTCGTCCTTCAGCAGGCGCTGCAGTTCCAGCACCGTCTTGCGCGGCAGGATGACTTCCTGCTTCGGGATCTCCGTCTCCAGCGTGGCCTGCGCCAGCGCCAGGCGGTGCCCGTCGGTGGCCACCAGCGTCAGCGTCTTGCCTTCGGCCACGAAGAGGATGCCGTTGAGGTAGTAGCGGATGTCATGCACCGCCATCGCGAAGTGCACCTGGTTGATCAGGCTCTTGAGCGTCTTCTGCGGCACGCTGAAGGCGGGGCCGAACTCCGCCGCCTCGTTGACCAGCGGGAAGTCATCGGCCGGCAGGGTCTGCAGCGTGAAGCGGCTCTTGCCGCCCTGCAGCGTCAGCTTGTTCTGGTTGGCCGTGAGCGACACCACCTGGTCCGCCGGCAGCGAGCGAAGGATGTCGATCAGCTTGCGGGCGCCCACCGTGGTGGCGAAGTCGGTGGCATCGCCACCGAGTTCGGCCTGGGTGCGCACCTGGATCTCGAGGTCGCTGGTCGTGAACTCGATGCGCGAGCCGCTCTTGCGCAGCAGCACGTTGGCCAGGATGGGCAAGGTGTGGCGGCGTTCGACGATTCCGGCGACGGCCTGCAGGGCAGACAACAATTTTTCCTGCGGAGCTTTCAAGACAATCATGTCTTCCTCTTAACTTGGTAGTTCTAGTAGAGCCGCTGCCGGGCTGTGGAGAACGCGATTTTGGCCTGATCTTTCAACGGCTTACCTCAAGGGCAAGCCTGTGGGCCGAACACCCCGGATTGTCGAGCCGGACATACAACAACTTCTTGAAAACGCCGGGGCCTGTGGACAGGTGCCCAGTTGCGCAAAAGTTGTCCACAGCCTTGTCACTTGACACCAGGTTGTTCAGCCCTTGAGGGTCTGTTCGAGCACGTGCAGCTGCTGGTTCAGCTCGGTGTTTTTCTGGCGTTCGCCACCGATCTTGCGCACCGCATGCAGCACCGTGGTGTGGTCGCGTCCGCCGAACAGCTCGCCGATCTCGGGCAGGCTCTTCTGCGTCATCTCCTTGGCCAGGTACATCGCGATCTGCCGCGGCCGCGCGATCGAGGCCGGCCGCTTCTTGCTGTACATGTCGGCGATCTTGATCTTGTAGAAGTCGGCCACCGTCTTCTGGATGTTCTCGACGGACACCTGCCGGTTCTGGATCGACAGCAGGTCCTTGAGCGCCTCGCGCGCCAGGGCGATGTTGATGTCCTTGTGGCTGAAGCGCGAATACGCCAGCACCTTGCGCAGCGCGCCTTCCAGCTCGCGCACGTTGGCGCGCACGTTCTTCGCGATGAAGAAGGCCACGTCCTCGGGCATGGGCGAGGCCTCGGCGTCGGCCTTCTTGATGAGGATGGCCACCCGCATCTCCAGCTCCGGCGGCTCGATGGCCACCGTCAGGCCGGCGTCGAAGCGGCTGGTCAGGCGTTCGTCGATGTCCACCAGGCCCTTGGGGTAGGTGTCGCTCGTCATGATGATGTGCGAGCGCTTGGCCACCAGCGCCTCGAAGGCGTTGAAGAACTCCTCCTGCGTGCGCTCCTTGCCGGCGAAGAACTGCACGTCGTCGATCAGCAGCAGGTCCAGCGAGTGGTACTTGGCCTTCAGCTCGTCGAAGGTCTTGCGCTGGTAGTTCTTCACCACGTCGGAGATGAACTGCTCGGCATGCAGGTACAGCACGCGCGCATCGGGCCGGTCGCGCAGCAGCGCGTTGCCCACGGCATGAATCAGGTGCGTCTTGCCCAGGCCCACGCCGCCGTAGATGAACAGCGGGTTGTACATGTGGCCGGGCGCGCCGGCCACGTGCAGCGCGGCGGTGCGTGCCATCTGGTTGGCGCGGCCGGGCACCAGGGTGTCGAAGGTCAGCGCGGTGTTGAGGCGGTGCACCGACGAGGCCGGTGCCGGCGGCCGCGGCGGCAGGCCTTGTGGCAGCACGGCCGTGCCGTTGCCGGAAGAGCCGCTGCTCGTAGCAGTGCCGGTAGCCGCCAGCGCCGCGCCGGCATTGCCGGCAGCTGCATGCGCGGGCAAGGCACCGCGCGGCGCAGCCATCGGGTCGCGCTGGGCCAGCATCAGCTCCAGCCGCACCGGCTTGCCCGCCAGGTCGGTCAGCACGCCTTCGATGCGGGAGGCGTACTGCGAGCGGATCCAGTCGAGCTTGAAGCGGTTGGGTACACGCACGGCCGCGACCACGCCGGCATCGCCGTCGTCGGACACGTCGGCGGGCGGCAAGGGCCGGATCCAGGTGTTGAATTGCTGTTCAGGCAGCTCGGCGGCCAACCGCTCACACCCACGCTGCCAGAGGTCTGCGCTCATTGTGGAAAAGTCTTCTAAGAGCGGGCGCATTCTACCCGTCGTAGCGCCTGCGGCAGCTGGGTTATCCACAGTGGTGGACAATTCGACAAGCGGCGGCCCCCGGTGGGCTTTACAGCACGCGAATTGACCGAGCTACGGCTTTTTGCTGTAATTGCGGGTTTCCCGGACGCGAGGAGGTTGCGCCGCGCCTTCTTCAGGCGAGGTGCCAAATGGCCGAACGCGGTCCGGGCTCGCCGGGCGATCAGGCCAGACCCCCGGTTCGAACCAGGCGACAGCCGTCGCCGCAGACTCCGCCAGAGCGCCTGATCCCTGCGGGTCCATCACCGAAAGCACGTCATCATGAAGCGTACCTACCAGCCGTCCAAGACCCGCCGCGCCCGCACCCACGGTTTCCTCGTGCGCATGAAGACCCGCGGCGGCCGCAGCGTGATCAAGTCGCGCCGCGCCAAGGGCCGCAAGCGCCTGGCGGTCTGAGCCTCGCCGGCTGCGAGCTGACGCAGCATGCCCACGGCCCAGCGCGTGCAACGCCTCGTGCAATCTGTCGACTTCGAGCGGGTGCTGGGTGCACCCCAGAAGGCGCGCAGTCCGCACTTCGCGCTTCACTTCGTGGCGGCCTCGCCCTTCCGGCGCCCCGCGCGCCAGCCGGCGGCCGGCAAGGCTGCGCCGGCTGAGTTGTCAACAGAAGTAGCCGCCCCTGCGCCGCCGCCTGTGGATGACTCCTCTGCGGCAGTGCCGCAGCAGCGCTGGCTCGGCCTGGTGGTGCCCAAGCGGCACGCCCGGCGCGCCGTCACCCGCACCTTGCTCAAGCGCCAGATCCGTGCCGCCATCGACCGGCAGGCTTCGGCGCTGCCGCCTGGCTTGTGGGTGGTGCGGCTACGGGCGCCGTTCGATGTGCGCCAGTTCCGCAGTGCCGCCTCTGACGCGCTGCGGGATGCCGCGCGCGCCGAACTCGACCGAATGATCCGCGTGGCCGCTTCGGCCCCGCGCTGAGGCGGCCGTGCCCGACTGGCTCGCGCTGCTGCCGCGCCGTGCGCTCATGCTGCCGGTGCGCGCCTATCGGCTGCTGCTCAGTCCATGGATCGGCGGCCGCTGCCTGTATGAGCCCACGTGCTCCCTCTATGCTTTGCAGGCGCTCGACAAACACGGCGCGCTGGCCGGCGGGGCACTGGCCGCCGGCCGCATCCTGCGTTGCCATCCCTGGTGCGAGGCCGGATGTGATCCGGTGCCCGACCAGCCGCCGCGGCTGTTCGCCTTCCTGAGCGGCCGCGCCGCCTCCGATTCCCCCAAGAAGACTGCTCCATGACCGATATCCGCCGTACCCTGCTCTGGGTGGTGTTCACGATGTCCCTCGTCCTGCTTTGGGACGCTTGGAACAAGCACACCGGCCAGCCGTCGATCTTCGGCCCCCAGACGGCCAAGCCGGTGGCCGCCGGCTCCGCGCCGGCTGCTTCCGCCATCGGCGTGCCGGCGCCTTCGTCGTCCGCCGCGGCCGCGCCGGCCGGCAGCGTGCCGAACGATCCTGGCACCGCCGCTGCGCGCGGCGAGCAGATCACCGTCACCACCGACCGCGTGAAGGCCGTGCTGGACAGCCAGGGCGGCGAGCTGGTGTACCTGGAACTGCTGGGCCAGCGCGACCAGAACGACCACAGCCGCAACGTGGTGCTGTTCGACCGCAGCGCCCAGCGTGTGTACCTGGCGCAGACCGGCCTGATCAGCGCCGTGCCGGGCGCCCGCCTGCCCAACCATTTCACGGCGATGACCGCCGTGCCCGGTGCGCGCACGCTGGCCGACGGTGCCAATGACGTGCAGGTGCGTTTCGAGTCGCAGGCCATCGACGGCGTGAAGCTGGTGAAGACCTATACCTTCCAGCGCGGGCAGTACACCGTGGGCGTTCAGCACGACGTGGTCAACGGCTCGGCGCAGCCGATCAAGCCGGAGCTGTACCTGCAGCTGGTGCGCGACGGCAACCCGCCCCCGGGAGAGTCGGCGTTCTATTCCACCTTCACCGGCCCCGCGGCATATACCGAGAAGAGCAAGTTCCGCAAGATCGAGTTCAAGCACATCGAGAAGAACGACGCCGAGTACGAGCGCCAGGCGGACAACGGCTGGATCGCGATGGTGCAGCACTACTTCGCGTCGGCCTGGCTGGTGAACACCCAGCAGCCGCGTGAGTTCCGCGCCGAGAAGGTGGGCAACAACCTGTACTCGGTGGCGATGGTGCTGCCGCTGGGCGAGGTGGCCGCCGGCCAGACCAAGACGCAACAGGCCATGCTGTTCGCCGGTCCGCAGGAAGAGAACAAGCTGGCCGAGCTGGCGCCGGGCCTGGACTTGGTGAAGGACTACGGTTGGTTCCACATCCTGTCCAAGCCGCTGTTCTGGCTGCTGACGCAACTGCATGGCTTCCTGGGCAACTGGGGCTGGGCCATCGTGGCGCTGGTGGTGCTGCTGAAGATCGCCTTCTATTGGCTGAACGCCAGCGCATACCGTTCGATGGCCAAGATGAAGGCCATCAACCCGAAGATCCAGGAAATGCGCGAGCGGCTGAAGGACAAGCCGCAGCAGATGCAGCAGGAGATGATGCGCATCTACCGCGAGGAGAAGGTCAATCCGCTGGGCAGCTGCCTGCCGATCTTCCTGCAGATGCCGTTCTTCATCGCGCTGTACTGGGTGCTGCTGTCCAGCGTGGAAATGCGCGATGCGCCGTGGATCCTGTGGATCACCGACCTGTCGGCCAAGGACCCGTACTTCATCCTGCCGATCGTGATGACCGCCACCTCGCTGTTCCAGGTGTGGCTGAACCCGACGCCGCCGGACCCGATGCAGGCCAAGATGATGTGGATCATGCCGCTGGTATTCAGCGTGATGTTCTTCTTCTTCCCGGCCGGCCTGGTGCTGTACTGGATCACCAACAACCTGCTGACAATCGCGCAGCAGTGGTTCATCAACAAGCGGCTCGGCGTCTAGCCGCCGCGGGCCACGATGCTGGCGCGCCAGCGTGATGCCATCGTGGCCATCGCCACCGCGCCTGGGCGCGGGGCGGTGGGCATCGTCCGGGCCTCCGGCCCAGACCTGCGGCCGCTGATCGACGCCCTGTGCGGGCGCGCGCTGCAGCCTCGCCATGCCACCTACCTGCCGCTGCGCGGCAGCGACGGCCAGCCCATCGACCACGGGCTGGCCATCCACTTTCCTGCCCCGCACTCCTACACCGGCGAAGACGTGCTGGAGCTCCAGGCCCATGGCGGGCCGGTGGTGCTGCAGCTGCTGCTGGCTCGTTGCCTGGCCGTGGGCGAGGGCATCGGCCTGCGGCTGGCCGAGCCCGGCGAGTTCACCCAGCGCGCCTTCCTGAACGACAAGCTGGACCTGGCGCAGGCCGAGGCCGTCAGCGACCTGATCGATGCCAGCACCGAAGCGGCGGCCCGCTCGGCCAGCCGATCCTTGAGCGGTGCGTTCTCGACGGAGATCGGCACCCTGCGCGACCGCATCGTGCACCTGCGCATGCTGGTGGAAGCCACGCTGGACTTCCCCGAGGAAGAGATCGACTTCCTGGAGAAGGCCGACGCGCGTGGCCAGCTGGAGCGGCTGATCGCCTCGGTGGACGAGGTGCTGGACCGCGCGAAGCAGGGCGCGCTGCTGCGTGAAGGCATCCGCGTGGTGCTGGCTGGCCAGCCCAACGTGGGCAAGAGCTCGCTGCTGAACGCGCTGGCCGGTGCGGAGCTGGCCATCGTCACGCCGATTCCGGGCACCACGCGCGACAAGGTCACGCAGACCATCCAGATCGAAGGCGTGCCGCTGCACGTGATCGACACCGCCGGCCTGCGCGAGGCCACCGACGAGGTGGAGCGCATCGGCATCTCGCGCAGCTGGAGCGAGATCGAGCAGGCCGATGCAGTGATCTTCCTGCACGATCTGACGCGGCTGGGCCAAGCCGACTACGACCATGGCGACGCCGAGATCGCCCAGCGCCTGTCGCTGGCCGAGCCCCGCCAGCAGTCGCGGGTACTGCATGTGTTCAACAAGGCGGACGCGGCCGACGCCACGGTGGTGCCTGGCGAGGGCAGCCTGGCCTTGTCCGCGGCCACCGGCGCCGGGCTGGACGGCTTGCGCCGCGCGCTGCTGGAACGCGCGGGCTGGCATGCCTCGCCGGAAGGGGTGTTCATCGCCCGCACGCGGCATGTGCATGCGCTGCGGCGCACGCGGGAGCACCTGGAGATGGCCCGCGCGCAAGGCGCTTCCAGCGACCCCGCGCTGGACCTGCTGGCCGAGGAGCTGCGGTTGGCGCACAACGCGCTGGGCGAGATCACCGGGGCCTTCAGCGCGGACGATCTGCTGGGCGAAATCTTCAGCCGCTTCTGCATCGGGAAGTGAATTCGCACCTGCCACGCGGCCTTCACGGCCGCGATGGCGTCCAGATAATCGCGCCAACTCGAACAGGGGCGCGAGATGGATTTGAGTGCGTTGAAGGAAGCCGTGTCCACGCTGAATGCGGACGACGCCTTTCGCGCCAAGCTCAGCGATGACGACTGGCTGGCCCTGGGCGGCCTGCTCACCCGCCACGAGATCCGCGCTGGCCACCTGCTGCTCAAGCAGGATGAACGCGACGACACGCTCTATTTCCTGGAACGCGGCAGCCTGCAGGTGTTCGTCACCCGCAGCACGCCGGGCACCCACCGCGTGGCCATCCTGCGGTCGGGCTCGATCGTCGGCGAGGCGGGGCTCTTCGGACACACGCCGCGCATGGCCAATGTGGAAGCGATGAGCAACTGCGTGGTGTGGGCGCTGCGCGGCGCGCGGCTGGACGAACTGGCCGCCGCCCAGCCGGCGCTGGCACTGGCGCTGGTGCGCGCCGCGGCCACGGTGCTGGCGGTGCGCATGCGGGCCAACCTGGAACGCGCGGTGCCGGTGAGCTGAGCGCGGCGCCGCCGGCTCAGCCCTTCAGCAGCTTTTCCTCGGCCAGCGACAGCGGCTCGGGCAGGCCCGAGAGCACCAGCGTGTCGCCCGGGCCCAGCACCAGGCCGTCCTCCGCGGCCACCACCTGGCCCGAGCCGAGCCGGACGGAGACCACCTTCACGCCCACCGCGTGCAGTGCCAGCGCGCCGAGCGACTGGCCCAGGCTGGCCGCCGCGGCCGGCAGGCTTACCGTCAGCAGCCGGGCCTGCTGGCGCTCCTCCACGCCGTCGTCGTCGGCGCCATGGAAGTAGCCGCGTAGCAGGCCGTAGCGTGCATTGCGCGCGTCCTGCGTCAGGCGGATCACGCGGCGCATGGGCACGCCTACCAGCGCCAGCGCATGGGAGGCCAGCATCAGGGAACCCTCGATGGCCTCGGGCACCACCTCGGTGGCGCCGGCATTGCGCAGCAGCTCCAGGTCGGTGTCGTCGATGGTGCGCACCACCACCGGCACCTTGGGCGCGTGTTCACGCGCCAGCCGCAGGATCTTCAGGGCCGAGGCGGTGTCGTGGTAGCTCACCACCACCGCGCTGGCACGGGCCAGGCCGGCGGCCATCAGGCTGCGCAGCTTGGCGGCGTCGCCGAACACCACGCTCTGGCCGGCGGCGGCGGCCTGGCGCACGCGATCGGGGTCCAGGTCCAGCGCCATGTAGGGGATGCGTTCGGCCTCCAGCAGGCGGGCCAGGTTCTGGCCGCTGCGGCCGTAGCCGCAGATGATCACGTGTTCCTCGCTGCGGATGGACTTCTTGGCGATGGTGGTGAGGGCTGCCGCCTGCATCAGCCAGTCGGTGGACGACAGCCGCATGACGATGCGGTTGCTGTACATCACGATGAAGGGCGTGGCGATCATCGAGATCACCATGCCGGCCAGGATGGGGCTCTCCAGCCGCGGCGGCAGCAGCTCGTGCTGGCGGGCCAGCGCCAGCAGCACGAAGCCGAATTCACCCGCTTGCGCCAGGTAAAGCCCCGTGCGCAATGCCACTCCCGGCGTGGCCCCGAACACCCGGGCCAGGCCGGTGACCAGCGCGAACTTGAACAGCACCGGCAGCACCGCCAGCGCGAGCACCAGGCCCCATTGCGAGACCACCATCGACATGTCGAGCTTCATGCCGATGGTGATGAAGAACAGGCCCAGCAGCACGTCGTGGAAGGGCCGGATGTCGGTCTCCACCTGATGCTTGTATTCGGTCTCCGCGATCAGCATGCCGGCCACGAAGGCGCCCAGCGCCAGCGACAGGCCGGCATGCTCCGTGAGCCATGACAGCCCCAGCGTCACCAGCAGCAGGTTGAGCACGAACAGTTCAGCGCTCTTGCGCCGCGCCACCAGCGTGAGCCACCAGCGCATCACCTTCTGGCCGCCCACCAGCAGCACGGTGAGCAGCGCCGCGGCCTTGAGCGTGGCCCAGGCGAGCGCTGTGAGCAGCACCTCGGGCGGCGCGCTGAGCGCGGGAATGAGCACCAGCAGCGGCACGACGGCCAGGTCCTGGAACAGCAGCACGCCCATCACCCGGCGGCCGTGCTCGGTTTCCAGCTCCAGCCGCTCGGCCATCAGCTTGCCGAGGATGGCGGTGCTGCTCATCGCCAGCGCGCCGCCCAGCACCACCGAGTGCTGCCAGCTCAGCCCGTAGCTGCGGCCAGCCATCGAGAAGCCCAGCGCGAGCAGTGAGTTGCCGACGATGGCCGCAACCATCGTCATCGACACCTGCGACAGCCCGAGACCGAAGACCAGCGTGCGCATGCTGCGCAACTTGGGCAGGTTGAATTCCAGCCCGATGACGAACATGAGGAACACCACGCCGAACTCGGCCAGGTACGTGACGCCGCCCGCGTCCTTGGCCAGGGCCAGCGCATTGGGTCCGATGATCACGCCCACCACCAGGTAGCCGAGCATCGGTGGCAGGCGCATCGAACGGCATGCCACCACGCCGGCCACAGCGGCCACCAAGTACAGCAATACCAGTTCGAGCGTAGTAGCCATGCGGCGTGGACCCAGCGCAAGCGCCATGCCTGCCAACCTAGAATGCCCGATCCTAAGTGAGCGATCTGTCACGTGACCACCGAGCCTGTTGCGGTTCCCGCCTTCGATGCCGACCGTGCGCTGAGCCTGGCGGCCCAGACCTTCGAGATCGCAGCCGAAGCGCTGCTGTCGCTGCGTGCCGAGCTGTCCACCGCCTTCGTCAACACCGTGCGACTGGTGCTGGCCTGCCGCGGCCGCGTGGTGGTCATGGGCATGGGCAAGAGCGGCCACGTGGGCCGCAAGATCGCCGCCACGCTGGCCTCGACCGGCACGCCGGCGATGTTCGTGCATCCCGGCGAGGCCAGCCATGGCGACCTGGGCATGGTCACGCTGCAGGACGTGGTGCTGGCCATCTCCAACTCCGGCGAGAGCGACGAGCTGAACGTCATCCTGCCGGTGCTCAAGCGCCTGGGCGTGCCCATGATCGCCATCACCGGTGGTGCCAACTCCACCCTGGCCCGGCATGCCGACCACACCCTGCTGTGCAAGGTGGAGCGCGAGGCCTGCCCGCTGAACCTGGCGCCCACCACCAGCACCACCGCGCAGATGGCAATGGGCGATGCGCTGGCCGTCGCGCTGCTGGATGCCCGCGGCTTCCATGAGCAGGACTTCGCCCGATCCCATCCCGGTGGCGCGCTGGGCCGCAAGCTGCTGATGCATGTGCGCGACCTGATGCGCTCGGGCGACGAGCTGCCGTGCGTGGCGCCCGACGCCGACTTCCTGGCGATGCTGCACGAAATGAGCGCCAAGGGCCTGGGCTTTGCCGCGGTGGTGGATGCAGGCGGTGTGCTGCAGGGCATCTTCACCGACGGCGACCTGCGCCGGCTGATCGAGCGGGGTCACGACCTGCGTGCCTTCCGCGCGCACGAGGTGATGCACACCGCGCCGCGCCGCGTGCGCGACGACGTGCTGGCGGTGGAAGCCGCCAGCGTGATGGAGCAGCATCGCGTCACCAGCGTGCTGGTGGTGGATGCGCAGGACCGCCTGGTCGGCGCCATCAACAGCAACGACCTCATGCGGGCGAAGGTGATCTGATGGGGCTCGATCTCTCAAGCCTGGAACCGGCGCTGCGCTTTGCACCGGAGCTTCTGCTGAAGGCGCAGGGCAGCGGACTGGGCATGAAGGCCGCCGTGTTCGACGTGGACGGCGTGCTCACCGACGGGCGGCTCTACATCGCCGAATCGGGAGAGCAGTTCAAAGCCTTCCACAGCCTGGACGGCCATGGCCTGAAGCTGCTGGCGCAGGCCGGCATCGTGCCGATCATCTGCACCGGGCGTGATTCGCCGGCGGTGCGCCGCCGCGTGGCCGACCTGGGCCTGCAGCATGCGCACTATGGCGTGAAGGACAAGCTGGCCGTCGTGCAGTCGGCCATCGATGCGTTGGGCGTGGCCTGGGCCGACCTGGCTGTCATCGGCGACGACTGGCCTGACTTGCCCCTGCTGGTGCGCGCAGGCCTGGCCTGCGCGCCGGCCAATGCCCATGCCGAGGTGAAAGCCGTGGCCCATCATGTCAGCGGCTTGCAGGGCGGCGAAGGTGCGGCCCGCGAGCTGTGCGACCTGCTGCTGATCGCCAGCGGCGCCTATGCACGGTTGCTGCACGGCCAGCTCACCACCTTGGACAGCGCCTGATGGAGTTGCCGCTGCTGGCTCCGCCCGCCGCGCCGGCCCATGCGGCGCCGCGCATGCCCTGGCATTGGCGGCTGCGCGAGGCCTTGTCCTCCTACCTGCCGCTGCTGCTGATGGGGCTGCTGGCCTTGGCTACCTGGTGGCTCGTGAACAACACGCCCGGCGCCCCGGCCGACGCGGCCCGCGCGCCGGTGCGCAGCGACCCGGACTACACGATGCAGGGCTTCACCCTGCAGCGCTTCGCCGACGACGGCCGGCTGCTGCTGCAACTGGAAGGCGACCAGCTGCGCCACTTTCCCGACAGCGACACGGTGGAAGTGGACACGGTGCGCATCCAGTCCTATTCGGCCGACGGCTCGCGCACCCACGCCACGGCCCGCCGTGCGCTCAGCAATGCCGACGCCAGCGAGGTGCAGTTGCTGGGCGGCGCCCAGATCGAGCGCAGCGGCGGTCCGGGCAATGCACCGCCAATGCGCTTCGAAGGCGAGTTCCTGCATGCCTTCCTACGCACCGAGCAATTGCGCTCGCATCTGCCGGTGGTGCTGCGCCAGGGCGGCAGCGAGATCCGCGCGGGTGGCCTGGAATACAACCACCTCACCCAGCAGGCGGTGTTCAAGGGCCCGGTGAAGGCGCGCTTCCAGCCCGCCGCGAGGTCCGCCCGGTGACCGCCGCGGCCGGGCCGCTGGTGTTCATCACCGGTGCGTCCAGCGGCATCGGACAGGCGCTGGCGGCGCGCTTCCATGCCGCCGGCTGGCGGCTGGCCCTGGTGGCACGGCGCAGCGAGGACACCGCCGCCTGGGCCACGGCGCAGGGATACGCACCCGAACGCTGGGCCACCTACAACGCCGACGTGCGCGACACCGCCGCCATCGTGGCGGCCGGCCACGCCTGCATTGCGCGCCAGGGCCTGCCGGACGTGGTGATCGCCAATGCCGGCATCAGCATCGGCATGGACAGCGCCATCGAGGCCGACCTGGAGGTGATGCGGGCCACCTTCGAGACCAACAACCTCGGCATGGCGGCCACTTTCCATCCCTTTCTGCAGCCGATGTACGCGCGACGCGCCGGCACGCTGGTGGGCATTGCCAGCGTTGCCGCCATCCGCGGCTTGCCGGGACATGGGGCTTACTGCGCCAGCAAGGCCGCGGTGGTCAGCTATTGCGAAAGCTTGCGTGGAGTTTGCCGGCCATTTGGTGTCAAGGTAGTGACAGTTGCACCGGGTTACATCGATACCCCGCTGACCCGGCGAAACCCTTATTCCATGCCGTTTTTGATGTCGCCCGCGGATTTTGCCGACAAGGCCTACCGCGCCATTGAAGCCGGTGTCAGTTACCGCGTCATACCTTGGCAAATGGGCGTCGTCGCCAAGCTGATGCGAGTTTTGCCCAATGCACTTTTCGACCGCGTTGTGGCAGGCCGGGGGCGCAAGCCAAGGCAGGGTGAGTAGACGCCGGGCATGAAAAAAGGGCGGGGTGTCGAACACCTCGCCCTTCTTGCCTGTCGTGACAGGGGCCCCGAAGGGCCCGTGGCATCAATAGCCGCCGTTGCTGCTGCCGCCGCCGTAGCCACCACGGCCACCGCCGCTGTAGCCGCCGCGACCACCGCCGCCACCGCCACCGCCGTAGCCGCCGCCACCACCGCCGCTGCCGTAGCCGCCGCGGCCACCGCCGCCGCCACCGCTGCCGTAGGGGCTGCGGCCACCGCCGCCACCACCACCGTAGCCACCGCCACCACCGCCGCCGTAGCCGCCACCACCGCCGCCGCCGCTGCGGAAGCCGCCCGGACGCTCTTCACGAGGACGCGCCTCGTTCACGACGATGGCACGGCCTTCGAGGGCCTGGCCGTTCATGCCATTGATGGCGGACTGCGCCTCGGCGTCGGAAGCCATTTCGACGAAACCAAAGCCCTTGGAGCGGCCGGTTTCCCGGTCCATCATCACCTTGGCCGACGTCACGGTACCGAATTGCACGAACGCGCTATGGAGGGATTCGTCGCGCACGCTGTATGCGAGGTTTCCGACGTAGAGCTTGTTTCCCATGGGGAACACCTTCCTTCTAACAGAACACCATGTGGAGCTTCAACCCGTCGTGAAACATTCAAGCGAAGGCGCCGCATCCATACCCGGAGGGCGCAAGGTTAACAAAGAACTTCCAAAAAATGCGCAAGCGCTTGCTTGTCAAGTGTTGTTTTCTAAGCGACGCACCAATGCGGGGTGAGCACCCGAACCGGGACTTATCATGGGGCGGCCATGAGCATTCCCGGACGCGGTGACCCCCTGGCGGCCCTGGCCCGCCTGCTTGCCAGCGTCGAGGCGGTGCGCCACGGCCGGGCGCTCTATACCCTGCTGTTCACTTTCAGCACCGCCGGGCTGTTGCTGGCGATGGCGGGTTCGTCCATGCAGGCGGAATCGCAGGGCTGGGCGGTGCTGCAAGGCGTGGCCGCGATCGCGGTGGCCTTCTATGGCAGCAATGCCACCGGCATGCTGTTGATGGACCAGGCGCGCGGGCGCGCCGGGCGCGAGGTGGCTGATGCCGTGCAGCAGGCGCTGCGCACCGGCCACCGCCTGCTGCTGGTGATGCTGGCCGCGATGCTGGCGGTGGTCGCTGTGCTCGGCGTGCTGGCGGCCGGCCTGTATGCAGCGCGGCTGCCGCTGGTCGGGCCCTTCGTGTTTGCCGGCATGGTGCCGCTGGGCGTGGTGGCGGTGGGACTGTGCGTGCTGGTGCTGGCCGCCGTGGTGGGGCCGCTGGCCGGTCCGGCGATCTGGGATGGCCTGGACGTGAGAACCACATTGCGCCTGCTCGTCAAGCAGGCGCGTGAACGGCTACTTTTCACGGCGCTGATGGTGTCGGTGCTGGGCGCGATGACGGCCGCGGTCGGTGCGCTGTCCACCTTCGTGGTGGTGAGCGGCGGCCGGGCGGTGTCGGCGCTGGCGGTGCTGGTGACGGGCGTGGAGCTGCCACCGCAGCAGTTGATGGCGGGCCTGTTCGGCTTCGGCCTGCGCAGCCTGGGTCCGGCTGGCGCGCCGGTGGCGCAGACGCCGCATGGCGTGGCGGCCCTGGTGGGCGGCGGCATGGTGTTCGTGCTGGCCATCGCGCTGCCCGGGCTGGTGTACCTGCGCGGCGTGTGCGCGCTGTACCTCTCCGTGATCGGAGAGCGGCGAAGAAGTGTGTAAACACTCGGATACGATTGGCCGCTCATGGATCTCCTGAAGCCGCTCATCGCCCTGCTGGCCATCGTCAACCCGATCGGGGCGGTGCCGTTCTTCATCACCTTCACCCAGCACTTCACGCGGGAGCAGCGCCGCCACACCATCCGCGTGAGCAGCTTCAGCGCCTTTTGCGTCATCGCGGTGAGCGCGGTGGCGGGCCTGAAGATCATCGAGTTCTTCGGCATCAGCATCGCTTCGTTCCAGGTGGGCGGTGGCACGCTGCTGCTCATCAGCTCGCTGCAGATGCTGAATGCGCAGCAGCCCGAAACCAAGCCCAGCGACCTGGCCGAGGGTGAAGCCAAGGTGGACGCCGGCGCCAGCATCGCCGTGGTGCCGCTGACGGTGCCGCTGCTCACCGGGCCGGCCACGATCTCCACCATGGTGATCTACGCCGAGAAGACACGCACCGTGTTCGAGCATGCGGTGCTGGTGGGCTATGGCGTGGTGATCGGGCTGGCCACCTTCCTGGTGTTCTCGGCCGCTGGGCGCATCGCCAAGGCGCTGGGCCGCACCGGCATCAACGTGATGACGCGGCTGATGGGCCTGATCCTGGCCGCGATGGCGGTGGAACTGCTGGCCGACGGGATGGTGAAGCTGTTCCCGGTGCTGGCCTCGCACCTGGCCCGCTGACGGCGCTGCCATGAGTGCCCTCCGGCCGTCGCGCCCGGGAAGCGCATGAACGCGCCGCCCGATCCCGCCGCCGCGGTACGCGGCCGGCTGGCCGGCCGGCGGCCGGGGCTGGCCGAGATCGACATCACCACCGTGCCGTCCACCACCGTGCTGGCCGAGGCGGAGCTGCCCGACACCGCGATGGACCCGCGGGTGCTGGTGGACACCCAGCCGCCGGCACTGCCGCCGCCGCGCCTGGCGGGCGGCGCGCTGGCCGCGCTGGGTTTCACCGCACTGGCCGCCTTGATGGGCGGGCTGACCTGGGCCGCGCTGGCCGCGCCGGTGCCCGCACACCTGCGCATGCTGTTGTGGGCCGCCCTGGCGCTGGGCTGGCTGGCCGCCGCGCTGGCCTTGCACCGGCTGGTGGCGCGGCTGGCTTCGGCTGTGGCGGCGGTGCAGCGCTTTGCGGAGCGGTTGCGGCACGACGACCTGCCCGGCGCCATCCTGGCGCTGCGGGCGCACAGCCTGCGCGGCTCCAGTGCTTTGCATGCCGCGGCTGGCGAGGTGCAGCTGCTGCTGGGCGAGCGCGAGCGGCGCTGGCATGCGCGGGTGCGGTTGTCCGGTGACTGGTACTGGGAGACCGATGCACAGCACCGCATCTGCTGGGTGTCCGACGACCTGTCCTCCCACTTGAAGCTGGGACTGGAGCCTCGCCAGCTGCTGGGCCACACCTACGACAGCGTGCCCTTCTTCCAGCCGCCCGAGGCCGGCTGGTCGGAACTGATGCTGTGCATGCACCAGCGGCGCGACTTCCGTGATGTGGAGATCGAGGTGCGGCGGCCCGGCCGCTCGCCCGTGTGGATCGGCCTGACCGGCCGCCCGCGCCGCAACGACGACGGCCAGTTCATCGGCCATGAAGGCGTGGGCCGCGACATCACCGAGCAGCGGCTGGCCTTCCGACGCCTGCACGACAGCGAGCGCCGCTATGCGGTGATGAACGAGCTGTCCGCCGACTGGTACTGGGAGACCGACGCCGAGCACCGCTTCGTGGTGGTGGGCGACATGCTCACCGACCTGCTGGGCGATGTGGGCGCGCGGCGCTTCATCGGCCGTACCCGCTGGCATGCCTATGCCGACGGTGCCAGCGAGGAGGAGTGGCAGCGCCACCGCCGGCAGCTCGAGGAGCGGCGGCCCTTCAGCAACTTCGAGTACGCGGTGCGCGTGCCCGGCCGCGGCGTTCGATGGGTGTCGGTAAGCGGCCAGCCCCGGCACGACGCGCACGGCCGCTTCCTCGGCTTCCACGGCGTGGGCCGCGACGTGACGCTGCGCAAGCGCACCGAGAAGATGCTGCTCAGCCGCAATGCCGAACTGGCCCGTCAGGTGGCCGAGCGCACCGCCGAGCTGGAGCAGCACAACCGCGACCTGGAGGCCTTCTCACGCCAGCTGGCGCATGAGCTGCGCACGCCCATCGGCCATGTCGTGGGCCTGGCGGACATGCTGCGTGCCCGCGCCTGGGAGCGCCTGGCCGACGACGAGCGCCATTGGCTCACGCTGCAGGGTCGGGCCGCGCGCGACATGTCGCACACCGTCACGGCGCTGCTGGAGCTGGCCCGGTCGGGCTCCGCGCCGCTGGTGCGCGAGCCGGTGGACCTGAGCGCGCTGGCCCGCTCCGTGATCACCGAGCTGCCCTGGGTGGAGCGTGCGGTGCCCGTGGAGTGGCAGATCCAGCCCGGCCTGGTGGCCCACTGCAGCGCGCCCCTGGTGCGGGTGGCGCTGGCCAACCTGCTGGGCAATGCCGCCAAGTTCACCCGCGACGTGCCGCTGCCGCTGGTGCGCCTGGCCGCGAGCGGCGAGCCCGGCGTGTTCGTGGTGCAGGACAACGGCGCCGGCTTCGATGCCCGCCGCGCGGCCCGGCTGTTCCAGCCGTTCCAGCGGCTGCACACGGCTGAGCAGTTCCACGGCACGGGGCTGGGGCTGTCCATCGTGCGGCGCATCGTCGAGCGGCACGGCGGCACCGTGCGCGCCGAAGCACCGGCCAAGGGCGGTGCGAGCTTCTACTTCAGCCTCGGCGGTCCGTTGCAGGGTACCGACAACGCGGGGGAAAGTACCGATGCCGTGGCGCCGAGGCCCACCTAGAGTCCCGGTTCTCGCAGCGGCGCCACTTTGGTGCGTGCCCGCTGAACGGGGGCCGAGGAGACAACAGACACCAAGATCCACAAGATGACGCTGATCCCGCTACGCGCGGAGGTCACATTGCCAACGCCAGCCGATGCTGGCGTTTTTTTTCGTCCGTCGCGCCGCTCAGGCCACCGCCCGGGGCACGCGGAACACGCTCACCAGCTCCGTCAGCCTGTGTGCCTGGGCGCGCAGGCTCTCCGCCGCGGCGGCGCTTTCCTCCACCAGGGCCGCGTTCTGCTGCGTCACCTGGTCGAGCTGGTTCACCGCATGGCTCACCTGGCCGATGCCGGCGGTTTGCTCCTGGCCTGAATGGCTGATTTCGCCGATGAGGTCCGACACCTGCTTGACCTGGGTCACGATGTCGGCCATCGAGCTGCCGGCCTCGTCCACCAGCCGGGCGCCGGCGCCCACGCTGTCGACGCTCGCCTCGATCAGCGTCTTGATCTCCTTGGCGGCCTGGGCCGAGCGCTGGGCCAGGCCGCGCACCTCCGAGGCCACCACGGCGAAGCCGCGGCCCTGCTCGCCGGCCCGCGCGGCCTCCACCGCCGCATTCAGCGCCAGGATGTTGGTCTGGAAGGCGATGCCGTCGATCACGCCGATGATGTCGGCGATGCGGCGCGAGCTGCGGCTGATCTCCTCCATCGTCGCCACCACGCGGCCGACCACGTCGCCGCCCTTGACCGCCGAGGCGCTGGCGGTGGCGGCCAGCTGCGTGGCTTGCTGGGCGGTCTCGGCGCTGTGGCCCACCGCGGCATTCATCTGCTCCATCGACGAGGCGGTCTGCTGCAGGCTGCTGGCCTGCTGCTCGGTGCGGCGAGAGAGGTCGGCGTTGCCTGTGGCGATCTGCACGCTGCCGGTGGCGATGGAGTCGGAGGCGCGGCGCACGTCGGCCACCACGCCGGCCAGGCTGCGCTGCATGTGCGCCAGCGAGGCCAGCACGCTGGCGGGTGGTGCATCGGCCGCGCCTTCGATCGGGCCGAGGTCGCCGCGGGCCACGCGTTCCGCGGCGGCGCCCAGGGCGGCCGGCTCGGCGCCCAGCGTGCGCGCTACGTCCCGCGTGATGGCGAACAGGAAGAACACGGCCGCCGACAACGCCAGCACGCCGGACGCGATGAGCGCATGGCGGAACTGCCGGTGCGATTTTGCCGCCGCGGCCAGCGTGGCCTGCGTACCCCGGTCCAGCACGGCCAGGTAGGCCGCGACCGTGGCGTGCAGCTCCGCCAGCAGCGGCTGGCACTGGCGGCTCATCAAGAGGGTGGCCTCGTGCACGCTGCCCCGTCCCGCCAGCGCCACCACCTGCAGCGCCACCGGGCTGTAGCGGGTTTCCAGCGCGGCCAGGGCGTCGAAGCGCCGGCGTTCCTCGGCGGTCACGTCCGGGTCGCTGCGGGTGCGCTGCGCCAGCGCGGCCAGCGCGGCTTCCACCGCGGCATGGGCCTGCTTCACCTGGGCAGTCTGCGCTTCGCTTTCGGCCGAACCGGTGGCCAGCACCATGTTGCGCGCGGCAATGGCGCGCAGCGCGGCGGCGTTACGCAGCTCGTGCGCCAGCGCGATGCGGGCGCTGCCCTGCCGGGCATAGTCGGAAAAGTGCGCGTCGCTTTCCTGCAGGGCGGTGACGGCTACTGCCGAGACGACGAGAACCAGGACGGCGAGCGTGGCGAACGACGCCGCGAGCCTGGCGCGGAGGGAGAGGTGTTGGAGGTTCATGTCCACTTACATCGTCTGGAAGTGACACGAAATGAACGTTGAAAAGTGACAGAGGCCGCAACAGGGCATGCGTCCTAGCGGCTGAACTGCGTGGGCAGCCAGGCGCTTTTCCCGTGCTTGCGCCCCTGGAGTGGCCGCTAGCATCCCGCCATGCCCGTCGATCCCGAACTCCGCAGCCTCGACATCGATATTCCCGCCCAGCCGGAGGCGCTCGTTCGCCTGTCGCTGCTGCTTGCGGACGACGAGATCAACCTGGACGCCGCTGCGCAGCTGATCGAGTCCGACATGGCGCTGGCCGCGGCGGTGCTGAAGGCGGTCAATTCGTCGATGTATGGCCTCAAGGGCAGGGTGCAGACCGTGATGCAGGCGGTGCAGTACCTCGGCATGCGCGAGGTGGCGGCCATCACCTTCGAGATGGGGCTGCGCGCGGCCTTTCCGCCCAACAAGCTGCTGGAGCCGGTGTGGCAGCGGGCTGCGCGCCGTGGCCTGCTGATGGGCCGCATGGGCCAGTTCCTGGGCGTGGACGCCTGGGCCGCCCACTCCGCCGGGTTGTTCGAGGAATGTGGCAAGGCGGTGCTGCTGCGCCATGCCAGCGACCATTACGGCGCCATGCTGCGCGCCGCGCCCGACGACGTCGACCTGCGCACGCTGGAACGTGCCGGCTTCGGCGTCAGCCATGACGCGCTGGGCGCCGCCCTGTGCGAGAGCTGGGGCCTGGGCGCGCCCTCGGTGGCCAGCGTGCGCCACCATGTGTCGGTGCAGGCCGGCGAGCCGTTTCCGCCGCAGTTGCCGCGGCCGGCGGTGCTGGCCTTGTCGGCCGTGGCCCATATCCTGATGCAGTCGCCCGAGCAGTTGGAGGATGTGGTGGCCCGGGTGGCGCCGCAGGTGCCGCTGGACGAGACCCTGCTGCTGCGCGCCGCCCGCAAGGTGAGCGAGCAGTTGGCCGGCCGCGAGGCTGCCGCCACCCAGCACTGAAGCCAGGCACGGATACGCGGCGTGAGCCGCGGTGTCCGTTGTCGGCATGCTCCGACAGCCGAATGGGCCGGCGTGTGCTGCCAGGCCGCCCCGGTCGCGTGTCCACTGGGTCTTTCTTCCAGGACCTGACCGCCATGTTGGAAAAACTGCCCGGCATGCTGGGCCATGCACTGCGCCACCAGCGCGCGGGCCTGGACCAGACCGTCTTTCACCACACCCCGCTGCGCACCGGCCAGGCGGCGCTGGAAGTGGGCAGCCTCGCCTTCGCGGACCACGCGCCCATGCCCGCGCGCTACACCGCCGACGGCGAAGGCCTGTCGCCCCCGCTGCACTGGCACGGCGTGCCGCCCAACGCCAGCAGCGTGCTGCTGATCGTGGAGGACGCCGACGCGCCCACGCCGCATCCGCTGGTGCACGGCATCGTGGTGGACCTGCCGCCCGACCAGACGGCCTTGGCCGAGGGCGCCTTCGACCACACGGAGGGCAGCGAAGCCCATGCCGGACGCCATTCCTTCCTGGGCAGCGGCTGGCTGCCGCCCGATCCGCCGCCCGGCCATGGCACCCACCGCTATGTGTTCCAGGTGTTTGCGCTAGGTCCTGGCGAGCCGTTCAGCGAAACACCGGGCCGCGACGAGGTGCTGGCTGCACTGCAGGAACGTGCATTGGCCTCCGGCTGCCTGATCGGCACCTATGAGCGGCCCGACGGCTCCATCCGCAGCGACGAGCCCGCCACGGCCACCGCCACCGTGCCGGCCGCCGGCAGCGCGGCGCCGCTGGCGCCACAATGAGCCGCTGGCGCGCATGGTCGCGCGCAAGGGGCGGATGACATGCATGTGGTGGCCCAGCCTGTAAAACCGATCCGCGCGGCGTGGCCCGCGGGCCTGCTGGCCGGCTGCCTGATCGGCCTGTCCGCGCTGAGCCTGCCGCTGCAGGCGGCTCCCGGCCTGCCTTCCACCCAGGTGGCGTGGCAGCCCGCGGCCACCGATGCCGACGTGGACCGCGCCTTTGCCCAGGCCCGCGCCGAGAACAGGCCGGTGCTGTTGTACTGGGGCGCGACCTGGTGCCCGCCGTGCAACCAGCTCAAGGCCACGCTGTTCAACCGGCAGGACTTCGCGGCCCAGTCGCGCTCGCTGGTGGCAGTGCATGTGGATGGCGACCGCCCCGGCGCGCAGAAGCTGGGCGCGGCCTTCCAGGTACGCGGCTATCCCACGCTGATCCTGATGCGCCCCGACCGCAGCGAGATCACCCGCCTGCCCGGCGAAGCCGAGGCCGCGCAGGTCATGGCGCTGCTGCAGACCGCAATGGCCGGTGGCCGGCCCGCAGCCGAGGTGCTGGCCGATGCCCGCGCCGGAAGGCCGCTGACCGCCGGCGAATGGAAGCTGCTGGCTTTCCATGGCTGGGAGACCGATGAGTCCAAGCTGGTGCCGGCAGCCGAGCGGCCGGCCGTGCTGGCCGCGCTGCACCGCGCCGCTGCACGCGCTGCCACCGCGGACGAGGAAACCCGCACCCGCCTGATGCTGAAGGCCCTGGCGCTGGGCGCCGAAGGAGCCAATGGCCTGGCTGCCGATGCCGCCGTGCGCACCCGCACCCAGCAGCTGCTGGCCGACGCCTCGGCCGCCCGTGCGCAGATGGACGTGCTGGTCTACAACACGCCCGCACTGGTGCGTGCCCTGGCCGGCGACGACGATACCCGCCGCGCAGCGCTCACCGCGGCTTTCGACACCGCGCTGCAGCGGCTGCAGGCGGACACCACGCTGTCGCGGGCCGATCGCATCAGCGCGCTGGATGCCCGCGTGTCGCTGGCCCGCCATGGCCAGGCGGACGAGGTGGTGTCGCCCCGCCTGCCGCCAGCGTTGCTGGCCGAGGTACGCGGCCTGGCCAACCGGCTGGACCAGGAAACCCGTGATCCGTTCGAACGCCAGGCCGTGGTGCCCTCGCTGGCCTGGGTGCAGGCCCGAGCCGGCCTGTGGGCCGACAGCGATGCACTGCTGCAGGCCAACCTGGCTCGCAGCGCCGCGCCGTACTACCTGATGAGCCAGCTCGGCAGCAATGCCCGCAAGCAAGGCCGGCCGGACGAGGCGCTGCGCTGGTATGCCCAGGCCTTCGAGCGCAGCGAAGGCCCGGCCACGCGGCTGCAATGGGGCGCCGGCTACCTGGCGGCGCTGGTCGATCTGGCGGCCGGCGATGTGGCGCGCATCGAACAGGTTGCGGGGCAAATCTTCACCGAGGCGGGTCGCGATCCGGCGGCCTTCCATGAGCGCAGCGCACGCTCGCTGCAGCGTGCGGCGCAGAAGCTGGCCGGCTGGGGCGCGCAGCGTCCGGCGGCCGAGGCAGCGCTGCAGCGGCTGCAAACCCGCCTGGCCGGCCTGTGCGCCGCGCGGGAGGCGGCCGATGGCCAGCGCCAGGCCTGCGAAGCCACTGCCCGCAGCCTGGTGCCTGGTGGCCGGGCCTGAGCCGCGCGACCCAGAAGTAACAAGCGCCGTTTCGATGCCTGAACGAGACAGGCACCGGCACTAGTTGGCATGGGTGTGGGATCGCAACCCGCACAATGCGTCGCATCATGAAACGTTGGGGAAGGCCGGTTGCGCTGGCCGGGGCCATGGCCTGGGGCGCGCTCTTGCACGGTGCCGTGGCGGCGGCACCCGCGCTCACGCCGTGCCGGCTGGACGGCATCGAGCACGAGGCCCGCTGCGGCACGCTGGAGCGTCCGCTGGACCCCGCCGCGCCGCAAGGTGCGCGCATCACGCTGCACTATGCGGTGCTGCCGGCGCTGGCCCGCAACAAGCAGCCCGATCCCGTCTTCTTCTTGGCCGGCGGTCCGGGGCAGAGCGCCATCGAGATGGCGGGTCCCGTGGCCGGCATGCTGTCGCGCTTCCTCAACCGTCGCGACGTGGTGCTGATCGACCAGCGCGGCACCGGCCGCAGCGCGCCGCTGCTGTGCGACGACGATGCCGACCAGGCGCCGCTGGCCCGCCAGTTCGAGCCGGATGCGCAGCGCCGGCGGCTGGCCGAATGCCGGCGCTTGCTGCAGGCACTGCCGCATGGCGATCTGCGCCAGTACACCACCGCCATCGCCGCCGGGGACGTGGAAGCGGTGCGGCGCGCGCTTGGCGTGGCGCGCATCAACCTGGTGGGCGTTTCCTACGGCACCCGGCTGGCGCTGGAGGTGCTGCGGCAGTCGCCGCGGCGCGTGCGGCGGGTGGTGCTCGATGGCGTGGCACCGCCGGACATGGTGCTGCCGGTGGCCTTCGCCAGCGACCAGCAGCGCGCCGTGGAGGCGGTGTTCAGCGGCTGCGAGCAGGACGCCGACTGCAACCGCCGGCATCCCGACCTGCGCAAGCGCTGGGCCACGCTGCGCAACAGCCTGCCGCGCGACTGGCCGGTGGCGCATCCGGCCACCGGCGTGGTGGAGCGCCAGCGTGTCACGCCCGAAGTGCTGGACGCGGTGCTGCGCGGCCCGCTGTACCTGCCTGCTTTGGCCGCCGCGCTCCCGCAGGCGATGGACCAGGCCACCCGAGGCCGGCTGGAGCCGCTGGCCGGCCTGGCCCACGCGGCCGGCGGCCGCCGCGGCGTGGGCGTGGCGATGGGCCTGCACTTCTCCGTCGTGTGCGCCGAGGATGCGCCGCGCCTGCCCCCGGCCGCCCCGCGCGAAGACCCGCTGGTGCGCCGCTACCGCGATGCCTGCGCGGACTGGCCGCGGGGCAGCGTGCCGCCGGCCTTCTACCAGGTAGGCCCATCGGCCGCACCGGTGTTGCTGCTGTCGGGCGGGCTGGACCCGGCCACGCCGCCGCGTCACGGCGACCGCATGGCCGCCGCCCTCGGCGCCAAGGCGCGGCATGTGGTGGTGCCGCAGGCCGGCCACGGCGTGGCGATGCTGCCCTGCATGCGCGACGTGCTCTACCGCTTCATCGACACTCCCGACGAAGCCGCAGCCCTGGCCGCGGTTCGTGCCGATGCGGGCTGCGCGGTGCAGCTGCCTCGCCCCCGGCCCTACCAGCCGCCCGCACCCCCGGCGGAGCCGCGCCGATGATCGAGGTGCTGGGCTTGCAGAAATCGTTTGCCAGCGGGCGTGGTCGCCAGGCGCGGCAGGTGAAGGCGGTGGACGGCGTGCTGTTCCGCGCAGCGGACGCCTGCATCACCGGCCTGCTGGGACCCAACGGCGCCGGCAAGACCACGACGCTGCGCATCGTGGCCGGCCTGCTGCCGCCGGATGCCGGCCACGTGCTGGTGGATGGCATCGACGTGTCGCGCGAGCCGCAGCGGGCGCTGGCGCGCATGGGCGTGCTGAGCGACGCACGCGGCCTGTACCCGCGGCTGACGGCACGCGAGAACATCGTCTACTACGGACGCCTTCAAGGCATGCCGCGTGCGGCCGCGCTGAGGCGCGCACAGCAGCTTGCCGAGGTGCTGGACATGGTGCCGCTGCTGGACCGCCGCACCGACGGCTTCAGCCAGGGCGAACGCATGAAGACCGCGCTGGCACGCGCGCTGGTGCACGACCCGGCCAACATCATCCTGGACGAGCCCACCAACGGGCTGGACGTGCTGGCCACGCGCTCACTGCGCGAGGCGCTGCGCCGCCTGCGCGACGAGCAGGGCAAGTGCATCGTGTTCTCCACCCACATCATGCAAGAGGTGCAACGCCTGTGTGACAAGGTCGTCGTGGTGGCGCATGGCCGCACGGTGGCCGATGGCAGCGTGGACGCGCTGCTGCAGTCCACCGGCCAGGCCGACTTCGAGGACGCCTTCGTGCAGCTGGCCTTCGGCCCGGAGGCGGACGCGGCATGAGGGGATGGCGCCAGGTGATCGCTGCCGCGTGGGTCGTGTACGGCAAGGAACTGCTGGACGCGCTGCGCGACCGCCGCACCCTGCTCACCGTGCTGCTCAGCTCGGTGGCCGTGGGTCCGGTGCTGCTGGTGGTGCTGTCGGTGCTGATGGCCGGCATCGAGCAGCGCGCCGAGCAGCGTGAGCTGATGGTGGTGGGCATCGAGCATTCGCCGCTGCTGCGCAACTACCTGGAGCGCCAGACCTGGCGCGTGCGCGAGGCGCCATCCGACCACCTGGACCTGCTGCGCCGCAACCGCCTGGGCGACGCGGTGCTGGTGGTGCCGTCCGGCTTCGACGCCGCGCTGGCCACCGCCGCGCAACCGCGCCTGGAGATCGTGGCCAACGGCGCCAATCCCCGGTCGCAGGCCAGCAGCGCGCGCATCGGCCGGCTGGTCAGCGGCTTCGTCAGCGAACGCGCCACGCTGGACCTGGCCCTGCGTGGGGTGTCGCCCCGCCTGCTGCAGGTGGTGGACGTGCAGCCGCGCGACCTGTCCACGCCGCGCGGCCGGGCGGCGCAGCTGTCGGCCTTCGTGCCCATCCTGGTGCTGATGGCGGTGCTCTACGGTGCGCTGCCTGCCGCGCTGGACTCCACCGCCGGCGAACGCGAGCGCGGCTCGCTGGAGCCGCTGCTGATGAATCCGCCGCTGCCGCTGGCGCTGGTGCTGGGCAAGTGGGCCGCGGTGGCCAGCGTGGCGATGGGCGTGGCACTGCTCGGCTCCTTCAGCTTCCTGCCGGCGCAGTGGCTGCTGCGCAGCGAGACGCTGGCCGCGATGTTCCAGTACGGCTGGCGCGAGGCGCTGGTGTTCCTCGCGCTGCTGGTGCCCCTCGCGGCGGCGGTGTCGTCGGTGCTGATGGCGGTGGCCATCCGCTGCCGCAGCGTCAAGGAGGCCCAGGCCAATGCGGCGGTCATCGTGCTGCTGGTGTCGGTGCTGCCGCTGGTGGCGTTGTTCAACGACAGCGGCCCACAGCCCTGGCAGCTCTGGGTGCCGGCGCTGGGGCAGGTGACCCTGATGAACCGGGTGCTGGCCGCGGAGGCGGTGCCGCTGGCCGACGTGCTGGTGCCGCTGCTGGTGTGCGCGCTGCTGGCGGCGCTGGGCATCGGGGACGTGGCCCGGCGGTTGCGCCGGGCGGCGGTGCGGTGATGCGCGTGGCGAACGGTCAGTTCAGCAGCGTGCTGCCCAGAGCACGTTCCACCTCGTTCTGCCAGGGTAGCCCGTGCACGATCTCGGTGAGGTGGCGGGCCGATTCCCAGGCGGTGAGCACGGTGCCGCCGGTGTCCACCAGGCGCAGGTTGGTGATGACGCACATGGGGTCGGCCATGGCCACCACGCCGGGGCACAGCTGCACCCAGTCCCAGGCCACGCCGGCATCCACGTCACCCAGCGGGCCGATCCAGATGGTGTGGCCGCTGCAGGGCGCGCTGGCGTCGCCGGTGGACATCACGCGGGTATCCAGGTGCACCAGGTTGAGGTGGCTCTTCGAGGCTGCCTGCCACAATACGGTGGGCCAGGCATGCAGCGTCCATGAGGGTGTCATCGGCGTGGGGGAATATGGTGGGTTGACTGGTCGGGCGGGGCCGGCAGCGTACTGGCAGTCTTGGTCATCGGCCATCCCGCTTCAAGCTGTAAACCTTGACAGGTTGGGGCAGGCGGTCGCAGCGATGCAGGAAGTTTGATGCTGCAGGGCAACTATCTGGCGGTGCTCGAAGCCCGCGACATCGACGAGTTCCGCAGCGCGGTGTTGCGCTTCACGCACGACATCGGCTTCAGCACGGTCAGCGCGGTGACCGTCGTGGAGCAGCACGGCCGCGAGGCGGACTTCATCGCCGTGGGCAACACGCCGCCGGGCTACGAGGAAGCCTACGTGCGTGTGGCCGATTCGCGCCGCGACCCGGTGCTGCAGCACCTGAAGCGGCAGAGCGTGCCGCTGGTCTGGTCGCGCGATACCTACCGCACCAAGGGTGTGGAAGATCTCTGGGAGGAGCAGGCCGCCTTCGGCTATCGCACCGGCGTGGCCATGGCACTCCATTTGCCGGATGGCAAGCACTTCCTGCTCGGCGTGGACCGCGACGCGCCGCTGCCCAGCGACACGCGGGAGCTGACGCGCATCGTGGCCGACCTGCAGCTGTTCGCGGTGCATGCGCAGGACACCGCGCTGCGCATCCTGGTGCCGCCGTCCCGGCAGCCGGAACGCCCGGCGCTCACCCCGCGCGAGCTGGAAGCGCTGAAGTGGACGATGGAGGGCAAGACGGCCTGGGAGGTGGGCGCCATCCTAGGGATCTCGCAGCGCACGGCGGTCCTGCACATTACGAACGCGATGCACAAGCTCGAATGCGCCACCAAGCACCAGGCGGTGCTGAAGGCGCTGCGCCTAGGCTTGATCCACTGAGGTGCACAAGCTGTAAGAGCTTACAGTTACAGCCGACCGGCTCGACTGCTGGAATAAGGCCACGTCGATGAATGGACGCAGCCCCCAAACCCCCAGGAGTCGACCATGGCCCAATCGCAAATCAACGCCGCCGCCGCCCAGGCCCCCCAACAAGTGCGCACGCCCGCTCCGCAAGCTGGCGCACCTGTGCAGAAGCCCGCTGCGCCGCTGGTGCTCGACGAGCGCATGCTGGGCCAGGTGACCGGCGGCCTGCCGCGCGTCGGCGGCTGGTGACCGGCTCTCGGCCCGCTGGCTCGGCGGGCGGGCTCAGGCTCCGCACGCCCACCGAGGGCGGACCGTGACAAGCATCTTCCGACCCGAAGCGCTGGACCACCAGCGCGACCAGTGGATCGGACACATCCGGCTGGCGCAACCTGTGTCGTTGCGCTGGCTGACCGTGCTGGTGGTGGCCGCTTTCGTGGCCGTGGCGTTGTTCCTCACGCTGGGCCACTACACGAGAAAGGCGCGCCTGTCGGGCGTGCTGGTGCCGCAAGGCGGCCTGCTGGAACTGCGCACGCCGCGTGAGGCCGTGGTGCTGGAGCGCCGGGTGCGCGAAGGCGATGCGGTGCGGCAGGGCGACGTGCTGTACGTGCTGACGCTGGACCGCAGCAGCGGCGAAGGCGAAACCCAGGCCGAGGTGCGCCGCAGCCTGGACGAGCGCCGCCGCAGCCTGCGCGAGGCGGTGGAGCGCCAGGCCGCGTTGCGCGAGGCGCGCAGCCAGGCGCTGGCTGACCGCATCGCCGAAATGACGCGCGAGCGCAGCCGCCACGACGAGCGCACGCAGCTGCAGCGTGAGCGCCTGGCGCTGGCCGAACAGGCGCTGGCCCAGTTCGAATCGCTGCGCCACCAGGACTTCATCGCCCCCGCGCAGCTGCGGGCCAAGCAGCAGGACGTGCTGGAACAGCGCGAGCGCCTGCAGGCTCTGGCGCAGGAGCGCGCCCAGCATGAACGCAGCCTGGCCGCGCTGCAGGCCGAGGCGCGCGAGCTGCCCTTGCAGGCACAGGCGCAGCTGGGCGAGATTGAGCGGGAGCTCTCGGCCCTGGCCGGCGACACCGCGGAAACCGAATCCCGCCGGCGCGAGGTGCTGCGGGCGCCGCAGGACGGGGTGGTGGGTGCGTTGACGGCCGAGCCGGGGCAGTCGGTGGCGGCTTCGGCGGTGTTGGCGCGGATGATGCCGGGCCAGGCGCCGCTGCTGGCCGAGCTGTATGCGCCCTCCAGCGCGATGGGGTTCCTGCGGCCGGCGCAACCGGTGCTGATGCGCTACCACGCATTCCCATACCAGAAGTTCGGCTCCCAGGCGGGGCGGGTGCTGCGGGTGTCGCGCACGCCGGTGCCAGCCGACGCCCGGCCGCCGGTGGCCGGCCTGCCAGCGGACGAGCCGCTGTACCGCGTGACGGTGGCACTCGACCGGCAGGACGTGCAGGCCTACGGCCAGCCACAGCCGCTGGCACCCGGCATGCAGCTGGAGGCCGACGTGCAGCTCGACCGGCGCCGCCTGATCGAATGGATCTTCGAGCCGCTGCTCGGCGTGGCCGGGCGGGTGTAGCCGCACATGCTCGACCGTCTGAACCTCGGGCTGTTCAACCGCCGGCGGGTGCCCATGCTGCTGCAGACGGAGGCCGCCGAATGCGGCCTGGCCTGCCTGGGCATGGTGGCCGCTGCCCACGGCCTGCAGACCGACCTGCCCACGCTGCGGCGGCGCTTTTCGCTGTCACTCAAAGGCGCCTCCATGGCCGACCTGGTGCGCATGGCCGGTGAGCTGCAGCTGAGCCCCCGCGCGCTGCGCGCCGAGCCCGAGCACTTCGACAGCCTGCAGCTGCCCTGCGTGCTGCACTGGGACATGAACCACTTCGTCGTGCTGGTGGCCGTGCGGCGCGGCGTGGCAGTGATACACGACCCAGGGCAGGGCGTGCGGCACATGAAGCTCAGCGAGCTGTCGCGGCACTTCACCGGCATCGTGCTGGAGCTGACGCCTGCCGGCGGCTTCGAGCCGCGGGTGGAACGCCAGCCCATCAGCCTGCGGCGCATGCTGGGGCGGGTGAGCGGGCTCAAGCGCTCGATGGCGCAGGTGTTCGTGCTGGCGCTGGTGCTGGAAGCGTTCATGCTGCTGTCGCCCTTCCTGCTGCAGTGGGTGGTGGACGGCGTGCTGGTCACCGGCGACAGGGACCTGCTGGTCACGCTGGGCATCGGCTTCGGCCTGCTGGTGCTGCTTCAGGTGGCCACGGGCGCAGTGCGCTCCTGGGCGGTGCTGGTGATGTCGGCCACGCTGAACCTGCAGTGGCTTTCCAATGTGTTCGCGCACCTGATGCGCCTGCCTGTGGCCTGGTTCGAGAAGCGGCACACCGGCGACATCTGGTCGCGCTTCACGGCCGTGCAGCAGATTCAGAAGACGCTGACCACCAGCTTCGTGGAAGCGGTGCTGGACGGCGTGCTGGTGCTGGCCACGCTGGCCATGATGGCGCTGTACAGCGGGCTGCTCACAGCCATCGTGGCGGGGGCGGTGGGCGTGTACGCGCTGCTGCGCTGGGCCTTCTTCCGGCCGCTGCGCGCGGCCACCGAGGAATCGCTGGTGCACGAGTCGCGCAAGGCCAGCCACTTCCTGGAATCGCTGCGCGGCGTGCAGGCCATCAAGCTGTTCAACCGCCAGGCCGACCGCCAGGGCCGCTTCATGAACCTGGTGGTGGACGCGATGAATGCCGACATCGCCACCCGCAAGATCGACCTGTGGTTCGGCGTGCTGCACAAGCTGGTATTCGGCCTGGAGCGGGTGGCGGTGGTGTGGGTGGGTGCGCTGCTGGTGCTGGACGAGCGCTTCACCGTCGGCATGCTTTTCGCCTTCATCGCCTTCAAGGAGCAGTTCGCCACCCGCTTCAGCGCGCTCATCGACAAGGCGGTGGAGCTGAAGATGCTGCGCCTGCAGGGCGAGCGCCTGGCCGACATCGTGCTGACGGCGCCTGAGCCTCAACAGGAGGCGGAGTTGCCGGTGAAGGCCGACTCCGCGCGCATCGAGGTGCAGGACCTGAGCTTCCGCTACTCCGATGCCGAGCCGGAGGTGCTGCGCGGGGTAAGCCTGACCATCGAACCTGGCGAGTCCGTGGCCATCGTCGGTGCGTCGGGTTGCGGAAAAACAACACTCCTGAAGTTGATGCTCGGCATTCATGCGCCGCAGGCGGGCGAGGTGCGAGTGGGTGGCGTGCCACTGAGTCAGCTCGGCCTGACGCGCTACCGGGCCATGATCGGCACGGTGATGCAGGACGACCAGCTGTTTGCCGGCTCCATCGGCGAGAACATCAGCTTCTTCGACACCGCGCCGGACGCGGCCTGGATCGAGGAATGTGCCCGCATGGCCTCGGTGCATGACGAGGTGGAGGCCATGCCCATGGGCTACCACACGTTGATCGGCGACATGGGCGCGGCCATCTCCGGTGGCCAGAAGCAGCGGTTGCTGCTGGCCCGCGCGCTTTACAAGCGGCCGCAGATCCTGCTGCTCGACGAAGCCACGAGCGCCCTGGACGTGGACCGCGAACGGGCGGTGAACCACAGCATCCGGCAGCTGCAACTCACGCGGGTGATCGTGGCGCACCGGCCGGAAACCATCGCCAGCGCCGCGCGGGTGGTGGTGCTGGAGCAGGGCCGCGTGACGCAGGACCTGCGCACGGTGGGGGCAGGGCGCGGCTGACGTTGGTCGGCATGTCGCCGCCGCCCATGGCTGAAGTCAGTCGGGTGTGCCGGCCGTCGTGGCGGCCTCGAGCGCTGTCAACCAGTGCATTGCATGTTCACGGCTGCTGCCGCACATGTCGGGCGCCGGTTGCAAAGACCCGCAGACGGCTGGTCGTTGCGGCGATCCGAACAGCGCACACAGGCCTTGCTCAGTGAGCTGGACGCAGCGCACGCCGGCGGGCTTGCCACCGGGCATGCCCGGAATGGCGCTGCTGATCGACGGCGCAATGCAGCAGGCCGCGCAGCCGGCGCGGCAGCTGAGGGCAGGGACGGGTGTGCTGCGCATGGCGTGATTGTCGGGGCTGCCTATCGACGCCATCGACGCCTTTGATTGGTCAACTTGCGGAGGCCTCGCCACACTCCTGAACAAGATTTGTTCTCATCTGGAGTGAACATGGCCAAGACCGCTGCATTTGGTGTCATTCACTTGGGCATCGCGTTCGGCGTGACCTACGGGCTCACCGGCAACGTATGGGCAGCCAGTGCCGTCACGCTGGTGGAGCCGGCGGTGAACATGGTGGCCCACTATTTCTTTGACAAGCATTGGAATGACAGCGCGGTCGAGGCGTGGGTGGCTAGGCGCAAGTTGGCCATGAAGCGGTGTTTCACGTGGAACAGAGCGCAACTAGGTGAAGAACTGCACAGCCGGCAGGGGGGTGAGGCGGTCGCCTAAAATTGAGGCATTCCCACCGTTGAAGGCAGGCCGTACCCACCGGCCTGATGCCCGTGCTCCATCCTCAAGAGTTTGACGTCATCGTCGTCGGCGGCGGCCACGCCGGCACCGAGGCCGCCCTGGCCGCGGCCCGCATGGGCTGCACCACCCTGCTGCTGACCCACAACATCGAGACGCTGGGTCAGATGAGCTGCAACCCGTCCATCGGCGGCATTGGCAAGGGGCACCTGGTCAAAGAGGTGGATGCGCTTGGCGGCGCGATGGCGCTGGCCACGGACGAGTCGGGCATCCAGTTCCGCATCCTCAATTCCAGCAAAGGGCCTGCGGTGCGCGCCACGCGGGCGCAGGCCGATCGGGTTTTGTACAAGGCGGCCATCCGCCACCGCCTGGAAAACCAGCCGAACCTGTGGCTCTTCCAGCAGGCTGTGGACGACCTGATGGTGGAGGGTGAGCGGGTGGTGGGCGCCGTGACGCAAATCGGATTGCGGTTCCGTGCGCGCACGGTCGTGCTGACGGCGGGCACCTTCCTCGACGGCAAGATCCACGTGGGGCTGCAGAACTACAGCGCTGGCCGGGCCGGGGATCCGCCCGCGGTGAGCCTGTCCGCCCGATTGAAGGAACTGAAGCTGCCGCAAGGCCGCCTGAAGACGGGCACGCCGCCGCGCATCGATGGCCGCTCCATCGACTTCAGCCGCCTGACGGAGCAACCCGGTGACCTCGACCCGGTGCCGGTGTTCAGCTTTATGGGCGACCGGGCGATGCACCCGCGTCAGGTGCCTTGCTGGATCACGCACACCCAGGCCCGCACGCACGAGATCATCCGCTCCGGCTTCGACCGTTCCCCGATGTTCACCGGTGTGATCGAGGGCGTCGGCCCACGCTACTGCCCCAGCATCGAAGACAAGATCAACCGGTTTGCCGACAAGGACTCGCACCAGATCTTCCTGGAGCCGGAGGGCCTGACCACGCATGAGTTCTACCCGAACGGCATCTCGACCTCGCTACCGTTCGACATCCAGCTGGCGGCGGTGCGGTCCATGCCGGGGCTGGAAAATGCCCACATCCTCCGGCCCGGCTATGCCATTGAATATGACTACTTCGACCCCCGCGAGTTGAGCGCGTCCTTTGAAACGCGCGCCATCAAAGGCTTGTTCTTCGCCGGCCAGATCAATGGCACCACGGGCTACGAGGAGGCGGCGGCGCAGGGGTTGTTTGCCGGCATCAATGCCGCGCTGCAGGTGAAAGGCGAGGCGCCTTGGCTGCCGCGGCGCGATCAGGCCTACCTCGGCGTGCTGGTCGACGACCTGATCACCAAGGGTGTGACCGAGCCGTACCGCATGTTTACCAGTCGTGCGGAGTTCCGGCTCCAGCTTCGGGAGGACAACGCCGACGCCCGTCTTACGGAAGCCGGCCGGGCGCTTGGACTGGTAGACGATGCGCGGTGGGCCGCATTCAACCGCAAGCGTGACGCTGTTTCACGTGAAACCGAAAAGCTAAGGTCGACCTGGGTGCATCCGGCCATCTTGCCTGCGGAGCAAGCGGAACGGCTAGTCGGCAAGGCGCTGGAACGGGAGTACAGCCTGGCCGACCTGCTTCGGCGCCCCGGCGTCAGCTTCGATGCGGTGGCCGAAATTGCACGGCTTGCGAAGCCGGAATCCGGTGTTTCACGTGAAACGCTCGTCGCAAATCTCGGGAGCGACCTTGCTGACGCTGTCGTCGAACAGATTGAAGTCGTCATCAAGTACGCCGGCTACATCGACAAGCAGGTGGGCGAAGTGGAACGCGGCGCCCATTTCGAGAACCTCCGGCTTCCCGAGGAGCTGGACTACGCACAGGTATCCGCCCTCAGCTTCGAGGTGCGCCAGAAGTTGAGCAAGCATCGGCCGGAAACGCTGGGCCAGGCTTCCCGCATCTCCGGCGTGACGCCGGCGGCCATCTCCCTGCTGCTGGTGCACCTGAAGAAGGGGCGTTTCAAGGGCTTCGTGGACACGCGCAGATCCGACACCTCAGCCGCCACTCCGGCTGCTGCCGAAGGCGCTGACGCTTGATGGCCGGCAATTTGAACATCGCGCCTCTGCGCGAACCTCTGCAGCAGGGGCTGCGAGCGCTCGGTTGTCATCCGGGCAGCGAGGCCGAAGCCGAAGCCGTGACCGAGCGGTTGCTCGCCTACCTCGATCTGATTTCCCGCTGGAACCGCGTCTACAACCTGACGGCGGTGCGTGACCCGCAGGACATGCTCACGCAGCACCTGCTCGACAGCCTGTCGGTTGTGCAGCCGCTGGCCGAGGCGCTGGCCGGCCAGACCGGCGAGGCCGCGAACCGCGTGCTGGACGTGGGCAGTGGCGCCGGGCTGCCGGGCGTCGTGATCAGCATCCTGCGCCCGGAGCTCACCGTGGTGTGCGTAGATGCCGTGGCCAAGAAGGCGCGCTTCATCCAGCAGGTGGCCACGGAGCTAGGGCTGCGGCGGCTGCACGCCCAGCACACCCGCATCGAAGACCTGGACACGCCGCCGTTCGGCGTCGTCACCTCGCGCGCGTTTGCGTCGCTGGTGGATTTCGTCATGCTCACCCGCCGGCAACTGGCACCCCGCGGCCTGTGGATGGCCATGAAGGGCAGGGCGCCGGATGAGGAGCTGGCGGCACTGCCACCCGACGTCATCGTCACCGGGGTGCAGCCGCTGCAGGTGCCGGGGCTGGACGCCCAGCGCTGCCTGGTGTGGATGCGACTTGCCGCGGCATGAACGGCTACCTGGCGCTGGGGCTGGCCATCGTGGCGGAGGTCATCGCCACCTCCGCACTCAAGGCGTCGGAAAGCTTCACGCGGTGGCTACCTAGCATCGTCACGGTGGTTGGCTACATCACGTCGTTCTGGTTCCTGTCCATCACGCTGCGCACGGTGCCGGTGGGTGCGGCTTATGCGATCTGGTCGGGCCTCGGCATCGTGCTCATCACCACGGTGGCCTGGCTGCTGTTCGGCCAGCGCGTCGACCTGCCGGGAGCCATCGGCATGGGCCTGATCATCGCGGGCGTCGTGGTGCTGAACGTGTTCTCGAAAGCCGCCGCCCACTGAAGACAGGCCCCGGAATGGGGGTATGGAATGCTGTATAAACGTACAGTTGTTCCTTGCCTTCGTCTGCCGCCATGTCCTCGCCCTCCACCTCCTTGCAGCCCGCCGGCCGCCGCGGCCTGCCGGCGCTCGATCCCGCGTTGCTGTGGCGTGGGGACGCCATGGCGCAGGCCGGCGGCCACACCGTGCCCAGTGGTTATCCCGCGCTGGATGCGGAGCTGCCCGGTGGCGGCTGGCCGGCGCAGGGCTTGACTGAGCTGCTGCTGGCCCACCCCGGCATTGGTGAACTGCGCCTGCTGGCACCGGTGCTGCGCAGCTTTGGCAACCGGCCGGTGCTGTGGATTGCGCCGCCGGCCACGCCTTACCTGCCCGCCCTGCAGCAGCTGGGCCTGTCGCTGGACGGCCTGGTGTGGCTCACGCCGGCCAGCCTGATCGACGCCGCCTGGGCGGCTGAGCAGGCGCTGCGCTCGCGTGCCTGCGCAGCTGTGCTGTGGTGGTCCGACGCGCCGGCCGGCGTGTGGCGGCGTCTGCACCTGGCCGCACAGGACAGCGGCTGCCCCTTGTGGGCGATGCGGCCGCTGGCCGCGCGTGGCCAGGCATCGGCCGCGCCGCTGCGCCTGGCGGCTGAGGCGGCGGCCGGCGGGCAGCTGGCCGTGCAGGTGTTCAAGCGACGCGGCCCGGCGATGGCGGCGCCTGTGCTGCTCACCTTGCCGTTGGCCGCACCGCTGCTGCGGCGCTCGGTGATGCCTGCTCCGGAGGTGGCCCATGCTGTGGCTGGCGCTGCACCTGCCCTGGTTGCCGCTTGAGGCGCTGGGGCCTGCACCGCGGCCCGCCGATGGCACGCCGCCCCCGCCGCGCGCGGTGATCGAGCAGCACCGACTGCGCGTGGTCAATGCCAGCGCGCGGGCGCTCGGGCTGGAGGAGGGCATGAGCACCGCCACCGCGCTGTCCTTGTGCCCCGCGTTGCACGGCCTGCCGCGCCAACCGGCGGCCGAGGCCGCCTTCGTCCGGCTGCTGGCCATGGCGCTGTCCTGCTACACGCCGCAGGTGGTGCTGCAACCGGATGCGGTGCTGCTGGAGGTGAGCGGCTCCCTTCGCCTGTTCGGTGGCCTGGCAGGGCTGGGTGGCCGGCTGCGGCGCACGCTGCAGCAGGTGGGGGCGCATGTGCGCATCGGCATGGCGCCCACGGCGGCTGCGGCGGCCTTGCTGGCGCGGGTGCCTGGCGCTGGCGGCCGGCCGGGCCGAGCGCGCACGCTGGACGCGGCGGCGGCGCTGCTGGACGCGCTGCCACTGCCGCCGGTGCTGCAGGCGCTGGAGCTGCCGCCCCGGCTGGGCGAACTGCTGCAAGGCATCGGCTGCCAGCGCCTGGGGCAGGTGCGGGCGCTGCCGCGCACCGGACTGCAGCGCCGCGGCGGTGGGCTGCTGCTGCTGGCGCTGGACCGCGCCTACGGCCACGCGCCCGACCCCCAGGCCTGGTACGAGCCGCCGCAGCAGTTCGAGCTGGGCTGCGAACTGATGCACCGTGCGGACGACGCTGCCATGCTGGTGTTCGCGGCGCAGCGCCTGGTGCAGCCGCTGGCCGGGTGGCTGCAGCGCCAATGGCTGGCGGCTGCACGGTGCACGCTCTGGCTGCTGCATGAAGGCGCCGGTCGTCAGGCCCGCCCGCCCACGCCGGTGCGGCTGGCGGTAGGCGATCCCACGCGTGATGCCGCCCAGCTGCTGCTGCTGCTGCGGGAGCGGCTGCAGCGCACTGAGCTGCCGGCCCCGGTCTATGGCCTGCGGCTGCAGCTTGACGAAGCGGTGGCGTTGGCCGGGCACGAGGGCCGGCTGGCGCTGGTTTCCGGCGCCGGCCCCGGCACTGAGGAGGCCGACCCGCAGGCCTTCCGCGCGCTGGTGGACCGGTTGACCGCCCGCCTGGGTGCCGAGCAGGTGCGCAAGCTGGCACCGTGCGACGACCACCGGCCGGAGCGTGCCTTCCAGCCCGTGCCGGCTCAGGCAACGGCCACCGTTGCCGCCGTGCCGTCTGGCAGTCCGGCGCCGGCTGCCCTGTGCACCCGTCCGGCCTGGCTGCTGCCGCAGCCGCTGCCCCTGGCCGAACATGCCGGCCGGCCGGTGCATGGCGGGCCGCTGCTGCTGCGCACCCGGGCCGAGCGCATCGAAAGCGGCTGGTTCGACGATGAACTGGTCTGTCGCGACTACCACGTGGCCGAGGGCAGCGACCACCGGCTGCGCTGGGTGTTCCGGCAGCGCCGCATGGGTGACGCCGACACGGCCGGCGAGCCGGCCGCGCACTGGTTCCTGCACGGACTGTTCGGCTGAGCCGCCCATGCATGCCACCCACCAGGCCGCCCGCACGGGCCCGGCAGGCCCCGCCCACCCCGCGCCCGGCGCGGGGCGACGGCCATGACCGCGTCGGTCCTGCCCTGGAGCGGCGGTGCCGTTCCGGGCTATGCCGAGCTGCACTGCCGTTCGAACTTCAGCTTCCTCACCGGGGCGTCGCAACCCGGTGAACTGGTGGCCCGTGCCGCGCAACTGGGTTATGCGGCGCTGGCCCTCACCGACGAATGCTCGGTGGCCGGCGTGGTGCGCGCGCACGAGGAACTGCGCCGGCAACACACCGAAGGCGGCAGCGCGCTCAAGCTCATCATCGGCAGCCAGTTCCAGCTGGCAGGCGAGGGCGACACACCCGGCTGCCGCCTGGTGCTGCTGGCGCACGACCGCGAAGGGTATGGCGATCTGTGCGAGCTGATCACGCTGGGCCGGCTGCGCACCACCAAGGGCAGCTACCACCTCAGCGTGCGCGACCTGCAGCCGCCCGCGCCGGGCGGCACGACCGTGACCAACGACCATCCACCACGCTTCCTGCGCGGCCTGCAGCGCCTGCCCGACTGCACCGCGCTGCTGCTGCCCGACCGCGCCGACCCGCCCGAGCGCCTGCTGGCCCAGGCGCACTGGTTGCGCCGGAACTTCCAGCATGCGGCCATCGCGGTGGAGCTGCTGATGCATGCCGACGACGGCGTGCTGGCCGAGCGGCTGCAGGCGGTGGCTGCCGCCACCGGCCTGCCTCTGGCCGCCGCGGGCGATGTGCTGATGCATGTGCGCTCGCGCAAGCCCTTGCAGGACACGCTCACCGCCATCCGCCTGAAGAAGCCGGTGGCCGACTGCGGCTTCGCGCTGGCGCGCAATGCCGAGCAGCACCTGCGCTCCCGCCTGCGGCTGGCGCAGCTCTATCGGCCCGAATGGCTGGCCACCACGCTGGAAATCGCCGCACGCTGCACCTTCCGGCTCGATTCGCTGCGCTACGAATACCCGGCCGAGATCGTGCCGCGGGGCATGACGCCCATCGACCACCTGCGTGCACTGACGCTGCAGGGCCTGGCCGACCGTTACGGCCGCGACTCCCCGCCCGGCGTGGGCGAGCAGGTGGAGCGCGAGCTGCTGCTGGTGGAGGAGCTGCGCTACGAGGCCTTCTTCCTCACCGTGCACGACGTGGTGCGCTTCGCCCGCAGCCGGGGCATCCTGTGCCAGGGCCGGGGATCAGCGGCCAACTCGGCCGTCTGTTATGCACTCGGCATCACCGAGGTCGATCCCACCAAGACCACGCTGCTGTTCGAGCGCTTCATCTCGCGCGAGCGCAATGAGCCGCCGGACATCGACGTCGACTTCGAGCATGAGCGGCGCGAGGAGGTCATCCAGTACATCTACAACAAGTACGGCACCGAGCGCACCGCGCTGGCCGCGGCGTTGTCCACCTACCGCACCCGCGGCTCGGTGCGCGACGTGGGCAAGGCACTGGGCATCGATGCGGCGCAGGTGGATGCGCTGGCGCGCTCCTTCCAGTGGTTCGACGACAGGAGCCGCATGGCCGCCTCGGTGGCCGAGGCCGGGCTGCAAATGGACTCGCCGGTCACCCGCCGCTGGATCGAGCTGGTGGACACGCTGCGCGGCTTTCCGCGCCACCTGTCGCAGCACACCGGCGGCTTCGTCATCGCGCGCGACAAGCTCTCGCGGCTGGTGCCCATCGAGAACGCGGCAATGGCCGACCGCCGCGTCATCCAGTGGGACAAGGACGACCTCGAATCGCTGGGCCTGCTGAAGGTAGACGTGCTGGCGCTGGGCATGCTCACCGCGCTGCGGCGCTCGCTCGACCTGCTGGGTGCCTGGCAGGGCCGGCGCTGGCGGCTGCAGGACATCCCCCAGGACTGCACCACCACCTACGACATGATCTGCCGCGCCGACACCGTGGGCGTGTTCCAGATCGAAAGCCGCGCCCAGCAGAGCATGCTGCCGCGGCTGAAACCGCAGTGCCTGTACGACCTGGTGATCGAGGTGGCCATCGTGCGCCCCGGGCCCATCCAGGGCGGCATGGTGCACCCCTACCTGCAGCGGCGCGAGGAACGGGCCGCCGGCCGGCTGTCGCCGTCGAAGTACCCGGCACTCGACGAAGCCCTGGGCCGCACCCTGGGCGTGCCCATCTTCCAGGAGCAGGTGATGCAGATCTGCATGATCGCCGCCGGCTTCACGCCCGGCGAGGCCGACCAGCTGCGCCGCGCGATGGCCGCCTGGCGGCGCGATGGCCATGTCGACCAGTTCCAGCAGCGCATCGTCGAAGGCATGACCCAGCGCGGCTACGACGCCGAGTTCGCCGAGGCCATCTTCAAGCAGATCTGCGGCTTCGGCGAATACGGCTTCCCGGAGAGCCACGCCTTCAGCTTCGCCATCCTGGCGTACTTCAGCTGCTGGCTGAAGTGCCATCACCCGGCCATCTTCCTGGCGGCGATGCTGAACTCGCAGCCGATGGGCTTCTATCCGCCCTCGCAGCTGGTGCAGGACGCGCGCCGGCACGACGTGGAAGTGCGCCCTGTGGACGTGCAGCACAGCGGCTGGGACGCCTCGCTGGAAGCACGCAGCGACGGCGGCCCGGCCCCCGCCGTGCGGCTGGGCCTGCGGTTGGTGGCATCGCTGCCCGAGGCCGCAGCCGCGCGCATCGCGCAGGCCCGCGCGCAGCAGCCCTTCGCCGACGTCGACGACCTGGCGCGCCGCGCCGGCCTCGATGCACGGGTGCTGCAGGCCCTGGCCCGGGCCGACGCATTGCGCGGGCTGGCCGGCCACCGCCGCCAGCAGCTGTGGACCGCCGCCGCGCTGGAGCCCGCGCGGGCGCTGCTGGCCGAAGCCCCGGTGCGCGAGGCCGCGCACGAGCAGCCGCAACTGCCGCTGGCGCCCGAAGGCGAGGACATCCTGCTCGACTATGCGGCCACCGGCCTCACGCTGCGTCGGCATCCGGTGGCGCTGCTGCGCGGCCGCCTGCAGGGCCGTGGATGGCTCAGCGCCGAGGAGCTGGGCCGGCTGCGTGGCGGCGCGCGCACCTGGGCCTGCGGCATCGTCACCATGCGGCAGCAGCCGGACACCGCCAACGGCACCGTCTTCGTCACGCTGGAGGACGAGACCGGCACGGTCAACGTCATCGTGTGGAAGCGCCTGCGCGAGCAGCAGCGCAATGCATTGCTGCGCTCCCGGCTGCTGGCGGTGGCGGGGCAATGGCAGGTGTCGGAGGAGGGCGTGCGCCATCTGGTGGCGCGCCGGCTGCTGGATGTGTCGCCCTGGCTGGGCGCGCTCAGCACCTCCTCGCGCGACTTCCATTGAAGCCGGCGGCGGGCCCGCCGCAGTTACCATCGCCCGTCGCATCCGCGACCCATTCCCTTGCCGTCACATTCACGCCACGCCGCCCGATGACCTGCCGCATCTTCTGCATCGCCAACCAGAAGGGCGGCGTCGGCAAGACCACCACCACCGTGAACCTGGCGGCCGGCCTGGCGCTGGTGGGCCAGCGTGTGCTGGTGGTGGACCTGGATCCGCAGGGCAACGCGACGATGGGCTCGGGCATCGACAAGCGGGCGCTGCCCGCGAGCGTGTACGACGTGCTGCTGGAAAGCAGCACCGTGGCCGAAGCCCGGCAGCGCAGCGAAAATGGCGGCTATGACGTGCTGGCCGCCAACCGCGAGCTGGCCGGCGCCGAGGTGGAGCTGGTGGCGCTGGAGCAGCGCAACCTGCGGCTGCGCCAGGCGCTCAAGCCGGTGCAGGCCGACTACGACTTCGTGCTGATCGACTGCCCGCCATCGCTCAGCTTGCTCACGCTGAACGGCCTGTGCAGCGCCCACGGCGTGCTGGTGCCGATGCAGTGCGAGTACTTCGCGCTGGAAGGCCTGAGCGACCTGGTCAACACCATCAAGCAGGTGCATGCCAACCTCAACCGCGAGCTGCAGGTCATCGGCCTGCTGCGCGTGATGTTCGACCCGCGCATCACGCTGCAGCAGCAGGTGAGCGACCAGCTCAAGGCGCATTTTGGCGACAAGGTGTTCGACACCGTCATCCCGCGCAACGTGCGGCTGGCCGAGGCGCCCAGCTACGGCCAGGCGGGCGTGGTGTTCGATCCGCAGTCCAAGGGTGCGCAGGCTTATGTGGCGTTTGCGCGTGAGCTCGTAGAACGGGTGGCCAAGCTCAAGTGAGCCAGACGACGCTGCTCTCGCGCATCGAGGACGCCGGGCTCAATGCCAGCGCGCCGCCGCAGCAGCGCTGGATGGACGGCTGGCTGGTGCGCTATTCGCCAGGCAAGGCCAAGCGGGCGCGCTGCATCAACGCCGTGGCCGAAGGCAGGCTGCCGCTGGCCGACAAGCTGCGGCTGGCGCAGGCGCTGTTCGACGAAGCCGGCCTGCCGATGGTGATCCGCATCACGCCCTTCACGCAGCCGGCCACGCTGGATGCCGAACTGCAGGCCATGGGCCTGGCCAGCCTGGATGACACCCGCGTGATGGCCTGCCCCGAGCTCACCGCGCTGCGGCCGTTGCCGCTGCCGGCCGGCACCCGCTGGCAACCGATGGACGCCCATGCCTTCGCCGAAGCCGTGGGCGGCCTGCGCGGCTCGCCGCCGCTACAACGCCATGCGCATGCCGAGCGGCTGCGCCTGTCGCCGGTGCCGTTCCAGGCTTTCGGCATCGTGCGCGAGGACGACGATGCCTTGCTGGCCTGCGGCCAGTTCGCTCGCGAGGCCGATCTGGTCGGCCTGTACGACGTGTTCACCGCGCCCGAGCACCGCGGCCGCGGCCTGGCCGCCTGCCTGTGTTCATACCTGCTGGTGCAGGCCCGGGCCGAAGGCGCCCGCACGGGCTACCTGCAGGTGGAAGGCGACAACACCGCCGCCCGCCGCGTGTACCACCGGCTGGGCTTCAGCGACGGCTACAGCTACCACTACCGCGTTACCGCGCAAGGCTGACGCGAACCGCGCGGCGGGTGGTGCCGTGTACTCACGGCACCGGGTGCTCCATTCCCGGCCGCCGCCGGGCCGCCCCAAGGCGGCCGGGCAACCCGCCCGGCGGGTGGTGCCGTGTACTCACGGCACCGGGTGCCCCATCAAAGTCCCAGGCCTTCGTCCAGGCCCAGGTGCACGTTCATGCACTGCACCGCCGCGCCGCTGGCGCCCTTGCCCAGGTTGTCCAGCCGGGCGATCAGCACCGCCTGCGTGTCGTGCGCGAACACGAACAGCTCGACGTTGTTGGTGTCGTTGGTGGCCTGCACGTCGAAGAAGCCGGCTTCCAGCGTGGCCGCATCGCGCAGCGGCATCACCTTCACGAAGCGTTCGCCTTCGTAGTGCGCCTCCAGCGCCGCCTGCAGCCGGGCCGCGTCGGTGCCGGGCGCCAGCTGCTCGAAGTGCAGCGGCAGGCTGACCGCCAGGCCCTTGTAGAAGTTGCCGACGATGGGCAGGAACACCGGCTTCGCGGTCAGCCCCGTGTGGGTCATCATCTCTGGGATGTGCTTGTGCGCCAGCGTCAGGCCATAAGGCCGCGGCGACAGCAGCTTGTCGTCGCCGCCGGCCTGGTACTGCTCGATCATCTTCTTGCCGCCACCGGAGTAACCGGTGATGGAGGTGGCCGACAGCGGCAGCCCGGCCGGCACGAGGCCCGCATCCACCAGCGGGCGCACCAGCAGGATGAAGGCGCTGGCGTGGCAGCCCGGGTTGGCGATGCGCTTGCTTTGGCGCAGTTTGTCGCGCTGCCCGCGCGACAGCTCCGGCAGGCCGAAGGCCCAGCTGGGGTCGATGCGGTGCGCGGTGCTGGCATCGATCAGGCAGGTGTTGGGGTTGGTCACCATCGCCGCCGCTTCGCGCGCCGCCGCATCGGGCAGGCACAGGAAGGCCACGTCGGCCGCATTCAGCAGGCGCGCGCGCTCGGCCGGGTCCTTGCGCTTGTCGGGGTCGATGCGCAGCAGCTCCACGTCGCTGCGCTGCGCGAGGTACTCATGGATGCGCAGGCCGGTGGTGCCCTCCTGCCCATCTACATAAACCTGATATGCCATCGCCTGACCCTCACGCACAATCGAAAACGACAAGGATAAGGCATGGACATGACGCAGGATTTTCGTGTACTGCTGCTTCCCGGATGGGAGAACTCAGGCCCCGACCACTGGCAGAGCCGCTGGGAAACACGGCATGGCTTCCAGCGGGTGGAGCAGGACGACTGGCTGTGGCCCAAGCGCGGCGACTGGATGGCCCGGCTGGAGGAGGTGCTGCTGCAGTCGGACCAGCCCGCGGTGCTGGTGGCGCACAGCCTGGGTTGCCAGCTGGTGGCCGCCTGGGCCGCCCACAGCCGCCACACCCAGCGGGTGGCCGGCGCGCTGCTGGTGGCGCCACCCGACGTGGAGCGCGACGACATGCCGCCCAACCTCTATTCCTGGCGGCCCATCGTGCGCCAGCCGCTGCCGTTCCCGGCGCTGGTGGTGTACAGCGAGGACGACCCCTTCTGCCAGCTGCGGGCGGTGCGCACCATGGTGAACGACTGGGATGCACAGTCCATCTCGGTGGGCGAGGCGGGGCACATCAATGGTGCGTCGGGGCTGGGTGAATGGCCGGACGGCATGTCGCTGCTGCGCGGGCTGATGGCCACGGCACGGCCGGCCGGCGCCGACCCGGCCCGCGCCAGCGCGTAGCCGACAATCCCCGCATGGTCACGAAAAAGCAAAAGGGGCTCGGCCTCGGGTTGGAGGCCTTGCTCGGCCCGCGGGTGAGCGACGCACCGGCTGCGGCCGATGGCGGCCCGCGCACGCTCAAGCTCACGCAGCTGCGCCCCGGCAAGTACCAGCCGCGCACGCGGATGGACGAGGGCTCGCTGTACGAGCTGGCCGAGAGCATCAAGTCGCAGGGCGTGATGCAGCCCATCCTCGTGCGCCCGCTGGCCGCGGAGGACGGCGGCGAGGGCGGGGCGCTGCCGCAGTACGAGATCATCGCCGGCGAACGCCGCTCGCGCGCCGCGCGGCTGGCCGGGCTGGACGACGTGCCGGTGCTGGTCAAGGAGGTGCCGGACGAGGCCGCCGCCGTGATGGCGCTGATCGAGAACATTCAGCGCGAAGACCTCAACCCGCTGGAAGAAGCGCAAGGCCTGAAGCGGCTGGTGGACGAGTTCGGGCTCACTCATGAAGGTGCGGCGCAGGCCGTGGGCCGCTCGCGCAGCGCGGCCAGCAACCTGCTGCGGCTGCTGAACCTGGCGCCCCCGGTGCAGCAGATGCTGATGGCCGGCGACCTGGACATGGGCCATGCCCGTGCGCTGCTGCCGCTGGACGCGGCGCAGCAGATCCTCAATGCCAACGAGGTGGTGGCGCGCAAGCTCTCGGTGCGCGAAGCCGAAAAGCTGGTGGCCCGCGTGGCCGGCCAGACCAATGGCCGCCAGAGCCCGCTGCTTCGCGTGAAGAAGGACAAGGCCCGCGACATCGTGCGGCTGGAAGAAGCCCTCGCCGACAAGCTGACCGCAGCGGTCGAGATCCGCGTGCAGCGCACCACCTCGCGCGGCCAGCAGGGGGAGATCGCCATCTCGTTCGGCTCGCTGGAAGAGCTCAACGGCCTGCTCGACAAGCTGGGCGTCAGCGATCGCTGAAGGCGGCTGCCAGCCGCCGGTGCATCCACTTTGACCCGCGAAGCCCGACCGCTCTGCATGGGCTGCGGTGCAACCCGCATGCGGCGCCGCGCATTTGGGCGCACAGTGGGCTGCACACGTCAGCCGAAGTGCAGGCCCGCACGTTGTAGGGAACGAAGCACTTTGGTAGGGTGTCTCAGCGGGGCAGGGCACAGAGTTTGCTCAACCCGTGTGGAGTTGACGGGCTTCCGGCCCGCTTCTCTTGGCTTCATGTCTGTCCGGCATAGAGGAAGCTGAACACCAGCGATGCACGTACGCCAGTGACCGGAAAGCTCTGATGGCGCCTGGGCCTGTCCAGCCGGGACTCCATCAGAACTTCCCAGACGACGGTGGGGTTGCGACCCGCCGACGCCTTCCCCACCAAGGAGGTCCGCATGGACGTGATCAGCAGCTTCGCCGCACGATACGAACGCACCCGAGAAGAAGAAATCTCGCTGGAGGACTACCTGGCGGAGTGCAAGCGCAATCCGCTGGCCTACGCCACCGCCGCCGAGCGCATGCTCAAGGCCATCGGTGAGCCGCAAACCGTCGACACGCGCAACGACCCGCGCCTGTCCCGCCTGTTCGCCAACAAGGTGATCAAGGTCTATCCCGCCTTTGCCGAGTTTTACGGCATGGAAGACGCCATCGAGCAGGTGGTGTCGTACTTCCGGCATGCCGCGCAGGGCCTGGAAGAGAAGAAGCAGATCCTTTACCTGCTGGGCCCGGTGGGCGGCGGCAAGAGCTCCATCGCCGAGCGGCTGAAGCAGCTGATGCAGGAAGTGCCCTTCTATGCCATCAAGGGTTCGCCGGTGAACGAGTCGCCGCTGGGCCTGTTCGACGCGACGGAGGACGGCCCGATCCTGGAGAAGGAATACGGCATTCCCAAGCGCTACCTGAACCGCATCCTGTCGCCGTGGGCCGTCAAGCGGCTCGAGGAGTTCGGCGGCGACATCCGCAAGTTCAAGGTGGTCAAGCGGCATCCGTCCATCCTCAAGCAGATCGGCGTGGCCAAGACCGAGCCGGGCGACGAGAACAACCAGGACATCTCCAGCCTGGTGGGCAAGGTCGACATCCGCAAGCTCGAGACCTATGCGCAGGACGACCCCGACGCCTACAGCTACAGCGGCGGCCTGTGCCTGGCCAACCAGGGCCTGCTGGAGTTCGTGGAAATGTTCAAGGCGCCGATCAAGGTGCTGCACCCGCTGCTGACGGCCACCCAGGAAGGCAACTTCAAGGGCACCGAGGGCTTCGGCGCGATTCCATTCGACGGCATCGTGCTGGCGCACAGCAACGAGAGCGAGTGGAAGACCTTCCGCAACAACAAGAACAACGAGGCCTTCCTCGACCGCATCTACATCGTCAAGGTGCCGTACTGCCTGCGCGTGAGCGAAGAGGTCAAGATCTACGAGAAGCTGATCCGCAGCTCCTCGCTGGCCGAGGCCAAGTGCGCCCCCGGCACGTTGAAGATGATGAGCCAGTTCGCGGTGCTCACGCGGCTGAAGGAGCCGGAGAACTCGTCGCTGTTCAGCAAGATGCAGATCTACGACGGCGAGAACCTGAAGGACACCGACCCGCGCGCCAAGAGTTACGCCGAGTACCGCGACTATGCGGGCGTGGACGAAGGCATGAGCGGCATCTCCACCCGCTTCGCGTACAAGATCCTGTCGAAGGTCTTCAACTTCGACAGCACGGAAGTGGCGGCCAACCCGGTGCACCTGATGTACGTGCTGGAGCAGCAGATCGAGCGCGAGCAGTTCCCGGCCGAGATCGAGCAGAAGTACACCGCCTTCATCAAGGAGCACCTGGCCGCGCGCTATGCCGAGTTCATCGGCAAGGAAATCCAGACGGCCTACCTGGAGAGCTACTCCGAGTACGGCCAGAACATCTTCGACCGCTACGTGACCTATGCCGACTACTGGATCCAGGACCACGAGTACCGCGACACCGACACCGGCGAGGTGTTCGACCGCAGTGCGCTGAACGCGGAGCTGGAGAAGATCGAGAAGCCGGCCGGCATCGCCAATCCGAAGGACTTCCGCAACGAGATCGTCAACTTCGTGCTGCGGGCGCGGGCCAACAACCAGGGCAAGAACCCGGTGTGGACCAGCTACGAGAAGCTGCGCACGGTGATCGAGAAGAAGATGTTCTCCAACACCGAGGAGCTGCTGCCGGTCATCAGCTTCAACGCCAAGGCCAGTGCCGACGAAGCCAAGAAGCACGAGGACTTCGTGACGCGCATGGTCGACAAGGGCTACACGCCCAAGCAGGTGCGCCTGCTGTGCGAGTGGTACCTGCGCGTGCGCAAGAGCAGCTGATCCCTCGTCGTCACCCAGGAGTCCTGCCAAATGCTTCAGCAGATCATCGATCGCCGGTTGTCGGGCAAGAACAAGTCGATCGGCAACCGCGAGCGTTTCCTGCGCCGCTACAAGACGCAGATACGCGACGCGGTGCGCCGCGCGGTCGACCAGCGGGGCATCCGCGACATCGAGCGCAGCGAGGACATCGTCATCCCGAAGAAGGACATCAGCGAACCCGTCTTCGGCCACGGCCAGGGCGGCAAGCGCGAGATGGTGCACCCGGGCAACCAGGACTACCTGCGCGGCGACCGCATCGAGCGGCCCAAGGGCGGTGGCGGTGGCGGCTCGGGCAGTGGCCAGGCCAGCGACCAGGGCGAAGGCACCGACGACTTCGTGTTCACGCTGAGCAAGGAAGAGTTCATGCAGGTCTTCTTCGAAGACCTGGCCTTGCCGCACCTGGTGCGCACGCAGCTGGCCGAAACGCCGGAGTGGAAGAGTCACCGCGCCGGCTTCACCAGCGACGGCACGCCCAACAACCTGCATGTGGTGCGCTCGATGCGCGGCGCCATCGGCCGGCGCATCGCCATCGGCAGTGAATCGCGGCGCGAGCTGCGCGAGCTGGAAGAGCAGCTGCTGCAAATGAAGCTCGATGCCACGCCTGGCGACGCGGTGGCTGCGGCCGCCATCGCCGACGTGGAAGCGCAGATCCTGGAGCTGCGCACGCGGCTGGGCCGCATCCCGTACCTCGATCCGATCGACCTGCGCTTCCGCAACCGGGTGCGCACGCCGGTGCCCAGCAGCAAGGCGGTGATGTTCTGCCTGATGGACGTCTCGGGCTCGATGGACGAATCGCGCAAGGACCTCGCCAAGCGCTTCTTCATCCTGCTGTACCTGTTTCTCACGAAGCACTACGAGAAGATCGACCTCGTGTTCATCCGCCACCACACGCAGGCGCAGGAGGTGGACGAGCACAACTTCTTCCACGCCACCGAGACCGGCGGCACGGTGGTGAGCAGTGCGCTGGTGCTGATGGAAGAGATCATCCGCGCGCGCTACAACCCGACCGAATGGAACATCTACGGCGCGCAGGCCAGCGACGGCGACAACTGGCACCACGACAGCGGCCGCTGCCGCGAGCTGCTGAGCGAGAAGCTGTTGCCCCTGGTGCGCTACTTCGCCTACGTGCAGGTGGCCGAGGAAGAGCAGAACCTGTGGGAGGAATACACGCAGCTGGCGCAGAGCCAGCGGCGCTTCGCGATGCGCAAGGCCACCGACGCCTCGCAGATCTATCCCGTGTTCCGAGACCTGTTCAAGAAGGAAGGCGTGCAGGAAGCGGCCTGATGCCGCGCCTGCCGCAACCTTGCCACCACCGAACGCTGAAGGCATCGACATGAACGCCGTGCTTGCCCCCCGTGCCCCGCTGCGCCAGATGATGCCGCTGGCACAGCGCCCCGCCGAACCGCTGCCCGCGCCCAGCGACTGGTCGTTCGAGCTGATCGACCAGTACCACGACGTGATCCGCCGCACCGCGGAGCGCTACGGGCTGGACACCTACCCGAACCAGCTGGAGATCATCACCGCCGAGCAGATGATGGACGCGTATGCGTCCGTCGGCATGCCGGTGAACTACCGCCACTGGAGCTACGGCAAGGAGTTCATCTCCACCGAGAAGAACTACAAGCGCGGCCACATGGGCCTGGCCTACGAGATCGTCATCAACAGCAATCCCTGCATCAGCTACCTGATGGAGGAGAACACGATGGCGATGCAGGCGCTGGTGATCGCGCATGCGGCCTATGGCCACAACAGCTTCTTCAAGGGCAACTACCTGTTCCGCATGTGGACCGATGCGTCGTCGATCATCGACTACCTGGTCTATGCCAAGAACTACGTGGCCGAGTGCGAGGAGCGCCACGGGCTGGAGAAGGTGGAGGAATTCATCGACTCGTGCCATGCGCTGGCCAACCATGGCGTCGACCGCTACCGCCGCCCCAGCCGCAAGAGCCTGGCCGAGGAACTGCGCGCCCGCAAGGACCGCGAGGCCTATGCGCAGCAGCAGGTCAACGACCTGTGGCGCACGCTGCCCAAGCGCATCGACAAGCCCGAGGAAGCGGCCGAGCTGCGCCGCTTTCCCGACGAGCCGCAGGAGAACCTGCTGTACTTCATCGAGAAGAACGCGCCGCTGCTGGAGCCCTGGCAGCGCGAGATCGTGCGCATCGTGCGCAAGGTGGCGCAGTACTTCTATCCGCAGCGGCAGACGCAGGTGATGAACGAGGGCTGGGCCACCTTCTGGCACCACAAGCTGCTCAACACCATGTACGACGACGGCTACCTGACCGACGGCGTGATGATCGAGTGGCTGAAGTCGCACACCAACGTGATCTACCAGCCGCCGGTGGGGCACCGGGCCTACAGCGGCATCAACCCCTATGCGCTGGGCTTTGCGATGTACACCGACCTCAAGCGCGTGTGCGAGAAGCCGACGGACGAAGACCGCGAGTGGTTCCCCGAGATCGCCGGCAGCGACTGGCTGCCGACGCTGGACCATGCGATGCGCAACTTCAAGGACGAGAGCTTCATCGGCCAGTACCTGAGCCCGAAACTGATGCGCGAGCTGCGGCTGTTCGCCATCGTCGACGACGAGAAGGACAGCGAACTGGAGGTCTCGGCCATCCATGACGACAACGGCTACAAGCGCGTGCGCGAAGCCCTGTCGCACCAGTACGACCTGGGCTCGCGCGAGCCCAACATCCAGGTGTGGAACGTGAACCTGCGCGGAGACCGCTCGCTCACGCTGCGCCACACCCAGCACAACGACCGGCCGCTGCACGACGGCGCGCAGGAAGTGCTGCGCCACGTGGCCCGGCTGTGGGGCTTCGGCGTGCACCTGGAAAGCACCAACGCCAAGGGCGACGTCACCAAGCGCTGGACGGTGCCGGCGCCGACCTGAAGCGCCGGCCGGCGCTCAGCCGGTGGCCAGCTGGATGCAGCGCTGCGCGACCTGCAGCGCCACCTGGCTGGCCGAAGCGCCATGGCGTTGTGCGAAGCCTTGCGCGGCCTGGCGCATCGGGCCCTGGCGCAGGGCCTGGTCGAGCCGGTCGGCCAGCTGGCCGGCCACCTCGCCCTCCAGCAGCAGGCTGCCGGCGCCGGCCGCCTGCACCCGGCGCGCGAACAGCAGCTGCTCGGCATGCATCGGCAACATCACCACCGGCTGGCCCGCCTGCAGCGCGGCGGTGACGGTGCCGCTGCCGGCATGGCACAGCACCGCATCGGCCGTGCAGCCCACCTGCGCCATCGACACCGGCCGGTCGGAAAACACCAGGTGGGGCGAGGCATGCCGCTGCTTCAGCGAGGCGGCCAGGCCGGGCACATACGCCACCGTGGACCAGGGGCCCGCCTGCAGGCAGGCGAGCGCGGCTTCGGTGGCTGCATGTTCCGGCTTCAGGTAGGCCAGCACGCGGCCGAAGTCACCGGCCGGCCAGGGCACGGTATCGCCCTCCGTGGCGCCGGGCAGCGCGCCCCAGTAGCGGGTGCCGGGCTCCTCGCTGCGCGCCGGAAAGTGGTCCAGCTCGGGCCAGGTGAGCAGGAAGCGTTCGTCGGCCGCCAGCAGCTCGTGCAGCGCCGCCATGGGCGCCTGGCCCAGCGGCGCCAGCACCTGGTTGCAGGTGGCCAGCGCCCGCTCTTCCGAGGTGTGCACGCGGCGTGGCGCCATCGGCTCCCAGTCGCGGAAGGCCAGCATCGGCTGGCGCCGCAGCGGCATGAAGAAGCCGGTGCCGCACAGCGCCCGGCGCATCGGCAGCCCTCGTGCGGCCAGCAGCGCGGTGGGCGCATGGTCGGCCAGCAGCAGCTGCGGCTGCAGCGACGACAGCAAGCCTCGCCAGGCCAGCACCAGGCCCTGCAGGCGCTGCGCATCCAGGTAGCCGGCGCGGAACAGCAGCTCGGCATAGGTGGCCGGCGGCGGCAGGCCGTTCAGCGTGGGTTGCCACACCGGCGCCTGCCACACCGTCAGCCGCGGATGCGTGGCCAGCGGGCCGAACACCGGCAGCAGGATGGAGAGGTCGCGCAGCGCGCAGTGCACCTCATGCCCGGCGGCCAGCAGCGGCGCCGCGATCTGCGCCAGCGGCGTGGCGTGGCCCAGGCCGCCGCCCAGTTCCCAGGCCAGGAGGAAGCGCGCCATGGCCCGCCGCGGCGCAGCTACAGCGTGAAGATCTTGCCCGGGTTCATGATGTTGCGCGGATCGAGCGCCCGCTTGAGGGTGCGCATCATCTCCACCGCGCCGTCCCCGGCCTCGGTCACCAGGAAGCCCATCTTGTGCAGGCCCACGCCGTGTTCTCCGCTGCAGGTGCCTTCCAGGCGCAGCGCACGTTCCACCATCTGCAGGTTCAGCCGCTCGGCGGTCTCGCGTTCCTCGGGCAGGTTGGGGTCGATCAGGTAGGCCAGGTGGAAGTTGCCGTCGCCCACATGGCCGACGATGAAGTAGGGCAGGCCGGCGCCTTCGGCTTCCTTCACCGATTCGTTGATGCTCTCGGCCAGGCGGGAGATGGGCACGCAGGTGTCCGACGTCACCGCCCGGCAGCCCGGGCGCATCTGCAGCGCGGCCAGGTAGGCATGGTGGCGGGCCGTCCACAGGCGGGTGCGTTCCTCCGGCGTGCGGGCCCACTCGAAGTCCTCGCCGCCGTACTCGCGCGCGATGTCCTGCACCGTGGCAGCCTGCTCGGCCACGCCCGCTTCGCTGCCGTGGAATTCCATCAGCAGCATCGGCGCCTCGCGCAGCGTGAGCTTGTCGTGGCGGTTCACCGCGCGCACCGCGTTCGGGTCCAGCAGCTCGCAGCGGGCGATGGGCACGCCCATCTGGATGATGCTGATGGTGGTCTGCACCGCCGCGTCGATGGTCGGGAAGAAGCAGATGGCCGCGCTCACCGCCTCGGGCAGCGGGTACAGCCGCAGCGTCACCTCGGTCATCACGCCCAGCGTGCCTTCGCTGCCGACGAACAGGCGGGTCAGGTCGTAGCCGGCGCTGCTCTTGCGCGCGCGGGTGCCGGTGCGGATGACCTCGCCGCTGGCGGTGACCACCGTCAGGCCGAGCACGTTCTCGCGCATGGTGCCGTAGCGCACTGCATTCGTGCCGCTGGCGCGGGTGGCGCACATGCCGCCGATGGTGGCGTCGGCGCCCGGGTCGATCGGGAAGAACAGGCCCGTGTCCTTGATCTCGCGGTTGAGCTGCATGCGGGTGACGCCCGCCTGCACCGTGACGGTCAGGTCCTCGGCATTCACGCGCAGCAGCTGGTTCATGCGCGAGAGGTCGATGCTCACGCCGCCCTGCACGGCCAGCAGGTGGCCCTCCAGCGAGGAGCCCACGCCGTACGGAATCACCGGCACCGCATGCTCATGCGCCAGCTGCACCACGGCGGCCACTTCCTCGGTGCTTTCGCAATACACCACCACCTCGGGCGGCGGCACGTCGATGGGCGACTCGTCGCGGCCGTGCTGCTCGCACACCGCGCGGGCGGTGGAACAGCGCTCGCCGAAGCGGGCCTTCAACGCCGCCACCATGGCCGGCGGAACGGGGCGACGTGCATCCACGTCGAAGAGGATGGGGGACAGCGGGGCGTTCATGGGCCCAGCATAGTGCAGCGCCCCGCCGTGCCGCCAGCGAGGTTTCAGCGGGGTGTCAGCGCGGAAGGCGCAGCAACTCGGCCACCAGCCGCACCGGCAGCGCGTAGCTGATGCCGGAGGGATCGGTCAGCGCGGTTTCCTTGCTGCCCTTGATGAACACGGAATTGACCACGCCCACCACCTGGCCGCTGTCCGCGTCCAGCACGGGGCCGCCGCTGTTGCCGGGGTAGGCCGTGGCGTCCAGCTGGTAGATGTCAAAACTGCCCTGGCGGATGCGGGAGATGGCGGCTTCGTTCAGCTGCCGTGCATTGGCCACCGGCGCGGCGATGGGCGTGATGGACGAGATCATCCCTCGGTGACTCACCGGCGTGAACCCGAGCGCACCGCCCAGCGGAAAGCCCATCAGCACCACCGACTGCCCCTCGGTGATGGCCGCGGGCGCGGCCAGCGGCAGCACCGGCAGCGGCGCGCCGTCGATGCGCAGCAGCGCCAGGTCGTGGCCGCGCACCAGCTGCAGCACGCTGGCGCGGCGCAGCTCGGGCGACTGGCCTTCGCGCCGCACCAGCACCGCCACGTGCGCGCCCACCGCGTCGGCCGGCAGCTCGGGCACCACATGCGCATTGGTGACCACCAGCGTGCCGTCGTCCACCGCAAAGCCGGTGCCGCGGAAGGTGAAGCGCGGGTTGTCGGTGGGCCGGAAGCTGCCCACCGCAACCACCGACGGCTTGCTGCGCGCGATCACCTCCACCGCGCCCGCCTGCGCCGGCCCGGCCCACATCGGCAGCGCGGCCCCGCATGCGGCCAGGCCGGCCAGCCAGCTTCTTCGATCCATGGTGTGCATCCTCGTGGGCAGACAACGCCCCGACGGCGAATCTAACTGCTGCGTCGCCTAGCATCCGCCCATGGCAAACCGACTCACACAAATCGCGACCCGCACCGGCGACGACGGCAGCACCGGACTGGGCGACGGCACCCGCGTGGGCAAGGACCACCTGCGCATCCATGCGCTGGGGGACGTGGACGAACTCAACTCGCAGATCGGCGTGCTGCTGGCCGAGCCGCTGCCCGACGACGTGCGCGAGCTGCTGGTGGTCATCCAGCACGAGCTGTTCAACCTGGGCGGCGAGCTGTCCATCCCCGGCTACACACTGTTGAAGGAAGAGGCGGTGCTGCGCCTGGACGAGGCGCTGGCCCACTACAACGCCACGCTGCCGCGGCTGAAGGAGTTCATCCTGCCCGCCGGCACCCGCAGCGCCGCGCTGGCCCATGTGGCCCGCACCGTGGCCCGCCGGGCCGAACGCGTGGTGGTGGCGTTGGCGGCCTCCGATGCCGCGGCCGTGCGGCCCGAGGCGCGGCAGTACCTCAACCGCCTGTCGGACCTGATGTTCGTGCTGGCGCGGGTGCTGAACCGCGCCAACCTGGACGGGCTGGGCTGCGACGACGTGTATTGGAAGAGCGAGCGGTTGGCGCGGGAGGGGTGAGCTCAGCGCTCAGAGGCCAAGTTGTTTGAGGAGCTGCTGCAGGCCCGCTTTGAAGACCGGCGACGTGACATGTGTCATTTCGGCGTCATCCAGCGTCGCGACGAAATCTTCGAACTTGGCGATCCCGACCTTGAAGTCGGCATACGCAGTAGCGGCCAGCTCGGACAGGCCGAGCGGCTGCAACTTGGCGATGAGTTGCTTGCGAAGCGACTTGCGCGCGGCATGGATCGGCTGGGCCCAGGCCGTGATCCAAGGAACCAGGATCATCGCGGCGCGCAGGCGATGCATCTTTCGCTTGATCTTGCGCTTCTGCTCCGCAGAGAGGGTGGGGGAGGCCTGCACTGTACGAAGGTACTCGTCTGAGAAGACGTTCTGCCACATTGCAGCGCCGCCGCCGCCCAGGCCCGGCGATGAGACGAAGTACGTCCTGAACTGCCTTCCGATCTGGTGGCGCATGTCCTCTTTTGGCATGTAGGGCTCCTGCAGCTTTGGCAAGCCGAACTGCGCTGGCGCGCGGCATGGCGCTGGTATCGCACTCCCTGTCAGCGCCAGTCAACCCAAGTCGATGGCTGCCATGTCGCTCGATGTTCCACCGGCTGGACCACTGCCCCGCGCCCGCCCCAGCACGAAGTCGATGAACGTCGCCATCGCCCGCGTGTGGTGGCGGTTGGGCATGTACAGCAGGTGCATGTGGGTGCCGAAGATCGACAGCCGCCATTCGTCCAGTGACGTCACGATCTCCCCGCGGTCCACCTCGTCCTGCACCACGTAGTCGGGCACCAGGCCGATGCCCAGGCCGGCTTGCACCGCCTGGCGCAGGAACAAAAAGTTCTCCGAGATGAGCGATGGCTCCAGCAGCACCTCGTGCCGTTCCTCGCGCCAGTAGGCGGCCACGCGCAACTGGCGGCCGATGACGGCTGCAGTGATCAGCGGCATGGTGCGCAGCTCTTCCAGCCGCTGCGGCAGGCCCTGCGCCTCGGCAAACGCGCGTGAGGCGCAGGCCACGTAGCGCACCGTGCCCATGTCGCGCGCCACCAGGTTCTGCGGCGGCTCCGACAGCACCCGCACCGCCACGTCCACCTCGTCGCGCATCAGGTCTTCCACCCGGTTCTCGAACATCACGTCGAGCACGATGCCGGGGTACTGGCGCTTGAAGTCCAGCAGCCACGGCGACATCACCAGCTGCCCGTAGCCGCTGGGCACCGACAGCCGCACCCGGCCCTGCAGCGTCTGGCCCAGCGTGGTGATCGATTCCCTGGCGGCGGTCAGCTCGTTCTGGATGCGCAGGCCATGCTCGTAGAGCTTCAGCCCGATCTCGGTGGGCTCCACCCGGCGGGTGGTGCGCCGCACCAGCTGCTGGCCGATGGAGCGCTCCAGCTGGTTCAGGTGGTAGCTGATGTTGGCCCGGCTCATCTTCAGCCGGCGGGCGGCTTCGCTCAGGTTGCCGGCGTCCAGGATCTGCACCAGCAAGGTGAGGGCGTTGACGTCCATCAGGCGAGGTTCCGTGCTGGTTGTCAAAAATGGCTTGACAGTCTGTCAACGGCTTGAGCCATTGTCAAGAAACTATCGACGTCCAACAATGCCTGCACACCCGGAGTCCGACCGGGGCCTGCATTTGGAGACACGCACATGGTGCAAGAAGCCGCTTCCTCCGCAGCCGAAGCCAACCCGGTCAGCACCGAGTTGCGCGGCAAGATCCTGCTGGTCACGGTCGACAACCCGCCGGTCAACGCGCTGGGCGTGGCCGTGCGCCGCGGCCTGATGGCCGCCATCGAGGGCGCCGACGCCAACCCGGCAGTGGCCGCGGTGCTGATCGTGGGCGCTGGCCGCAACTTCATCGCTGGCGCCGACATCCGCGAATTCGGCCTGCCGCCGCAGCAGCCGCTGCTGACGGAGGTGTGCAACCGCATCGAGGCTAGCCGCAAGCCGGTGATCGCCGCCATCCACGGCGCCGCGCTGGGCGGCGGGCTGGAAGTGGCGCTGGGCGCGCACTACCGCATCGCCGTGGCCAGCGCCAAGCTGGGCCTGCCCGAAGTGGCGCTGGGCCTGCTGCCCGGTGCCGGCGGCACGCAGCGCACGCCGCGCCTGGTGGGCGCCAAGGCGGCGCTGGACATCATCCTCAGCGGCCGCCACGTGCCGGCCGCCGAGGCGCTGAAGCTGGGCCTGATCGACCGCCTGGCCAAGAGCGACGACACGCTGGCCGAAGGCCTGGCGTACGCGCAGGAACTGCTGGCCGCCAATGCCGGCCCGCGCCGCAGCCGCGACGGCACGGCGCTGGCCGACCGCGCAGCCGCGCAGGCCGCCATCGATGCCGCCAAGGCGGACGTGCAGAAGAAGCAGCGCAACCTGTTCTCGCCGCACAAGATCGTGGAAGCGGTGCAGGCCGCGCTGGACAAGCCCTTCGACGAGGCGCTGAAGCTGGAGCGCCAGTTCTTCATGCAATGCCTGGACAGCCCGCAGCGCGCCGGCCTGATCCACGCCTTCTTTGCCGAGCGTGAAGTGGCCAAGGTGCCGGAGGCCGCGGCCGCGCAGCCGCGCCCGTTCAAGCACATCGGCGTGGTGGGCGGCGGCACCATGGGCGCCGGCATCGCGGTGGCGGCGCTGGATGCCGGCCTGCCGGTGACCATGGTGGAGCGCGACGAAGCCTCCATCAACCGCGGCCGCGCCAATGTCGAGAAGGTGTACGACGGCCTGGTGGCCAAGGGCCGCATGACGGCCGAAGGCAAGGCCGCGGTGATGGCCCGCTTCAACGGCAGCACCGACTACGCTGCCTTCCAGGACGTCGACCTGGTGATCGAGGCGGTGTTCGAGGACATCGACGTCAAGAAGGCCGTGTTCGCCGAGCTGGACCGCGTGTGCAAGCCGGGCGCGGTGCTGGCCACCAACACCTCGTACCTGGACATCGACGCCATCGCGGCCAGCATCTCGCGGCCGCAGGACGTGGTGGGCCTGCACTTCTTCTCGCCGGCCAACATCATGAAGCTGCTGGAGATCGTGGTGCCGGCCCAGGTGAGCGCCGACGTGGTGGCCACCGCCTTCGAGCTGGCCAAGAAGCTGAAGAAGACGCCGGTGCGTGCCGGCGTGTGCGACGGCTTCATCGGCAACCGCATCCTGGCCGTGTACCGCCAGGCCGCCGACCACCTGATGGAAGACGGCGCGTCGCCCTACGACATCGATGCCGCGGTGCGCGAGTTCGGCTACCCGATGGGCCCGTTCCAGGTGTCCGACCTGGCTGGCGGCGACATCGGCTGGGCCACGCGCAAGCGCAAGGCCGCCACCCGCAACCCGGCCGCGCGCTACGTGCAGGTCGCCGACCGCATCTGCGAACGCGGCTGGTTCGGCCAGAAGACGCAGCGCGGCTGGTACCTGTACCCCGAAGGCTCGCGCACCGGCCAGCCCGACCCGGAAGTGCTGGCCATCGTCGACGCCGAGCGCCAGCGTGCCGGCATCACGCCGCGCCGCTTCAGCAACGAGGAGATCATCCGCCGCTACATGGCCGCGATGATCAACGAGGGTGCGAACGTGGTGCACGAGCGCATCGCGCTGCGCCCGCTGGACGTGGACGTGACCTTCGTGCACGGCTACGGCTTCCCGCGCTTCCGCGGCGGCCCGATGAAGTACGCCGACACGGTGGGCCTGGACAAGGTGCTGGCCGACATCCGCGAGTTCGCCAAGGAAGACCCGCTGTTCTGGCAGCCCTCGCCGTTGCTGGTGAAGCTGGTGGAAGAGGGCAAGAACTTCGAGAGCCTCAACAAGGCTGCCTCTTAAGCACCGCATCCAGGAGACAAACACCATGCGCGAAGCCGTCATCGTTTCAACCGCCCGCACCCCGCTGACCAAGGCGCACCGCGGCGAGTTCAACATCACCCCGGGCCCCACGCTGGCCGCCTTCGCGGTCAAGGCCGCGGTGGAGCGCGCGGGCATCGACCCCGCGATGATCGAGGACGCCATCCTCGGCTGCGGCTACCCCGAAGGCACCACCGGCCGCAACGTCGGCCGCCAGGCCATCATCCGCGCCGGCCTGCCCATCAGCATCGCCGGCACCACGGTCAACCGCTTCTGCGCCTCGGGCCTGCAGGCCATCGCCATGGCGGCCGGCCGGATCGTGGTGGACGGCGCCCCGGCCATGATCGCCGGCGGCGTGGAAAGCATCTCGCAGATCCGCACCCGCAGCGCCACCGATGCCGGCGACTCGGGCATGGACCCGTGGATCGTCGAGCACAAGCCCGCGCTGTACATGGCGATGATCGAGACCGCCGACATCGTGGCCCAGCGCTACAACATCAGCCGCGAGGCGCAGGACCGCTTCAGCGCCGAGAGCCAGCGCCGCACCGAAGAAGCGCAGAAGGCCGGCCGCTATGCCGACGAGATCGTGCCCTGCACCACCACGATGGCGGTGACCGACAAGGAAACCAAGGCCGTGACGCACCGCGAGGTCACGGCCACGATGGACAACTGCAACCGCCCCGGCACCACCTACGAAGGGCTGGCCAAGCTGGCCCCGGTGCGCGGCGATGACCAGTTCGTCACCGCCGGCAATGCCTCGCAGCTGTCGGACGGCGCTTCGGCCTGCGTGCTGATGGAAGCCGCCGAGGCCGAGCGCCTGGGCCTGCAGCCGCTGGGCGCCTTCCGCGGCCTGGCGGTGGCCGGCTGCGAGCCCGACGAGATGGGCATCGGCCCGGTGTATGCCGTGCCCAAGCTGCTCAAGCGCCATGGCCTGACGGTGGACGACATCGACCTGTGGGAGCTGAACGAGGCCTTCGCCTCGCAGGCGCTGTACTGCCAGCAGCAGCTGGGCATTCCGCACGAGAAGCTCAACGTCAACGGCGGCGCCATTTCCATCGGCCACCCCTTCGGCATGACCGGCGCGCGGCTTGCCGGCCACATCCTGCTGGAAGGCCGCCGCCGCAAGGCCAAGTACGCGGTGGTGTCGATGTGCATCGCCGGCGGCATGGGCGCCGCGGGCCTGTTCGAAATCTACTGACCGGAGACAGCCTCATGGACATGAGCTTCACGACCGAAGAACTGGCCTTCCGCGACGAGGTGCGTGCCTTCCTGGCCGACAAGCTGCCCGAGCGGCTGTCCGCCAAGGTGGCCAACGGCCAGCACCTGAGCAAGGCCGACATGGAGGAGTGGCACGCCATCCTCAACGAGCGTGGCTGGCTGGCCAACCATTGGCCGCAGGCCTACGGCGGCCCGGGCTGGAACGCGGTGCAGAAGTTCATCTTCGAGCATGAATGCGCCATCGCCCACGCGCCGCGCATCGTGCCCTTCGGCGTGAATATGCTGGGCCCGGTGCTCATCAAGTACGGCAACGAGGCGCAGAAGAGCTACTGGCTGCCGCGCATCCTGAACGGTGCCGACTGGTGGTGCCAGGGCTATTCCGAGCCCGGCGCCGGCTCCGACCTGGCCAGCGTCAAGACCACCGCCGTGCGCGACGGAGACCACTACGTCGTCAACGGCCAGAAGACCTGGACCACGCTGGGCCAGCACGCCAACATGATCTTCTGCCTGGTGCGCACCGACCCGGCGGCCAAGAAGCAGTCGGGCATCAGCTTCCTGCTGGTGGACATGAAGAGCCCTGGCGTGGAAGTGCGGCCCATCATCACGCTGGACGGTGCGCACGAGGTCAACGAGGTGTTCTTCACCGACGTGCGCGTGCCGGCCGAGAACCTGGTGGGCGAGGAGAATCGCGGCTGGGACTGTGCCAAGTACCTGCTGACCTACGAGCGCACCAACATCGCGGGCGTGGGCTTCTCGGTGGCTGCGCTGGCCAAGCTGAAAAAGGCCGCCGCACGGGTGCAGAAGAACGGCCGGCCGCTGGCCGAGGACCCGCTGTTCGCGGCCCGCCTGGCCAAGGTCGAGATCGACCTGGAGAACATGAAGACCACCAACCTGCGCGTGATCGCGGCGGTGGCCGGCGGCGGCGTGCCGGGTGCCGAAAGCTCGATGCTGAAGATCCGCGGCACCGTCATCCGCCAGGAGCTGACGTCGCTGCTGCGCCGGGCGATGGGCCCGCATGCGCGGCCCTTCAACGCCGATGCGCTGGAAGGCCCGTACGAAGGGGAAGTGGGCGCGCCGGAAGAAGCGGCCAGCGCGGCGGCCAGCTACTTCAACAACCGCAAGCTGTCGATCTTTGGCGGCTCCAACGAGATCCAGCGCAACATCATCTCCAAGATGATCCTTGGGCTCTGACGCCAGCCAGGAGCAGGACATGAATTTCGAGCACACCGAAGACCGCCGCATGCTGGCGGACACCCTGAACCGCTACATCGCCGAGCAGTACGGCTTCGAGGCCCGCAACCGCATCGCCCAGTCGCCCGAGGGTTACAGCGCCAACCAATGGCAGCAGTTCGCCGAGCTGGGCGCCATCGGTGCGCTGTTCAGCGAAGCCGATGGCGGCTACGGCGGCGCCGGGTTCGACATCGCCGTGGTCTTCGAAGCCCTGGGCCGTGGCCTGGTGGTGGAGCCGCTGCTGGGCAGCGCGGTGCTGGTGGGCAGCGCCATCAGCCATGCCGGCAACGAGCAGCAGCGCACCTGGCTCAACAAGCTGATCGACGGCAGCACCATCGGTGCCTTCGCGCATGGCGAGGCCGACAGCGTGTATTCGCTGCAGCAGGTGGCCACCACCGCGCGCCGCAGCGACAACGGCTGGGTGCTCAACGGCACGAAGGCCGTGGTGGCGCAGGGCGAGGCGGCCACGCTGTTCCTGGTGTCGGCCCGCACCGCGGGGGGCGAGGCCGATGCGCAAGGCCTGTCGCTGTTCCCGGTGCCGGCCGGCACGCCGGGCCTGAAGGTGAGCGGCCAGGCCGCCATCGACGGCGGCCGCGTGGCCACCGTCACGCTGGACAACGTGACCGTGCCGGCCGACGCGCTGCTGGGCGAAGAAGGCCAGGCGCTGGCTACCATCGAACATGCGGTGGGCCGCGGCGTGCTGGCGCTGTGCGCCGAATCGCTGGGTGCGATGGACGTGGCCCGCCAGGCCACGCTGGAATACCTGCAGACCCGCAAGCAGTTCGGCGTGCCCATCGGCAGCTTCCAGGCGCTGCAGCACCGCATGGCCGATGTGCTGCTGGAAATCGAGCAGGCCCGCTCGGCGGTGATCAATGCCGCCGCGGCCATCGACGGCGATGACCGCATCGCGCGCGAGAAGGCGCTGTCGGCCGCCAAGTTCACTATCGGGCGCGTGGGCACGCTGGTGGCGGAAGAAGCCGTGCAGCTGCACGGCGGCATCGGCATGACCTGGGAGCTGCCGCTGTCGCACTACGCGAAGCGGCTGGTGATGATCGACCACCAGCTGGGCGACGAGGACTTCCACCTCGAGCGTTACATCGCGCTGGGCAAGGTTGCCGCATGAGTGCCACCGACGTGCTGCTGCAGCGCCGCGAAGGCCCGGTGCTGGTGCTGGTCAACAACAACCCGGCCGCACGCAATGCGCTGAGCGCCGAGTTCTACACCGCGGCCACGCAGGCGCTGGTGGAGGCGGATGCCGATCCCACCATCGGCGCCATCGTGCTCACCGGCGCGGGCGGCTTCTTTTGCGCCGGCGGCAACCTGAACCAGCTGGCCACGCGGCGCGACATGGCGCCCGAGGACCGGCGGGAGCGGCTGGAGCTGCTGCACGGCTTCGTGCGCCGGCTGCGCGACACGGCCAAGCCGGTGATCGCCGCGGTGGAAGGCGGCGCGGCCGGGGCCGGCATGTCGCTGGCGCTGGCCTGCGACATGCTCGTGTCGTCGCGCGAGGCGTTCTACAGCGTCACCTACATCAAGGTGGGTCTCACGCCCGACGGCGGCATCACCTCGTTCCTGGCCGAGTTCGTGTCGCGCCAGGTGCTGACCGAGCTGTGCCTGACCGGCGACCGCGTGCCGGCCGAGCGGCTGCATGCGCTGGGCGCGGTCAATCGCCTGGTGGATGCCGGCACGGCCGAGGCCGAGGCCATCGCGCTGGGCCAGCGCATCGCCGAAGGACCGGACCGCGCCACCGCGCGCATCAAGGCGCTGTGCCGCGGCGCGCACATGCGCTCATTGGATGAACAGCTCGAACTCGAAGCACGCGCCATGGTCGAAAGCCAGGGCGACGACGAGGCGGCCGAAGGCATCGGCGCCTTCCTGCAGAAGCGCCGCGCCGACTTCGCGGCCTTGCGCCGCCGCTGACATGGCCGTTGACCCGGCTGGAGACTGATAGATGGCCCCGAATGCTTCCGCACTGCCGCTGTCCGGCGTGCGTGTCCTGGACTTCTCGCGGGTGCTGGCCGGCCCGCTGTGCGGCATGGTGCTGGGCGACTTCGGCGCCGACGTGATCAAGGTGGAACATCCCGGCCGCGGCGACGACACCCGCGACTGGGGCCTGCGCGTCGGCAAGACCGAGACCGCCTACTTCAACAGCATGAACCGCAACAAACGGTCGGTGGCGCTGGACCTGCAGACGCCCGAAGGCCAGGCCACGGCCAAGGCCTTGGCCGCCAAGTGCGACGTGGTGATCCAGAACTTCAAGTTCGGCGGCATGGAGAAGCTGGGCCTGGGCTATGAGCAGCTGAAGGCCGACAACCCGCGGCTGATCTACTGCTCGGTCTCGGGCTACAACCGCGCCGGCAGCGAAGCCGCGCGCCCGGGCTACGACCTGGTGGTGCAGGGCGAGGCCGGCCTGATGGCGCTCAACGGCGAGGCCACGCAGCCGCCGCTGAAGTTCGGCGTGGCCGCGGTCGACCTGATGACCGGCATGTATGCGGCGCAGGCGGTGCTGGCCGCGCTGTACCAGCGCGAGCACACCGGCACCGGCCGGCATGTGGAGATGGCGCTGTTCGACTGCGGACTGATGATCACCGCCTACTACGGCCTGGAAGCGCTGCTGATGGGCGAAGACCCGCCGCGCTACGGCAACGCGCATCCGTCCATCGTGCCCTACGGCGTGTTCGACGCGGCCGACGGCCCCATCGTCATCACCGTGGGCAACAACGCGCAGTTCCAGCGTTTCTGCACCGAGGTGATCGAGCGGCCCGACCTGGCGGCCGACGAGCGCTTCAAGACCAACCTGGGCCGCTCGGCCAACCGCGCCGAGCTGCTGCCGGTGCTGCATGCGGAGCTGGCCCGCCGGCCGCGTGCGCAGCTGCTGGCCGCGCTGTCGGGCGCCGGCATTCCCTGCGGCGAGGTGCTGGGCCTGCATGAGGCGCTGACCTCGCCGCGCGCGGTGGAAGGTGGCCTGGTCACGGTGCAGCCGCATCCGGTGGCCGGCAGCACGCATGTGCTGGCACCGCCCTACCGCATCGACGGCGAGCGGCTGCCGGTGCGCCGGCCGCCGCCTCAGCTCGGCGCCGACACCGAGGCCGTGCTGCAGGAGCTGCTGGGCGACCAGCGGCCTGGCCGCGGCTAGGCGCCGCGACCCACGCTTCCTTTTTCTTTCCAGATGCGCGCCGGCCGCCAGGTGCGGCGCGTCGCTTTCCACTGCACCGCAAGGAGTTCCGCATGCGTTCCCGTTCCGCTTCCCGACCCGTCAGTACCCTGCGCCGCAGTCTCCTCGCCCTGGCCCTGGCCGCGCCTGCATTCGGCGCGATGGCGCAGGCCTACCCGGCCAAGCCGATCACGCTGGTGGTGCCCTTCCCGCCGGGTGGCCCCACCGACACCGCATCGCGCATCGTCGGCCAGCGCATGAGCGAGCTGCTGAAGCAGCAGGTCATCGTCGAGAACAAGGCCGGTGCTTCGGGCGCCATCGCCGCCGCGCAGGTGGCCAAGGCCCCGGCGGACGGCTACACGTTGATGATGCTGGCCACGCCGACGCTGCTGGCGCCGCACCTGTACAAGTCGGCCAGGTACGACATCCAGAAGGACTTCACGCCCGTCGGCACCACCTACGACCTGCCGATCGTGATGGTGGTCAATCCGCAGTCGCTGCCCGACGTGACCACGCTGCCGCAGCTCATCGCCAAGGCCAAGGCCACCAATCCCCCGCTGAACTACACCAGTTCGGGCCAGGGCAGCTTCGGCCACCTGACCACCGAGTCGCTGAAGTCGCTGGGCAAGTTCGAGATGTCGCATGTGCCCTACCGCGGCGGCGCACCGGCCGTGACCGACGTGCTCGGCGGCCAGGTGCCGGTGATGTATGCGGACATGGTCGCCGCGCTGCCGCACATCAAGGCCGGCAAGCTGCGCGCCATCGCCGTGGGTTCGCCGCAGCGCGTGCCTTACCTGCCCGATGTGAAGACGGTGTCGGAGCAGGGCTTCCCGGGCTTTGACGCGGTGTCCTGGGGCGGCCTGCTGGCACCGGCCGGCACGCCCGCGCCGGTGATCGGCAAGCTGAGCGAGGCGCTGAAGCAGACGCTGGCCGAGCCCGAGATCCAGGAGAAGCTGAAGGCCGCCGGCACCTTTGCCGCCTGGCAGTCGCCCAAGGACACGGCCGAGCGCATCCGCCGCGACGACCAGAAGTGGAGCCAGGTGATCCGCGACAAGGGCGTGTCCATCGAATAGGCACCGCAGGTCCGCCATGCATACCACCGCCATCACAGATCTGTTCGGCATCCGCCTGCCCATTGTGGCCGGCGGGCTGATGTGGCTGTCCGACGCACGCTACGTGGCCGCGGCCTCGCGCGCCGGCATCATCGGCTTCATCACCGCGGCCAGCTTTCCCGACCCGGCCCGCCTGCGCGACGAGATCCGTCGCTGCCGCGACCTGTGCGAGGGCGGGCCCTTCGGCGTCAACGTGTCGATGCTGCCCAAGCTGGTGCCGGGCGAGCGCACGCAGGCGGTGTTCGAGCTGATCGCCGAAGAGGGCGTGCGCTTTGTCGAGACCTCGGGCCGCAGCCCGGAGGCCTACCTGCCCATGCTGAAGGCCGCCGGCATCAAGGTGCTGCACAAGGTGCCGGCGGTGCGCCATGCGGTCAAGGCGCAGTCGCTGGGCGTGGATGCGGTGGCCATCGTGGGCGCCGAGTGCGGCGGCCACCCGGGCATGGACATGGTGGGCAGCATCGTCAATGCCGCCTGGGCGCGTGGGCAGCTGCACATCCCCTACCTGATCGGGGGCGGCATCGGCTGCGGCTCGCAGGTGACGGCGGCGCTGGCCATGGGGGCGGCCGGCGTGGTGGTGGGCACGCGCTTCACCGTGGCCGAGGAAATCTGGGCGCATGACGACTACAAGCGCCGCCTGGTGCAGGCCCAGCCCACCGACACCACGCTGCTGATGCACACGGTGCGCAACACCGTGCGCGCGTTGCGCAACGGCACCACCGACGAGGTGCAGGCCATCGAAGCCGCCAAGCCCGACGTCACCATCCAGGAGCTGCTGCCGCTGGTGGCCGGCCGCATCGGCCGCCAGGCCTACGAGACCGGCGACACCTCGCGCGGCGTGCTGTCGGCCGGCCACGCGCTGGCCTTCACCGACCGCATCGAGCCGCTGGCCGTCATCGTCGATCGCCTGGCGACCGAGATGCAGGCGGCCGCGCGCCGCATTGCACCGGTGCCCCTCGCAGCCTGACATCATTACCCCCAACGGGCAGCACGACCCGTGCAGGAGACAAGCGCATGACCACCTTCCACGCCGCAGGCCAGCCGTTCCGCGCCGGCGCGCCCGTTCGCAGCCTGGCCGACGTGCAGCGCATCGAGGCCGCGATGCCGCTGGCCGAAGCCGTGCCGGTGCGCAGCACCTATGAGCTGTTCCGCAACTCGGCCGCGGCCTTCGGCGACAAGACGGCCATCGTCTTCTTCCGCAGCGTGGAAGAGGCCGACCGCCCGTTGCGCTGGAGCTACCGCCAGCTGTTCGAAGGCCTGCACCAGACGGCCAACCTGCTGCACACGCTGGGCCTGGGCCCGCAGCAGGCGGTGTCGGTGCTGCTGCCCGCCTGCCCGGAGTACCACCTGGCCTTGTGGGGCGGCGAGGCGGCCGGCATCGTGCAGCCGCTCAATCCGCTGCTGAACGAAGACAAGCTGGCCGCGCTGATGAATGCGGCCGGCGCCAAGGTGCTGGTCGCCTGGGGCGCCGATGCCGAGGCCGGCTACTGGCAGAAGGCCATGCGCCTGCGCGAGAAGGTGCCCACGCTGCGCACCGTGCTGCGGGTGATGCCGCACGACGCGCCACCGGCGGTGGAAGGCGCACTGCCCGAAGGCGTGCTGGATTTCAACGAAGCGCGCGCCGCGCAGCCCGCCGACCGCCTGATCGGCGGCCGGGACATCCAGCCCGAGGACATCGCCGCCTACTTCCACACCGGCGGCACCACGGGCGACCCCAAGCTGGCGCGGCACAGCCACCGTGCGCAGGTGTTCACCGCCTGGGCCAGCGTGCAGATGCAGGGCCTGCGGTCCACCGACGTGGCCATCAACGGCTACCCGCTGTTCCATGTGGCGGGGGTGCTGCCGGCGTCGCTGGCGTCGTTCTCGGCCGGGGTGGAAGTGGTGATCCCCACCACCACGCTGCTGCGCAACCGCGAGGTGATGCGCCAGTACTGGCGCCTGGTGGAGCGCTTCAAGCCCACGTCGCTGTCGGCCGTGCCCACGGTGCTGGCCGCGCTGGCCGACGTGCCGCTGGAAGGCGCCGACATCTCCTCCATCCAGTACTGCCGCACCGGCGCCGCGCCGCTGTCGCCCGAGCTGGCGGCGCGCTTCGAGCGGCTGTTCGGCCTGCATGTGCATGAAAGCCTGGGCATGACCGAGATGGCCGGCATCTCCACCATCACGCCACCCGGCGTGGTGGGGCCGGCCGGCTGCGTGGGCTTCCCGCTGCCGTACACGCAGCTGCGCATCGTGGCGCTGGACGAGCGCGGCAACGCCAGCGACCGCGAGCTGCCGCCGGGCGAGGCGGGCATGGTGCTGTTCCGCTCGCCCAACCTGTTCTCCGGCTTCGTCGACGAGGCGGAGAACAGGAAGGCCTTCACGCCCGACGGCTGGCTGGCCACCGGCGACCTGGGCTGGCTGGACGAGCAGGGCCGGCTGAACCTCACCGGTCGCGCCAAGGACCTGATCATCCGCAGCGGCCACAACATCGATCCCAAGGTGATCGAGGACGCACTCGACGCCCATCCCGCGGTGCAGCTGGCCGCGGCCGTGGGCGCGCCCGATGCCTATGCCGGCGAAGTGCCGGTGGCCTATGCCACGTTGCTGCCCGGCGCCAGCGCCACCGAGGAAGAACTGCTGGCCTTCGTTTCCCAGCGGGTGGACGAGGCCCCGGCGCGGCCCAAGCGCATCACCGTGCTGCAGCGCATGCCCACCACCAACGTGGGCAAGATCTTTAAGCCCGAGCTGCGGCAGCTGGCCGCAATCGACACGCTTGGCCAGCGGCTGCAGGCCCTGTGGCGCGAGGCCGCGCTCGCCGGCACGCCGCTGCCTGCCGTGGTGGCCGACGGTCCTGCGGGCTTGCTGGTGCGCTGCCCCGCGCATCCGGCTGTGGCCGCTCTGGCACCGGCCATCGCCGAAACCGCGGCGCGGCTCGGCGTGAAGGCCCGCATCGAACACGAACAACGATCCCCCGCCCCCTGAAGGAGACAACACGATGAACCAACCCATCAACCGCCGCCAGCTGCTGGCCCGTGGTGCCGCCGTGTCGGCCGGCCTGGCCGCCGCCCCGTGGGTGCAGGCGCAGGCCGCCTGGCCCAGCAAGCCCATCCGCATCATCGTGCCGTTCAACCCGGGCGGCGCCACCGACGTGTCGGCGCGCCTGATCGCCGACAAGCTGGGCCCGCGGCTGGGCCAGACCATCATCGTGGAGAACAAGGGCGGCGCCGCCGGCATCCTGGGCACCGATACCGTGGCCAAGGCCGCGCCCGATGGCAGCACCTTCACCATCTCGCTCAGCACCTCGCTGCTGATCAACCAGTTCCTGTTCGCCAAGCTGCCCTACGACCCGCAGAAGGACCTGGTGATGGTCTCGCAGATCGCGGTGGCGCCGGTGACGCTGGTGGTGCACCCCGACGTGCCGGCCCGCAACGCGGCCGAGCTGCAGGCGTGGATCACCAAGAACAAGGGCAAGGTGTCGTACGGCTCCTGGGGCATCGGCTCCTATGCGCACCTGGCCGGCGCCTACATGAGCCAGGCGCTGAATGCCGACATGTCCCACGTGGCCTACAAGGGCGAGGCGCCGATGCTGCAGGACCTGCTGGGCGGCCAGATCCAGATGGCCTATGCCAGCGCCTCGGGCACCAAGCCGCACATCGACGCCGGCAAGCTGAAGATCATCGGCGTCACCGGCGACCAGCGCATGGCCGTGCTGCCCAACGTGCCCACGCTGGTGGAGCAGGGCCTGAAGGATGATGCGTACCGCATCTGCGGCTTCGTGGGCATGGCCGCACCGGCGAAGACGCCGATGGACATCGTGCAGCGCATGGCCAAGGAAGTGAACGCCGTGGTCAACACGCCCGAGATGCGCGAGAAGTTCGCGGCGATGGGCTTCAATCCGGTGGCCGGTACCCCGGAAGCCTTCATGGCCGCCTACCGGAAGGACTACCCGGTGTGGGAACAATTGGTGAAGGCGTCCGGCGCCAAGCTGGACTGAACGAATACACGCAAAGGAGCTGAGCTATGAAGATCCTGGTGCCCGTGAAGCGGGTGGTGGACTACAACGTCA